>NZ_JOAK01000009.1 GCF_000720455.1 Streptomyces virginiae | reverse complement strand
GGGGTGAGGAGCGGGGAGGTGGGGGCGGGGGCCGTGGAGAGGGACGGGGACAGGGGTGCGATGGTCATGGCGGCTCCTGAACCGGGCACGGAGGGCCAGGCCGGCAGGTGGTGGCCTGGCTCCTTTACTTCTTCCGTGACCGGCTGGATTCGACATGACCGCTCTGCGGCTCTTGGGTGTGCGGACGCTGAACTCGCCGGTACCCCGTCTCGGGGGTGGGGCTCCCGCGGCGGGCACCGCCGCCGGGTCAGCGGTCCGAGCTGAGCACCCGGCCGATCTCCTCGGAGGCGGCGCGGGCGGCCTGCTTGGGGTCCTGGCCGGTGAGCACGGCCGTCATGTAGGGCTTGATCGGGTTCTTCGCCTCGACCTCGGCCCAGCGGGCGGAGGCCGGGGTGGCCCGGCCCTGGGCGGCGCCTGGTGCCATGTTGGTGGCGCCCTCGTTGCCCTCGACCACGTGCGCGAGGGTGGTCCTGTTCGGTACGTAGCTCATCGTGCGGGCGAGTTCGGTCTGCCACTTCTCGCTGACCAGGGCCGTGATCACGTCGACGGCGCCCTCCCGGTTCGCGGTCCGCTCCGGGATGATCAGGTCGGAGCCGCCGGTGAAGACGGAGCCCGCCTTGTCGGAGGTCTTGCCGGGGATCGGGAAGAAGCCGAGCTTGCCCTTCAGCGCGGAGTTGGCCGCCTCGATCTCGGCGGCCTGGCCGGGCGGGGCGATGATCTGGGCGACCTGGCCTCGGGCGAAGACCTGCGACTGCGGGGGCGTCTCCTCGTCGGCGGCCTCGGGTCCGTCGCCGAGGGCCTGGAGCTGCTTGTAGAACTCCATGCCGGCCAGGGCCTTGTCGTCGTCGAGGGTGCCGACCCACCTGCCGCCCGTCTCGACGGCGAGCTCGCCGCCCTCGTCCCAGACGAAGCCGGCGAGGACGTACCAGTTCTGGCCCGCGAGGTAGATGCCCTGCTGCTCGCCCTTGTCGAGCTTCTGGGTGGCCTGGATCCACTCCTGGCGGTTCTTGGGCGGGGTCTTTATCCCGGCGTTCGCGAAGAGGTCCTTGTGGTAGACGACCACTCGGTTGGCGGCGTACCAGGGGACGCCGTACTGGGCTCCGTTGACGCTCGCCGGCTCGGAGAGGCCCTTGAGCCAGTGCTTGCTGTCCCATTCGCGCAGTGCCTCAAGGGTGAGTTCGGAGAGGCCCTTGGTCTCGATGTACTGCGCGACCTGGGTGTTACCGACCTCGATGACGTCGGCGGGCTCCTTGCTCGTGCCCTTCAGGACGGCGTTGACCTTGTCGCCGATGCCCGTCCACTCCTGGATCCTCACGTCCAGGTCGAGACCGGGGTGCTCCTGCTCGAAGGACGCGGTGAACCTGTCGATGAAGTCCTCGGAGGCGCTGCCCTTCATCAGCCAGAGCGTCACCTTCTGCCGCCCTGCGGCCGAATCGGCCAACTGACTGCAGCCCGTCAGGGCGGTCGCGGCCGCGAGGGCCGTGCACAGGGCGAGGAAGCGCATCTTCAAGAGGGTCACCTTCTGGGGCTCGGTCTCCGATGGCTCGAAATTGGCATAGACCAATAGGCCGGTCAAGGGTCTTTCGCTCGGGATTGTTGGCTCAAAGTTCGCGGAGCCGGACTTACTGGGGCACCGTAGAACCAGGCAAAAGCGACCCACTGTCGGGAGACTCCATGTCCAACCACACGTACCGGGTGACCGAGATCGTCGGCACCTCCCACGAGGGCATCGATCAGGCCATCCGCAACGGCATCGCCCGGGCGGGCCAGACCGTACGGAACCTGGACTGGTTCGAGGTGGTCCAGGTGCGCGGCCACATCGAGAACGGGGAGATCGCCCACTACCAGGTGGGGCTGAAGGTCGGCTTCCGGCTCGAGGGCGAGGACTGAGACGGCCTGCGCCCGCTCAGCTCCGGGCCACGCCCGCTCAGCTCCGTCCCACGCCCGCTCAGGTCCGGCCCTCGACCTCCTGGCCGGACTTGAGTTCGGGCGCCTCCGCCGCCCAGTCGGCGACGACCACGCGGAAGCCGGCCGCCCGCGCGGCCTGGCAGACCAGTTCGTCGTCGTCCACGAGCATGCGCACCTCCCGGCCACGGGCGATCCGGCCGAGCACCTCCAGCTTGGTCGTCCGGGCCGGCCGCCGGTCCTGGTTGCCGCGCATCCACAGCCGCCCCTCGGGCAGGCCGTGCCGGGTGAGCCACTCCTGCGTGTCCGCCCGGCACCGCTCGGGCCGCCCGGTCAGGTACACCACCTCGCAGTCGGCCGCGCTCTCCACCGCCAGGGCGATCCCGCGCGCGAGCGGCGGATCGGCCGGGGCCGCGCCGAAGAAGCCGGACCAGTCCCTGGGGCGGCGCTCCAGGAAGTGCTGACGGTGGGCGGTGTCGGCCAGCGTGTTGTCGATGTCGAAGACGGCCAACGGCCGCGACGTGCGCTTCTCACTCATCCGGCCAGCGTACGGCGGGGCGCCGACACGGCCCCGGACGCGAGCGTGGGCGGGCGCGGGTGCAGGGGGCCGGGCGGGAATCCCCTCGGCCCCACGGCGTTGAGTCCTGTGTGATCCGAAAACTCTCGATACTCGACCGGTCGCGCACCCGCCGGGGCCACCCGGCCCCGCAGGCCCTGCGCGACACCGTGGCACTGGCCCGGACGGCCGAGGGCCTCGGCTACCACCGCTTCTGGGTGTCGGAGCACCACAGCGTGCCCGGCGTCGCGGGCTCGGCGCCGACCGTGCTGGCCGCGGCCGTCGCCGGGGCGACGGACCGGATCCGGGTCGGCACGGGCGGCGTCATGCTGCCCAACCACCAGCCACTCGTGGTCGCGGAACAGTTCGGGGTGCTGGAATCGCTCTTCCCCGGCCGGATCGACATGGGGCTCGGCCGCTCGGTCGGCTTCACGAACGGCATCCGCCGCGCCCTGGGCCGGGACACCGGGGACGCCGACCGCTTCGAGGAACAGCTCACCGAGCTCCTCGGCTGGCTCGACGGCACCCAGCAGGCACACCCCGAGGTGCACGCCCGCCCCGCCGAAGGCCTGCGGATACCCGCGTACGTGCTCGCCACCGGGGAAGGCGCCGGGATCGCCGCCCGGGCGGGACTGCCGCTGGTGGTGGGCGACCTGCGCGGCCGCGACCGGGTCGCCGAGATCGTGGAGAGGTACCGCAAGGAGTTCCGGCCCTCCGCCCGGGGCACGGAGCCCTACGTCGTGGTCTCGGGGACGGTGGCCGTCGCGGCGACGACCGAGGAGGCCCGGCGCATCCTGCTCCCGGAGGCCTGGTCCGTCGCGTACTCCCGCACCCGCGGCAGCTTCCCCCCGCTCCGCCCGGCGGACGAGGTCGAGGCCCTGGAGATGACCCCGAAGGAGCGGGAACTGTACGAGGGCGCCCTCACCGGGCACATCCACGGGACGCAGGACCAGGTGGCGGCGGAACTGTCCCAGGTCGCGGACCTCACCGGCGCGGACGAACTCCTGGTCACCACCTCCACGTACGACCGCACGGCCCTCCTGGACTCCTACACCCGGCTGGCCCGTATCGCGGGCCTCGGGCCGTAGGCATCCGGTGGCGTCGACAGCCAACCGAGGCGTGCGAGGGGCGCCGGCCCTGACCTCACCCGCGCGACCGGGCCGTAAAGTGGGACGAATGCACCAGGCCACCGAACCCCGGACCGACCGCGATCCCTACGTACGGGTGCGGGGCGCCCGGGAGCACAACCTGCGCGGGGTCGACGTGGACATCCCGCGCGACGCGCTGACCGTGTTCACCGGGGTGTCCGGTTCCGGGAAGAGCTCGCTCGCCTTCGGCACGCTGTACGCCGAGGCCCAGCGGCGGTACTTCGAGTCGGTGGCCCCGTACGCCCGCCGCCTCATCCACCAGATCGGCGCGCCGAAGGTGGATTCCGTCACCGGCCTGCCGCCGGCGGTGTCCCTGGAGCAGCGCCGCTCCTCCCCCGGCTCGCGTTCCTCGGTCGGTACGGTGACGCTGCTGTCCAACTCCCTGCGGATGCTGTTCTCGCGGGCCGGTACGTATCCGCCGGGCGCGCCGCGGCTGGACTCGGACGCGTTCTCGCCCAACACGGCCGCCGGCGCCTGCCCCTCCTGTCACGGGCTCGGCCGGATCCACCGCACCAGCGAGGAGCTGCTGGTGCCCGATCCCGGGCTGTCGGTCCGCGAGGGTGCCATCGCCGCCTGGCCGGGCGCCTGGCAGGGCAAGAACCTGCGGGACATCCTGGAGACGCTCGGCCACGACGTGGACCGGCCGTGGCGGGAACTGCCCGCGAAGGACCGCGAGTGGATCCTGTTCACCGAGGAGCAGCCGGTGGTGACCGTGCACCCGGTGCGGGACGCCGACCGGATCCAACGGCCCTACCAGGGCACCTACATGAGCGCCCACCGCTATGTCATGCGGACGTTCTCCGACAGCAAGAGCGCCACCCTGCGGGCCCGCGCCGAGAGGTTCCTCGCCGACTCGCCGTGTCCGGTGTGCGAGGGGCGCCGGCTGCGCCCGGAGGCCCTCGCGGTCACCTTCGCCGGGCGGACCATCGCGGAGCTCGCGGCGCTGGCGCTGACGGATCTGGACGCCGTACTGGCCTGCGCGCCCCTGGACGGGGAGGCCGCTCGGGTCCTCGCCGACGACCTGCGGTCGCGGATCGGGCCCGTCACGGAGCTGGGGCTCGGCTACCTGAGCCTGGACCGGACCGCGCCGAGCCTGTCCGCGGGCGAGCTGCAGAGGCTGCGGCTGGCGACGCAGCTGCGGTCGGGGTTGTTCGGGGTGGTGTACGTGCTGGACGAGCCGTCGGCGGGGCTGCACCCGGCCGACACCGAGGCGCTGCTCGGGGTACTGGACCGGCTGAAGGAGGCCGGGAACACCGTCTTCGTCGTCGAGCACCATCTGGACGTGGTGCGGCACGCGGACTGGCTGGTGGACGTGGGCCCGCTGGCCGGGGAGCGCGGCGGGCGGGTGCTGCACAGCGGGCCGCCCGCGGCGCTGGCCGGCGTCGCCGAGTCGGCCACGGCGCGGCACCTGTTCGCGGCGCGGGAGTCGGCGGAGCCGGCCCGGGTGGTGCGCAGGCCGACCGGGGAGGTGCGGCTGAGCGGGGTGGCCCGGCACAACCTGCGGGACCTCGACGCGACGTTCCCGCTCGGGGTGTTCACCGCGGTGACCGGGGTGTCGGGGTCCGGGAAGTCCACGCTGGTGGGTCAGGCGCTGGCCCGGGAGGCCGGGGAGCGGATCGCCGAGCCCGGTTTCCCCGTACGTCGGCTGGTGGAGGTGGACCAGAAGCCGATCGGCCGGACCCCGCGGTCCAACCTGGCCACGTACACGGGGCTGTTCGACGTGGTGCGCAAGCTCTTCACGGCGGCCCCGGAGGCGGGGGCGCGCGGCTGGAAGGCGGGCCGGTTCTCCTTCAACGTGGCGGGCGGGCGGTGCGAGACGTGCCAGGGAGAGGGCTTCGTCTCGGTGGAGCTGATGTTCCTGCCCAGTACGTACGCCCCGTGCCCCGAGTGCGGCGGCGCGCGGTACAACGCCGAGACGCTGGAGGTCCGGTACGAGGGCCTGAACATCGCGGAGGTGCTGGGGCTGACGGTGGAGTCCGCGGCGGGGTTCTTCGCCGGTGTCCCGGCGGCGGCGCGCAGCCTGCGGGCGCTGGAGGAGATCGGCCTGGGCTACCTGCGGCTGGGGCAGCCGGCGACCGAGCTGTCGGGCGGCGAGGCGCAGCGGATCAAGCTGGCGACGGAGCTCCAGCGGCAGCGCCGGGACCACACGCTGTACCTGCTGGACGAGCCGACGACGGGTCTGCACCCGGCCGATGTGCGGGTGCTGCTGCGGCAGTTGCACGGCCTGGTGGACGCCGGGCATTCGGTGGTGGTCGTGGAGCACGACATGGACGTGGTGGCGGGCGCGGACTGGGTGATCGACCTGGGCCCGGGCGGCGGCGCGGAGGGCGGCCGGATCGTCGCCGCGGGTACTCCGCGCGAAGTGGCGGCGGCGGGCCGGGGCCGGACGGCGGCCTATCTCTCGCGGGCGCTGGACGGGCTCGCGGTCGCGGACGGGACGGCGTCCGCCTAGCGTGTGCGCAGGGGGTGTTCCCGAGCGAAACGGCACGCCGTCATGTCACGAAAGCCCGCTGTCGTCCTGGTCCACGGCTTCTGGGGCGGAGCCGCCCACTGGTCGAAGGTGATCGTCGAGCTCCACGGGCGCGGTTTCACCGACCTGCACGCCGTGGAGAACCCGCTGACCTCGCTGGCGGACGACGCCGAGCGCACCCGGAAGATGGTGCGGCAGGTCGACGGACCGGTCCTGCTGGTCGGTCACTCGTACGGCGGCGCGGTGATCACGGAGGCGGGCGACCTGCCGAACGTGGCCGGGCTGGTGTACATCGCGGCCTTCGCCCCGGACGCGGGCGAGAGTCCGGGGCAGCTCAGTCAGGAGCTGCCGCCGGCGGCGTTCGAGAACATCGCCCCCGACTCCGACGGCTACCTGTGGATCAAGCAGGACACGTTCCACGAGAGCTTCTGCCAGGACCTGGACGCGGACGAGGCCCTGGTCATGGCCGTGACCCAGAAGGCTCCGCTGGGCTCGACCTTCGGCGACAACGTGACCTCACCGGCCTGGAAGAAGAAGCCGGTCTGGTACCAGGTCTCCGCCCAGGACCGCATGATCCACCCCGACAACGAGCGCCGGATGGCCCAGCGGATGAACCCCCGCAAGATCGTCGAGCTGGACGCGGGCCACGCCTCACTGGCCTCCCAGCCCGGCCCGGTCGCCGACCTCATCGAGAAGGCGGCCGACGAACTCGGCTCCTAGGAGGACGACTTCGACCGCCCGCACACCCCGCTGAGGGGTCTGCGGGCGGTCAGGCGTCGCCGGGCAGGAGTTGCTGGGGCAGTTCGCGGAAGCTCCACTGCCCGCTGCGGCGGGTGAACTGCCAGACCAGGTCGTAGCGGTCGGGCCAGGTCGCGGGGAGGCCGAGGACCTGGTGGGCGCCGAGGGCGCGCACCAGGCGGGGGATTCCGGTGTGCTCCCAGCAGACGAGTACCGGCATGGGGCCGGCCAGCACCGCGTGTGCCAGGGCGGGTTCCGCCCCGACGGCGAACTCGGCGCGAACGGGGGTGCGCAGGGCGGTGGCCAGGGCGGTGACGGTCTGCCGGCACCGGGCGGGTGCGGGGGCCTTGCCGCCGGCGGCGAAGACGGCGGCGGGGCGGGGCAGCGTGGACCGCTTGGCCGGCGGGAAGAGCCGCGGCAGCGCCTCGGCCCGGCGCCAGCCGCGCCCGGCCAGCGAGCCGGGGTCGTCCTCGCCGTCCGCGTCCGAGCCGGTGTCTCCGGCGTACGGTTTCTCCGCGTGCCGGATCACCATGATCACGGCGTCCTTGGCGTCGGGCTGTTGCCCGGCGGCCGGGGGGCGGGGGGCTTCCTCACCGGAGCAGCCGGCCGCGGCCAGTGGCGCGAGGGCGGCGGCCAGTACGGCTCTGCGGCGTGGTCCGGTCCCGGCGGCGGCTTCTGGCATGGGGCCACTGTCTCCCATGGCCCGGGCGCCGCCGCGGCGCGGCGCGGCGGGCACCCGGCCGGTCAGCCGATCGGCGCAGGGCCCTGGGGGGTGTCCCGCGCCGGGTCGGCGACGGTGCGCCGCCGGGTCAGCGGGGGCCCTTGCGGACCGCGCGCAGCCACTCCTTGTTCATCGCGGCGATCGACGGCAGTGGGATGCCCTTCGGGCAGGCGGTGGCGCATTCGCCGGTGAGGGTGCAGCCTCCGAAGCCCTCCTCGTCCATGCGGGCGACCATGTCCAGGACGCGGGTCTCGCGTTCGGGCGAGCCCTGTGGGAGGACGCCCAGGTGGTTGACCTTGGCGGAGGTGAAGAGCATCGCGGAGCCGTTGGGGCAGGCCGCCACGCACGCGCCGCAGCCGATGCACTCGGCGTGCTCGAAGGCGAAGTCGGCGTCGGCCTTGGGCACGGCGGTGGCGTGTGCCTCGGGGGCGGATCCGGTGGGGGCGGTGATGTAGCCGCCGGCCTGGATGATCCGGTCGAAGGCGCCCCGGTCCACGACGAGGTCCTTGACGACGGGGAACGCCGCGGCCCGCCAGGGCTCGACGTCGATGGTGTCGCCGTCGTCGAAGGACCGCATGTGGAGCTGGCAGGTGGTGGTGCGCTCGGGGCCGTGGGCGTCGCCGTTGATGACGAGGCTGCAGGCGCCGCAGATGCCCTCGCGGCAGTCGTGGTCGAAGGCGACCGGGTCCTCGCCGCGCAGGATGAGGTCCTCGTTGAGGGTGTCGAGCATCTCCAGGAAGGACATGTCCTCGGAGATCCCGTCGACCTCGTACGAGGCCATGTGGCCGGGTGCGTCGGCGCCGCGCTGGCGCCAGACGCGCAGGGTGAGCTTCATGCGTAGCTCCGCTGGGTGGGGTGGACGTAATCGAAGACGAGGTCTTCCTTGTGCAGGACGGGGGCGGCGCCGGTGCCCTGGTACTCCCAGGCGGCGGCGTAGGCGAACTCCTCGTCGCGGCGGGCGGCCTCGCCGTCCGGGGTCTGGGACTCCTCGCGGAAGTGGCCGCCGCAGGATTCGGCGCGGTGGAGGGCGTCGAGACACATCAGCTCGGCGAGTTCGAGGTAGTCGACGATGCGGTTGGCCTTCTCCAGCGACTGGTTGAACTCCTCGCCGCTGCCGGGGACCTTGATGCGATGCCAGAACTCCTCGCGGATCTCCGGGATCCGGGCGAGGGCCTTGCGCAGCCCCTCCTCGGTCCGGGACATGCCGCAGTACTCCCACATGAGCTCGCCGATCTCACGGTGGAAGGAGTCCGGTGTGCGGTCGCCGTCGACGGAGAGCAGCTTGGCGAGGCAGTCGCGGACCTCCCGTACGGCGGCGGCGGCCTCGGGGTGGGTGTCGTCGACGGCGTCCTGGTGCGGGTGGCGGGCGAGGTAGTCGTTGATCGTGGAGGGGAGCACGAAGTAGCCGTCGGCGAGGCCCTGCATCAGGGCGGAGGCGCCGAGGCGGTTGGCACCGTGGTCGGAGAAGTTGGCCTCGCCGATGGCGAAGAGGCCGGGGACGGTGGTCTGCAGGTCGTAGTCGACCCACAGGCCGCCCATCGTGTAGTGCACGGCGGGGTAGATCCGCATGGGGACCTCGTACGGGTTCTCCGCGGTGATCCGCTCGTACATGTCGAAGAGGTTGCCGTACTTCTCGGCGACCTTGTCGCGGCCCATGCGGCGGATGGCGTCGGCGAAGTCGAGGTAGACACCCTGCCCGCCGGGGCCGACGCCGCGGCCCTCGTCGCAGACGTTCTTGGCGGCGCGGGAGGCGATGTCGCGGGGCACGAGGTTGCCGAAGGAGGGGTAGATCCGCTCCAGGTAGTAGTCGCGCTCCGCTTCGGGGATGTCGGCGGCGGGGCGGGTGTCGCCCTTGGCCTTGGGGACCCAGATGCGGCCGTCGTTGCGCAGGGACTCGCTCATCAGGGTGAGCTTGGACTGGTGGTCGCCGGTGCGCGGGATGCAGGTGGGGTGGATCTGGGTGAAGCAGGGGTTGGCGAAGTAGGCGCCGCGCCGGTGCGCCCGCCAGACGGCGGTCGCGTTGGAGTTCATGGCGTTGGTCGAGAGGTAGAAGACGTTGCCGTAGCCGCCGCTGGCCAGCACGACGGCGTCGGCGTAGTGGGTGGAGATCTCTCCGGTGATCAGGTCGCGGGCGACGATGCCGCGGGCGACGCCGTCGACGACGATCAGGTCGAGCATCTCGGTGCGGGCGTGCATCTCGACGTTGCCCGCGGCGATCTGCCGGGAGAGGGCCTGGTACGCGCCGAGGAGGAGCTGCTGTCCGGTCTGGCCGCGGGCGTAGAAGGTCCGGGAGACCTGGACTCCGCCGAAGGAGCGGGTGTCGAGGAGGCCGCCGTACTCGCGGGCGAAGGGGACGCCCTGCGCCACGCACTGGTCGATGATCTCCACGGAGATCTGGGCGAGGCGGTGGACGTTGGACTCGCGGGCGCGGAAGTCGCCGCCCTTGACGGTGTCGTAGAAGAGGCGGTGCACCGAGTCGCCGTCGTTGCGGTAGTTCTTGGCGGCGTTGATGCCGCCCTGCGCGGCGATGGAGTGGGCCCGGCGCGGGGAGTCGGAGAAGCAGAACTGGACGACGCGGTAGCCCTGTTCGGCGAGGGTGGCGCCGGCCGATCCGCCCGCCAGGCCGGTGCCGACGACGATGACGGTGTGCTTGCGGCGGTTGGCGGGGTTGACGAGCTTCGCCTCGAAGCGGCGGCGGTCCCAGCGTTCGGCGATGGGGCCCTGGGGTGCCTTGGTGTCGGCGACGGGCTCGCCGGTGGTGTGGTGTGCGTAGCTGCTCACGGTCAGTTCACCATTCCGGTCATGACGGCGACGGGGACGGACACGAAGCCCGTGAAGAGGACGACGGCCAGGCCGTTGGCGAGGGTTTTCAGCGTCCGCTCGCGCCTGGCCCGGCCGGCTCCGAGGGTCTGGGCCGCGCTCCAGAAGCCGTGCCGGACGTGCAGGCCGAGCGCGGCCATCGCGACGATGTAGATGGTGTTCCCGTACCAGGTGGAGAAGGTGGCGAGGACGTTCTCGTAGGGGTGGCCGGCCCAGGCGCGCTCGTTGACGGTGAGCGTGGTGAGGTCGAGCAGGTGCCAGACGATGAACAGGCCGAGGATGACGCCGCCCCAGCGCATGGTGCGGGTGGCGTAGCTCGCGCGGCGGCGCTTGTGGACGTACTTGACCGGGCGGGCCTTGATGTCGCGCCGGCTGAGCTGGTAGGCGGACACGGCGTGGGCGACGACGGCGGCGAGGAGCACCACGCGGACGATCCACAGGGCCCACTCGTGGTGGAGGAAGGGCGAGCCGAGGGTGCGCAGCCAGTGGGCGTAGCCGTTGAACTCGTCCGCCCCGAAGAAGATCTTGAGGTTGCCGAGCATGTGCACGACGAGGTAGCCGAGCATGATCAGCCCGGAGACCGCCATGACGGTCTTCTTTCCGATGGTGGAGCCCCAGAGCGAGGGGACGCTCGTCCGGGTGCGCGTTGCCAGAGCCATGTCTTCGACGGTAGGGACGAAGGACCCGAAAGGTCCAAGACATGATGCCGGTCATCTTGATAGACATGGCCTATGCAGTTCCAACAGCTCCTCTACTTCGTCGCCGTCGCCGAGACCCGGCACTTCACCCGGGCCGCGGAACGGGTGCACGTGGCCCAGCCGTCGCTCTCCCAGCAGATCAAGGCCCTGGAGCGGGAGCTGGGGGCGGAGCTCTTCAGCCGCGCCCGGGGCAACATCACGCTGACGGACGCGGGCGAGGCGCTGCTGCCGCTGGCGCGGCGGATCCTGGCGGACGCGGACACGGCGCGGCTGGAGGTGCAGGAACTGGCGCAGCTGCGCCGCGGGCGGATCCGGCTGGGGGCCACCCCGAGCGTGTGCACGGGCCTGCTGCCGGGCGTGCTGCGCGCCTTCCACACGGCGCATCCGGGGATCGAGCTGCTGATCGAGGAGAGCGGTTCGCTCGACCTCGTACGGGAGCTGGCGCGCGGGGCTCTGGACCTGGCGCTGATCGCCCTGCCGCTGCCGCCCTCGGCGCCGGCCCTGACGACGGTGGAGCTGCTGACGGAGGACCTGGTGGTGGTGTCCTCGACGAAGCTTCCGGCGCCCGGCGGGGGCAAGGAGCTGACCATCGCGGCGTTGCGCGACGAGCCGATGGTGATGTTCCGGCACGGCTACGACCTGCGGGAGCTGACCGTGGCCGCCTGCCGGGCGGAGGGCTTCGAGCCGTCGTTCACCGTGGAGGGCGGCGAGATGGACGCGGTACTCGGCTTCGCGCGGGCGGGGCTGGGCGTCGCGGTGGTCCCGGCCATGGTGGTGGCGGGCGCAGGCCCGGGGCTGCGGACGACCCCGCTGGCCGGGTCCCCGCTGCGCCGGACGATCGCGCTGGCGCACCGCACCGACGTGGCTCCCCCGCGGGCGGCGCGGGAGCTGCAGCGGATGCTGACGGCGTGACGCTCCCGGGCCCTCGCCCCGGGGGCCCTCAGGCGGGGGCGGGCACAGCCGCGGGAAGGGTCCGGTCGAGGCCGTCGGCGAGCATGCCGAAGGCCAGGTCGGCGTCGGCCACGGCGGCCGGGTGGGCCTCGTCGGCGCTCTGCCCGGCATCGAGCCGCCGGAAGTTCTCCCGCCCCAGCTCGTGGCGGACCGCCACCAGGTGGGCGGCCGCCAGCCGGGCGGCGAGCGGCGGCACCGACTCCGCCACCAGCGCGGCGGCGAGCAGCTCGACCTCTCGGTCGGTGTAGTGGGACAGGCGGGACTCCAGGCTGGGGGTGGAGTAGAGCAGCCGCTGGAAGTCGAGGACCCCCGGGTGGTCGCAGAGCCCGGTGATCGGGTCCCGCTCGGCGAGGGCCGTCAGGAACTGCGTGTGCACGGCCCCCACCGGCGTCCGGCCCGCGGGCCGGTCGCGGACGATGCGCGCCACCTCGTCCTGATGGTCGGCGAAGCGGTCGAGGAGGAGGTCCTCCTTGGTCGGGAAGTACCGGAAGAGGGTCGGTTTGGACACCTCGGCCGCCGCGGCGACGTCCGCCACCGACACGGCGTCGAAGCCGCGCTCCAGGAAGAGTTCCAGCGCCGTGGCCGCCAGCTGGCGGCGCGTACGCAGCTTCTTGCTCTCGCGCAGACCCGTCGTGTTCTCCATGCGCACAGCGTAGCACGAATGAGATACCGGGTAATTTTTTTAACCGGGTTGCTTTTTGCTTCGGGAGCCGCTTTCCTTGAGACATCGACGAGGAGAGGACTTCCGATGAACCCCACCGATGTACTGATCGCCGGCTCCGGCCCCACCGGCCTGACGCTCGCCTGTCACCTCGCCCTGCGCGGATTCGCCGTCCGCGTCATCGAGCGGCGCACCGCACCGCACCGCGAGTCCCGGGGCAAGGGGCTCCGGGCCGGCAGTCTCGCGATCTTCCAGGAGCTCGGCATGGCCGAGCCCGTGATCGCCACCGGCACCGCGGGGGTGGTCCTGCGCAAGTACTTCGACGGCGAGCACATCAACGACACCCCCACCCCGGCGGACGCCGGCCTGCTGATCGGGCAGTGGCAGACCGAGGGGGCGCTGCGCGACCGGCTCGCCGCACTGGGCGTGCATGTCGAGTACGGGGCGGAGCTCGTCGGCATCACCCAGGACGAGGAAGGGGTTCGCGCCGAGCTGGCGGACGGAAGCGTGATCACGGCCCGCTATCTCGCCGGGTGCGACGGCGGACGCAGCACCACCCGCAAGCTGCTCGGCATCCCCTTCGAGGGGAACGGCGAGACGGAGCCGGCGATGGTCATCGGTGACGTCAGGGCGCCGGGGCTCGGCAGGGACGCCTGGCACCAGTGGTTCACCTCGGAGGGCGGCGGAATGCTGCTCTGCCCGATCCCGGGGACGGACTCCTTCCAGCTCCAGGCCTCGCCCGAGCTCGACGGGCACGGCGAACCGGTGCCGCCCTCCCTGGAAAGCTTCCAACGGATCTTCGACCGGTGCGCCGGGATGCCGGGCATCCGGCTCGAAGGCGCCACGTGGCTCTCCTCCTGGCGGGTCAATGTCCGCATGGCCACGCGGATACGGGAGGGCCGGGTCGTGCTCGCCGGGGACGCGGCGCACGTGCACCCCATAGCCGGCGGGCTGGGCATGAACACCGGCATCGAGGACGCGGCGGCGCTCGGCCGGGCCCTGTCCGCCGCCCTCGCCGGGCCGGACGCGGACGCGGCGCTCGACGCCTACGAGGCGGAGCGGCTGGCGGTGGCCGCGGGAGTGCTGGCCGACACGGCCGAACGGTACGAGCGGGTCGTGGAGGCCGTCCGGACCCCCGGCCGCGGGACGGAGGTCGGCATGGACTGACCTGGCGCCACCCGCTGGAGCCGGGCACGGCCGGGACCGCCCGGCCCGGGCCGCCACGGGCCCGGGCAGCGGTCAGGAGGGAGTGGGCACCGCGTCGGACAGGGACAGGGTGTGGATGCGGTCGGGGGCCCCGGGGCGGGCGTAGTACCAGCCCTGGGCGGTGTCGCAGCCGAGCGCGCGCAGCTGGGCGGCCTGTGCGCCGGTCTCGACGCCCTCGACGGTGACGGCGAGTTCGAGGCTGTGGGCCAGGGCCACGATCCCCTCCACGATCTTGAGGTCGACCGGGTCGGCGGGCTGCTGCTGCATCCCCCGGGTGAAGGAGCGGTCGAGTTTGAGCACGCTGACCGGCAGGCGCCGCAGGTTGGCCAGGTTGGAGTAGCCGGTGCCGAAGTCGTCGAGGGCGATGTCCACGCCGAGTTCGGCCAGCCGGCGCAGCGGCTCCAGCAGTTCGTCGTCTGCTCCTATCAGGGCCGACTCGGTGACTTCCAGGCACAGCGCGCCCGGAGCGAGGCCGGACTTCTCCAGCACCGCCACGGTGTCGGCGACCAGACCCGGGTGGTGCAGCTGGGTCGGCGAGAGGTTGACGTTGATCCGCAGGGCCGCTCCCCCGTGCTCGTGCTGCCAGACGCGGGCTTGGCGGACGGCCTCTTCGAGGACCCACCGGCCGAGGGGCACGATCAGCCCGGTCCGTTCGGCGAGCGGGATGAAGCGGTCGGGGCCGAGCACCCCGTACTGCGGGTGGGACCAGCGCACCAGCGCCTCGGCGCCGTGCACGGTGCCGTCGCGCATGTGGACCAGCGGCTGGTACTCGATGAAGAACTCGCCGCGCTCCAGCGCCGCCGGCAGGGCGTTGGTCAGTCCGTGCCGGGTGATCGCGCGGGCGTCGGCCTCGGCGTCGGCGAACTCGAAGCGGTTGCCGCCGGCCGCCTTGGCCCGGTACATCGTGATGTCGGCGCTGCGCAGCACCTCGGCCGGGGTGCGCTCCTTGGCGCGGCCCTCGACGATGCCGATGCTGCCCCGGACCGACAGCTCCCGGCCCTCCAGCCGGATCGGCGTCGACAGGGCCGTCAGGATGCGGACGGCGAGTTCGGTCACCTGCTCCTCGGTGTCGGAGCCGGTGGTCAGGGCGACGAACTCGTCGCCGCCGAGCCGGGCGACGACCTCGCCGGGGCCGGTCGCGCAGCTCTGCAGCCGGTCGGCGACCTCCACCAGCAGCCGGTCCCCCGCCGAGTGGCCGAGGCTGTCGTTGACCGCCTTGAAGCCGTCGAGGTCCAGGTAGCACAGGCCGTAGCGGTCACCGCCCGCCCCGCTGAGGGCCTTCTCCAGGCGCTCGAAGAACAGCGTCCGGTTGGGCAGTCCGGTGAGGGCGTCGTGGGTGGCCTCGTAGCGCAGGCGCAGGTTCAGCAGCCGGCGTTCGGTGGTGTCCTCCATCAGCGCCAGCTGGTACTGCGGCTTGCCGTCGGCGTCGCGCAGCAGCGACACCGTGAGGTTGGTCCAGAGCACGGTGCCGTCGTGGCGGTAGTACGGCTTCTCCACCCGGTAGCTCTCGCGCTCGCCGCGCACCAGCTCGCCGTACATCCGCCAGACGTGCGGGGTGTCGTCGGGATGGCCCCATTCGCTGACGTTGCGGCTGCGGACGTGGCCCTCCAGCCCGCCGAACATCTGCAGCAGCGTGTCGTTGACCTCCAGGACGTTGCCGTCGAGGTCGGCGATGCCGATGCCGACGGCCGCGCCCTCGAAGACCGCCCGGAAGCGCTCCTCACTCGCGTGCAGGGCCTGCTGGGCGTCGGTGCGGGCGGTCAGCGCGGAGCGGGCGATGGCCTCCTGCTCGCTGAGGGTGCGCTCGCGCAGCGCCCGGGCGTAACCGGCGGCGATGGCGTGCTGGAGCCGGGCGCAGCGCGAGTGGTACTCGGCGGTGGCCTCCACGCCGGCGCCTTCGAGTCCGTCCGGTCCGCAGTAGAGCACCAGGTAGGACTCGATCACGCCGAGGGTGCCGGCCAGGGCCTCGGGGTCGGTGCAGTGGACGGCGACCAGTTCGGCGCCCACCCGCTGGGCGACGGCGGCGTCGAAGGGCCGGGCGTGCAGGGCCTCGGTGAGCGTCCGCGTGAGCGGTAGGAGGTGCCGTTCGAACTCGGGCCGGGTCAGCGAGGTCGCGGTGACCGGGAAGATCGCGCGTCCCCAGATCGTGGCGAATCGGGAGATCCGGTCCTCGATGCCGCCGTTGGGGGCCGCCGCGGATTGCGCGGTCGGCGCGGGTGCGGCCGCGGGCGCCGCGACGGTGTTCGGCGCGCCCGCCGTCTGTGCCGGAAGTCTCACGCCTTGCGTCCCACGCCGCCGTAGCCCGAGAAGGCGTAGGGGTCCTCCGGCGTTTCGCCGTCCTCCACGTC
Organism: Streptomyces virginiae; assembly: GCF_000720455.1. GTDB lineage: Bacteria > Actinomycetota > Actinomycetes > Streptomycetales > Streptomycetaceae > Streptomyces > Streptomyces virginiae. The sequence continues at coordinate 267,933 of NZ_JOAK01000009.1, read as the reverse complement.
CTCGGATCGGTCCGGGCGCCAGTCGGGCATGGAGACCAGCCCGGGCTCCACCATGTCGAACCCTTCGAAGAAGTGGGCGATCTGCTCCCCGGTGCGCATGACGAGGGGGTTGCGGATGTCACGGTAGACGCCGACGGCGCCGCCCGCGACCTCCTCCGTGAGCGGGATGCCCTCGTAGGAGGCGTGGGTGAGGATCAGCAGGCTGCCGGGGGCCAGCGCGTCGCGCAGTTGGGCCACGGCGTCGTACGGGTGGTCCGCGTCCTCCAGGAAGTGCAGGACGGCGACGAGGAGCAGGGCGACCGGCTTGTCGAAGTCCAGGAGCCGTCCGACCTCGGGGGCGGCCAGGATCTCATTGGGCTTGCGCAGGTCCGCGGCGACGACGCCGGTGTGCTCGTCGTCCAGGAGGACGGCGTGGCTGTGCGCCACGGCCACCGGGTCGTGGTCGACGTAGACCACGCGGGCCCCGGGGCTCGCCGCCTGGGCGATCTCGTGGACGTTGCCGAAGGTGGGGATGCCGGAGCCGATGTCGAGGAACTGCGTGACGCCCTCGGCGACGGCGTGCCGGACGGCACGGCGCATGAACGCCCGGTTGGCCTGCATGATCTTGGGCAGTCCCGGCATGAATTCCATGGCCCGTCGGGCCGCCTGGCGGTCGACCTCGAAATTGTGGGACCCGCCAAGGTAGTAATCGTAGATGCGGGACACGCTCGGCACCGAGATGTCGATGCCTGGCGGGGCCCAGGCGGGGCGCTCCATCGGGATCTCCAAGCGTTGTTCCTGCGGCGGTCCGTGCGGGGTCGGACTCCTGTCCGAGCCGAATGTACTGATCATTGACCAACAGGGCGAGCAAAAGCGGAAATTGGCGATCCGTTCTTCGTCACACACCAAAGGCGCCCGGCGGCGCCCCCGGCAAATGACCAGTACCGACAAATCCCTTTTGGGAATTGACCAGATGATGATCGCACTCGGCTGAGGCCGCCCCGCAGCTGGCTCAAACCTTTCCGGTCGGCACTCCACCCGTTCAGGCGAACCGGGGCCGGGCCTCGCGTGCGCGGGGGCGCGCGGGCCCATGCTCCCCGGGTGAACAGAGCCTGTGCCAGGCGCCTGCTGGCGGTCCCGGTCCTGCTGTGGGCGGCCTTGTCCGTCACGCCGGCCGTGGCTGATAGCAGCGCCTACGCGACGACCGACCCCGGCGACGGCGCGACCACCGCCCCAGTGGTCGCGGTGGCTTCCGGCGACGGCCGCGGACGCGGCCCGGGTGGTGGACATCACGGCGGCGAGCACCGCTCGGACCGACGCTCGGACCACCGCTCCGACCACGGAAGACACCGTGGTGGCGGCCGCGGCGGGGGGCACCACGGCGACCCCGACTGCCCACCACCGCCGCCGCCACCGCCGTGTCCGCCGAAGCCGCCTCCGAAGCCCACCCCGCCGCCCGAGCCGAAGCCCACGCCGCCACCTGCGAAGCCCACGCCCAAACCGGTCCCGACCCCGCCGCCCCCTCCCCCGAAGCCCGCTCCGGCGCCACCCCGGGCAGCGCCCGGGCCCGTACCGAGGCCCGTCGTGCCCGCACCGGCCCCGCCGAGGCCGGCGCCCGCCCCGCCCCGTGCGGCCAAGGCGCCCGCACCGCCACCGCCGCCGGCCCCCGCGGTCGCCGCGCCGCCGCGCAAACCGGTGGCACGCCCGGCGTATCACGCGGAGGCCCGTAAACCGGCCGAGCACCACATCTCGCCGGTGACCTTCACCTTGCTGACCGCGGCTCCCGCGGTGCTCGCGATCGTCGCGCTGCGGCCGCGGTAATCCGCCCACCGTCAAAAGATCTGGAGTCATCTTGTCGGAATGGCTCGTCCTGTCCCTCGCGATGGCCGCGGCCTGTGCCGTGGTGCTGTCCATCGCCTTCTTCAATCACCGCAGGATCGGCGAGGACGACGATCCGAACGAGACCCCGGACGTCATCGAGTACATGACGATGATGATCGGGGTGATCTACGCGATCGTGCTGGGCCTGGCGATCGCGGGCGTCTGGGAGGGCCGCGGAGCCGCCCAGGAATACGTGCGCCAGGAAGCGCAGGCCCTGCACGAGATCAGCGTCCGCTCGCAGGTCTACCCGGCCGAGGTCCGGGCGAGGATCCGGGCCGACGTCGACGCCTACGTGACCTTCGTGGTGGACACCGAGTGGAAGGCGATGGCCGACGACGGCGAACTCACGGACCGCGGCGGGGAGCTGCTGGAACGTATCCGCCGGGACGTCACCGACTACGAGCCGCGGACCGACCACGAGGGCCAGGCCTACCAGCCGCTCGTCGACCAGGTCGCGGTGGCCGACGACGCCCGCAGCGCACGCGGCGCGAGCGCCGGGGCCACCATGCCGGGGGTGGTCTGGTTCGGACTGATCACCGGAGCCCTGGTCACGGTGGGCCTGATCTTCACCCTGCAGATCAGGCGCTCGTTCCGGGAGATGCTGCTGGCCGGGCTGTTCAGCGCGCTGATCGCGTTCCTGCTGTTCCTGATCTGGGACTTCGACGCGCCGTTCGGGCGGGGCATCTCGGCCACCGCCGAGCCGTTCCTCACGCAGTTCTCCCACCTGGACCTCGGCGGCTGACGCCGCCCGGCAAACCGGGGACGGGCCGCCTGTCCCCGGTTCGGCCCAGGCCCATGCCCCATTCGCCCGTTCCTGATCGCGGGCACCGGCCCCCGCGCCTAGCGTGGCGGACATCGAGGCGCACGACCCCCCACGTGCGGAAACCGTTCCGCGGCTGCTCCTCGGGGATCCGGAGAATCAACCATGGGTGCGATACGTACCTCCGCCACCGCCCTGCTGAGTGCCGGCGCCACGTTCGCCGTACTCACCCTCGGAGCCCTCGGCGCGCCCGCCGCGTCCGCGGCCGAGGCCCGGTCCGAAGCCCGGTCCATGCCCCGGGCCGAGAAGTACGCCGGGAAGCACGCCGAGAGCCACGCCGACCAGCGGGCCCGGCAGGTCACTTCCTTCGGCTTCACCCTCACCCCCTCGACCGTCGCCCCCGGCGGCCAGGTGGTGCTCGCGGTCAGCGGCTGCAACGCCGCCTATTCCACCGCCTCCTCCGGCGTCTTCGACACCGTGAGCATCTCGCGCGGCCAGACCGTACGGGTCACCGTCGACCGGGACGCCCGGCCCGGAGCCCTGTACTCCGTCTCCTTCACGTGCAACGGGGAGACCGGCTCGGCCGACCTGACGATCGCCGGCGGCACGGCCAGACCCACCACGAGTTCCACGCGGACGGGCACCGCCACGGCTCCTGCCCCCGTCACGACCGGCCCGGCCCTCGGTGTCCGCGGCGGCCTGGGCGGCAGCGTGGCCGGGATGGACCCGGTGGAACTCGGCGCCGGCGCCGGCCTCTTCCTCGCCGCCGCGGGCGGGACGGCGTACGCCCTGCGCCGCAGGGCATCCCGCCGCGGTCACTGAACCCCCGCATGCGCCCCTGCACCGCCGGTCGCCCCGGGTCCTCGGCGAGGACGCGGGGCGACCGGCGGGAGCGGGCGGTGGCCGGGGCGGACGGTGGGCGACCGGGGAGGCCGACGGTCAGCTCCGGCCGCGGAGCGGACGGCGACGACGCATCACGTGCGCGCCCGCACCCAGGGCGGAGGCACCGACCAGGCCCGCACCGATGGCCGTCTCGGCGGTGGACGGGCCGAAGGATCCGCCGATGCCGCCCTGCGAGGGGTTGCCCTCCAGGATCCGGAACCGGGCCGTGGCGACCAGATTGCTGTCGTTGCACTTGACCGACAGCGTGTGGGTGCCCGGAGAGGCGTGGTTGAAGATCCGGACGGTCGCGAACCCGATCGATCCGGCGGACAGGTTGGCCGGCGAAAAGTTCCCGTGCGAGGTGACGGTACCGCCGTGACCGCAGCCCGCCGCGCTCACCTGCATCGTGGACCCCTGGTGCACGGCGAACGGGTTCACCGAGATGTTGCTGGGGCCGTTCCCACCCCCATTCCCACCCCGGCCCCCGGGGTCCTGGTTCGCGGAGGCGAGCGGGGCACTGAGGCCGAGGACGGCACAGGCTGCCGCCGTCACGGTAAGAGCGCGCAAGACACGCATGGTGGAACCTCCAGCGGAAAGCGCCCCGGAGCGTCGGCCCCGGATGATCGACGAGAACGCCTCCCACGTCGAACCCTCGGGTCGCACCGCAATCCGCGCATTTCCGGCTTTGGGCCGCCCGGTTGAGCGACACGCCGAAGCGCGGACGGACGAGCTGACGGATCCGCAGGTCACGACCCGTCAGGCATTTATGTGACGATTACCTGGATGGGCGCATCCCTTCCGGCCCCCTCGGGGCCCCTCCGCGGCCGCGGCCACCCGTTCGCCCCTCCCCCCTCGCCGACCCGCCGCCCCGGCCTTAGCGTGCGTGAAGTAGGGCGTACAGGGGTGGGACAGGAACGCGGGTCGGGACCCCCGCGTCGGGAAGGGAGAACGATGGGCGAGGACGAGACAGGGCAGTCGCGCAAACGCTCACCGTGGGGCGTACTCGCCCTGGTCATGCTCACCGGCCTCGCCATGGTGCGAAACGGCGTGAACATCGACGACGGACCGCCCCAGCCCACCGCGGCCTCGGCCGTCGCGGTGACGGCCGACCAGTTGCCGGCGAATCCGCCGACGCCGCTCGCGGACATGGAGCTGCTGGAGCACTCCTCCGTGCAGCGCATCCGGATCCCCACGATCAGCGTGGACGCGCCGGTGATGACGGTCGGGCTGGACGCGGAGGGCTGGATCGACGCCCCGCCGCCGCAGGACCGCAACCTCGCGGGCTGGTACCTCAACGGCATCTCGCCGGGGCAGCGGGGTTCGGCGGTGATCGTGGGCCACGTGGACAACGCGCAGGGCCCGGCGGTCTTCTACGGCCTGGGCTCGGTCAAGCCGGGCAACCACATCGAGGTGGAGCGCTACGACGGGCGCACGGCGGTGTTCGAGGTGTACGGGGTGGAGGTGTTCTCCAAGGAGGCCTTCCCCGGAGCCCGTGTGTACGGGGACACCGGGCACGCGGAACTCCGGGTCATCACCTGCGGCGGCGGCTACTCCAAGGCGCGCGGGTACGACGGCAACGTGGTCGTCTTCGCCCGGATGGTCGAGTCCCGCTGAGGGAGGGGCCGGGGGCAACCCCGGCCCCTCCCTCAGCGCGGCGCCACGGCGGACAGGGTCGGCAGCGTCATCCGGTAGCCCCGCGCGAGCAGTTGGGGCAGGTAGGAGGCGATGGCCTGGACGCTCTGCGTCCGGTTGCCGCCCGCGTCGTGCGACAGCACGATCGCCCGGGGGCCGGCGCCGCGCATGACCCGGGAGACGATCGTGGTGACGCCGGGCTCCTCCCAGTCCAGGCTGTCCACGGTCCAGGCGAGCGGCTCCATCCCCAGTTCGGCCCCGATCTCGAAGGCGGCCCGGTTCCACGCCCCGTAGGGTGCCCGGAACCACTGCGGTGCCTCGCCGACGGCCCGCTGCACGACCTCGCTCGTGCGGCCGATCTCCGCGGCGAGGGCGGGCCGGCTCAGCTTGGGGATGAGCGGGTGGGTCCAGGTGTGGTTGCCGATGACGTGTCCTTCGGCGACCATCCGGCGCAGCAGGTCCCGGTTCTCCGCGGCCATCTCGCCGCAGACGAAGAACATGGCGCGCACGCCGTGGCGGCCGAGGGTGTCGAGGATGGCCGGGGTGTAGCGGGGGTCCGGCCCGTCGTCGAAGGTGAGCACCATCGAGCTGTGGGTGCTCGCGTCGGCCGGGAGTTCGAGGATGGGCCGGGTCCGCACGGCCGGTTTCACGGCCGCCGGACGGGCGGGGGCGTCCGCCGTCATGGGGCGCAGCCGGTAGGACTTCTCGGGCAGGGCCCGGGGAAGCGATCCGGGCGCCCCCGCCGCGGGGTTCGGGCCGGGCCCGGCAGCGGGCCCCGGTGCGCTGCCCGCGCCCGGTACGCCGGATGATCCGGGCGTACCGCCCTCGTTGCCGTTGCCGGTGGTGATCAGTCCGGCGGCTGCGACTCCGAGGAAGACGGCGGTGCGCAGGAGCACGCGCCGTCCTACTGTCGGCTCGTCTTTTTTCATTATTACTACGTATCAACGACATCCGCGCGGATGTCGAGAGGCACGGACGCGTCCCGCCCCGCTCACTCGTGCGGAGCAGCCGCACATCGGTCAGCCGCGCCGTACCAGGGGGAAGGGGAGGGTCTCGCGGATCGTCAGGCCCGTGAGGAACATGACGAGGCGGTCCACGCCGATGCCGAGGCCGCCGGTCGGCGGCATCGCGTATTCGAGGGCGTCCAGGAAGTCGTTGTCGAGTTCCATGGCCTCCGGATCGCCGCCGGCCGCGAGCAGGGACTGGGCGGTGAGCCTGCGCCGCTGTTCGACGGGGTCGGTCAGCTCCGAGTAGGCGGTGCCGAGTTCGGTGCCGAAGGCGACGAGGTCCCAGCGCTCGGCGAGCCGGGGGTCCTTGCGGTGCTGGCGGGTGAGCGGGGAGACGTCGGTCGGGAAGTCCTTGTAGAAGGTGGGGAGTTTCGTCCGCTCCTCCACCAGCCGCTCGTACATCTCCAGGACCACGTCGCCGCGGGTGTCCTCCGGTCCGTGCGGCACCTTGGCGCGGTCGCAGAGCCGGCGCAGCACGTGTTCGTCGGTGTCGGCGTCGACCTCCTCGCCGAGGGCCTCGCTGATGGCCCCGTACATGGTCTTGACCGGCCAGGGCCCGGAGATGTCGTGGACGACGAGCTTGCCGTCGGCGCCCGCCTTGTGCGCGACCGGTGAGCCGTAGGCCGCGGTGGCGGCCGACTGGATCAGCTCGCGGGTGAGGTCGAGCATGACGTCGTAGTCGGCGAAGGCCTGGTAGGCCTCCAGCATCGTGAACTCGGGGTTGTGCTTGTAGGAGACGCCCTCGTTGCGGAAGGTGCGGCCCATCTCGAAGACCTTCTCCATGCCGCCGACGCAGAGCCGTTTGAGGTACAGCTCGGGCGCGATGCGCAGGTACAGGTCGAGGTCGTAGGCGTTGATGTGGGTGCGGAAGGGCCGTGCGTTGGCGCCGCCGTGGATCTGCTGGAGCATCGGGGTCTCGACCTCCAGGTAGCCGCGGTCGAGCAGGCCCTGGCGCAGGGCCTGGACCGCGCCGGAGCGGGCCCGTACGACGTCGCGCGCCTCGGGGCTGGCGACGAGGTCGAGGTAGCGGCGGCGGACGCGGGCCTCCGGGTCGGCGAGGCCCTTGCGCTTGTCGGGGAGGGGGCGCAGGCATTTGCCGGTGAGCTGCCAGGACCGGACCACGAGGGAGAGCTCGCCGGTCCTGCTGGCGCCCGGCTCGCCGGTCACGAGCACGTGGTCGCCGAAGTCGACCTGGGAGGTGAAGGAGTCCAGCACCTCGGCGCCGGCCTCGTCACGGGTGAGGATCAGCTGTATGTCGCCGGACCAGTCGCGAAGGACGGCGAAGACGACGCCGCCGAGGTCGCGTACGACCATCACGCGCCCGGCGAGGGTGGCCTGCTCGGCGGTCCGGGCGCCGGGCGGGTGGCTCGGGTGGGCCGCCTTCAGCCGGGCGACGGTGTGGGTCCGCAGGGGGATCCCCACCGGGTAGGGGTCGGTGCCGGAGGCCCGGATGCGGTCCAGTTTGGCGTGGCGGACGCGTACCTGTTCGGGCAGCCGCTCGACGGGCACGCCCGGGAGCTCCTCCCCCACGGCGTCCAGGCCCAGGGAGTCGATCGGGGGCAGCCCCTCGGTGGTGGCGGGGGCGGTGACGCCCTTGGGATGGCCGTTGCCCCACAGGGTGCGCAGGCTGGGTACGGAGACGAAGCCCTCGGCGATGCCGGAGGCGAGGCTGACCCGGGCGAGCGAGCCGGCGTCCTGGTAGCAGAGGAACCGCGGGTACCACTCGGGGCCGTACTTGACGTTCGAGCGGTACAGCGCCTCCAGCTGCCACCAGCGGGAGAAGAAGAGCAGCAGCTTGCGCCACACCTTCAGGACGGGACCGGCTCCGATGCGGCCGCCCTCCTCGAAGGCGGAGCGGAAGACGGCGAAGTTGAGGGAGATCCGGCGCACGCCGAGGCCGGGGGCGGCGGCGCACAGTTCGGCGACCATGAACTCCATGACCCCGTTGGGCGCGGTGCGGTCGCGGCGCATCAGGTCGAGGGAGATGCCGTCCCTGCCCCAGGGGACGAAGGAGAGCAGGGCGATCAGCTCGCCCCTGTCGTCGAAGGCCTCGACCAGCAGGCAGTCCCCGTCGGCCGGGTCGCCGAGCCGGTCCAGGGCCATGGAGAAGCCCCGTTCGGTCTCGGTGTCCCGCCAGCGGTCCGCCCGGTCGATGATGGTCCGCATCTCGTCCTCGGACAGGGCCGAGTGGCGGCGGATGACGGTGGTCGCGCCGGCGCGCCTGACGCGGTTGACGGCCTGGCGGGTGACGCGCATGTCGCGGCCGTCGAGGTCGAAGTGGGCGACGTGCAGGATGGCCTCGTCACCCAGTTGGAGGGCGCTCAGCCCGGAGCGGGCGAAGGCGGTGGCGCCGTCCTCGGACGCGCCCATCACGGCGGGCTGCCAGCCGTAGCGGCCGGCCACGGCGAGCCAGGCGTCGATGGCGGGGCTCCAGGCGGCCGGGTCGCCCACCGGGTCGCCGCTGGCGAGGCAGACGCCGGCTTCGACGCGGTAGGTGACGCCGGCCCTGCCGTTGGGGGCGAAGACGACGGCCTTGTCGCGCCGGGTCGCGAAGTAGCCGAGTGAGTCGGCCCGGCCGTACGCGCCGAGGAGGGCCCGGATGCGGGGTTCCTCGTCGCCGTGCAGGGCGGCGGTCAGGCGCTGGGAGCGGAAGAGGGTCGCGGCCGCGTTCAGCAGGGCGACGGCGCCGAAGAGGCCGAGGAGGAAGTACAGGGGCCTGGGCGGGCGGCCGTCGAACTGCCGGGCCGAGAAGAGGCCGCCGAAGACCTGTTTGGCGGCCCAGTCCAGCCACTGGCCGCGGGGCAGGGAGCCGGGGAAGAGGGCGACGAGCGCCCAGCCCAGGAGGACGGCGGCGAGCATGCCGAGGCCCAGCACGATCAGGGCGTGCCATAGCGCCCCGGGCCGGGACGCGGCGTAGAACTCCTTGCGGGCGGCGATCAGTACGGCCATGGCGGCGACGGCCAGGGCCATCGAGGAGACGCCGATCCAGTAGTCGCCGACGGCGATGTCCAGCAGGTCGTCGACGATCAGCAGGGCCAGATAGGTGATGACCATCCACCAGGCGACCTTCTTGCGGGTGCCGAGGGCCGCGGCGAAGAGGAAGAGGAAGACGGCGTAGGCGAGGTTGGCGCTGACCGGTACGACGATCAGGTCGAGGAACCGCACGACGTGCCGCAGGAGGCGCCGCAGCGTCGGGGAGAGCGAGAGCAGCGCGCACAGCAGGCCGATCGTCCCGAAGAACGCGCCGAACGCGTCGGGCACCCGGTTCAGGAAGCGGTTCCGGGTTCCGTGCGTCTCCTCCACGGTGGCACTCATGGTTCGCACTGTAGGGAGGGGTGCGCCGGTGCGCGCGCCGAGCGGGTGGGGGCGTCCGGCACGGCACCGCCTATCCTCGCAGGGTGACGGAGCACGTGAACACGGGATTCGAACGCGGTACCGACGGCCCGAAGGTGATCCTGGCCGGCGTGGACGGTTCCGAGTCCTCGCTGCGGGCCGCGGCCTACGCCGCCGGACTGGCCCGGCGGCAGAACGCCCTGCTGGCGCTGGTGTACGTCCAGCCGGTGGTGCCGGCCGGGGCGGCGCTCGGCGCGCCCGTGGCCGACACCACCGGGGAGATCGCGGAGGGGCTGGTGGCCGAGATCCGCGCGTCGGCGGAGCGGCTCAAGGGCGTCTACGAGGTGCGCTGGGAGTTCCACACCTTCCGCGGCGACCCCTACGCCGGCCTGGTGAGCGCGGCGCAGGAGCTGATGGCGGACGCGGTGGTGGTCGGCGCCTCGGAGCAGGCGGGCCACCGCATCGTCGGCTCGGTGGCGATCCGCCTGGTCAAGGCGGGCCGCTGGCCGGTGACCGTGGTCCCCTGACCGGGCCCGCCGCCCGCGTACGGGCGGAAGAGCCGCCCCGGAGGCGAACCGAGCCCCTAATGAGCAACTGCCAGACCGTCCTTGGCGGCGCCGCGGCTGAGGACCGCTTCGGTGATCTCGTCCCGGGCGGCCTCGTAGTCCTCCCGGCCGGGGTTCTTCGCCAGGGCGTCGGGGAGGTGGACGACGCGGCCGGCGGACAGGTCCATCATCTGCGGCACGAACTCCGCCTTGGTGACCTGCCAGCGCTGCCCGGCGGCGGCCGGCGGGGCGAAGGTGAAGCGGCCGATCGAGCCGTAGTTGCCGCGCATGTCCCGCGCGCCCGTGTAGTTGAACATCTCCCCCGCCACCTGGTCGCCCATGCCGTAGACGATCCAGGTCCCGTTGACCTTCTCGTAGGGCTGCGGGATGTGCGCGTGGGTGCCGAGGATCAGGTCGACGTCGGGCCGGCCGCCGGTCTGCGAGGCGGTCAGCGCCCTGCCCAGCGAGAGCTGGGTCTCGTCCGGTTCGGTCTGCCATTCCGTGCCCCAGTGGACGCTCACCAGCACCACGTCCGCGCCCGCCTTCCGGGCGGCCCGGGCATCGGCGATGATCTTGTCCTGTTTCATCAGGTTGACCGCCCACGGCTGGCCGTCGGGCAGCGGGTAGCCGTTGGTGTCGTAGGTGTACGCGAGGTGCGCCACCTTGGCCGAGCCGGCCGTGTACGTGGTCACCTTGGCCGCCTCGACCGCCGTACGGGCCGAGCCGGCGTGCCCCAGGCCGACCTTGTCGAAGCGGTCGAGCGTGCGGCGCAGCCCGGCGGCGCCGTCGTCGAGGGTGTGGTTCGAGGCGGTGGAGCAGCCGTCGTAGCCGGCGTCCTTCAGGCCGTCGGCGACCTCCGGCGTGGACTTGAAGGCCGGGTAGCCGGAGAAGGGTCCGCCCTCCTCACCGTAGATGGTCTCCATGTGGCAGAGGGCCAGGTCGGCCCCCGAGACCACGGCCTTGACGCCGGAGAACATCGGCCGGAAGTCGTAGCCGTCGTCCTGCGCGTCGTCCGCCGCGCGTTGGATGACCGAGGTGTGCGGCAGTACGTCGCCGCTCGCGACCAGGGTGAAGCCCTTGGCGGCGGTCGCCCCGCCGGCGCTGGAGGGGGCCGGCGGGCCGGAGTCCCCCAGTCGGGCCGGTGCGGTGTCCCCGGCGGCCGAACATCCCGCCGCCGCTGACAGCAGGAGGGCGGAGAGCAGGGCGACCGCCCTCGGCCGGGTGCGCGTGGTCATCAGTCGGCTCCCATTTATACGACTATCTGACATGTCATCATCTGCAATCCATATAACAACACGCAGTAAGTCAAGAAGCGGATCCGCAGCCCGCCGTCGAACCCACTCGGACGGCGGACACGGCACGGCCTGCCGTTCGCCGCGCCGTTCGACCGTTCACCGCCCGGCACGGCCGCCCGTCGGACCACCCGGGTGCTTGGGCGCAACGCCGGGGTATGACGGTTCCAGCCCGGCTCTGCGCAGGTCAGGGTGGACGTGGCGCCACCCCCAAGGACCCCCGCGCAGCCCGGAAGGAGCCACTCGTGCCGCTCTCCCCCACCCTCCCGCGTACGGATCCCGAGGCCCTGGCCGAACTCCAGCGCGACCACGGGCGGGCCCTGTTCGGTTTCCTGGTCGGTCTCACCGCCGGCGACGCCCAGCGCGCGGAGGACCTCGTGCAGGAGACCCTCGTACGGGTCTGGCAGCACCCGGAGGCCCTGGCCAGCGGACACGACTCCATGCGCCCCTGGCTGTTCACGGTGGCCCGGCGGCTCGCGATCGACGCCCGGCGGGCCCGGCTGTCACGGCCGCTGGAAGTGGACCCCGAGGGGCTGGAGCAGGCACCCGCCGCCGAGGACGCGGTGGCCGGGTCGGTCACCGCGATCGACGTGCGGCGGGCCGTGGGGTCCCTGGGGCCGGAGCACCGCGAGGTGCTCCTCCAGGTCTACTTCCGGGACCGGTCGGTGGCCGAGGCGGCCGCCGAGCTCGGCATCCCGGCCGGTACCGTCAAGTCCCGCACCTACTACGCCCTGCGCGCCCTGAAGAAGGGCCTCCAGGGGTACGGCTACGGCCTCGGCGCCTGAGCCCTGCGGGTCCGCGAACGGGTCCCGGAACGCCGTGAAGGGATGCGGACCGGACATAAAGCGCATCAAATTCGACAGAACACCGTCCAAGTTGAGTAAACATCCCCCGCTCCGAGAGCCGCTCGGTGAAGGCTCGGGGCTGACGACGGGACGCTCGACGCGCGGGAGAAGGTGGAACGGTGCAGCCCGAGGGTACGAACGGCACCAGTGACGGTGGGCTCGCGGTGCCCATGGCCTGGCTCTACGCCGAGTACATCGCCGACGAACTGCTGCGGACGGGCCGGCTGATCCCGGTCAGCACCCTGGAGTTCCGGGCCGGACGGGACACGCTCGCCCTGACCATCTACCTCTCCGACGCGGCCGGCGAGCTCTCCGGGATCCGCGTGGTCTCGCAGCTCGACGAGTGGCTGTCGCTGACGGCGTACGGACACCCCTGGCGCGACTGGGTGCACACCCGCTTCCTCGACCTCGGCGAGGCGGCCCGGGAACGCGGCCGCGGCGAGGACCCCGACCTGGAACTGGCCCGGGCGGCCTGGCGCTGGCTGGACGGCACCGAACTGTTCGCGACCAATCTCGATCCCGGGCGGCACGGCCACGCCGACAACCCGCCCGGACTGGACGAGAACGCGCGCGTGTGGACCCCCGCCTGGCAGCTCGGGCTGCCCCTGGGCCACCTGGCGATGCACCTCTTCTGACGGCTACGACCTGTCGGCCGGATCCATCACCAGGCCCGTGAAATCGGCCTCGTTGCGCTCCGCCCGGCGGACGTACCACCGGGCGATCAGCCACATCACCGGATACACCAGCAGCCCCAGCACCAGCCACACGAGCGGGCCGGGCCTCGCCCGCGGCACCGCGAACACCAGCGGCAGCGCCCCCACCAGCGACACCAGCGCGGCCAGCGCCCCGAGGCCCGCGCGCAGCTGGCTGCGCATCAGGGCCCGCACGTAGGTGGCCCCCAGGGTGGTCTGCTCGGAGATCTCCGAACGGGCCGGGGTGTGGACGGGCGCCCGGCGGCGGGCGCCCCGGGGCACCCCGGTGACGATCTCGCGCCGGGGCGGCGCCTGTTGCTGCTCCTCGGCCATGGTGCCGGAGTCTACGCAGCGCCCCGCTATTTGAGGAGGCGCGAGAGGCGCCGGTCGGCGAGCGGCTTCCCGCCGGTCTGGCAGGTGGGGCAGTACTCCAGCGAGGAGTCGGCGAAGGACACCGAGCGGATCGTGTCCCCGCACACCGGGCACGGCTCGCCGGCCCGGCCGTGCACGCGCAGCCCGCTCTTCTTCTCGGCCTTCAGTTTCCCGGCGGCGACCCCGTGCGCCCGGCCGACCGCCTCGCGCAGGGTGTCTTGGACCGCGGCGTGGAGCTGCGTGACCTGCTCCTCGTCGAAGGAGGAGGCGAGCTTGAACGGCGACACCCGGGCGACGTGCAGGATCTCGTCGCTGTAGGCGTTGCCGATCCCGGCGATCACGCTCTGGTCGCGCAGGACGCCCTTGATCTGGCGCCGCTCCCCCGCGAGGAGCGCGGCGAAGGCGTCCCGGTCGAAGTCCCCGGCGAGCGGATCGGGGCCGAGGCGGGCGATGCCGGGGACCTCCAGCGGGTCGTGGACGACGTACACGGCGAGCCGTTTCTGGGTCCCGGCCTCGGTGAGGTCGAAGCCGTCCCCGCCCTCCAGTACGACGCGCAGCGCCAGCGGGCCCTTGCCGGGGCGCGGCGGCTGCGCCGGCAGGGACTCCTGCCAGCGCAGCCAGCCGGCCCGGGCCAGGTGGGTGACGAGGTGGAGCTCGCCGATCCGCAGGTCGAGGAACTTCCCGTGACGGGCGACGGCTCCGGCGGGCTGTCCTTCGAGGGCGGTCAGCGGCGGGTCGTACGTCTTGAGCACGCTCACCGCGAGCGGGAGGACGCGCTCGACCACCCGCCCGGTGAGGTGCTCGTCGAGGTATTCCCGCAGGGCCTCGACCTCGGGCAGCTCCGGCATGGTCCCAGCCTGCCGCCGCCTCAGGCGAAGCGCGAGCTGGGAACGGGGCCGGGCGACGGGACCCGGTCCCGGGGAGCCGCGAGCCAGCCGGGGGCGACGCCGGCCGCGAAGGCGCGGAAGGCCTCGTCCGGGTCGGGCGGGGTTGCTCCGTCGCCGCAGTCCGGGGCGGGGTCCGCCGCGGCGACGTCCCGGGCGATCTCCTCCTCGGGCCGCTCGTCGTCCCGCCAGGGCGGGACCACGAACTGGCACAGCAGCGTGCTGAAGTCTGCGCTCACCGCGGGCGGCTCGGTCCAGCAGGTGGCGTGCTCGGACAGGACCTGGCCGTCGGTGCGCGCGTGCAGGGTGCGGACGAGGTCCGGGTCGGCCTTGGTCAGGTCGTACGCGACGACGAGGGTGTCCGTGCGGTCCGGCCGGTACGGGACGGCGGGCAGGCCGAGCACCGCGGCGGCGGCGAGACCGAGGATCCGCTCGGACCGGCCGGGCAGCAGCGAGACGCATGCGGGGCGGCGCCCGGCGGCCTCCAGGACGAGCCCCAGGCGGGCCAGGCCGTGGCGGCACAGCTCGTGGGTGTCGCCGAGGTAGGCGTACCGGCCGGTCATGCCGCCGTCCCAGCCGTACGGGGACAGGGTGCCGAGCAGTCCGCCGGTGAGGCCGTAGTGCCAGCCGCGCAGGTCGGCCGGGCCGAACGGGTCGGGGTGTCCGGCGCTCCGCTGGGCGCGGCGGGACTGGCCGCTGCGCAGGACCTGGCGGGCCTGGCGCTCCCGGGCGGGCGCCCACTGCGGGTCCTCGGGCGCGGGCAGACCCGGCAGCAGGCTTTCGGCGGTGTCCAGGTCCCCGGCGAACAGGGTGTTGTGCACGAGGAGGTACGTCTCGGGCCAGGCGGGCAGCCGGTCGCCGCGGGCGGCGAGCAGCGCGGCGGCCTCGGTGTGCCGGTGCTCGTCCTCCAGGGCGGAGACCAGCTCGGCGAGGAGCGTGCGCGAGTCGGGGAGCAGCCTGAGGGCCTCGCGCAGCGGTGCGACGGCGAGGAAGGCGATGCCGCGCTCGACGCAGGCGTACCCGAAGTCGTAGAGGGCCTGCGGTTCGTGGGTGCGTTCGGCTGCCTTGCGGGCGGCGTCGGCCAGGTCCTCGAACCCGGCCCTGTCGGCCAGGGCCCTGGTGGCCTCGGCGAGTTCGGCGATCGGTGCCGTCTCGGCGTGCGGCCGCAGGGACCGGACCGCTCCGGGCAGATCGTCCTGCTTGATCAAACGGCGTACTTCGTCCATGGCGTTGGTCATCGCCCCCGATCCTCACGGACCCCGCGCCGGCACCGCAACGGACTTTCACCGGCCCGGCACGATCGGCGAGACACCCCCTAGGTCGTGTCCGCGAAGTCCCGCCTGCGCGGCGGGGTCCGGCACGCGCGCCCTCCGGGCGGCCGACGCTACTTTGCGGACACTCCCTAGCCCATGACGAACTCGCACCACACGCACTTGCCGCTGCCGCGCGGCTCCACGCCCCACACGTCCGCCAGCCGGTCCACCAGCATCAGGCCCCGGCCCGAGACCCCGGAGTCGCCCGCCTCCCGTCGGCGCGGGAGTGCGCTGGAGCGGTCGGCGACCTCCACGCGCAGTCTGCGCTGGTGGCCCGCCAGGATGCGCAGGGTCACGATGGCGGGGCCGTCCGTGTGCATGAGCGCGTTCACGATCAGTTCGTCGGCGACCAGCTCGATCTCGTCGGCCCGTTCCCGCGCGCCCCAGGCGCGCACCGCCGCCCCGATCATGTGGCGGGCGGCCACCAGGGCCTCCGGGTCGCCCGGTGCCACGTGCTGCTGCAGCCGGCCGCCGCCGGGTGGGGCGGGTGCGGGCCGGCGGCGCAGCAGGAGAAGCGCCATGTCGTCGTCGCCGCCGCGTTCGGTGACGATCTCGCACAGCCGGTCGGCGAGGAGCTGGAGGTCGGCGGGGCCGTTGCGGATGTGGGAGGTCAGCAGGTGGATGCCGTCGTCGAGGTCGGCGCCGGGGTGTTCGACCAGGCCGTCGGTGCACAGCAGGAGCGTTTCTCCCGGATCGAGTTCCACGGTGGTCACCGGATATTCGAGCCGGCCGAACTCCGCCGAGAGGCCGAGCGGCATGCCGCCGCCCACCGGCAGCCGGTGGCAGTCGCCGTCGCGGGTGCGCAGCAGCGGGTCGATGTGGCCCGCGCGGACCACCTGGAGCACCCCGGTGGAGAGGTCGGCCTCCACGTAGGTGCACGTCGCGAAGCGTTCGGTGTCGAGTTCGTGGAGGAAGACGGAGGCCCTGGCCATGACCGTGCCGGGCGAGTGCCCCTCGGCGGCGTAGGCGCGCAGGACGATCCGCAGCTGGCCCATGACCGCGGCCGCGTGGGTGTCGTGGCCCTGGACGTCGCCGATGACGGCGCCGACCCGGCCGCCGGGCAGCGGGATGACGTCGTACCAGTCGCCGCCGATGTCCTGGCCCATCCGGGCGGAGCGGTACCGTACGGCGATCTCCCCGCCGGGCACCGCGGGGATCCGCCGGGGCAGCATGGCCTGCTGGAGGCCCTCGGCCAGGTCGTGCTCCTGTTCGAGCAGCATGGCCCGCTGGAGGCTCTGCGCGATGCTGCTGCCGAGGGCGACGAGCAGGTTGCGCTCCTCCTGGGTGAAGCCGTCCTTGTCCTGGTAGAGCAGTCCGATGGCGCCGATCGGGCGGGCCTGGGCGATGAGCGGCAGATAGGCGGCCGCCGAGATCTGCATGTAGGAGATCTTCGTCCAGAGCGCCGGGTAGTCCTGGGCGAATTCCTCGGCGGAGTCGAGGAAGCGCGGCTGGAGGGAGCGGACGACCTCGCTCATCGGGTACTGCTCGTCGATGCGGGTGTAGCGGGTCCCGGGGACGAAGCTGCCCTCCGGGCCTTCGGCCACGAGGTGGATCCGGCCGGCTTCGACGAGGCCCATCACCATGCCCATCGAACCCAGCCGTTCCAGGCCGTGGGCGTCGCCGAGCGCGTCGATGACGTCCTGCACGGTCCGGGCGTGGGCGAGGGCGGCGGTGGTGCTCTCGACCACCGAGGTCTGCCGGCGCCGTTCCTCGTCGAGTCCGAGCCGTTCCGCCGAGTGGCTGAGTTCCTCGGTCGCGTCCCGGACGATGCCGATGATCCGGTGGGGCCGCCCGTCCGGGCCGCGCATGACGCGGCCCTGGGTGTGCGTCCAGCGCAGCCGCCCGTCCCGGCAGCGGATGCGGAAGTAGGCGCCGTAGCTGTCGACCTCGCTCTTGAGGGCGGAGGAGACCATGGCGTCGAGCCGTGCCGACTCGGCCGCCGGGACGCGCGGGGAGAGGGACTCGGGCCGGCCGTCGTACTCGTCGGGGTTCGTGTCGAAGACGTCGAGGGCCGCTTCGTCCATGTGCATGAGACCGGTGACCAGGTCCCAGTCGAAACTTCCCATGCGGTTGAGCGAGAGCGACCGGTCCGGGTGTGCGGGCCAGTCGTCCGGCAGCGATACGGTGGTCGGCACCGGTCCACCATGACACACGGGCCGGTCAGGCGCTCTCCAGCGGGTGGCCCTGGTCGGCGGTCGGCATGAGGTCCGGGTCGGTGTAGGGGTCGGCGGAGGGGTTCGTCCACGGATCGGCGTAGGGGTCGGCGTTCGGATCCGTGGAGGGGCCCGTGGAGGGGTCCGCGTAGGGATCGGCGTACGGGTCCTGGGGATCGCCGGGCTGGGTCGATCCGCCGGGCCACGGCGGGAGCGCCGGATCGGCCGGGTCCTGCGTCAGCTGGTCGGACGGGGTGTCCGGGGGGAGGTCCGCCGGCGGCCGCTTCTGCGGCTGCTGCGGCTGGCGCGGCCGGGTGGAGGGGCTCAGGGGCACACCGGGGCTCTGCTGCGCGTTCCCGCCCGGCGAGCTCGGCGAGGACGGGTTCGACGGGCAGTCCGCCGGACCGGATCCGGCCGCGCTCGGGCAGGGCTCGGCCGAGGCGGCACCGGACGCGGCGGCGGGGCCGTTCGGGATGCCGTCGGCCGGGTCGTACGGGGGCAGGGCCTGCGGGGTCCGGTCCTGGGCGCCGTCGTCACCGCGCTTGCGCTCGATCCAGGTGTTGTCCGCGATGTTGACGATCACCAGGTTGTTGATCACGTGGGTGGTGGGCTCGATGACCACGACCTGGTTGGGCTGGTAGCCGTTCCACGGGTCGCCCTTGTGCACCGGGCTCCCCTTGGCCGCGCGCGGCGAGCCCAGCGGGTTGCCGCAGCCGCACCGGACCCGGGGCATGCCGTGCTCGTCGACGAGGACGGCGGTGCCCGCCTGGAGGACGGACTGGTAGCCGTCGGCGCGCCCGCCGCGGAATCCGTGGTTGGTGACGCGGGTGTCGGCGCGCAGTACGACGGGGGTCAGCCCGCGCAGGAAGTCGGGGATGCCGGCCTCCTCGATGCCGGACGCCTGGGCGAAGGCCCGGGCCTTGGCGCTGTCCTCGGTCAGGTGGCTCACCTGCTGTTCCACGTCGCAGCTGCCGAGCCGCTGGGTGCCGCCGTACAGGCCGGGGGTGGCCGCGTTGACGGTGCGGATGCCCTGCCCGGTGGGGTTGGGCAGCGGGGGCTGGACGGGGGCCGACTCGCTGGTGGCCGAGGAGGAGGTGAAGGGGTCCGGGCCGACGTTGGCCACCGGCTGGAGGTAGACCTCCTGGCTCTCGGGTCCTGCGGCGCTGGTCGGCTCGTCGTGTCCGCCGCAGGCCACGGCGAACAGGCCGAGCAGTGCGAAGAGGGCGGCGCCGGCCGGTGCCTGACGACGCGACGCCTGACGAGGTGTCGGAAGTGACGGTCCGTTCACGAATTTCTCCCTTTTCGCCCCGATTACTTCCTCTTGTCTGCCGCATCCGCGGACGAGCCGCAACCGGAGAACACCTTGAACGCGTTCAGGGGACCCCACAGGCGCGCCACTGCGAATTGAACGCGCTCAAGGCCAGCCCGCCGGATCGGCCGCCGGCTGCGCGGGCTGGCCGGCGCCACCCGACCCGCCGGATACTGGAGACGATGGACTGGTTCACGGCGCCCGGGTACTGGCTCGCCCGGCTGGTCTTCCAGCGAGCCCTGGCCGGTGTCTACCTCGTCGCCTTCGTCGGGGCCGCCCTGCAGTTCCGGGCCCTGATCGGGGCGCACGGCATGCTGCCCGTACCGCGCTACGTACGGTACGTGCCCTTCCGGCGCGCCCCGAGCCTGTTCCAACTGCGCTACTCGGACCGGCTCTTCGCGGGCTGCGCCTGGACCGGCGCCGCGCTGGCGGCGGCCCTGGCCGCCGGAGCCGGGGACGAGGTGCCGCTGGCCGCGGCCATGGCGATGTGGGCCGCACTGTGGGTGCTGTACCTCTCCATCGTCAACGTCGGCCAGACCTGGTACTCCTTCGGCTGGGAGTCACTGCTGCTGGAGGTCGGCTTCCTCGCCGTGTTCCTCGGCAACGCCCGGGCCGGGCCGCCGGTGCTGGTGCTGTGGCTGCTGCGCTGGGTGCTCTTCCGCGTGGAGTTCGGGGCCGGGCTGATCAAGATGCGCGGCGACCCCTGCTGGCGCAAGCTGACCTGCCTGTACTTCCACCACGAGACGCAGCCGATGGCGGGGCCGCTCAGCTGGTTCTTCCACCATCTGCCGAAACCGCTGCACCGGGTGGAGTGCGCCGCCAACCACGTGACACAGCTGGTCGTCCCCGTGCTGCTGTTCACCCCGCAGCCGGTGGCCTCGTACGCCGCCGGGGCCGTCATCGCGACACAGCTGTGGCTGGTGCTGTCGGGGAACTTCGCCTGGCTGAACTGGCTGACGATCACCCTCGCCGTGTCGGCCGTGGACTTCACCGGGCTCGCGGGACCGCCCCCGGCCGCCGCCTCACGGCCGGCCCCCGTGTGGTTCGTGGTGCTGGTCTGCGCGGTGACCGCCCTGGTGCTGTTCCTCAGCCGTCACCCGGTGCTCAACATGGTCTCGCGCCGCCAGGTGATGAACCGGTCCTTCGACGCGCTGCACCTGGTCAACACCTACGGGGCCTTCGGATCGGTCGGGCGGGTCCGCATGGAGGTGGCGGTCGAGGGCACCGCGGACCGCGTGCCGCGCGAGGACGGCGACTGGAAGGAGTACGGATTCAGGGGCAAGCCGGGCGAACCTGGCAGGCTGCCGCGCCAGTTCGCCCCCTACCACCTGCGCCTGGACTGGCTGATGTGGTTCGCGGCGATCTCCCCCGGCTATGCGCGCGACTGGTTCGGGCCGTTCGTGGAGCGGCTGCTGGCGGGCGACCGGGACACGCTGCGGCTGCTGCGCCACAACCCGTTCCCGGACGCCCCGCCCGTGCATGTGCGCGCCCTGCTCTACCGCTACCGCTTCACCACCTGGCGGGAGCTGCGCGAGAGCGGGGCCTGGTGGCACCGCACGCTGGTGCGCGAGTACCTCCCGCCCACCCGGCTCGCGGACGCCCGGCTGTCAGAGCCCGAGTAGCGCGGCCTCCCGCTCGGCGTCGAGTCCGGGGGCCGGCCGGTCGGCCCGCTGCGGGGCCCGGCCGTCGAGGGTGCGCAGCCAGGCCCAGGTGTCGGCCACGGTCTCCTCGACGGGCCGGCACTTCAGGCCGGCCTCCAGCGCCCTGGTCACGTCGCCGCCGAACATGTGGTCGTACGACTCGCCCTCGGGGAGCCAGACCGGCAGCTCTGTCCAGGGCTCCACGCCGGCGTCGAGGATCGGTGCCGGGTCGGTCCAGCGCAGCTCGGCGTACCGGCCGGTGACGGCGGCGCAGGCGTCGAGGAGGGCGCCCATGGTGGCGTGCCCGGTCGGCGAGACCAGGTTGTAGGGGCCGCCGAGCCCGGCCTCGGCGGCGTCCAGGGTCCAGCGCGCGAGGTCGCGCACGTCGATGTACTGGAGCGGGAGTCCGCGCGGGCCGGGGGCGAGCACCGGTCCGCCGCGTGCGATGCGGTTCAGCCACCACGGCAGCCGGCCGACGTTCTCGTAGGGGCCGAGGATCAGCCCGGCGCGGACCAGCAGGGCACGGTCGGCGAAGGCGTCCAGCGCGGCGAGTTCGCCGCCCCTCTTGTCCTCGGCGTAGGCGGTCGCCCCGGCGTCCGGCGAGCCCTCGACGAGGGGGCCGTCCTCGCCCTGCCCGGCGGGGGCCGGGTAGGAGTAGACCGAGCGGCTGGAGACGTACGCGTACCTTCCGGCACGGCCGCTCAGCAGGCGGGCGCTGTCGCGCACCGCCGTGGGGGCGCCGCCCCAGGTGTCGACGACGAGGTCCCACTCCCCCTCGGCGAGGGCGGCCAGGCCCCCGGGTGCGGTGCGGTCCCCGTGCAGGGCACGGGTGTCCGGCGGGGGCGCGTGGTGCCCCCGGTGGAAGACGGTCACCTCCCAGCCCCGGGCGAGGGCGTCCTCGGTGATCGCGCGTCCGACGAATTCGGTACCACCCAGCATCAGCAGCTTCATGTGCTCACCCTGGACCGGCGGGACGGGCCGCGGAACCGGTGATCGCTCTCGGCGATGACGCTCAGGGCGTAGCGGACGGGGACCGGCGGGAACGGGGACCGGCCGGACAGGGCAGCGCCCCCGGTGCGGGTGGGCACGTGGGGGCGCTTGTCACCGCTCTGCGGGTGGGTACGGCAGTCCTCGCGGACTAGTCGATGCCGGGCAGGATGTGGGCCTCCGCCAGGTCGTCCTCGTACCCGGCCAGCCGGATCGGGGCGGAGCGCGCCCAGACCTCGAGGCTTCCGAGTTCGTCGGACCGCGTCTTGGCACGCGATCCGGTCCGCTCCAGCAACTTCGGTTCGGGCTGCGTCTTTTCAGTCACCGCGCACTCCTCTGTGTCGCGTAACCCGGCAGGCTGACCGCGAGCCGGGCAAGGGATCAAGGGTTCCGGACGCGGTGGCGCCTTAGTGGAGCGCGGCCCGGATGGGGGCCGTCTTGATGCCCCAGGGTACACATATGAGCGGACCTCCGCTCGATAGGAAGGCAAAATCCGCTGCGCCCTCTTAGTTTCGTCCCGAATTCAGCAAGTCGTGGGTCGGCGGGCACGTCACGGGTGGTGTGCTCGGACCCGGATGCGCGAGGCGCGACGGAGGGGGTCGGCGGTGGCGAGGTCCGGAGTGCCGGAGGCCGAAGTGCCGTACGTCACAAGCGTGGTTGAGCTGATGGAGCTGCTGCGCGGCAGCCGCGACGACCGCGCCCTGCGGACGGCGGCGCTGCTTCGCCGCTCGCATCCCGCCGACAAGGAACTGCAGCTCGCGGGCCTGCTGCACGACATGGGCCAGATGCTCCGTCCGGGTGACGGAGCGCGACACGCCGTACTCGCAGCGGAGGCGGTGCGCCCCCTGCTGGGTGAGCGCGTGGCGCGACTCGTACGGCTGCACGCGCCGGCCGGGGCGGCCGACGGGGCGGACGGGGCGGACGGGGCCGACGGGCCGGGCGGTGACGCGGACGCGGTGGCCACCCTGCGCCAGGCCCGCGAGACGGCGGCGGCCTGCGGCCTGGACGCGGGTGTACCGGAGGACTGGCGCCCGCTGCTGGAGCTGGTCGCGGCCGGGGCCCGCCGGGCGGCCGGGAACGCGATCGACCCCCTCGGTCTGCCGAGGGGGTCGGTGCCGGGCCCTGGGGGCCGGGGCGCGGGCCGGGGGGCCGGGGCTACCAGTTCGCCGGAGCGTAGTCCTTGAGGAAGACGCCGAACAGGTCCTCGCCGGCCTCGCCGCGCACGATCGGGTCGTAGACGCGGGCCGCGCCGTCCACCAGGTCGAGCGGCGCGTGGAAGCCCTCCTCGGCCAGGCGCAGCTTGTCGAAGTGCGGGCGCTCGTCGGTGATCCAGCCGGTGTCGACCGAGGTCATCAGGATGCGGTCGGTCTGGAACATCTCCTGGCCGCTGGTCCGCGTCACCATGTTCATCGCGGCCTTGGCGGCATTGGTGTTCGGGTGCCCGGCGCCCTTGTAGCCGCGGCTGAAGACGCCCTCCATCGCCGAGACGTTGACGACGTACGCCCGCCCGCCCGCGGCCTTGCGGGCGGCCTCCGCCATGGCCGGCCGGAGCGCGCTGATCAGGATGAAGGGGGAGGTGTAGTTGCACAGCTGCGTCTCGAGCAGCTCCACCGGGGAGATCTGGTCGATGGTCTGTACCCAGGTGTTGCTGTCGACGACGTCGGGCAGCAGGCCGCCGGCGTCGATGGCGGTGCCGGCGAGGTGCCGCTCCAGGCTGGCGTTGCCCGCGACCAGCGCGAGGTCGGCGACCTTCTGCGCCTCGAGTCCGCTGACGCCGACGGGCAGCGCCGCCAGGCCGTCGACCGCGCCGGAGTTGAAGGCGCCGATGACGTGGTGGGCGGGGAGCTCACCGGCGGGCAGCGGGGCGGACTCCCCCTCGACCAGCGCCGCGTAGGCGGTGGGCAGGCGGCGCACCGTCTGCGTCGCGTTGTTGATCAGGATGTCGAGCGGGCCGGCCGCGGCCACCTGGTCGGCGAGGGCCACGGCCTGGGCCGGGTCGCGCAGGTCGATGCCGACGACCTCCAGGCGGTGCATCCAGTCCGCCGAGTCCTCCATCGCCTTGAAGCGGCGGATGGCGTCCTTGGGGAAGCGCGTGGTGATCGTGGTGTGGGCGCCGTCGCGCAGCAGCCGCAGCGCGATGTACATGCCGATCTTGGCCCGGCCGCCGGTGAGCAGCGCGCGCTTGCCGTTGAGGTCGGCGCGGGCCTCCCGCTTGGTGCGGTTCTCGGCGGCGCAGCCCGGGCAGAGCTGGTGGTAGAAGTAGTCGACCTCGACGTACCGGGTCTTGCAGACGTAGCAGGAGCGCGGGCGCTGGAGTATCCCGGCGATCCGGCCGGCCTCCGTGACCGAGGAGGGCAGGATGCCCTCGGTCTCGTCGTCGATGCGTTCGGCGGAGCCGGTCGCGGTCGCCTCGGTGACGGCCTTGTCGTTGGCGGTCTTGGCGGCGCGGCGCTCCTGGCGGCGGCGCTGCTTGACCGTGCGGTAGACCCCGGCCGTGGCGCGGCGGACGGCGATGGCGTCCGGGTGGTCGACGTCGATCTTGTCGAGTTCGGCGAGCACGTCGAGGCAGAGCGCCAGCCGCTCGGGGTCGATGCCCGGTCCGTAGGCCTGAGCCTGGTCGTGGCTGTCTTCGGTCACCGTCATGGCCGCTGCCGTTCCTTGATCACTCGTCCGCATCCGCCTGCTGCGGAGGTCCTCAAAAGGGAAACTGTACGGATCCCCTGCGCCCCGAGCCAAACCCGAGGTCGGGCGCCTCACGCATCGCGAACAGGCCGTCACCGTACGGATCCACGTGGTGACCGTGGGGCACGGTAGGGGTGGCGCTGTGCTGGTGGAAGGCCCGCGCTGCGTACTCCCGTACTACGTCGGGAGTATGACTCGTGACCACCTGTGGGCGGAGGAATAGCGCAGATGGGTCGGGCATTGTGGAGCTTATGAGTGCACTGGCGCTGTCGGTCCTGCTCTGCCTCGTGTCGGCCATGGCGTACGCGGGTGGCGCGATCGTCCAGGAGAGGGTCGCGGCGAGCACGCCGGACCGGCGGTACGCGCCGCTGCGCCGCGGCGGCTGGTGGGTGGCGGTCGGGCTGAACGGCCTCGGCGCGCTGCTGCACGTGGTGGCGCTCGCGTACGGGCCGCTGAGCCTGGTCCAGCCGCTCGGGGCCCTCACCATCGTGTTCGCGCTGCCGATGGCGGCCGTCTTCGTACGGCGCCGGGCGGGCGCGGCGGCGTGGCGCGGCGCGGTGCTGGCCGCGGTCGGACTGGCCGGGCTGCTGGCGCTGACGGGCGGGGCCGGGCGGGCGGAGCAGCCGCTGGCGGACGGCGAGCGGAGCCTGCTGTTCGTGGTGACCGGGGCGGCGGTGGCGGCGCTGTTCCTGGCGGCGCACCGGATGCACCGGGTGGTGCTGCACAGCGTGCTGCTGGCCGCGGCGGCCGGTACGGCCTTCGGCATGGCCTCGGTGTTCACCAAGTCGGTCGCGGAGAACGTCGAGGCGGGCGCGCCGGCCGGCCTGTGGTCGGACCTGGCGGCGATCGCCGTGCTGGCGTCGGGCGGGCTGCTGCTGTCGCAAGCGGCCTACCGGGGCGCCGGGCTGACGGCGCCGCTGGCCACGGTGACGGTGGTCAATCCCGTGGTCGCGGCGACCGTCGGCATCACGCTCTTCGACGAGGGCTTCCGCTACGGGGCCGCGGGCACGGCGGCGGCACTGGCCAGCGCCGTGCTGGCGGCGGCCGGCCTCGTCCTGCTCACGGCCGTGCCGCCGGGGCGGCGCGGGTCAGATGCGGACCCCGTGGCCGCGCAGGTACTTCAACGGGTCGATGTCGGAGCCGTAGCCGGGACCGGTGCGGATCTCGAAGTGCAGGTGCGGGCCGGTGCTGTTGCCGGTCGAGCCGGAGCGGCCGATGCGCTGCCCTCCGGAGACCTGCTGGCCGGCCTTCACGCCGAGGGCCGAGAGGTGGGCGTACTGGGAGTAGCGGCCGTCGGTGTGCCGGATGACGACCTGGTAGCCGTAGGCGCCGGCCCAGCCGGCGGAGACCACCTGGCCGGGTCCGACGGACTTGACGGTGGTGCCGGTGGCCACCGGGAAGTCGACGCCGGTGTGGTAGCCGCTGGACCAGGACGATCCGGAGACCCGGTAGGCGGTGCCGAGGGCGGCGTCGACGGGAGCGGAGAACCCGCTCGCGGCCGGCTTCTGCTGCGCTGAGGCGGGCTGGGTGTCGGGCTTCCCGGCCGGTTTTTCCGCGGGCTTCTCGGCGGGCTTCTCGGCCGGTTTCGGGGTCTGCTTCTCCACCGGTTTCGGCGCGGGCTTCTCCGCCGGCTTCTCCGCCGCCGGCTCCCCGGGCTTGACCGGCTCGGCGGTCCGCGGCGGCTTCTCCGGGTTCTGCGCGGGCGGGGCCGGCGGGGCGGTGGTGACCCGCATCGTGAGGCGCTGGCCGGGGAAGATCAGGTTCGGGTCGTCGCCGACGACGGCCCGGTTGGTCTCGTAGAGCGCCTGCCAGCCGCCCTCGACGTGCTGCTCGGTGGCTATCGCGGAGAGCGAGTCGCCCGGCGCGACGACGTACGGGTTCGGCAGGACCGAGGTTCCGGTCGGGCGGGGCGTGCTGGCCTGCACCGGGGTGGTCCGCACGTCCTGGGTCCGGGGCTGCGAACGCGCCTCGGGCTGCGCGGGGACCTGCGCGGCGAGGACCGGCGACGGGCCGCCCCGGGTGAGCCCGGCGCCCTTGCCGCAGTGGGGCCAGGCCCCGGGCCCCTGCCCCTTGAGGACCTTCTCGGCGACCGCGATCTGCTGGTCCTTGGTGGCCAGGTCCGCGCGCGGGGCGTACGTGGTGCCGCCGAAGGCCTGCCAGGTGCTCTGGCTGAACTGCAGTCCGCCGTAGTAGCCGTTGCCGGTGTTGATGCGCCAGTTGTTCGTCGACTCGCAGGCGGCGACCTTGTTCCAGGTGTCCACGGAGGCGGCGTCGGCGACTCCGGCGCCCATGAGCGGGAGCGCGATGCCGGCGCCCCCGGCGGTGACGGCCAGCGAGGCCCGGTTGATGCTGCTCGGCCGATACCGGCGGTGCCGGCCCCGTACGCCCATGGGAGCCCCCCATCGAAGACATCAGGAATCGCACAACGTAACGTCGGGATCATTGCATGACAAGGGAGCAACGGGGCGCTCTTCAGCGGAACTTGACAAGGACTCGACGGGCCTCGGCGCCGCACGGCCGACGGCGGGGTAGCGTCGGCACAGCCCGCACACCGAAGCACGCAGGAGCGCACAGATGAGCACCAGCACGGCCCAGATCGGCGTCACCGGCCTCGCAGTCATGGGCAGCAACCTCGCCCGCAACTTCGCCCGCAACGGATTCACCGTGGCCGTCCACAACCGCACCACCGCCAGGACGACGGCGCTGGTGGAGGAGTTCGGTCACGAGGGCGCGTTCGTGGCCGCCGAGTCGGCCAAGGAGTTCGTCGACGCGCTGGAGCGCCCCCGGCGCATCGTCATCATGGTGAAGGCCGGGGAGCCGACCGACGCCGTGATCCGCGAGTTCGCCCCGCTCCTGGAGGAGGGCGACGTCATCATCGACGGCGGGAACGCGCACTTCGAGGACACCCGGCGGCGCGAGCGGGAACTGCGCGAGCAGGGCATCCACTTCGTGGGCGTGGGCATTTCGGGAGGCGAGGAGGGCGCGCTGCTCGGGCCGAGCATCATGCCGGGCGGCTCGAAGGAGTCGTACGCGTCCCTCGGCCCGCTGCTGGAGAAGATCGCGGCGAAGGCCGCCGACGGCACGCCCTGCACCTCGCACGTGGGCCCCGACGGCGCCGGACACTTCGTCAAGATGGTGCACAACGGCATCGAATACGCCGACATGCAGCTCATCGCCGAGGCCTACCACCTGCTGCGCGAGGTCGCCGGCTACTCCCCCGCGAAGATCGCGGAGACCTTCCGGGACTGGAACCGGGGCCGCCTGGACTCGTACCTGATCGAGATCACGGCGGAGGTGCTCGCCCACACCGACGCCGCGACCGGGCAGGCGTTCGTGGACGTCGTGGCCGACGCCGCCGAGCAGAAGGGCACCGGCCGCTGGACCGTGCAGATCGCCCTGGACCTGGGGGTCCCGGTGTCGGGAATCGCCGAGGCCGTGTTCGCCCGCGCCGTCTCGGGCCACGCGGACCTGCGCACGGCCGCCCGCGGACTCGCGGGACCGGCCGCCGCGGCGCTGTCGCCGGAGGCGGCGGACGCGTTCGCCGCGCAGGTGGAGGAGGCCCTGTACGCGTCGAAGATCGTCTCGTACACGCAGGGGTTCCACCAGATCCGGGCCGGCAGCGAGGAGTACGGCTGGAACGTGGACCTCGGCGCGGTCGCCTCCCTGTGGCGCGGCGGCTGCATCATCCGGGCGGCGTTCCTCGACCGGATCCGCGCGGCCTACGACGCCAGGCCCGACCTGCCGAGCCTGCTGGCGGACGAGCGCTTCGCCGAGGAGATCGGAGCGGCGCAGGAGGGCTGGCGCTCCGTGATCACGGCGGCCGTGGGCGCGGGCATCCCGGTGCCGGCCTTCGCGGCCTCACTGGCCTACTACGACGCGCTGCGCGCGGAGCGGCTCCCGGCGGCCCTCACCCAGGGCCAGCGGGACTTCTTCGGGGCGCACACCTACCGGCGGACCGACCGCGAGGGCTCGTTCCACACCCTCTGGAGCGGTGACCGCTCCGAGGTGCGCACGGACTGACGGACGCCCGCCGGACACCCTCTAGCTCCAGGGCCCGGGCTGGGGTACCGGCGCGGGTCCCGGCGGCGGGGGCACCGGGTCCGGCTCCGGGACGGGGCCGGGCACGGGCGGAACGGGGCGCGGGATCGGCTCGGGGTCCGGGAACGGGGTGGGCGCCGGCGTCGGGTCGGGCTCGGGGGCCGGCGGCTGCGTCGCTTCGAGTTTTCGCACCATGTACGGCACTTTCCCGCGATTGCGTCCCGTACGCCCCCAGGGGGTCGCTTGTCGATCAGGCGGATCAGCCGTGAGCCCGGCATGATCGGCGAGAAGCCCCTTACGCCTCGGCCGTCAGGGCGAGCGCGGCCGCCAGGCCCGGCGCGGGGCTGGACAGCACGGGGGTGGCGGTCGTGGCCAGAAGGGCGGCGCCCGCCATGGAGGCCTGGGCGAGGACGATGACGTCCGCACCGGTGACGGCGTCGGCGGCCTCGGCCACCCGGGAGAGGTAGCGGGCGGTGTCCCCCGCCTCGAAGCTCTCCCAGGCGCCGGGGACGAGGTGCGGGACGACCGACACCGGCCGCCCGCCGGCCTCTTCGGCGAGCAGTTCCGCCGTCGGGGTGAGCGTCGATGCGAGGGCGGCGAGGACGGCGATGCGCGGGCCGGTGCGCACGGCCGCGGCCGCCATCGGCCGGTCCACGCGCAGCACCGGGGCGCCGAGGGCGGGGGCGAGTGCCTCGGCGGTCGCCCCGATGGTGGAGCAGGTGACCAGCACCGGGCCGGGCCCGGCCGCGGCGAGCAGCTCCCGCAGGGCCGGGGCCACGGACCGCGGCCCGTCCGCGCGGGCCCGGTCCAGCAGCTCCGGCGCCACCAGGTGCCGCAGGACGGCACCCGGGTGGTGCCGGTCGCGCAGCCCGTCGAAGACGGGGACGTGCACGGGCGAGGTGTGCAGCAGGGTCAGGCCGGGGACCGTCACCGGCGGCCGGAGGCGGCGGCCAGCTGTGCCTTCGCCGCCGCCACGACCTCGGCCGGGGCGTCGGGCGCCGCGTCGGGATGTTTGGCGGCCCAGCTCGCCGCGTACGGGCAGAGCGGAACCACGGGCACGCCCTCGGCTTCGGCGAGCTGGTAGAAGGTCCTCACGAGCCCTCCGGCGATGCCCCGGCCCTCGTGGCCCGGCTCGACGACCGTGTGCACGGCCACCAGGGCGTGGGGCGGCCGGTCGAGCACGAAGTAGGCGATGTACCCGACGGCCTCGCCGTCCTCGACGGCGAGCAGCCGCTCGGCCGCCCGCTCGTCCTGGAACGCGATCGGGGTGTTCGGGCTCTGCGGCATGGTCCCCGGCTCCTTAGACGGCCACGGCGTGGGGGCTGCGCCGCTGGTCCGTGCCCGGTACCGGTGCGGAGGCGTCGGAGCCCAGTTCGATGATCCGGTTGTCCGCGTCGACGTGCACGACGCGCGGCTTCAGCGCCCGGGCCTCGGCGTCCTCGACCTGTGCGTAGCTGATGAGGATGACGAGGTCGCCGGGGTGCACGAGGTGCGCGGCGGCGCCGTTGATCCCGATCACGCCGGATCCGCGCTCGCCCTCGATGACGTAGGTCTCCAGCCGCGCGCCGTTGGTGATGTCCACGATGTGGACGAGCTCCCCGGGGAGCAGGTCGGCGGCGTCCAGCAGGTCGGCGTCAACGGTCACGGACCCGACGTAGTGCAGGTCGGCCTGGGTGACGGTGGCCCGGTGGATCTTGGACTTGAACATCGTACGCAGCATGGAGAAACTCCCGGATTGTCGGCTCCCTGCCCGCTTTATGCAGGTCAAGGGCGTTCTCCGCAGCCTACAACGCTTCGCTCGCCGGGTCAGCCGTCCCGGGGGATTCGTGGCCGCGCTCCGGCAGGTCGGCGGCGCTCCCCGCTGCCGACGGGCGGCAGAGGTTAGAAGATGGATTATGAGCGTCTTCCTGGGACATCTCCGGCGTGTGCTGCCCGGCTCGGCCAAACGCTCCTCCGCCGCCTCTCAAGGTCCCCGCTCAGGACATCAGCAGGAGCAGCAGGAACCCGCCCAGCCCTGGGCGGGCAGGGTGCGGCGGCCGCAGCGGCTGTCGTCCCTGCTGAGCGCGCGCAGCGTGGCCGGCGAGGTGTTCCTCCTCCAGCTCGTCGTGGTGGTTCTGCTCGTCGCCGCCGCGGTGGTGGCGCTCGTGGTGCAGGCCCGCAGCGACGCCATGCTGGACGCGCGGCACCGTACGCTCGCCGCCGCCGGGACGTTCGCGGAGTCCCCCGGCATCGTCGCCGCCCTGCGCAGTCCCAACCCGAGCGCGTTGCTGCAGCCGAGCGCCCAGGCGGCCCGGAAGATCGCCGGGGTCGACGGCATCAACGTCTACACGCTGGACGGGCTCACCATCACCCACAGCGACCCGCGGCAGATCGGCAAGCGGGTGGTCGGCCCGTTCTCCCGGGCGGCGGCCGGGAAGTCCTTCACCGAGACGTTCGAGGGCTCCCTGGGGCAGTCCGTGGTCTCGGCGGTTCCGGTCAAGGACGCCGAGGGCCGGGTCATCGCCGTCGTGGCCTCCCCGGTCACGGTCTCGAACGTGCAGAGCATGGTGAACCGGCAGCTGCCGGTCGTCATCGGCACCGCGGCCCTGGTGCTGGCCCTGTCCGCGGGCGGCACCGCGCTGGTGAGCCGTCGGCTGCTGCGCCGGACCCACGGCCTGGGGCCGGCCGAGATGACGCGGATGTACGAGCACCACGACGCGGTGCTGCACGCGGTACGGGAGGGTGTGCTGATCATCGGCGGCGGCGGGCGCCTGCTGCTGGCCAACGACGAGGCGCGGCGGCTGCTGGACCTGCCGGGGGACGCGGAGGGGCGCCCCGTCACGGAGCTGGGCCTGGAGGAGGGGCTCGCCGCGTCGATCGCGGCGGGCCGTTCCGCGACCGACGAGCTGCACATGGCGGCCGACCGGCTGCTGGCGGTGAACATCCGGCCCACCGCCCCCTTCGGGCAGGCGGGGACCGTGGTCACCCTGAGGGACACCACCGAGCTGCGGGCACTGTCCGGCCGGGCCGAGGTGGCCCACGAGCGGCTGAAGCTGCTCTACGACGCGGGGGTGCGCATCGGTACGACGCTGGACGTGGAGCGCACCGCCGGGGAGCTGGCGGAGGTGGCGGTCCCCAGGTTCGCCGACATCGCCTCGGTCGACCTGCTGGACCCGGTGCTGCAGGGCGACGAGCCGCCCGAGCCGGGCACCGAGATGCGGCGCACCGCCGTCGTCGCCGCGCAGGGCCCGCATCCCCTCTATCAGGTCGGCGAGCTGATCCGGTTCGTCCCGACCAGCCCGATGGCGATCGGGGTGGCCGGCGAGCAGGCCGTGCGCGTGGCGGACCTGCGGGCCAGCCGGGACTGGATGGCCCAGGACCCGGCCCGGTCCCGGCGCATGCTGGACCAGGGCGTCCACTCCGTGATCGCCGTCCCCCTGCGGGCCCGCGGCGTGCTGCTGGGGATGGCGGGCTTCTGGCGGGTGGAGCCCTCCCCGCCGTTCGAGGAGGAGGACGTGTCCTTCGCCGAGGAGCTGACCGCCCGGGCGGCGCTGTCCATCGACAACGCCCGCCGCTTCACGCGCGAGCACACCATGGCCGTCACGCTGCAGCGCAGCCTGCTGCCCCGGGGGGTACCGGACCAGTCCGCGGTCGAGGTCGCCCACCGCTATCTGCCCGCGCAGGCGGGGGTGGGCGGCGACTGGTTCGACGTCATCCCGCTGCCGGGCGCCCGGGTGGCGCTGGTGGTCGGCGATGTCGTCGGGCACGGACTGCACGCCGCCGCGACCATGGGCCGGCTGCGCACCGCCATGCACAACTTCTCGACGCTCGACCTGCCCGCGGACGAGCTCCTGAGCCATCTGGACGAGCTGGTCGCCCACATCGACACCGACGAGGGCGCCGGTGAGCAGGAGTGGCAGGGCCTGACCGGCGCCACCTGCCTGTGCGCCGTCTACGACTCGGTCTCCGGGCAGGTGACCGCCGCGACCGCGGGCCACCCGGGGCTCGCCGTCGTTCACCCCGACGGAACGGTGTCCTTCCCCGAGCTGCCGGTATCGCCGCCGCTGGGTCTGGGCGCCGGCATGCCCATGGAGACCGCGGTGCTGACCGTGCCCGAGGGCGCCCAGCTGGTGCTCTTCACCGACGGGCTGCTGGAGAGCCGTGACCGCGACGTCGACACCGGGCTCGCGGCGCTGGGCGCCGCCCTGGCCGGGCCCGCGAGGACCCCGGAGGAGACCTGCGCCGCGGTGATCGGCGCGATGCTGCCCAGCGGGCAGAGCGACGACATCGCGCTGCTGGTGGCCCGCACGCGCCGGCTGGACCCCCAGCGGATCGCCGAGTGGGAGGTGGCGTCCGATCCGGCGGCGGTGTCCCCGGTGCGCAACGCCTGCGCGCGGCGGCTGGCGGAATGGGGCCTGGAGGAGATCGCCTTCACCACGGAGCTCATCCTCAGCGAACTGATCACGAACGCCGTCCGCTACGGGTCGCAGCCCATCCGGGTACGGCTGCTGTACGACCGCAGCCTGATCTGCGAGGTGTCCGACGGGTCGAGCACCTCTCCCCACCTGCGCCGGGCCGAGGCCACCGACGAGGGAGGGCGCGGGCTGTTCCTCGTCGCCCAGTTCGCCGAGCGGTGGGGTACCCGCTACACCGCCCGCGGCAAGATCATCTGGAGTGAGCAGGCCCTCCACGTCGAGCCCTCCGCGGCCGGGGAGGACCTCGGGGCGGCGCTCCTCGCGGCCTGGGACGACGAGGCGTTCTGAGACGGCCCCGGCGCGTTGCGGGACGGATTCGGTACGTCGGCCGGAGGACAGGCGGTGGGCACGACCCGCCGGGACTGCGCCGGCGCGGCTGGCGCACGTACGCTGGCCTGGATCAGTACGTGCCGCCCGTTATGGAGCCTTTGTGCCCGCACCTCGTCTCCGGACAGCCGCCGTCGCCGCCTGCCTCGCCCTCGCAGCGGGGCCCCTCGGCGCCTGCGGAGACAGGCCCCCCGCCACGCCCAGGGCACCGGCGGTGGCCACCTCCGCCGCGGACGCCGGCGGTATGGCGGCACTGACCGCGGCGGCCAGGAAGGAGGGGGCGCTCAACACCATCGCGCTCCCGAGGGACTGGGCGGGCTACGGGGCGCTGATCGACGGCTTCGAGCAGAAGTACGGCATCGAGGTGCGGGTGGAGGATCCGGAGGGTTCCAGTCAGGACGAGGTCAACGCCCTCAAGGAGCACCGGCGCGACGGGACCGCCCCCGATGTGATCGACGTGGGCGGCACCTTCGGCCCGGCCGCGGCGCGGCAGGGCCTGCTCGCTCCGTACGAGGTGGTCCCGTACGACGACATCCCCGACGCGCAGAAGGACCCGCGGGCCCGCTGGTACAACAACTACGGCGGCTACGTCTCGATCGGCTGTGACGCCAAGCGCGTCAAGACCTGCCCCTCGACCTTCGCCGACCTGCGCAGGCCCGAGTACAAGGGCCAGGTCTCGCTCAACGGCGACCCCACCAAGTCCGGCTCCGCCTTCGCCGGGGTGTACGCGGCGGCCCTGGCGAACGGGGGCTCCTTCGACAACATCCAGCCCGGTATCGACTTCTTCGCCGAGCTGAGCAAGAACGGCAACTTCATCCCGGTCGAATCCACCCCGGCCACGATCGAGAAGGGGCAGACCCCGATCAGCATCGACTGGGACTTCCTCAACCTCGGATACGCCGACGACTTCCGCAGGAAGGGCGCGGACGTGGACTGGCGCACCGCCATCCCCTTCGACGGCAGTTTCGCCCAGTACTACGCGCAGGGGGTCAGCAAGGACGCCCCGCACCCCGCGGCGGCGAGGCTGTGGCAGGAGTACCTCTTCAGCCCGGAGGGGCAGAACATCCGGCTCAGGGCCTACGCGCGCCCGGTCCTCATGGAGGCCATGGAGGAGAACGGCACCCTCGACAAGGCCGCGGCGGAGAAGCTGCCGACGGTCGAGGGCACGCCGACGTTCCCGACGGAGGCCCAGCAGGAGAAGGCGGCCCGTACCGTCGACCGCGGCTGGGCCGAAGCCGTCTCCGGCTGAGGGGCGGGCGCGACGTCGAGGAGTGCCGGGCGGATGACCGAACAGCGGACCGTGGACTTCTGGTTCGACCCCGTCTGCCCGTACACCTGGATCACCTCGCGGTGGCTGGTGGAGTCACCAAGGTGCGCCCGGTGACCGTCCGTTGGCGGGTGATGAGCCTGTCGGTGCCGGGCGGGCACCGACGGGCGACCCCGAGGGCGAGTGGGAGGACCGCGTGTGGGCGCCGGTGCGGGTCTGTGCCGCGGCGGAGGAGCGGTTCGGCCGGCGCGCGCTCGGTGAGATCTTCACGGCGGTGGGTACCCGCTTCCACCTCCCGGGCGACCGGGGGAACCTGACGGGGGGCACTGGCCGACGCCGGGCTGCCGCAGGAGATCGCGGAGGCCGCCGGTTCCACCGCCTGCGACGGGCGGTCCGGTCCTCGCACGCGCAGGCCGTCGCCGAGAGCCCCGGTTCGAGCCCGCCGACGCCGGCTGAGGCCTCCTCCCCGGGCTGCGGCGTTCACGGTGCGGATCTACGCTGAACCGGTGAGCGGCCGCGCCGGAGGGCGGCGTGACGTGGCGCCGGCCGGCGGCAGCCCCGAGGGAGGTGACGCCCGATGTCCGCACCCCGGGCAGCAGCCGCGGTCCGCCGCACTGCTGCGGGAACCGTCTGTCTGATCGTGTTCACGGGCGCCGGCACGGGCGCCGCCCTGGCCGACGACAACGGGATGGCCGGCAAGAGCGCGCAGGCCATCGCCGACGCCTCCCGCAAGGCCATGTCGGAGGTCACCTCCATGCGCATGGTCGCCAAGGTGACCGAGGGGGCCGGCACCACCGCTCTGGACATCCGGTTCGACGAGGCGGGCAACTGCGTCGGCTCCGTCACGCCGCCCGGCGGCTCCGGCAAGGCCGCCGTCATCAAACGCGGCAACGACGTGTGGATGAAGCTCGACGACAAGCTGCTGCGGGCCCAGGTACCGGGCGGCGCGGCCGAGGACGCGATCGCGCTCATCAACGGCCGCTACCTGCACGGCACCACGGACAACATCCTGCTGCGCGACTTCGCCCAGTTCTGCGATCTCGACTACTTCAAGAGGGAGTTCTCCTCGAAACCGGTGAACGAGCAGCTGACGAAGGGTTCGACCACCACCGTCGACGGCCGTCCGGCCATCACGGTCACCGGCAAGCGCGGCGGTGACACGGGCACCTACGAGGTGTCGACGCAGGACGAGCCCTACCTCCTGCGCATCCAGGGCGCCAAAGCCTCCGGCGAGCGCGTGGAGGCCACCTTCTCCGACTTCGACGAGCCGGTGCGGCCCAAGCCGCCCGCGCCCGCCGACTCGGTCGACCTGTCCAAGCTCCAGTAGCGCGGCTCCGGCAACGCGCCGCGCGAGAGGAACACCATGATCACCACTGATTTCGCCGCCGGCTCCCCCTGCTGGATCGACCTCGGCGTTCCCGACGTCCCCGCCGCGGCGACGTTCTACGGCGCCGTCCTCGGCTGGGACTACGAGTCCATGGGCGAGGGGGAGGACATGGAGGGCGGGATGTTCCGCAAGGACGGGAAGATCGTCGCCGGGCTCGGGAAGCTCACCGAGGAGGGTGCCCGCCCGGCCTGGATGATCTACTACAGCGTTCCCGACGCGGACGCCACCACGCTGGCGGTCGAGCGCGCCGACGGCACGGTGCGGGTGCCGCCGAGGGACCTCGACGAGTGGGGGCGGATGGCCCAGTACAGCGACCCGCTCGGAGCCCAGTTCGCCGTGTGGCAGCCCGGAACGAGCAAGGGCGTCGATCTGGTGGACGAGCCGGGCTCGCTGTCGTGGACGGAGCTCTACACGAGTGACGCGGCGGCGGCCAAGGACTTCTACGGCAAGGTCTTCGGCTGGTGGTACAGCGACATGCAACTGCCGGGCGGCGCAGGCACGTACTCCCTGGTCACCCCCGCCGGGCTGGCCGCCGAGCGCATGCACGGCGGCGTGATGGAACTGCCCGCGGAGCACCTCGCCCCGGGGGGCGGGAAGCCGTACTGGCACCCGGTCTTCGCCGTCACGGACTGCGACGCCGCGGTCGCCGCGGTCACCGGGAACGGCGGCAGCGTCCAGATGGGCCCGGAGGACGCCGAGGGCGT
Source organism: Streptomyces virginiae (assembly GCF_000720455.1). Taxonomy (GTDB): domain Bacteria; phylum Actinomycetota; class Actinomycetes; order Streptomycetales; family Streptomycetaceae; genus Streptomyces; species Streptomyces virginiae. The sequence goes on along the minus strand of NZ_JOAK01000009.1, from coordinate 231,568 downwards.
CGGGCGGCTGGCCGTCTGCCTGGACCCGGCGGGCGCGGACTTCGTGGTGCTGGCCCCGTCGTCGGACTGACCCGGGAAGCCACCGGACGGCAGGCCCGTCAGACCCGGGAGCGGTACGCCCGCATGGCCAGGGGCACGAAGACGATCGCGATGCCCGCCGCCCAGAGGTCTTCGCGTCCGGCCCGGACGGCTACCGGCTGACCCCGATCGGTGAGGAACTCGTCGAGGACGAGCACTCGTTGGAGGAGTACGACCTGCGCGGGGCGCACGCGGCGCTGGACCTGTCGCTGTCCGGCCTGCCGAGAGGCTGCGCACCGGCCGGGCCCGTTTCCGTACCGCGGCCGGCGCCCCTCCCGCCGTGGCGCCGGCCGCGGACGAGCGGCTGGGCGCGTCCGCGCGGGAGGCCGTGGAGGACGAGGCCCTGTGGATCGCCGCGGGGGTGCGGACCGGCTACGACGGGGCGGCCGCGGAGTCGGTCACGCCGGCCGGCGGCGGCGCCGGCGCCGTGGCGGGCGCCCTCGCCGCGGCCTTCCCCGGTCGGCGGGTCCGGGTGGCCGCGCTGCCGTCGGCGCTGCGCACGGTCGCCGACCGGGTGCTGGACTCCGCGGTGCGCGACCGCGTGGAGCCGGTGCCGCCCGGCGGCCCGGTCCCGGCGGGCGACCGCACCGTCCCTGCCGTGCCGGCTGCTGGAGCAGTTCGCCGACGAGGGGCGGCGGCGTTCTCGCGGAGCGCGAGCACCGCGTCCGTGCCCGGCTGAAGGCGGCGTTCGGCTCGGGCGTGCGCACGGAGGGGGACTTCGAGCGGCTCGCCGCGCTGGCCGGGCTGTGCGTCGCCGCGCGCCGTGACATCGGCTGGGGCCACCGCCTGTGGGAGCCGGCACCCGCCCGCTGACGCCGCCGGCTCCGCCTCAGCCGACGGTCTCGCTGACGGTGAAGAGGGCTCCGGTCCGATCCCTGAGGGTGACGCGGCGGTCCGCCGGGGAGGACCGTACGGGACTCACGGCGGCGCCACCGTGCCGGACCGCGCGGTCGACGGCGCCGTCGAGGTCGGCCACGGCGAAATGGACGTGCCAGCGGGGCCGGACCTGCGGGTCGGGGGCGTTCTCCACGGCTCCGGCGTCGATCCGCGCGACGGTCTGGCCGCCCCTGCGCACCACCACGTGGTCGTCCTCGTAGGCGACGTCGCAGCATCCGGGCCGCTCGCAGGCCCAGTCGAGGACCTCCCCGTAGAACACCGCGGCGGCGAACGCGTCGCGGGTACGGAGCTCGACCCACGCGGCGGCGTCCTCCTGGCCGGCGTGCCACTCCTGGACGACCTCGCCCTCCCAGAAACCGAAGACCGCTCCGGAGGGGTCGGCGGCCAGCGCGGCCCTCCCGGTGGCGAAGGCGAGCGGCCCGACGGCCATCGTCGCGCCCCGCTCACGGACGCGGGCGGAGGTCACCTCGGCGTCGTCGACGGCGAAGTACGGCGTCCACGCGGTCGGCACGCCGAGCCTCGGGGCGAGCGCGCCGACGGAGGCGACGGGCCGGCCGTCCAGCAGGGCGACGCGGAAGTTCTCGCCGAGCCGGGTGGCACGGAACGTCCAGCCCAGCACGCCGGCGTAGAACTCCTCCGCCTCCGCGAGACCAGGGGCCGTGAGGTTGACCCAGCAGGGCGCACCGAACACGTCACGGCTGTTCGTGGTCATCGCACCGCTCCTCCGATCGCCGCCCCGGCATTCGGTCCCGTCGCAGGGCGGGTGCCCCACCGGACCCACTCCTAACACAAACAGACGAAACGGACCATTCTGTGCTGCGCGGGACTCCCCGGTGCGCACACTGGACCCGGGAGCCGACCAGGTGGCCCGCGCCGCGGCAGGCGGCGGTCCGAGGAAAGGTGTCCGTCGTGAGCGTTCCCGTTCCCGCTTCCGTTCCCGCTTCCGTTCCCGCTTCCGTTCCCGTTCCCGTTCCCGTCGTCATCGACTGCGATCCGGGGCACGACGACGCCCTCGCGATCCTCCTCGCCGCGGGCGACCCGGGAGTGGACCTGCTGGCCGTCACCACGGTGGCGGGCAACCAGACCGTGGAGAAGACCACCCTGAACGCCCTGCGGGTGTGCAGCGTCGCCGGCATCACCGGAGTTCCGGTCGCCGCCGGGTGCGCGGGACCGCTGGTGGAGCCGCTGCGGGTCGCCGAGGACGTGCACGGGGTGTCGGGGCTGGACGGCCCACGCTTCCCCGAGCCGTCCCTGGCGGCCGAGCCCGAGCACGCGGTGGAGCTGCTGCGGCGGATCCTGGCCGGGCACCCGGAGCCGGTCACCCTGGTGCCGACGGCGCCCCTGACGAACATCGCCCTGCTGTTGACCCGGTACCCCGAGCTGGCGGGCCGGATCCGGGAGATCGTGCTGATGGGCGGGTCCACGGACCGGGGGAACCGGACCCCGGCCGCCGAGTTCAACATCCACACCGACCCGGAGGCCGCGGACATCGTCTTCCGCAGCGGCGTACCGGTGACCATGTGCGGCCTGAACGTCACCCATCAGGCCCTCGCGACGCCCGAGGTCGTCGCCCGTTTCGAGGCCCTGGACACGGACCTCGGGCGGATCTGCGCCGAGCTGCTGGGCTTCTTCGCGGGCACCTACCGGCGGCTGTGGGGTTTCCCCGCTCCCCCGGTGCACGACCCGGTCGCGGTCGCCCGGGTCATCGACCCGGGGCTGGTCACCTGCGTGGACGCGCACGTGGCCGTGGAACTCCACGGCCGGCACACGCGCGGGGCGACCGTGGTGGACCTGCACGGCACGCTGGGGCTGGCGGCGAACGCCCGGGTGGCCGTCGGGCTGCGGGCCGACCTGTTCTGGGACCGGCTGCTGGCGGCCGTGGCGACGCTGGGCGGCGGTGGTACGGATCAGGCGGGCCCGCCCGGGGCCGCGCAGGGGGGAAGCCGGTGAGCGGCCACCCGCTCCTCGGCGGCCAGCAGGGCGCCGTGGGCGTTGCGCTGTCCCATCAGGACGCACAGCGTGTACGCGGCGTCCTCGAGCGCGGCGCGCAGCCCGGGGTCCTCGGGCGCGGCCAGCGTACGGCGGCGCAGGGCCCGCAGGTGGTTGAGGTGCCCGCGCAGAACGTCCGGGGCCGGCAGGAGCGTTCCCGGCGCGGGTGGTGAAGGGGGCTGCGGGCTGCGGGCGTGCCCGATCTCCGCGCGCAGCGCCCGCTCGCAGTCCGGGTCCACGTCCGCGGGGCAGGTGCGCGTCGCGATGACGGTGCGCGCCATCAGGGCGAGGGTGACGCCCGCCGCCCGCGCCGCGTCGCCGAGGACGCGCCGGGCACTCTCGGCCGTGCAGGGCACCAGGGCCATCACCATCCCGGTCGCACCGGCGAGCGCGGCCGGGGCAGCGGCGTCGTCCGCGTCCGCTTCCGCTTCCGCGTCCGTGTCCGCGTACCCGCCCGCTACGGCGGCTCCGCCTTCCGTGCGGCGGTGGCCCGCCGGGCTCTGCATCATCCGTCCGCTCCTCGGGTCTGCTCCGGGTGGATGCCGCTGTGTAGCACCTCCGCGGGAGCGGCCGGCGCGCACACGCGGGCGGCGGGGAGCGGATCCCCCGATGTGGGGATTCCCGGAGTCGCGCGTTGACCTCGACCGAGTCGTGCGAACGCTCCGCAGCGGCGGGCGTGCCGGTGCGGAGCGTGCCGCTCAGCTCAGCGGGCGGACGTCAGGTGTTCAGGCGGCTGTTGGCGCCGTCGTGCCCGTCGGCGGCCGCGTCGTCGAACCAGTAGTCGCCGGCGGCGAGGTAGCGGAAGGAGTGCGTGGCCTTGGCGGGCAGCGCGACCGTCACCGCCCGCATGCCGTCGGGCCGGGGTTGGAGTACGTGGGCGCCGGGCTGCCAGTCGTTGAAGGTTCCCACGACGCTGACGGGGCCGGGCGGGTCGCCCCCGGGCAGCACGAAGGTGACGTCGGTGGTGTTCTTGCGACGCTGTCTTTCCAGCATGAAGTGCTCCTTCTGCGTCCTGGACGGCCCCACTTCCCGGCAGTCTCCTGACGGCTCCCCGCCACCCCCGCCCGCGACCCGCCGCAGCACGGTCAGTGTCACCCGTCAGGGTTACAGGCTCAGGGCGTCCTCGGCGTTGTCCACCCAGGGGGTCACGGAGTTCTTGGTGGAGGAGACGTACAGGCCCGGAGTGGCCGCCTTGAGCGGGGTCTGCGCCAGGTCGGACTCGGTGTTCATGGTCATGGCGATCGAGTCGACGGTCTTGCCGGTGCCGTCGGCGGCGCCGCCCATGAGCCCGGCGTAGGCCGACTCGCCCGGGTCGAGCCGGATCGCGTCCTCGATGCCGGGGGCCTTGCCGCGCTCCGTGGCCTGCCCGTCCAGACCGCCGAAGGTCACGACCGGGTGCCCGAGCGCCCTGCACGCCTTCGTCCCCTTGTTGGTGATCTTCAGCAGGTAGCTGCTGGTCGTGGGCTCCGCCAGGCTCGCGGTGAACGTCACGTCGTAGGTGCTGCACGGGAAGACGTCGAAGTCCGGGTCTGCCGGCGCGCTCGCGCCGGGGGACCCGGCGGACTTCGTCGGCTTGGCCGGCTTCGCCGCCGGCGTCGCGGACTTCGACGGCGCGGCGGAAGCGGACGCCGACGCGCTCGGGGTCGCGCCGGCGGACGGCGTGCCGGTACCGCCCGCCGCGTCGTCCCCGGTGGGCCCGCAGGCGGTCAGGGCCAGGGCGGACAGGGCGGCGAGGGCGACGGCGGTTCTGCGAACGGTGCTCATGGTGTTCCCCCAGATGAGGCGCGGCGAGCGCGGGCTGGGCCGGGCCGGTACCGGCGGGCCTGGCACCAGCATCCCGCCGAAGCTTCACAGCTTGGTGACGGGGCGTTGCCGAGTCCACCACGATGACCGGCGCGCCGCTCCCGCCTCACCTAACCTGAAAATCACCGCAGATCAGCACGAAGGGAACATGCCATGCCCTCGCGACTCAACCCGTACATCAGCTTCGACGGCGACGCCCGGCAGGCCATGGAGTTCTACGAGGAGGTCTTCGGCGGCACGCTGTCGCTGAACACCTACGGCGACATCGGCGGCGCGGACGCCGGCGACGCCGCCGACAGGATCATGCACGGCATGCTGGAGACCACCGGCGGCTTCACGCTCATGGGAGCCGACAACCCTCCGGGGACGCAGCACAGTCCCGGCAACAACATCTCGGTGAGCCTCAGCGGGGATGACGCCGCCGAACTGCGCGGCTACTGGGACGCGCTCAGCGGCGGCGGCACGGTCTCGGTGCCGCTGGAGAAGCAGATGTGGGGCGACGTCTTCGGCATGTGCACGGACCGCTTCGGCATCACCTGGCTCGTCAACATCAGCACGCCCGAGGGCTGACCGGGCCGCCGCGCCATCGTCCACGGCGGCGATGTCGGCCGTCCCGGTTTCGACACCGCGGCAGCTGCCTCCTCGGCCGGACTCCACGATGATCGATTCTCCGTATCCCTCGACCACAGGAGTCCAGCCCCATGTCCGACATCACCGTGCGCGCCCTACGGCCCGGGGACTTCGCGCAGTGGCGCGTCCTGTACCGCGGCTACGCCGACTTCTACGAGGTGGAGCAGACCGAGGAGGCGGCCGCCACGGTGTGGTCGTGGGTGACCGATCCGGCCCACGAGGTGAGCGCCCTGGTGGCCGAGGACACCGCGGGCCGGCTCCTGGGCCTGGCCCACTACCGCCCCTTCGCCCGACCCCTCTCGGCGACGGTCGGCTGCTTCCTCGACGACCTGTTCGTGGCGCCGCAGCACCGCGGTTCGGGCGCCGCCGACCTGCTGCTGGGCGCGCTGCGGGAGCTCGCGGCCGAACGGGGCTGGAGCGTGGTGCGCTGGATCACCGCGGACGACAACCACCGGGCGAGGGCCAAGTACGACCAGGTGGCCACGCGCACCATGTGGGTCACCTACGACATGCCCCCGGCCCGCCCCCGTCCGTGAGGGCGGCTTCGAGGGCGCGGCCGGTCATGGCGACGACGACGGCCTCCCGCCGTCCGGCCGGGGGGAGGTGCGCGCGGTCCTCTTCGCGCCGCAGGACCGCCGGCCGGTCCATCGGGACCACGCTCGCCCCGAGCCGGTCCACGAGGCGGGCCAGGACGTCGAAGAACTGCCCCGGCGGGAAGCGGCTGACGGCGAGGCAGACCTCGTTGACGTCGATCTCCACGTCATGGCCGTCGGTGGTCCGGATCAGCACGCCGTCACGGAAGTCGGCGTCCGCGGCGACCGCGTACGGCCCCAGGACCTCCCGCAGCACAGGGGTGCCCAAGGGCTCCGGCTCCCCGTTCCGGTACCGGAGCACGAACAGCATCCGTCCCATCGCCCCTCCCCCTCACGCCGTCGGCGGCCGGCCCCGGCCACCGGACGGCACACCGGGCAGCTTAAGTTGACGGGAGGTCACACGCGACGGAAGGGAACGGATGCCCGGCTTCATCGTCCGACACCACAGGCCCGCCGACCCCGCGGGCGGTGCCTCATGACCATCGACCTGCTCGTGATCCACACGACCCGGCTGGAGGAGTGCCGCGCGTTCTACGCGGGCCTCGGCCTCGACCTCGTACCGGAGAAGCACGGCACCGGGCCGGACCACTACGCGGCGACCTTCGCCGACGGAGGCGTGCTGGAGCTCTATCCGGCCACGCGCCGCCCGGAGACCGGCTACCTGCGCCTCGGCCTGACGGCGCCGACGCGCGACGCAGAGGGCCGGACGCCCGGCCGGCACACCCTGACCGACCCGGACGGCCGCACGGTGGTCCTGACCGTCCCCGAGCCGATCCGATAGCCGTTCGCGCCCCCACCCCGGAACCGCCACCCGCCCGGCGGCCCCGACTGCTCCACGCGCGGGCCGCCTTCGGCGCTCTGTGCGTCACAGCTGCGTCACGGGCATGCCCTCCGTGGCGGCGGGCGCTCACCATGTCCTGATGCGCACACCCCAGATCGCCACGCTGCTGGCCACCGTCACACTGTTCGCCCTCACCGGCTGCGCCGGCGAGCCCGAGGCCGACGCCCGACCCGCGCCGGTCGCCAGCACGCCTTCGGCCCCGCCCGGCGCCACCGGCCCCGCGGACGCCGCCGGCGTACCGCCCGCGCCCACCGGCGACAAGCGCGTCATCTACCTCGCCACCCTGGGCGGCATAGACCCCGAGATCGTGAACGGCGATGACGACAAGGCCATCAGCCGCGGACGCGACCAGTGCACCGCCATGAAGGACGAGAAGGACCCCAGCGAGCGCGTCGCCCAGGTCGAGCGGCGTTTCCTCGGTCCCGACCACCCCAACGGCTTCGGCCCGACCAAGAGCGCGCTCATCCTCGCCACCGTCCAGGCCAACATCTGCCCCACCTACTGACGGGACGCGACCGCGGTTCCCGGCCCGGTCCGCCGTCGTTCACGACGGCGGACCGGGTCGGCCGCCGCGGCCCCGGCTCAGCCCACCGCCCGCTTCACGAGCGCGGCGATCCGCTCCTCCACCTCGGGCGTCACCTCGGTCAGGGCGAAGCCGGCCGCCCACATCGTGTCCTCGTCGAGCTTCGCCAGGTCGCTGAACCCGAGGGTCGCGTAACGGGCCTTGAACTTCTCCGCGCTCTGGAAGAAGACCACGACCTTCCCGTCCAGGGCGTAGGACGGCATCCCGTACCAGAGCTTCGGCGCGAGCGACGGGGCGCAGGCCGTGATGACGGCGTGGACGCGCTCGGCCATGACCCGGTCGGAGTCCTGCATCTCGGCGATCTTCGCGAGCACGTCCTGCTCGGCGGCCGCCGCCTTGTCGGCGCGCGAGCTGCGGCGCGCCGCCGTCTTCAGCTCCTGGGCGTGGTCCTTCATCGCGGCCCGCTCCTCGGCCGTGAATCCCTCGTGCTTGGCGCTTTCGGTGCTGCTCATGGCTGATCTCCCCCTTGAGGACCTCGCATGTGCGGGACTTGAGGGGACCCTATCCCGGCGCACCGGCATCGGCCCGGGCAAACGTACGAAGCTACCGACAAGTACCGCAGTTGCCAGGTTAATTCCTGGAATACGGCTCACTTGCGGCCTTATCCGACTGATACATTCCGCAAGCGCAATCCGCACACCCATCACGACACGGCGGTCCACGACCTGGTTCGGCGCTGGTCGTCCCGTCGGACCGGTGCGGGGCGCGCTACGTCAGCGCCGTCACCCACGTGTCGTTCGGCGCGCTGGCGAGCCCGGCCTGATCGGTAAGCCCCCCGGGCGCCGGACGTCTGAGGACGGGTCAGGCGGTGGCGAGGGAGATCTCGGTCGACTTGATCAGCGCCACGACGGGTGAGCCGGCGGCCAGGCCCAGTGCCTCGACGGCGTCGGCGGTGACGGCCGCGGTCAGGCCGCCGCCGTTCACGTCGACGCGTACCGCGGCCATGGCCGGGCCGGTGGCCACGTCGACGACCGTGCCGGTGAGCTGGTTGCGGATGGAGATGTTCTCCACCGCGCCGGTGGCCAGGGCCACCTCGGTGGCCTTGACCAGGGCCGTGACCGCGGAGCCCGTGGTGAGACCGAGGTCCTTGACGGCGTCGGCGGTGATGGCCGCGGTGATGTCCTGGCCCCCTTCCAGCCGGACCTTGACCGCCGCCATGGCCTCGCCGACGGTGACGGCGGTGACGGTGCCTGCGATCTGGTTGCGGATGCTGAGACTCATGAAGGTTCGACCTCTTGTGTGAACACGGTGCACGGGCCGAACGGACCGCGCGTGATCGACGGTAGGCGGACCGGCCGGGCCCCGCTCCGGTCCCCTCTCGTCCGCCGACCACAACCACCCTCCTGGCTCGCACCTGCCTCGTCGCGCGTCGCGGTGCCCGTCGTGCGGCCCGGTGCTTCACTGGGGTCCATGCCCTTCGCGCACTACGGAGTCCTCTCCGGGACCCTGCACCAGCACTTCCGGGACACCCCCGACACGGAGGGGGCGTGGTTCCACGTCAATCTCCGGGTCGACGCGCCGGGCGGCCGCTACAAGTGCGCCGTCGACGTGGACAGTCACGACTCGGCGACCGGGGTGCAGTGGAAGGTGTTCACGGTGGACGCCGCCGCGCTCGGCCCGGTGGCCGCACTGGCGCCCGGGTACCACGAGCTGGCCCGTACGGCCGGGTCCGGCGCCCTCGACTACATCCGCCATCCGGGGTTGCGGGGCGGACCCACCTGGCCCTCGTGGCTGCCCGAGCGGTTGCGGGAGCTGCTCGATCGGCTGGTGAAGACCTCCCGGCCCTGGACCTCGGGGACCAATCTCGACGCCGCGCTCGCCTTCGAGCCGATGCTCGTCGTCGGCCGTCCGGTGCTGGTCTTCGGGGAACCCTTCGACACCGGCCTGGGCGTGCACAACATCCACCAGAACCAGGGCGACCCGCTCGGCAGCCCGTGGTGGCCGGAGAACGGCGTCTGGCAGGACGGGGCGACCCTGACCCGCCGCCCCGACGGCCGGTACGACGTGTTCCTGAACAAGTTCTCCACCCAGAAGGACCACACGGACGCCGACGGACACCCGGTGTAGGCCGCTGCCCTTAGCGGCATGGTCGGTGGCGTGTTCCAGCCTCGGCCCCGAAGCTCCCACCCCGTCACCCGGAGGACAGGCTCGATGGCCTCGGCACCCCAGAAGATCACCACGTTCCTGATGTTCGAGGGCAGGGCGGAGGAGGCGCTGACCTTCTACACCTCCCTGTTCGACGACTCCGAGGTCATCGACATCACCCGTTACGGCGCCGACGGTCCCGGCGAGGAGGGCACCGTGCTGCGCGCCACGTTCTCGCTCGCCGGACAGCGGTTCATGTGCATCGACAGTTACGTCAAGCACGAGTTCGGCTTCACCCCGGCGGTCTCGCTCTTCGTGGAGTGCGGGTCCGCGGCCGAGCTCGACCGCCTCTACGCGGCCCTCGGCGACGGCGGCAAGGAGCTGATGCCCCTGGGCTCGTACGGCTTCAGCGCCCGGTTCGGCTGGGTGAACGACCGCTTCGGCGTGTCCTGGCAGCTGAACCTCCAGGACCTGCCGGCCTGAGCCCCCTCAGGTGAGGGCCCGTGCGAGGACGACCGCCAGTGCGGCCGCCGCGAGGGCCGCGGCGGCGAGGTTCGCCGAGCGCCTAGGGGTACGGGCGAACCGCTCCGCGGTGACGGTCCCGGTGAGCGCCGCCATCCAGCCGAGCATGCCCGGACCGCCGCCGGCCACGGCCATCACCAGCATCAGCGCCCAGCACGACCGCAGACAGGCCCCGCCGTGGCGCAGCCCGAAGCGGCCGGTGCCCGCCAGGGCGCGCAGGCCGCTGAGGGGCAGCGGGGAGGAGCGGTGGCAGTCGCGCAGGGCGCGCCGCTTGTGGACCGTCAGCTGCCAGCCGGACGCGAGCGCGAGCGCGCAGGCCAGTACGGCGTCGCCGGGCAGCCGCGACCACAGCGGGGCGAGCGCGAGGAGCAGCGCTCCGTAGCCCGTCCACACCAGCAGGTAGACGGCGGCGAAGCCGGCCATCGCGCGCTGCCGACGCCGCCGCAGGCTGTTGGCGCCCACGTGGGCGAGTGCCGGGAGCGCGGCCGGCAGCATCATCGCGACGCACATCAGCGCCCACGTCGTGAGGCCCCCGAAGACCCCGGCGCCGGGTACGGCGTGGGCCGTGTGTGACGGGGTCATGTGGTGGTGCGGTGCCTCGCCCACCGGGGCCGGAGCCGCCGTACGGGCCCCGTGCACCGCACCCGTCAGGGTCAGCGCGATCACGGCGATCCAGGCGGCGACGGCCGCCAGCTCGTGGAGCAGGGTGACGCGCGGCCGCGGCCACCGCGGCACGGGCGGGGTCCGCGGGGACCGCGCCCTCGCCCCGCCCTCCAGGACCATCAGGTGTAGCTGAGACTGACGCGCCCGATCTCGACCGGCGGGTCCTCGCCCTCCTCCGGCGCCGCTCCGAGCGGACGGAACGTCACCTGCAGCCGGGCTTCGTCCCAGGCGTCGTCGGCCTGGAGCCTGCGCACGAGCGGGGTGATCTCGACGCTCACCCGCAGGCCGTGCGGGTGCTCGTCGCCCCGGGGGTCCTGGGCCCGCTCGATGCCGAAGAACGACAGGTTGCCGACCCGGTGGCCCTCCGCCTGTTCGCGGGAGGCGCCTTCGGGCAGGTTGACGTAGATGCCGTAGACCTTGTCGGGGTTGGTCTCGCCCTCGATGTCCTCGACGTTGAGGTACACGCGCCGGTCGCTGTCGGGGCCGGAGACGCCGAGTGCCGCGCCGAGCGGTCCGGTGGTCCGCCGGTCGATCGGTACGGCGACGCTCGCGGCGCGGCCGACGAGCAGCAGGGGCTGCTCCGACGAGCCGGCCATCTCGCGCCGCTTGGGCGGGGTCGGCCCCGAGGGACCGGGACCGCTCGGCATCTCGGGCACGGGGGACCTCGTCACGGACGGCGGGAGCGGGACCGGAGGGGAGATCGGCACGGGCTGCTCGTACGTGTAGCCCAGCCGGCCGGCGGTGTCGAGGACGTCGGAGGCCGCCAGGCTCTGCTGGCTGCCGTCCGCGTCGAAGAACTTGTACTCCTGGGTGATCCAGCGCGGGTCGTCCGGGTTGCTGTGCCCCGGGCGGCCGGCCCATACGAACCAGAGGCGGTCGATGTTGGCGTGGTGGAGCCAGAAGACGGGATCCAGAGCGGCCGTGCCGGTCCTGCCCATCCAGCGGCCGATGTGGCTGTGCACGGCGTTGTGCGGGGTGTCCTCCAGGGCGCCCTTCCGGTTCCAGAAGGTGCTGCCGTTGGGTGTGATGCCCCCGCCGAACTCGGCTTCGCCGACGAAGTGGGTGCGTCCCATGGCGTAGGCCGGGGAGGTGATCTCGAAGGGCAGGGGTTCGCCTTCGTTGACGAGGTTGGCCCGCTCGGCGAACAGCGGGTTGGCGCCGCCGTCCTCGTCGCGGAAGGCCGGTGGGATCCGGGCCTGTTCCCGGTCGGCGTCGTAGTCCCAGTAGGGCAGCGCCCAGTCGGCCGGGCCGCCCAGTTGCACGACCGTGGCACGGACGATCCGCTCGAAGTAGTAGAGGTACATCCGGTGCCAGGGGAGGAAGTACCAGGAGCCGTGCTTGCAGCCGTTCCACAGCGGCATCGGAGGCGTCGTGTTCGTCCCGTGGATGGCCGCCTGGTAGGTCCAGCCGGTGGGGTCGTCGGGGTCCCGTGTCTTCATCTCGGCGACGGCCGCCGCGTAGTGGGCGAGCGTCAGGTCGCCGGCCGGCAGGGTCCACACGTTCCTGCGCACGTGCGCCACCTGCTGAGGGCTGCCCATCGTGTCCACCTTCCACCGAAGACCGGGAGGAACCGCAACGAACCCGGAGGAAACCTACCGAAAGTGCATGTCGTGATCGAACCGGCGCGCGGGCGGCGGGCCCGAAAGGGCCCCCTGCGCACCCCGCCCCCGGCCCGGCGCAATCGGTTCCGGACCGGCGGGAACCCCGGACGCCCCGCGTCCGACTACTGGCACGTGGGAGGCGGAGCCGCGCCGTCCCGCGCAGTCGGAGACGATCGAGGGGCGTGTGATGGGCGGGTTGGACGTGCGCATACGGGGGGTCGTCTGCCGGCACGGCCGGGTGGAGGCCGTCTCCGACGTGGACCTGGAGATCGCCGCCGGTGAGCGCGTGGCGCTGACCGGCACCAACGGGTCCGGCAAATCCACCCTCCTGCGTGCCGTCCTCGGTCTGCACCGCCAGATGGCGGGCTCGATCCTGGTCGGCGGCCGGGAGGGCCGCTCCCCCGCCGAATGGGCTTGGCGGCGCCGGGCCTGCGCCTGGATCCCGCAGAAGCCCGCCGCCGGGCGGTTCCCCCTGCTCGGCAGCGAGCTGCTGGCCGGCAGCCACGCCCCGGCGGAAGCGGCCGAGGCCGCGGACCGGCTCGGGGTGGGCGCGCTGACCGGGAGGCCCCTGCACACCCTCTCCGGCGGCCAGTTGCAGCGCATGTACCTGGCCCGGGCGATCGGGTGCGTGGCGGCGGGCGCCGAGCTGCTCCTGGCGGACGAGCCGACGGCCGCCCTCGACTTCGACGGGCAGGCGGAGGCCGCGGACGTGCTCACCGCACTGCCGGTGACGCTGATCGTGGTGACGCACGACCGGGCCCTGGCGGACCGCTGCGACCGCGTGCTGGAGATGGCCGCGGGCCGGCTGCGGGAGGTCCGGTGACCACGCTGGCCACCGCGGACCTCGGGGAACTGCTGCAGCTGCTGCCCGTCCAACGGGCTGGAGCGGCACTGCTGCTGGCCGCCGTCGGACTGCCGGTCGTCGGCGTCGTCATCGTCGGACTCGACATCATGCCGGTCCGGTTCGCGATGATGCACGTGGCCCTGCTGGGCATCGCCGTGGGCCTGCTCACCGGGCTCGACCCCATGCTGTGCGCGCTGGTGGCCTGCGCGCTGGCCGGCGCGGGCGTGGCCCCGCTCGCCCGTACACCGGACGGCCTCTCGGGGGCGATGGGGCTGCTGATGAGCCTGGCCATCGCGGCGGCGCTGCTGCTGCTGGCCGTGTCGGGGGTCAACGCCTCCGGCGCGTTCGCCCTGCTGTGGGGGTCGATCCTGTCCGTCGGCACGCCCGACCTCGTCGTCCTCGGCGTCCTCGCGGTCGCCGTGCCCGGCCTGTTCTGGTGGCGGCGGCGCGAGATCGGCCTGCTGCTCTACGACCGCGAGCTCGCCCTGTGCTCCGGCGTCCCGGTGCGGGCTCTGACGGCCGTGCTCCTGGTCCTGGTCGCCGTCGCGGTCGCCGGGGCCATCAAACTCACCGGCGCGCTGCTCGTCGACGCGCTGACCCTGCTGCCCGCACTCGCCGCGCGCCGCCTGGGCAGCTCGCTGAAGTCGATCACCCTGTGGGCGGTCGGCATCGGCGTCGCGGTGAACCTGACGGGGTTCCTGCTGGCCCTGTGGCTGGACTGGCCGCCGGGCCCGGTCCTCGTCCTGACCGCGGGGGCGCTGGTCCTCGCGGTGCATTTCATACCCGAACGGAGAATCAGCTCATGGCGCGCACCCGCGTCCGTATCCCTGCCGTCCTCGCACTGAGCGCGGCCCTCTTCCTGACCGCCGGCTGCGGGAACGACGCCTCGTCCACGTCCGGCGGGGGACCGGAGCTGCCGCGCACCGGCAAGCCGTCCGTGGTCGTGACGACCACCTGGGAGGGCGCCTTCGCGAAGGCCGCCGGCGCGGAGGACATCAAGGTCATCGTGCCGCAGTCCGTCCACCACGCCCCGGACTACGACCCCAAGCCCTCGGACCTCGCCGCCGTCGCCAAGGCGGACTTCGTGCTGTACGCGCCGTTCGAGCCGTACGCCGCGAAGATCAAGGAGGCGGCGGGGTCCAAGGCGAAGCTCGTCGAGGTGGAGCTCGACAACGACCCCGACAAGGTGTCCGCCGAAGTCGGCCGCCTGGCGGGGCTGTTCGGCACGGCGGACGCCGCCGCGCAGTGGAAGACCGGCTTCGACGCCGAGTACACGAAGCTGAACAAGGAGCTCCAGGCGGGCTGGCCCGGCGGCCGCAGCCCCTCCGTCGTGACCCAGGTCTTCACCGCGTGGTCGGCGAAGCTCGCGGGCGCGACCACGGTGGGCACCTACGGGCCGGAGGCCGTGACCCCGGCGCAGCTCGCCGAACTCGCCGCGAAGAAGCCGTCGCTGGTGCTGGACAACGCGCACATGTCGACCGGCGCGGTGCTGCCGGACTCCGGTGCCAAGCAGGTGAAGATCGTCAACTACCCGGGGGACGACCTCGATCTGCTGCCGGTCTACCGCAACGCCGCGGCGGAGCTGAAGAAGGCCATGGGTACCCCCTGATCCTCAGGGGGTAGCGGGAGGGGCCCGGTGGGACGTCCGCCGGGCCCCTCCCCTGTATCGGGGCAGGGCGGCACGGGGCCACGATGACGTCCGGCCCCGTACGCGCCCCTGGAGAAGTCCGTGACACCGCACCGCCCCGTAGCGTCCGCGCCGTACGCCGTGCCCGATACGGGCGGCGCCCCGGTCGGGACGGGGGTGGCGCTCGTCGACGCGGCGGGCGCGCTCGTGCACGCGCCCGATCTCACCGCCGTCGGCCCCTTCCACCCGGACGGCCACGGCGGCCTGGTCGCGCCCGCGGCGGACCCGGCCGGGCCGAGCGGGCCGTGTTCCTGCGCTGCGGCGACGGCGAACGGTCCGTCACCTGGCAGGTGGGCGACCTTCTGCGTCGGCGACGGCGACGTGGAGATCGAGATCTGGCCGGCGGCGGTCGAAGCCCGACCCGCCCCGGCGTCGTCCTGTCAGAACCGGGGCCCCGCGGCGGCGCTCGGCCGGTGTTCCCCGGCGCGGCCCGGCGTGCCCCGACGGCCCTTCTACACGAGGGCGCTGCTCTCCGTCAGGCGTTTGCGGAGGGCCGCGCGGTCGGGTTTGCCGGCCGCCGTCAGGGGGAGTTCCGGGACGACCAGGAGGCGTTCGGGGTGTTTGCGCCGCTCCAGGCCGCGTCCCGCGAGGTGTTCGCCGAGGGATGCGAGGGTGGGGGCGTGTGCCCCGCGGGCCACGACGCAGGCCGCGAGCCGCTCCCCCATCAGCGGGTCGGGGACGCCGACGCAGGCCACGTCCCGGACCTGGGGGTGCGCGGTGAGTTCGCGTTCCACCTCGGCGGGGCTGATGTTGGCCCCGCCGCGGATGACGATGTCCTTGAGGCGGCCGACGACGTGCAGGACGCTCTCGGCGTCGAGGTAGCCGAGGTCACCGGTGCGGACCCAGCCGTCGGGCGTGCGGTAGCGGGCGTCCAGTTCGGGGGCGCCGACGTAGCACAGCGGGGTCATCGGGCCGCGCGAGATGATCTCGCCGAGGGCGCCGTCGGGCAGCGGCTCGTGGGTGTCGGGGTCGGCGATGCGGATCTCGGCGACCCGGGGGTCGGGGTGGCCGGCGACGACGCCGGAACCGTCGGTGGGGGGCACCGTACTGCCCAGTCCCGTATGGCAGTTGACGCCGTCGGCGGAGCCGTAGAGGTTGACGACGGGGCAGCCGAAGGCCTGCGCGGCGGCGGCCGCCGTGGTCTCGTCGAGCGGTGCGCCGCCGAGGACCAGCGCGGTGGGCGAAGGCAGTTCCCCGCCGCTGCCGTCGAGGCGTTCGAGCATCATGCGGACCATGGTGGGCACGCCGAGGACGTGCGTCGGCCGGTGTTCGCGCACCGCCGCCAGCGCGGCGTCCGCGCTGAAGTGGTCGAGCAGCACGAGGGTGCCGCCGTGCCGGGCGAGGGTGACCGCGGTGCCGTTGGAGCCGAAGGCGGAGGCCAGCGGGACGAGGAAGAGGCAGCGCGGCGGGGTGCCGTCGGGGATGAGGGAGGCCAGGAAGTTGCCGCGGCCCCCGGCCAGCGCGTTGTGCGAGTAGGCGATCATCTTGGGCTCCGCCTCGGAGCCGGACGAGACGAGGATGCGTGCGGCGCTGTCGGGGTCGGGCCGGGCGGGGACGAAGCCGCCGGGGTCGCTGCGCAGCAGCTCCGCCAGCGGAATCGTTCCTTCAGGGATGGTGTCCGGCCGCCCCGCGGCGATGACGTGCCGCAGCCGCGGCAGTGCCCCGGCCAGCGTGCGCAGATCGGCCGCGTGCCGGAACGCGCGGTGCTCGGTCGCCGCGATGACGGCGACGGCCTCGGCGCGGCGCAGCAGGCACTCCGCCTCCAGTACGCCCCGGCCCACGGGGAAGGGCAGCGCGACCGCTCCGAGCGCGGCCAGCGCCAGGTCGGCGATGACGGCGTTCCGGCCGTCGGGCAGTTGTACGCCGACCACGTCGCCCGGGCCGATCCCGAGGTCCCTCAGGCCCGTCGCCAGACATCGGACCTTGCGGTCGAGGGCGGTGTAGCAGAGCTTGCCCCTGGCGTCGACGACGGCGGTGCGGTGCAGGTCGGCGATCTGGCGTGCGCGGAAGAGGCTGTAGAGGTCGAGGTCGGGGCAGGTGCCGTCGACCACCCAGGCGCGGCGGAGTTCGGCGGGCAGCAGGTCACGCAGTACGAGCCTGTCGGCGGTCATGCGAAGCTCCAGGGGTCGGGGACTGCGGGGGCGCCGTGCGCGTCGCGGCTGATCGAGCCGGCGAATCGCGGGTCGTGGTGCAGGTCGGACAGTTCGGTGGTGACGGCGGTCGCTGTCAGGCCGTGCCGGCGCAGCCGGGACAGGGCCTCGGCCGTGGGCAGGCCGCGCAGGTCGTGGCCGGCCGCGGCGCGGGCATCGGCGTCGGCGGGTGCGATCCAGCCGTCGGCCGTGGCCAGCGGGTACCGGAACCCGGCCGGCCGCCGGGGGTTCTGCCCGCGGGCCGCCCGGCGCAGGGCGGGTCCGGTCAGCGTGTCGGCCGCGCCGAGCAGGGAGGAGTCGACCCGTACGCCGCGGCCCGTGCGTTCGCGCAGGAGCAGCCCGGCGAGGACGGCCTCGGCGCCCAGCAGTCCGCCCAGGACGTCGAGCAGGGTCATCAGCGAGGGCGCGGGGGGCTCGCCGTCGGGGCGGGCGGCCTCGCCGACTCCGGTACGGGCCTGGACCATGAAGTCCGTGCCCATGGGGGCGTCGTCGAGCCGGCCGGCCCAGCCGCTGGTGTACGCGTGGACGAGCGCGGGGTTGACGCGTGCGAGGTCGTCGGCGTCGAGGCCGAGGGCGGCGGCCTTGCCCGGCGCCCAGTTGTGGAGGAAGACGTCGGCGTGCGCCGCCATGTCCCGCAGCCGCCCGCGGTCCGCCTCCGCCTTGATGTCGATCTCGACGGCCCGCTTGCCGCGGTTGAGGGCGAGCCAGCGGGCGGAGATCCCTGAACAGGCGGGGGGCATGCCGCGCAGCGGGTCGCCGCCCGGCGGTTCGATGCGGATCACGTCGGCGCCGAGCAGCCCGAGCAGGTGCGCGGCGAGCGGTGCCTGGATACGGCGGCCGGCCTCCAGCACGGTCAGCCCGGCCAGGGGTCCGGCGGACTCCCGCAGGGACCCGGCGGCCGGCGGTGCCGGCAGACCGCCGGCGGCACCAGCGGCCCGGACGCTCCCGGCGCTCCCGGCGGCCCAGGCCGTCGACGGCGTGAGGGACCACGGGGCGGCGCCGTCGTGCTCCGCGGCCCGGTCCGCGAGGGAGCGCAGCGCGCACACTTCGGCACCTGAGGCGGCCGCGGCCCGGCGGATCCGGTCCCAGCCGTGGGACCGGGCCGTGGTGTGGAGGGCTGCCGGGAGGGGGGCGCAGGCGGTGGCGTAGCGGAACTGGAAGGGCCGCCAGCCGGCGCGCAGGGCGTCCGCGGGTGCCTCCAGGGCCTTCCAGAAGGCGGCCCAGGCTCCCGGGTCGAGCGTCTCCAGTTCGAAGACGGTCCCGTCGGCGGAGGTGAACGGCGGTCCGCCGGCGGCTATTTCGGCCGCCTCGCCCTCGTCGGCGCCGGCGGCCGCGAGGTACTGGGACACGGCGAGCAGTCCGGCCCGGTCCGCTCCGGTGGTGACGTGGGCGGGTGCCGCGCCGCGGGCCTGGCCCACGAGGTTCGCGAGCAGGCCCTGTACCGCGAGGACGGCGGTGGCCGTGGCGGCGTAGTCGACGGCGAGTCCGCGCGGGGTGCCGTCGCGTCGCCCGTGCACGGCCATGATGCCGGTGGCGGCCTGCACCGTGGCCTCGTCGGCGAGCCCGCTCGCGGGATCCGCCCAGGTGGCGGCCGCGTGCGCCGGTGCGAAGCCGCCGCCGGCGAGCGTGGTGCCGACGGCGGGCGCGTCCACGTGGACGGGGCGGTCCGTCCGTGCGCCGAGCAGCCGCAGGTGGTCGGTGACGACGCTCGTGATCTGCGGCGGGCCCGAGGCGTCGAAGCGCAGTGTGTCGAGCGGCCGGACCGTCTGCGTGGTTGCTGGTGACGCCATGCCTCTCCTCTCCTGGCGCGGCGGTGGCCGCAGCCGGGGTCTTGCGGGATTCGGGAACCCGGGAGCCTCCGCGCCCGACCAGTTCCACGAACAGACAGTCGGTCGGCCGTTCGTGCGAGTTCCCGCGAGTTGGCGGGGGTTGCCGAAACTCTCCGGCGGACCGCACGCGTCCCGGAAGTTCCCGGGAAAGAGGAGGCGGACAGTGGAAGATCGCCGTACGGACGGTGGCGGAGCCGCAGGGCGGGCGGCGGAGCCGGGCGCGCCCGCGGAACGGGTCGCCCGGTTCGTCCGGGACCGGGTGTTCCCCCGGGAGTCCGTGCTGGACGGGGGCGGGCCCGCGGCCGCCGGGGCGCTGGCCGAACTGCGCGCCGAGGCCCGGGCCGAGGGGCTCTGGGCCCTGCCGCTCCCGGTCGAACTGGGCGGTGGCGGGCTGTCCTTCGCCGCGTACGCCGAGCTGGCCGAGGCCGAGGGGGCCAGTGACCACGGTCCTGCCGCGCTGGGCTCCGCCCCGCTGCTCGACGTGCGGATGCTGGACCGGTACGGGCGGCCCGGCGTCCGCGAGGCGTACCTGAAGCGGCTGGTCGCCGGCGAGCTCCGCACCTGTTACGCGATGACCGAGCCGGGCGTGCCCGGCACCGACCCGTTCCGGACCGCCACCCGCGCCGAGCGGCTCCCGGACGGCGGCTGGCGGGTCACCGGCCGCAAGTGGTTCACCTCGGGGGCCGCGGGCGCCGACCTGGTGACCGTCATGGCCCGTACCTCCGGCGCGGACGGGGACCGCGAGGGGCTGTCCCTGCTGCTCGTACCCACCGGCTCCGCCGGCTTCCGCGTGGTGCGCGAACTGCCCGTGCTGGGCGTGACGGGCCAGTACGAGATCGCCCTCGACGCGGTGCGGGTCCCGGCCGACCACCTCCTCGGCGAGTCCGGTGACGCCCTCGCCATCGCCGGTGAACGGCTCCAGCTCGGCCGTACGCTGCGCTGCCTGCGCTGGCTCGGCCAGGCCCAGCGGGCCTTCGACCTGATGTGCGAACGGGCCGCCACGCACGGCGGATCACGTGGGCCGCTCGCCGACCAGCAGCTGGTGCAGGCCCACGTCTTCGACGCCCTGCTGGCCCTGCGCACCACGCGTCCCCTCGTCCGGGAGGCGGTGGCGCTCATCGCCGCCGGGCTGGACGCGCGTACGGAGGTGGGGCTCGCCAAGGTCGCCGCCGCGCGCATGCTCCAGCAGGTCGCGGACTGCGCGATCCAGGTCCACGGCGCCGCCGGACTCGGCCCGGACACCCCGCTCCCGGGACTGTTCCGCACCGGGCGCGCGGCCCGCATCCTCGACGGGCCGGACGAACTCCACATCACCTCGGTGGCGCGCCGCGTCCTGCGGGGCTACGGCCGCAGCGCGTAGCGGCGGCCGGCCGGGCGGCGGTGTCAGTGCGCTGAAGTATCCTTCCGGCCACCGCACACCGACTCGGAGGACCGAGAGCATTGACCGGCATGTCCGCCTTCCCGCTGCCCTTCAACACTGCACGTTCCATACCGTTCGCGAAGCCCCGAACACTGCGGGAACTCCAGATGATGCAGTGCAGCGCGCTCATCAGGGCGAAGCCGGGGTGGTTCGACAAGATGAACGACGCCGGCATCGTCGCCCGGTGGACGCGGGAGGCGGTCGCCCAGGGCCTCACCGAGGCGCAGGTCCGCTACGTGCTGGACGAACTGCGCCACTACGCCGCGCTCCGGGACGCGCGAACCGGCGTCGAGGTGTCCGCCGTCGACGGGGTGTGGCAGTCGGACACGCTGGTCGACGACACGCTCAGGTCCCGGCTGCGCGAGGCGGTCCGGGTGCTGGAGGAGGTCCCGGAGGCCGACAAGGACTGGCATCCCGGATCGGACGGCCAGGTGCTGGACCTGGTCCATCCCTCGCTGTTCTGCCTGGTGCGGGAGGCGAGCGGGGCTCCCGAGAGTGCCTGGCAGAACCCGACGGACCGCTGGTCGAAGTACGAGTTCTCGGAGAGGTTCCAGTGGCTGCCCACGGACGTCGACGTCAGTGACGAGGGCGATGTGGCCTTCCGTTCCTACGTCAACAACGTCCACCCCGAGACCCATGCCGAACTCCTCTCGGTCCTCCCCGACGTGTTCGCGCGCATGCGCCCGCTGCTGGAGAACGTGCTCACGGATCTGCGCCATCCGCGGCCCCTGCGGATCGAGGCGGACCCCTACGGGTGGTACGACTCGGAGCCGGAGTACCCGCACAGGTCCTCCTACAGCGACGACGCGGCCTACCGGGAGGCCCGCGATGCGTGGGAAGAGGCCCACGACGAGTGGTGGGAGAACCGCCGGCCGGTCGTCCCGGACGCCCCGGACTTCACCGCGCCCGAGCTGCCCGGGCCGTCCGCCCGGGTGGATCTGCGCGGGCGCGGCCTCCAGGTCATCGTCAAGCTCGCCACCATTCACCTCACCCCGGACAAGCCCGAGTACTCCGGCGGCTCCTGGCACGTCGAGGGGATGGTGAACGAGCGGATCGTCTCGACCGCCCTCTACTACTGGGACAGCGAGAACATCACCGAGAGCCGGCTGGGTTTCCGGGCGGCGCTCGACGACCCGGACTACGAACAGAACGACGACAACGGCCTGCGCGAGGTCTACGGCCTGGAGGACGAGGACGCGCTGAACCAGGCGCTGGGATCGACAGCGACCCCGGCCGGCCGGTGCCTGGCGTTCCCCAACGTCCTGCAACACCGCGTCGACTCGTTCCGCCTGACGGATCCGGCACGGCCGGGACACCGCAAGATCCTCGCGTTCTTCCTGGTCGACCCGTCGCAGAGGATCGTCTCGACCTCCGACGTGCCGCCGCAGCAGCCCTGGTCCGAGACCTCGACGATGACGCTGGAACAGGCCAAGGCGTACCGCGAACAGCTCATGCAGGAACGCAAGTTCTTCGTCGACGAGCACAACGAGCAGCTCTACGAACGTGAGTTCTCCCTCTGCGAGCACTGAGCGGGCGAGAGCGCCGAGGGAGGGTTCCAGGGCGTCTCTTTCGGATCTTGCCGGCCGAGCCCGCGTTGTCCGGTGCCGGGCAGCGCGGGCCCGGCAAGATCCGAAAGAGACGCCCTAGACGCGGGTGATGTCGACGATCCCGTGGAGGGCGGCCAGGCCGAGGGCCAGGAAGAAGTCGCCCCAGACGAGTTCGTGGCGGACCGCCAGCCGCGCGGCCGCGTCGTAGCACCCGTCCAGCAGCATCCCGGCCGGGCGGCCGCCGCTCCCGTCGGTGAGGTGGGACCGGACGAGGTGGTCGAGGATCTCCGCGCCCCGCAGCGCGTACTGCTCCGCGCGGGGGCCGGGGGTCCGAGCCAGTTTCAGCAGGGCGACCGCCGTGATCGCGGCGGCCGAGGTGTCGCGGGGACCGTCCGGGAGCGCGGTGTCGGCCGGTGGGACGGGCGGGCCGGTCAGCAGTTCGCCGCGCGTGAGCAGCAGGGCGGCCGCGTCGGCGAGACGTGCGCGGTCGCCCGCCGCGCCGGCCGGACGCAGCATGGCGTCGGCGACCGCCAGGAGCAGCCAGGCCCGTCCCCGGCTCCAGCCCGGCGGCGGATCCTCGCAGGGCCGCCACCGGGCGGTGTCCGTCTCGAAGCGCAGGGCCGGCCGGAACCACGCGGATGCGTCGTCGTCCGCGCCGCCGGGCCGCCCGAGGCAGAGGTCCAGATGCCGGTGGAGGTGGGCGGCCGCGGCGGCCGCCCCGCCCGGTCCGGCGCCCGCGAGGAGCGGCACCGTGCCGGGTACGGCGTCCACGCGGGCGAGCAGGCGGGGCCCGCCCAGGGCGTCGCCCCAGGGCAGGATCCCGAGGTCCGGGTCACAGGCCGCCAGGCAGGCCCCGGCCGCGCCGGCACGGATCGCGGCGGCTTCGGCGTCGTCGCCGGCCGCGGCGGTCCCGTACCAGAAGATGAGGCCGCGGGTGGCGGTGTCCGCCCCCGTCCACGGTGCGAGCCGGCCCGTGCACGCGGCGGCGGCCCGCCGGTCGCACTCGGCACCGGTGTACCGCGCCCGCAGCCAGAGCAGCCCGGCCCAGAAGCCTCCGGTCCAGGACCCGCGGCCGGTCGTGGTCCACCGCCCGTCGGCCGGGTCGGCGTACAGCGGGAAGCGGCGGCCCACCTCCGCCGCGGTCACCGCGACCCGCTCCACGACCGCCGCCAGGGGCCGGCCGGTCGCCGCGCTCACGTCGCGCCTCCGCGCCGCGCCCGGTCCCGTACCGCCCAGAGGAACGCGACGGCCGCGGCGACCGCGAACTCCGCCGCCACCAGGAGCCAGCCCGGTCCGTACCGCCCGCTCTGCGCGAGCAGCCCGAACAGCGGCGGGCCCAGGGCGAATCCGGCGAAGAACCCGGCCCCGACCAGCGCGGAGTCCTGTCCGGCCCGGCCGGGGGCGGCCCGCTGGAGGACCAGCACCATGGAGACGGCGTTGCCGGAGACGGCGAACACGCCGACGGCCACCGCGCCGACCCACACCAGCGGGCCCACCACGAGGGCGGCCCCCAGCAGGGCGGCGGCGCCCAGCGCGCCGAGCGCGAGCCAGCCGGGCAGCCATTCGGCACGTCCGGGCCGGGCGGCCTTGGACCAGCCCACCCGGCCGGCGATCCCGGCCACTCCCAGTACGGCGACCAGGGCGCCCGCGGTCGTCGGTCCCATGCCCAGGCGCTGCGCACCGAAAAGGGCGAGGTAGGTGTTCACGGAGGCGATGCCCGCGCCGAGGAACAGGGAGAAGGCGGCCAGCCAGGCCACCATCGCGCGCGGGACGAGTTCCGTACGGGGACCCGCGGGCGGCGGCGGGGGGTCCCCGGGCAGGACCCGCAGCGCCCACAGCCCGGTGAGCAGGGCGGCCACCGCGCCCGTCCACACAGCGCCCCGCCAGCCGATCCCGCCGGCGAGCACCGCCAGCGGCGCCCCGGCCGCGAAGGCGCCCAGCTGCACGCCGGACTGCTTGAGGCCGGTGACGGCGCCCCGCCGGGCGGGCGGGACGGCGCGCAGAACGGCCTTGTTGGTGGCCGGGTTGGCGAGGGCCTGCGGTACGCCGCCCAGTGCGACGGCGCCGAGCAGCAGGCCGGCGCCGGGGGCGGCGCCGATCAGGGCGAGTGCGGCCGCGGAGAGCAGCAGCAGCGCGACGAGCGAGCGCCGGGGGCCGATCCGGTCCACGATCCGGCCGCCCGCCGGGGACAGGGCGGCCGCCGTTCCGAAGCCGATCGTGGTGGTCAGACCCAGCAGGGCGGGTGATACGCCCAGTTCGTCCACGAGGCGCGGGCCGAGCGCTCCGAGCAGGAACAGTTGCAGCATCGAGAACGCCATGGCGCAGGTGAGGAGCGCGGTCAGCCGTCCGCCCGCCCCGTCGTCCTTCTCCGTCGGCGATGCCGTCGCCGTTCCCTCCGACGCCACGAAGTCTCCCTTCCTGTGACGTTGAACTCCTTGTTCGAACGGGTAGTCAGTCGGGTGGAACGGCGGGCGGGTTCCCGCGTTCCGCTGTGCCCTGCACCACACGAGGCAGGCGGTCCGGCTGTGGCATGGTCGGGCTGCGGAAACTTGTCGGGAAGTGCGCACCCCGGTGTGCGGCTCGGGAGGCCGGTGCGAGGATGAGCCCCGCCATGGAGCCGGTCGTCCGCTGTTTACGCGCCCTGCGGGCTGCGATGTTCGCAGCCCTCTGCGTGCTGCTCGCGGCTACCGGACACGTGCTCATGTCGGGTACGGCGGTGCCCTGGTGGGCGCTGCCCGTCGGGTTCGGGGCGGCCGCGGTGACGGCCTGGTCCCTCGCCGGCCGTGAGCGCGGGATCCTCCCCGTCACGGGAGCCGCAGTCGCCGTACAGGCCGTGCTCCACTCGGGGTTCTCCCTGGCCCAGTCCTTGGCCCGGTCCCTGGCGGGGCCGGCGCCGGAGTCCGCGGCCGCGGAAGCGCCCGTGCACGCGCACCACGCCATGCACGGGACGGCGGATGCCGCCTCGGCCTCGCCGGCCATGCACATGGCGGGCGGTGGGCACGGATCCACGGCCATGCCTGCGGCGTTCATGTCACCGGCCGGGATGCTGATCGTCCACCTGCTGGCCGCCGTGCTGTGCGGTCTGTGGCTCGCCCACGGCGAGCGCGCCCTCTTCCGCGTGCTGCGGGCCGTGGCCGCGCGGCTGTGGGTCCCGCTGTGCCTGCTGCTGCGTCCGGCCGCCGTCGGGCACCGGCCGCGCCTGCGGGTGCGCCGGCGGCGACGGCCGCGCGCACCGCGCCGGCTGTTCCTCGTCCATGCCATCACCTCAAGGGGTCCGCCGACGGCGACCGCTGTCCTCTGACAGCTGGTCACCCGAGCCGCATCCACGTCCGCGACCGCTCTCGCGCACGCCTCGCATGCCACTGACGCACCTCGTGCACCTCGTGCCACGCGTGTGACACGTGGATGCCGCGCCTCGGGCCCTCGGCCATGCCTCCGGGCAGGCCGTGCCCCTCACCGGCTCCGCCGCTCGCGCGGCGCCGGACTCCCCTTGCACATAAGGACCTTTGGCGATGACTCCTGCCCTGACCACCCAGTCCTGTACCACCGGCGAGCGTCCCGCCCGGCACACGGAGGACTCCGACGCGGCGGTGACCCGGCTGGCGCTCGCCGCCCGCGACGGCGACCGTGCGAAGACCGACCGCTTCGTGCGCGCCCTCCACCGCGACGTCTGGCGCTACGTCGCCTACCTCAGCGCCGACACCCAGGCGGCCGACGACCTCACCCAGGACGTGTTCCTGCGTGCGCTCGCCGGCCTCCACCGGTTCGAGGGCCGTTCCTCCGCGCGGACCTGGCTGCTGTCCATCGCCCGGCGCACCGTCGTGGACAGCCTCCGCCATGCCGCCGCCCGGCCGCGGCTGTCGGACCGCTGCGACTGGCAGACGGCCGCCGAGCAGGCCCAGCCGTACGACGTACCGGGCTTCGAGGACGGCATCGCGCTGGCGGAGCTGCTGGCCGCGATCCCGTCCGAACGAAGGGAGGCCTTCGTCCTCACGCAGTTGCTGGGTCTGCCGTACGCGGAGGCGGCCGAGGCCGTCGGGTGCCCGATCGGCACGGTCCGCTCCCGCGTGGCCCGGGCCCGTACCTCGCTCATCGCCCTCCTCACGGACACCCACACGGCCGCACCGGAGCCGCAGGCCCCGGCCGCGCAGCCCGAGCGGGCCCCGCGGGTGCGTGAGGTGGTGCTCGCGGCTTCGTCCGCCTGATCCGGAAGGCGGCCGTCCCGGGCCCGGTACGCTCCGGGCCCGGGACGGCCGCGCGGCGGGGCGCCCCGGGTCAGGGCCGGGCGGCTACGGCTTCGACCTCGAAGAGCACGTCCGGCGTGGCCAGGGCCGCGACCCCGATGAGGGTCTGCGTGGGCGGCTTGCCGCCCCAGCGCTCCTGCACGGCGGCGGCGATCGGCCCGAGCCTGGTGACGTCGTGGTTCACGACGTACGTGCGGAGCTGGACGACGTGGCCGAGGTCGAGGCCGTGGGCGGCCAGGGCCACGCCGATGTTGTGGAACGTCCGCTCCACCTGCTCCCCGAAGTCGGCCGAGACCACCGCGCCGTCCGGGCCCGATCCGTACTGACCGGCGACGAGGACCAGTTCCGAACCGGCGGGGACGGTGGCAGTGTGGCTGTAGCCGAACGGGGCCGGGTCGTGCAGGCCGTCCGGATTGACGATGGCGTGTGCCATGCGGGTTCACCTCTCGTGTGCGACGTGCTGTGTCGTGGTGAAGCCTCGCAACCAATCACGACATCGAGTGTCGTGTATTTCCGGTAGCGTTTTCTGGTGCGCGCCGATCGGTTGGTCTCCCTGGTACTGCTGCTGCGGCAACACGGCCGGCTGTCGGCGAGCACGCTGGCCGAGGAGCTGGAGGTGTCCACCCGCACGGTGCTGCGCGACATCGACGCGCTGTCCGCGGCCGGCGTCCCCGTCTACTCCGAACGCGGCCGGCACGGCGGTTTCACCTTGCTGCCCGGTTTCCGGACCGAGCTCACCGGGCTGAACCACGACGAGGCGCTCGCCCTGCTGGTCGCCGGATCGCGGCGCGGGGCGCAGGCGTTCGGCCTCGGCTCGGCGCTCGCTTCGGCCATGCGCAAGGTGGTCGACGCGCTGCCCGAGGGCCAGCGGGCGACCGCGGCCGGCGCGGCGCGGCGCCTGCTGATCGACCCGGAGACCGACGCCCTCGCGAGGCGTCTGGTCACCGAGGAACTGCCCGACGCCGTGGTGACCGCGATCCGGCGCGCGGTGTTCGCCGGACACCGGCTGCGCATCCACTACGCGGCCGCGGACCGGGCACCCGAGTGGCGCACGGTGGACCCGATCGGCCTGGTCACGGTGCGCGGCCAGGGCTACTTGCTGGCCACGCGGGACGGCGCGGACCGCACCTACCGGCTGTCGCGGGTGCGGGAGGCGCAGGAGCTGGCCGAACCGGCCCGGCGACCGGATCGGGTCGATCTGGACCTGGCCTGGCAGGAGCGCAGCAGGCGGTTCCGGGCCGGCCCGGACCAGGTCGCCGTCCTGGTACGGGTGGACGCGGCGCGGCGGGAGGAGCTGGTGGGCGGCGCGGTGGCCGTCCTGGCCGAGGGGGCCGACGCGGACGCGGACGGCCGCCTGCGGCTGGAGGTCGCCTTCCAGGACCGCAGGCACGCCGAATGGGCTCTGTGGCAGCTCGCCCCGGGCGCGGAGGTCCTGGCCCCGCAGTGGCTGCGCGACTGGCTGCACGCGCGCGCGACGGCGATCGCCGCCCGTTACGGGGCACCGCCGTCGGAGCCGTCGGTCCCGTAGGCGCCGGCGCGGCAAGATATCAGCCTTTCCGGAAAGCGCCAGAGTGTTTGTCCGATGGTGATGTCCTCCGGCAGGGGCGTCACGCCGGGCACTACCGTCCGTGCCACCCCCGGGAATGCGGGTGTTGCACCGCACGACGCTTGCGGAACCTCCCTGCCCCGCCACCTTCCCGGCCCCACGGAGCAAGGAGGCACATTGCTGTCATTGCGGCGGAGAACCACTCGAGGCTGGTCCATGGCCACCAGGTATTCGATCGCGAGCGGCGTCGTCATCACCGCCCTCGCGCTCACCCTGATCGCCCTGCTGGTCCCCGTGGACAAGTTCGGCAGCCGGGCCACGGCCGCTGTCGCCGCACCGGCGGCGGGTGACGACGACGGCCTCGGCACGGTGAGCACGGCTTACGGGCCGTTGACGGCCGCGGACCGGGACTTCGTCCGCAAGGTCCGCCTCGCCGGGCTGTGGGAGCTGCCCGCCGGGCGGCAGGCCCAGCAGCGCGGGACGCGCCCCGCGATCCGGACGGCCGGGGACCACCTCGTCGACGGCCACACCGAATTGGACCGGCAGGTCATCCAGGTGGGCCAGGCCCTCGGCATCGACCTGCCCAACCAGCCTTCCGCTCAGCAGCAGGACTGGCTGGGCCAGATGAACCGTGCCAAGGGAGACGAGTACGAACGACTGTTCACCCAGCTGTTGCGCCGAGCACACGGAAAGGTGTTCGGCCTGTTGGCCGGGATCCGGGCGCAGACCCGCAATTCCATGGTGCGAGCCCTCGCCACGTCCGCCAACGCCACGGTCCTGGACCACATCACGGTCCTCGAGGACACCGGGCTGGTCGACTTCGACGGGCTCTCCGACAATGTCCCACCGACGAAGTGAAGTGATCGCATGAGGCAAAAGGGCCACAAGCGCCCCCGATTGACGACCAAGCTCGTGGGAGTGGTCTCCGCGCTCGTGCTGGGCGGCGGCGGCGTCGCCGTCGTCGCAGGCAACGCGTCCGCGGGCCAGGACGGCAACCGCAAGGCGCAGTTGATGACCACCATCGACTGTCCGGACGTCGGGGACAAGCTCACCGCCGTGCCCGAGCAGGCCAAGGCCGAGGTCGACGCGAACCTGGCCAAGCTGGACGACCAGGTGGCGGACGCCTACCGGCGCCTCGCCGCCGGCGAGGCACAGGGCGACGCCCTCCTCGGCGAGCTCAAGGGACAGCGGGACAAGACCATCAAGGGCGTGTCCGACGCGATCGACCGCGTGGGCGAACCCCCCAAGGAAATAGCGCAGTTGAGTTCCTGCGAGATGAAGAAGGCACCCGCGGAGGAAGACGGCGGGGCCGGCGCGGCGGCGCTGAACGCCGGGGCCGACGCCAAGTCCGCCGCGGCCGGCAGCAAGAGCGGTCCGGCGAAGAGCGACTTCGTGAACATCACCAAGGTCCGCCCGAACGTCAACAAGCCGAAGGCCCAGGGCGGCGCCTCCAACGGCTCCTTCAGCGTCCAGTGCGGCCGCAACGACAACGGCCACTTCAACCCCGACAACGTCATCGTCGCACCCGGCGTCTCCAACGGCGCCCACCACATGCACGACTACGTGGGCAACGTGTCCACCGACGCCTTCTCCACCAACGACAGCCTCGCCAAGGCCGGCACCACCTGCAACAACGGCGACCAGTCCACCTACTACTGGCCCGTGCTGCGACTGCGCGACGGCAAGGCCGAACGCGACGCGAAGGCGCCCGGCGGCGGCCAGGACGGCAACGTCGGCACGATCCTGAAGCCCAAGCAGGTCACGATCGACTTCAAGGGAAGCCCCGTCGGCAAGGTCAAGGCCATGCCCCGCTTCATGCGCATCATCACCGGTGACGCCAAGGCCTTCTCCAACGGCAACGCCAACGCCAACGCCTCCTGGAGCTGCACCGGCTTCGAGAACCGGCAGCTGAAGGACAAGTACCCGATCTGCCCCAAGGGCAGTGACGTGGTGCGCACCTTCACCTTCCAGAGCTGCTGGGACGGCCGGAACGCCGACAGCGCCAACCACCGCACCCACGTGGCCTTCCCCGACCGCAACGGTCGCTGCCAGAAGGGCTTCACCGCCATTCCGCAGCTGGTGCAGCGCATCGTCTACGGGGTGGCGCCGGGCCAGCGGTTCGCCGTGGACAGCTTCCCCGAGCAGCTCCACAAGCCCGTGACCGACCACGGCGACTTCATCAACGTGATGTCGAACGGCCTGATGAACAAGGCCGTGAGCTGCATCAACGACGGGCGCAGCTGCCGCTGACGCTCACTGCGGGGCTCTGCCCCCATCGGCTCCCGGGGCCGGGCGCTCCCCCCTTCCTCACCCCGCGTCCGCCCCGGGAAAGGTGTTGGTCCGAAGGCCGCTTCGGACCAACACCTCTTTTGTGTTCCGGGCCCACGGCCCCGTTACGGAGGGCGGGACCGGGGGCCCGGACGCCCGCCCGGCCCCACTTCTTGCCTCACCCGCCCCACCCGCCCCACCCGGCCCGGCCGCGTCAGCCGGCACCGCCCGATACCGCGGCACCGCCGGGCACCGCCGGGCACCGCCCGGCACCGCTCGACGCAGCCGGCCCCCCGTCACGGACACGGTCGGCGACGGACGTGGGCTGTGAACGGTGGTGTGGGCCGTGGGGTGGGTGGTGCGCCCGGGGACACGAAAACGCCCGGCCCGGCCCCGTCGTCACGGGGCCGGGCCGGGCGTTTTGTGTGTCAGAGGCCGTTGACGCGGGCCATGCGGCCGACGACGAGCGGGGTGAAGTCCGCCTGGATCACGCGGGCCGTCCTGCGGGTCACGCGTGAGTGCTGGCGCCGCACCTGGGCCATCAGGCGGCGGCTGCGCAGGGCCATCTCCAGCTCGAACCGGGTCCGCGGATCACGCAGGCCGGTTCCGAAGAGCTTTTCCAGCTGGCGCATGCGGTACCGCACGGTCTGCGGGTGCACGCTGAGGGCCTTGGCGGCTTCGGGGGCTCCGCCGCCCTCGAGCCAGGCGAGCAGGGTCACCTCCAGCCGCTCGCTCTGTCGCGGGGTCAGGTCCGCGAGGGGCCGCAGCCAGCGGGCGGCCAGAGCATGGGCGAGGGGTTCGTCCTGGAGCAGGAGCAGGGTCGAGAGGTGGTCGTCGACGAAGACGGCCCTGGCCTCCAGGCCCGGCCGACTGGGCGTCAGCGCCGCCAGACGCAGCGCCCAGCGCAGGGACGAGGCCGTGTCGCGGAGCGGAACGGCGTGGCCCACGGCCGCGAACCGGCCGCGCAGCAGGTGCTCCAGTGGTACGCGGACCTCCGGGTCCGGGCTCGGGACCAGCAGGCACGGCCGGCCCGCGAACATCCCGACGAGGGCGTCCTCCATGACGCCCGCGAGCTGCTGCGCCTCGCCGGGCGTGGCCGGCACAATGGCCCGTACGGCCAGCGGGAGGGGCCATCCGGCCGCCTCGGCGAGCTCGGTGAGGGAGCTGTCGGACGCGACGCGGTCGTCGGTGAGGGTCCTGAACAGCTCCTGGCGGGCCCGTTCGCCCGGCCGGTTGCCTTCAACGGCCTCCTCCTCCGTCTCTTCACGGTTGTTCACCCGGAGGCGCTCCCGGGCCGTCTCTCGGATCCCGTCACGGATCCCCTCACGGATCCCGTCGCGTGACCCGGGGCGGGCCTCCTCGCGGATGTCGTCCCGCCGGCCCTCGTGCGTTATTTCACACTCGTGCGCCGCCTCTCTGCTGCCGGCCGTGCTCCGGCCCGCGGTTTCGAGCTCGGGGGCGAGCTCGGTTTCGACCTGGTTCTCCGCCAGATCCTGGCACTCGTCCGTTTGTTCCCGGGATCGCTCCTTGTAGCCGAGAGTGGTGAGGAGTGCCTCTTCCACCCTCTGCCGGAGCAACTCTGCATCAATGGCATCGTTGTCATCGATAAGTGCGGAAAATTCCGGAATTCCATGCAGAAGCTCCTCCACTATCTCGGCGGCCAGTGCGGGAAGTTCCCTGCGCAGGACGCGCGTCCACTCGCCTCGGGGGCGGGACCAGATGCGGTTCAGAAGTTCGCACATCGTTTTCCTCGTTCGTGCCGGGGTGAGGCCTGCCCGGGGAAGAGCGGCAGACCCGCCGAGGTTGCGCCTCGCGTCAACTTCTCTGTCTGACACGAGAGTTGCGGCCCTCGTACTCCCTCCTGGAGAGGTCCGACCACCCGCGGTCCCGGGATTTTGCTCTGATTTTGCTCTCCGGGACGCGTAGGTGGCGGGCGGCGCGGTGGCCTGTCGCAACCTCCGCTGGAGGGGAATCTTCCGGTGTTGTTCGATGCGTCGGAGACGCGCTGCGAGAAATTATCACGTTTCGATAAATCCTGTGGAGCTGATGTGCAGCTCCACGATGCTGCTGCACTCCGGCCCCAAGTTCCCTCGGCCGGCGCGGAGTTTCACAGCGCGGCCGGGCAGAGAACGACAACGACCCCCGGGTTCCGAGCGCCAGGTGGATCGCTCGGAGCCCAGGCGCACAGGAGACCTGGATGCCCTTGCCCCAGCCGCACATGCCTCGCCCACACAGGGCCCGCCGTAAGAGCCGACACGCGGCATCGGCTCCGGCCGCCGGACGGAGGGCCGTTCGGCGGCCCTCACTCCTGCCCACGCCCGGACGGATGAGTCCTGGCGCGATCTGCGCCGTCGGCGCGGCCATCGTCTCCGTCACCGTGGCCGCCCGCGCGGGCGCCTTCTCCCAGTTCTGGGACTTCCTCGACTTCGGAGCAGGAGTGCTGTCGCTCGTCTCGCTCACCGCCACTGTCCTGTGGGGAGTGGTCTCCACCGACCGGCTACTGCTGAAATCGGGTCACCGGCTGCTGGCCCAAGGTGTGCACCGCGGCCTCGCCGTGTCCGGCCTCGGCTTCCTGGCCCTGCACATATGGGTCAAGGTCGCGGAGCAGCGGACGACCGCGTCCGCCGCGGCAGTGCCGTTCACCGACATCGAACAGCCCGTGCTGGTCGGGCTCGGGAGCCTTGCCGGTTATCTGTTCGTCGCCGTCGCGGTCTCGGGCGCGGTGCGCAGCGTGTTCGCCACCAAGGGCCGTTCCCTGTGGTGGCGGGCCCTGCACTTCGCCGCCTATCCGGCGTGGGGTGCCTCGCTGGTCCACGGGCTGAAGGCGGGGCGCGCCGCCGACCTCTACGTCACGGTGTCCTACGCGCTGTGCCTGCTCGGTGTCGCCGGCATCCTCGCCTTCCGGCTCAAGGCCAGGATGGCCGAGGAGCCGGCAGGTCCCCCCGGCCCGATCGGCGTTCCGCAGCAGCCCGTCGTGGCCGCCGTCCCCCGGCCGCGCCGGGAATCGCGCGCCCGGACGTCCGGTTCCCGGGAGAAGTTCACCGGGCCGGCCGCACCGCCGCAGGACGACAGCCCCGCTCTCACCGCCGTGTACGCGGCCGACCCGGCCGGCGCCTACATGGACGTCGGCTTGGGGCTGGGCGCCACCACCGGCATGGACGGGGACCAGTTCGCCACCCGCGAGTGGCGGCTGTGAGCGGCTTCAAGCGCCCCAGCCTCGGCTGCGTGGGCGCTCCCAGACTCCTGGCCGGCCTCGACCAGGCTCCCCGGCTCGACCGCGTCGCGCATCTGACCACGCACGGCCAGATGCCGCGCTACCGGCCGGACGAGCTCGTCGAGCTCGCCGAGAACATCGACCTGCGCGGCCGCGGCGGGGCCGGTTTCCCCTTCGCCCGGAAGCTGCGCGCCGTCATGGCCGCGGCCGAGGGCCGCGACACGGGGACCGCCGTCGTCGTCAACGCCAGTGAGGGCGAGCCCAGCTGCCTCAAGGACAAGGCGCTGCTGCTGCACGTCCCGCACCTGGTCCTCGACGGAGCCCTGCTGGCCGCCGCCGCGGTCGGCGCCGAAGATGTCGTCATCGGCGTCACCCGGCCCGACGTGGAGCAGTCGCTGCGCGCGGCCGTCGCCGAACGCGGCCCCGCCGGCCGCCAGGTGCGGGTGCAGGCTCTGCCCGAACGCTTCGTGACCGGAGAGAGCACCTCCATGGTCAACGGCCTGAACGGCGGGCCGACGCTGCCTTCCGGACAGAAGATCCGGACCAGCGAGCGGGGCCTGGGCGGCATGCCCACCCTGTTCTCGAACACCGAGACCTACGCCCAGCTCGCCGTGGCGGCACGCCTCGGCGCGCTGGACTACCGCTCGGTCGGCCTGGCGTCCGAGCCCGGCACCGTGATGCTGACCATCGCCGGTTCCACGGTCGTCGAGGCACCCCTCGGGACCCCGCTGGCCTACGTCCTGGAACTGTGCGGCCTCGATCCCGGTCAGGGAGTCCTGGTGGGCGGCTACCACGGCAAGTGGCTGGATCCGGGGTCCGCTCGCATCGCCGACCTGTCCCGGGGGTCCCTCGCCGCCTTCGACGCGGTACTGGGGGCGGGAGCCGTGCTGCCCCTGCCGCACGACACCTGTCCGGCCGGCGAGGTGGCGAAGGTGACCCGGTGGATGGCGGACGAGACCGCCGGTCAGTGCGGCCCCTGCTTCCGGGGACTGCCCGCGCTGGCCGACGTACTGGACGACGCCGTCAGGGGCGGGGGCAGAACCGCGCTGGAAACCATCGAAGCCCGGATGAAGGTGGTACGGCGCCGCGGCGCCTGCAGCCATCCGGACGGCACCGCGGCCTTCGTGGCCTCGGCGCTCGCGGCGTTCCCGGACGAGTTCCGCGACCACGCCCTCGGCAGCGGCTGCGGCCGGCGGGTGGTGGGGGCGCTGCCCCTGCCGAAGGACGAGACCCCGGAGGAAAGGCTGGTGGTGGACTGGACCCTGTGCAGGGGCCACGGGCTGTGCGTGGACATCCTTCCGGACGTCGTGCGGCTCGACGCGGACGGGTACCCCAACCAGGCGTCCATGCCCGTGCCCGCACAGCTGCGGCAGAAGGCGCTCCGTGCGGTGCGGCGCTGTCCCGCGCTCGCGCTGCGCATCCAGGACTGAACCATCTCCCCCGGGTTCAATGTTGGCGCGATCTGACAAATTCTCAAGGATATCGGCATTCTCCTCGACCGGCCCCGTAGAAATTACCCAAGGCACGAGAACGCGAATCCTGACCTGAAGGAGAGATCGTGAAGAAAATGCGTCGTGGAGTATTCGCCGGGTCGGCCGTCGCGGTATTGATGCTGACCGCCGCATGCGGCAGCGGTGAAAATTCCGCGGGAAAGGGGGATTCCGTCCAGCCGGTGGGCGACAGCAAACAGGCGGGGTCCGGCTACGACGGGTACGGGGGCGGGTCGGGCGCAGTCCCCGCGGCCGACGCCGTCAAGGCCGGCCCGGCCGGAGAGCTGAAGGTGAAGGCCTCCGCGGAGCTGGGATCGACGGTGACCGACAGCGCGGGCTTCACGCTCTACCGGTTCGACAAGGACACGCCCAAGCCCCCGAAGTCCAACTGCGAGGGGGACTGCGCCACCGCTTGGCCGGCGGTCTCCGCGGACGACGCCTCGGCCGGTGAGGGCATCGACAAGTCGCTCCTCGGATCGGTCGAACGCGCTGATGGGACCAAGCAGTTGACGCTGGCCGGCTGGCCCGTGTACCGCTACGCGAAGGACACCAAGGCGGGCGACACCCTCGGCGAGGGGGTCGGCGGGACCTGGCACGTGCTGGCGCCCGACGGCAAGCCGGCGAAGGCCGGCGGCGGTGCGGGGTCCGGCGCCGACCCGAGCGCGGGTGGCGGCGCGGGCTCCGGTGCGGGCGCCGGCGCGGGCTCCGGTGCGGGCCAGGCCGGCGGGCAGGAGGCGGCGAAGGCCGACCCGATCAGCGTCAACCGGAACACCAAGCTCGGCCCCATTCTCTCGGACGCGGAGGGCCGCACGCTCTACCGGTTCGACAAGGACAGCGCCTGGCCGATGAAGACCAACTGCCTCGATGCCTGCCTGAACACGTGGAAGCCCGCCAAGGCCGTCGACAAGGAATTGGTGAAGGGAATTCCCGCCGAATTGGTGGGCACCTTCAAGCGGCCTGACGGCACCGAACAGCTGACGATCGACTGCTGGCCGGTGTACACGTTCACCGGCGACAAGGAAGCCGGGGACATCAACGGACAGGGCAAGCAGGGCGTCTGGTTCGCGGTCTCCGACAAGGGCAAGAAGGTGACGGCCACCGGCTGAGGCACGAGCCCTCCCCCAAGGGCTCCCCGTTTCGCCGAACAGCGTCACACCCCCGAAAAACGCGTGGTGCCCGGGCCCCTCCCCTCCCGGGCACCACGACCCCTTTTCCCGATCAGCCCGCGAGGTTCCCATGCCGTCCACCGCCCGCCCCGCCCACCGGATCCGCCCGTCGTTCGCGGCCGTCGCCGCGGCGTGCGCCGCCGTGCTGCTGTGCGGAGGGTGCGCCGGCGACACGACCGCGCCCGCCGGCTCGGCGAAGGCGGCCTCCCCGGCCGCTCCGGGCACCTCGATCGAGGAGATCGCCACGGCCATCGGCTGCACCGCCGAAGTGAGCGTGGACGCCGACGAGTTGCGGCAGGGAGGCTGTGAGACCGGGCAGGGCGCCTACCGCATGGCCACGTTCGCCGCCCAGAAGGGGCTGCGCGCCTGGCTGGACGAGGCACGGGCGTACGGCGGGGTCTACCTGGTGGGCGACCGGTGGGTCGTCACCACCCAGTCGACGGACGCCCTGAACGCGCTCCGCGAACGCCTCGGCGGCTCCGTGGAGACCGGCACCGACCACGGCGGCCCCTCCTCCGAGCACTCGGGCCCCGCCGGGCACTCCGCGCCCTCCGCAGTCGCCACACCCTCCGGTGCCGCGACACCCTCCGCCGGCACGCCCCCCTCCGGGCATTCGGGCTCCTCCGAGCACACCGGCCACGAGTCGACTCCCGCCGCAGGCGGTTGAGTCGGCGCCCGGCCCGGCGACGGCGCGTCGGCCAGTGTCCTGATATCGGCTCATTCGTGAGGAGCACACGGCACGACCCTTCGGGATGATTCGGCCGGGCACTTCGGTGCAACAAGGTTGAGGCGTAAGCGACTTCTCCGAAAGGAACGGCTTCGTGCGCCTGAAACGCCTCGCACCGCTGCTCGCCACTGCCGGACTCATCGCCACCACCGTCCCCCTGCTGGCCTCGACGCAGGCGGCCGCGGCTCCCGCTGCCGAACACCTCCGCCAGAAGCCCGCATGGCAGCGGTGCAGCCCCGAGCAGCCGGCCTCGTACGAGTGCGCCACGATCAAGGTCCCGCTCGACTACAGGCGTCCCGACGGCCGCACGATCGACATCGCGATATCCCGGATGAAGAGCGAGAACCCGGCCAAACGGCACGGCGCCATGCTGCTGAACCCGGGCGGCCCCGGCGGTTCGGGGCTCGATCTGCCGCTGCTGATGAACGGGTTGATGCCCAAGGAGGTGCGGGAGAGCTACGACCTGATCGGCTTCGACCCGCGCGGCGTCGGTGCCAGCAGCCCCATCACCTGCGGGCTGGACGACGCCGAGCAGAGCTTCGACCGCCCCTACCGTCCGGAGACCTTCTCCGCCGACGTGACGTGGGCGCGCACCGTCGCCGACAAGTGCCGTGAGAAGTCCGGCGCGGTGCTCCCGCACATCACCACCCGCAACACGGCGCGCGACATGGACACCATCCGCGAGGTGCTGGGCGAGGGGAAGATCTCGTACCTGGGCTACTCGTACGGGACCTACCTCGGCGCGGTGTACTCGCAGATGTACCCGGAGCGCACCGACCGCTTCGTGCTCGACAGCGGTGTGGACCCGCAGCGGATCTGGCGCGGGATGATCCAGGTGTGGGCCACCGAGGCCGAGCCCGCCTTCGCGCGGTGGACGCGGTGGGCGGCGCAGCGGTCGGGCGAGTTCGGGCTGGGCGACACCCCCAAGGCGGTCTCCGACACGTTCTGGGGGCTGGTGGAGCGCGCCGACCGCGAGCCCATCGACTTCGACGGCTCGAAGGTCACCGGGGACATGATCCGGTCCGCGCGCGGGGTGTTCTTCTACCCGGCGCAGGCCACGCCGCTGGTGGCGGCCCTGAAGGCCGCCGCCGAGGGCAAGCCGCAGGCGGCGGGCACGGACGTGCAGGCGCTGAAGCTGAAGCTGCTGGGCCGGACGGCCGAAGAGCCCGCCTCGGACAACGGCACGGCCGTCTTCTGGGCCGTGGTCTGCGGGGACACCGGCAGCTGGCCGCGCTACACGGAGCAGTACGAGCGCGACGCGGCGAAGGACAAGGTGAAGTACCCGCTGTACGGGGACTTCGCGTCCAACATCAAGCCGTGCGCGTTCTGGGACCGGCCGGTGGAGTCGGCGACGCCGATGCGCAAGAAGGCGAACGTGCTGACGGTGCAGAACGAGTGGGACTCGCAAACCCCGCTCACCAGCGGCCAGGGCCTGCACCGGGCGCTCAAGGGCTCTCGGATGGTGCTGGCGGGCGGCGGTGAGGGCCACGGCGTGTACCTCTTCGACCCCGCCTCCTGCGCCAACGCCCCGGTCGACGCCTACCTGACCACGGGCCGGCTGCCCGCCCAGGACGTGAGCTGCCAGAACCCGCCGGCCGCCGCCGAGAAGCGGGGGTCCGCGCCGGCGAAGCCGGTGCCCTTCCCGGGGGCTCCCGGGCGGTTCTGACCCGGGCCGGACGTTCAGTTCGTGAGGGACGCCTCCGCGGCCGCCTTGATCCGGCGGCCGAAGTCGGGGGCGTCCTTGCGTGCGGCCTTCAGCGCGAGGCCGACGAGGAGCTTGCCGAGGCCGTGCCCTTCGAGGGTGTTGAAGATCCGGACCCGGGTGCGCCCGCCGGGGAGGGATTCGAGGTCGTAGCCGCCCTCAGCGGTGACGAGGTTGCGGCTCTGCTCGGTCCAGCGGATCAGGTACGGCGGGTCGAAGCCGGTGACGCGGAACTCACGGGCGGTCTTCATCCCGGCGTCCTTGACCGTGCTGCGGAAGACCGTGCCGAGCGCGGTGGGGGCGTCGGGGGTCCTGGTGATCCGCTGGACGCGCGGACTGAAGTCGGGGTCGTTGCGGCCGTCGGCGAGGTAGGCGAAGACCCGCTCGACGGGCCGGTCGATCTCGACGCTCGCCTCGAACTGTCCGGACATGAGCGCTCCTCGGTACGACTCGCCTCGGTGCGACTACCCGTGCCATGTTCCCAGACCGGCCCCCGACCCGCGCGGCGGCGGTCAGCCGAGCAGGGCGTAGACCGTGGAGGCGGTGGCGGCCGGTTCGTCGGCGCCGTCGGGGGTCAGGGTGATGTCGGCGAAGGCCATGCGCTTGCCGAGCTTGGTGACCCGTACGTGGACCAGCACGTCGGCGTCCACCACCGGCCGCTGGAAGCTCGTCGACTGCTGGACGGTGGTCATCGGGCCGTACCCGCCGCGCGCGGCGGAGATCGCGATGACGGTGGCGGTGTCGGCCGCGGCCATCATGGCCTGACCGCAGAGACCGCCGCCGTCGCGGGCGAGCGCCTCGGACCAGGGCAGCCGCAGGACGGCGTGCCGGTCGCCGGTCTCCTGGACGGTCAGTCCGAGGGCGAGCACCCAGGGGGCGAAGTTGTCGGCGAGGATCTTGTCTGCGTCTGCGGGAGAGAACGTCACCGGGAGATTGTGGCGGCCCGCCCGGACCGCCACAATCCCCTTGCGGTCAGAGCTTCGCGGCCAGTTCGGTGCCCTGGCGGATGGCCCGCTTGGCGTCGAGCTCGGCCGCCACGTCGGCGCCGCCGATCAGGTGGGCGTCCACACCCGCCGCGCGCAGCGCCTCGTACAGGTCGCGGCGCGGCTCCTGGCCGGTGCACAGGACGACGGTGTCGGCGGGTACGAGGCGCTGCTCGTCACCGACGGTGATGTGCAGGCCCTCGTCGTCGATGCGGTCGTAGGAGGCCCCGGCGACGGAGACGACCCCGCGGTGCTTGAGCTCCGCGCGGTGGATCCAGCCGGTGGTGGTGCCGAGGCCGGCGCCGACCTTGGTGGCCTTGCGCTGGAGCAGGTGGACCTGGCGCGGGGGCGCGGGCCGCTCGGGGGCGGTGAGCCCGCCGGGGCCGGTGTAGGCGGTGTCCACTCCCCAGTGGCGGAAGTAGACGTCCGGGTCCTGGGAGGCGCCCTCGCCGCTGTCGGTGAGGTACTCGGCGACGTCGAAGCCGATGCCGCCGGCGCCGACGACGGCGACGCGCTCGCCGACGGGGGCGCCGTCGCGCAGCACGTCGAGGTAGCTGACCACGTTGGCGTGGTCCACGCCCTCGATGTCGGGGGTGCGGGGGGTGACGCCGGTGGCGACGACGACCTCGTCGTAGCCCTGGAGGGTCTCGACGTCGGCGCGGGTGTCCAGGCGGACGTCGATGTCGTGGGCGGCGAGCTGGGTGCCGAAGTAGCGGATGGTCTCCTCGAACTCCTCCTTGCCCGGGATGCGGCGGGCGATGTCGAGCTGGCCGCCGATGTGGCCGGAGGCCTCGAAGAGGGTGACCGCGTGGCCGCGTTCGGCCGCGGACACCGCGCAGGCGAGGCCGGCCGGGC
This sequence comes from Streptomyces virginiae, assembly GCF_000720455.1. Taxonomy (GTDB): domain Bacteria; phylum Actinomycetota; class Actinomycetes; order Streptomycetales; family Streptomycetaceae; genus Streptomyces; species Streptomyces virginiae. The sequence continues at coordinate 191,611 of NZ_JOAK01000009.1, read as the reverse complement.
CGGCGCCGACGACGGCGACGCGCTTCTTCAGCTTGGTGGGCGAGAGCACCAGCTCGGTCTCGTGGCAGGCGCGCGGGTTGACCAGGCAGCTGGTGATCTTGCCGCTGAAGGTGTGGTCGAGGCAGGCCTGGTTGCAGCCGATGCAGGTGTTGATGGTCTCGGGTCGACCGGCCGCGGCCTTGGCGACGAAGTCGGCGTCGGCGAGGAAGGGGCGGGCCAGGGAGACGAGGTCGGCGCGGCCGTCGGCGAGCAGCTCCTCGGCGATCTCCGGGGTGTTGATGCGGTTGCTGGTGACGAGGGGGACGGAGACCGCGCCCATCAGCCGCTTCGTGACCCAGGTGTAGGCGCCGCGCGGGACGGAGGTGGCGATGGTGGGGATGCGGGCCTCGTGCCAGCCGATGCCGGTGTTGATGATGGTGGCGCCGGCCGCCTCGATCTCCTTGGCCAGGTGGACCACCTCGTCGAGGGTGGAGCCGCCGGGGATCAGGTCGAGCATGGAGAGGCGGTAGACGAGGATGAAGTCCTCGCCGACGGCCTGGCGGGTGCGGCGGACGATCTCCAGCGGGAAGCGGACGCGGTTCGCGTAGGCGCCGCCCCAGCGGTCGGTGCGCTTGTTCGTCGCGGCGGCGATGAACTCGTTGATCAGGTACCCCTCGGAGCCCATGATCTCGACGCCGTCGTAGCCGGCGAGCTTGGCGAGGCGGGCGGCCCGGACGAAGTCCTCGACGGTGCGCTCGACCTCGGTGTCGGAGAGCTCGTTCGGGACGAACGGGCTGATGGGGGCCTGGATGGCGCTGGGCGCGACCAGGTCCTTGTGGTAGGCGTAGCGGCCGAAGTGGAGGATCTGCATCGCGATCTTCCCGCCCTCGGCGTGCACGGCGTCGGTGATCACCCGGTGCTCGGCGGCCTCCTCCTCGGTGGTGAGGCGGGAGCCTCCCTCGAAGGGGCGGCCGGCGTCGTTCGGCGCTATGCCGCCGGTGACGATGAGGCCGGCGCCGCCGCGGGCGCGCTCGGCGTAGAAGGCGGCGAGGCGCTCGAAGCCGCCCTGGTGCTCTTCGAGGCCGGTGTGCATCGACCCCATGATCACGCGGTTCGGCAGGGTGGTGAAGCCGAGGTCCAGGGGGCTCAGCAGGTGCGGGTACCGGCTCTGGGAACTCATGGGGGGCGCCTCCTCGCGCGGGGGTGATGAACCTGTTCTAGCGAGGCGGGCCAGGTTTTGCAACTAGGTGCAAAACCTGGTGGGGGCGCCGGGCCCTCGTTTCCCGGTCCCCCGGGGCCCGGTCCTCACGCGCCTGTGGCGGAGTTCACGCCGTAGCCCGCCCGGGCCGGGCCCGGTACGGGACGCGCTGCCGCGCGGGCGCCGACGGCCACCGCCACCGCCACCCCTCCCCGCAGGCGTGGGAGGCGGCCCTGGACCGGCGACGGCGACCCGGCGACGGCGTCCGGTCCGGGGCGTGTCCCACGGGCGGCGGTCAGGGGCGGCGGAGGCGGAGCGTGACGATCTGGAAGGGGCGCAGGGTCAGGGCCACCGCGCCGTCCGCCCCCGGGGCCGGATGCGTGACGGCCGTGCCCGCGAGGGGCCGTTCCAGCAGGTCGCTCTCGATCGCCTCCGCGACGGGGAAGCCCGCCGTGAGGGTGGCCGTGGCACGACCGCCGAGGGATTCGTAGAGGCGGACGATCACGTCCCCGCCACGGTCCTCGGCCAGCTTGACCGCCTCGACCACCACCGCGTCCGAGTCCACCGCCAGCAGCGGGGCGACCGGGCCGGCGCCCCGCACGGTGCGTTCGGGCAGGTTCAGCGCATGGCCCTCGCGGACCGCGTCACCGATCCCGGCGCCGGGCGCGAGCGAGAACCGCAGGGTGTGGGCGCCCTGGTCGGTCTCCGGGTCCGGGTAGCGCGGGGCCCGCAGCAGGGAGAGCCGTACGATGGTGGTCTGCCCGCCGTCGGCCCGTACGTCGCGGGTCACGTCGTGCCCGTACGTGGAGTCGTTGAGCAGGGCCACCCCCCATCCGGGCTCCTCCGCGTGGATCCAGCGGTGGGCGCAGATCTCGAACTTGGCCGCCTCCCATGAGGTGTTGGTGTGGGTGGCCCGGTACACGTGCCCGAACTGCGTCTCGGAAGCGGTCCGTTCGGCCTTCACGTCCAGCGGGAAGGCGGCCTTGAGGAACTTCTCCGTCTCGTGCCAGTCGACGTCCGTGACGATGTCGACCGTCCTGGCCCCGGCCCGCAGGGTGACCTGCTGGACCGCCGTGGACCGGCCGAAGGAGCGGGTGACCCGTACCGTCGCCGAGCGCGGCCCGCTCTCGGTGACCTCCATGCCGTCCAGCCCGTCGAGGTCGGTGACGTTGTTGCGGTAGAACTCGTCGACGTCCCAGGCGTCCCACATGTTGGGGAAGTCGGGGTGGATCTGCAGCAGGTTCGCGGCGGTCCCCGGGGCGACCGCCTCACGGCGCGCTTCCAGGTCGTAGACGGAGACGATCAGGCCGCGGCCGTCGATCTCCACCAGCAGCCTGCCGTTGGCCAGGACGTGTCCGCCACCGTGCCGCTCCTCGGCGGTGACCGGCTCCGGCGGCTGCGCCGGGCGGCCCGCTCCGCCCGCCGGGATGCCGTGGCGGGCGTGCGGGGCGCAGTTGAAGACCAGTTCCCCGGTGCCCTCCCCCGCCAGTGCCTGCTGCGCGGCGAGGGTGATGCCCCGCAGCTCTTCGCGCACCTTCGCGTACGTCTCGCGGGCCTCGCGGTGCACCCAGGCGATGGAGGAACCCGGCAGGATGTCGTGGAACTGGTGGAGCAGCACCGTCTTCCAGATCCGCTCCAGGTCCTCGTACGGGTAGGCGTACCCCGCCACCCGGACGGCGGCGGTCGCCGCCCACAGCTCGGCTTCGCGCAGGAGGGATTCGCTGCGCCGGTTGCCCTGCTTGGTCTTGGCCTGCGAGGTGTAGGTGCCGCGGTGCAGCTCCAGGTAGAGCTCGCCCGCCCAGACGGGCGCGTCCTCGTACTCGGCGCGGGCCTTCTCGAAGAAGGCGTCGGGCCGCTCGATCTCGATGCGCGGCGAGCCTTCGAGGTCGCGCTGGCGCCGGGCGCGGGCGAGGTGCTCGCGGGTGGGTCCGCCGCCGCCGTCCCCCCAGCCGAAGGGGGTCAGGGAGCGTGAGCCGCGTCCCTTCTCCTGATAGTTGCGGGCCGCGTGCGCCATCTGGGCCCCGCCGAGGTCGGAGTTGTAGGTGTCGACCGGAGGGAAGTGCGTGAAGACGCGGCTGCCGTCGATGCCCTCCCACCAGAAGGTGTGGTGGGGGAACTTGTTCACCTGGGACCAGCAGATCTTCTGGGTCAGGAACCACCGGGAGCCGGAGAGCTTGACGATCTGCGGCAGGGCGGCGGTGTAGCCGAAGGAGTCCGGCAGCCAGACGTTGTGCGTGTCGATGCCGAACTCGTCGAGGAAGAACTTCTTGCCGTAGAGGAACTGGCGGGCCATCGCCTCGCCACCGACCATGTTGGTGTCGGACTCCACCCACATGCCGCCCACCGGTACGAACTGCCCGTCCGCGACCTTCTTCTTGACCCGCTCGAAGAGCTCGGGCCGGTGGGTCTTGATCCAGTCGAGCTGCTGCGCCTGCGACATCGCGAAGACGAACTCGGGGTGTTCGTCCATGAGGTTGACCATGTTGGAGGTGGTCCGCGCGACCTTGCGCACGGTCTCGCGCAGCGGCCACAGCCACGCGGAGTCGATGTGGGCGTGGCCGACCGCGCTGATGCGGTGCGCGGAGGCGTTGGCGGGGGCGGCGAGGACGCCGGCGAGGCGAGCGCGGGCGGCCGCCGCCGTGCCGGATACGTCGGTGAGGTCGACCGCGTCCAGGGCGGCGCCGAGGGCGCGCAGGATCCCGTACCGGCGGGCGTCGTCGGCGGCGAGCTGCGTCATCAGCTCGTAGAGCACTTCGAGGTCCTGGACCAGCTCCCAGACCTCGGTCTCGAAGAGGGTGAGGTCCATCCGGGCGAGGCGGTAGAGGGGCTGGTCGCCACTGGTGCGCAGGTCGCCCTCGTAGGTGGCGCGGTGGTCGACGAGGACCGGGTTGGCGGCGGCCTCGACGTACCATTCGATCCGCTCGCCGCCCTCGGCGCGGTCGGCCACGCGCACCCAGTCGTTGTACGGGTTGAGGGCCTTGATCTCGCCGCCGTCGGCCCGGTGGACCAGGCCCTCGCACTGGAAGCCGGGCATCATCCGGTCGAAGCCGAGGTCGAGGACGGCCTCCACGGTCCGGCCGGCCCATCCGGCGGGGACGGTTCCGGTGACCTTGAACCAGGTGGTGCCCCAGGCCGGGCCCCATGCGTCGCCGGGCGCGCAGGGCTCGTAGGGCGCCGCCAGGCCGTCGGCGACGGGGACCGGCTCGCCCGGGGCGTCCCAGCGCTCGACGGTCAGTGGGAGCGGGCTGGAGTGGACGGCGGGCTTGATGCGTTCGTGGAGCACCCGGCGGAGGCGGTGCTCGGTGATGCTGCGGTCGTCATGCATGACAGCTGCTCCTGCTCCCGGAGGTGGTGGTCGGTCGGTACGGAGGGCCTGCGGGTCGGTCGGACGGTCCGGCTCACAGCTTGACGGCTCCCTCGCCCACGCCCTTGAAGAAGAAACGCTGGAGGGCGAAGAAGAGGAGCATCATCGGCAGGAGCGCTGCCATCGCGCCCGCGGCGATGAGCCGCTGGTCGTTGACGGTGGTGGCGCCGGCCAGCGTCTTCAGGCCGAGCTGGAGGGTGTAGTGGTCGCTGTCGGTGAGGACCAGCAGCGGCCAGAGGAAGTCGTCCCAGGCGCCCATGAAGCTGGTGATGCAGACGACGGCCAGGGCGCCCTTGGCGGAGGGGACGAAGACCCGGGTGAAGCGGGTCCACTCGCCCGCTCCGTCCAGGACGGCGGCCTCCTCGACCTCCTTGGGCACGGCGAGGAAGGCCGCACGCATGATCATGATGTTGAGGACGGAGACGGCGCCGGGCAGCCAGACCCCGACGAGGGTGTCGACCAGGCCCATCTCACGGACGGTGAGGAACATCGAGATCATCACGGACTCGAAGGGGAACATCAGGGTGGCGACGAGGACGGTGAAGACGACCTCGCGGCCCTTCCAGGCGGCGCGGGAGAGGGCGTAGCCGCCCATCGCGGCGAAGAGCAGGTTCGAGGTGATCGCGAGGACCGCGACGACGAGGGTGTTGCCGACGTACTGGAGCAGTGGGAAGGACTCGGCGACACGGACGTAGTTGTCGAAGGTGGGCTGCGCGGGCAGTACGCCGTCGTACACGTTCTCGGTGCGGCCGCGGATCGAGGTCAGGAACTGCCAGACGATCGGGCCGAGCATGACCGCGAGCATGAGCAGGAGCGTGCCGTACCGGGCGGCCAGGCCGAGCCGGCGGCGCGCGCGGCCGGGGTGTGCAGCGCCCGGGCTCATGCCTCGTCCCCCTTGGTCAGACGGCGGCCCAACAGGCTGAAGACCAGCGTGAGGAGGAACAGCAGGATGGATATGGCGGAGGCGTAGCCGGTCTCGCCGGAGAAGCCGAGGCCCACCTGGCGGATGAGGAACGGCAGGGTGCGGGCTCCGCCGCCGGGCCCGCCGCTCTCCCCGCCGAGGATGTAGATCTCGGTGAAGACGCGCAGCGCCGAGATGGCGGAGAGGGTTCCGACGAGCAGCATCATCGGTTTCACCTGGGGGACGGTGATGCTGAAGAAGCGGCGGACCGGGCCGGCGCCGTCGATCGCGGCGGCCTCGTGCAGGGAGGCGGGGACGTTCCCGAGGGCGGCCAGGTAGAAGACCATGTAGTAGCCGAGGCCCTTCCACACGGTCACGATCATCGCGGAGACCAGCAGCATCGTGCTGTCCGTCAGGAACGGGACCGGCTCGCAGACCAGGTGGAGCCGCCGGAAGACGGTGTTGACGAGGCCGTCGCTGCGCAGGACCCACTGCCAGATCAGCCCGACGACCACGGCGGAGGCGATCACCGGGGTGTAGAAGGCGGAGCGGAAGAAGCCGATGCCGGGGATCTTGGCCTGGACGAGGACGGCGAGGGCCAGCGGCAGGAGGACCAGGCAGGGGACGACCACCAGGAGGTAGAGCACGCTGTTGCCGGTGGCGACCCAGAAGTCGGGGTCGGCGAGGGCACGCCGGTAGTTGTCGAGGCCGACGAAGCCGCCGCCGCGCAGGATGCGGGCGTCGGTGAAGGAGAGGATGACGGTGTTGACGAACGGCCACAGGCTGAACAGCAGCACCATCGCCAGGCCGGGGGCGAGGAAGAGGTACGGGGTCCACCAGGTGCGGTGGGGCAGCCCGGTGTCGGCCGTCACGGGCGGGCCGCGTCGGCGAGGAGCCGGTTCGCCGCTTCCTCGGCCTTCTTCACCGCCGTCCGGGCGTCCTGCTCACCTTTGACGGCCTTCTGCACCTCGCGCACGACGGCGTCCCCGACCTGGTTGGTCCACTGGACGGGGGTGTTGGCGTCGAGGGCGGCGCTCTTCAGCTGGTCGGCGCCGACCGCACGGGCGAGCGTCTCGGCGTCCTTGCCGTCGCCCCTGTCGGAGAAGAACGGGTCGGCGAGGCCCTGCGCGTTGGAGGGGTAGATGGTGGCCTTCCTGGAGAACTCCACCTGGTTCGGGCCGTTGGTGACCCACTTCGCGAACTCGGCCGCCGCGTCCGGGTGTTCGGTGTCCTTCCTGATGCCGAGCGACTGGGCGTAGATGCCGATGTGGCCGAGCCGGCCGGTGACGGCGCCCGCGACCTGCGTCTTGGCGTAGACCTGCGGGGCGTTGCGCTTGACGTCCTTGACGAATCCCGGGGAGCCCGGGCCGAAGACGAGTTTGCCGCCGCCGTAGAGCTGGTTGATGTCGTCGGACTTGAGGAGGGACTCCTTGGGCATGGCGCCCTTGGCGTACAGGTCCTTCATCCGCTCCACCCATTCGACGGCCTTGTCGGTGGCGAAGGTGAACCGGTCCTTCGCGGGGCTGAGGAGGGGGACGCCCATCTTCTGCCAGTCGCCCGGTAACCGTCCCTTGGGGTCGGCCATGAAGGCGGAGTACTGGCCGTCCGACCGGGCGGCGATCTGTTCGGCGTAGTCGAAGAACTGCTCCACGCTGGTGGGCGGCACGGCCGGATCCAGGCCGGACCTCTCGAAGAGCTCCCTGTTGTAGGTGAGGATCTCCGGGGTCACGTACCAGGGGTAGGCGTAGACGCTGTCGCCCCTCCCGGGGAGTTTGAACTGCTCCCAGGCGCCGGGGACGTACTGTCCGGCCGTGTCCCCGTCGAGCTTCGCGACGTCGGCGAGCAGGCCCCGGTCGCCGAGGAGCTGGAAGGAGTCGGTGGACAGGTTGACCACGTCCGGGAGGGCCCCCGCCTGGGCGTCGGCGACGAGCTTCTCGTTGTAGCCGTCGCCCGGCACGTCCTCCCAGTTGACCTTCACTTCGGGGTACTTCTTCTCGAAGGCGTCGATGACGGCCTGTACGTAGCCGGTGAAGGTGGGCTTCAGCTGGAGGGTACGGAAGGTGATCTCGCCGGCCACCTTTCCCGTTCTCTCGGCCTCCTTGGCATCCCCGGCGCCGGCGCCGCCCAGCCCGCACGCGGCGGTCGACATCAGCGCGCCGGCAGCCAGCGCGGCAACAGCCGTACGGATCGGGTTCGAACGGGTCATCGTCGCCGCCTTCGCAGAAGTCCGGCCTCGTCGCCGGAGGCGGTGCCCACCGTCGCTGGAAGGCAAGACCTCGTCAATGAGGCCGATTTGACGCTGGCCGATGACGACGGGTACCGATTCCCGCGAGGGCGCGCAGCGGACTGCGACGGAAAGCGCGGTCCCCCACCTTCGAGCTGGACTGATGCGCTTTAGTACAAAGCCCGCCGATCCTGGGGTCGATTCGACGACGGACCGCCGCGCCCGCCAATGTTGACTCCTTGTCGCCCCTTTCCCCCGGGCCCGCGCTAATGCGCTTTACCTCCACCCGGCGAAGCCTCCATCGGGGGGCGGTCAGTGGGGGGATGTGCGGGGGGCGCAGCGCATGCCGATGTAGCAGCAGGGGGTGCCGTCGACGAGGGCGGCGAAGACGACCGGCATCCAGTCCTCGCTGAAGGAGGGGCCGGCCCCGGTGGCGGCGAAGACGGTCGCGCTGAGCGGGGTGAGGTCCAGCTCCAGGGGAGGCGAGAAGTCCCGCATGCCGTCGACGAACTCGTAGCGCAGGTGCGGGGAGCCGCCGGAGCCGGAGGTGACCGTGATGACGACGCCCTCGCGCCGGTAGGTGCCGAGCAGCGGGGTCATGTCGACCGTCGGCGGGTGTGCGGGCGGCGCGAAGGAGGGGGGCGTCCGGACCTCGGCGAGGTCCGCGAGGAGTTCGCGCAACAGGTCGGCGTACAGGCGGCGGGCTCCGCCTCCGTTGGTGAGCAGGACGACGATGACGTCGGCGCCGGGCACGACGCGCAGGTAGCCGTACTGGCCGACGGAGGCGCCGTCGTGGCCGTACCCCGGGACTCCGTTCCAGTCGTACAGCGACCAGCCCAGCCCCCAGCCGTCGGCGCTCACCGTCCACCGGTCGGGGACGTCGACCTCCCAGCGCTGCATGGCCGCGACGGCGCGGGCGCCCAGGACCTGGGTGCCGTCCGCGGTGGCGCCGCCGTCGAGGTGCATCTTGGCCAGCCTCAGCACGTCGGCGGCGCTCGCCAGGACACGCCCGTACGGCCCTGCCGAACGCGGCATCATGTCCCAGACCGGCGCCGGTTCGGGCTCCGGCCCGTCGCCCGGCAGGTGGCCCATCGCCGTACGGAAGGCCAGCGCCTCCTCGGGCAGGGTCATGGTGTGGGTCAGGCCCAGGGGGGCGACGATCCGCTCCTTCAGGGCCTGGTCCCAGGTGCGTCCGGTGACGACCTCGACGATGCGGCCGAGGACGTTGTAGCCGACGCTGCTGTAGGAGACGGCGGTGCCGGGCGGGCAGTCGAGCGCCACGTTCCGGGCGGCCCTCACATATTCGGCCAGACAGTCGTCGCCGCGCCCGCTGTCGTAGGTGAAGTCACAGGTGAGGCCGCTGGTGTGGCTGAGCAGCCGGCGCACGGTGATCGCCTTGTCGGACCCGGGGGCGCCGGCCGGGGAGAACTCCGGCAGGATCTCGCAGACGGGTGTGTCCAGGTCCAGTCGGCCGGCGTCGACGAGCTGCATGACCAGGGTGGCGGTGTAGATCTTGGCTATCGAGCCGAGCTGGAACACCGAGTCGGTGGTGGCCTCCACCCCTGTTCCGCGGTGCAGCAGGCCGCTCGCCAGCTCGTGGATCCGTCCGTCGGCGAACACCGCGAGGGTGGCGCCGGGTACGTGGTGGGCGGCGCGCAACGCGTCGAGGCGGCTCTGCCAGTGGGCAGGTGAGAACGTCACGTCGGATCCTTCGACTCGGTTGGTCATGCCGTGGTCGACGTCACCGTAGGCGGGTCCCGCGGGCGGTCATAAGGACCCGCACGCGTCAGCGAGGGGACCCCCGGCGCCAACCGGGGAACCGGTTTCCCGCCAGGTGGGGAGCGTTTCGGGCCGCCAGGGTACGCGCCTGCGCCAAGCTGCGCGCGGGGCCGGGAAGTTCGGCCGGCGGACTGGTAGCGTCACCGCCCCATGCAGTCTCACAACGCCCGCGGAACCATCTCCGTGCACCTCGCCCGGTTCGTCGTCGACGCCCTGCGCAGGACGGGCGCGGGCATGGACAGGTTCGCCCGGTTCCACGACCTGGGCCCCGAGGTGCTGGGCAACGACCTGGCCCGGGTCTCGACCCCGTCGGCGCTCTCCGTGTGGGAGGAGCTGACGCTGTCCGGGGCGGGGTCGGCGGTCGGGGCGCTGCTCACGACGAGGCCCCGATCGGCACGTTCGGCCTGTGGGACTACCTGGTCACCAGCGGTCCCAGTCTGCGGGAGTCCCTGAGGCAGGTGGTGGAGTACAACGCCGTCATCGCCGACCCGGCCAACGAGAAGCTCCTCATCGAGGAGGACGGGCGGACCTTCACCGTCCGCCACTCGACGGGGAGTTGGGGGCCGGACGTGGTGGAGGCCATCGACTGGTTCGCGCTGGCCATGTTCCTGACCCGGGCGCGGGCCGCCACCGGCCGGCCCCTCGCCCCCTTGCGCGTCTGCGTCACGCACGGCGCGCCGCGCGAGTACCGCCGGCTGGCGCAGCTGTTCGGCACCACCCGCATCGACTTCGAGGCGCCGTACAACTCGATCACCTTCCACGACGACGACGTGCGCGCGCCGCTGCCCAAGGCGCAGCCGGGCCTGGACCGCCTCCTGGCGCACCAGGCCCGGCTGACCCTGGCGGCCGCCCAGCCGGTGATGCTCTGGCAGGACAGCTTCCGGATGGTCCTCGCAGGCGCCTTCCGGGAGGACAGCGTGAACCTGGAGTACGTCGCCGGGCGGCTCGCGATGAGCCCGCGCACGCTGCAGCGGCGCCTGCGGGAGCTCGGCACGACCTGGCGCGAGGAGGTCGAATCCGTGCGCCAGGAACGGACGATGGAGCTGCTGCGCACCACCGACGTGCCGCTCCAGGTGATCGCGGCCCGGGTCGGCTACAGCGACATGCGCGCGCTGCGCCGGGCGGTACGGCGGTGGGACGGGCGGGCGCCCCGGGACATCCGCAACGCGGCGGGACTCGCGGCGCCCGCCCCTCGCAGCGGTGGCTGACGCGCCTACTTCATGGGGTACTTGGTCTTCTCCGCGAGCTTGCCGTCCTTGAAGCAGAAGCGGAGCACCGTCTCCGAACCCAGCTCGGTGTCGGCGCCGGATATGTACCAGGCGCAGGTGCTGCCTTCGGGCTCGACCGGGCCGCCCTCCTTGAGGGCTTCCTTGACGAAGCTCTCGCCCGACGGGAGCTTCGCCCGGACGTCGCTCTCCGTGTCGCCGGCCTTCACGCCCTCGTAGACCGCGGGGTCGACCACGGTCTTCTCGGCCATGTCGAGGAACTTCCCCATGCCGAAGACCACCGCGGCGAGGACGCCGATGCCCAGCACCAGCGCCACTCCGCAGCCGATCAGACAACCCTTGCGCTGAGCCACGCCCGTTCCTCCAAGTCGCTTCACGTCCGGCGGTGATCGCCTGGACGTCCACACCCTCGCAAGGGACGCGGGCCGCGGGCTGTCCTCGAAAGTCGTCACCCGCCGCAACGATCGTCGTTCGAGGTCGGCGCGGCGTTGCGTGTATACAGGGAGAAGATCGACCTTCCGGGCGGAACGAGAGGAACCCACCGTGAGCGAGCACACCGTCGAGCCCCTGATCGTCGTCGGCGTGGACGGTTCCGACCACTCCAAGGAGGCCGTGCGCTGGGCCGTGGAGCAGGCCCGGCTGATCGGCGGCCGCGTGCACGCCGTGATGGCCTGGGAGTGGAACCGCAACCCCTTCGCCATCGGCATGGCGGAGGCCCAGTTCGCCGAGCAGGAGGCGGTGACGGCCGAGGAGGCGGCCCGCCGGAAGCTGGCGGACACCGTCACCGCGGCCGTCGGGGCCTCCCCCGGCGTGCCGGTCTTCCGCCGCGTCGAGCAGGGCTCGCCGGCGCAGGTCCTGGTGGACGCCTCGAAGGAGGCGGACCTGACGGTGGTCGGGACCCGTGGGTACGGCGGGTTCAAGGGCGCCTTGCTGGGCTCGGTGAGCCAGCAGGTCGTGCAGTACTCCGCCGGCACGGTCGTGGTCGTCCGCGAGGGCGAGGCCGAGGCCGGCGACTGACCGCCCACCCGCCCGGGCTCCGGGCGGGCGGCGGCCTCAGGCCGCGGGGTCCGCCGGGTCCGTCAGGTCCCCGGGGTCCGTGTTGGCCCCGCAGAGGATGACGGCGACCCGCTCCCCCAGCGGCTCCGGCGCGCCGCGCAGCGCCGCCAGGGCGGTGGCCGCGCCCGCCTCCACCACGATCCGGTGCTCCTCCCACACGGCGCGCCGCGCCGCCGTGATCGCCTCGTCCGCCACCAGGACCGACGTCACGTCCTTCTCCTGCGCTGCGGCCAGTGCGTCGGCCGAGACTCGGGTGGCCCCCAGGGAGTCGGCGGCGACGGAGTCCACGGCGACGTCGACGACCCGGCCCGCCTCCAGGGCCGCGTTCAGGGCCCGGCAGTTCTCCGGTTCGGCCGCGACCACCCGTACGCCGTGTTCGCGCGCGGCCGTGGCCACTCCCGCGAACAGTCCGCCGCCGCCCACCGCGACGACCACGGTGTCCAGCCCGGGCAGGGCCTCGCGGATCTCGTCGAGCAGGGTCCCGGCGCCGGCCGCGATGAGCGGGTGGTCGTACGCGTGGCTGCTCAGCGCGCCGCTCGCGGCGGCGAACTCCTGGCAGGCGGCCTGCGCCTCGGCGTACCGGTCGCCGACGAGCCGGACGTCGGCGCCGTAGCCGCGCAGCCGTTCCACCTTCACGCGCGGGGCGTTGGCGGGCAGGAAGACCGTCGCGGGCACGGCCAGCGCGCGGGCCGCCCAGGCGCAGGCGAGCCCGGCGTTGCCGCCGGAGGCGATGGTGACACCGGCGGCCGGGAGGGCGCCGGCCTCGTGGTGGGCGGCGAGGAAGTTGCGGGCGCCGCGCGCCTTGAAGGTACCGGTGTGCTGGAGGTACTCCAGGGCGTACCAGACGCCGTCGGCCGCGGGCGCCACCGTGACGGGCCGTACCCCGCCGGCGATCCGCGCGGCGGCGGCGCGCACGGCGGCGTAGTCGAGCTGCTGCGGATGCCGCGGATGCTGCGGATGCTGCGGACGTTCCATGGTCGGTCTCCCCATCAGGTGGCGGGCCGGGCGGCCTCGATCAGCTGGCGCAAGGCGCCGTAGTACACCTCGTGGTCCGTCAGGGCCGGCAGTACGTCGGGCAGTCCGCCGGAGAGCACGGGGAACTCCTCGGGATCCAGCGCGGCCAGGGCGGCGCGCGAGGCGGAGGTGACGCCGGCCGGATCCCGGTGGTCCACGAAGGCCGCGCTGCCCAGGGTGAGCAGGTACATGCGGCGGTATGCGGTGAACGCCCCGGTGACGGTCATCCCCGCGGCGACGCTGTCGGCGAGGGCGGGCTCGACGAGCCGGGCCAGCAGCTGCCAGCCGAGCCAGGGCCGGCCGCCGCGCAGCACGAGCAGGCCGGGGTGGGCGGTGAGCAGCAGGTACAGCGCGCGGAACCGCTGCTCGGTGGCCTCGGCCCAGTCGGTGCCGGCGGGGATCTCGGGGAGCTGTGCGGCCAGGTGCTCGGTGCACAGGTCGAGCAGTCCGGCGAGGTCGACGCAGCGGCGCTGGACGGTGGCGTGGGAGACGTCGAGCCGGTCGGCGAGGGTGCGGAAGCTGAGCCGTTGCGGCCCTTCCTCGTCGAGGATCCGCAGGGCGGCGACGGCGACGGCCTCGGGGGTCGCACGGTCCAGGGCTTCGGATCTCCTCGGCATAGATACACCGTATCATACGACGTATCGACTCTTTGGTGTGACATCAATTGCAGCCATATTGCTGGTCATCACACGACAACCGGCGACTTGTGTTGACACTGAGTAGTCGCCTCGCTGCACTGGTCGCACGACTGTCCATCCGTCAAGGAGACCCAGTGCCGCCTCGCCTGCGCGCAACGCTCCCCTGCCTGACCGCGGCCGCCCTGTTCGCCCTCGCGCTCTCCCCCGCCCCGGTGGCGGCCGAGCCCCGGGCGACCTCGGACACCCCGCTCGCGCTCACCCCTCCCATGGGCTGGAACAACTGGGCGCACTACATGTGCGACATCGACGAGGCCAAGGTGGTCGCCAACGCCGACGCCCTCGTCTCGACGGGGCTCGCCGCCAAGGGCTACGACACGGTGACCGTCGACGACTGCTGGATGACCAAGAGCCGCGACGCGCGGGGCAACCTGGTGGTCGACACCGCCAAGTTCCCGCACGGCATGGCCTGGCTCGGCGAGTACCTGCACGCCAAGGGACTGAAGTTCGGCATCTACCAGGACGCCGGCTCCCTCACGTGCGAGAAGTACCCCGGCAGCGGCTCCCCCGAGGGCGGCGGAGCCGACCACTACGCCCGGGACGCACGGCAGTTCGCGTCCTGGAAGGTCGACTACGTCAAGATGGACGGCTGCAACCTGTGGGTGCCGGAGGGCCGCACGAAGGAGCAGGCCTACCGGGACGCCTACAACGCCGTCGCGAAGGCACTGCGCGAGAGCGGCCGGGACATGGTCCTGTCGGCCTCCGCGCCCGCCTACTTCCAGCAGGGCGAGTGGGGCGGCTCCGACTGGCACAAGGTGCTCGGCTGGGTCGGCGAGACCGGCCAGCTGTGGCGCGAGGGCAAGGACATCAAGGTCTACAACCCGGCCACGCCCGCCACCTCGCGGTGGAGTTCGGTGCTGGGCAACTACGGCTACAACCGCTGGCTCGGCCGGTACGCCGGCCCCGGCAACTGGAACGACCCCGACTTCCTGATCGCCGGCTCCCCCGGCCTCACGGCGGCCGAGAGCCGCAGCCAGGTCGCCCTCTGGTCCATGATGGCGGCCCCCTTCATCCTGTCCTCCGACGTCTCGAAGCTGACCCCCGCCGGGCTCGCCGCCCTCGGCAACACCCGGCTGATCGCGCTGGACCAGGACCCGATGGGCCGTCAGGGCGCCGTCGTTTCCTCGAACGCCACCTTCGAGATCCTGGTCCGTCCGCTCGCGAACGGCGACCGGGCGGTGGCCGTGCTCAACCGCTCGGCGAACACCCGCGACATCAGGGTCCCGCTCGACGAGATCGGCCTGAACGACTGCACGGCCGACGCCCAGGACCTGTGGAGCGGTGCGCGCACCGAGGTCTCCGACGCGCTGACCGGGAAGCTGGCCGGCCACGACACCGCCGTGTGGCGGCTCAGCCCGCGCGGCTGCTCCGAGGCCGTGCCGACCGGGCAGATCGTCGGTGACGGCGCCCGGTGCGCCGACGGGGCCAACACCAGCGGTGTCGGCGCGGTCGTGATGGCGGGCTGCACCGGAGCCCCCGACCAGCGGTGGTTCCTGGGCGAGGACTCCCGCCTGCGGCTGGCCGGCGAATGCCTGTCCGCCGGCGAGGACGGCCTCGTGGAGCTGGCCGACTGCGCACCGGGGAACAGCGGGCAGCCCGGCCAGAGCTGGTCCCACCGCCGCGACGGGACCCTCGTGGAGGAGGCCGGCGGCCTGTGCCTGACCGCGCCCGCCCGGGCCGCCACTCCCGACGCCCCGGCCGAACGGCTGCGGCTGACCCCCTGCGGCGAGCACCGGGTCGACCAGGCCTGGTCCCTGCCGGTCTGACGACCCGAGCGAACGGATGAGGAACCCGATGCCACGAAGCGGGCGCCGCCTGCCCGCCACCCGCCCGGTCGCCCTCGCCGCGCTCCCCGCGGCGCTGCTGGCCGTGATCTGCGCGGGATCGCCCGCACGGGCCGACGTACGGCCCCTGGCGGGGGCGCATGCGCACACCGGTGCCCCCAGTGCCGCGACCTTCGACACCGCGCCCGCGCGCGCCGCCCTGGAGCGGCTTCTCCCGCGGCACGCCGGGCAGTTCACCCTGGTGCCCGACCCGGCCGCCGGCGCCGACACCTTCACGGTGTCCGGGACCGCCGGGGCCGTCACGGTGCGCGGCAGCACCGGAGCCACCCTGCTCACGGGCGTCGGCTGGTACCTCCAGCACGTCGCAGGCGCCGACATCGGCTGGCCCGGCGACAGCATCGGCATGCTGCCCGCCCGGCTGCCGGCCGTACCGGCGCCGGTCACCCGCAGCGCGCAGGTCCCCCACCGGTACGCCCTCAACGACACCGACGACGGGTACTCGGGCCCGTACCGCACCTTCGAGGAACACCAGCGGCAGATCGACCTGCTCGCCCTGCACGGCATCAACGAGGTGTTCGTGCAGGTCGGGGCGGAGTACCCGTACTACCGGGCGCTCCAGCGGTTCGGATACTCCGCCGAGGAGCTGCGGCAGTGGATCCCCGGCCCGGGCCACCAGAGCTGGTGGCTGCTGCAGAACCTCAGCGGCTTCGGCGGCCCGGTCACCGAGCGGCTGATGCGCGAACGCGCCGAGCTCGGCGGCCGGATCGCCGAGCAGCTGCGCGGCCTCGGCATGACCCCGGTGCTGCCCGGCTACTTCGGCACCGTGCCGGCCGGCTTCGCCGCGCGCAACGCCGGGGCGGCCACGGTCGCGCAGGGCGACTGGGCGGGCTTCGACCGCCCGGACTGGCTGGACCCCGCCTCGCCGGTCTTCACCAAGCTGGCCGCCGCCTACTACGCGGAGCAGCGCGCGGTGTTCGGCGACAGCTCGATGTACCGGATGAGCCCGCTGCACGAGGGCGGCCGAACCGGCTCCGTCGACGTCGGCGCGGCGGCGGGCGCCATCCAGGGCGCGCTGCACGCCGCCCACCCGGGGGCGCTGTGGGCCGTTCTGGGCTGGCAGGACGACCCGACCGCGGAGCTGTTGGCCGGGGTCGACACCTCGAAACTGCTGATCCTCGACGGGCTGTCCGACCGGTACAACCGGCTGGACCGCGAGACCCGGTGGGGCGGCGCCCCGTACGCGATGGGCACCATCTACAACTTCGGCGGACACACCACGATCGGCGCGAACACCTCGGTGTGGCTGGAACGCTTCGGCCCCTGGCGGGCCAAGAACAACAGCGCGCTGACCGGGATCGCCTACCTGCCGGAGGCCACCGGGACCAATCCGGCGGCGTTCGACCTCTTCACCGACCTCGCCTGGGATGCCGGGCCGATCGACCAGCGCACGTGGTTCGCCGGTTTCGCGGCCCGCCGCTACGGCCGCCCCGACGCCGAGGCCGCCGCCGCCTGGGAGGAGCTGCGCAAGGGCCCGTACAGCACCTCCTCGGGGCTGTGGTCGGAGTCGCAGGACAGCCTGTTCAGCGCCCGGCCGAGCCTGTCCGCGGTGGGGGCGGCGTACTGGAGCCCCAAGTCCATGCGGTATCCGGCCGGTTCGGTGCGCAGGGCCCTGGACCACCTGCTGAGGGTGGATCCGGCGCTGCGCCGCTCCAGCGCGTACCGCTTCGACCTGGTGGACACCGCGCGGCAGGCCCTCGCCAACCACTCGCGGGTACTGCTGCCGAAGATCAAGGCGGCCTACGAGGCCAAGGACCTGGCCCGCTTCCGCACGCTGACGGCCGAGTGGCAGGACGGGATGCGGCTGCTCGACCAGGTGACCGGCTCCGACCCGAACCTCCTCCTCGGGACGTGGCTGTCCCGGGCCCGTTCCCACGGCGCCGACCGGGCCGAGCAGGACCGGTACGAGTACGACGCCCGCTCGCTGCTGAGCGTGTGGGGCCGGCGCAGCACCAGCGAGGGCGGCTTCCTGCACGACTACGCCAACCGTGAATGGAGCGGCCTGATCTCGGAGTTGTACGCCCGCCGGTGGACGGCCTACTTCGCGACGCTGGACGAGGCACTGGTCGGCGGGGCCGCGCCGCGGGAGATCGACTGGCACGCCTTCGAGGAGGAATGGGCCGGGCGGACCACCCGGCACCCGGACCGGCCTGGCGGGGACCCGTACCGGCTGGCCACGGCCGTGGCGGCGGCCCTCCCGGCCGCGGCCACCGGCTGACCTACACCACCGGGGCGGTGGTGATCGTCCAACGCGGTGATGATCACCCTCCAGGAGGAAAGTCCGCGCTCGTGCGAGGGAGATCCCCGGCCGCGGTTCGTCGTGCGGGGACGGCACTCGGTTGACTGGCCCGGAGAAGACCAGGGGCGGCCACCGGAGGAATCCGGTGGCCGCCCCTTCCGATGCCACGACGCGACCAGGAGTGCACCCGAGCATGTCCCAGACCGAACACGACCAGAGTGCCCACCAGCGGGAACAGGAGCGGCAGCGGCAGGAGCGGTCCGCGGGCGCCGGCTCCGCCGCCGCGTCCCTGGAACTCCTGACGCTGCTCGCCGCCGGGGTGGCCGACCTGGCCCTCGACCAGCTGCGGCAGACCGCCGACCGCGCACAGGACGCGCTGCGCCGCGCCGACCTGCGCGAACTGCTCACCGACGGAGTGGTGGAGCTGCGCAAGCGCGGCGAACTGGCCACCCGCCGGGCGGGCATGGGCAACGAGAACTACCTGGAGACCATGGCCCGGCGCGCCGCGGAGCGGACCACCTCCGAGGGCCGCCCCTGTGCATGACCACACCGGCTTCAAGGAACGCATCGACGAGGTGCTGGTCCGGCTGGCCGACGAGGAGGAGCGGGCCCTGCTCGGCCTGCACGCCGAACTCACGCCGCTCTCGGAGCAGTTACGCCGGTCCCTGGCCCGCGGCAAGCGGATCCGGGCCGCGTTCCTGTACTGGGGGTGGCGGGCGGCCGGGCAGCCGGACTGCGAAGGGGTGATCCGGGCCGCGGCCGCGATGGAGCTCGTCCACGCGGCGGCCTGCACCCACGACGACATCATCGACGACAGCCGGATGCGGCACGGGCAGCTCACCGCGCACGCCGCCTTCGCCGCGAACGGGCAGCGTTCCACCGCCCTCGCGATGATCCTCGGCGACCTGCTGATGGGGTACGCCGGGCACGTCTTCACCTCCTGCGGGCTGCCCGGCGCCTACCTGGCCCGGACCGTTCCGCTCTGGTCGACCCTGCTGCGCGAGACGATGGCCGGCGAGTTCCTGGAGGTGCTGCGCACCGATGCGCGAGCGCACCGGCAACCGCTGGTGGCGGAGTCCCTGGAGGTAGCCCGCTTCAAGACGGCCAAGTACACGGTGGAGCGGCCGCTGCACCTGGGCGCCACCCTCGGCGGCGGCTCCCGCGCCCTGCTGGACGCCTTCTCCGGCTACGGCCTCCCGCTCGGCGAGGCCTTCCAGCTGCGCGACGACCTGCTGGGGACCTTCGGCGACCCCGCGCGGACCGGCAAGTCGAACCTGGACGACCTGCGGGACGCCAAACCCACGGCGCTGCTCGCGCTGACCGTGGCGGCGGCCGGGCCCGACGACCGCCGGCTCCTCGCGAAGCTGGTCGGCAACCCGGAGCTGGAAGCGGAGGAGGCCTCGTCGGTCCGCGAGCTGATGGAGCGGTGCGGGGCCAGACAGCAGGTCGAGGACATGATCCGCGAACGCATCGGCCGGGCCGAGGCCGCACTGGACTTCGCCGCGATGCCCCCGGAGGCCCGGTCCGCGCTGAGCGGGCTGGCCGCGACCGCCGCCGACCGCTCCCTGTAGCCGCGCGACCGCGCCCCCACACCGCCTCCTCGCCGCGGCGGAAGCCACCGGACCGGCCGTCCGGCCCCGCACCCGAAGACACGACAAGGACGACCCACGTGAACGCCAACGCCACCAAGACCGCCCCGGCGCGCCCCCGTTACGACCACGCCGCGCTCGACGCCCTGAGCACTCAGGGCGATCCGCTCGCCGACGAGACCGTCGCCGAGATGTTCCGCCGCAAGGAGGTCGGCGACCTCAACACCCTCATGCGGTTCTTCACCACCACCGGCGACAAGCTCCCCGAGCAGCTCCCGCAGTCCGCGCGCGCCTACTTCGAAGCCACCGCCATGCCTCCCACCTGGGTGGACTGGGACGTGATGGAGCAGGCCCGGCTGTTCTTCATGGACAACGCGGCCCACATCAACACCGGCCTGTCCTTCGCTGCCATGCCCGCGACCTACGCCGTCCCCCGGCTCTCCCGGCTGCTCGCCTCGACGCACTCCATGGCGTACCCCTCGCGGCGGATGGCCAACACCGGGCAGTTCGTCACCTACCTCATGCAGACCAACTCCTTCGCGGAGGGCAGCAAGTTCATCCCCGCCGCGCAGAAGGTGCGGCTGCTGCACGCGGCGGTCCGCCACCACCTGCGCCACGGCGGCCACTGGGACGTCGAGAAGGACGGGGTGCCCATCTGCCAGGAGGACATGATCGGGGGGCAGATCTGCTTCTCGCTCCTCGTCCTCGACGCGATGCACCGGCTCGGCATCCACATGAGCGAGGACGGCGCCGAGGCCTACTTCTACGCCTGGCGGGTCGTGGGCGCCATGCTCGGCTGCGACATGTCGGCGGTGCCGCGGACCCTCACCGAGGCCCGCGACTACTGCGACCTCTACCTCCTGCGCAACCTCGGCCCCTCGCCCGAGGGGGTCCGCCTCAACGCCCAGCTGATGCGCATGTACGAGGACGTGGTCCCCGGCACCCTCTTCGACCCGATGGTCCCCGCCACCGTCCGGTTCCTCGTCGGCGACACCATCGGCGACTGGCTGGAGATCCCCCGCACCGCCTGGGACACGGCGGCCAAGGCGGTGCCGGTGTTCCTCGGGCTGCTGGAGACCCTGGAGGACAGCAGCCCGTACGCCGAGTGGGCGCTCGACAAGGCGGGCTCGCTGCTCTCCGGCTTCGAGCTGGCCTCCCTGACCCGGGGCCGGGTGATGCACCACGCCATCCCGGCGGAGCTGAAGGGCGACTACGGGGTGAAGGCGCCGCGCACCGGGCGCTGGGTGCCGCCGGCGCCCGTGCACTGACCGGCGCCCGTGCACCGGCCGGCGCCGTCACCCCGCGACGGCGCCGCTTGCCCGTGGCGCCGCCCGCCGCCCCGCGGCCGGGGGCACACTGGCGGTGTGAGGGCAGACCCGAGCGGTTCCGGCAGGCCGCGCCGAGTGGTGGGCGCCGCCTGCGGGATCGTCGCCGCGTTCGCCGGCCTCGCCGTGGCGGAGCTGGTCACGGCGGCGGCCCGGCCCGAGGCCTCCCCGGTGGCCGCCGTCGGCGCGGCGGCCGTCGACCTGACGCCGCAGGCGGTCCGGGAGTGGGCCATCGCCGTCTTCGGCACCGCCGACAAGGCGGTGCTGACGCTCGGCATCGTCGTCGTCCTCGCCGCGGTCGCCGCCGGGGCCGGGCTGCTCGCCGTACGCCGCCTGCCCGCCGGGGTCGCGGTCGCGGGCGGTTTCGGGCTGTTGGGGGCGGCGGCCGCGCTCAGCCGGCCGGAGGCCTCCTGGCAGGACGCGCTGCCCTCGCTCGCCGGCGGACTGACCGCGGCCGGTGTGCTGGCGCTGCTGGTCACGGCGGCCACGCGGCCCCGGCCGGTCCGGGCGCCGCCGGGCGGTGCCTGGGCGATGGACCGGCGCGGCTTCGGCCGGCTGGTCGTCGGCGTCCTGGCGGTGTCGTCCGCGGCCGGTCTCGCCGGACGGCGCCTGGGTGCCCACGGCTCGGCGGGGGCCACCGCCTCCAGGGCCGCTCTGGTCCTCCCCCCGCCGACCGTGCCCGCCCCGCCGGTACCGGCCGGCGCGGACCTGCGGGTGCCCGGGCTCTCCCCCTTCCTCACCCCCGCCCGGGACTTCTACCGGGTGGACACCGCCCTGGTCGTGCCCCGCGTGGACGCCGACACCTGGCGGCTGCGCATCCACGGCGAGGGGGTGTCGCGTCCCGTCACCCTCGGCCTGCGCGAGCTGCTCGCCCGGCCCCTGGTCGAACACGACATCACCCTGTGCTGCGTGTCGAACGAGGTCGGGGGCCCGTACGCCGGAAACGCCCGCTGGCTCGGCGTACGCCTCGCTGACCTGCTCCGCGAGGCCGGGGTGCGGCCGCCGTCCCGGGGCGGCCCGGCCGACCAGCTCGTGGCCCGTTCGGTCGACGGCATGACACTGGGCACGCCCGTCGAGACGGTGATGGACGGCCGGGCGGCGCTGCTGGCCGTGGGGATGAACGGCGAACCGCTCCCCTTCGCGCACGGCTTCCCCGTCCGGATGGTCGTACCCGGCCTGTACGGCTACGTCTCGGCCTGCAAATGGCTGACCGAGCTGCGGCTGACCACCTTCGCCGCGTACGACGCCTACTGGGTGCGCAGGTCCTGGGCGCAGCAGGCCCCGGTCAAGACGCAGTCGAGGATCGACACCCCGCGCCCGTACGCGGCCCTGCGGCCCGGCCGGGTGGCGGTGGCGGGGGTGGCGTGGGCGCAGCACCGGGGGATCCGGCGGGTCGAGGTACGGGTGGACGGCGGCCCCTGGCAGGAGGCGCGGCTCGGGGAGGCGGACGGCGTGGACACCTGGCGGCAGTGGGTGTGGCCGTGGGAGGCGACGGCCGGGGCGCACACGCTGGAGGTCCGCGCGACGGACGGGACGGGCGCCGTCCAGACGGGGGTCCGCGCCGGGACCGTGCCGGACGGGGCGACCGGCTGGCACACGGTGGAGGTCCACGTCCGGGCCCTGGGCTGAGTCCCCGGCGGACGTCACCCGTGGAACGCCTCCCGCATGCGGCGGGCCGGGCCGCCGGTTAGCCTGCCGGGACGAGGCCTGCAATCGCGAGGTGGGGGACCTTCGCCTTCGACCCGCGTGGAGGCACGCCGTGCGACACTCCAGGACCTTCACCCTCACCTGTCTGGGCGGCCTCATGCTGGCCGCCTCGCTGGCGGCCGGCGGCGCCGCCGGCCCCGCCGGGAGCTCCGCCCGGCAGTGCCCGGCGGGCCAGGTCTCCCGGGGCGGCACGTGCCTGCCGGGCGACACCGAGGAGTTCACCGCGCGGCAGGTCGCGGACGCGCTGAAGAAGTACAAGCTCACCGCGGCGATGGCCGGGGTGTGGGTCGACGGGCAGCGCGTCTCCACCGCCGCGGCCGGGGAGACGATGACGGGCTTCCCCGCGACCACGGACATGCGGTTCCGCATCGGTTCGGTCGCCATCCCCTATATGACGACCGAGCTGCTCAAACTGGTCGACGAGGGCAAGGTCGCGCTCGACGACAAGCTGTCCCGCTGGCGCCCGGACCTGCCGCACGCGGACGAGATCACGCTGAAGATGATGGCGTCCGCCTCCTCCGGATACGCGGACTACGTCACGGACAAGGCCTTCATCGCCGCTTTGTACGAGAACCCGTTCCGGCACTGGACCGGGGAGGAACTCGTACGGATCGCGGTCTCCCGGCCCATGGCCCGGCCACCCGGTTCGGGCTTCGCCTACTCGCACGCCAACTGGGTGCTCCTGGGCGACATCATCTCCAAGGTGGAGCGGCGGCCGCTGGGAGAGGTGCTGCGGGAGAACGTCCTGGAACCGATGGGCCTGACCGGGACCGCCATCTCCTCCAGGGCCGACATCCCCGCGCCGGTGCTGCACGGCTTCGACAACGAGCGGGGCGTGTTCGAGGACTCCACCTACTGGGATCCGTCGTGGACGGTGGCGGAGGGGGCGGTGATGACCGGGACGCTGGAGGACATGGCGAAGTCCTTCGCGGCGATCGGCGAGGGGAAGCTGCTGACGCCCGAGTCGCACGAGCTCCAGCTCACGCCCGTCGTCAAGGTCAAGGGTGACGCCTCCTTCGCCCTCGGGCTGCCCGTGGTGAACACGTGGATCCTGCAGAACCCGTCCTTCGCGGGTTACGCGGGCACGGTCGCCTACCTGCCGTCCCGGAAGCTCGCCATCGCGACGGTGGCGACGCAGGGCCTCGGCAGCACCGTCCAGAACGCCAGCACGAACGTGCTCCAGGCGATCGCCGGCCACCTGGCCCCGGAGCGCCCCCTCAGCCTGGGCTGAAGGGGCATCCTCCGCGGTGGGCTTCAGGCGCGGCGCAGCCGGACCGGCAGCGTCTCGACGCTGTTGCCGATGAAGCTGCGCTGGTGCGGGAGTTCGGCCTCGGGGGTGGCGAGGTCGAGGTCCGGGAAGCGGGTGAACAGCCGTTCCAGGGCGGTGGTGGCCTCCAGGCGGGCGAGCGGTGCGCCCACGCAGTAGTGGGCGCCGTGTCCGAAGGAGAGGCTGCGGGCGGCCGTGGGGCGGGTGACGTCGAAGCGGTCGGCGTCCGGGCCGTGGAAGGCCTCGTCGCGGCCGGCCGCGGTGTAGCCGGCCAGGACCGGGGTGCCCTGCGGGACGACGGCGCCGCCGACGGTCAGGTCGCGGGTGGGGTAGCGGAAGGGGAACCAGCTGACGGGACCGTCCCAGCGCAGCGTCTCGTCCACGACGTCCGACCAGGTCGCCTTGCCCTCCAGGACGAGGCCGAGCTGGTCGCGGTGCGTGCACAGGGCGCGGACGGCGTTGCTGATGAGGTTGAGGGTGGTCTCGTGGCCCGCGACGAGCATCAGCCGCATGGTGCCGATGAGTTCGGCCTCGCTGAGCCGGTCGCCGTCGTCCTCGCGGGCGGCGATCAGGGCACTGGTGAGGTCCTCGCCGGGGTCCGCCCGGCGGGTCTCCGCGATGGTGCCCATGAGCTCGACGAGTTCCCGTACGGCGGCCATCGCCTCGGCCGGGGTGGTGTCGGTCGCGATGATCACCTTGTTGGACAGGTGGTGCAGGCGGCCCCGGTGCTCCGGTTTCACGCCGAGCAGTTCGCAGATGACGCTCATCGGGAGCGGGAGCGCGAAGTGCTCGCGCAGGTCGGCGGTCCCGTCGGGGGACGCGGCCGCCGCCCGGTCCAGGTCGTCGAGGAGTTCGGCGGTGAGCGCCTCCACGCGCGGGCGCAGGCGTTCCACCTGGCGTGCGGTGAACGCCTTGCCGACGAGGGCGCGGAGCCTGCGGTGGTCGTCCTCGTCGGCGGTGTGCATGCCCTGGGCGTTGGCGAAGGCCCTCAGCGGCCAGTCCCGGGGGATGCTGCCGTCGTGCAGGGACGGGAAGTGGCGCGCGTCCTTGGCGACTTCGGGGTGGGCCAGGAACTCCTTCAGCGCGTCGTGGCCCAGGACGACCGCTCCGGGCACCCCGCCGGGGAGCACGACCTGCGCGACCTCGCCGTGCTCGGCGCGCAGCCGGGCGTTGAGGGCGTGGGGGCAGCCGCCGGCGGGGTCGATCACGTACGGGGCGTCCGGGCCGACCGGGGTGTGCGGGACGGGTGCGGTGTGCGACGACAAGCCGGATCTCCTGACCTGGTGGACGAAACTCGGTCAACAGTGCGGCCCGGAGGGCGGGTTGGACAAGCCCGCCCCCGTCCCGTCTCAGAACCAGTTGAGGGTCAGTGCGAAGGCGGCGCCCGCGGTGGCTCCGGTGGAGTCGGTCACGGTGGCGGTGATCCGGGTCGTGCCGCTGCCCCAGGGCCTGCCGGTGATGCGCCCGGAGACGCCGTCGAGGGTCAGGCCCCACGGCAGGCCGGTGGCGGCGTACCGGACCGGGGGCTTGCCGCCGGTGGCGGTGAGCTGGACGGTGCAGGGCTGGTTGAACGTGCACGTCTGCGGCCCGGGGTCGGCCAGTCGCAGGTCACCGGGGGTGGGCGTCGGGGTCGGTGTGGGAGTAGGGGTGGGGGTCGGGGTGGGGGTGGGTCCGCAGCCCGGCGTGGCCTCCGGCGGCAGTGGCACCCGCCAGATCTGGGTGTCGTTCTCCGACCCGACGAGCAGGGTGGCGCAGTCGGCGTACGTCACCGTCTCGCCCTGCGACTGGGCCGGGAGGGCGACGTCCGCGAGCTTGGCCCCGGCGGTGTCGTGGACGGATGCCGTGTTGGTGCCCAGCGGCCCGCCGCTGCGCAGGACGTAGGAGGTGCCCGACGGGGAGAAGGCGCCGTCGGTGGCGAACACGGGGGCGGTCCCGACGGCCGTGAGGGTGTTGACCTGCCCGGTCAGCGGCGGCAGCGGGGCCTGGTAGAGCCGGCCCGCGGCCCCGATGAGTTTGCTCGCCACGTACATCCGGCCGGAAACGGGGTCGGCGAGCAGGGACTCGGCGTCGTGCCTGCCGTCGGCGTAGGTGAAGCGGTACGTCACCGGTGTGACGGTGGCGTCGGCGAGCCGCTCCGGCTCGGGGAAGCCGTGGACGGAGATCTCGGCGCGCCCGCTGAAGTTGTCCCCGATGTCGCCGACGAGGATCGCCGGGGCGCCGGAGGCGTCCTTGCCGAGGGCCAGGCCCTCCCAGTCGGTGTTGCCCACTCCGGACACGGTGAGGGTGGCGGCCAGCCGTCCGGTCGCGGTGCTGCAGTCGACGGCGAACACCTGGTTCGTGTTGCCGCTGTCGTTGAGGGCGTAGAAGACGCCGGGGTGTCTGCGGCTCATGGCGAGACCGCTGAGCTCGGCCAGTCCACCGGGCAGGGTGCACTTCTTCTCCGGCGCCAGGGACGCGGCGGCCGGCGCCACCGCCGGGCCGGACGGGGCCGCGGCGGCGGTGGATGCGGTGGCACCGGCCGTCCAGGCGACCACGGGCAGGAGCGTGGCGAGGGCCGCGGTCGCGAGGGCGGCGGCCCGTGGAGCTGTCAGGAGTGGGGACATGCGCACAATGTGAGGGCGGGCACCGCCCGGTGCCAGGCCCAACCCCCTCCCGTTCGAGCATCGTTCAATGCCGTACGTGCATGTGGCACACGGTGCCGCCGGCCCGCGTCGCCGGTCTGCTTCGCCGGTCTGCGTCGCAGTCCCGCGCCGTCGGCGCATGCCGTCAGCGCACGGGCTCCCGGACCGGGGCCTTGTGCCCGGCCTGCGCGATGAACGCGCGAGCGGCGCGGCTCAGCGGCCGCCGGGCGTGGGCGATGCCCACCGGGCGCAGCAGGGGCGGGGTGAAGGAGCGGATCTCGGCCCGGTTCCCGAACGCCCTCAACACCACGTCCCGGTACCAGATGAGGGAACCGCGGCCGTCCGTCACACCCGTCACCCAGGCGAGGCGTTCGTCGACTTCCAGGGAGGGCACGGGGCGCACCCCGAGGCAGCTGAACATGGCCTCCATCTCGGTGCGCCGGCCGGTTCCCGGGGTGGGCAGGACCATCGGCAGTCCGTCGAGCACGCGGAACGGCACCGGGTCGGGCAGCCGGGAGCCGGCCGGTGAGATCAGCACCACTTCGCGTTCCTGGATGAAGTGGGTGGACAGCTCCTTGTCGACGGGCAGGTCGACCAGGGCCAGCTCCGACCGCCCCTGGTTCAGCGCCTCGACCAGTGCTTCCCGGCTGCTGTGCTGCTGGAGCCGTACGTCGACGTTCGGATGGCGTTCGGTGAAGGCGACGATCAGGTCGGCGGCCAGGTCCAGGGCGAGGGTGGGCGTGCTGACGAGCGTGAGCACCGAACCGGTGTCCTTGCCGTGCGAGATGCCTATGTCGTCGATGGCCTCCACCGCGTTGAGCACGGTACGGGCCAACCGGACGACCCGGGCCCCCTCCGGTGTGAGGTCCACCCCCCTTCCCCGGCGGGCGAGGAGTTCGACGCCCAGGTCCCGCTCCATGGCCTGGACGGCCCGGGACAGGGCGGACTGGGCGACGAAGACCGAGGCCGCGGCGCCGGTGATGGACCGGCAGTCCGCGACGGCGACGAGGTACCGGAGCTGCGCGAGGGTGGGCGTCATGACCGGACGGTAACCGCGCGGGGCTGTACCTGTAAGGGCTCGTCCGGTGAACAACTTGCCGCGGCGGGCGTGACGTTCATGCCCGGTGGGCGGCTAGGCATACCGGTGCGGCATGCCCCCGGGTCGGCCGTACGCCGGCCCGTGCGGCCGGACCGGCCCCCGCCGGGCTGCGATCGCCGCAGGTCACCGGCTCGGCGGGGGCCGGGCGTCGGCCCTCCTGCGGGGCGCGCCGGGCGGGGCCGGGGTGCCGATAATGCGAAGCGCCCTACTCCGCATGGCTGTTGACAGTGCACTGCGTGCCCCGCACGATGCAACGCGGCGTCCGGGTGTTTGACCATCGTTCAAGCCCGCCGCGTCTCCCGGCCGTGCCGCTCCCCCCGCCCGCCGCTTCCGCCCGCCGCCCGCCGCCCGCCGGCTCGCTCGTTCTCCCGTTCTTCCGTCCTGCCATGCGTCATGTCACACAGCACTGGAAGAGGAGCGCTCGTGATCCCCCATCCCCCACAGTCACCCGCCGTCCGCGACCTGGTCGTCGCGGTCTGTCCCTTCGAGGAGCCCCGCCCGGGGATCGTGACCGCCGCCGAGCGGGCCGGGGCCCTCGGGCTGCTCGATCTCGGGCGGGACGCGAGCGCCGCCCGCCGCGCGCTCGCCGAGACGGGCCGCCGGCTCGGCGGCGCCTCCCCCGGAGCCGGCGCGAGCGCGGGCCGGTACGGAGTGCGGATCCCCGCCCACTGCCCCGTCGGCCCGGGGGACCTCCCCGCGGAGGTGGACACGGTGCTGCTCGCCGACCCCGCGGCGTTCACCGCCCGGCGCGTGGCCGACTGGGCCGCCGCGGCGGGCCGGCCCCGTGTCTGGGCCGAGGTCACCGGCCCGGCGGAAGGCGCCGCCGCCGTGGCCGCGGGCGCGCACTGCCTCGTCGCCAAGGGGCACGAGGCCGGCGGCCGGGTCGGCGGGAGCACCACCTTCGTACTGCTGCAGCGGCTCCTCGGGGACCCCGCGATCACCGTGCCGGTACGGGCCTTCGGCGGGATCGGGCCGCACACGGCGGCCGCGGCCGTCGCGGGCGGGGCCGCCGGGGTGCTGCTCGACGTACAACTGGCCCTGACCGTCGAGGGCGAGGCCGACCTGCCGGACGAAGTGGCGGCGGCGCTGCGCGCGATGGACGGGGCGCAGACCCGTCTTCTGGACGGACACCGGGTGTTCACGCGCCCCGACCTGACCCCGCCCGAAGGTCCGGTGGCCGCCCTGCTCGGCGCCCGGGACCTGCGCACGCAGCTCCTGCCCGTCGGGCAGGACGGGGCGTCCGCGGCCCGGCTGGCCGCCCGGCACCGGACCACCGGCGGCGTGCTGCAGGCCGTACGGGAGGCCGTCACCGGGCATCTGGCGGCCGCCGTGCGGGCCGAGCCCCTCCGGCAGCCGCTGCCCGTCGCGCAGGGACCGATGACCCGGGTGAGCGACCAGGCGGCCTTCGCCGCGGCGGTCGCCGCCGCGGGCGGGGTCCCCTACCTCGCGCTGGCCGTGATGGAGGGCCCCGACGTACGCCGGCTCCTCACCGAGACCGCCGAGCGGCTCGGGGACCTCCCGTGGGGCGTGGGGCTGCTCGGCTTCGCCCCGCCCGAGCTGCGGCGCGAGCAGCTCGCGGCCGTGACCGAGGCCCGCCCCCCGTACGCGGTCATCGCCGGCGGCACCCCGGCGCAGGCCGCCCCGCTGGAGACGGCCGGGATCCGCACCCACCTGCACGTGCCCTCACCGGGCCTGCTGGAGCGGTACCTCGCCGAAGGCGCACGGCGGTTCGTCTTCGAGGGCCTGGAGTGCGGCGGGCACGTCGGACCGCGCGCCTCGTTCCCCCTCTGGGAGGAACAGATCGAGCTGCTGCTGCGCTCCTGCCCCGACCCGGCCGCCCTGGACGTGCTGTTCGCGGGCGGGATCCACGACGAGCGGTCCGCCGCGATGGCGGTGGCGGCCGCGGCCCCGCTGGCCGCGCGGGGCGCCCGGGTCGGGGTGCTGATGGGCACCGCGTACCTGTTCACGGAGGAGGCCGTCGCGGCCGGCGCGGTACTGCCGGGCTTCCAGCGGACAGCGGTGGAGTGCACGGACACCGTGCTGCTGCACACCGCGCCCGGGCACGCCACCCGCTGCGCGTCCACCCCGTACGCCGCGACCTTCGAGGCGACCCGGCGGCGGCTGGCGGAGAGCGGCGTCGAACCGCGCGAGATGTGGGAGGAGCTGGAGCGGCTCAACCTGGGCCGGCTGCGTGTAGCGAGCAAGGGCCTGCGACGGCCCCCCGGCGGCGGCGCACCGGAGCGCGTCTCCGAGGAACGGCAGGCGGCGGACGGGCTGTTCATGCTCGGCCAGGCGGCGACCCTGCGCACGCGGACCACCACGGTCGCGGCGCTGCACGACCAGGTCACCGAGGGCGCCACGGCGTGGCTGGAGCGGCGGGCCGGGGAACTGGCGGCCGCCGGGCGGCCGCGTGCGGACGCGGACCCGCTCGACGTCGCCATCGTGGGCATGGCCTGCGCCTACCCGGGTGCACCGGACCTCGCCGCCTACTGGGCGATGGTCCTCGCCGGGACGGACGCGGTCACCGAGGTGCCGGCCGAACGCTGGGACCCGGCGCTCTACTACGACACCGATCCGGCCCGGGCCGGGGAGCGCACGCCCTCCCGCTGGGGCGGCTTCCTCGGCCCGGTGCCCTTCGACGCGCTCGCCCACGGCATTCCGCCCGCCTCCCTCTCCGCGATCGAACCGGTGCAGCTGCTGGCCCTGGAGATCTCCGCACGGGCCCTGGGCGACGCCGGTTACGGCAAGGACCGCGCCTTCGACCGCTCCCGGACATCGGTGGTCTTCGGGGCGGAGGCCGGCACCGAACTGGCCGGCGCCTACGGGCTGCGCGCCCTGCACCCGGCCTACCTGGGGGACCTCCCGGCCGCCCTGGACGAGCAGCTGCCGCGACTCACCGAGGACTCCTTCCCCGGGATCCTCGCCAACGTCATCGCCGGCCGGGTCGCCAACCGCCTGGACCTGGGCGGTGCGAACTGCACCGTCGACGCCGCCTGCGCCTCCTCCCTCGCCGCCCTCGACCTCGCCTGCCGCCAACTGCGCGACGGCGACAGCGACATGGTGCTGTGCGGCGGCGCCGACGTGCACAACGGCATCAACGACTACCTGATGTTCGCCTCCGTCCGCGCCCTGTCCCCAGGCGGCCGCTGCCGGCCCTTCGACGCCGCCGCCGACGGGATCGCCCTCGGTGAGGGCGTCGGCGCCGTCGTACTGAAGCGGCTGGCGGACGCCGAACGCGACGGCGACCGGGTGTACGCCGTGATCAAGGCGGTGGGAGCCGCCAGCGACGGCAGGTCCCTCGGCCTGACCGCCCCCCGCCCCGAGGGTCAGCGGCGGGCCCTGGAACGGGCCTACGCGCGAGCGGGCGTCGCCCCGGCCGACGTCGGTCTCGTCGAGGCGCACGGCACCGGCACGGTGGTGGGCGACAGCACCGAACTGACCGTGCTGAGCGATCTGTTCACCGCGTCCGGGGCCACCGCCGGATCCTGCTCCCTGGGTTCGGTGAAATCGCAGCTCGGACACACCAAGTGCGCGGCCGGACTCGCCGGGCTGATCAAGGCCGCCCGGGCCGTGCACGCGGGGGTACGGCCGCCCACCCTCCACATCGACACCCCGAACCCCGCCTGGCGGCCGCAGACCAGCCCCTTCTCCTTCGACACCGAGGCCCGCCCCTGGGCCGTACCCGCACGGCGGCGCGTCGCCGGGGTGAGCGCCTTCGGTTTCGGCGGCACCAACTACCACGCGGTGCTCGCCGGTTACGGCGGCGCGGACGAGCCCCGGCACGGTCTGGAGGAATGGCCCGCCGAGCTGTTCTGCTTCCGCGGAGCGGACCGGCGGTCGGCGGCCCGCGCCATGGCACGGCTCGCGGCGCGCCTGGAGCAGAACGACACCGCCGGGCGCCCCTGGACCCTGCGGGACCTCGCGGCGGAGACCTCCGCCGACGGGACCGGCCCCGTGACGGTGGCGGTCGTGGCCGGCGGACTGGACGAGCTGGCGGCCCGGCTGGAGCGGGCCCGCTCCTTCACCCCGGGCGACGGGGTCCACGTACGGGCGGAAGGGACGGAGCCGGGCGGGGTCGCGTTCCTCTTCCCCGGGCAGGGCAGCCAACGCCCCGGCATGCTCGGCCAGTTGTTCACCTCCTTCCCCGGCCTGCGCGGCCTGCTGGACACGGCTCCCCCGAACGTGGTGTCGGCGATGTTCCCGCCGGCCGCGTTCACCGCCGAGGCGCGGGCCGGGCAGCGGGCCGCGGTCACGGACACCCGGGTGGCCCAGCCGGCCCTGGGCCTGGCGGGGGCCGCGGCGCACCTGCTGCTCGGCGAGCTCGGCGTACGGCCGGACTGCGTGGCCGGGCACTCGTACGGGGAGCTCACCGCGCTGTGGGCGGCCGGGGCCTACGACATGCCGACCCTGCTGCGGCTGAGCGAACGCCGCGCCGAGGCCATCCTGGCGGCCGCCGGCGCGGATCCGGGGGCGATGGCGGCGGTGTCGGCCGCGCCGGAGGAGGTACGGGACCTCGCCGCCCGGGCGGGATGCGTGGTCGCGAACCACAACGCGCCCCGGCAGTGCGTGATCTCGGGCCCCTCGTCGGCCGTCGCCGCGGCGGTGACCGCCCTGCGGGAGGCGGGCCTGTCGGCGGAGCCGATCCCGGTGGCCTGCGCGTTCCACAGCGAGGTGGTGGCGGGGGCGGCGGCCGCGCTGGCCGGCGAACTGAACGGGACGGCGGTGACCGCTCCGGCCATCCCGGTGTGGTCGAACACGACGGCCGAGCGGTATCCGGCGACGGCCGAAGGAGTACGGAGCCTTGCCGCACGCCAGGTCGCGGAGCCGGTCCGGTTCGTGGAGCAGGTGGAGGCCATGTACGCGGCCGGCGTCCGGACCTTCGTGGAGGCGGGGCCCGGCCGGGTCCTGACCGGACTCGTCGGCCGGATCCTCCGCGAGCGCCCGCACACGGTGGTGCCGCTGGACGTGCCGGGTGAGCACGGCCTGGTCCGGCTGGTCACGGCGCTGGCCGAACTGGCTGCGGCGGGCGTACCGGTGGCGCCGGACGCGCTGTTCCGCGGCCGCACCTCCCGTCTCCCCGACCGGGCGCCACGCCGCCCGGGCTGGCTGGTCGACGGCCACCTGGTCCGCACGTCGAACGGCACCCCGGTACCGGGCGGCCTCCGCCCGGCCCGACGAGTCCAGGCCCACCCGGCCACGGAGAAGGAGACGGCGATGGCCGACGAGGGGAAGGTCCGCGAGGAGGCGGTGCTGGAGTACTTGCGGGGCGCCCGCGCCCTCGTGGAGGCGCAACGGGACATCCTGCTGGCCTACTTGGGCTCCTCCCGGCTGCCCGACGGGCAGGGCGGTTCCGGCGGGGTCGGGAGTGTGTCGGGGCGATCCCCGCAGGGCGCCGAACGCACCACCGCGGCACTTTCCGACGCCGGGCACCGTTCGGTGCCCGAGGAGACGCCCCGGCGCGCGCCCGGCCCCGCCGGAACCGCCCCCGCCGAAGCCCCCGCCCCCGCCCGCCGCTCCGCCGAGGACGTCATGGACGTGGTCCTGGAGATCGTCCACGTCCGGACCGGCTATCCCCTGGACATGCTCGACCCCGAGCTGGACCTGGAGGCCGACCTCTCCATCGACTCCATCAAGCGCGTGGAGATCATCGGAGCCCTCGCCGACCGGATCGGCCTTCCCCAGGACCCGGGCGGCTCCGCCGAGTCCGCGGTCGAGGAGCTGTCCCGGATCAAAACGCTGCGCGCGATCGTGGACTGGGTCATCGCCCACGCCCCCGGCGCCCCGACCGCCGAACCGCAACCCGCCGCACTCGCGCCGGCGCCGCTCCCCACCACCCCACCGGTCACCCGGCTCCGCGTGGACCTGTGCCCCGTCCCACCTGCCGACGGCGACCCGGCATCCCTGGACGGTCTGCGGATCGGGATCGTCGAGGACGACCAGGGCCTCGCGTCCGCCCTCGCCGACGCCCTGGACGCCCTGGGCGCCGAGCCGCAGACCCTGCAGGAGGCCGGGGCCGGGACCGGACTCGACGGCATCGTGGACCTGTCCTCGCTGCGGGCGGGAACCGAACCGGTGCTGCCCGAAGTCTTCCCGGGCCTGCGCGACGCCCTGACCGGC
Source organism: Streptomyces virginiae (assembly GCF_000720455.1). Lineage (GTDB taxonomy): Bacteria > Actinomycetota > Actinomycetes > Streptomycetales > Streptomycetaceae > Streptomyces > Streptomyces virginiae. The sequence continues at coordinate 158,370 of NZ_JOAK01000009.1, read as the reverse complement.
GGGGTTCCGCGGCTCCTGCTCGTCGCGGCCTCCGGCGGCCCCGGCGGAGCCGGCCTGCACGGTTTCGCCCGCAGCGCCGCCCTCGAATTCCCCGCCGCGCTGGTGCGCGCGGTGGACGTCCACCCCAAGGAGGACCCGGAGCGCGTCGCCGCACAACTCGTCCGCGAGCTCGCAACGGACGGGCCGGACGGCCCGGCCTCCGTCGGCTACACCCTCGACGGTGCCCGCGCCGCCCGCCGCCCGGTGCTGGCCGCCCTGCCCGCCGCCGACGGGCCCGGCCCCCGGCCGGCCGTCCTGGACCCGGGCTCGGTGGTCCTCCTCACGGGCGGGGCCCGCGGGATCACCGCCCGCACCGCGCTCGCCCTGGCCCGCGCCACCGGATGCCACATCGAACTCCTCGGGCGTACGCCCCGGCCGCCCGCCGCCGAGGACGAGTTCGGGCAGGCCCAGGACCGTGTCGCGCTGCGCGCCGCCCTGATCGCCTCCGGCGTGCGCAGGCCCGCCGAGATCGAGACGGCTGCCTCGCGGATCCTCGCCGAGCGCGAGGTACGCACCACCCTCACCGCCCTCGCCACGGTGGCGGCCTCCGTCCGCTACCACTGCGCGGACGTCACCGACGAGCGCGCCGTACGGGCGGTCGTGGCCGACGTACGGGAGCGCCACGGGCGGCTGGACGGCATCGTGCACGGCGCCGGGATCCTGCGCGACGGGCTGCTGCGCGACAAGCGGCCGGCGGACTTCGCCGAGGTGTTCACCACGAAGGTGGCCGGCGCCCGGCACCTGGCCGCCGCGGCCGCCGAGCACGGGGCGTGGCCCGCCCCCCGCTTCCTCGCCCTGTTCGGGAGCGTCGCGGGGGTGTACGGGAACCGCGGGCAGAGCGACTACGCCGCGGCGAACGACGCCCTCGACGGCCTCGCGCACGCCTGGGCGCAGTCCTTCCCCGGGCGGGTGCTGTCCGTCGACTGGGGCCCCTGGGCGGCCGAGGCGGGCGGGATGGTCACGCCCGAGCTGGAGCGTGCCTACGCCCGGCGCGGTGTCCCGCTCCTCCCGCCGGACGCCGGCACTGCCGCCTTCCTCGACGAACTGGCCCGCGGGACCGACGTACAGGTCGTCCTGATGGCGCAGGCGGCGGCCGAGGACGGCGGCGATGAGTGAGCGACGGCGGAACACCGGCCCCCGCCCGACCGACGCGGCGATCGTCGGGATGGGCGCGGTGTTCCCCGGAGCCCCGGATCTCGCCGCCTACCGCCGCAACCTCCTCGCCGGCACGGACTCCATCGGCGAGGTCCCGCCCGAACGCTGGGACCCGGCCGTCTACTTCGATCCGGAGGCGGCCACCGGGCCCGCTGCCGGCGACCGCTTCTACTGTCGGCGCGGCGGCTTCGTCGACGGCCTCGCCGCCTTCGACCCGACCCGGTTCGGGATCATGCCGGCCGCCGTGGAGGGCGCCGAGCCGGACCAGATGCTGGCCCTGCACGCGACGGCCGAGGCGATCGCCGACGCCGGCGGCGAGGAGCGGCTGCCGGCCGACCGCTCACGTGTCGGGGTGGTGCTGGGCCGGGGCGGCTTCATGGGGGTGGCCACCGCCCGGCTCGACCAACGGGTGCGTACGGCGCACCAGTTGGCGCAGACCTTGCGCGAGCTGGCGCCGGAGCTGGACGAGCGGCGGATCGCGGCCGTGCGGTCGGCGTTCCAGGACGCGCTGGGTCCCGAACGGCCCGACGCGTCGATCGGGCTGGTCCCCAGCTTCACGGCGGCCCGGACCGCGAACCGGCTGGACCTGCGCGGACCCGCCTACACCCTCGACGCGGCCTGCGCCTCCTCCCTGCTGGCGGTGGACCAGGCCGTGGCACTGCTGGCGGGCGGGCGCTGCGACGCGGTGGTGGCGGGGGCGGTGCACCACTGCCACATCGCGACGCTGTGGAGCGTCTTCACCCAGCTGCGGGCGCTCAGCCCGAGCGAACGCATCCGGCCCTTCGACCGCAGGGCCGACGGGACCCTGCTGTCCGAGGGCACCGGGGTGGTCCTCCTCAAACGGCTGGCGGACGCCGAGCGGGACGGCGACCGCGTGTACGCGGTGGTCCGGGGAACGGGCGTGGCCGGGGACGGCCGCGCGGCGAGCCTGATGAGCCCGCTGGTCGCGGGCCAGGTACGGGCGCTGGAGCGGGCCTGGCGGGAAGCCGGCCTGGACCCGCGGGAGGCGGGCGCGCTGGGGCTGCTGGAGGCCCACGGGACGGGCACCCCGGTCGGTGACGCCGCCGAACTGGACACCCTGGCGCAGGTGTTCGGCCCGCCCGGGCCGCAGGGGACCGGGATCGGCTTCGGTTCGGTGAAGTCGATGCTAGGCCACACGATGCAGGCCTCCGGCATGGCCGGGCTGATCAAGGCCGCGCTCGCGGTGCACGAGGGGGTGCTGCCGCCGACGCTCCACCTGGAGGAGCCGCACCCGGACCTGGCCCGGACCCGGATGCGGCCGGTGACCGCGGCGCAGCCGTGGGAGCGCGGTCCGGCACCCCGCCGGGCCGGGGTCAACGCCTTCGGCTTCGGCGGGATCAACGCGCACGTGGTGCTGGAGGAGGCCCCGGCGGCCGGGCGCCCCCGGCTGCCGGTCCGGCGGTTCCTGCCGCTGGGCGGCGCGGCCGCACCGGTGGGCCCGGCCGCGCACGGTGACGTGCTCCTGATCGGGGCGGACACCCCGGCGGAGCTGTCGGCGCGGCTGGCGGCCGCCTCCCCGGTGTCCGGGGGCGAGGGGCCCTGCCGGGTCGCGGTGGTCGGGCCGACGCCGCAGCGGCTGGCGCTGGCGGCGAAGGTGGTGGGGCGCGGCCGTGCGTGGCGCGGTCGCGGCGACGTGTGGTTCGCGCCGCAGCCGCTGGGCGGCCGGGTGGCGTTCCTGTTTCCCGGCCTGGAGCCGGAGTTCGCGCCGGTGGTCGACGACGTCGCGGAGCGGTTCGCACTGGCGCCGCCCCGGCTCACCCGTGGTGCGTCGCTCATGGAACGGGCCCTGGACGCGATCGCGACCGGCCGGTTCTTCGCCCGGGTCCTGCCGGCCCTCGGCATCGAGGCCGACGTACTGGCGGGCCACAGCCTGGGCGAGTGGGCGGCGATGGTGGCCGCAGGCATGTATCCGCAGGAGGCGGCCGACACCTTCCTGGACTCGCTGCGGCCGGGCGACCTGCGGGTCCCGGACCTCGTGTACGCGGCGCTGGGCTGCGGCGCGCCGCGGGCGCGGGCCGCGCTGCACGGCATGGACCGGGTGGTGGTCAGTCATGACAACTGCCCGCACCAGTCGGTGGTCTGCGGCGATCCGGACCAGGTGGCGGCCGTCGTCGCCCGCCTGCGGACCGACGGGGTCCTCGGTCAGGAGCTGCCGTTCCGTTCGGGTTTCCACACCCCGATGTGGGAGCCGTACCTCGGCCAGGTCCGTGCGGCCTTCGACCGGCTGCCGCTCGGTCCCGGCGCCCTCCCGGTGTGGTCGGCGACGACGTGCGCTCCGTTCCCCTCGGCCCCGCAGGACGTGCGGGACCTGGTGGTGCGGCACCTGCTGGAGCCGGTCCGCTTCCGCGAGCTCACGGTGGCCCTGTACGAGGAGCAGGGCGTGCGGACCTTCGTCACCCTGGGGCCGGGGAGCCTGCACGGCTTCGTCGAGGACACCCTCCGCGACCGCCCCCACCTGTCGGTGTCCACCTCCTCGCCCCGGCTCGGCGGACTCGCGGCCCTCGACCGCACCCGCGCCGCCCTCTGGACGGAGGGCCACGCGGTATTCCCCGTGGGAGGCTCGACGGGGCCCGAGGCCGGGGCCGGGGCCGGGCCCCGCGACCGCCCAGGGGCCCGGGTGTCAGCCGGGGCCCGGGGAGGCCGGTCCCCGGTCGGCGCCGCCGTACCGGACCGCCCCGCGGGCGCCGGTACGGGCCGGGCCGTCCCCCTGGACCTCGGATCGCCGTTGGTGCGGCTGGGCGCGTCGGCCCGGGCCTCCCTGGCCGGACTCCTCGCCCCGGCGCCGGCCTCTGCCCCTGCCCCCGCCCCGGTCGCGCCGCCCGTGGACCGGCCGGTGCTGCTGTCCGCGCTGGACGCCGTGCTCGCCGACAGCGACGCGGCCGCCCGGGCCGTGACCGAGGCCTGGGCGGCATCCGCAGCGGGCCGGGGCCCGGGGGCGTGGCCGGGGGGCGGGGCGGCGGCCCACGGCGGGACGCGGACGTCGCGGCTCTCCCTCGCCGCGCTGCCCTACGTGCGCGACCACTGCGTGTACCTGCAGCCCGACGACTGGGCCGAGGACTCCGACCGGTTCCCCGTCGTGCCCATGACCACCATGCTGGAGCTGGCCGCCGACGCCGCCCGGCGGTACGCCCCGGCCGGCCTCGCCGTCGTCGGCTACGAGGACGTACGGGCCCTGCGGTGGCTCGCCGTCGAACCGGCCGTCGAGGTCCGGGTCTCCGTCCGCCCGGACGGGCCCGGCCGGATGCGCGTCACGCTCGGCGAGTACGCCTCGGTGGTCGTGCTGTTCGGCGAACGGTACGGGGCGCCGCCCTCCCCCGACGGCACGCCGCTGCGCGACGCCGGCCCGGCCCCCGTGAGCGCGGCGGCCCTCTACCGGGACCGGTGGATGTTCCACGGGCCGCGTTTCGCCGGGGTCCACGAGGTCCGCACCGTCGGCGCGGACGGCATCCACGGCGTGCTGCGGGCCCTGCCCGACCCGGGTGCGCTCCTCGACGCCGCCGGGCAGCTCTTCGGGCACTGGATGCAGCTGCGGCTCCCGGTGGACCGGCTGGTGTTCCCGGCGAGCGTGGACCGCATCCGCTTCTACGGCCCGCCTCCCGCCCCGCCGGAGCTGATCACGGCGACCGCCAGGATCCGTGCCGTGCAGGACGTCACCGTACGCGGGGACGTCGAGCTGCGCGGGCCCGGCGGCGGGGTGTGGGCCCGGATCGAGGGGTGGACGTACCGCCGCTTCGGCGCCGACGAGCGGGTCTGGCCGATGAAGTTCACCCCGGAGGTCTGCGGCATCGGCGAGCCCCGGCCCGAGGGCTGGTGCCTGGCCCGCCGCCGCTGGAGCGATCCCGCCTCGCAGGAGCTGGTGATGCGCCGCTACCTCGGCGCCGCCGAGCGGGAGGTCTACGAGCGGCTGGCGCCGCGGGCCCGGGCGCCCTGGCTGCTGGGCCGGATCGCGGCCAAGGACGCGCTGCGCGGGCTGCTGTGGGACGGCGGGGCCGGGCCGGTGTTCCCGGCCGAGGTGCCGGTCGGCAACGACCCCGCCGGCCGGCCGGTGGCCGAGGGGCCGCTGACCCGCGGCTTCCGGCTGTCGATCTCCCACAAGGACCGGATCGCGGTCGCCCTCGCCCACCCCGGCCGCCCGGTCGGCATCGACGTCGAGTCGGTGACCGCCGACCCGGACGCGCTGGTCCGGATCGCTCTCGGACCGGACGAACTCCGCCTCGCCGAACGGCTCGCCGAGAGTCCAGCCGCGCAGCCCGCCGGACGGCCGGCCGCTCATGGGGACACGGGCCTGCCGGCCGCGCTGACCGCGCTGTGGTGCGCCAAGGAGGCCGCCGCGAAGGCGGCCGGCACCGGGCTGGGCGGCCGGCCCCGGGACTGGCGGGTGGCCGGCGATCCGGATTCCGGTGGGCTGGTCGTGACGTCCCCCGACGGCACCCCGTACCCGGTCCGCACCACCGTCCTCCCGGGCCCCGACGGCCCGCTCGCCGACACACCGCCCGATCACGTCGTCGCCTGGACCCCCCACCCCTCGGCGGCGCCGCCCGCCGTCCCCTTCCACCTCACGGAGACCCGTCATGGCAACTGACATCCTCGCCGAGATCACCGGCATGCTCGTGGAGATCGTCGGCGACGAGTACCTCCTCGCGGAGGAGGTCACGATGAAGACGACGTTCAACGAGGACCTCGCCCTGGAGAGCGTGGAGTTCGTCGCGCTCGCCGAGCTGCTCCACCATCGCTACGGCGCCGACGTGGACCTGATGGGCTTCCTCGCGGAGAAGGACATGGACGCCATCCTGGCCATGTCCGTCGGCGAACTCGTCTCCCACATCGGCCGGATCACCCGGACCTCCCTGGCCCGGGTCTCGGCGGGCGGCCCGTCCGCGTCGGCCGGCTGAGCCCGCCATGGCCGTCGTCCCCGCGAACTCCCTCCGCTTCCACGTCCAGAGGCTCCCGGCCGCCGCCGGCGCCGACGCCCCCGACCGTCCCGTCGTGGTGTTCCTGCACGGCCTGGTCGTCGACAACCTCTCCTCCTTCTACTGCCCGCTGGCCGTACCGGTGGCCAGGTCCGGTCACGAGGTCGTCCTCTACGACCTGCGCGGCCACGGCCGAACCGAACGCCCGGCCACCGGCTACGACAGCCGCACCGCCGTACGCGACCTGTTCGCGCTGCTCGGCGCGCTCGGCCTGGGTCACCGCCGCGTGCACCTGGTCGGCAACAGCTACGGCGGGACCCTCGCCCTGCACGCCGCGCTGGCCCGGCCCGGCCTCGTCAGCGGTCTCACCCTCCTCGAACCCCCGCTCGGCGGAGCCTGGGTGGAGAACATGGTGGACACCCTGTCGGCCGCCGCCCTCAGCCTGGAGGACAGTCCCGTGCCCGCGGAGCTGCGCACCCTGCGCCTGCGCAAGGCCGCCAACCTGACGGCCATCGCCGACGCCCTCCTCAACCGCACGTCGCTCATCGACGACGTCGCCGCGAGCCGCCCCTTCACCCCGGCCGACTACGCCCGGCTGGGCTGCCCGGCCCTGATCGTCTGCGGGGAGCACTCCGAGCTGGTGCCCGGGGCGCGGGAGCTGGCCCGTCACGCACCGCGCTGCGAACTGCGGATCCTGCCGGACCTGGGGCACGACGTCCTCAAGGAGAGCAGCGGGGTCCTGCGGGAAGCCGTGCTCGCCCATGTCGCCGCGACAGTGACGGCGACGCCGACGGCTGCGGCGGCGGTCCGGCCGCGGGTGGGAGCTCTGGTCCCGTGAGGGTGCTGTTCACCGTGCCGCCGCTGGCGGGGCACGTCAATCCGACCGTGGCCGTGGGGGCCGAACTCGCCTCCAGGGGACACGAGGTCGCCTGGACCGGACCGGCCGCCGCGCTCACCCGGCTGCTGCCGGCACAGGCCCGGGTCCTGCCCGCCGGCGAGGAGGCGGGCGGCGCGTACACGGCGCTCCACGAGCGCTGGCGGGACCTGCGCGGGGTGGGTGCGCTGCGGTTCCTGTGGGAGGAGGCGCTGGTGCCGCTGGCCCGGGCGATGGTGCCGGGCGTGGAGCGGGCCGTGCGCACCTTCGGACCGGATGTGGTGGTCGCCGACCAGCAGGCGCTGGCCGGACCGCTGGTCGCCCGTCGGCTCGGCGTCCCCTGGGCGACGTCCGCCAGCACCTCGGCCGAACTGACCCGTCCCTTCGCGGACTTCCCGAAGGTCGGGGAGTGGGTGGCCGGGCAGATCGCCGGCCTGCTCGCCGAGTACGGCGCGGGCCGGGAGCGGCCGGAGTGGGACCCGCGGTTCTCCGAGCGACTGGTGCTGGTCTTCTCCACCCCCGAACTGGTCGGAACGACCGGTGACTTCCCCCCGCACCACGCGTACGTCGGTCCGGCGTTCGGGGCCCGCCCGGCCCCGGCCGGTTTCCCCTGGCGGCGCCTGGACCCGGGGCGCCGGCGGGTGCTGGTCTCCCTCGGCACCCTCAACCAGGAGGCCGGGAGCCGGTTCTACGACGCGGTACTGGGCGCCGCCGAACGGCTCGCCGACGACGTCCAGTTGGTCCTGGCGGCGCCCCCCTCACTGGTCGGGGAGGTGCCGGACCACGTGCTGCTCCAGGAGAGCGTCCCGCAGCCGGCGCTGCTGCCGCACCTGGACGCGGTGGTGTGCCATGCCGGGCACAACACCGTCTGCGAGGCCCTCGCGCACGGACTGCCCCTGGTCGTCGCCCCCATCCGGGACGACCAGCCGATCGTGGCCCGTCAGGTCGTCGAGGCCGGGGCGGGGATCCGGGTGCGGTTCGGCAGGACGCGGGCCGAGGAACTGCGCGACGCGCTCACCTCCGTACTGGACGACCCCGGCCACCGCCGGGCCGCCCGGCGGATTCAGGCCTCATTCGCCGCGGCGGGCGGGGCCGCCGCCGCGGCCGACCGGTTGGAGAAGCTGACATGACGCACCCTCCGCTCTCCGGGGTCCGCTGGACCTCCGCGGTGTTACTGGCCGCCCTCGGTGCGGGCACCGTACGGGCCGCGTTCCGGCTGCGGGACCTGCCCGTGCTGCCGGTGGTCCCGCGCACGTCGGCCGGGGTGCCGCGGCCCGCCGGGTGGCGGCTGCTGACCGCCCGCGGGGTCGAACCCGATCCGGCGACCTTCCTCGCCGCCTGCGCGTACGCGGAGGGGGAAGGGCTGCGGGTGCTGGACCTGCTGCCCGCGGACCTGGCCGCCGAGCGGGCGCTGGGGCTGCTGCGGCTGGTCGACCCCGCGCGCTACCGGTGGGACCGGCTGGGTGAGGGGCGCGGGGCCGGCTTCGCCGTCCTCGTCACCGAGGAGGTGCTGGAGCGGGCCGGGGTGGATCCGGGCGGTCCGCGCCCGGACCCGGCGGAACTGCTGGCGCTGACGCGCCGTTTGAAGGAGTACGCCGCCGACACGACGGGGCTGGCCGTCGCCCCCGGCCTGAGCTGCGGAGGTCCCGGGGACCCCGGCGGCCCGGCGCGCGCCGCGGAGCTGCGGGCCCAGGGGCTGCCGCCGGGCGCGCTGGCCGCCGCACAGCTGGGCGGGCTGGCGCTGCTGGCGGGTGTCGCCGTACGCCAGGGCCGGTGGGGGGCGGCCGCGGCCGGGCTGTACTGGCTCCAGCCGTACCTGGTGCTGGGCGGGTCCGGCTCGCCGCTGCGGCCGGCCGATCTGGCCCGGGCGACCGCCGCCAGGCCGGTGCGCTCCCTCAGGGCGGGTCTGCGTACGGCCGGGGCGGCCCGGGCGGCCGGGCGGGACGACGCTCCCGACGCCGCGCGGGCGGCCGCCTACCGGGAGGACCTGGCCGCGGGCACCGACCGCTTCCTGGAGGCGCGCCGCCCGGACTGCCCGTGGTGCGGCTCCGCCCGGCTGTCGGTCCGCGTCCGGGTGCCCGACCTGCTCCAGGGCAAGCCCGGCCGGTTCACCCTGGAGCGGTGCGGGGACTGCGGGCACGTCTTCCAGAACCCCCGGCTGACCCCGGAGGGGCTGGAGTTCTACTACCGCGACTTCTACGACGGGCGCGGCGGCGAGGGGGCCGGCACGGTCTTCGGCAGGCTGGGCGCCGCCTACCGGGGGCGCGCCGAGATGCTCCTCCCCCACGCGGAACCGGTGTCCTGGCTCGACGTCGGCACCGGGCACGGGCACTTCTGCAACGCGGCGCGGGCCGTGTGGCCGCGTACCCGGTTCGACGGGCTGGACATGGGCGACGGGGTCCGGGAGGCGGAGCGGCGCGGCTGGGTGGAGACCGGATACCAGGGGCAGTTCCCGGAGTTCGCCCCGAAGCTGGCGGGCCAGTACGAGGTGGTCAGCATGTACCACTACCTGGAGCACACCCGGGATCCGCTGGCCGAACTGGACGCGGCGGCCGCCGTCCTCGCCCCCGGCGGGTTCCTGGCGATCGAGCTGCCCGACCCGGAGTCGCGGATGGCGCGGCTCCTCGGCCCGGCCTGGCTGCCCTGGTTCCAGCCGCAGCACCAGCACCTCGCCCCCGCCGCGAACCTGCGCGAGGCGCTGGCCGACCGGGGGTTCACCGTCGTCGCCGAGGAACACGGGCCGGCCCACCAGGGCAACGACTTCTTCGGCGCGGTGGCCCTGACGGCGACGCGGCTGGCCCCCGACCCGGACCGGCCGTGGGGCCCGCCGGCCACCCGCCGGACCCGGGCCCTGGCCCAAGCCGTACGGCTGGCGGCGCTGCCGTGCTTCGCGGCCGCGGCGGCACTGGACACCCTGCGCACGGCGGCCGCCCGCCGCACGGACGGCGGCAACGCCTACCGCCTGCTGGCCCGGAAGGACACCCGGTGACCGGCGGCGCCGGAGGCGACCTGGCTCGGCGGGCCACCGCCGATCCGCTGTTCCGTCTGGTCGCGTACGCCCTGGAGGCCGCACACGGCCGGCCCCCCGCCGCGGTGTGGAGCGCACCGTACGCCTTCCGGCTCGGTTCCCCGGGGCTCGTCGCCGCGGCCGGCTGGCCGACGGCCGCCGCAGCGGCCCCCCGCGACGACGGCCTGGTGCGGCTCAGTTCCCTCGCTCATCCGGCGGACAGTTGCGACCTGCCGCTCACCCTGTCCGGGCCGCTGCCCGACGCTCCCGCCTGGGCCGTCCGGCCGTACACCGTACTGCGCGCCCTGGCGCGCGCCGGGTACGGCCGCGGCGGGACGGACCTGCACGTGCAGGGCTCGCTCACGGGGGCCGCCGGACTGGCGACGGCGGAACCGGCCGACTGCGCGGTGGCGCTGGCGGTGGCCGACGTGCACGCGGCGGCGGGCGAGCGACCCGACCGCGCGTTCCTGGCCCGGCTGCTGGCCGGGGCCCTGCCGGAGGGGGACGACGGCCTGCGCCGGGCGGTGTTCCACGCCCGGCGCGGCAGGGCCCTGCTGCTGGGCGCACGGCAGCGGCGGCGGCGGTACGTCGCCTTCGACCCGGCGGCCTCGGGGGCACGGCTGGTGCTGATGGCCGTGCGCGGTGAGGCCGCGGACCGCCCCCGGGAGCTGGCGCGTGCGGTGTCCTGCGCCCGCCGGGCCGGGGCGCTGAGCGCGTGGCCGCCCGGGCCGCGGCCGGGGCGGAGCCTGCTGGTGCTGCTGCCCGAGGCACGGCTGGCGGCGGTGCGGTCCGCGGTCGCGGAGGACTTCCGCGGCCGGGGGCGGCCCGTGCCGCGGTTCCTGAACATCGCCGTGGCCGGCGCGGCCCGACGCGAGGAATGACCCGCTCGATCACCCGGCCCGTACGACGCCGACGACCACACCGACGACAACGACAGCACCGACGACAACGACGAGGAGATCCACCATGCCCACGCACCCACCCTCACCGGCGGCGCGCACGAGACGCCGCGCCCTGTGGTCCGCCGCCGTCGCCGGCATCGGCACGCTCGGCCTGCTCGGTGCCTTCACCGTCGCCAACTCCCAGGCCGCCGAGCACCGTTCGGCCGCTCCGGCGGCCGCCGCGGCGGCGGCCCTGCCCTCCTACGACCACGTCGTGGTGGTGGTGTACGAGAACAAGCAGTACGGGGAGATCATCGGCAGCGCGAACGCCCCGTACATCAACCAGCTGGCGAACGGCGGCGCGAGCCTGACCGGCATGAAGGCGCTCACCCACCCCAGCCAGCCGAACTACTTCAACCTCTTCTCCGGATCCACCCAGGGCATCACGGGAGACGGCTGCTACACCCCGCAGTCGATGACCGCGCCGAACCTCGGCCAGGAGCTGATCGCGGCCGGCAAGACCTTCGCGACGTACAACGAGGACCTGCCGAGCGAGGGTTCCACGGCGTGCACGAACGGCCAGTACGCACAGAAGCACAACCCGTGGTTCGCCTTCAAGAACGTGCCGCTGAACACGGGCAAAACGTGGACGCAGTTCCCGCAGAACAACTTCGCGGCGCTGCCCGACCTGTCCTTCGTGGTCCCCAACCAGTGCAACGACATGCACTCGTGCTCCGTCGGCACCGGGGACACCTGGACGAGGAACAACCTCGACGCCTACGCGCAGTGGGCGAAGGCCAACAACAGCCTGCTGGTGCTGACCTGGGACGAGGACAACTACCTGGGGTCGAACCAGATCGCGACCGTCTTCCACGGCGCGAAGGTCAAGACGGGCAAGTACGCCACGGCCCTCAACCACCACCACCTGCTGCGGACCTTCGAGGACCTCTTCGGTACGGCGACGCACGCGGGCAACGCGGCGAACGTCCAGCCGATCAGCGAGGTGTTCGACACCTCGACGCAGCCCACGCCGACGCCGACCCCTACCTCGACTCCCACCCCCACCCCGACCCCGACCCCGACCGCGGGTGGTCTGAAGCTGGCCGACCCGGGTCCGCAGACCTGCAAGTTCAACCAGTCCTGCACCGTCCAGCTCACCGCCACCGGCGGCAGGCCACCGGTCCGGTACGCGGCCACCGGTCTGCCCTGGGGCCTGAGCGTCGACGCGACCAGCGGCCGGATCAGCGGCAGGCCGTGGTCCGTCGGCACGGTGCAGATCACCGCGACGGCGACCGACTCCACGGGCACGACCGTCACGGCCGCGTTCCCGCTCACCGTCAACTGGTTCTGACCCGGCCCCGGAGGCATCCGTGTACCTGTCGACCAGCCGGGCCGCGGACGTCTCCGCGGACACCCCGGCCCCCGAGGGCCCCTTGCGGGGCGTACCCGGCACGGTGTTCGCGCTCGGACTGGTCAGCCTGGTCACGGACGTCTCCGCGGAGATGGTCACCGCCGTCCTGCCGCTGTACCTGATGGCCGGACTCGGCATGTCCCCGCTCGCCTTCGGCGCCCTGGACGGTCTCCACCAGGGCGCCACCGCGCTGCTGCGCCTCGTCGGCGGCCGGATCTCCGACCGGACCCGCCGCCACAAGCTCGTCGCCGGCACCGGGTACGCGCTCTCCGCGGTGTGCAAGGCGGCCCTGCTCGCCGTCACCACTCCCTGGTCGGTGGCGGCGGTGCTCGCCGCCGACCGGACCGGCAAGGGCCTGCGCACCGCACCCCGCGACGCGCTGATCTCGCTGTCGGTACCGCCCGGGATGCAGGGCCGCGCCTTCGGGGTGCACCGGGCGCTCGACACGGCGGGTGCGCTGCTGGGGCCGCTGGCCGCCTTCGGGGTGCTGTGGGTGGCGGTGGACGGGTACGCGGCGGTGTTCACCGTGAGCTGCTGCGTCGCCGTCCTCGGCCTGGTGATGCTCGCCCTGTTCGTACGGCAGGCCCCCGCGCCCGCGCCCGCGGTCGCGCGGCCGGCGGCGCCGCAGCCGCGGCCCGTGCGCTCCCTCCTGCGGATCGCCGGCCTGCGGCGGTTGTGCCTCACGGCCGCCCTGCTCGGCCTGTTCACCGTCGGCGACGCCTTCCTCTACCTGCTGCTCCAACGCCGGCTGGAGCTGTCGGCCGTGTGGTTCCCGCTGCTGCCCGTCGGTACGGCGGCTGTGTTCCTGCTGGCCGCGGTGCCCGTGGGCCGTCTCGCCGACCGGGTCGGGCGCGGCCGGGTCTTCCTCGGCGGGCACGCGGCTCTGCTCGGCGCCTGCCTGCTGCTCCTGGCCCCGTTGCCGGCCGGGGCGCTGCTGGTCGTCGGTGTGCCGGCAGCCCTCGGCCTGTTCTACGCGGCCACCGACGGGGTGTTGATGGCCGCGGCCGCGCCGCTGGTCCCCGCGGAACTGCGCACGACGGGGCTGGCGGTGCTCCAGACGGCGCAGGCGCTGGCCCGGTTCGCGGGGTCCCTGCTGTTCGGGGCCGCCTGGACGATGTGGGGGCCGGGCCCGGCGCTGGGTGTGGCGGCGGTCGGGCTGCTGCTGTCTGGGGCGGCGGTCTCCGTGTCCGGCGGGCTGCGGGCGGGCGAGCCGTCGTAGGGTCGGCGCATGACTCTCGAAGGCAGGGTGGCCCTCGTCGCGGGGGCGACGCGGGGCGCGGGCCGCGGCGTCGCGGTCCAGTTGGGGGCGCAGGGCGCCACCGTGTACGTGTCGGGGCGCAGCACCCGGGGCCGGCGCTCGGAGTACGACCGGCCCGAGACGATCGAGGAGACCGCCGAGCTGGTCACCGCGGCGGGCGGCCGGGGGATCGCGGTGGTCGCCGACCATCTGGTGCCGGCGGAGGTCGAAGCGCTGGTCCGGCGGATCGACACCGAGCAGGGCCGCCTCGACGTGCTGGTCAACGACATCTGGGGCGGGGAGCTGCTGTTCGAGTGGGACAGCACCGTCTGGGAACACGACCTGGACAAGGGGCTGCGCCTGTTGCGGCTGGCGGTGGAGACGCACGCCGTCACCAGCCACTTCGCGGTGCCGTTGCTGCTGCGCGAGCCGGGCGGTCTGGTGGTGGAGATGACGGACGGCACCGCCGACTACAACACGAACCACTACCGGGTGTCCTTCTTCTACGACATCGCCAAGTCCTCGGTGCTGCGCATGGCGTTCGCCCTCGGGCACGAGCTGGGCCCGCGCGGGGCGACGGCGGTGGCGCTGACGCCGGGCTGGCTGCGCTCGGAGATGATGCTCGACGCCTACGGCGTGACGGAGGAGACCTGGCGGGACGCGCTGACCAAGTCACCGCACTTCGCGATCTCCGAGACCCCCGCGTACGTGGGCCGCGCGGTCGCGGCCCTGGCCGCGGACCCGGAGGTCTCCCGCTGGAACGGCGGGTCCCTCTCCAGCGGTCAGCTGGCGCAGGTCTACGGCTTCACGGACCTGGACGGCAGCCGCCCGGACGCCTGGCGCTACCTGGTCGAGGTCCAGGACCCCGGCCTCCCGGCGAACACCACCGGTTACCGCTAGCGCAGCGCCCCTGCCCGATCCCGAACGGCGCGGGCCGTCGTGCCCTGAGCACCCGTCCGGGCGGACTTTGCGGACATGACCTGGAGAGTGTCCGCAAAGTAGCGTCGGCCGCCCGCCGCGCAGGCGGGACCCTGCGGACACGACCTAGGGGTTGGGGCGGGAGGCGAGGCGGTGGGAGAGGCCGTCCAGGACGCACTGGAGGCCGAAGGACCAGATCGTCCGGGGGTGGTAGCCGCCGACCGCGCTGCCCACGCGGTCGGCGAGCGGGTAGCGCTCGGGGTCCAGGGTCCGTTCCAGCAGGGGGGCGCTGACGGCCCACCAGTCCTCCTGGCTCTGGCGGCTGTTGTGGTCGGCGTCGTCGGCCGCGGCCAGGGCGTTGGCGTGGACGAAGCCGAGCAGGTGGGTCAGGGCGGCGTCCATCTCGGTGTCGGTGAGCCCGATCCCTTCGAAGGCCGCCAGTTCGTACTCGTACTTCCCGATCACTCCGGGGCCCAGCGGCGGGCGGGTGACGGCCAGGTCCGCGATCCAGGGGTGGCGGACCATGAGGTCCCGGTTGTCCTCGGCCACCCGGGCGACGTGGACCTGCCAGGGCTCCCGCGGGTCGGCGGGACGGCGTTCCATGTGCAGGTACGCGTCGTCGAGCATCAGGTCGAGCAGCTCCGCCTTGCCGGGGACGTACGTGTAGACGGTCATCGGCGTCACGCCGAGCCGCTGCGCCAGCGCCCGCATGGTCAGCGCGGCCAGGCCCTCCTCGTCGGCGAGCGCGGTCGCGGCCGCGACGACGGCGTCCACGCTGAGGCCCTGCCGGGGGCCGCGCCGGGCGGGCTGCGCCGGCTGCCCGGGCTCGCGCCACAGCAGCTCCAGCGTGCGGACGGGGTCTCCCGCGCCGCTGCGGTCCTTCACCATGTCCCGGCCTCCGAGCCTTCGTCAACAATTGGCTACACCGTATAGAGTACAACGTATAATATATAGCGTAGAGAGTAAGCCGAAACGCCGCACCCCGAGGAGTTCCGTGCACATCGCCGCCGACAACCACCAGGTCATCCAGGTCCGGGGAGCCCGCGAGAACAACCTCGCCGACATCTCGCTGGACATACCCAAGCGTCGTCTGACGGTCTTCACCGGCGTCTCCGGCTCCGGGAAGTCCTCCCTCGTCTTCGGCACCATCGCCGCCGAGTCACAGCGGATGATCAACGAGACGTACACCGCCTTCGTCCAGTCCTTCATGCCGAGCCTCGGCCGCCCGGACGTGGACGGACTGCACAACCTGAGCGCCGCCATCGTGGTCGACCAGGAGCGGATGGGCGCGGGTTCCCGCTCCACCGTGGGCACGGCCACCGACGCCTACACCATGCTGCGGATCGTCTACTCCCGCGTCGGCACGCCCCACATCGGCACGTCCAGCGCGTTCAGCTTCAACAACCCCGAGGGGATGTGCCCGCGCTGCGAGGGCGTCGGCGAGGTCTCCGACATCGACGTGGACCAGCTGGTCGACCGCGAACTCTCGCTCAACGAGGGCGCGATCACCGTCCCCGGCTTCGCCGTGGACTCCTGGTACTGGCAGAACATGGCCAACTCCGGCTTCTACTCCCCCGACACCAGGCTGCGGGACTTCACCGAACAGGAGTGGGCCGACTTCCTGCACCGGAGCGCGGTGAAGGTGAAGGCGGGCTCCAACGGCTTCACCTACGAGGGCCTGATCACCAAGATCACCCGCCTCTACCTCGCCAAGGACCGCGAGTCCATGCAGCCCCACATCCGGGCCTTCGTGGACCGTGCGGTGATCTTCACCGCCTGCCCCGACTGCGGCGGCACCCGCCTGTCGGCGGCCGCGCTGTCCTCGCGCATCCACGGGGTGAACATCGCCGAGTGCGCGTCGATGCAGATCAGCGAACTGGCCGGCTTCGTACGCCGGATCGACGACCCCGGCGTGGCCCCGATGCTGGCCAACCTCCGGGGTCTGCTCGACTCCCTCGTCGAGATCGGCCTGGGCTACCTCAGCCTGGACCGCCCCTCGGGCACGCTGTCCGGCGGCGAGGCCCAGCGCGTGAAGATGGTCCGGCACCTGGGCTCGTCCCTCACGGACGTCACCTACGTCTTCGACGAGCCCACCACCGGCCTGCACCCGCATGACATCCAGCGCATGAACGACCTGCTGCTGCGGCTTCGCGACAAGGGCAACACCGTGCTGGTCGTGGAGCACAAGCCCGAGGTCATCGCCATCGCCGACCACGTCGTCGACCTCGGCCCGGGCGCCGGCACGGCGGGCGGGCAGCTCTGCTACAGCGGGGACGTGGCCGGGCTGCGCACCTCCGGCACCCTCACCGGCCGCCACCTCGGCCACCGGGCACGGCTGCGGGAGGCGGTGCGCAGCCCGCGCGGCCACCTGTCGGTGAAGGGCGCCGACCTGCACAACCTGAAGGACGTCAGCGTGGAGGTGCCGCTCGGCGTGCTCACGGTGGTGACCGGTGTCGCGGGATCCGGGAAGAGCTCGCTGATCCACGGCCACCTGTCCGGGCGGGAGGGGGTGGTGGTGGCCGACCAGTCGCCGATCCGCGGTTCGCGCCGGTCCAACCCCGCCACCTACACCGGCCTGCTGGGGCCGATACGGACCGCCTTCGCCAAGGCCAACGGCGTCAAGGCGGCGCTGTTCAGCGCGAATTCGGAGGGTGCCTGCCCGAAGTGCAACGGCCTCGGGCTCGTCTACACGGACCTGGCGATGATGGCCGGGGTGGCCACCGTGTGCGAGGAGTGCGAGGGCAAGCGGTTCACCCCCGAGGTGCTGACGTACCGGCTGCGCGGCAAGAACATCAGCGAGGTGCTGAACATGCCGGTGGCGGAGGCGTACGAGTTCTTCCCCACCGGCCAGGCCCGGGCCGTTCTCGGGCGGCTGGCCGACGTCGGCCTCTCGTACGTGCGGCTCGGCCAGCCCCTCAACACCCTGTCGGGCGGGGAGCGGCAGCGGCTGAAGCTCGCGATCAGCATGGCGGAGAAGTCCTCGACGTACATCCTGGACGAGCCGACGACCGGCCTGCACATGGCCGATGTCGACAAGCTGCTCGCCCTGCTGGACCGGCTCGTCGACGACGGCAACTCGGTGATCGTCATCGAGCACCACCAGGCGGTGATGGCGCACGCCGACTGGCTGATCGACATCGGTCCCGGCGGCGGCCACTCCGGCGGCCAGGTCGTCTTCGAGGGCACTCCGGCGGCCCTGGTGGCGGGGGCTGACACGCTGACCGCCCGTCACCTGCGGGAGTACGTCGGCGCCGACGCGTAGCGGGGCGGACAACGCGGCGACGGACGCCGTACGCACGATGCGTACGGCGTTCGCACCGACCGCTAGGCTGCCGTCATGTCAGCAGACGAGCAGCACCACGATCCCGTCGCGCCCGCCGTCGCCCCCGCCTGGGCGGGTCCGCGCCGCAAGGAGCGGCAGCCGGTGCTGAGCCGGGCCCGGATCGTCGCGGCGGCGCTGCGGTTGCTCGACGCGGAGGGGATGGAGGCGCTGAGCATGCGCAAGCTCGGCGCCGAGGTGGGCGCGGCGGGCACCTCGCTGTACCGGCACGTGACCGGCAAGGACGAGGTGATCGAGCTGGTCCTGGACGAGGTCTGCGGCGAGCTGGTGGTGCCCGCCGCCGACGCGCCGGGCGACTGGCGCGAGGCCGTCTCGCGCAGCGGCCACAACCTGCGCGCGATGACCCTGCGCCATCCCTGGGTCGCCTCGGTGCTCGGGCAGGTGGGGCCGGCACACCTCGGCCCGAACCTGATGCGCATGTCGGAGCGGATGCTGGCACTCTTCCAGACGGCCGGTTTCCCGGCGAGCGAGGCTGCGCCCGCGATGAGGGCCGTCGTCTCGTACGTCGTCGGCGCGACGAGCGGCGAGGCGGCCCACCTCTCGCGGATCGCCCGCGGCGGGCTGAGCGAGCGCAATCCGCGCGCGCTCCGCGACGAGCACTTCGACTACGGCCTCCAGCGGATCCTGGACGGCCTCCAGACCCGCCTCGCCTGACACCCGCCAGGGCGTGTCTCAAGATCCGAAAGACACTCCCTAGGACAGTCGCAGTTCGTGGTCTTCGCCGAGTGGGGCGAAGAAGCGTTCCACGTCGGCTTCGGTGACCTCTGCCAGGGTCGGCGGGGACCAGCGCGGGGCGCGGTCCTTGTCGACGACCTGGGCCCGGATGCCCTCCACCAGGTCGGGCGTGGTGAGTGCGTTGCAGGAGACGCGGTACTCCTGCGCCAGCGCCCGCTCCAGTGTGTCGAGGGCGGCGGCCCGGCGGACGGCGGCGAGGGTGGCCTTCAGCGCGGTCGGGGACTTGGCCAGGAGCGTCTCGGCGGCTTCCTTGGCGGCCGGCTCGCCCCGGCCGAGCAGCCGCTCGACGATCTCCTCGACCGTGCCGGCCGCGTAGCAGTGGTCGATCCAGGACCGCCCGTCGGCGAGTACCCCGGGGGCGGGCGTGGCGGCGTACCGCGGCAGCACCTCGCCGGCGGGGGCCGTGGCCAGTGCGGCGGTCAGCTCCGGGAGCCGCTCGGCGGGTACGAAGTGGTCGGCGAGCCCGCAGAGCAGCGCGTCCGCGGCGCCCACGGCGGCGCCGGTGAGGGCGAGGTGGGTGCCGAGCCGGCCGGGGGCGCGGCCGAGCAGCCAGGTTCCGCCGACGTCCGGGACGAAGCCGATGCCGGTCTCCGGCATGGCGACGCGGGAGCGTTCGGTGACCACGCGGACGCTGCCGTGGGAGGAGACTCCGACGCCGCCGCCCATGACGATGCCGTCCATGAGGGCGACGTACGGCTTGGGGTAGCGGGCGATGCGGGCGTTGAGCCGGTACTCGTCGCGCCAGAAGCCGGCGGAGGCGGTGCCGCCCGCCTTGGCGTCGTCGTGGATGGCCCGGATGTCGCCGCCCGCGCAGAGCCCGCGCTCGCCGGCTCCGCGGATCACGACCTGGCCGACGGCGGGGTCGTCCGCCCAGGCGTCGAGGGCCTCGGCGATCCGCAGCACCATGGGGTGGGTGAGGGCGTTGAGGGCCCGGGGGCGGTTGAGGGTGACCACGCCGGTCCGCCCGTCGACGTGGAACAGGACGGTGTCGTCGTCGGAGGGGCCGCTGGCGTCGGTATCGGGTTCGGTCTTCACGGCGATCAGTATGTCCGCGGCGTGGGGTGGGACGGTATGCGGAAGATCATCCTCGTGAGCCCCGGTCCGGACGCGTCACCCACCGGCCGATGGCGGAGCCCCGGCCGGGGCCCGAGGGGTGTCCCGGTCGCGGGGGCGGGACCGGTGGGCCCGCCAGGCGGCCATGGCATCCGTACGGGCGCCGCCGGGGTGGTGCGCGTGCCAGTCGCGCAGGAAGCGGTTGAACTCGAACTGGGCGCCGACCTCCTGGGGTTCGGCCGCCCGGGCACGGGTCGCGTGCCAGTGCTCGACGGCGTCGGCGAGGGTGTGGCCCGCGTGGCCGGCGACGTACTCCCGCATGAAGGCGTCGAAGTGGAAGCCGGGGCCGATCTCGCGGACGAAGTACTCCCGCAGCACCTGGCTGCAGCGCTGTCCCGCCGGGATCACCGTCGTCCCGTCGACGGGGGCGGCGAGCTGCCGCCCCGCACGGCGGGGTGGGGCGGGCGCCGCGGCCGCGGGCTCGGGGCGGCCGTCGAGCGCGGCGGCGAGCCGGGCGGTGACGGCGGCCTTCCCACCGCGGGTGGGCACACCCATCTGCCGTGCCAGCTCGGTCAGTTCGGCCAGGGTCCAGTACCAGCGCAGCAGCTCCGCGCCGGTCAGCGCCGTCGACAGGAGGGGGCGCACCTCCACCGCATTCGTACTCACGTTCGCATCCTATCGGCTTCGCCGGCGGCTCGGTCGTGCGCGACATGCCGGTGATCCGCCGGGCCGGGTCCGGCCGCGTCTGACAGGCTTTGGCCTCGGACCGCGCGCCGTGGCGGCCCCACCGCACCCGGCTCCGAAGGAGAGCGCATGCCCGCCGACCCGACCGGCCTCGCCCTCGGCCAGGACACCGCCCTGGTCCTCATCGACCTGCAGACCGGCATCCTGGCCCTGCCCACCACCAGGCCCGCCCCCGAGGTCCTGGAGCGGGGCGTCGCGCTGGCCGCGGCGTTCCGCGCCCACCGGCTGCCCGTGGTCCTGGTCAAGGTGGCCTGGTCGCCCGACGGCGGGGACCTGCCCACCGCCAATGTGGACCGGCCGGGTCCGGCCTCGGCGCCGCCCGCCGCGTTCTCCGAGATCCCCGCCGAACTCGCCGCCCTCGGGGACGTGGTCGTCACCAAACGCCACTGGGGCGCCTTCACCGGCACCGAGCTGGACCTCCAGCTCCGCCGCCGCGGCATCCACCGCATCGTCCTGGCCGGCATCTCCACCAGCGTCGGCGTCGAGTCCACCGCTCGTACGGCGTGGGAACTCAGCTACGACCTGGTCTTCCCGGAGGACGCCACCGCCGACACCGACCCCGACTCCCACACCCACACCTTCGGCAAGATCTTCCCGCGCATCGGCAGGGTGACCACCACCGACGAGGTCATCGCGGCCCTGCGCCCGTGAGCGCCCGTGACCGCTTCCGGCCGGGTCCGCCCGTAACCCCCGGGCCTCTCACGGGTTAGCAGCCCGGAAGACGAGGGAGTACTCATGGCACAGCAGCACACCACGTCCCTGCGGCTGCGCCTGCTGTACCGGTTCGACAACCTGGTGGCGGGCGGGACCGCCCCGCTCATCGGGTGGCTGGCGGTGGCCTGCCTGGCGGTCGTCGTCCCGGCGAGCGCGGTCCTCGTCTGGGCCGACCGGGCCGCCCCCACGACCCTCTCGGGGCGGCTCACGGCCGTCTGGGTCAGCGTCGGGCAGACCCTCAAGGTCGGTGGCGCGGTCGGCTCCCCGCTCTACGTGCTGGCGTCGGTGACGCTCGCCCTGGTGGCCCTGCTGTTCGTGTCGACGCTGGTCAGCCTGATCACCACCGGCATCAACCAGCGCATCATGTCGCTGCGGCGCGGGCACTCAACGGTCCTGGAGGCGGGGCACACCGTCGTCCTCGGCTGGTCCGACCAGATCTTCCCGGTGGTCACGGAACTCGTCGCGGCCAACGCCAACCAGCGCCGTCGCGCGATCGCCGTCCTCGCCCCGAAGGACAAGGTGGACATGGAGGACGAGATCGCCACGGGCCTCGGCGGCACGGGAGTCCGTCCGGGCCCCGGCAGCACGGGAGCGCGTCCGGGCACCCGCACGGGGACGGGCACCACGCGGATCATCTGCCGCAGCGGGCCCACCACCGACCCGACCGTGCTGGCCCGGGTGAGCCCGCAGACGTCGAAGGCGGTCCTGGTGCTGCCTCCCGACGGGGACGCGGGCGACGCCCACGTGGTGAAGACCCTGCTCGCCCTCGACGCCGCGCTCCCCCGGCCGCGCGAAACGGTGGTGGTCGCCGCGGTCCGCGACGCGCGCAACCACCTCACGGCCAAGCTGGCGGCCGGACCGGGCGGACACGTGCTGTGCGCCGACGAGATCATCGCCCGGCTCCTCGTCCAGACCGCACGCCAGCCCGGACTCTCCCTCGTCTACCAGGAGTTACTGGACTTCGACGGCGACGAGTTCTACACCGCCACCGCACAGGGGCTCGCCGGGCGCACCTTCGGCGAGGCCCTGCTCGCGTACACCACGTCCTCGGTGGTCGGCCTGCTGCACGCCGACGGCCGCGTCGTGCTCAATCCGGACACCGGTACGGAGATCGACGCGGGCGACCGGATCATCCTGGTCTCCGAGGACGACGACACGGCCGTGCCGGAGCCGGCGGGCCCCTGGGTCGACGAGGACGCGATCGTCACCGCCCGTCCCCGGTCCCGCTACGCCGAACGGCTGCTCCTCCTCGGCTGGAACCGGCGCGCACCGCTCGTCGTCGAGCAGCTCGACGAGTTCGTCAGCCCCGGCGCCACCCTGGACGTCGTCGCGCTCGGCGACGGGGCGGCGCGGCGGTCCGCCGCCGAGGTCGCGGCGGCGCGCGGCCGTCTCGAAGTGGCCTTCCACAGCGGGGACATCACCGACCCGGACGTCCTGGCCAAGCTGGACGTGCCCTCGTACGACAGCGTGATCGTGATCGGCGAGACGGACCGCGAGGGCCCGGCCGCGGCCGCCGCACCCCCCGGAGCGGAGCCGCCCGGCCCCGCTCCGGAGTCCGGGAGCGGCACGGACGACAGGACCCTGGTGACGCTGCTGCACCTGCGTGCGATCGGTGAGGCCGCCGGCTGCGAACTCCCCCTGACCACCGAGATGTCAGACGACGGCAACCGGCTGCTCGCCCCCGCCCGGGCCGGTGCCGACTTCATCGTCAGCGGCCGTCTGATCAGCCTCCTGATGACGCAGATCTCCGAGAGCGGTCATCTCGCCGACGTCTTCGCGGAGTTGTTCCGGGCGGAGGGGAGCGAGTTCTACCTGCGGCCGGCGGCGGACTACGTCCGGACCGGCCGGGAGGTCGCGTTCGCCACGGTGGTCGAGTCGGCGCGCCGGCGCCGGGAGTGCGCGGTCGGCTACCGGTTGCGCGCACAGACCGAGACGGCTCCCGCGTACGGCGTCCGGCTCAATCCCGACAAGCGGCAGCGGGTCAGCTTCGGCGAGCACGACTGGGTGGTCGTGCTCGCCGAGAACTGAGGCACGGGGACGGCAGGTCGTCAAGCCGTCAAGCCGTCGGTCACGCCGACGTGTGGACCTCCAGCGCGGTGCGCACCGCGGATTCCAGGGCGCCTTCGATCCACGCCGGCTTGACGGAGGTGTGGCAGCCCGCGAAGTGCAGGTTCCCCTCCGCCCCGCGCACGTGCGGGAAGAGTTCGGTGTGCTGGCCGGGCAGCAGTACGGAGGCCTCGCCGTAGGCGTACGGGTCGCGCATCCAGGACTGGGTGCGTCCGACGCCCGTGTAGAACACCTCGATCCGCTGCCCGAACACCTCCTGGACGCCGGCCAGGGCGCGGGGGTAGCGCTCGTCGTCGTCCAGGGAGTCCCACTTCAGGGCGTCGTCCGACCAGCTGTAGGAGGCGAGCACGACCCCGCCCCGGCTGCCCTCGACGGGGTGGGAGGGCTGGAACATGAAGCGGTTGGGGTTGTCGGTGGCCGAGCCGCCGCCGATCACCCCGGCGGCCTCGGGCTGGTCGCGGGTGAGGCTGCGGCAGGCCGCGTAGTGGGCCCGCTGGGCGCCGGAGATGCCGCTGCGCGGTACGGAGGAGTGGGCGCCCAGCAGCGCACCGTCCTCCGGGGTCTGCCCGAGCTGGTACTTGCGGTACAGGCCGGGCTGTACGGCTTCCAGTTCGCGCTTCCAGTCGGCTTCGTCGAATTCCCACCAGCGGCGGCTGAACTCCAGCAGCACCTTGGTGGCCGCGTCGTAGTGCAGCTCGGTGATCGCGCGCCGCTTGCCGTAGGAGAGCGCTGGGGTGACCGGGATGTGGCGCAGGCCGGAGAAGGGGACGGTGATGATCGCGGTGTCGCCGGTGAAGGTCTCGCGCTGCACGGGGCGGCCGTCGCGGCCCTCGGAGACGGTGTCGACGCTGACGCGTCCCTCCCCGTGGGTGATCCGGGTGGCGCGGCGGTCGAGCCGCACGATGTCCTCGACACGGGCGTAGAGCGCGTCGGCCAGGGTGGCGGTGCCGCCGGGCAGTTCGAAGAAGGCGGTGTCGGGGCTGATGAGCGAGGCCCCGATGAAGCTGTGCACGAAGGCGAGGTGGAGGCGGGAGGTGAGGTTCTCGACGGTTCCGATCAGGTCGATGGTGCGCTCGTCGAGCTTCGCCTCCTCGGTGAGGTAGCGGTACATCGACATGTGGCCGTAGCGCTGGATGACGCGGGCCCAGCCCTCGACGAGCGCCTTGTCCTTCTTGCCGTCGATCTCCTTGCGCACGGGGGCGAAGGCGCTGCGGACGATCTGCGCGGCGGGGACCGACTCGTAGGCCGCCGGCACCCCGAAGGAGCGGTTGAGGGTCTGCGGGCTGCGCGCGTAGTCGGCGCGGCGCACGCGGATGCCGTTGACGAAGATCCAGGTGCGGTAAGCGGGCCGGCCGGAACCGTCGACGTCGACGAGGTGGAAGCGCCTGCGCTTGAGGCCGAGACTGTCGATCAGGCCGGTGACCAGCGGGTGGCTGTCGGGGATCCGCATGGCGCCGGCCTCGGCGTACTGCTTGGGGTCGGCGAAGGCCGCGGGGGACTTCTCGTGTCCGCCGGTGCGGAAGGTCTTGATCCGGCCGCCGACGCGGTTGCCGTTGGCCTCGATGACGGTGACCTGGTGCCCGGCCTCGCGCAGCAGGTGGGCGGCGGTCAGGCCGGCCGGCCCGGCGCCGACGACCAGCACCTTCCTGCGGGGCATCCGGGAGCGCGGCAGGCCGTTCCTGAGCAGGATGTCCGCGTAACCGGGCACCAGGGGCCGGTCGTCGTCGCCCCGTACGAGGACGGCCCGGGCGACGGTGAGGCAGGTCTCCCAGTCGGGGCGGGCCGAGCCGGACGGAGCCTGCGGGGTCCCGGCGGACGCGGTGGCGGCGGTGAGGGCGCCGGCTCCCGCGACCGCGGCGGCCCCGGCGATGAGGGTACGGCGCGAGGGGCGGCGGGCGGGGTCCGGAGCGGGCCCGTCCGCCGGGTCGGGGGTGGCGTCCGGGGCGGGGGAAGACTCGGTGATCATGAACCAACTCTCCAGGCCCCCGGGCGCCCTGAACGCCGAAAGGGGCCCGGGCGGGAAAGTACCACCCGGACGTGCGCTACGGGCCCCGCGAAGTTGACGAACGGGGTTTCGGGCCGGGGCGCACGGCGCTCAGCGGACCAGGCGCACCCGCTGGCTGGTGAGTTCGTACCGGGCTCCCACGACGGCCAGCGCACCGGTGGCGACCTTGGCGGCCATCTCGGGCTCGGCGGCCAGCCGCTCGCGCACCAGCCGTACATTGGCGGTGATCGCGGCGTCGATCCGTGCGGCGCCCCGCAGAGCGCGGTCGATGGCGGGGCGGATCTGGTCGACCAGGTACTGCATGTGGCCCGGGAGCGGCGGTCCGCCCTCCGCGGCCCGCACGGCCGCGGCGACGGCCCCGCACGACTGGTGTCCCAGGATGACGACGAGCGGGATGCGCAGTTCGAGGACCCCGTAGGCGATGCTCCCCAGGACCGCCTCGTCCAGGACCTCGCCCGCCGAGCGCACGGTCAGCAGGTCGCCGAGGCCCTGGTCGAAGACCAGTTCCGGCGGAACCCGGGAGTCGACGCAGCCGAGGACGACGGCGAACGGGTGCTGGCCGGCGACGAGCGTGCGCCGCACGGTCCGCGTCTGGTCGGGGTGGCGCTCGTGGTAGGTGCGCCAGCGCCCGTTCCCCGCCACCAGTGCGCGCAGCGCCGACTCGGGGGTGGTGGGCCGCGATCCGGCCCCGCCCCCGATGCGCGGGGCCATGGGTACGTGGGAGGAGCCGGCCACCAGCCCGGCGCCCACGGCGGCCACGCCCGTCAGTACCGCCCGGGCCAGCCGACGCCGTCCCGGGCCTTCTTCACCTTCAGCTTCGACACTCACATCGGGACAAACTATTCATTTTCGATCGCTCTGCTCCACAGGACACGGCCCGGGTTCAGTTCAGCTCGGAGTGCGCCCGGGTACCGGCGGGGGTGTCCGCGAGTGCGACCGTGTCGGCGTCGGTGTCGGCGTCGGTGTCGGTGTCGTGGAGGAAACCGCCCGACTGGTGCTTCCACAGCTTGGCGTAGGCGCCCTCGGTCGTGAGCAGCTCCTGGTGCGTGCCCTGCTCCACGATCCGGCCGCGGTCGAGGACGACGAGCTGGTCCATGGTGGCCACCGTGCTCAGCCGGTGCGCCACCACGAGCGCGGTCCGGCCCTCCATGAGCCGCCACAGCGCCTCCTGGACGAGGACCTCGCTCTCCGAGTCCAGGGCGCTGGTCGCCTCGTCGAGCAGCAGGATCGGCGCGTCGCGCAGGATGGCCCTGGCGAGGGCGACCCGCTGGCGCTGCCCGCCGGACAGTTTGACGCCGCGTTCGCCCACCATGGTGTCGAATCCGTCCGGAAGCGCGTCGGCGAACTCCGTGACGTGCGCCGCCTCGGCCGCGCGGCGGATCTCGGCCTCGGTGGCGTCCGGCCTGGCGAAGGCGATGTTGTCCCGCAGGGTGCGGTGGAACATCGCCGGGTCCTGCGGCACGTAGGCGAGCCGGCTGCGCAGGTCCGCCTGGCGCAGCCGGCTGATGTCCTGACCTCCGATCAGGATCCGGCCGCCGTCCACGTCCGTCATCCGCAGCAGCAGCCGGGTGAGCGTGGTCTTGCCGCCGCCGGACCGGCCGACGAGGCCGATCTTCGAACCGCTGGGCACGTCCAGGTCGAGGCCCTCGAAGAGCGGTCGCCCACCGCCGTGGGAGAAGTTCACCCGCTCGAACCGTACGTCGGCGCCCTCGGAGCGCAGCGGCTCCGGCGTCACCGGGTCGAGCACCGTCGGCGGCTGCAGCAGGAGTTCGGTGAACTGCGCGGCCTCCGTCATCGAGCTCTCCAGACGGCGGTAGATCTGGTTGAACTCGAACATGATGCGGGTCGCGTTGGCGTAGTAGGTGAAGGTGACGATGATCGCCTCCACGCCGTGCTCCCCCGCGCCGAGGGCGACGGCGAGCAGCAGGCCGAGCACGTTGGTCAGCACGGACAGGGGCGCGACCAGCGTGTCGATGCGCAGGTTGCCGTAGTCCCACGAACGCAGCGTCAGCCGGCGCGACTCGGCGACGCGGGACTGGTGCTCGGCGGCCTCGCGGTCCTCGGCGGCGAACGCCCGGACCGTGTCCATGTTCATCAGGCTGTCGGCGACGTGGCCCGAGACCCGGGCGATGGCCTCCTCGCGCTGGGCGACGAGGTTCTGGCGGCGCCGGATGAGCGGGGCGACGCACAGCGCCGTCAGGGCGATCAGCGTGAGGAGGCCGACCACGAGCATCGGTTCGTACTGCCACAGCACCACCGACGCGAACAGCAGCGGTACGAAGCTGCCCATGACCGAGAACGTCAGCGTGTCGACGAACTCCTCGAAGCGGGAGGCGAAGCTGAGGACCCGCTTGGTGAGCGATCCGGCGAAGTTGTCGTGGAAGAACGCCGCGTCCTTCGCGAACAGTTCGTCCATTCCGATGACGTAGAGGTGCTCGATGCCCCGGGCGTCGAGGCGGTTGAGGCAGTGCAGCCCGATCCGCCACAGCGTCTCCGCGAGCAGCAGGACCCCCGCGAAGGCGAGGACGTAGGGCAGCATCGTGTCGAGGCCGGCGCCGCCGCCCTCGGCGAGCCGACCCACGAGCTTGGCGACGACCAGCGGCGCGATGTAGAAGATGCCGATGTTGCCCAGCGCCGGGAGCAGCATGGCGGGAACGGCGACCCGGCGCAGGCGCGCCAGTTCCCGTCCGTAACAGCGGAGTGCGAGGAGTACCGAGCCCCTGCTCGGCATGCTTTCGCGCGATTTTGGCGATCCCATCCCAAACCCTGTGTTGTCGGACCAGCAGGACAGGAGTCGGAGTGTCCCGTAAGGGAGCCGGGGCGGTCCACGTGTTTTCCGGCCGCTGCGGCCCGCCCGGAAGGCGCAGACGGGTTCGCGCCGAAGGCCGGTTGGAGGCGGCTGGTAGCCTCGCTGCTCCTATGCATCCGCCCGCGATCAACGGCACCGTTTCGGCCCACCTCACACGTTCCCTGGTCGCAGCCGTGGCCGACTCCCGTACGGGCGGCCTCGCACGACTGCCCGACCTCGGCGCCGAGGTGCTCGGAAACGACATGGCCAGGGTCTCGACCTCGTCGCTCCTGACCGTGTGGGAGAACCTGGTCCTGGCCGAGCCCCGCACCCTCATCGGGCCGCTGATCCTCGAAGGGGCTCCGATCGGCGCCTTCGGGCTCTGGGACTACCTGGCCACCAGCGGGCCCACCCTGCGGGAGTCGCTCGCACAGGCCGTGAACCTCATCGCCGTGATCGGCGATCCGGCGGCGGAGAAGCTGGTCGTCGAGGAGGGCCGCGGTCGTTTCACCGTCCGTCACGCGACGGGCAGTTGGGGCCCGGACGTGGTCGAGGCCGTCGACCTGTTCGCCCTCTCGCTGTTCCTGACGCGGGCCAGGTGGGCGACCGGCCGTGACATCGCTGCGTCCCGGGTCACGGTGACCCACCGGCCGCCGCGCCGGTCCCGGGAGCTGGCCCGGCTGTTCGGTACCGACCGGATCCACTTCGGCGCGCCGTACAACTCGATCTCCTTCACCGAGGACGACGTACGCGTGCCGTTGCCCAGGGCCCAGCCGGGAGTGGAGCGGATCCTGGCGCAGCACGCGGAGCTGGTCCTGGCGGCCTCCCGGCCCGTACTCGGCTGGCTCGACCGCTTCCGGGCCGTCCTGACCGAAGCCTTCCGGGACGGCACGGTGAACCTGGAGAACGTGGCCTGCCGTCTGGCGGTGAGCCCCCGCACGCTCCAGCGGCGGCTCGCCGAGCACGACACGACATGGCGCGAGCAGACCGAGAGCGTACGGCACGAACACACCCTGGACCTGCTGCGCAGCACCGACCTGCCGCTCCGGGCGGTTGCCGGCCGGGTCGGCTACAGCGACGTGCGGGTGCTGCGCCGCGCGGTGCTCCGCTGGTCGGGGAAGACCCCGGGCGAGCTCCGCAAGGCCGTTGCGGTCGACCGGGTCGGGTGAACGGCCCGCGCTTTCCCCCGGTCAGGGGACGTCACCGAGGGTGGCGGGGGTCGGGCCGTCGGGGCGGACGGTGAGGCCGAAGGCGGCCTTGGCCGGGATCGAGCGGAAGTGCGGGACGTGGGCGGGCAGCAGGTGTTCGAGGAGGACGGTCGACTCCCGTAGGGCGAACTGCAGGCCCAG
Source organism: Streptomyces virginiae (assembly GCF_000720455.1). GTDB lineage: Bacteria > Actinomycetota > Actinomycetes > Streptomycetales > Streptomycetaceae > Streptomyces > Streptomyces virginiae. The sequence continues at coordinate 129,122 of NZ_JOAK01000009.1, read as the reverse complement.
GCAGGCCCTGGGGCCGAGGCCGAAGGGGGCGTAGCCGCCCGGGCGGCTGGGCCGTCGGCCGGGGGTGAGGAAGCGGTCCGGGTCGAACCGGCCGGGATCCTCCCAGACCCCGGGGTCCCGGTGCGTGAGGTACGGGCAGACCAGGACGTCGGTGCCGGCTTCGATCGCGTACCCGGCGAGGACGTCGTCCTCGGCCGCGTGGCGGGGCAGGATCCACGCGGACGGGTAGAAGCGCAGCGTTTCGTGGACGAGGGCCTGTACCGCCCGGCTGCGTTCCGGGGAGCCTTCCGCGCCGGCGGCGAGGGCCCGCTCGCGGGCGTGCGGGTGGCGGTCGAGCAAGAGGTACAGCCAGGTCAGGGTGCCGGCGGTGGTCTCGTGCCCGGCGACCAGCAGGGTGACCAGCTCGTCCCGGATCAGCCGGTCGGTGTACTCGGGTGAGGTCACGGCCGCGTCCAGCAGGACCTGCAGCAGACCGGGGCCGTGGGGTCCCGCGCCGCCGGAGCGGGCGGCGTCGACGGCGCGGCTCGACAGGGCGTCGATGCGGGCCAGTTCGACGGCCACGGCGCCCCGGTCGGTGACGCCGTCGGCGGGCAGGGTGGGGAGCGCGGCCACGACGGCCGGTACGGCGGCCAGTTCCCGTTCCGTGCCGGGGTCGAGGGGGTGTCCGGTGAGGGAGCGCCAGATGGTGTCCAGGGCGAAGCGGCGCATTTCCTCGCCGACGTCGAGGACCTGCCCGTTGCGGGCGTACTGCGCCCAGCGGGCCGCGGCGGCGCGCGCGGCCCCGGAGATCCGCTGCTCGTAGCGGCGCATCCCGCGTCCGGTGAACTGAGCCTGCAGCAGGCGCCGTTGGCGTTGCCAGGCGTCGCCGGTCGCGGACAGGACGCCGTCGCCGAGCAGGAGCCGGGCGCGGTGCGAGCGTTTGACGTACACCTCGGGCCGCAGCGCGAGGACGTGCTGGACGGCGTCGGGGGCGGTGACCAGGACGGTCGGGCGCGGGCCCAGCCGGAACGCGGCGACGCCGCCGAGCCGTGCGTGGGCCTGGGCGAACAGGTCGATCAGCTCACCGCCCCCGCCCTGCCAGTCCGCTACGAGGTCGGGGTCCAGCTCGGGGACCGGGCGGGCGGCCGGGGACGGGATCGGGAGGGGGCCGGGGCGGGCGTGGGTGGCCACGGGTCTGCTCCTGTTCGGCGGCTGTGCGTCGTCACGGACCGGTTTCGGCATCACGCACTGTAGGGGAGCGGACGCGGCGGGCGACAGCCCGCCGGCCGGCCACGGACGGATCAGGCGCGGGCAGTTGCTCGATGCGGTGGACCGCCGGGGCCGGGGTACCGGCGAGCAGTTCCCGGGTGACGTACGAGGCGACCAGCACGGTGAAGCGACTCTGCGCCCGGCCGTGGCCCCGGACAGGGCCGCCAGGTCGTGCAGGTCGGGGGTGGACGGAACGGTCTCGCACCGTACGGGCCGGGCCGGCCGGGGCGTCGGCGCCCCGGCCGGCCCGGCCCGGTTCGGTTCAGCTCCGGCCGAGGAGCTTGTTCATCTGCGCGATCTCGGCGGACTGGGAGGTGACGATCGCCTCCGCCATCGCCTTGGCCCCGGGGAAGGCGCCCTGCGCCTGCTCCGTCTTCGCCATCGCCACCGCGCCTTCGTGGTGCTCGACCATCAGCTCCATGAAGGCGGTGTCGAACGCCGTGCCCGAGGCGCTCTTGAGCTTGGCCATCTGCTCCGCGGTCATCATCCCGGCCGTGCCGTGTGCGGAGTGGTCCGTGGCGCCCTCGGCGGGCACCTGCTCACCCCAGGAGGTCAGCCACCCGGACAGGGCCTTGATCTCGGGGTCCTGCGCCTTCCTGATGTCCTCGGCGAGCTTCTTCACCTCGGCCGAACGGGCCCGGGAGGGGGCCAGGTCGGCCATCTCCACGGCCTGGCGGTGGTGGGGGATCATCCCCTTGGCGAAGGCGGCGTCGGCCGCGTTGTGCTGCCCCTGACCGGCGGGGGCCGGGGCCTGGGCCGACGCGGCGGTGTGGCCGTCGTGGCCGGCCGCGCCGTCGCCGCCACCGCAGGCGGCGAGCACGACGGCGGCCGCTCCTGCCGAGACGACGGCGGCGGCGCGGCGGAAGAGGGAACGCTTGCCGGTCATGGTGGTGCTGGTCATGGTGGTACTGCTCCTTGCTCCGCGGCCCGGTTCTCGGGCATGCGGGAAGAACGGACGAAGAGGCGTGCGCGGCGCACGGCGGGTGCCGGTGGGACGGGCCGTGCGGGCGGCTCTAGATCCGCAGGAGCTGTAGTTCGGCCAGATCGGGCGGTGCCCGGGCGGCGGCCGCGGCCGGCGCCTCGGCGGCCTCCGACGGGAACACCGCGGGCACGCCGACCAGCGCCTCGGCGAGCGCGGGGGGCGTGTACGCCGAGGCGGTGCCGGCGGCGGCGCAGGTGGCGTCCGCGTGCTCGGGATGAACCGGGCCGCCGTCGGGGTGCGAGCAGTCCTCGCCCGCCTGCCCGACGGCGGGAGCGCCGTGGTCCACGGCTGTCGCGTGGTGGGCGTCCGGCGGCAGGGCGGCACGTGCCGGGGCCGGCCCGAGGGCGTGCATGCCGAGGATCCCGGCCAGCACCGCCAGTACCAACACGAGCAGGGCGGCACCGCGCGCCGAGGGGCGTCGGTTCGTCGGCCGGCAGGTGTGGGTCACGGGATCATCGTACGGTCCCCCGCGCGGCACAGTGCCCCGAGGCGGGCCCCGCACGCTACGCCGGGCGCTGCTGCCCCGGCGGGAGGTCGGCCAGCAGCTCCCGGGCCAGGCGCAGATGGCGGTGGCCCGGCTCCAGCAGGGCCCGGGCGTCACCGAGGGTCCGGGTCAGCAGGGCGCGGGCCTCCTCGGGGCGGGCCGAGGAGGCCAGGGCGCGGGCCCATTCCAGCCGGGCGTAGATCGTGTGCGGGTGGTCGGGACCCACGACCCGGGTGCGGTCGGCCACCAGCGACTCCCAGGCCGCCGCGGCCTCGGCGGTGCGGCCCGCCCGGGCCGCGAAGGCGGCGCGGCTGCTGCGGACGGCGAGGGTGTGCGGGTCGTCGGGGCCGAGGCAGCGTTCGGCGTCGGCGAGCAGCTCGGCCAGCTCGGCCTCGGTGCGGGCGGGTTCGCCGGCCCGGTACCAGATCAGGCTGCGCCGGGTGGCCAGCACCTGGGGGTCGTCGGGGCCCTGTACCCGCAGCCGGTCGGCGAGCAGCCGGGCCAGCTGACGGGCCGCCTCGGCCGGGGCGCCCGACTCACCGGTGAAGTAGGCCAGTTCGTGACGGGCCGCGAGGGTGTCCGGGTGGTCGGCTCCGAGGACGGACGCCGCGTCCGCGGCCAGTGCGGCGAACCGCCCGGCCGCGGCGTGCGGGTTGCCGGCCTCCCCGGTGAAGAAGGCCAACTGGTGGCGGGCGGCGAGGGTGTCGGGGTGGCCGGGTCCCAGCCGGTCCTCGCGCCGCCGGGTGATCCCCGCGAGGTCGGCGGCGGCCCGGCGCGGCCGGCCCGCGTCCCCGACCGTGATGGCGAGCAGGAAGTCTGCGCCGGGGACCCCGCCCAGCCGGGCCCGGGAGAGCGCCTCGGCGGCCCTCCTGGGCCGCCCTTCCTGATGGGCCAGCAGGCCCATGTCGTAGGCCTCGGCGGCCGAGACCCTGGCGACGAGGGACTGCCACAGGTGCTCGGGGACCGGGGCCAGACCGGGGGCGCCCAGCAGGTAGTCGAAGGCCGTGTACCCCTGGGTGTAGTTGCCGATGAGCAGGCCGCTGGTGGCGTAGACCGCGGTGCAGGCCCAGTTCATCGCGTCGTCGAAGGGTTCCGGCTGGAGGTCGCCGCCGCCGCGCTCCAGCAGGTAGGGCCGGTGCAGTTCGCGCAGCCGGTCGCGGCTCACCGGGCTGCGCAGCCCGGCCCGCCGACAGTCCACGGCGGCGGCGACCACGGCCGCGCCGCGCGGGTTGGCGCCGGGTGTCCAGGCGTCGTGCCAGTTCGCGAGCAACTCAGGTCCGGCCGCGAGGACTTCCGCGATGCCGAAGCGCTCTCCGGCCCGCAGCGCCGCGACGATCCTCGGGTCCTGCGTGTGGGCGGCGGCCCGCCGGCGCTCCTCGGCCGACCAGTGCCGGGCCAGCCGTACCACCTGCGCCTGCCGGAGCACGTCCCGCTGGGTGCGCCAGGCGTCCCGGTCGGAGCCCGTCAGGCGGCTCTCCTCGCGGGCGTCGAAGCGCCGGAACTCCTGTGTGCGCATGGTCGCCAGCACCACCCGGCGGCCCGGCACCGGTGCCGACAGGGCGGCCAGCATGGCGGTCGTGAGTCCGTCCGCGCCGAGGAACTCCTCCAGGTCGTCCAGCCACAGCACGGCCCGCCGCCGGGTGCCGGCCACCCGCAGCGCCTGTGGGAGCGCGGCCCTGCCCAGCGGGCGGACGAAGGCGTGCCGGGGGAAGAGCGCCCGGGCCACTTCGTGGGCGAGCCGGGACTTGCCGGCGGTGGACTCGCCCACCAGCAGGACGAATCCGGCCCGGCCGAGGGCTTCGCGCAGCTGGGGTTCGACGTCGCGGCGGATGTACGCGGGGGCCGCGCCCGGAGTCCGGCTGCCGTCGGCGGGGTGCCCGTCCGCGTGGTGGGCGCCGGCCAGTTCGGGGCGGTCCACCTGCCGCAGCGAGGGGATCCGCCCCTCGGCGGTGCGCAGCAGTGCGCCGCCTCCGGCCCGGGCGGTGTCCGCGCCTGCGGCCGACCCGCGCTGCGGCTGCAGCCGTTCGGCGACGAGCCCGGAGAAGGTGGTGACGGCTGCGCCGATGCCCGTGGCCCACGCCCCGCTGGTCCACACCGAGGCCAGGGCCAGGGCCGCGGCGCCCAGGGCGACCGCGCCCAGGTAGGCCGGCCAGCCGCGCACCCGGCCGTTCTCTCGTACGAGCAACACCGGCATGCCGCCCCCCACACGTCCGCACCCGGCCCCCATTTTCACCCGTGCGGGTGAATTCGGTACCCGGGGCGGCGAGGTGACGGCCCCGCCTGACCGGATGTCAGCGGTGCGGCGGGGCCCGGGGGGTGCCGGGGCTCATCCCTCCTTGACGAGCACGGTGATGTCGCGGTTGACGATGACGACGCGTTCGACCTCGTCGCCGATATCGAACTCGCCTTCCACGTCCGTGGGGGTGATGACCTGGGTGACGGTTCCGGTCGGCGGTTCCTCGGTCAGCTCCAGGTGGAGTTCGTTGGGGAAGAACGGCGGTGACGCGAGGATCAGTTTGAGCCGGTAGCCGGGGGTCCGGCACGCGCACGTGCCCTTCACCGTGACCCGGCGGCCGTCCTTGCCGCCCCGGTGGGCCGTGGCCGTGAAGTCATCGGCACCGGCCTCGCAGGCGAATCCGTTCCCGTATTCGGACATGTCTTCTCCCATCGTCCGTTCGTCGGTTGGCTGATCACACGCGGGTTCAGTCTCGGCGCGGTCGGTGGGGGCCGCAAAAGGAGGGCGGGGCCTTCGGGCGTGCGGCCGCGCCGGCGTCGTGGACCCGCCGGGGCGCGGCGGCGGATTTCCGCCTGTCAGGCCGGGTGGCCGGGCGTGAGGTCCACGACGTCGCCGAGGAGCAGCAGGGACGGCCGTTCGGGGCCCGGCCGGCCGGCGTCGACGGGCTCGACGAGGAATCCGACGTGGTCTCCGCCGTCGACGCGCGTTTCGATCCGGCCGAGGAACCAGGCGGCGGCGTCGTCCAGGATCGGCGCGGGGGCGTGGGGCGACCGGTGCCATGCGAGGTGCGCGAACTTGTCGGTGTCGTCCCCGGTCCGGCTGCCGAAGAGTTCTGCGGTGTCCTTCTGGTCCTCGCGCAGGGCGTGCACCGCGAGGTGGGTGGCCGTCCGGGCGACCGTGTAGGTGTGGTTGGCCTTGGAGAGCCACACCATGAAAAGGGGCGGGTCGATGGAGCACTGGGAGGCGAAGCCCACCAGGCAGCCGGCCCGCCGGTCCCCGGCCGCCGTCGTGACCACGTACATCGGGTAGTCGAGCACGTCGGTGAACTCGTCCAGTTCCGCCACGGTGACCTCCGGCCCCTCTCGGTCCGTCACAGCTCCGGCAGCGGGGTGCGCAGTGCGCTGTCGCCCCGGTTCCACGCCCGTCGGATGTGGTCGGCGAGCCGGTCCTCCACCAGGACGGTGGCCGCGCACCCGAAGGCGACGTCTGCCTCCAGGTCCGGTTCGTCGGCCAGCAGGCCGCCGATCACCTCGTGGCGTACGACCTGTTCGTGGACGGCGTCGGCCTCCACGTGCTCGGTGTAGAAGCGTTCGGCCGCGGGCCCCGCCCCGCAGCGCCGCATGGCCCTGGCGAGGCGGCGGGAGCCGGGTGAGGAAGTGACCTCGACGCATGCGAAGTGGCCGACGAGGGCGCCGCGCAGGGCCCGGTGCAGGCCGAAGAGGGACATCAGGTTGACGGTCGCGAGCAGGGGGGCCGGCGCCTGCTCCAGGTACCGGCCGTACGTGGGGTCCAGCCGGAGGTCGGCCATCAGCTCGGCGAAGAGCCGTGCGTGGATGCGGTCGGCGCGGCCGGCGCCGAACTCGTCGTATTCGATGGCGACCATCGCGGCCTTGGCGCGGCCGGTCAGCCGGGGGATGACCCAGGCGTGCGGGTCGGCCTCCTTGAGGTGGTAGAGGGAGCGCAGGGCCGCGTACTCGCGCAGCTGCCACAGCTCGCCGTCGGTCTGCAGCCGGTGGCTGAGGCTTGCGGAGAGGTCCACGGGCTCGACGAGCAGCGGGGCGAAGGCGTCCTCGACGGTCCGGGGCCCGTCGGCCAGCTCGGTGCGCAGGGCGTGCAGGAAGCGGGCTTCGGCGTCCTGCCGCAGCCGCAGCAGGTCGGGGTCCCATTCGCGTTCGTCGTCGACCCGGTCGAAGCCTGCGTAGTGCAGTTCGTAGAGGAGGTAGAGGGCGAGGTGCAGGTCCTCGCCCCACGGGTCGGCGCGGAGTACGGATGCGGGGGCGTAGGCGGGTGGGCCGCCCGACCGGAGGGCCCGGATCACGGCGGCGGACAGCTCGCCGCGCGCCCCGGCCAGGCCGGGGCCGGTTCCCGGCCTCGTCGCCGTCGCCGTGGCCGTCGTCGTCGTGTTCCGGTGGTCGCCTGCTGTCATCGGGGGTTCCCGTCCTCGTTCGTCGAAGCGGCTCGTTCGCGGGGGCGGTGGCTGGTGTCGCACCACGGGTACGTGCGGCTGCGACGGCAGGTGCACACCGCGACCATGAACCGGTCGGACCGCACGACGGTCCCGTCGTCGAGGGCGATCTCGACCGGTCCCTCGACCAGGACGGGGCCCTGCGGGTCCACGGACACCCGCCGGGCGGGGGTGGCGGCGCTGTCAGACGGACACGGCACGGATGATCACCAGCTCTTCCCACTCCTCGTGCGGGGCCGCCAGCGCCCTCCGCTCCAGCCAGGTCCGCCGTCCGCGCAGGACGGGGCCCCACGGCACGACGGTCCTCGCCGTGACCCCGGCGGTCAGGCCCGCCCCGGACAGCCGGTCGACGGTCTCCTCCGCCCCGCACATCCCCGAATGCACCATGAGCAGGGAGCCGCCGGCCCGCAGCAGCGCCGGGGCCCTCGCGCAGATCCGGTCGATGACGGCGCGGCCGTCGGGGCCCGCGTCCCAGGCCCGCTCCGGCCCGTGCGAGGGCGGCCCGTCCCCGGGGGCGGGGACGTACGGCGGGTTCGCGAAGACCAGGTCGAAGCGGCGGCCGGCGGTGCGTGCGGCGAAGTCGCCGTGCAGGAGGCGCAGCGGAAGTCGCCGGCGCAGGGCGTTCAGGCGGGCCGTGAGCAGGGCGGGCCAGGAGACGTCGACCGCGGTGACCAGGGCGCCCCGGTCCGCGGCGTGCAGGGCGAGCGCGCCGGTGCCCGTACCGATCTCCAGCACGTCGCGCCCGGGGCCCAGGTCCTCGTGGGCGAGTGCCTCGGCGAGGAACCGGGTGTCCGCCTGGGGCCGGTACACACCCGGGAGGGCGATCAGGCCCGGAGTCGGTGTGCCCGGAGTGAAGGTCGTACTGGACACCGTGTACCTCCGGTTTCGTGTGTGGCCTGCGGGGCCGAGTCGCCGCGTGTGACGGCAGTGGGCGCCTGCCCGCAGCTCGGCGACCCATCCGCGGTCGAGGTGACCTTCGGAGGAACAGACGGAAAAGGGGACGCGTCGGCCCTGTGCGTGTCAGCCCAGGGCCAGCACGACCGGGCCGCCGGTGCGGTCGACGCGGGCCGTCCAGTGCGGCGGCAGGCGCAGGGAACGGGACGGGGACGCCGGGCCAGGGAAGCGTCGCCGCCACAGCGGCCGGCCGTCCTGGGTGACCGTGACCACGGGGGCGGTGACGGCTTCGGCGGGGCGCAGCAGCAGGGGCCGCCCGGAGGTGTCCGTGATCCGGTTCGGCGTCACCCACAGGAGCGGGGCCCGGACCTCCAGCGGCGGGCCGGGCTCGGGCCAGGGGGCACCCGCGAGGTGGGCGAGTACGGGGGCCGCCGCGGCGGCTCCCTCCCCGGCCGCGGTGGCCGCGCGTTCGATGCCGTGGAGGGCGTTGCCGACGGCGAAGACGCCGGGCGCCGCCGTGCGGAAGGAGGCGTCCACGCGGGGGCCCCGGGTGCCGGGGTCGAGGGGGACGCCGCCGCGGCGGGCCAGTTCGTGGTCGGGGATCCAGTCGCCGGTGAAGACCACGGTGTCGCAGGTGAGCAGGCCCGTCCGGCCGTCGCGGTGGTGGATGACCAGGCCGGTCGGGCGGCCGCGGCCGCGCAGTTCGCCGACGGTGGTCTGCGTGAGCAGCGGGACCCCCGGGACGGCGGCGGCCCGGGGGGCCTCCGTGATCATCGCCACCACGTGCGCGCCCGCCCCGCGCAGCACGGCGGCCGCGTGGCGGGCCACGGGCTCGGCGCCCACCACGACTGCCCGTCGGCCGACGGGCAGTCCGTGCTCGTGGACCGACCGGAGCAGCTCCCCGGTGGTCAGCACGCCCTGCGGACGTGAGCCGGGGACGAGCCGGGCGCTGCGCGGGCGTTCCCGGGCGCCGGTGGCGAGGACGACGGCCCGGGCCGTGATCCTCTCCAGGCCCGCCGGGCTCGTGGTCTCCAGGGAGAGGGGGCCGGCCCACCCGGTGGCCGTGACGCCGGTGCGGACCGCGGCGCCGGCGGCGACGGCCGCCCGTACCGCCCGCTCCGCGTACCGGGGCCCGTGCAGCCAGGGGCGCGGTGGCCGGCCGAAGCCGCCGTGGTGGAGGTGGCGCGGTATGCCGCCCGCGTACTGCTCGCGTTCCAGTACCTCGATCCGGCCGGCGCCCGCATGCGCCAGCCGGGTGGCCAGGGCCAGTCCGGCGGGGCCGGCGCCGACGACCAGCACGTCCACCCGTACGTCGGTCCGTACGTCGTGTGCGTCGGCCCGCGCGTCCCCACGGTTCACCGGCGGGCCTCCTCGAACAGGGCGCGGACGGCGGCCCCGCAGTGGAAGCCCTGGCAGCGGCCGCCCCGGGCGCGGGTGCGCCGCCGCAGGCCGTCGGGCGAGCCGGGCGGTACGGTCGCGGCGAGCGCGTCGCGGATCTCGCCGCGGGTCACGCGCTCGCAGTGGCAGACGATCCGGCCGTACTCCGGGTCCGCCGCGATCATCGCGGCGTCGCGGTACGGGCGGGGGAACGCCTCGCCGAGGTTCGGCATCCGCACCGGGTCCGGCTCGCGGGCGCCGGTGACCGGCAGGCCTCCTTCGGCCAGCAGCTCGACGACGTGGGTGGCGATCGCCATCGAGGCGCTCAGGCCGGTGGACCGGATGCCGCCGACGGTCACGTACCGCTGGCCGGGACGGGCGCGGATGACGTAGTCCTCCTGCCCGGTGGCCGCGCGCAGTCCCGCGTATACGGCGGTGACCTCCTCGTCGAGGAGCGCCGGCAGGATCCGCCTGCCCTTCTCCCTCAGCAGCGCGAGCCCTTCGGCGGTCGAGCCGGTGTCCCTCTTGTCGTCCAGGTCCTCGGCGGTGGGCCCGAGCATGACGTTCCCGTAGACGGTCGGGGTGACCAGCACTCCCTTGCCGCGGGCGTCCGGCACCGGCAGCAGGATGTGGCGTACGAGGCCGCGGGCGAGTTCGTCGAAGACGATGAGCTGACCGCGGCGGGGCGTGACGGTGAAGTCGGCGTGGCCGAGGAAGCGGTCGATCTCGTCGGCGTACAGGCCCGCCGCGTTGACCAGGTGGCGGGTGCGCAGCGTGCCACGGCCGGTGGTGAGCGTGTGCGGTTCACCCGGAGTGACCGATCGCACGGGGCAGTTGAGGTGCAGGTGGACGCCGGCGCGCACGGCCTGCGTCGCGTAGGCGAGGGTGGTCGTCCAGGGGCAGACGAGGGACTCGTCCGGTACGTGGAGGGCTCCCAGCACGCCGGGGCCGAGCTCCGGTTCGCGGGCCCGGACCTCGCCGGCCGGGAGGATGCGGGCCGCGTGGTAGCCGTTGCGCACCGCCTTGTCGGCGAGTCCCGGGAGGGCCGCGAGCTGCTCCTCGTTCCAGGCCACGAGCAGGGCTCCGACCGGTTCGACCGGGATGCCGCTGTCGGCGGCGTAGGAGGCGAGCAGCCGCTGTCCGTCGCGGACGAGCCGGGACTCCAGGGAGCCGGGTACGGCGTCGAAACCGGTGTGCAGGATGGCGGTGTTGGCCTTGGAGGTGCCGTTGCCGACGTCGTCGCAGGCGTCGATCAGGGCGGTCCGCAGGGGGAGGCGGGCCAGTTCGCGGGCGATGGCGCAGCCCACGACGCCGGCGCCGACGACCGTCACGTCGTACGGCTCGGCGCCGTCGGGCAGCGGGCCGTGCCGGGTGACGGTCATGCCGGGCCGTCGAGCAGGGCGGACACCGCCGTCCGGAACCGTGCGCGGCGCTCGGCGGCGTGCCCGGCGCCGGCCTTCGGTTCGTAGACGGCGGAGGGCTTCCACTCGGGGACGGCCTCGTGCACGGTGAGGGAGGGGTCGAGGCCTAGCCGGGCGACGGCGCCCACGCCGAGCGCGGTGGCGTCGGGGAGCGCGGACACCTCGACGGGGATCTGCAGCAGGTCTGCCTGCGCCTGCATGAGCAGGGCGGACCGGGTGAGTCCGCCGTCGACGCGCAGGGTGGCCAGGGGCGCTCCCAGGTCGGTGGCGACGGCGTCCGCTAGCTCGGCGACCTGTGCGGCGATGCCGTCGCACAGGGCGTGCACGAGGTTCCCGGCGGTCGTGTCGAGGCCGAGACCGGTGACCGAGCCGCGCAGGTCGCCGCGCCACCAGGGGGCGGCGAGGCCGGCGAGGGCGGGGACGAAGGTGACGCCGCCGGCGTCGGGGGCGGTCCCGCCCACGGTGTCGAGGTCCTGGGCGCCGGAGATCACGCCGAGGTCGGTGAGCCAGCGGACGGCGGACGCGGCGGTGTAGACCTGGCCGTCCAGGCAGTAGCTGGTCTCGCCGCCGAGCCGCCAGGCGACGCAGCCGACGAGTCCTGTGGTGCTGCGGCGGGGGCGGGGGCCGGTCTGTGCGAGGAGGAACGCCCCGGTGCCGTAGGTGCACTTGGCGGTTCCGGGTTCGGTGACGCGCTGGGCGAGCAGCGCGGCCTGCTGGTCGACGAGCAGCCCGGTCAGCGGCAGCGGGGGCCCGAAGGCGGTGGTGGTGCCGACGCGGGTGTCCGCGCCGACGACTTGCGGCAGCGGTTCCCCGGTGAGGCCGAAGGCGTCCAGGGCGGCGGGCGACCAGTCGAGCGTGTCGAGGTCGAGGAGCTGGGTGCGGCCGGCGGTCGCCGCGTCGGTGACGAAGGCGCCGGTGAGCCGGTGCACCAGCCAGGCGTCGCTGGTCGTCACGACGCCCTGCCGGGTGAGGTGGCGACGTATCCAGGCCATCTTCGGCGCGGCGAAATACGGGTCGAGGGGCAGTCCCGTCCGCTCCTGCAACGACGCGGCGTGCGGAGCGAGTTCGGTGCATAGCTGCTCGGCCCGGCGGTCCTGCCAGACGATCGCTGTGGTCAGCGGCTCACCGTCGGCCGGGTCCCAGGCGAGGACGGTCTCGCCCTGGTTGGCCAGGCCCACCGCGGCGACCGGTTCGCCGGCCGCGGCCAGGGCGGCGCGTCCCGCGTCGACGACCGAATCCAGCAGCTCGCGGGGGTCCACCTCGACGCGGCCGCCCGGCAGGTACCGGGGCCGTACGGGGGCGGAGGCGGATCCGATGACGCCTCGTACGGGACAGACGACGAGGGCCTTGGTTCCCGAGGTGCCCTGGTCCACAGCGAGCACCGGGCCCGTCATCACCACTCCGTCCCTGGCGTCGGCATGCGCGATCGTCTCGGGGAAGCCTTCACCAGCGGACGCGGCCCCGTCAAGATCCATCCGCGCGGGCGGTGACGCAGCTGACGCAAATTCACATCTTGTATGTGGCTTGATACTTGCATTCGAAAAAGTTTCATGACTCGAACGCTCATAGTCACTCTATAGTGATCGCCGATCACCAGGCGCGAAGGCCATGCGATGCGAGGACCGATGACGACGACCACCGCAAGACGCGCCCGTCCCGGCTACCCGTCGACCGGGGCGAGGTGATGGCGGGCAGCGACTTCCGGCCCGTCTACCACCCCGCCGGCCACGACAACGACCTGCGTGTGGCCGTGCAGGACCTGCGCACCGGCCGGTGGCTGGCGATGGCGCACTTACTGGACCGGACGGACGGCTGGGGACTGTGGACCCAGCGCACCCAGGTGCTCGCCGCGGTCGCCGCCGGATCGGACGTGGTCCAGGCGTGGCGCTCCGAGGAACCGCGCAGCGTCGCCGCGTCCGTCATGCACACCCGTGTCGTCGTCGAACGCGCCGTCCGCGCCCACCGTGCGCGCCACCCCCGCACGCGCGAGCTGTGGCAGGAGGCGTGGGCCGCCTGCCGCGACGCCGCCGAGCTGAGCCCCGCCGACCCCGTGCCGTGGGTCTGCCTGCTCGCGCTGGCCCTCCTCGACGAGCACCGTTCGATGGACGAGCACCGTCAGGCGCCGCCCGCCCTGATGCTGCCCCGCGGCCCCTGGGGCATCCTCGCCCAGGTCGACAAGCGCGACCCGCACAACCGCGAGGCGTACCACCGGATGCTCCAGTTCGTGTGCGCGGGTACGCCCGGACCGCTGACCGAGGCCGCCAACTTCGTCCACTGGGCGTCCGGTTCGGCTCCGCCCGAGTCGGCCGTCCACCTCCTGCCGCTCTATCTGAGCGTCGAGCGGTACCGCCGTGAGCGCGGCCAGGAGAAGGCGCTCGACCTCCACTGGGTCGCCGAGGACGCCGTCCGCGACGCCGGCCACGCGCTGGACACCTGGTTCCGCTACAGCGACCTGCGCCGCGCCTCACAGCTCGACCTGAACCACCTCGCCCACGCGCTGTGGGGAGCCCACCGGTTCGGCGAGGCGGCCCAGGTCTTCGACGCGATCGACCGGTACTGGACCACCCTGCCGTGGGCCTACCGGACCCGCGACCCCGCCGACCAGGAACTGGCCATGGAGGTCTTCGTGCGGGCCCGGGCCCGCAGCCTGGCGACCCGGGACTGACTCCGCCGTCCCACCCCCGCAGGCCTCCTCCGCGCGCCACTCCCGCACGCCACCCCCGCTCACCGTCCCCGTTCCTCACGACCCCCGGAGGTACTCCCCCATGTCCCGAACCGCGCCGACCGTCCGCCCGGACAGCAAGGCCCCACCCCGGCAGGACGAGGAGGAACGGCTCAGGGAGCTCGGCTACCAGCCGGTCCTCGCCCGCCGGATGGGCGGCTTCGGCAACTTCGCCATCAGCTTCTCGGTCATCTCCGTCCTGTCCGGCTGCATGACCCTCTACGGCTTCGGCCTGGGCACCGGGGGTCCGGCCGTGATGCTGTGGGGCTGGGCCGGCGTCGGCCTGTTCGTGCTCTGCGTGGGTCTCGCCCTGGCCGAGGTGACCAGCGCCTACCCCACCTCGGGAGCGCTCTACTACATGGCCGACCGGCTCGGCGGACGCCGCTGGGGCTGGTACACGGGCTGGCTGAACCTGCTCGGCCTGCTGGGCGCCATCGCCGGCATCGACTACGGCGCCGCCCTCTTCACCGGCGCCTTCCTCAACCTCCAGTACGGCGTCGTGCCCACCCCCGGCCTGACGTTCGTGATCTTCCTGTGCATCCTGCTGCTGCACGCCGCGCTCAACCTCTTCGGCGTCCGCCTCGTCAGCGTGCTCAACTCCGTCAGCGTCTGGTGGCACCTGGGCGGCGTCGCCCTGATCGTGGGCGCCCTGGCCTTCATACCCGACCAGCACCAGTCGCCGTCGTTCGTCTTCACCGAGTTCGTCAACGACACCGGCTGGGCCAACCCGTTCTACGTGGCGGCGGTCGGCCTGCTGCTCGCCCAGTACACCTTCTCCGGGTACGACGCCTCCGCGCACCTCTCGGAGGAGACCTCCAACGCCTCCGTCTCCGCCGCCCGGGGCATCGTCCGGGCCATCTGGGTCTCCTGGGTCGCCGGCTTCGCGCTGCTCGCGGGCCTGACCTTCGCCATCCAGGACTACGCGGCCGTGCAGGGCACCGCCACCGGCGTCCCGCCGGCCCAGATCTTCATCGACGCGCTGGGCTCCGGCGGCGCCACCGCGCTGCTCCTCGTCGTCATCGTCGCGCAGCTCTTCTGCGGCAACGCCGAGGTCGCCGCCGCGAGCCGGATGGTGTTCGCCTTCAGCCGCGACAACGCCCTCCCCGGCTCCGCTCTGTGGCGCAAGGTGAGCAGCCGTACGCAGACGCCGGTCCCGGCCGTGTGGCTCTCCGTCGCCGTGGCGGCCGTGCTGGCGATCCCGTCGCTCTACTCCGCGACCGCCTACGGGGCCGTGACCGCCATCAACGTCATCGGCATCACCCCGGCCTACGCGATCCCGATCTACCTGCGGCTGCGCGCCGGGAACCGCTTCCAGCCCGGCCCGTGGAACCTGGGCCGCTGGAGCAAGCCGATCGGCTGGATCGCCGTCGTGTGGGTGGCGGTCGTCACCGTGCTGTTCTGCCTGCCGCAGAAGTCGCCGGTGACCATCGACTCGATGAACTACGCGGTGATCGCCCTGGCCGTGGTCCTGGTCCTGGCCAGCGCCTGGTGGTACGCCGCCCGGCGCTCGTACGGGACGCCGTCGGCGTACGGCAACGCCCGGGAGCAGGCCGAGATCGCCGAGGGCATCGTCTGACCCGAGCGTCAGGCGGTCCGCGCGCGCCCCGCCGCACCGGGGCGCGCGCGGTGTCGTCTCAGACCAGTTCGGGCTGCTGCTCGCGGCGCTGCTGCGGCACGTGCACCGACGACGCCGCGGCCAGGCGCTCCCACCGCTTGTTGATCCGGACGTAGCCGTAGATCACCGAGACCATCGACAGGACGACCAGCGGCCCGAACACCCACGGGTGCGCCGCCATCTCCATCGACAGGTAGCGGTACGACAGCAGGAGCCCGACGAACACCGCGGCGCCGTAGGCGACGAGCTGGACTCCCCTGCGGTCCCAGCCGTGGTCGAGGGTGCGCAGCCCGGCATCGATCGTGAGGGTGAACACGACACCGGCGACGATGTCCGCGCCGTAGTGGTAGCCGAATCCCAAGGTCGCGCCGAGCGTCGCGATCAGCCAGAAGGTGCCCGCCCATCGCAGGGCCTGCGGGGCCTTGCGGGAATGGATGAAGATCGCGGTCGCCCATGCGGTGTGCAGGCTGGGCATGCAATTGCGCGGGGTGAACTCGTCGAAGGGCATCGGCTGCGCAATGGCGACGGGCGGCGGCGTGTTCGGCCACAGCTCGGCCAGCGCCCACTGCCCGCCGTCGGCGCCGTACGCGAAGATCGGCCCGACCACCGGGAAGATCATGTAGATGCCCGGCCCGAGCAGTCCGATGGCCAGGAAGGTGCGCACCAGGTGGTGGCGAGGGAAGCGGCGCTCGACCGCCACGTTGCGCAGCTGGTACAGCGCGACGATGACCGCCATCACCGCGAGCTGGATGTAGACGAACTCCAGGACGCGGAAGCCGGCTGCCCCGGTGGCCTCGACGATCCGGCCGGCCACCCATGACGGGTTGCCCAGCGCCTGGTCGGCGGTCGCCACGTACTGGTCGAGCACGGTCGGGCGGGTCTTGGACGTGATCAGCAGCCAGGTGTAGCCGGTCTTGCGGCCGGTCACGAGCAGCAGGGCCAGTCCGACGCCCTGGAGCAGCAGCATCCGTTCACGGCCGGTGCGGCGCGTGAGCGCGACGACGGCGCAGCCCAGGGTGACGAGCAGGGCGCCGTTGCCGTACATCATCTCGGCGCCGACCGCCCACCGCACGAGCCAGAAGACGAGGTCGATGCCGACCGCGGCGCCGATCGCGATGAACCGCTGCCGCCAGGTGAGCACCACCAGCATCAAGGCCATGCTGGCGTACAGCACCGTGCCCGACTTGGGGGCGAACACGACTTCGCGCGCCTGGTCGGTGATCGGCCCCCGCACGCCGTAGCCGCGCGCGGCGATCTCCAGCGCGACGAGGAATCCGAGGGCCACCGCGCTCACCGCGACCCACAGCATGACGCGTGGCCGACGCCACACAGCGGACTCGGCTCCGCCGCCCTTTCGCGAAAACACTCGCAAAACCGCAGATATCAATTTTTCAGCCGATGTTCATATTTCAACCTGATCATTGTTCGCTCGAACATGTTAGCGGAGCTGGTGGGCGGGTTCGGAAATGTGATGAAGGCCGCGGCGGGGAAACCGGGGGGAGTCGTGAGGCGCGCCGGGCGGAATACGGAATTCCCTCGCGTCAACAGAGGGTGTCCCAGTGGTGCAGGGCGTCGAGGGCGGCGGTGCGGGTGGCCGGGGTGTCGACGGCGTCGGCGGCCGGAGCGAGGAGGTAGTCCGCGACGGGGGTGAGGAGGAGGGAGGTGTCGGGGGTGTGGCCGAGGAGGCGGGCCTCGCCCCAGCTGTGGCGGATGACGGTGCGGCGGAGCAGGGCGCCGTGCCGTGCCGGGACGCGCCGGGCGGCGGGGGCCTCGCCGCGGCGCCGGTGCTCGGCGGCCAGCTCCGGGGCGAGTGCGGCGCGGACGGCCGTGAGCGGGCCCAGCGGGACGTGCTCGGCGGCGTGGTCGAGGAGGGCCGCGACCTCCGGGGCCAGCCGGTAGGCGGCGACGACCGCGGCGGTCTCGGCGGCCTCGAAGGGCCGGCCGGCGAGGGCGGCGACGTCGAGGAGGGTGAGCGGACCGGGCGGCCGGCCCGGCTCGCCGAGGCGGGACTCGGCCAGCGCGATGAGGCACTCCACGTGTTCGTCGGCGACCAGGAACGGCCGCACGGGCACGCCCCGCCCGTCGCCGGGCAGGGCCGCGGTGGAGACGTGGACGCGGTACCAGGGGTCGACGAGGGGGTCCTCGGCCGGCCAGTGGAGCGTGACGGCGGTGTGGTGGGGCCGCTCGCCCAGCAGCGAGACGTCGATGTGCTCCACCGGGTGGTCGGTGACCAGCCGGATGACGGCCTGCCACAGCGCCGCCTCGTCGGGGGCGACCAGATCGAGGGTGTCCAGCGGGCGGAGCAGCCCGGCCGGGTAGTACCCGGCGAGCGGGAGGCCCCGGATGGCGCGGACGCCGGTGGAACGGGCCAGGCCGCCGGCCAGCCCTGTGTACCGGGCGACGCGGTCGCGCGCGCGGTCCAGCTCGGCCCGGGCCGCCTCGCCCATCCGGACGCCGTCGCCCGCCAGGGCGGAGAGCACCAGATGGGGCAGATGACGGCCGGCCCGGGCCCGGTGCAGCAGTTGCGCCGGCCCGGCGGCGGGGTCGGTGTCGAGCAGCCGGTACAGCAATGGGGTGTTCACGGACGTCCGCCTCCGAATGTATGGTCGGGCCCGGCGCCACCGGCGACCGAGGGGGCGGGCGCGAGCCCGGACGGTCTCCGGCGTGCCCGCGGCACGGTGCGATTCTGTATCGCAAGGTTCAACACCTGATCACCACAGGCTCAACGGACTCTCGACACCGGGTGCGACGCTGTGGTTAAAAAGGTGACACAAATCGAGACATGGGCGCCTAGCGGGGGCGGGCACCGTGTTTCCGGGGGCTGGGGGCAGGACTTGGGCGATCTCCGTTTCTCGTTACTCGGTCTGATGCGGGCTCACCGGGGCGCTACCGCGCTCAAGATCGGGAGCCCGCAGCAGCAGGCGATGCTGGCCGTCCTCCTGCTGCGGCCGGGGCATGCGGCGAGTGCGACCGACCTCATCGCCGCTCTGTGGGGTGAGGAACCGCCGAGCGCGGCGATGACCACGGTGCGCACGTACGCGTGGCGATGGCGCAAGGTGCTGGACGCGGGCGGCAGGGGGGAGGAAGGCGACGCGGCTGCCGGAGGCGACCGGCCCGCGTCGAGCGTGCTGGTCTCCATGGGCGACGGCTACCGGCTGGTCCTGCCGAAGCTGGCCGTCGACTCCGCGGAGGCGGAGTCGCTGGCCGCCGAGGCGGAGCGCACCGCGCGGACCGATCCGCTGCGCGCCCGCGACCTGCTCAACCAGGCGCTGGAGCTGTGGCAGGGCGAACCGCTGGCCGGGGTCCCCGGCCCGTTCGCGGAGCGGCACCGCCAGCGGCTGGAGGAACTGCGGCTGACCCTGCTGGAGGAGCGGATCGGGCTGGACTTGACGCTCGGCCGCTACTCCCGCTGCATCCCCGAGCTGACCTCCCTCACCACCGAGCACCCGCTGCACGAGCGGGCGTACGGGCTGCTGATGCGGGCGCTGTACCAGGCCGGGCGGCAGGCGGACGCGCTGGCGGTGTACCGCGGGGTGCGGCAGTTGTTCCTCGCGGAGCTGGGCGTCGCGCCGGGGTCGGACCTGGAGCAGCTGCACCGCAGGATCCTCGAGGGCGATCCGGCGCTGGCCGCCCCGGAACCGAGCCCGCCGGCCTCGCCGCCCGCGGACGGGCCCCGGGAGATCCCCGCCGTCGAGGACTCCGGGCACGACACCGGGCGGGGATCCGGGCAGCGGTCCGGCCCCGCGGCGCCCGAACCGGACCGGGACGAGCAGAACACGGGACGGGAGGCTCCCCTCAGACCGGCGGCGGCACCTCCAAGACCGGCCCAGCTCCCACCGGACGCCGCCGACTTCACCGGGCGTACGGCACCGGTCCGGGTGCTGGACGAGGCACTCGGCACCCCCTCGGCGCAGGCGCTGGTGATCGCCACCGTCGTCGGGATGGGCGGGGTCGGCAAGACGGCGCTCGCCCTGCACGTGGCACACCGCGTCCGGGAGTCCTACCCGGACGGCCAGCTCTACGTGGACCTGCGCGGCTCCGACCCGGTGCCCGCCGATCCGGAAGCGGTGCTCAGCGGCTTCCTCGTCGCCCTCGGGGTGCCCGGCGACGCGGTGCCGGACGGCCTGGACGCCCGCTCGGCGCTCTTCCGGTCCGTCGTCGACGGACGGCGCCTGCTGCTGGTGCTCGACAACGCCAAGGACACGGCGCAGATCCGGCCGCTGCTGCCGGGGACGGTCGGCTGCGCGGTCCTCACCACGGGGCGGACCCGGCCCGCCGGACTGCCGGCCGCCGTCCACGTCGACCTCGACGTGTTCCACCCCTCCGAGGCCCTCGACCTGCTCGGCCGCACCATCGGCGCGGACCGGCTCGACGCCGAACGCGACGCGGCGCTGGAGCTGGTGGTGGCCTGCGGGTACCTGCCGCTGGCGGTCCGGATCGTCGCGGCCCGGCTCGCGGCCCGGCCGGGCTGGACGGTGGAGACGCTCAGCCGCCGGCTCCAGGTGGAGCGGCGCCGGATCGACGAGCTGCGGATCGGCGACCTCGCGGTGGCGGCGGCGTTCGAACTGAGCTACCGGCAGCTCACCGCCGACCAGGCCCGGGCGTTCCGGCTGGTCGCCTCGGTGGACGGACCGGACATCGGGCTGCCGGCGGCCGCGGCCCTGCTCGACCTCGACGAGTACGACGCCGAGGACCTGCTGGAGGCCCTGGTGGACGTGGCGATGGTGGAGTCGCCGTTCCCCGGGCGCTACCGCTATCACGACCTGCTGCGCTCCTTCGCCCGGCGGCGTCCGGCGGAGGGGGCGGCCGGGGGTCCGGCGTCCGGCGGTCCGGCGGAGAGCGGGGAGGCGGTGGCGGCCCGCGACCGGCTGCTGGACCACCTGCTGGCCACCGCCTGCGCCGCCTTCCAGCACGCGGTGCCGGGTGACCCGGCGGCGGGCGCGCTGGGTCCGGCCCGCTCCCCCGGTGTGGCGCTGACCGGGTGGGAGGCGGCGCGGGAGTGGACGGCGACGGAGCGGGCGGGCGCCGTGGCGCTGGCGGCCCAGGTCGCCGCGGACGCGGTCGCGGGCCCGGCGGGCGCCGCGGCCGGCGGGCCGCTCCTGCCCGACGGCGGCCAGGGGACGGCGCTGCGGGCCGCGATAGACATGCTGATCGCGCTCACCCCGTTCGTGCTGACCCCGCCGAGCCGGCAACTCGCCACCACCGCCGACGCGCTGGCCGAGGCGGCCACGCGGCACGGCGACGTACGGGCCGCCGGACGCGCGCACTTCCTGCGCGGGAACGTGGCCCTGGCCGCGACACGGCTGGACGCGGCCGAGGCCGCCGCCCGCCAGGCGGTGGGCGCGGCACGGACCGCCGGCGACACGGTGATCCTCCGCCAGGCGCTCAACGATCTCGGTCTGATCTGCCAGTTCCTCAGCCGCTACGACGAGGCGGTGGACCACTACGACGAGGCGCTGGTGCTGGCCAATGCGCTCGGGCACCGTTCGGGCGCCCTGGTGACGACCGTGAACGCGGCGCTGGCACGGGTGCGCAGCGGACGGGCGGAGGAGGCGGTGGAGATCTGCCACGCGGCGCTCGCCGAGCTGCGGACGCGGCAGGACGATCCGGGGCGGGCGTACACGCTGTACGTACTGGGCCTGGCGCTGCACGGGCTCGGGCGGCACGAGGAGTCCGTGACCTGGTTCCGGGAGTGCCTGGCGGTGGCGACGGGGGCCGGTCTGCGGGACCGGGCCGCGCACGCGCGCTACCGGCTGGCGGACAGTCTGCGCTCGCTCGGCCGGGCCGACGAGGCGCTTGACCACGCCGGGCAGGCGCTGGCGCTCTGCGAGGAGCTGGGGGCCGAGCGGGACCAGGCTCAGGCGCTGGTGGTGCTGGGCCGCTCGCTGGTGGACCTCGGGCGCGGGGCCGAGGCGGGGACGCGGTTGCGGCAGGCGTACGAGATCTTCTGCCGGCTGGGGCTTCCGGAGGCCGCCGAGGTGGCGTGTCTGCTGGAGGAGCCGGCACTCGCCCTGGTGGAGAGCTGCGGGCTGGAGGCGTAGCCGAGGGGGCGGGGCCGCGGCTCAGGAGCCGGTGCTGTTCCAGTCCTTGTCGTCGGACGGGGTCGGGGTCGGCGCGGGGGCCTGGTTGGTGCTGACGGTCCCGCCGCCCTGGCCGGTACCGGTGCCGGTGGTGTCGTCGGCCATCGCCGCGCCGGCCGCGCCCAGGGCGATCAGGGTGCCGAGGCCGAGGCCCGCGACGGCCAGGCAGACCCGGGTGGCAACGTTGTTGTTCGCGCGGTTCGCCATGACTGCTCCTGAGGGACGTCTTCCCTGGTGGGAAGGGGGTTTGCGGTTCTTCCCGGGGTGTTCCGGGCTGATGGGAAGAGCATCGCAAGGCGCGTTCAACAGCCGATCGACGCACGAGCACCGTGCGTCGATCGGCTTCGTTGATCGGGGCGTCGACCGGTCCGTCGACGGGGCCGTCGACGGGTGCGGTCAGGCGGCCTCGCGGATGTGCAGGGTGCAGCACTTCACGCTGCCGCCCCCCTTGAACAGCTCGGAGAGGTCCACGCCGATCGGCCGGAAGCCCCGTTCGCGCAGCCTCGCCGCGACCCCGGTCGCCGCCTCCGGCAGCACCACGTTCAGCCCGTCGCTCATCAGGTTGAGCCCGAACACCGCCGCGTCGGCCTCCTCCACCAGCACCGCGTCCGGGAAGAGCCGGCGCAGCACCTGCCTGCTGCCCGCGGAGAACGCGCCCGGGTAGTACATGACCTGGTCGTCGTCGAGCACGCTGAGCGCGGTGTCGAGGTGGTAGAAGCGCGGGTCGACGAGGTCCAGGCCGATCACCGGGCGGCCGAGGAACTCCTGCGCCTCCGCGTGGCCGGCGCTGACGCTGCGGAAGCCACGGCCGGCGAGCAGGTGACCGCCCGTCAGCAGCAGGTCCCCTTCCCCCTCGTTGACGTGGACCGGGTCGTGGGTGGTGAATCCGTTGGCCCGGAACCACTCCAGGTAGGCGGGGCCCTCGGCGGCGCGCTCGGCGTTGCGGAACCGGGCGCCGAGCACCTTGCCGTCGACGACGGTGGCGCCGTTCGCCGCGTAGACCATGTCGGGGAGGCCGGGCAGCGGGTCGATCAGGTCGACGCGGTGGCCGAGGTCGACGTACAGCTCGTACAGCCGCTCCCACTGGGCGACGGCGAGGCCGGTGTCGACCGGCTTGGCCGGGTCCATCCAGGGGTTGATCGCGTAGCTGACCTCGAAGTGGGTCGGACGGCACATCAGGAAGCGGCGCGGGCGGGCGGTGCGGGTCATCGAGGGCTCCGGGAGGAGTGCGGGCGGCGGCGGAAAGGAACGGCGGGGCAGCGGACGGCGGGGCAGCGCAGGCGGGCGGGGCGGGTCAGGAGAGGGCGGGGCGCTCGGGGAAGCTGCGCAGTCCGCGCAGGGGGCTGGCCAGCAGGACCAGGCCGGCGGAGAGCAGCACGCTCGCCATGATCCAGAGGGTGGTGCGGGCGCCGAGGACCTCGCCCAGCCAGCCGCCGAGCAGGGCGCCCACCGGGATGGCGCTGAAGTTGACGGTGGAGGCGCTGGCCCGGATCCGGCCGATCATCGCGGGCGGGCAGTAGGCCTGGTAGAAACTGCCGGCGATGACGTTCCCGGCGATCACCCCGCAGACCGCGACCGACCAGGCCACCGCGCTGACCGCGAGCGGCAGCCGGTCCCCGGCCATCGGCAGCAGCAGGATGAACGGTGCCCCGACCAGCTCGCAGAGCAGCAGCCCGCGCGCCGTCCCGAACCGGCGGGCGATCCGTCCGGCGAGCGCGGCGCCGGCGAGGCCGCCGACCGAGACCACCGCGAAGACGGCTCCGACGCCGCCGGGCGTCACGCCCACGCTGCGGACGAGGAAGACGGTCTGCACGGCCTGGATGCCGTTGAGGCCGAGGTTGCCGACGGCCGCGAAGCTCGCCAGCGTGCGCAGGTAGGGGTCGTGCGCCAGGAAGCGGACGCCCTCTTTGATCTCGCGGAGGATCCCGCGCCGTTCGGAGACCGGCGGGGGTTTCTCCTCGGCCTTGATGGACCCGACGCACAGGGCCGCCACCAGGTAGGTGAGCGCGTCGGCGAGGAGTCCGCTGACGGCGCCGAACGCCTGGGAGAGCAGGCCGGCCAGGCCGGGGCCGGCGATCTCGGCGGCCGCGTCCCCGGAGCGCAGTTTGACGTTGGCCTCCAGCAGGTCGGGCTTGGCGACCAGGACGGGCAGCACGGCGCTGTTCGCGGTGGACAGGAACACCTTGACCGCGCCGGCCAGCAGTGCCACCACCACCAGTTGGGCCATGGTCAGCAGGCCCAGCCAGCCGGCCACCGGCACGCTGCCGAACAGCACCAGCAGCAGGAGGTCGCAGATCAGCATCACCTTCAGCCGGGGCCAGCGGTCCACCCAGGCGCCGGCCAGCAGGCCGAGGAAGAGCCACGGGACCCAGGCGGAGGCGGTCAGCAGGCCGACCATGAACGGCGAGGCCTCCAGGGTGACGACGGCCACCAGGGCGAGGGCGACGTTGCCGACGGCCGTGCCGAGGCCGCTGGTGGTCTCACCGATCCAGAGCTTGCGGAAGTTGCCCTGCGCCCAGAGGCCCCAGCGGCTCTTGGGCGGCGCGTCGCCCTCGGGGGGCGACGGCGGCTTCACGGAGGCTGTGGTCATGGCGGGTCACTCTCCAAGCTTGTCGGCGAGCACGGCGGCGATCCGTGCGACGGGCTCCGGCTGCGTCATGGCGCCGTGCGTGCAGGTGATGCGGTGCTGCTCGACGCGGCCGTCGACGTACGGTCGCCAGGCCTCCCCGTAGGGCCAGTCGGCGGGCTTGTCGAGGGTGGCGCCGAAGAAGACGGCGTCGCCCCGGTAGCGGTCGGGGACGTGCTCGGCCATCAGCTTGGCGTTCTGCTCGAAGACGTCGGGCAGGACCGCGGCGGCGTCGCCGAGGAGTGCGGTGAGGTCGGCCCGGCCGCGTCCGTCGGCCGGGTCGTAGCCGAGCGAGGCGAGCAGCGCGGCGAGGGTGTCGACCGGGTCGTCGCAGGCCGGGGCGGTGTCGGCGGTGTTCCGGGCGGGGTCGGCCGGGAGGCCGTCGAGGAGGGCGAGCAGGGCGACCTGCTCGCCCGCCGCCTGGAGGCCGACGGCCATCGCCTGGGCGACGACCGCGCCGAAGGACCAGCCGAGCAGGTGGTACGGGCCTTCGGGCTGGACGGCGCGGATCTGGCGTACGTAGTCCTCGGCGATCTCGGTGACGGAGGACGGGGAGTCCCCGCGCAGCCCGCGTGCCTGGAGGCCGTGGACGGGACGGTCGGGGTCGAGATGGCGCAGCAGCCCGGAGTAGACCCAGCTGATGCCGGCGGCGGGGTGGACGCAGAACAGCGGGGCCCTGGTGCCGCCCGCGCGCAGCGGGAGGAGTACGTCCAGGGCGCTGTGGGAGCCGTGGGCGCCGGTGCCGTCGGCGGGGGCCGTGCCGGCCCGGTCGAGGTGGCGGGCCAGGCGCTGTCCGAGGGCGGCCACCGTGGGTGCCTCGAAGAGCGTCCGCATGCCGAGGTCGGCGCCCAGTGCGGTACGGATCCGGCCGAGCAGTTTCATCGCGAGGAGGGAGTGGCCGCCGAGGTCGAAGAAGCCGTCGTCGACGCATACCGGGCCGGGCAGGCCCAGCACCTCGGCGAAGAGGCCGCTGAGCAGCTCCTCCCGCGGTGTCCGGGGTGCCCGCCCGGTGGGCGGGGCGGTGAAGTCGGGGGCGGGGAGGGCTCGCCGGTCGACCTTGCCGCTCGGGGTCAGCGGGAGCGCGTCGAGCGGGACGACGGCCGCCGGGAGCATGTGGGCGGGCAGCGACTCGGCGGCGAAGGCGCGCAGTTCGGCCTGGTCGAGCCGGCCGTCCGGGACGACGTGGGCGACGAGCCGGGGGCCGGTGGTGCCGTCGTCGTGGACCGTCACGGTCGCTGCGAGGACCCGGGGGTGGCGCGTGAGGACGTGCTCGATCTCGCCGGGTTCGATGCGGAAGCCGCGGATCTTGACCTGGTGGTCGGTGCGGCCGAGGTATTCGAGCCGTCCGTCGCGGGTGCGGCGGACCAGGTCGCCGGTGCGGTACATCCGCTCCCCCGGCGCGTACGGGTCGGCGACGAACCGCTCGGCGGTGAGCGAGGGGCGGCCGAGGTAGCCGCGGGCGAGGCCGGCGCCGGAGAGGTACAGCTCGCCGGGGACGCCGGGCGGGACGGGGCTCAGGTGCTCGTCGAGCACGTGGGCGCGGGTGCCGAGGACGCTGCGGCCGAGGCTGGGGCGTCGGGTGGCCGTGACGGGCTGGGTGAGCGCGTCGACGGTGGACTCGGTGGGGCCGTAGAGGTTGTGGGCGGTGGTCGCGGGGGCCTCGCGCAGGCGGGCCCACAGGGTCTGTCCGACGGCCTCGCCGCCGAGCAGCACCACGCGCGGGGCGGGCGCGTCCAGCAGGCCTTCCTCGACGAGCTGTTCGGCGTAGGAGGGGGTGACCTCGATGACGTCGACGGACTCCGTCCGCAGGTGGCGGACCAGGGCGGCGGCGTCGCGGCGCACCTCGTCGCCGATGAGGTGCAGTTCGTGGCCGGCGACCAGCCAGAGCAGGCCGTCCCACGAGGCGTCGAAGCAGAGCGAGGCGGTGAGCGCGACGCGGCTGCGGCCGTATTGGCGCTCGGTGGCGCCGATCGGGCCGGTCGCGGAGCGGTGCGAGGCGAGCAGCGCGGCGATCGCGCCGTGGCCGACCACGACGCCCTTGGGGCGGCCGGTGGAGCCGGAGGTGTAGATCACGTAGGCGGCGTCGGAGGAGGCCGCGCGGGGCGGCGGGTTGTCCGCGGCGGGGCGGTCGTTCCCGGCCGCCGGGGCCGCGGCCAGGACGGGCAGGCCGGTGAGGAGTTCGGGCAGGGGCCAGCCGTCGCCGGTCACGGCCAGGGCGGGCGAGGCGTCGGCCAGCATGGCCGCGGTGCGGTCGGCCGGGTATCCGGTGTCCAGCGGGAGCGAGACGGCGCCCGCCTTGAGTACGGCGAGCAGCGCGATCACGGTTTCCGCGGAGCGCGGCAGCGCCAGGGCGACCACTGTCTCCGGGCCGGCGCCCGCGGCCGTCAGGCGGTGGGCGAGGTCGTTGGCGCGTGCGTTCAGCTCGGCGAAGCTGAGCCGGGTGTCCCCGGCGACCAGTGCGGTCGCGTCGGGGGTGCGGGCCGCCTGGGCCTCGAAGGCGGCGGGCAGCAGCGGCACGGCCGTCGGCAACGCCGCACCCTCGGCGAGGAGTTCGGCGCGTTCGTCGGCGCCGAGCAGGTCGGCGCGGCCGATGGGCCGGTCGGGGCGGGCGGCGACCGCCGTCAGCAGCCGGCCGAAGCGGGCGGCGACGGCCTCGACGGTCTCCCGGTCGAAGAGGTCGGTGGCGTAGTCGATCGCGCATTCCAGCCCGGCGGGCGCGCCGTCGGCGTCGAAGGACTCGCCCATGGCGATGGAGAGGTCGAACTTGGCCGCGCACCCGCCGACCGGTTCGACGGTGGCCGGCAGGCCGGCCAGGTCGAGCGGGGCCTCGCCCGGGCCGCCGGCCCGGCCCGCGCCCTGGAGCAGCAGCATGACCTGGAAGAGCGGGTGGCGGGCCAGGGAGCGGGCCGGGTTGAGTTCCTCGACCAGCCGCTCGAAGGGCACGTCCTGGTGGGCGTGGGCGTCGAGCTGGGCCTCGCGGACCCGGTGGAGCAGGTCCGTGAAGGTCGGGTCGCCGGAGGTGTCGGTGCGCAGGACGAGGGTGTTGACGAAGAAGCCGACGAGGTCGTCGAGGGCCTCGTCCGAGCGGCCCGCGACCACCGAACCGATCGGCACGTCGGTGCCGGCCCCGAGCCGGGTGAGCAGCGCCGCCAGCGCGGCCTGCAGGGTCATGAACATGGTGACGCGGTGCTCGCGGGACAGCTCGGCCAGGGCGCGGTGCAGTTCGCCGCCGAGCGGGAGGACGACGCGGTCGCCGCGGTGGCTGCTGTCCGCCCGCCGGGGCCGGTCCACGGGGAGCGGGAGCTCTTCGGGGAGGCCCGCCAGGGTTTCGCGCCAGTGGGCGAGTTGGCGGGACGCGAGGCTGTCGGGGTCGGTCTCGTCGCCGAGCAGTTCGCGCTGCCAGAGCGCGTAGTCCGCGTACTGCACCGGCAGCGGCTGCCAGTCGGGTGCCGAGCCGTCCAGGCGGGCGGCGTAGGCGGTGGAGAGGTCGCGCAGCAGCGGGTCCATCGACCAGCCGTCGCCCGCTATGTGGTGCAGGACGACCACGAGGAGGTGCTCGTCCGCGGCGAGCGGGAACAGGTGGGCACGGAGGGGGAGTTCGCGGGCGAGGTCGAAGGGGACGGCCGCGCACTCGGCCAGGGTGGCCGCCGGGTCGGCGGGCCGGACGGTGCGGCGGTCGAAGGGGATCCGGGCCTCGGCGGGCGGGACGATCCGCTGCAGGGGCTCGCCGTCCTGCTCGGTGATGAGCGTGCGCAGGATCTCGTGCCGGGCGACCAGGTCACCGAGGGCGAGTTCGAGGGCGGCCGGGTCGAGCGGGCCGTTCAGGCGCAGGGCGAGCGGCAGGTTGTAGAGGGCGCTGGGCCCTTCCATCCCGTCGATCAGCCACAGCCGCCGCTGGGCGAAGGAGAGCGGCAGGTCTTCCGGTCGCTCGCCGGCCGTCAGGGCGAGCCGCGCTCCGGCGCCGTCGAGGCGCTGGGCGAGGCCGGCCACCGTGGGCGCCTCGAAGACGTCCCGGACGCCGATCTCGGCCGCGAACACCGTACGGACGCGGCTGACGAGCTGCATGGCGAGCAGGGAGTGCCCGCCGAGGGCGAAGAAGTCGTCGTCGATCGAGACCTGTCCGGTCGCGCCGAGCACGTCGCCGAACAGGGCGCAGAGGAGTTCCTCGCGCGCCGTGCGGGCGGCCCGGCCGCCCGCGAAGAGCTGGAAGTCGGGGGCCGGGAGGGCGCGCCGGTCCACCTTGCCGCTGCCGGTCAGCGGCAGCGCGTCGAGGGTGACGACGGCGGCCGGGACCATGTGGGCGGGCAGCGTCTGCGCCACGAACCGCTTCAGTTCGAGGGCGAGTTCGGGGCTGGGGGCGGCGACCGCGCAGTGGGCGGCCAGGCGGCGGTCGCCGTCCGCGCTCTCGTGCGGGGTGACCACGGCCTGGCGGACGGCCGGGTGCAGGGTCAGCGCCTGTTCGATCTCGCCGGGCTCGATGCGGAAGCCGCGGATCTTGACCTGGTGGTCGGTGCGGCCGAGGTAGTCGATCCGGCCGTCGCGGGTGCGGCGGACCAGGTCGCCGGTGCGGTACATCCGCTCCCCCGGCGCGAACGGGTCGGCGACGAACCGTTCGGCGGTCAGTGCCGGCCGGCCCAGGTAGCCGCGGGCCAGGCTGTCCCCGGACAGGTACAGCTCGCCGGGGACGCCGGCGGGGACGGGGTTCAGGTGGGCGTCCAGGACGTGGGCGCGGGTGCCGAGGACGGTGTGGCCCATGGTGGGGCGCTCCGCGTCGGCGTACTCCTGGAGCAGGGTGTCGACGGTGCACTCGGTGGGCCCGTAGAGGTTGTGGCCGGTGGTGGCCGGGGCCTCGCGCAGGCGGGTCCACAGGGCCTGCCCGATCGGTTCGCCGCCGAGCAGCACCACGCGCGGGGCGGGGGCGTCCAGGAGGCCTTCGGCGATGAGCTGTTCGGCGTAGGTGGGGGTGAACTGGACGGCGTCGACACCGGTGGTGCGCAGGTGGCGGACCAGGGCGGCGGGGTCGCGGCGCAGGTCGTCGCCGATCAGGTGCAGTTCGTGGCCGGCGACCATCCACAGGAGGCCGTTCCATGAGGCGTCGAAGCAGAGCGAGGCGGTCAGCGCGGCGCGCAACCGGCCGTGGGCCCGCTCGGGACCGGCGAAGGTCTCCGCCCGGTGTGCGGCCAGCAGGCCGGCGATGGAACCGTGGCTCACCACCACGCCCTTGGGGCGGCCGGTGGAGCCGGAGGTGTAGATGACGTAGGCGGCGTTGGCGGGGGTGACGCGGACGGCCGGCGCGTCGGCGGGCAGCTCTGCCCAGTGCGGTTCGCCGGCGTCCAGGACGGTGGCTCCGGCGAGGCCGTCCAGCGCCTCGGGCAGTGGCCAGCCGGCGTCGGTGAGGACGGCGACCACGTCCTCGGGGCCGATGCCGGCGGCGGTCAGGCCGTGGGCGAGGCGGTTCGCGCGGGCGTCCAGCTCGGCGTACGTCAGCCGGGTCTCCCCGTGGACGAGGGCCGTCAGGTCGGGCGTGGCCGCGACCTGGGCGGCGAAGGCGTCCGGTACCAGGGGCAGTTCGGCGGGCAGCGGCCGGTGGCCGCCGAGGAGTGCGGCGCGCTCGCCGTCCGCGAGCAGGTCGGCGCGGCCGATCCGCCGCTCGGGCCGGGCCGTCATCTCCGTCAGCAGCCGGCCGAAGCGGGCGGCGACGGCCTCGACGGTCTCCCGGTCGAACAGGTCGGTGGCGTAGTCGATCGCGCAGTCCAGTCCGGCGGGCTCGCCGTCCGGTCCGAAGAACTCCTCCAGCGTGACGTTGAGGTCGAACTTGGCGACTCCGGTGTCCGCCGCCAGCGCCTCGGCGCGCAGCCCGGACAGCTCCGGCTCGCCCCCGGTGTTGGACTGCAGCACCATCGCCACCTGGAAGAGCGGGTGGCGGGCCAGGGAGCGGGCCGGGTTGAGTTCCTCGACCAGCCGCTCGAAGGGCACGTCCTGGTGGGCGTAGGCGCCGAGTCCGGTCTCCCGGACGCGGCCGAGGAGTTCGGCGAAGGTCGGGTCGCCGGAGGTGTCGGTGCGCAGGACGAGGGTGTTGACGAAGAAGCCGACCAGGTCGTCCAGTGCCTCGTCCGAGCGGCCCGCGACCACCGAACCGATCGGCACGTCGGTGCCGGCCCCGAGCCGGGTGAGCAGCGCCGCCAGCGCGGCCTGGAAGGTCATGAACATCGTGACGCGGTGCTCGCGCGCCAGCCCGGTGAGCGAGCGGTGCAGTTCGGCGTCGATGGGCAGCGCGACCCGGTCGCCCCGGTGGTCGGCGCGGGCTCCGCGCGGCCGGTCGACGGGGAGCGTGAGCTCCTCCGGGAGGTCGGCGAGGGTCTCGCGCCAGTAGGCGAGCTGGCGCGACACCAGGCTGTCGGGGTCGGCCTCGTCGCCGAGCAGCTCGCGCTGCCAGAGCGCGTAGTCCGCGTACTGCACCGGCAGCGGCTGCCAGTCGGGTGCCGAGCCGTCCAGGCGGGCGGCGTACGCGTCCGCGAGGTCGCGCAACAGCGGGCCCATCGACCAGCCGTCGCCGACGATGTGGTGGAGGGCGACGACGAGGACGTGCTCCTCGGCGCCGACCCGCAGGAGGGTGACGCGTACGGGCGGTTCGGCGGCCAGGTCGAAGGGCCGGCGGGCGGCCCGCTCCACCTCGGCGTCCACCGAATCCGGTGCGCAGTCGCGCAGTTCGACGGGGAGGGCCGCGCCGACGGCGGGGAGGACCAGCTGGTGGGGCTCGCCGTCGTGCTCGGCGATCAGCGTGCGCAGGATCTCGTGGCGGGCGACGAGGTCACCGAGGGCGCGTTCCAGGGCGGCCGCGTCGAGCGGACCGGTGAGGCGCAGGGCGAGCGGCATGTTGTAGAGCGCGCTGGGGCCCTCCATCCGGTCGATCAGCCAGAGCCGCTGCTGGGCGGAGGAGAGCGGCAGGCGTGCGGGGCGTTCACGGGCGGTCAGCGCGAGGCGGGCCGTGGCGCCGTCCAGCCGCTGGGCGAGGCCGGCCACCGTCGGCCTCTCGAAGACGTCGCGGATGCCGAGTTCGGCGCCGAGGACGGCACGGACGCGGCTGAGCAGCCGGGTGGCGAGCAGGGAGTGCCCGCCGAGGGCGAAGAAGTCGTCGTCGACCGAGACCGGTCCCGTGAGGCCGAGGACTTCGCCGAACAGGCAGCAGAGGATCTCCTCGCGCGCCGTACGGGCGGCCCGGCCGCCGGAGGCAGCCGCGAAGTCGGGGGCGGGCAGCGCGGACCGGTCGAGCTTGCCGTTGACGTTGAGCGGCAGTGCGTCGAGCGTGGTGAAGGCCGCCGGGACCATGTAGTCGGGCAGCGCGGCGGCCGCGTGGGCGCGCAGCGCGGCCGGGTCGAGCGGGGTGCGCGCCACGAGGTAGGCGACCAGTCGGGTGCCGGCCGTGCCGTCCGTGCCGTCCTGATGGGGCAGGACGGCGGCCTGGAGGACGTCGGGGTGGGCGGCCAGGACGGTCTCGATCTCGCCGGGTTCGATGCGGAAGCCGCGGACCTTGACCTGGTGGTCGGTGCGGCCCAGGTACTCGACGCGGCCGTCGGGGCGGCGCCGGGCGAGGTCGCCGGTGCGGTACATCCGCTCCCCCGGTGCGAACGGGTCGGCGACGAACCGCTCGGCGGTCAGCGCCGGGCGGCCGAGGTAGCCGCGGGCGAGGCCCGCGCCGCTGAGGTACAGCTCGCCGGGGACGCCGGGCGGTACGGGCCGCAGGCCGGTGTCCAGGACGTGCGCGCGGATGTTGGGCAGCGGGCGGCCGATGAGCGGGCGCGGGTCGCCGGAGAGCCGGTGGTACAGCGCGTCGACGGTGCACTCGGTGGGGCCGTACATGTTGAGCACGGTGGTGTCGGCGGCGGCGGTGAGGGCGGCCGACAGGGTTTGGCCGAGGGCCTCGCCGCCGACCATCAGGAGGGCCGGCGGGCAGCGCTCCAGCAGGCCTTCCTCGACGAGCCGCTCGGCCTGGCCAGGGGTGACGTCGAGGACGTCGGCGCCGGTGTGCTCGGCGTAGCGGACGATCGCGGCGGCGTCGCGGCGCACGTCGTCGTCGAGGAGGTGGAGTTCGTGGCCGGCGACCATCCACAGCAGGGCTTCGAGGGCGGTGTCGAAGGAAAGCGAGGCGGCCTGGGCGAACCGGAACCTGCGCCCCGGGTGGGCCTGCCGGGCGGCGGCGATGGTCTCGTCGCGGTGGAAGGCGAGCAGGTTGGCGAGGCCGCCGTGGCGGACCACGACGCCCTTGGGGCGGCCCGTGGAGCCCGAGGTGTAGATCACGTAGGCGGCGTTGGCGGCGGTGACGCGGACGGGCGGGGCCCCGGCGGGCCGCTCGGCACGCGCCTGCTCGTCGAGGTCCAGGACGGTTGCGCCCGCGAGCCCTTCGAGGACCTCGGGCAGCCGCCATCCGGCGTGGGTGAGTACGGCCGCGGGGCGGGCGTCGGCCAGCATGTGGGCGCGACCACGTCCTCGGGGCCGATGCCGGCGGCGGTCAGGCCGTGGGCGAGGCGGTTCGCGCGGGCGTCCAGCTCGGCGTACGTCAGCCGGGTCTCCCCGGAGACGAGGGCGGTGGCGTCGGGGGTCTCGGCCGCCTGGGCGGCGAAGGCCTCCGGGAGGAGGACGTCCGCCGCGCCCGGCCGGGCGGTGTCGTGCCATCCGGCGAGCGCGGTCCGGCCGGCCTCGCCCAGTACGTCGAGTTCGGCGACGGGCCGGTTCGGGTCCGCGGCGACCTGGGCCAGCAGGCGCAGCAGCGCGTCGGCGAGGCGTTCGGCGGTCGCCCGGTCGAACAGGTCGGTGGCGAACTCCAGGCCGCCCTCGATGCCGGCGGGGGCGCCGTCCGGGTGGTGGCGCTCGGAGAGGTTGAGGGTGAGGTCGAAGGCCGTGGTGGGCAGCCCGAGCGGCTCGTAGGCGGTGCGGGTGCCGGGGAACTCGGGGCCGCCGCCGGCGGTGTTGTCGAAGGCGATCATCACCTGGAACAGCGGGTGCCGGGCGAGGGTGCGGGCCGGGTTGAGCTCCTCGACGAGCCGCTCGAAGGGCACGTCCTGGTGGGCGTAGGCGGCCAGGTCGGCTTCCCGTACGCGGGCCAGCAGTTCGGCGAAGTCGGGCCGGCCGGTGAGGTCGGTGCGCAGGACGAGGGTGTTGGCGAAGAAGCCGACCAGCTCGTCGAGGGCCGGGTCGAGGCGGCCGGCCAGCGGGGTTCCGATCGGCAGGTCCTCGCCGGCGCCGAAGCGGTGCAGCAGGGTGGCGTAGGCGGCCTGGAGCACCATGAAGAGGGTGGCCCCGTGCCCGGCTGCCAGCTCGGCGAGCCGAGCGTGCAGGTCCGCGTCCAGCTCCAGCGGCACGACGTCGC
Organism: Streptomyces virginiae; assembly: GCF_000720455.1. GTDB lineage: Bacteria > Actinomycetota > Actinomycetes > Streptomycetales > Streptomycetaceae > Streptomyces > Streptomyces virginiae. The sequence goes on along the minus strand of NZ_JOAK01000009.1, from coordinate 95,885 downwards.
CGCGGTGGCTCGGGGCGGCCGGGCGGGGGCGGTCCAGCGGCAGCGGCAGCTCGTCCGGCAGGTCGGCGAGCGCCTGCCTCCAGTGGTCGAGCTGGCGGGAGAGCTGGGACTGCGGGTCGGTGTCGGCGCCGAGCAGCCGGTACTGCCAGAGCGTGTAGTCGGCGTACTGGACGGGCAGCGGCTCCCCCACGGGTGCCTCGCCGCCGAGCCGGGCGGTGTAGGCGTCGGCGAGGTCGCGGAAGAGCGGCCGCAGCGACCATCCGTCGCTGGCGATGTGGTGCATCACGAGGAGCAGTACGTGCTCGTCGGGTGCCTCGGGACGCAGGTAGGCGTGCAGCGGGACGTCGCGGGCGAGGTCGAAGGTGTGGCCGGTCAGCTCCTGCACCGGGCGGTCGGTGACGGTGAGCAGCGGCGCCGGGGGCGCGGGCAGGATCCGCTGGTGGGGGACGCCGTCGTGGGCGTCGAAGACCGTACGGAGGCTCTCGTGGCGGGCGACGACGTCACCGAGGGCGGCTTCGAGGGCGGCCGCGTCGAGCGGGCCGGTGAGGCGCAGGGCGAGGGTGACGTTGTAGGTGGCGGCGGGGCCTTCGGCCTGGCCGAGGAACCACAGCCGGCGCTGGGCGAAGGAGACGGGCAGGTCCTCGGGCCGCGGTTCGGGGCGCAGCGCGGGTCGGGCCGGGTCGGTGGCGAGCCGGTCGGCGAGGGCGGCGACGGTCGGGGCCTGGAAGAGGTCGCCGATGGCGAGTTCGGCGCCCAGTTCGGTGCGTGCCCGGCCGACGAGGCGGGTCGCCAGCAGGGAGTGGCCGCCGAGTTCGAAGAAGTCGTCGTCGATGGTGATGTCGTCGATGCCGAGGATCTCGCCGAAGAGGGTGCACAGGGCGCGTTCGCGTTCGTCGCGCGGGGCGCGGCCGGTGGTGTCGGCGGCCAGTTCGGGGGCGGGCAGGGCGCGCCGGTCGACCTTGCCGTTGGCGTTGAGCGGCAGGGCGGGCAGGACGACGACGGCCGAGGGGACCATGTAGCCGGGAAGGGTGGCGGCGGCGAACTGCGGCAGTTCGGCTTCGAGTCCGGGGTTGTCGTCGAGGGCGGGGCCGAGCACCGAGCAGTAGCCGACGAGCCGGGTGTCGCCGGGGCGGTCCTCCCGGGCGATCACGATGACCTGGCGGACGGCGGGGTGGCGCGAGAGCACGGCCTCGATCTCGCCCAGCTCGATGCGGAAGCCGCGCAGCTTGACCTGGCCGTCGATCCTGCCGAGGAACTCGATGGCGCCGTCGGCCCGGCGGCGTACCAGGTCGCCGGTGCGGTACATGCGCTCGCCCGGCGCGTACGGGTCGGCGACGAAGCGCTCGGCGGTCAGGGCGGGCCGGCGCCAGTAGCCGCGGGCGAGGCCGGCGCCGGCGACGTACAGCTCGCCGGGGACGCCGGGCGGTACGGGCTGCAGCCGGGTGTCGAGGACGTGGGCGCGCATGTTGTCGAGCGGGGCGCCGATCGGCGGCCGGGGGCCGGTCAGGTCGGTCGGGGCGAGGGGGTGGTGGGTGGCGAAGGTGGTGGCTTCGGTCGGCCCGTAGACGTGGGCGAGCAGCAGGTCGGGGCAGTGGTCGAGGACGCGACGCATGAGGGTGCCGGAGGCGGCCTCGCCGCCGGTGCAGACGGTGCGCAGGGCGCGGAAGGTCTCCGGGGCCTGCTCGGCGACGAGGTCGAAGAGGGCCTTGGTGAGGAAGACGGCGGTGACCTCGTGCCGGGTGGTGACGGCGTGCAGGGCGGCGGCGTCCAGGTTGCCGGGCGGGGCGACGACCACCGTGCCGCCTGCCAGCAACGGTGTCCACAGCTCGTAGGTGGCGGCGTCGAAGGCGTGCGGGGAGTGCAGCAGGATCCGCCGGTGGCGGCCGTCCTGCCAGCGGCGGTCGGCGGCGAGGTCGACGATGTCGCGGTGGCGGACGGCGACGCCCTTGGGGGTGCCGGTGGAGCCCGAGGTGAACATCACGTAGGCGAGCCGGTCGGGGTGGACGCGGATGCCGGGGGCGTGCTCCGGGGCGTCCTTCTCGTCTCCGGGGCGGACCACGAGGGCGTCGTGTGCGAAGCCCGGGTCGGTGCGGTCGGTGAGCAGGACGGGGGCGCCGGTGTCGGCGAGGAGGGCGGCCATCCGCTCGGGGGGCAGGCTCGCGTGCATGGGTACGTAGGCGCCGCCGGCCTTGAGGACGGCCAGGGTGGCGACGACCAGGTCGACGGAGCGTTCCATCAGCAGGGCGACCGGGGACTCGGGGCCGACGCCGCAGGCGGTGAGGTGGTGTGCCAGCCGGTTGGCGCGGGTGTCGAGCTCGGCGTAGGAGACGGTGCCGTCGTCGTGGGCGAGGGCGACCGCGTCCGGGGCGCGGGCGGCGCGGGCCTCGAACAGTTCGGGCAGCGAGCCGGTGGGGACGGGCGCGGCGGTGGCGTTCCACTCGTCGCGCAGGCGGCCGCGTTCCTCGGGGGCGAGGATGTCGAGGGCGCCGATCGGCGTCTCGGGGTCGGCGGCCGCGGCGGCCAGCAGCCGGCCCAGGCGCTCGAACAGGGTGGTGACGGTGGCGCGGTCGTAGAGGTCGGCGGCGTATTCGACGGATCCGGTGAGGCCGGCGGGGGCGCCGTCGGGAGCGTGGCGCTCGGTGATGCCGATGTTGAGGTCGAACTTGGCCACCCGCAGGCCGAGTTCCTCGGGCCGCGTCTGCAGTCCGGGCAGGCCGAGTTCGCCCTCCTCGTGGTTCTGGAGCACCAGGAGGGTCTGGAAGAGCGGGTGGCGGCCGAGGGAGCGGGCCGGGTTGACTTCCTCGACCAGCCGCTCGAACGGCACGTCCTGGTGGGCGAAGGCGTCGAGCTGGGCCTCCCGGGCCCGGCCGAGGAGTTCGGAGAAGGACGGGTCGCCCGAGGTGTCGGTGCGCAGGACGAGGGTGTTGACGAAGAAGCCGACCAGGTCGCTCAGCGCCTCGTCGGAGCGGCCGGCGACGCCGGTGCCGAGCGGGATGTCGGTGCCCGCGCCGAGCCGGGTGAACAGTGCGGCGAGGCCGGCCTGGAGGACGGAGAACAGGGTGGCGCGGTGCCGGCGGGCAAGGCCCGTCAGTGCGGCGTGCAGTTCGGGGCCGTAGCCGAACGGGACGGCGTCGGCGGCCCCGGTCGGGGCGGGCGGCCGGGGGCGGTCCGTCGGCAGCTCCAGCTCCTCGGGCAGGCCGGCCAGGGCCTCGCGCCAGTAGTCGAGTTGCCGGCTCAGCACGCTGCCGGGGTCGCTCTCGTCGCCGAGCAGTTCGCGCTGCCAGAGTGTGTAGTCGGCGTACTGGACCGGCAGCGGCTCCCAGTCGGGGGTGCGGCCGGCGCGGCGGGCGGCGTAGGCGGTGGCGAGGTCGCGCAGGAGCGGGCCGAGCGACCAGCCGTCGCCGGCGATGTGGTGCAGCACGACGAGCAGCACGTGCTCGTCGGCGGAAGCCGGGGAAGCAGTGGAAGCGGTGGAAGCCGTGGAGGGCCGGGCGGGGGTGGGCCGGGCGTCGGTGAGCGAGAAGACCGTGACCCGGATGGGCAGTTCGCCGCTCAGGTCGAAGGTGCGGGCGGCGGCCCGGTCCCGCAGGTCGGGGTACTCGCCCGGTGCGCAGGCCACCGTCTCGAAGGCGATCTCCGCCTCCGCGGACGGCAGGATCCGCTGCACCGGGACTCCCCCGTCCACCGGGAACACCGTGCGCAGGGCCTCGTGCCGGGCGACCACGTCCGCCGTCGCGGCGCGCAGGGCGTCGGTGTCGAGCGTGCCGCGCAGGCGGACCGCGAAGGGGAGGTTGTAGAGCGCGGTCGGCCCTTCGATCTGGTCGATCAGCCAGAGACGCTGTTGTGCGTACGAAACCGGGATCACGGTGCTTCCTCTGCTCACGTCACGGCGTGGATGGTCAGGCGGGGACTGCGGTCGTCGGGCGCACCGTGGGACGGCAGTCGGAGAGGTCCACGGGGCGGCCCATCGCGACGGCGATCTTCCGGTCGCCGCCGAAGGGGTCGCGGCCGTGTGCGCAGAGCACGTTGTCGACCAGCATCACGTCGCCGACCTGCCAGGTCTCGCGGACGGTGGCGGCGTCGTAGGCGGCGTTGAGGGCGTCCACGTCCTCCCGGGACAGCGGTTCGCCGTCGCCGAAGCCGGTGTTGAACGGCAGGCCTTGTGGTCCGAACTCCTCGACCATCGCCTCGCGGATGTCCGGGTCGAGGGACCACTCGTTCCAGAAGGCCAGGTGGTTGAACCAGACCTTCTCGCCGGTCTGCGGGTGGTGGATCGTGGCGGAACGCAGCTGGCTGGTACGCAGGTTGCCGTCGGGCTGCCACTCCCAGGCGATGCCGTTCTCCCGGCAGTACCGCTCGACGTCGGCGCGGTCCTCGGTGCCGAAGGCCGTGCGCCAGCCGAGCGAGATGTAGTCCGAGTAGTTGCGGGTGAGCGTCCAGCCGGAGGACCGGCCCCGCCCGGCCAGGTGGTCGGGGAGGGCGGCGAGGACCTTGCGGACGTCGGCGGTGGGGGTGGCGCCGCCCGTCGCCGGGGCGGTCAGGCAGGCGAACAGCAGCCGGCCGGGGAAGGTCAGGGTGTAGCTGTTCTCGTTGTGCATCCGGATCGACTGGGCGGGCGGCAGGTCGGTGGACGAGAAGACGCCGTCGCCGAAGTCGCTGCGCGGGGTGGCCTTCTCCCGGTACGGGGTGGGCTCGGGGATGAGCACGTCGCGGACGGCGGCGACGTCGGCGGCCTGTGTCACCGGCAGTCCGCGCAGGAAGATCGTGCCGTGCTCGTGCAGGGCGGCGGTCAGCGCGGTCTCGTTCTCGCGCAGCCAGGCGCACGCCTCGCCGAGGTCGGTGGTGGCCGGTACGCGGGTGAGGGCGGGGCGGCCGGGGTTCAGCTCCCAGTTCGGCATGGCGGCGCTCACCGCTGGTCGATGGTGGCGAGCAGGCTCGCGGGGCGGATGTCGGTCCAGTTGGTCTCGATCCAGTCGAGGCACTCCTGGCGGGGGGCCTCGCCGTGGACGGTGGTCCAGCCGGCCGGCACGTCGATCCAGACCGGCCAGAGCGAGTGCTGGTTCTCGTCGTTGACCAGGACCAGGTAGCCGGAGTTGTCGTCCTCGAACGGGTTGCTCATGGTGGTCTCCGTAGAGTGAGAGGTGCTCTGGGGTGCGATTCGAAGGTATGGGCGCCGGAACGGCCTGAGCGGCACAAGCTCCGGCAGCTGAGCGGCAGTTGTGTCACCGCCGGACCGCCTATCGGGCCGTGAGGCGGACGGGGAAGTGGTCCAGGCCGAAGTTGATGATCGAGCGGTTGTAGGTGACGGGCCCGGTCGGCTCGATGACGGCGGCCTTCTCCAGCGCGGCCGAATACAGCGCGCTCAGCTCGGCCTTGGCCAGCGGGGCGCCGATGCAGTAGTGCGCGCCGAGGCCGAGCGCGAGGTGCTTGTTGGGCGAGCGGTCGAGCAGGATCTCCTCGGGCCGGTCGAAGGCCTCCGGGTCCCGGTCGGCGGACCACACCCACACCGCGACCCGGTCGCCGCGGCGGATCTGCCGTCCGCCGAGCTCGATGTCCCGGGTGGCGGTGCGCAGCGTGTGCAGCCCCACCGAGGTCCAGCGCAGGAGTTCGTCCACGGCGGAGTCCATGGACACCTCGCCCTGTTGCAGCTTCCGCCACAGGTCGGGGCGCTGGACGAGGGTGTGCAGACCCATGGCGGCGGTGTGGCGGACGGTCTGGACTCCGCCCACCACGATGTTGTCCAGGTTGAGCACGACGTCCTCGATCGGCAGGAGCCGGCCGCCGACCTTGTACGTGGCCATCATGGAGATCAGGTCGTCGCGCGGGTCGGAGCGGCGCAGCATCACCTGGTGCATCAGGTAGGGGATCAGCTTCTGATGCCCGGCGCGCCGTTCCTCCGGGGTGCGGCCGAGGAAGGCGACGTCGCAGACCCGGACCACCATGTCGCGGTCCCTCTCGGGGACGTCCAGCAGGTCGCACATGACCGCGAGCGGGAGGGCCGAGACCACGTCGACGAGGTCCACGTCGCCCTGCTCGACGGCCCGGTCGAAGAGCTCGCCGGCCCGTTCGGTGATCGAGCGGGCGGCGCCGCGCACCCCGCCCTTGGAGAAGAACGGGTTGGCGGGGGCGCGCAGTTCGCGGTGGCGGGGCGGGTCGGTGAGGGCCATCATCCGGCCCGATCCGACCGGTACGTTGCCCTCTCCCGCGCCGAGCAGCGACCCGGACTCCGAGCTGAACACGGTCGCGTTGCGCAGTACGTCCGCCGACTCCCGGTAGGTGAGCACCGACCAGACCGGACCGTCGTCGACGGTCTCGGTGCGGTGCACGGGTGCCTCGCGGCGCAGCTCGGCGATCAGGTCGGGGGTGTCGGGGCGGGCCCACAGGTCGGGGTCGGTGAGGTCTACGGTGCCGGCTGTCGCGGTGGCGGCGGTGGCGGTGGTGGCGGTGGCGGTGGCGGTGGTCGGCATCACTGCTCCCTGGAGGCGTGGTGGGGTGCGGCGGGCACCTGGCGGTCCGCCGGGAGAGAACTCGGCCGGGAAGTCGGGCGGGAAGTCGGGCCGGCGGTCAGGAGGGACGTCAGGAGGTCGGCCGGTCCGGGCCGGTCGACGGTGGCGAGCAGGTGTCCGCCGGGGACGACGCGGTGGCCGAAGGCGCCGCGGGTGTGGGCGGCCCAGCCGGTGAGGCCGGTGGTGGCGAGCATCGGGTCGTCGGCGCCGGCCAGTGCGTGGATCGCGGAGCCGATCGGCGCGTGCGGACGGTGGCGGTAGGTGGCGCTGACGGCGAGGTCGGCGCGAATGGCGCCGAGGGCGAGCTCGACCAGGTCCGGATGGGCCCGGACCGACTCCTCCAGCCCGGTGAGCCTGAGGAGTTCGGACGCGTCCAGGTCCCGGGTCTCGCGCTCGCTCCACTCGGCGGGGCTGGGCGCGCCCACGGCGACGACCAGTTCGGGTCGGCGGTCGGCGGGCAGTGCGCGGGCGACCTCGTAGGCGAGCAGGGCGCCGAAGCTCTGCCCGTAGAAGGCGAACCGGCCGCCGTCGCCGCCGGTCAGGTGCGGGGCCAGCGCCTCGGTGACGGCGGCCGCCAGGTGGTCGAAGTCGGGCGGCATGGGGTGCCGGCTGCGGCCGCCCCGGGCAGGCGGGCGCAGTGCCCAGACCTCGGCCACGGGGGCCAGGGCGCGGGCGAGCGGGGTGTAGGCGGTGGCGTCGCCGCCCGCGTGCGGGAAGCAGAACAGCCTGACGGGGCGGTGGGCCTGGGGTGCGGGGACGAACAGCCAGTCCCCCTCGACCCGGGGGCGTGCGGTCCGCGCGGCGGGAGGGGTGGCGGTGGTCATCGGACGGCCTCGCGGCGGGCGGTGAGGGTGGGGCGGGCGGCGGCCGGGCCGGCCGCGGCGGCGCGGCGGACCGCGGCGGTGAAGCCGGCCAGGTCGGCGGCGTCCAGCAGGTCGCGGAGCTGGAGCTCGACGTTGAGCTTGCGGCGCAGCAGGTGGACGACGCGCAGGGCGGCGAGCGAGTGGCCGCCGAGGGAGAGGAAGTCGTCGCTCTGCTCGACGTCGGGCACGCCGAGCACGGTGCGCCAGACCTCGGCGACCTGCTCGTCCACCCCGCCGGCCGCGGCCGGTTCGGCCGCGGCCGGCGTTGCCGCCGGGGCGGGCAGGGCGCCGTGGTCGACCTTCCCGTTCGGGGTGAGCGGCAGGGCGTCCAGGACGGTCACGGTGGACGGCACCAAGTGGGCGGGCAGGGCACGGCGCAGCTCGGACAGCAGGTCGGCGGGGCGGCCGGCCGCTCCGCTGACGTATCCGGCCAGGCGGTGGTCCCCGGGCGCGGCCTCGTACAGGGTGACCGCGGCAGCGGTGACGCCGGCGAGCGCGCCCAGCGCGTGCTCGACCTCGCCGAGCTCGATCCGGAAGCCGCGCAGTTTGACCTGGCGGTCCACCCGGCCGACGTACTCCAGCAGGCCGTCGGCGGAGCGGCGCGCCTGGTCGCCGGTGCGGTACATGCGGGCGCCCGGCTCCGGCGCGAACGGGTCGGCGATGAACCGGCCCGCGGTCAGGCCGGGGTGGCCCGGGTAGCCGTGTGCGAGGCCGGGCCCGGCCAGGTACAGCTCGCCGACCGCGCCGGCCGCCGTCACGGGGGCGAGGCGGGCGTCCAGCAGGTGTGCGCGTACGCCGGGCAGCGGTTCGCCCAGGTGCGGACCGGGGCCGGTGATCGGGGCGGTGACGGCGTCGACGGTGCACTCGGTGGGCCCGTAGAGGTTGAGGGCGTCGATCCCGGCGTCGGCCAGCTCGCGCCAGGTCCGGGTGGGGACCGGCTCGCCGCCCATGAACAGGCGCGGGACGCGGGCGCCGGCCAGCGGCTCGCGGAGCAGCTGCCAGTGCGAGGGGGTCAGGTCGAGGTCGGTGACGCCGTGTTCCGCGAGCAGCCGCACGAGCCGGGCCGGTTCGGCCCGCTGCGTGTCGTCGATCACCACGAGCGTGTCGCCCCGGCAGATCCGGATCCACTGCTGGACGGAGGCGTCGAAGGAGACGCTGGCGTTCCAGGCGACGACCGCGGGCTCCGGGCGGTAGGCGCCGCTGAGTTCCAGGGCGGCGGCGAGTCCGGCCACGGCGCCGTGCGGGACCTCCACGCCCTTGGGGCGGCCGGTGGAGCCGGAGGTGTAGATGACGTAGGCGGAGTCGAGCGGGTGCGGGGCGAACTCGGCCGACCTGTCCTCCTCGGCGTGGGCGCCGGGCCGGAGCACCGGCACGCCGGCCGGTACGGGGGGCTCGGCGTCGGCGCTGACGACGGCGGCGAGACGGGCGTCGGCGGCCATGAAGGCGATCCGCTCGGCGGGGTAGGCCGGGTCGAGGGGCACGTACGCGGCGCCGGCCCGCCAGGCGGCGAGCAGCGCGACCGGCAGATCGGCGGTCCGGGCGAGGTGCACCCCGACCCGGTCCCCCCGCCGCACCCCGGCCCCCCGCAGAGCACGGGCCAGGCCGGCGGACCTCCGGTCCAGCTCGGCGAAGTCGAGGCTCCCGTCCACGGCGTGCACGGCGGCCCGCCCGGGATGAGCGCCGACGACCTCGCGCAGCCGTGCCAGCAGGTCGGCGGTGGCGATGGTGGTGGCGGTGGCGGCGGCGGTGGCGGCGGTGGACGGCTCGGCAAAGGTGGTCATGCGGAACTCCTCGTTGGTCGAGTGCTACGAAGTGGATGGATCACGCTGCAATGCGGGCCCGGGGCACCGCCCGAACCAGCCCGGCGTCTGGCGGCCGTCGCGGTCTCCCCGCCGGAGCCGGTCCGGCCCTACGCGTCGCCCCAGCGGGGACGGAGCCGGCCGGACCGACGGGGCGGGCTGTGCCCGGCACGGCCGTTCGGGTCGGGCCGGCGGTTCCGGGTCCGATCCCGGCGGGGCGACGGGCTCCGGACCGCCCGTTCTGGTGGTCGGGGTCGCGCCACCCGCCGTCGGCGGGGCGGCCTGCGGGGGCCCGGGCGGAGCCGGTCCGGTCCTGTGGGGCCCCGGCGGCAGCCTGGCGGGCGGTGCGGGCTCCGCCCGGGCCTGCCGGACGGGTCCGGTGCCTCCAGGTCCGGCGCGGTTGGGGGGTGGCCGTGCCCGGCCCGGTGGTTCGGCTTGCACCCTGTCCGGCCCCGGTCGGCTTCCCAAGGCTCCGAGCGCCGGCAGGCAACCGGCCGGGCCGGGAGGCCGGGTTCGGTCGCCGTATCGGCCGCCCGAGTCGGTCAGGTGGTGGCCGCGAGGCGGGCCAGGGCCTCCGTGTAGGCGTCGATGAACCGGTCCGCCGTGGCGTCGTCGACCAGCGTCCGCTGGTGGTCCACCGCCAGCAGCACCCGGTGCGACACCGGGTCCTGGATCAGCGAGGCGCCGAAGGCGAAGCTGTTCGGCTCGTGCCGCAGCGTCGGCTCGCAGCCGATCCGGCCGTCCTCGATCCGAGCCGCGCTCAGCCGCCCCAGCGCATGGAAGCGCAGGTAGCCGAACTGGCTGTCCAGCGCGGTGTCGGCCATCATCCGGGCCAGCCGGGCGAAGGGCACCCGGCGGTGCGGCATCATGTCCAGCTCCTCCCGGTGCACGTGCCGTACCAGCGCGGCCAGGTCGTCCTCGTCCGGCTCCGCGACCAGCGGCACGGTGTTGAGGAACAGCCCGTACACCTCCGTACCGCCCAGCCGTTCCAGCCGGCCGTTCATCGCCAGCCCGGTGGTGACCCGGCGGCGCCCGGTGATCCGGGCCAGCGCTTGCAGGTGGGCGGCGAGCGCGACCGATTTGACCGGCACGCCGAGCGCGTCGGCGACCGCGCGCAGCTGTCCGGGGGCGTCCGGCAGCACCCGCTCCACCGTGCGCGGCAGTTCGTGGACGTCCTCGCTGCCGGGCCACAGCTGGCCGGTGGCGCCGTCGAGCCGGCTCCGCCAGTACGCCAGGGAGTCCCGGTCGGCGGCGGCCTCGCGTTCCACGGCGACGAAGTCCCGGAACGCGGTGCGCGGCGGCGGGGTGGGCGCGGAGGCCGGGTCGGCGGCGAGCGCGGTGTGCCGTTCGAGGATCTCGGTGAGCAGTGAGGTGAAGCTCCAGCCGTCGAGGATGGCGTGGTGCTCGGAGATGGTGAGCTGGAAGGCGTCGTCGGCCAGCCGCTGGACGGTGATCCGGAACAGCGGCGGTTCGGCGAGGTCGAAGGGCCGGTCCCGGTGGTGTTCGAAGACCGCGCGGACCGTGTCGTGCTGTTCCCCGGCGGTCGCTCCGCGCAGGTCGGCGAACTCGACGGGCGCGGGCAGCGTGCCGTGCACCAGCTGGAGCGGTTCGCCGTAGCCGGACAGGTCGAGGCCGGTGCGCAGGACGGCGTGCCGGGCCATGGCCTCCTCGACCGAGCGCCGCAGTGCGCTCTCGTCGAGGTCGCCGGTGATCCGGTAGGAGTTGACGTTGTGGTAGCTGTCGGTACCGCCGGCGACCTCCATGTGGAAGACCATGGAGAGCTGCATCGAGACCATCGGGTAGGCGTCGACGGTCCCGGGCGGCAGCTCGGCCCGGTCCTCCTCGGCGATCAGCGCGAAGGGGCGGTCCGCGGCGGGGTCGGCGGCCACCGGCCGGGCCAGCGGCAGGAGTTCGGCGACGGTCGGCGCGTTGAAGACGTCCCGCAGGGTGACCTGCCAGCCGCGGTCGTGCAGGGCGCCGGCGAGCTGGACGGCTCGGATGGAGTCCCCGCCGAGGTGGAAGAAGTCGTCGTGGACACCGATCCCGCCGACGCCGAGGACCTCCGTCCAGACGCCGGCGAACAGCTCCTCCTCCGGTGTGCGCGGCTCGACGTGCCGGCCGGCCGCGCCGGGCGCGGCCCGGTCGGGGTCGGGCAGCGCGACCCGGTCGACCTTGCCGTTGACGGTGAGCGGCAGCGCGTCCAGCACGGTGACGCTCGCCGGGATCATGTACTCGGGCAGCGAGCGGCCGAGGAAGGCCCGCAGGTCGGCGGGTTCCGCCCCGCGGGTCCCGGTGACGTACGCGGCGAGCCGGTCGTCGTGCACGGTGACGACGCAGGCGTCCACCTCGGGGTGCGCGGCGACGGCGTTCTCGATCTCGCCGAGCTCGATCCGGAAGCCGCGCAGCTTCACCTGGAAGTCCGCCCGGCCGACGTACTCCAGCCCGCCGTCGGGCAGCCGTCTGGCGACGTCGCCGGTCCGGTAGAACCGGGCGCCGGGCGGCCCGTACGGGTCGGCGACGAAGCGGCCCGCGGTGAGGCCGGGGCGGCCCCAGTAGCCGTGCGCGAGGCTGCCGCCGCCGATGTACAGCTCGCCGGGGACGCCGGGCGGGCTGGGACGCAGCCAGTCGTCGAGGACGAGCGCGGTGAGGTGCGGCATGGGTTCGCCGACGAGGCTGCGTTCGAAGCCCGCTCCGCCTTCGGCGACGTCGTGCGTCGTGACGTGCACGGTGGTCTCGGTGATGCCGTAGAGGTTGCAGAGCCGGGCGGGCGGCAGCGGGTCGAGGTCGTGCCAGCGCTGGACCACGCCGGGGTCGAGCGCCTCCCCGCCGAGCATGATCCACCGTAGGGCGGGCAGGGCGCGGGGGCGGCGGCGCAGGGCCGGTTCGAGCTGGCGCAGCGCCGAGGGGGTGAGGCAGAGGTGGGTGACCCGTTCCTCGTCGAGGAGGCCGGCGAACTCGTCGGGCGAGCGGCTGGTGAGGTGGGGTACGACGACCAGGCGGGCGCCGTGCAGCAGGGCGCCCCACAGTTCCCAGACCGTCCAGTCGAAGGCGTAGCTGTGGAAGAGGGTCCAGACGGTGTCCGGGCCGAAGCCGAAGTGGTCCCGGCCGGAGTCGAGGAGGCGGCTGACGTGTTCGTGGGCGACGGCGACGCCCTTGGGGCGGCCGGTGGAGCCCGACGTGAAGATGAGGTAGGCGATGTCGCCGGGGCGGCCGGCGGCGGGGGGCCGGACGGCCGGGTGGGCGGCGATCTCGTCGGCGTCGGCGTCGAGGTCGAGGGTCTGCCAGGGGCCGTCCGGGGCGCGGTCGGGCCGGTCGGTGAGGACCAGGGTGACGGCGGTGTCGCCGAAGACCAGGGCCGCCCGGTCGGCCGGGGCGGCCAGGTCGACCGGTACGTAGGCGGCGCCGGTCTTCAGCACGGCCAGGATCGCGGCGGGTACGGCGGCGGTGCGCTCCAGCAGCAGGCCGACCCGGTCGCCGGGGCGGACGCCGCGGGCGAGGAGGGTGTGGGCCAGCCGGTTGGCGCGGCGGTCGAGTTCGGCGTGGTCGATCGTGCCGTTCGGGTCGCTCACGGCGGGCCGGTCCCCGTGGGCGTCGGCGGCGCGCTCGAAGAGGTGGTGCAGGCAGTGGCCCGGGTCGAGCCGTGCGGGGCGGTGCGGCCGCCCGGCCGAGGTGAGCCGGAGCACGGTGGCGTCCGGGTCGGCGAGGGCGGCGTCCAGCAGGCCGGCGTATTCGGCGGCGAGGCGGCGTACGGTGCCGGCGTCGAAGAGGTCGGTGCTGTACTCGGCTTCGCCGCGCAGGTCGCCGTCGGCGGTGTCCTCGAAGACGGACCAGGTGAGGTCGAACTTGCTGGTGCCGTTGGAGCGGACGGCGCGCAGGGCGGTGACCCCGGTGGCGAACGCGAGCGGCGTGGCGTCCTCGGTGTGGGCGCCGAAAACCACCTGGACCAGGGGCGGGTGTTGCGGGGTGCGGGTGGTGCCGAGCAGGTCGACCAGCTGGTCGAAGGGGACGTCGAGGTAGCCGAAGGCGTCGAAGGCGCCGTCCTGGAGGTCGGCGAGGAGCCCGCGGAAGGTGGCGTCGGGCGCGAGCCGGACGCGCAGGGGCAGCAGGTTGACGAAGTAGCCGAGCAGGTCGGCGAGTTCGGGACGGTTGCGGGTGGTGACGGGGGTGCCGACGAGGAGGTCGTCGCTGCCGGTCCAGCGGCCCATCAGCAGTGCGAAGGCGGCGAGTTGGACGGTGTACGGGGTGACGCCCTCGTGTTCGGCGAGTTCCCGGACCCGGGCGGCGGTGCCGGGGGCGAGGTCGAACGGCTCGGTGGCGCCGCGCTGGCTGCGCTCGGCGGGCCTGGGCCGGTCGCCGGGCAGTTCCAGCAGGGTGGGGGCGCCGTCGAGGCTCTGCTTCCAGTGGGCGAGGTGCTCCTCGTAGGAGGTGTGCTGTTCCTCTTCGGCCCAGTCGGCGTACTGGGTGGTGAGCGCCGGCAGGACGGGAGCCCGGTGCTCGGTGGACGCGCGGTAGAGCTCGGTGAGTTCGTGGTCGAAGAGCTCGGCCGACCAGCCGTCCCAGACGATGTGGTGGACCACGAACAGGAGCGTGGTGCGGTCGTCGGCGAGCCGGAACGCCTCGGCGCGCAGCAGGGGCCCGGTGGCCAGGTCGAACGGCCGGGCCGCGCGTTCGGCGATCAGCTGTTCGGCGCGGTCGGCCCGTCGGTCTTCGGGCAGTGCGCGCAGGTCGGTGACGGTGAGCGGTACGGCGAGGGCGGCGTGGACGTGCTGGCGCGGGCCGTCGGGGTGCAGGGCGAAGGTGGTGCGCAGCGCCTCGTGCCGGGCGGTCACGCCGTCCAGCGCCCGCTGGAGCAGGACGAGGTCGAGCGGTCCGGTGACGTCGTACGTCCAGGGGGTGGTGTAGGTGGCTGCCTGCGGGTTCCACCGGTCGAGGAACCACAGGCCGCGTTGCAGGCCCGTGACCGGGGCGGTACGGAGCACGCCCGCGGGCGGCACGGCAGCCGGGTCGGCGGTCGCGGTGGCGGGCAGGTCGGCGGACGGGCTCACGGCCTCGTTCCCTTCGGTCGGGCGGGCGGGCTGACGGGTGGGCGGGCTGCGTGTCGCGTCATCGCGGGGCCAGCCGTTCGGCGATGGCCCCGACGGTCCGGCCGCGGAAGACCACCTGCGGCGGGATCCGGGTGCCGGTCTCCTGGGAGAGCCGCATGGCGACCCGTACGGCGGCCAGCGAGTTGCCGCCGATCCGGAAGAAGTCGGCGTCCGGGCCCAGGTCCTCGGCCAGCTTCAGGACGTGTCGCACGGCGTCGGCGACCAGCCGCTGGTCGCGGGTCAGCGGGTCGGCCGGGGCTGCCGCGGACCGCTCGGCCGGGGCGGGCAGCGCGCGGCGGTCGACCTTGCCGTTCTGGTTGAGCGGCAGCGCGTCCAGCACGTCCAGCGTGGCCGGCACCATGTGCTCGGGCAGCAGCCCGGCCAGGTGGTCGAGCAGCGCGTCCGGGTCGGGCGCCGGTGTCGCACCGGCGGCGGCGGTGACGTACGCGGCGAGCCGCCGGTCGCCGGGTGCGGGTTCGTGGACGCCGACGGCGGCCTCGCCGACGGACGGGTGGCGGGTGAGCGCGTCCTCGATCTCGCCGGGTTCGACGCGGAAGCCGCGGATCTTCACCTGGTCGTCGATGCGGCCGGTGATCTCCAGTACCCCCTGCGCCGTCCGGTGGCCGAGGTCGCCGGTGCGGTACAGGCGTTCGCCGGGCGCGCCGAACGGGGACGCGACGAACCGCTCGGCGGTCAGCCCGGGCCGGCCGACGTAGCCGAGGGCGAGCCCGCCGCCGGCCGCGTACAGCTCGCCGGTGGTGCCGTCCGGGACGGGCCGCAGCCGCTCGTCGAGGACGTGGACGGCCTTGCCGTGCAGCGGGTGGCCGATCGGGATGGAGGCGCCGGCGGCGTCCTCGGGGGTGGCGCGGTGACAGGTGGTGAGGCCGAGGCTCTCGACCGGGCCGTAGCCGTTGGCGACGACCAGGTCGGGGTACTGGTCGAGTGCCTTCCCGACGTGGGTGACGGAGGCCCGCTCGCCGGCGGTGAAGGCGACCCTGAGGTCGTCGTAGGTCTCCGGGAACTCCTCCAGCAGGAAGTTGAACAGGCTCGCCGAGAGCTGGAGTTGGGTGACGCCGTGGCGGCGGGTGAGTTCGGCGACGGCCTGCGGGTCGGGCCGCTGGCCGGGCTGCAGCACGCACACACCGCCGAAGGCCAGCGCGCCGTACAGCTCCAGGGCGAAGGCGTCCCAGGAGACCGGTGAGCACTGCAGCCAGACCTCGTCGGGGCCGAAGCGGGCGTAGTCCTGGCCGAGGTAGGTGGTGGTGAGGGCGCGGTGCGGGACGGCGACGCCCTTGGGGCGGCCGGTGGAGCCGGAGGTGAACATCACGCAGGCGAGGTCGGTGCCGGCGACCGGGATGCCCGGGTCGTGGCCGGGGCGGGCCGCGACGGCGGCGGCCGCGGCGTCCAGGTCGAGGTGGCGGGCGACGGGGAACGGCGGGCTCGCCTCGCGGTGGGTGATCAGCAGGGCGGCGGCGCTGTCGGTGACCGCGCCGGCCAGCCGCTCGGCGGGGAAGTCCGGGTCGAGCAGGGTGTAGGCGGCGCCGGCCTTCAGCGCGGCGAGCAGGGCGACCACCAGGTCCGGTCCGCGCTCGACCAGGACGGCGACGGTGTCGCCGCGGCCGACGCCCAGGGCCCCGAGGTGGTGGGCGAGGCGGTTGGCGCGCTCGTTCAGGGTGCCGTAGTCGAGGCGGTCCTCGCCGCAGACCAGGGCGGGGGCGTGCGGGGCACGGGCGGCCCGGTCCTCGAACAGCGCGTGCACGGGCGCCTCGACGGCGGTGGCGAGGGTGCCGAGCCAGGCCTCGCACAGTTCGGCCATGGTGGCGGGGTCGAACAGGTCGGAGTCGTACTCGAAGCGGCCGGTGAAGTCGGTGCCCCGGTCGTCGACGGAGATCGACAGGTCGAAGCGGGATACCGGGTTGGAGTGCAGCTCGCGGGTGACCGGGGTGCCGCCGATGGTCAGCGGGCGGTCGTCCAGCGGGTGCAGTTCCAGCAGCACCTGGCAGAGCGGGTTGCGGTCCTCGGTCCGGTCGTCGGGGCGCTCCTCCATGACGGCGCCCGCGATGGCGTCGAAGGGGGCCTCCTGGTGGCGGTAGCCGTCGATGGCCACCTCGCGGACGTGCCGGACCAGGTCGCGGAAGTCCACCCCCTCGTCGATCCGGACGCGCAGCGGCAGCAGGTTGACGAAGTAGCCGATCAGAGCGTCGAGTTCGGAGCGGCCGCGGACGCTCACCGGAGAGCCGAGCACCAGGTCGCGCAGGCCGGTCCGCCGTTGGAGGGTGAGCGCGAGCCCGGCGAGCAGCACCATGAACGGGGTCGCGTCCTCGCTGCGGGCCAGTGCCCGGACGGCCTCGGCGACCGGGCGGGGCATCGCGAACCGGTGGAACGCGCCGCGGAAGGCCTGGAGTTCGGGGCGCGGCCGGTCGGTGGGGAGCGGGGGCTCGGTGGATGCGTCACGCAGGTGTTCGCGCCAGTGGTCGAGTTGCCGCTCGGCGGTGCCGTCCTGGTGCTGCCAGGCGCTGTAGTCGGCGTACTGGACCGCGAGTTCGGGAAGGCCGGCGGGCCGGCCGGTGGCCAGGGACTCGTACAGGGCGGCCAGTTCGGCCTCCAGGACGGGAAGGGATCCCTCGTCCCAGACGATGTGGTGGCACAGCAGCAGCAGGGTGGACGTCCCGCCGGTGCGGTAGAGGTGGGCGCGCAGCAGCGGGCCGCTCTCCAGGTCGAAGGGCGCCAGCGCGGCCTCGGCGAGCAGGTCGTCCAGCGCGGCGGCGGTGGTCTCCTCGACGGTGAACGGCACTTCCACGGACGGGTGGACCACCTGCCGGGGGCCGTCCTCACCCAGCTCGAAGGTGGTGCGCAGCGCTTCGTGCCGGTCGACCACGCCGGCCAGGGCCCGGCGGAGCAGCTCCGGGTCGACGGGCCCGGCGAAGCGGAACACCCAGGGCACGATGTAGGTCGGTGCGCCCGGGTTCCACTGGTCCAGGAACCACAGTCCGCGCTGGAAGTTCGCGAGCGGCGCCTCGGTGGCACCGGTCCGCACCAGGGCCGGACGCGCGCCGTCGTCCGAGGCCGCGGTGACCGCGGCGGCGAACTCGGCCAGGGTCGGTGCGTCGAAGATCGTGTACGGGGAGATCATGCCGAAGACGTCGAAGACGCGGCCGACCACGCGCACGGCGGTGAGCGAATCGCCGCCCAGGTGGAAGAAGTTGTCGTCGGCGCCGACCTCGGACACCCCGAGTACGTCGGCCCAGACGGCGGCGATCAGCTGTTCGGCGGGGGTCCGCGGGGCACGGCGGGCGGCGGCCGGCGCGGCGGGCCCGGCCTGGGGCTCGGGCAGCGCCGCCCGGTCCACCTTGCCGCCGGCGGTCAGCGGGAAGGCGTCCAGCGGGGTGACGGTCGCGGGGACCATGTGCTCGGGGAGCCGCTCGGCCAGGTGGACGCGCAGCGCGGCGGGATCGGGAGCACCGGTGGCGGTGCCGGAGCCGGTCACGTACGCGGCGAGGCGGCCCTCGTACGCCACCACGACCGCCGCGGCGACGCCGGGATGTCCGGCCAGGACCTGCTCGATCTCGCCGGGCTCGACGCGGAAGCCGCGGACCTTCACCTGGTGGTCCGTACGGCCGACGAACTCCAGCGGGGCGTGGGTGGCGGACCGGCGGACCACGTCACCGGTGCGGTACATCCGGGCGCCCGGCTCCGGCGCGAAGGGGTCCGCGACGAACCGGCCCGCGGTCAGGCCCGGGCGGCCGTGGTAGCCGGAGGCCAGCACGGGACCGCCGAGGTACAGCTCACCGGAGGCGCCGGCCGCCACCGGCCGCAGCCGGTCGTCCAGCACGTAGGCGCGGCGGCCGCCGAGCGGGTGGCCGATCGGGACCGTGTCGGCGTCGGCCTCGCCCGCGGCGGGGGCGGCCGGCTCGTGGACGGTGGCGGTGACGACGGTCTCGGTCGGCCCGTAGGCGTTGAGCAGCGGCACACCGGTGGCGGCGCGCCAGCGGGCCGCGGCGTCCGGGTAGAGCCGGTCGCTGCCGGAGATCATCAGGCGGAGGGTGCGGGGCGGGCGGGCGTCCTCGCGCAGGGCGGCCACCACCTCCTGGAAGTAGCCGGCGGCGAGGTTGGCCACGGTGACCCGCTCGGTGTCCAGCAGCTCCAGCAGGGCCGCGGGGGCGAGGAGTTGCTCCTGCGGTACGACGATGCAGGCGCCGACCGAGAGGGCGGTGAGTACCTGTTCGACGGCCACGTCCACGGTCGGGCGGGCGAAGTGCAG
Organism: Streptomyces virginiae; assembly: GCF_000720455.1. Classification (GTDB taxonomy): domain Bacteria; phylum Actinomycetota; class Actinomycetes; order Streptomycetales; family Streptomycetaceae; genus Streptomyces; species Streptomyces virginiae. Next base: position 77,372 of record NZ_JOAK01000009.1, on the reverse strand, counting down.
CACCACGTCGTCCTCGGTGAGGCCGAAGGCCTCGACGGCGGCGGCCAGGTGGCCGGTCAGCGCGGCGAGGGGAACGCGCACGCCCTTGGGGCGGCCGGTGGTGCCGGAGGTGTAGACGAGGTAGCCCGCGGCGTACTCGCGGCCCTGCCGGTCCGGGCCCGCGGCCGGGCCCGGCTCCGGGTCCGTGGCAAGGTCCGGGGCCGGGTCCGCGGCGGGGACGAGTTCGCCGTCGGTGTAGGCGAGGGCGGCGCCGGCGTCGGCGCTGATCCAGCGGTTGCGCTCCTGCGGAGCCTCCCGGTCCAGCGGCAGGTAGGTGGCGCCGGCGCGGAGCGCGGCGAGCAGGCCGACCACGTGGTCGAGCCGGTCCCTGCCGGTGACGGCCACCGTCGCGCCGGGCGCGACCCGGGCGGCGATCCGGGCGGCGAGGGCGCCGCTCAGCTCGTCCAGCTCCCGGTAGGCGACGGTCCGGGCGCCCAGCCTCAGGGCCGGGCGGTCCGGGAACCGGCGTGCTACGGATATGAAGGGCAAACCGCGAGATTCCATCATCCAACCCCGATGAATTAACGACGCTGCGGGTAGTGGTCTCGACAATAGGCCCGGCATTCGGGGCCGATCGGCAGATTGCCCGGAAGGCGATCGGCAGTTTCAACTGCCGCTCCGATCATGCGGATGACGTGCAGACACGGCAGCCCGTCGAGGCACACGAGGGCACCTGGACGGGCTGCGAAAAAACCTTCTCGGCTGTTCGATTTTATCCGGCGGCGGGAATTCCAGGGAAATACGGCGCCCATACGTCGTCCCGGTCCAGCGCGGCCGGCGCATATTTCCCGAGGGCGCTGATCAACAGCCGGAGTTCGAGCGCGAGGCACTCCGCGAACCGGATCAGCCCGGTCTGCGGGTCCTCGGCCGTGGCGAGCAGGGCCGCCCGGCCCAGACCCACCGCGCGGGCGCCGAGGGCCAGGCTCTTCACCGCGCGGCCGCCCTCCCACATCCGTCCGGAGACCAGCAGGCACGGCGGCGGCCCGGCGGCCGCCAGCCGGCGCAGGCACTCCGCGAGCGGCAGGCCGACCTGGGCCGGGAAGGCCTCCGGCGCCCAGCCGGTGCCGCCCTCGGCGCCGTCGACCGTGACGGCGTCCGCCCCTGCCTCGGCGGCCACCCGGGCGGCTTCGGCGACGTCCCGGCCGGGGTGCAGCTTCACCCAGACCCGGGCCCGGGGGAAGTTGTTGCGCATCAGCCGGATCTGCTGGCGCAGGATCTCCGCCGTGAAGGTGCCGGGCGTACTGGAGCGCAGCACCCGGCCGTCGCCGAACACGTCGTCCAGCCCGTAGCGGTCGCCGACCCGGGCGGCCGCGTCCGCGTCCAGTACGGTCATCCCGCCGAGGCCCGGTTTGGCCCCCTGCCCCAGCTTCAGTTCGAAGGCGAGCCGCCCGGATTCGAGGAGCGGCAGCGCCGCCGGGTCGGTGTAGACGAGGTTCCACACCTCGGCGTCGGCGTCCTCGGTGGACTGCTGCACGGCGACCCCGCCGCGCCCGTCCGGGAGCTGCTCGGCGTAGGCGCGCAGCCGGCCGAGCAGTGCCCGGTCGACCGCCTCGCCCTGCCTGCCGTAGCCGTTCACCGGGACAACGTTCTCGCCGATCACCATGGGGATGCCGAGCGCGCCCGCCTGCCGGCTGAGGGCGAGGCCGAGGTCGCCGCCGGCCGCCCGGGTGGAGCCGAGCGCCGACACGTAAACCGGCAGGGCGGAGGTGAACCCGCCGATGGTGGTGGTGAGTTCGACGTCGCGGTAGTCGGGTTCGCGGCCGAGGTCGATCAGCCGGGCGAGCCGCTGCGGCATGAGGACCGGCGGGGTGATCCGCAGGGTGTCGAGCGGGTCGTGCTCACCCTCCGGCCACCGGGCGCCGCCGTGCTCCGCGCCGAACAGGACCCTTCCGTACTCGCCGGGCGGCGGGAACGCCGCCGCCGCGCCGGCCCGGGCGCGCCGGCGGACCTCCTCCTCGGGGAAGCCGGGGGCCGAGAGGTCGCTCACGGCGACACCACCCCGGCGAGCTTCGGGAAGGCGCTGGCCTGCCAGACCGCGTCCAGCCCGGCGACGTAGCGGGTCAGCCGCTCGACGCCGATGCCGAAGCCGGCACTGCCGGGCACGCCCTCGCGGACCAGGTCGAGGTACCAGCGGTACTTCTGCGGGTTCTCACCGGTCTCCCGCATCCGGGTGACGATCTCCGCGTAGTCGTTGGTGCGCTGGCTTCCGCTGCACAGCTCGCCGTAGCCCTCGGCGGCGATCAGGTCGAAGTTCCGCAGCAGGCCCGGGTTTTCCGGGTCCTCCCGGTCGTAGAAGCCGCGTGAGCCCTTGGGGTAGTCGGTGACGAAGAAGGGGCGGTCCCGCCGGGCGGACAGCAACGCCTCGCCGTCCCAGTCGAGTTCGGCGTCCGGGCTCTGCGGGTGCCCGATCTCCTGGAGTTCGGCGACGGCCTCGGCGTGCCGCATCCGGCCGAAGGAGCCCTTCAGCAGTTCGGTGAAGGCGTCGACGTCCCGGCCGAGTTCCGCGAACTCTTTCGGCAGCTCACGGACCGTGCTGTCGACCATGTGGACCACCAGCTCCTCGACGAGCCGTACGGCGTCGTCCCGGGTGGCACCCGCCATCTCCACGTCGAGCTGGTGGAACTCGGCCAGGTGGCGGCTGGTGCCGGCGGTCTCCAGCGGCTCCAGCCGGACGTTGGGGGCGATGCAGAAGATCTTGTCGAAGGCGAGCAGCGAGGCCTGCTTGTAGAGGATGGCGCTCGTCATCAGCTTGTAGCGGTGTCCGTAGAAGTCGACGTCGACCTGCTTGGAGCCGCGCGAGCCGGGGTCGGTGACGGGCCCGATGATGGGCGGGAGCAGCTCGGTGAAGCCGTTGCCGCGCAGGAACTCGCGTGCCGAGAAGAGGAGTTGGTGCTGGATACGGAGCGCGCTGCGGGTGGTCGGGGCGGTCAGGTGGCGCCCGGGGTCCGGGATCGGCGCGGAAGCGGAGGCGGAGGCCGTGGGCCCGTCGGTGGTCATGGTGTGGTCAGTCCCAACTCTCGTCGTGGCGTGGACGTCGTACGTGGCGGAACGGGCGTGGGTGGCGGCGGCAGGGGCGTGCGGGGCGGGTCGGCGGCGCGGTCGTCGTAGGTGCGCTGGACGTGGGAGAGCGCCGTGATCAGCCCGGCCGAACCGAGGATCGGCGGACGCGGGCCGCCGCCGTCGGCGATTCCGGCGATCGGCATCGAGCCGACGCTCGACCAGAGCAGGCGGCCGTCGGGCGCGAGCGAGGTGCGGGCCCGGCCGGCGTTGTCGGGGTGCAGGCAGTAGGGGACGTCCAGGTAGCCGGCGGCGAAGGCGCGTACCAGCGCCCGGCCGACGTCCGCGTCCAGCTCCAGCACGGCGCCGATCAGTGCCCGTGCCTCCGCCTCGATTCCGGTGTCGACGGCGCAGGGGCCGGGCGCGCCGGCGGTCAGCGCCGGGCGGGCGCGTTCGTCGGCGGCGGCCGCGGCCGCCGTCTCCAGCGCCCGGAGGTTCTCGCCCACGGTCGGTATCCGGTGCGCCTCGGCGGTGGTCTTGACGATCAGCCGGGCCGCGCCGGCCCGTACCGCCAGCCGGGCCGCGTCCTCCAGCAGCAGCCGGGCCCCGCCGGGCGAGCGCGGGAAGACGCCCATGTAGGCGTAGAGCACGACGTGGTGGTCGACGTCCGGCAGCAGTTCGCCGGCCAGCCTCCCCAGTACGGTGAGCGCCTCCTCGTCCTGGCGCGGATCGGCCTGCTGGGCGTAGCTGAGCGAGACCGAGGTCAGCCCGTGCTGCCGGAAGAACAGCGCCTCCAGCACGCTGACCGCGATCAGCAGACTCGGCGGACAGAGCTGGCCCATCAGGCAGCCGCCGAAGGTCTCCAGGTGGGGCGAGGCTCCGTACTCACGGGTGGAGGCCAGCAGTTCGCAGCTGCGCTGCCAGGCGGTGACCGCCTCCCGCAGCGGCGTACGGCTGTACGGCAGGCAGTACGAGACCGGGCCGCCCTCGGTGGCGTCCAAGCCGACCGCGAGGAGCGCCCGGACGATGTGCTCGGGCATCGCCGAACCGTGGCGGACCTGCACCGGGAAGCGGGCGTCCGCGATGCCGCGCAGGACCGCGCGGGTGGTGTCGGCGGGGTGGGTGGCGATCGGGTACCCGTTCAGGCCGACGCCCTCGGCGAGTGCGCGCCGGGCGGCTTCGAGGTCGCCGGTGCGGGTGTAGCTGTCGAGGGTGACGGTGCCGACGGTGACGGCGTCCGCGTCCCGGGTGGCCCGCAGGCCGTCACGCATCCGCAGCGGATCGGCCATGCCCATCCGGGGCTGGACGACCAGGGCGCCGGCCGCGCGGGCCCGGGCGACGAAGGCGCCGAAGCCGGACGCCGGGACGGCGGACGGTGCGGAGGCGTCAGGGGCGCCAGAGGCGACAGGGGCGGCAGAGGTGCCGGTCGTGGCAGGGGCTCCCGGTCGCACGGCGGGAGCATCGCCCGTCCCGCCCCCGTGGCCGGTCACAGCAGCACCCCGGAACCGGCGGGCAGCGTGCGCGACGCGGCGGCGGGCAGCGAACCGACGAAGGACTGGAAGTCCAGCACCGAGCCGCCCTCTTCGAAGACGCCGTCGAAGCCCGCGGTCAGCAGCGCCCGCTGCCGGGCCGGCGTGCCGGATCCGGAGATCCCGAGCTTCCCGCCGATCACGGTCGGCGTGCGGGCCAGTTCGGGGCGGGCGCGCAGCGCCTCGATCACCCGCATTCCGTCGTTGAAGCCGTGCCCGTTGACACTGCTCAGGACGATGAGGTCCGGCTCGATGCGGCGGCACTCGGCGACCAGCAGCTCGTCCGGCACGCACGCCCCCAGGTTGGTGACCCGGTGTCCGAGTTCCTCCAGCAGCAACTGGAGGAAGACCAGGTTCCAGGTGTGCGAGTCCGAGGCCATGGTCGTCACGACGACCTCCAGGCCGGTCGGCTCGGCCTTTCCGTGCTGCTCCACGGCATGCTGCTCCACGGCGCAAACCCTCTGTGTCGGTAGGTGGATGTCCGGGGGTCGGGGCCCGCCCGGCCGTGGACAGAACGCTAGGAAGGTTCCGGTCACCGGACCGGCAGCTCACCCGGCAGAAGTCGGGCAGTATCCGCCCAGGCCGGACCGTGGGCGGCAGCCGCGGGACGGGAGCGTCCCACAGCGCTCAACTCGCCGCCGCCAGCTCCGCGTACACGCCGGTCCCGCAGAGCCGCCGGCAGAGGTTCAGCACGGTGAACCGGACGCCGTCGCGGGCCGCGACACTGCGGATGAGTCCGCTCGCCAGCAGCTCGTGCACCGCCGCCAGGCACTCCTGCGGCGGCCGGCCGCTCAGCTCGACGGCATCCTCGCCCGACCAGTCCCCCGGGGTCGCCGCGAGCCGCTCCAGCAGGTCCCGCTGGCCCGGCGTCAGCCGGTCCAGCGCGGCCCCCAGCGCCGCCCCCACGTCCGCCCTGCCGCCGAAGCCCGCCGGGGGCGGCGCCAGGTGGAACGGCCCGTCGGTCAGCCGCGCCACCAGCTGGCGCGGAGAGAGCACCGTCGACCAGCCGGCCACCAGTTCCAACGCCCCCGGCAGACCGTCGAGCTGACGGCATATCGAGGCCACGGCAGGTGCCTCGTCGGGCTCCAGGCGGAAGCCGGGCCGCAGCCGGCGCAGATGGGAGAGCAGCAGCCGTACGGCGCCCACCTCGGCCAGTCCCACCGGGTCGTGGTCGAGTTCCGGACCGGGGGTGGGCAGCGGGGCGAGCGGGATCACCTGCCCGCCGGGCAGCGGCTGCGGCACCCGGGCGGTGATCAGCACGCGCAGGCCGGGGCAGCGGTGGAACAGTTCGTCGAGCAGGGCGGTGTCCACGCCGGCGTCGGCGCCGTCGAGCACCAGCAGGGTGGGCCGCTCACCGATCGTCCGGGCGAGTCCGGCGACGGACTGCCGGCCGCAGTCGATCCAGCGCACCGACCAGCCCGGGGCGAGGTGCAGCCGTCTCGCGACCTCCAGGACCAGCCGGGTCTTGCCGACCCCGCCGAGGCCGGCCACGGTGACCAGCCGGTCGCCGTGCACGGCGAGGGCGTCGGTCAGCACCTCGACCTCCAGCTCCCGGCCGACGATCGCGCCCCGGGCGACCGGTGGCGCGGTCGGTTCGTCGCGCGGCTCCTCCAAGAGCGCCTGCCGGCGCGCGGCCGCCTCGAAACTCGACCGGTGGTGGCCCTCCAGCCGCAGCGCGTCGGCCAGCAGCCGGACCGTCTCCTGCCGGGGGCGCTGCACCCGCCCGCTCTCCATGTCCCGGATCGCCCGCACGCTCAGGGTCGCGTGATCGGCGAGCACCTGCTGGGTCAGCCCGACACGTTCGCGCCGGACCCTGAGCAGCTCGCCGAAGCCCGCCGCCGACTGCAGGGACGTAACACCGTGCATGCCTAGTCCACCTTCCGTGGGTTGGCCAAGTACCGGGGACCGAGGGGCCCGGCGGCCGTACGGCCCACCGAGGGCGGCTGCGACCGGTGGTGACCCCCGAGCCGTGTTCCCCATGTGGCCGATGGTCGCCGCCCCGGCTCTACGACCGATCAACACGGGATCACCACCCGCCCGAGGAGCCGGGGCGGCGATCCGCGAGCGCCCCGGACCGAATCACGGTCCGCGCACCGCCGAACAGCTCGCGAAGGACTCGGCGCGGGAAGGAGCCGCCGCACGCTTGCCTTAGGGTGACCTCATGGTGGGGCATTCGAGTACACGGCAGCGGCTCGTCGTCGCCTTGGTCTCCTTCGTCCTGGCGACCGCCGCGACGGTCGTGGCGGCGGCTTCGTCGACGGGTCCCGCGTCGGACGCCGGCGCGCGGCCCGCCGGCGGGTTCCAGCGGCCCCCCGAGCCGCCCAAGAAGCACGATCTGCGACTCGGCGTCTCCTACGGCGACACCCTCACCTGGAAGTCCGACGACGGCCTGGCCGCCGCCCTCAACGACGCGGTCGGGCTGGGCACCACCTGGATCCGGGTGGACCTGTCCTGGAACAACATCCAGCCCGACAGCCCGCGCACCTACCAGTGGCAGCGCTTCGACCGGATCGTGAAGGCGGCCCGCGAACGCAACCTCGACGTCCTCGCCACGGTCGCCTACACCCCTGCGTGGGCGCGGGCCGAGTCCTGTACCGGGCACCGTCCCACGTGTCCGCCGGCCGACCCCAAGAAGTTCGCCGCGTTCGCGAAGCTCGCCGCCCTGCGCTACGCGCCCCAGGGCGTCCACACGTGGGAGGTCTGGAACGAGCCCAACCTCCCCCAGTTCTGGTACCCCAAGCCCGACGCGAAGGCGTACACCACCCTGCTCGGCTCCGCCGCCGCCTCGCTGCGCGAAGCCGACCCGACGGCGTACGTGCTGATGGGCGGTCTGGCAGCCGTCGGCACCTGGGAATCCATCAAGTACGTCTCCCACCTGGACTTCCTGGAACAGGTCTGCCGGCTCGGCGGAAACAAGGTGGTGGACGCGCTCAGCTACCACCCCTACGCCTGGCCCCAGCTCCCACACGACGGCAAGGTGTTCGCGGAGATCAGCAGCGCCGGGGAGAACCTGGTCGGCGTCGCCGAGCGGCACGGGACACCCGGCATGCCGGTGTGGCTGACGGAGACGGGCGCGCCGACCAACGGTCCGGGCAACCCCGCCGCCGACGAGAAGTCCCGGACGGAGAACATCACGCACGTCAGCGAGGAGTTCCAGGCGCGGATCGCCACCGACACCGTGCCGACGGCCGCCAAGGACAAATACGTGGCCGCCGCCTTCTGGTTCGCCCATCAGGACACGGCCACGGGCAACGACAAGAGCCATTCCAAGTACTACGGGCTGCGCCGCTACGACGGTTCCGCGAAGCCCGCGTTCGCCGCGCTCCGGGCCGCCATCGAGGAGTACGCGAAGAAGCAGCCCCGCTAGGGAGTGTCCGCAAAGTAGCGTCGGCCGCCCGCCGCGCAGGCGGGACTTCGCGGACACCCCCTAGGGCGTCCCGCCAGGCCGGCCTCGCCGGGAGGCCGGCCGGCGGTCACAGCGAGCGGAACAGGTCCACGTACCGGGCCAGGAGCCCGTCCCAGGCGAACCGCTCACGCGCGGCGCGCAGCCCCGCCCCACCCAGCCGGTCCGCCAGCGCACCGTCTTCCAGGAGCCGTCGGCAGGCGCCCGCCAGGGCGCCGGGGTCGCCGGGCGGCACCAGCAGCCCGGTCCGCCCGTCCTCGACGACGTACGGGATGCCGCCGACCCGCGAGCCCACCACCGGGGTGCCGCAGGCCATCGCCTCGACGAGCACCATGCCGAACGACTCGGCCTCCGTGACGGAGGGCAGCACCAGCACCGCCGCCTCGCGGACCGCCCGGACGAGGGCGGGCCCGGTCAGTTCGCCGGAGGCGGTGACCCGGTCCGCCAGGCCGAGGGACGCGGCCAGGGCGAGCTGGTCCGCGACCGCGTCGCCGCCGCCGACCAGCCGCAGCCGGGCACCGGGTACGTCGGCCAGGGAGCGGACGAGGACATCGACCCCCTTCCACGCCGAGGACCGGTCGATGCGGCCGACGTAGAGGAGCGTCGGCGGGCGGGTGGAGGGCGGCGGACCCGGCGTGAAACGGCCGGTGTCGACGCCGGGGCTGATCTCCAGGGCTCCGGGCCGCCCGGCGGCCAGGGAGACGGGGGACACGGCGACCAGGGCGCGGGCCCGGCCGAACACCCGGGGCAGGACCCGGCGTTCGTAGAGGCCGATGAGGCGGTCCGCGGCCCCGGTGCCGGGGCCCCCCTTGAGCATCGAGCCGGCGTGGTAGGTGAGCACGGTCGGGCGGCGGCCCGCGACGGCCACGGCGATGTCGCCGAGCCCCGGTACGGGGGCGTGGGCGTGGACCACGTCGGCGCCCGTACGGCGCAGCCAGTACCGCAGCTGGAGCGGCCACAGGGGGCTCAGGGGGGTGTTGGAGAGCCGGATCCAGGAGCCGAGCCGGACGACCCGCACGCCGTCCTCCAGGGAGGTACGGGTGCGCAGCCCGGGCCCGCTGGTGAGGACGACGGCGTCGAGGCCGGGCGCCTCGTGCACGGCCCGGGCGACCCGGGCAGCGTACTGCTCGACGCCCCCGAGGTGCGGCGGGTAGTAGGGGGTGACGACGGCCACCGTGCGGGGGTTCACAGGGCGTCCCGCAGCAGGCCGGGGAAGCCTTCTGCCTGGGCGACGTAACCGGGCAGGCGGCGTCGCAGCTGCTCGCGGTAGCCGGAGTCGTCCTGGAGCAGCGGTGCGACCAGCGCCCACAGCCGGGGATGGGTGACGTCCTCGATGGCCAGCACGTGGGCGCCGAGGCCGAGGTCGGCCATGATGCCTCGGGTCTTGTGCTCGTACTCGACGGCCACGCAGGGCACTCCGCTGGTCAGGGAGAAGATCACCGAATGGAAGCGGGTGCCGATCAGCAGGGCGCACTCGCGGTAGACGCCCTTGAGGTCGCGGTAGTCCACCCGGTCCTCGATCAGCAGGGGCGCCGCGGTGCAGTGGGCGGCGATCCGGCGTTCCACGATGCGGTCGTCGTCGCCCAGGTAGTCGGTGCTGACCTGCGGGATCAGCACGACACGGGCTCCGGTGGCCTGGACGGCGTCGATCGTCGCGGCCAGGGCCCGTTCGTACGCGTCCTGGGCGGCCGGGGCCAGCCAGCGCCTGGCCGTGACCCCGACCAGCCGCTGCTGCGGTGCGATGCCGAGCCGGGCCCGCCAGTCGGAGGACGGCGGCGGGTCGAACGCGAAGCCCGAGTCGACGCCCCGGGTGACGACCGCGTCGGGCAGGCCGCAGCCTCGCAGCTGGTCCACGCTGACGTCCTCGCGGGCCAGGACGAGCGGGGACCGGCCGAGGGCGCGGGCGACCAGGCGCCGCTGGAGGGACGAGGGGAACGGGCCGTAGGACTGCGGGGCGAAGACGACGGGCACGCCGGCGCGCTGGGCGAGCAGCACCGGCAACAGGACGAAGAAGACGTTCTGGTGGCCGTCGAGCCCGGGGCGGGCCAGGACGTACCCTCCTCCGGTGGACACCACCAGGTCGGCGCCGGCCACGGCGTCCGCCTCGCGCCGGGCTTCGGCGGGCAGGACCCTGCGCAGGACACCGGCCGCGGACCGGGGCAGCAGGAGGAGGCCGGCGCAGGCCGCTCCGACGTACACCTTCCGCAGGATCCGGCGGGAACGCGAAGCGGTGCCGTCGGCGACGTGGCGGCGGATCGAGCCGAGGTTCGGGGCGTCCTCGAACGCGGGGTGGACGGCGGGGTCCTCCATCCCGGCGACGCGGACGTCGGCGCCGGGGAACGCCTCGCGGACCTGTCGCAGGCAGACGGAGAGCAGCGCGGCGTCGCCCGCGTTCTCCCGGACGTAGGCGTTGATCACCACGATCTTCACGGGCGGTACCTTTCGGCAGGTGATGCGGCGGCGGACGGTGGTGCCTCGGCCGTCGGCCCGGGCAGGCGCACGGCGCGCAGTTGGAGGGTGTCGACGGGGGACCAGCCCGGTCCGGGGTCCGGGTCCGGTTCCGGCGGGCGGGGCGCGGAGGGACGGCCGCGCAGCAGGGCGACGGTGGCGAACAGTCCGGCGGCCAGGTTGCCGATGCCCCAGGCGCAGCCGACCCAGACCAGCCCGTGCGGCGCCCACCACAGGGCCAGGCCGATGGTGGTGCACGCCAGGACGGCGTTGGCGGTGATGAGCTGCTTCATCCGCTGGGCCAGCTTCAGCCCGAAACACGCCCAGGTGTTGAGGGCGACGGCGAGCGCGGCGACGGCGAGCACCGTGAGCAGCCCGCTCGCGGCCGCGGTGTAGCCGCCGCCGAACACCAGCAGGAGCAGCCCGCTGCCGGCCGCGACGACGGCGACGGCGGGGACCTGCACCGCGGCGATGATCTTCGCGGAGCGGCGCAGGAGTTCACCGAACCGGGACGGGTCGGAGGAGACCTCGGCGAAGACGGCCTCGCCCACGGCGGTGGAGACGGAGTTCAGGAGGGCGGCGATCTGGAAGGCGACGAAGTAGTAGCCGGCTTCGGGGGCGCCCAGCTTCTGGAGCACGATCAGCGGAGTGACCAGGACGGGCGCCAGGTTGATCAGGCTGGAGACGTAACTGGCGACGGAGAAGCGCAGTTGTTCGCGCAGCCGGGTGCCCCGGGTGCGGAAGTCGAAGCGGAAGCCGAGGCGGCGCCGGAGCAGCAGCAGGGCCGCTGCGCCGGCGACCGCGTAGCCGATGCCCGCCGAACCGAGGATTCCGGCCGCGCCGAACCCGACCAGGGCGACGGGCGCGGCGAGTTTGGCGAGGCCTTGGAGGATCCCGTCGGACAGCACGTTGTACTGCGCCATGCGGGCGCTGATGAAGACCGACTTGACCAGGAGGTTCAGCGAGGCGCAGGCGCAGGACAGGACGAACAGGGCGGCGAGGTGGGCGTGGTCGCGGACGAACAGCAGTTTGTGTCCGTACCAGGGCAGCCCCAGCAGGTAGATCCCGGCGGCGACGCAGGAGACCAGCAGCACCAGGGCGGTGGACTGGGTGATCTGCCCGTTGCGGGCCCTGCCCTCGGCGGGGAAGCGGATCAGGGTGCTGTTGAGACCGAACATGCTGAGGTAGGAGAGCAGCGAGGTCGCGGAGATCAGCGAGGTGGCCAGCCCGACCTGCTCGGGCGGGTAGAAGCGGGCCACGACCACCCAGAAGAGGAAGCTCAGCCCGGCCGTCGTGACCGTGGACGCCAGCAGGAAGAACGAGCTCCGGAACATCTGGTCCGCGGGCCGGGCGTGCCTACCCACGGCCGGCGTCCCCGTAGTGCCCGAGCAGCGCCGTCACGTGCCGGTCCCAGCCGAAGGACGCCTCTGCGAACGCGCGGGCGGCGGCTCCCGTCGCCGCCCGCCCGGCGGGGTCCGCGACCAGGCCGTCGAGCGCGGCGCGCAGCGCGGGGACGGTGCGGGGCACGAGCAGGGCGACGCCGCGGTCCAGGCCGTACGGGGCGTATCCGGGGTCGTCGGTCGTGACGACGGGCAGGCCCGAGGCCATGGCCTCCTGGACGGTCAGCGGGAAGCCCTCGGCGGTGGAGGGCAGGGCGAATACGTCGCACGCACGGTAGGCGTCGGCGAGGTCCTCGGCGGACAGGGAGCCGAGGTGGTGGACGCCGGAGCGTCCGGCGAGGGCAGCGGCGTCCCCGTCACCGGCGAAAACGAGGTCGTACGAGGCGTCGCCGGCGTGGGCGTCGAGGAGGAGGTCGTACCCCTTCTTGGGGACGAGCCTGCCCGCGAAGAGCACCAGGGTGCGTCCGGCCGGCAGGCCGAGCCGCTCCCGGGCCGCGGCGCGCTCCGCGGGGTCGGCGGGCGGCCGGAAAAGGCCGGTGTCCACGCCGTTGGCGAGGTGGTGGCGGGCCTCGGCGCGGGCGCCGAGCTTCCGGACGAACGCGGCGACGTCGGCGTTGACGGTGAGCACCCGGCGGGCGCGGCGGAGCTGGGGGCGGCCCGCGACGGCGTAGACGGCCCGCTGGACGGCGCGTACGAGGGCCGAGGGGTGCGCCACCAGGCCGACGTGCTGGGTCACCACGGTGGGGGTGCGGGTGGCGGCCGCGGCGAGTCCGGCCGCCCAGGAGGAGGCGTAGAGGCAGTCGTGGACGTGGACGACGTCGGCGTGGCGGGCCCAGCGCAGGGCTGCGGGCAGCAGGGCCGGCGAGAACAGCGGGAAGGGGACCCCCGACCGGCGCTCCACCACGTTGGACGCGGCGACGCGTACGACGCGGACGCCGTCCTCGTGGTGGATCCCGGCGTGGTCGCCGCTGGTGAGGACGGTGACCTCGGCGCCGTGCCGGGCGAGGTGGAGCGCTTCGTTGCGGACGACGTTCTCGATGCCGCCCAGGTGCGGCGGGTAGTAGTGGCTGACGAGCAGGACCCGGGGCCGGCGCCGGACGTGGTTCATCGGTAGACCACCGCCCCTTCGTTGCTGTAGATCAGGTTGCGTGTGGTGTCGAGGAGGTCGCGCGGATACCGGTACGTCACGAGGTCGCCCCGGAAGAACACGGTGACCTCGTCCTTGCGGGTCGGCGCGGACCCGAGCAGTACGTAGGACTGGGACCGCAGCAGTGCGGGGTGGACGCTGTCCTGCGTGCGGACGGTGAACAGGGTCTGCAGACGGCTGAAGGAGTACCGGTCGGTCTGTACGACGAGGTCGTCGCCGGCGGCCCGCTGGTTGAGCCACATGGCGGCCCGGCGGTCCTCGGCGTGCGGGTAGTAGATGTCGTAGGCGGGACCCGAGTTGCTGAGCGCGAGCTGGGCGGGGTAGCCGCCGAGTGCCTTGGGGACGGCTCCGGTGAGGTCGAGCAGCAGCCCGGCGACGAGGACGCACAGCACGGGGAGGGCGCGGCGGCCGGCCCGGCGCACCGCCCACAGGGCGCCGGCGGCGATGAACGGGGCGAAGAACAACAGGCCCTGCTGGAAGGCGCGGAGCACGCTGTAGTCGACCGACAGCTGTGGCACCAGGGTGAACAGGCCCATCATCGCGAGGGCGCCCACGGTCAGGGTGATCTGGTCGCGGACGGGCGTGAACGGGCTGCTGCGGCCGCGCAGGGCGATCACGAACCCGACCAGGACCAGGACCTGGAGCAGCAGGGCGGCGGCCTGCCGGAGCGCCCCGTTGAGGGCGGGCACGCTCAGGCCGACGGTGTCCAGCGCCCGGCCGACGGGGGTGAGCGGCAGGTTCTCCTTCTCCGCCACGGGCGTGGGGTACTTCGCGAGGGCCTCCAGCGGCAGGTATTTGCCGTCGGCCCGGTCGGCCCGGGTGTGGCCGATGGTGTCCTCGCGGTATTCGGCCAGCCGCTCCTCGGGGGTGACTCCGGCGCCGCCGAAAAGGCTGTAGCGGGTGTCGGAGGAGCCTCCGCGGGCGTCGCCGGACCCGAACAGATCGCTCGCGACGACGCGCAGCGTGCTTTCGAGCTGGCCGCCGGTGTGGGTGAGGGGACCGGCCCAGAGCAGGGCGAGGACGGCCGGTACGGCCACGGTCCACCAGGTCAGGAACGTCCGCATCCGGCCTTGTCGGCCGTCGCGGTGCTGATGGGCGCGGCCCGGCCGGGAGGCCGGCCGCCAGGCCTTGTCCACGGCGAACGCGGTCGCCAGGGTGCCGACGATCACGTAGATCGTCGAGTAGTGGGACAGGACCACTCCGGCGAGCAGCACGGTGAACACCGCGCGCCGCAGGGGCAGCGGGCGCCGGGAATCCGTCAGGACGAGCATCGCGCAGGCCAGGAGCAGGAAGGCGATGGCCTGCCGGCCCAGGAACGGCATGTCGGTGAAAAAGGTCGGGAACGCCATGAAGAACACGGCGGAGAGCAGCGCCACGAGCGGGGGCGCCACGTTGCGCACCGCGCGGTGGACCAGCACCGGGGTCAGGGCGAAGAGCAGCGGCAGGACGGCCTTGAAGACGTAGATGTCCTCGATGCCCGTGAGCCGGAAGATGCTCACCGGGAGCAGGGTGATGCTCAGGCACGCGTTGTACGGGTCCGTGTAGGCGGAGATGTCCCAGAAACCGCCGCCGAGGGTGAGCCGGAAGTAGAGGTACTCGCGCTGGATGTCGTGCCCGGTGATGTACCAGCCGCGCAGGGAGGTGAGCAGCAGCAGGGTGGCGGAGGCGGCGTAGATGCCGGCCTCCAGGACGACCGGGGAGCAGTGTGCGTGCCGGAGCAGCAGGAGGACGATCAGCGCCGTGACGACGACCAGGGCAGTCGTGCTGACGGCGCCGCCCAGGCCGTTGTTGAGCCTGATCGGGCCGGCCACGGAGAGCAGCAGCGCGACTCCGGCCGCCCAGGCCACCGGGCGGGCGCCGCTCAGGGGTGCGCCGCGCAACAGGGGCCGTGGTGACTGGGGGGCGAGGATTCCGAGGACGAGCAGCACGAGGGTGGTCGCCGAGGCCAGCACCAGCCGGGTCAGGGGCCGTTCCACCCCGAGCAGCGGAAGCACGGTGTTGGCGCCGAGCGCCACGAGGATGTCGAGGAGCACGGCGAGGCCGGCCGCCAGCAGGAGGGAGCCGCTGCGGGTGGAGACCACTTTGTCGGTGGAGCCGCGCAGCAGCAGGACGGGCGCGGCGAAGAGCAGCCACAGGCCGACCGGCGCGAGCAGGAGGGCGGGGACGCCGGGCAGGGTTTCGACGGCGCAAGCGGGGCCGAGGCTCAGCAGGACGCCGAGCCGTCCGCGCAGCCAGGTGGGCGGGTTCATATCCCTGCCTTCCGGTACACGAGCTCCACCTGCCGGGTGACTTCCTCCCAGGTGTGGCGGCTGGCCCGCTCGGCGCTGCGGCCGGCCAGCCGGCCGCGCAGGGCGGGGTCGGACGCGAGGCGGTCCACTGCGGCGGCGAGCGAGGCCGGGTCCGGTGCGGCCAGCAGGCCGACGCCGCGCAGCAGTTCGGTGTTGCCGGGGACATCCGTGGCCAGGACGGGCAGGGCGGCGGCCATGGCCTCCAGCGCGGCGAGGGGCATGCCCTCGCGGTCGGAGGGCAGGACGAAGACGTCGGCGTCCGCGTAGGCGGCGAGGAGGTCCCCGTCGTACAGGGGCCCGGTGAACTCGATGCGCTCGCCGAGGCCGAGTGCGGCGGCGCGGGCCCGCAGGTCGGCGTCGAGTTCGCCGCCGCCGACGACGCGGAGCCTGAGCGGGGATTCGGCCAGGCTGATCGCGTCGAGCAGGCGCGCGATGTTCTTC
The DNA here is from genome assembly GCF_000720455.1 of Streptomyces virginiae. Lineage (GTDB taxonomy): Bacteria > Actinomycetota > Actinomycetes > Streptomycetales > Streptomycetaceae > Streptomyces > Streptomyces virginiae. Next base: position 61,680 of record NZ_JOAK01000009.1, on the reverse strand, counting down.
TGGGCGCTGAGGCGGCCGACGTAGAGCAGCCGCAGGGGCCGGGGGGTGGCGGCCGCCCCGGCCGCGTCGGCCGGGGCGGTGACAGGAGCGGGAGCAGGAGCGGGACGGAAGAACTCCGGGCCGACTCCGTTGGGCACCACGTGCACGCGAACGGGCGGCACCCGGTAGGCCTCCTCGACGAAGCGGGCCTGCTGCTCGGTGAGCACGATGACCGCCGCGGCGGCGCGGGCCACGCGTCCGAAGACGTGCTTCTTGTAGGCGGGCAGGAGTCCGCCCAGGCGCCCGCTGGCGTCCACGTCGAGGTGGAAGTGGAGTACGAACGGCTGCCGGCGCAGCCGGGCGGCGAGTGCCACGGTCTCCGGCAGGAGGGCGTGCGCGCAGTGCGCGTGGAACACGGCGCCGCGCGGCGCGGCCAGGAGCGAGCCGAGGAGCCCGGGCGCGATCGCGGTGTGGGCGAACTCGGTGGCGCGGTGCCTGCGCACGGTGACGCCGTCCTCGCGGGCCCGCCGCGGCGCGCCGCCGGAGCCGAGCGTGGTGGTGACGACGCGGACGTCGTGGCGCTGGGCGAGGCGGCGCGACAGGTGCAGCACGACGCGTTCGAGGCCGCCGAGGTGCGGGGGGTAGTACGGGGTGATCTGGAGAACGGTGCGCATCAGAGTTCCGGGGGCCCGCCGAAGCGGAAGTGAAGGGTCTGGGGATGCCCGGCGAGCGAGACCCGGACCAGGGCGACGTCGGTCCCCTTGGCGCGGATCCGCGCCGTGACCGGGACCGCGGCGCCCTGGTGTGGTTCGACGGGGTAGGTCTCGGTGGCCAGCACGCTGCCGTTCGCAGCCTCCACGGTGAGCGTCGCGACCAGCGAACGGGCTCCGGAGCCGTGGTCGTTGACTGCGAAGGGAACGAGGACGCTCGCTCCGTCGAAGCGCGGGTTCTCGGTGAAGTAGAGCTCGATGTAGGCGGCCTGCCGGCGGGTGAACGAGTCCAACAGGACCTTCCGCACGGGCGGCAGCGACCAGGCTCCCGCGCACAGGCCGGCCGCCACCGCGAACACCAGGGCCGCTCGGATCAGACGCTTCCTCATGCCGGGGTGTGCCGCCGTTCGTAGCGCGCGGGGCGCTCCCCGCCGGGACGGCGGAAACGGTGCTCGAAGAGCTGGCGCAGGTTGGCCAGCCCGTCGGGCAGCGCGTTGAGCTTCACCTCGCCCTGGCGGTTGCGGTACTCGATGGGCACTTCGAGGTACCGGTAGCCGGCCCGGGTGGCGGCGTTCTTGATCTCCTGGGAGAAGGCCATGCCCGTCGACTTCACGTCCACGCCGTCCCAGACGTAGCGCCGGAAGATCCACATGCCGGACTGCGAGTCGCGCAGTCCGTTGCGGAACAGGGCCCGGCTCAGGGCGCTCAGCGCGTAGTTGGCGACGGTGTGGGACCGCTTCATCGCCGCGCGGTTCTCGCGGCGGAGCCGGTTGGTCGTCATGAACTCGACGTCGGCCTCGGTCAAGGTGCCCAGCAGCTCGGGCAGGGAGTCGAACGGATAGGTGCAGTCGGCGTCGCCGGTGGCTATGACGTCGCCCCTCGCCGCGCGGAACCCGGCGTGGTAGGCGTTGCCGTATCCCCGCTCCGGCTGGGACACGACGGTGGCGCCGAGCGCGGCGGCCACCGCGGCGGTGTCGTCGGTGGAAGCGTTGTCGACGACGATGACCTCGGTCTCCCAGCCCAGGGCGCGGAGCGCGCTCGTGGGCACCGAGTTGACCACGGTGGGTAGGTTCGGCGCCTCGTTGAGCGCCGGAATCACGACGGAAAGCGTATTCAATTCATCCCCCGGTACCGGACCAGAACGGCGGCCGTGCGAGCGCCGCGGCAACTGAGGGCCTTCACATCGTGGAGTCTCGGCCGCACACGTCGAGCCGGGCGGTCTGCTGGGTGTTTCTGCTGCGGACGTCAACCCGGCATCCGGGCCAGCGGTGACCCTATCCGACGCGTGAGACGCCGATCCACCAGGGTGACCTGCCCGCAATGATCGAATCGCAACGAATTCAGCAGGAAAGGGGTCAACCGACCAGCCACGAACCGACAGGCTTGATCTCCTTGTCGAGCTTGCCGCCCTTCAGCGCGAGAACCTGATCCGCGGTCAGCGGCTTGTCCCACACGAGAACGTGCCCTATGACGCCGGCCCAGGGCCCGCTCCAGATCCCGTGGTGGCGGGAGCGGCCCAGCTGCAGCGGCCCCTGACCCGACCAGGCGGCCGCCACCGGGGCACGGCCGGCCTCCTTGCCGTCGACGTACAGCGTCAGCGTCTTGCCCTGGGCGTCGTACACCCCGGTCAGCAGGGCCCAGACGCGAACCGTGTTGAGGCCGTCCGAGGTGGCGGCCACGGCGGTGGAGGCCGCACCCTTCTCGTCCGTCTGCATCCGGAACACCCAGGACTTCTTGCCGTTGCCGTCCTCGCGACCCAACTCGAAGGAGTACGAGGTGCCGTCGCCCTGGCTGATGGCGAACCGCGAACCGCCGTCGGCCTCGTTGTAGACCCAGGCGGAGACGGTGAAGCTCTTGGACGCGTCGACGACCGGCTCGGCGGCCTGCGCGTACGAGTTGCCGTTGCTGCGCAGGCGCAGCACGTTGCCGTTGTCCACCTTGCCGAGAACCGCGTCGGGGCTGAGCGCGATGTTGACCTGGCCGGAGCGGTCGCGCAGCAGGTTCGGCTCACCGGGGACGGTGGGCGCGTTGGGGTCCTGGCCGGGCGCGGCCGTCGCAGACTGCGAGGCGTCGCCGGGGCCCGGAGCCTTCCCCTCCGTGCCGCCCCTGCCCAGGATGAAGAGCCCGGCGCCGACGCCGAGGGTGCACGCCGCCACCGTGACGGCGGCCATCCACATCTGCTTGCGTCTGCGCTGCTGCAACTCCGAACGGTCCGCCATCGCCTGCCAGTCGGGCTGGGGCGGCGGCGTGAACCCGGCCGACGGCATGTCCGGCTGGGGCTCCAGGGGCGGCTGCTGCGTCTGGGGTGCCTGGAGGCGGTGCGGCGGCTCTCCGGCAGTGCCCGGCTGGGACAGTGGCTGCTGGTACGGATTGGGCTGCCAAGCCTGCGGAAAACCGTAACCGCCGGGCGCCCCTTGGGGGTAGCCATAGCCCGCCTGCCCCGGGGTGGGGTCCGGCTGGGGTGTGCTCGGGCGATCCGTACCGTCAGTCATGGGACGGATCGTAAAACATGACAGGCGGACCGCCAGCAGACGGTACGGCACGAACTCCGACGAGCTGCCTCGGGCGGAGCACCGGGCCGCCGACGCGTCGCAGGATCGCCGGACGCCGTCTCCCCGACCGCTCGCCGGCGCCGCCTGCCGCCGACGCCATGACCCCTGAAACGATCAAAGGATCGCTTCAGATGGTTCTGAAGCGATCCTTTGATCTACGACTTCGAAAAGTCGGGACAACAGGATTTGAACCTGCGACCCCTTGACCCCCAGATAGTGCGGCCGCAGTCGCTGTGTGCGACGCCGTCCCACCGTCCTCGGAGGGCCCATGCCCGGACGATGCTAGCCACTGCCTCGCCACCAGCGGGGTTGCGGTACCAGACCATGGCGCCACACAGGCCCACTGACCAGGTCCCGGCATAGGCAGACCGCCAGCTCGCGGGCAGCTTCAGCCCGTACCTCCTCGTCGTGGCGGCGGGCGCATCCAATGCGGATTCCATGGCGGCATCCGGATGCGGACCGCATCGGAGCAGACCCCGAACACCTTCGGCTCGACGGTCTACCATGATTGGGTGATCAAGTAGGCCGTCTCCGCCACCATCACCGCATGGGCACGATGGCGGCGGCAGCGGTCCAGAAGAGGGGGACTGGTGGAGATCGGCCTGGCGGAAACCATCAAGGCACTGCGTGGCGAGTTGGCGCAGGCGATGGCGGACGGCGAGGGTCAACCGGTCCGGCTTCGAGTGCAGTCGGTGAAGCTGGACGTACAGGTCGCGGTGACGGCATCGGCAGAAGCCCAGGGCGGGGTCAAGTTCTGGGTGCTGTCGGCTGGCGGTAAGGCAACCGGGGGCGTCTCCGCCACGCACACCGTGTCTTTGGAACTCTCGGCCGAGACGGCCAACGGCGGCTCGGTCCTGACAGATTCGGGGCGTGGCGCCGTTCTGGAGGACTGACCTCGTGGCTGAGTCGGTCCTGCGAGAGTGGCGTCGGCGGTGGCTGATCTGATCGCCGCGCAGCAACCCCTGGAGCGTGTGGCCATGGTGGTGCGCCGCGGATCCGACGGCGTCCCTCGATTCGCTGCTTCCGGTTTCGTACTCGCCTCACGACTGGCCATCTGCGCCGGCCACGGCTTTACCCATCCCGGTGACAGCTATGAGGTGAGACTTCCAGGGCAACCGACCCAGAGGCTTCCGGTCACCGCGGTGCTGCGGCACCGGATCGACGATGTGGACCTCGCCCTCCTGGTTCTCGGGGAGGGCGGGCCCGTCATTCCTCCCGCCCGGTGGGGCGTCCTGCCCCGAACCGTGGAGTCGGTACCGTTCATCGCGATCGGGTTCCCCGACCATGCGTCGCGTCAGGATGTACCGAAAACCCGTCAGTTGACCGGGGCAATCCTTCTGGGCTCCTTCCTGGGGAGCCACGAGATGGAGCTGTCCCTCAGCAGCCCTGCGCCGCTGGAATCAAGCGGATCTCCCTGGCGGGGGGTGTCCGGGGCAGGGGTCCTCACTCAAGACGGCGTTCTCGTCGGCGTGTGCACGAGCCACCACGTTCCATCCGGCGCGGCGAGCCTCACCGCGACCGACCTCTCCCAGGTATCCCGAGATCCTGAATTCGTGCGCCTGCTGGCCGAGCACGGGGTGGAGCCGGTGCCACCGGGGGACATCGTGCCGACGCCGTTCGATCCAGCCGTGCGCGGCCGCGTACGCACCCATGCCGAGGTCATACGGCGCCTGCTTGGACGGCGCAGCTTCCTCGACGAGGAGCACTTGCCCTTCATCCATCCGGGGATGGACCACGCATCGCATCCGGACCACCTGTTCGCCCAGCTGAGCACTGGCCGTTCACGAGGGGCGCTGCTGGTGGGACCAGCCGGTTCGGGCAAGACGCGGACTTGCTTCGAGGTTGCGCACCGGGCGGACCGCGCGGGCTGGCAAGTCCTGCACGTCCAGCCCGACAGCGCCGTAACGGTCGACGACGTGGCCGCATCCGTCGTCTCGTGCGGGCGCCGACGGGTGCTGCTGGTACTGGACTACCTCGATGCCTGCCCACAGGTCGACCTGCGCGTCCTCGCCGACGTGCTGATCCCTGAGGCCAAGCGACGAGGCGTGACCGTGGCGTGCCTGGCCTCCGTGCGGCCCGGATCCCTGAGCACGGTTCAGCTCCGTGGCAGCAGCCGAGTGCTTGACGAGATCTATGTACGAGAGGACTGGCCACACCAGTCCGCAATCATCGACCAGGTCGTCCACCGCGCCGCACCCGAGACCGTGCGCCGATGGGGGAACGAGGCACTGTCCCAGATCTGCGGGCGGCGTCCGGTAATCGCGCTGTTGATCGCGCGGGCGATCGAGGAGCAGGGGCTGGCCCAGCACACACCGGGAGTGGCGGCATCGGTCCGGCCCGGCGAGCTGCTGGACTGGCTGCGCGAGGGCATGCGCCGGGACGCGCTCGCCACGGGACCCGCACTCAGCCCCTCCCCCTTGGGTATCACCACCCCTGCCATCGAGCAGCTGGCCTTCACCGTGGCGGTCGCGGCGAGCCCGCAGTCCCGAATGGTCGTCGAACAGACCATCGACACCTTCCTTACGCTGGCCGGTGGGCTGGCTGTTCCATTCGGGGGGCGGCGCGTAGTCGACACGCTGATCTCTCTTGGGTGGCTCGATGAGGTCGGCGGACAGCTGATCGTGGTCCACGACATCGTCACCGACGAACTCCTGCTGCAGTCACTGATGCCTTCTCCCGGATGGAGCATCGACGCAGCCGCTGCTGGTGCACTCTTTGCTGCGTTCACGCGGCATGCACGAACGTTCTCCGTATTCACCGGCCATCTCCGACGGCTCGCCGTCGACATGGCAGCGCACGGCCCGGCCCATCGGATCGCCGCCCTGGAGCGCTATTGCGGGGAATGGCTCACGGCCCAGGTGGATCCGCTCGGCCATCTCCTGGCGGGCGCCGGTGACGACGGCGGCCAGGCGCTGCTGACGATGGTGACGAGCCGGCCCTGGCAAGGGTTCGACCGCTCCGTATGGAACACGCTGGTTGGTCCCTGGCTCTCCCGCGCCGAGGCCGACCACACCGCGCAGCCGTTCCTCACCGCCGCCCTGAGAGGCATGGATCCCGCTCCCTCGTTCCTTGTCGAGGCTTCCGTCGGATGGCTCGTCCGCCGGGGCGGACAGACCGACACGGAGCATCTTCTGCTCGCACTGATCGAACGCCCCGACCTTTCGCCGAGCACTGAAGACCTGGTGGTCGACTGCACCCTCGCTTGGGTGTCTTCCCGGCCCGACTGGCGTCATACGCCCGCGCTGTGGAAACGCCTGCTCGGCATGGACCACTCCAGGGATCGACTGGAGAGAGTGGTCGCGGGCGTACTGGCGTGGCTCACTCCGTACCGGTCCGTCGGAGTCGCACCCGTGATGCGTATGTTCCTGCAGCGTGCGGACATCGACGCGGTCGCCCGCCGGAAGCTCGTGGACCACGGCCTCGTGTGGCTGCGTTCCGATCTGCGCCCGGCCGTGAACATCGGTCCGGAACTGTGTGCTCTGCTCGAAGACCACCACCTCCCGGACCCGGACCGCGCGACATTGATCCGAAGCGCACTGGACTGGCTGGAGACGGGACAGATGTACCCGAGCACGGGCCGGGTCGTGCACAGACTCCTGTCCACGGACGGGTGTCCGCCGGAGCTGCGTCCCAGGGTGATCGCCGTCGCCCGTTGGTGGGCGGCTGAGGGCCCTGCCGGCAACCCGGCAGGCTCCCGCGTCCTGGGCACGCTGCTGTCCACCGACAGCGTTGCGGACTCCGCCGCCCTTCTCCTTGAACGGCTGAGGTCGCAACCTGACGCCCAGTCCGGCCCGGCCATACTCCTTCGCCTGCTCATCCACTACGAGGAACTCACCCAGGACCAGGCTCGGACCGCCGTCACGCTCGCCTTCACGTGGCTCGACAGCCGCCCTGACCACGAGGCGGTCGGTTCCGTTCTGGGCGCCCTCCTGCGCGTGCCGGACCTGCCGTCCGCACAGCTGCAGCGTGCCATCCGTCTCGGATGCGCCGCGCTCCTCGCACGTCCGGATGATCACGTGCTCATGGCCGTCATGCTCAGCCAGCTCCGTGGGCTGACGCGCGATCAGGCACGGTCGATCGCGGACGTCAGCCTGCAGTGGCTCGCCTGCCACGGCGGCAAGGTCCAGCGCCCGGTGCTCGCTTCCTTCCTCACACGCACAGACCTGTCCGTCGTACAGGCACACATCGGCATTGACATCGCTCTGGACCGACTGAGCACCGACCGGTCGATGAAGTCCCGCTCCGTGCTCTCCGGTGTCCTGCGCCACCCGGCACTCGACGAGGACCGACGATCCCGCGCCGTCGACAACGCCCTGAACTGGCTGGAAGCGCACGGCACGGGGCCGAAGGTATGTCTGGTCATCGAGGATCTGCTCTCTCTCCCGGCGCTCTCGCCGAGCCAGAGAGTCCACGTGATGCGTCTGGCAGCCGGCTGGTTGGCCCGGCACGGAGACCTGCCGTACGCAGATCGCCTCCGCTCGGCGCTCGACGCGGAAACGCGGCGCCACGCCTCGCGGGAGGAACCCTCAGCCGACTCAGGACTGTCTGCCCGGCGCTGACCTGCCTCGAGGCCTCTGCGACAAGGCCGCAGCTGTCTACGAGGCCGAATTCACCTGGCTACCATCGGCAGGCGCTCCGTTCACGCTGCCAGCTCGTGACCTATAGCGCGCCTCTGGCTCGGCGAGGAAACGGAGCACCCCGCCCCGCACGCAGTCGGCGACATCGGCCTCACCGGGCCCGTCGACGCTGTTCTCCGGACCGATTCCCCGGACGGCAGCCCCGCCGCCCTCGTTGTCGGCTGCGACGGCAAGAACCTCTGGGTCACCGGCCCCGAGGGGGCCCGGCTCGGCGAGACCGTCCTGACCGAACCCGCCGCCACGCTGCGCATCCTCACCATTGGCGAGTACGTCGAGGTCTACGCCGACGGCCTCTTCGTCCTGACCACCCTGTGCTACTCCGGGTGCCCCGTCCCGTGGACGGCCGCCGCCGAAGGCCGCGAACGCACCATCCCTGTCCGCCCGATCCGGCTGCCCGACCCGCACCGCGACGACGCCTCGGCCATCTGGCCAGGCTCCACAACACCCTGCCGGGCGACAGCCCACGCCCGTCTGATCGTCACCCGGCACGACCCCGGAAAGGCTCAATCGGGTGTGCGAGGACATCGACCGCCCGTCAGGAACTGGCGAGTCAGCTCGAGCGCTCCACCGGGCGGAGTGCCAAGATCTTCCAGAGGGACACCTTGCTGTCCATGGCGTTGACGCGGGCCTGCGTCATGCCGACGGCAGCCGCGATGCGCGCCTGGCCGGCCCTGCTGTACTGCTGGCCGTGGCGGAACACGGTGCCGATATCGCGGGTGCGGAGGGCTTGGCGGACATCTGCGCGCTCCCATGCCCAGTCAGGCAGAGACGTTGGTACGAGCGGTGTGGTCACGGTCCTCGGCGACGACCTCGGCGCCACCGCGCTCGCCGCGCACGCGGGAGTCAGCGCGCGCCACCTGGCCCGGCTGTTCCTCGACCAGCTCGGACAGACACCTGCCCAGTTCGTACGGGCCGCCCGAGCCGAGGCGGCCGCACAACTCCTCGTCTCCACGGCACTGCCGCTGGCCTCGATCGCCAGGCGCTGCGGGTTCAGCTCCGCCTCGACGATGAGGCAGGTGTTCCTGGAGCACTACGGAACGACACCCAGCCAGCACCGCACCCTCCACAGCAGTTCCCGGGTCGCACCCTCCGAAGTGCCAGTGGCCTGACGGGTGGCTGGATGTTTCCACTCGGACGGCGACGCATCCTGGCCTGCGGTCGCACGTGGTACACGAGCACGGGAGCGACACGGCCCGCAGCACCTCCGCGTGGTCCCACGGCGACTGGCGCCTGCTTGTGCCCGCCGAGTGGCAGGACGACACTGAACGCCGCATAAAAGCCGGCCTACCCGAAGAGGTCGGGCACCGGGAGAAATGGCGCCTGGCTCTGGACCTCATTGACGAGGCGGTCGCCTGGGGCCTGGAGCCGATGGTGATCGTCGCCGACCGGCTACGGCCAGATCACCGCGTTCCGCCACGGCCTGGCGGAACGCGGGCTGGACTACGGCGTCGCCGTCCGCTCGGACGAGTCCGCGCACCCGCAGGCGGCCGCGCCCAGCGCATCGCCGTGGAGCGGGAACGGCCACCATCCCGCCACCGCCACCCCACCCTCCGCACCACGGCTGGCCACGGCCGGAGTGAGGAGCAGCGCCGGAGTCGCACGCGGACCGGTAAGCCGACAGCGGACCCCTGTCAGGCCATGGTCGCGCCGGTTCCCGCGATCACCTCGGGCCGCAGCAGGGCGGCGAGCTTCTCGGCCGGCAGCAGGCCCCTCTCCAGGACCAGCTCGGCCACACCCCGGCCACTGGCGAGGGCTTCCTTGGCGATGTCGGTGGCGGCCGTGTACCCGATGTGCGGGTTCAGGGCGGTCACCAGGCCGATGGAGTTCTCTACGGTGGCGCGCAGCACCTCGGTGTTGGCGGTGATGCCGGCCACGCAGCGCTCGGCGAGGGTGAGGCAGGCCGCGCGCAGGTGGGTTATGGACTCCGACAGCGAGTGCAGGATGATCGGCTCGAAGGCGTTGAGCTGGAGCTGACCCGCCTCGGCGGCCATGGTGATGGCGACGTCGTTGCCGATCACCTCGAACGCGACCTGGTTGACGACCTCGGGGATCACCGGGTTGACCTTGCCGGGCATGATGCTCGAACCCGCCTGCACCGGCGGCAGGTTGATCTCGCCGAAGCCCGCGCGCGGCCCGGAGGACAGCAGGCGCAGGTCGTTGCAGGTCTTGGACAGTTTGACGGCGATGCGCTTGAGTACACCGGACATCTGGACGAACGCGCCGCAGTCCTGGGTGGCTTCGACCAGGTTGGCCGCGGTGACCAGGGGCAGCCCGGTGATGTCGGCGAGGTGGCGGCGGGCCGATTCGGCGTATCCGGCGGGGGCGTTGAGACCCGTGCCGATCGCGGTCGCGCCGAGGTTGATCTCAAGGATCAGCTCGACGGCCTCAGCGAGCCGGCTGCGGTCCTCGTCGAGCATGACGGCGAAAGCGGAGAACTCCTGCCCGAGCGTCATCGGCACGGCGTCCTGCAACTGGGTGCGGCCCATCTTCAGAACGTCGCGGAACTCGACGGCCTTGCGGGCGAACGTGTCCTGGAGGACGGCCATGGCGCCGAGCAGGCCGCGCACCGCGGAGACGGTCGCGATCCGCACGGCGGTCGGGTAGACGTCGTTGGTGGACTGGCCGAGGTTGACGTCCTCGTTGGGGTGCAGGTGCCGGTACTCGCCCCTGGCATGGCCCAGCAGCTCCAGCGCCCGGTTCGCGATGACCTCGTTGGCGTTCATGTTGGTCGAGGTGCCGGCGCCGCCCTGGATGACGTCGACGACGAACTGGTCGTGCAGCTTCCCGCCGCGGATCTCCTGGCAGGCGGCGACGATCGCGGCGGCCTTCGCGGGCTCCAGCAGGCCGAGTCCCTCGTTGGCGAGGGCGGCGGCCTCCTTGACGGCGGCGAGGGCGTCGATCAGGTGCGGGTAGGCGGAGATGGGCGTCCCGGTGATGGGGAAGTTCTCGGTGGCGCGCAGGGTGTGGACGCCCCAGTAGGCGTCGGCGGGGACTTCGCGGTCTCCGAGCAGGTCGTGTTCGCTGCGGGTGGCGGCGGTCATGGGTGTGCGGCCCTCTTCCTGAGGTGGGTGGGTCAAGGTGGTGAAAGGGGATGGAGTCAGGCGGTGGCGGGGATGCTGGGCGGGTTCAGCGCCGCCACCGGCTGGATGCCGCCGACGGGCCGGCCGCCGCCGGTCATGGGCTCGCCCTCGAACCCGGCGAGCAGCCGCGGCTCGACTCCCGCCCGGGCGAGGGCTGCGGCCGTCACCGGGATGCGCGCCCGGTCCGCCCCGTCGGCGATCTTCACTGCGACGGCCCGGCCGTCGGGCAGCGCGGCCACCTGGACGCCCTCGAAGCCGTCCTTGGCCAGCAGCCCGGGCACCGCGCGCATCAGCTGGGCCGTGTCTCGCCCTGTGCCGGAGGCCATCTCCGGGTGGACGCGCAGCGCGTCCGCCACCCGGCGCCCGGCGGTGTCCGGACCGGCCGTGGCGATGCGGGCGGCGGCGCGGGCCAGGCCGTGCAGGGACACGGCGAACAGCGGGGCTCCGCAGCCGTCGACGGTGACGTTCGCGATGTGCTGGCCGGTGAGTTCCTCGACGACCCCGGCGATCGCCCTCTGAAGCGGGTGGCCCGGGTCGAGGTAGCTCTCCAGGGGCCAGCCGGCCAGTTTGCACAGGTACAGCATCGCCGCGTGCTTGCCGGAGCAGTTCTGGGCGAGCCGGGAAGGCCCGCGGCCCTCGCGCACCCAGGCATCCCGGACCGCCGGGGCGTACGGCAGGTCGGGGACGTTGCGCAGGTCGTCCTCGGTGAGGCCGGCCAGTTCGAGGATCAGCCGGGTACCTGCGAGGTGGTGCTCCTCGCCGGAGTGGCTGCCCATCGAGAGGGAGAGCAGGGCGCCGTCGAGCGGCAGCCCGGCCCGCACCATGGCGAGGGCCTGGACCGGCTTGAGGGCTGAGCGCGGGTAGCAGGCGGCCTCGATGTCTCCGATGCTCAACCGGACGTCGCCATTACCGCCGAGGACGACGACGGATCCGTAGTGGACTCCCTCGATCATGCCGCCCCGGGTGGCGTGGGCGACGGGTGCATGCTGGGGCTCGCGCATCGCGGGCGCGTCCGCGAGGAGACTGCTGCGCATCACTGCCTCGTTCGGTGGTGGGTTGCTGCTGACCGGGGTGGCCGGCGGCAGGCCCGGCCCGGGGGGGACGGGCCGCGCCCGCCGCCCGGCTCAGCCCTCGCTCTTCGCGGCGGCGCGCGCCACGCGGCCGCGGACGGCGTACCAGCCGGCGACCAGCGCCGCGGCGATCAGTGGCACGCACAGCACGGTGGTGCGCGCCGCTCCTCCGTCGGCGTACATGAGGACCAGGACGGAGGCGAGGAAGGCCAGTGTCACGAGTTCGGTCCACGGGGACCCGGGCAGGCGGTAGGAGGGACGGGTCAGTTCGCCGTCACGGGTCTTCCGCCAGAAGAGGAGGTGGCAGAGCATGATCATGCCCCAGGTGGCGAGGATGCCGATGGCGGCCAGGTTGAGCACGATCTCGAACGCGTCCGCCGGAACGACGAAGTTGAGCCCGACGCCGAGGACGCACATGCCGCTGGTGAGCAGGATGCCGCCGTAGGGCACCTGGGTGCGGCTCAGCCGGGCGGTGAACCGCGGGGCGGAACCGTTGACGGCCATCGAGCGCAGGATGCGGCCGGTGGAGTAGAGGCCGGAGTTGAGCGAGGACATGGCCGCGGTGAGAACGACCAGATTCATCACGTCGCCGGCCGCCGGGATGCCGATGTGGGAGAGCACGGTCACGAACGGGCTCTGGCCCGCGCTGTAGCTGTTCCACGGCATCAGCATCGACAGCAGGACGACCGAGCCGACGTAGAAGAGGCCGACGCGCCACATGATCGAGTTGATCGCCTTCGGCATGATCTCCTCGGGGTTCTCGGTCTCACCGGCCGCGACTCCGACCAGCTCGACGGAGGCGTAGGCGAAGATGACGCCCTGGATGATCAGCAGCATGGGCAGCAGGCCGTTGGGGAAGATCCCGCCGTTGTCGGTGATCAGGGACGGACCGGGCACGGCGTCGTCGATGGGGTGCCGGGTCACGAGGAAGAAGATCCCGATGGCCATGAAGACGACCAGCGCGCCGACCTTGACGATGGCGAACCAGAACTCCAGTTCGCCGAAGATCCGCACCGAGATGAGGTTCACGGTGAGGACCACGGCCAGGGCTATGAGCGCGATCACCCACTGCGGGACGTCGGAGAACAGGCGCCAGTAATGGGTGTAGGTGGCGACGGCGGTGATGTCGGCGATGCCGGTGGTCGCCCAGTTGAGGAAGTACATCCAGCCCGCGGTGTACGCGCCCTTCTCCCCGAGGAACTCCCGGGCGTACGAGACGAAGGCGCCGGAGGACGGCCGGTACATGACGAGCTCGCCGAGCGCGCGTACGACGAGGAACGCGAAGATCCCGCAGACGGCGTAGGCGACGAACAGTGAGGGGCCGGCGTCGGCGAGGCGTCCGCCCGCGCCGAGGAAGAGCCCGGTGCCGATCGCACCCCCGATGGCGATCATGTTGACGTGCCGGGGTGTCAAGGACTTGCTGTAGCCGGTGTCCCCGGAGTCCACGTGACGGGTCGTGGGGCGCTTCTCGTCTTTGAGGAACTGCTCGCTCACGCCTCGGGTCTGCCTTCCGTGGAGGTGGCCGCGCGCTGGGGGCGCACGATTTCTGTGAGGGTCGTCTCGACCCTCAGGAGGTGGTGGGACATGGCCTCCACCGCGTCGTGCTCGCTGCCGTCGGCCAGCGCCTCGAGGATCGCCCGGTGCTCGCAGTTGGACTGCTCGCGCCGGCCGCCCAGTTCGTTGAGGAAGGTCGACTGACGCGCCAGTGCGTCGCGGATCTCCTCGATGACGCGGCGGAAGACGGGGTTGCGGGATGCCTCGGCCACCGCCAGGTGGAAGACGGTGTCCATCGCCACCCACGCGGTGGTGTCGGTCTCCTGCTCCATCCGGTCGAGCAGATGGCCCAGATGGTCCAGGTCCTCCGGGGTGCGGCGCAGCGCGGCGTACCCGGCGACCGGGATCTCGACGTGCCGGCGCACCTCCAGCAGGTCGCTGGCGACGTAGTCGCCGAAGGTGGGGTCCTCGACCGTGTTCGCCAGGACGAACGTGCCCTTGCCGCTCTTGGAGGCGGTCAGGCCGATGGCTTGGAGGGCTCGGAGCGCCTCCCGCAGCACGGGCCGGCTGACTTCCAGGGTCCGGCACAACTCGGCTTCGGAGGGGAGCTTGTCGCCCACGACGTACTCACCGCGCTCGATGGCGCTGCGCAGGTGGCCGAAGACCGCTTCCATCGCGCTGACGCGCCGCGGGGCCTGGCCACCTGTCTGGCTGTCTGACAGGTTCACGGTGTGATCCTGATGGGTGCGCCGGAGGGTGTCAAGACACCTGTGTCGGGAAAGTCCGGCCCGGCGAGTTTCGTACCGTGCGCACTTTCCGTCCTGCCACCGAAGCCGCCCGATCGGTGTCTGCGGCGAAACCGGCGGCATCCACCAGGGCGTGCACCACCGGCGTGTCGACACCCATCTCCGGATGCCACTGGACGCCCACGGCGAAGCGGTGCCGGGTGCTCTCGATCGCCTCGACGGTGCCGTCCGCCGCACGGGCGGCCACGATGAACCCGGCGCCCAGGCGATCCACCGCCTGATGATGGTGCGTGGCGACCTCGCGGGTCCCCGGCAGGAGGGCGCCGATCCGCGTCCCCGGCGCGGTGGTGACGGTGTGGGCACAGAAGTGGCCCCGGTAGGGGTTGTGGCCGTGATGGCCCACCCTGTCGGGCAGGTGCTGGATGAGGGTGCCTCCGGCGTGTACGTTCATCAGCTGCATACCCCGGCACACTCCGAGCACGGGTATGTCGCGGGCGAGACCGGCGGCCAGTACAGCCTGCTCCCACCGGTCGCGCTCGCGGACCGGCGGCCCCGTGCGCGGGTGGGGCCGGGCGCCGTACAGGGCGGGATCCACGTCCTCTCCTCCCGTCAGGACGATCGCGTCCAGACGTGCGACCAGATCGGCCGCTGCCGACGGGGCGTCCGGCGGCAGCAGGACGGCCCGGCCGCCCGCGGCCTGGAGACAGCCGGCGTAGGCCGCAGGCAGCACTGCGGCGGGCAGGTCCCACTCGCCCCACCGGGCGTCGGCCAGGTAGGTGGTGAGTCCGATGAGTGGTGGCTGGGGCATACCACTTCCTTTCAGGGCGTGAGGGGTGATCGTCGACGGCCGGGTGCACACCCGCCCCGCCGGACGTCCCCGGCCATGGCGGGCTGCGGCAGAAAAGGCGGACGGGGCGGACGGGGCACTGGCGGAGGGCGCCCCGGCGACAAGGTGGAGGGGCGGTCACGATCCGGGAGCGCGGGCTTGCGTTTTTCTTGCCGCGAGCAAGAATCCTGCTGGCGTTCAGCCGCAATCACAAGAAAACACATCTTCGCGACAGATAAGTGAGCCTTAACTCCGTGCACGGACTCGACCCCCGCCTGCTCGCCACCCTCGAAGCCGTCGTGCGGCACGGCTCCTTCAACGCCGCCGCACGCGAGCTCGGCTACAGCGCGCCCGCGGTCTCCCAGCAGATCGCCGAACTCGAACGCCGCGCGGGCCTGAGAGTGCTGGAGCGTCGGCCCGTGCGCGCCACACCGGCCGGCGAAGTCCTTCTCGACGCCGAGCAGGGCGTCCGCAACGCGTTGGCGACGGCATCGGTGGAACTCGACGCCATGCGCGCGGGTACGGCCGGACGGATCCGCCTCGGCGCCTTCGCCTCGGCCGCCACCAGCATCGTTCCGCAAGCGCTGGCCCAACTCCACGCGACCTACCCCCACGTGCAGGTCAGCCTCAGCCAACTGGAACCCGAGGCCTGCTACAACCGGCTCAAGCGGGGGGACATGGACCTGGCCCTCAGCTACGACTACGACTTCATCCCCGTCCCACCGCCCCGAATGCTGCGCCGGACGCTGGTCGCACGGGATCCGGTGGTGGCCGTGGTCCCGGCACACCACCGCCTGGCCGACAGGGAGGTCATCGACCTGGCCAGCCTCGCGTCCGAGACCTGGATCGCGGCTCCGGAGGCCGCACTGCGCCTGGAACTGCTTTCCCAGATGGCCAAGACGCCTGGCTTCCAGGCCCGCCTGCAATACGAGGGGGACGACTTCAACACCGTGCTCGGCTTCGTGGCCGCAGGCCTGTGCGTGGCCGTCATGCCGCAACTCGCCCTGCCCCGCGCCAACACCCAGGTCGTGGCCCGCCCCCTGGCCGAGCCGCAGTTGACGCGCTTCATCTACGCCGTCCGCATCGACACCCGGCACGCCCCGCGCGCCGTCCTGGACCTGGAGCAGATGCTCGCCGCGCAAGCGCTGGCCGCGCTCGCATGAGGCTGCGGCGGGCGGCTACCGGAGGCGAACGGAGCGTGAACCCACGTGAAATGCGCCAAGTTGACGGCGGCCGCACGCGCGTAGACCGGGTGGTGACGCCAGGTCTCCCGGCTTGTCCGACTACCGGACACAGTGGCTGAAAGTTAAACTATTGTGTGACGGGCGCCCTACGTTTGCGGCGGTTGACGTTCCAGCGAGAGGAAACCCCTCATGACCGCCGCCGACAGTGCGCCGCGAACGGCCCGCGTCCTCACCGGCTACCGCCCCGAGGACGGCTTCATGGCCGTGGAGCTGGACCCGCCTCCGGGCGAGTACGTATGGCACGACGAGCACGCCGAGCAGCAGGAGCAGCGCTACGGCCCGGGTGCGGGCTACCACCAGTGGCTGGCAGTGGACGCACGCGACGGCGCCGTATGGTTCGGCGACATCGACTGGCGGGCCCCGTCCGAAGACCTCGGCAGCCAGCTCCCCGGCCTCCCCCGCAGGGCACTCGGCGACGGGGCCGTCCCGGCCTCCGGAATAATGGTGCAGCTGCTGGGCCACCTGGCCCATGACGAACAGCGCGGCTGCTCCTGGCGCTTCTTCACCGCCGAGGAACTGCACGCGCTCGCCCTGCGCATACTCCCCGCCGTGCAGCGGCTCGTGGACTCCATCCACCGCATCGGACCGGGCGACGAACTGGAGTGGTCGGCCGAGGCCGCCACCGCCTGGGACGACATCGAGCAGGCCGCGACCCACACCTTCGATCCCTCCGGCGATCTCCGCTGGCCCAGGCTGCGCACGAGACCGATCCCCGCCTGGCGTGTCGAGGTCGGCGCGTTCCTCGCCATGAACCCCGGTCTGTGCGATCCCTCCTGGGGCCTGGCCACGGACGCGGAACTCGATGCCTACGCCGACTACAGTCCCGAGAGCGGCTATGGCGGTGTACCGGGGCGGATGTGCCGCGCCGCCGACCGGCAGATCGAGGACGGTTTCACTTTCTACGGCCACCGTGCCGCCCTGTACGCCTACCGCGCGCAGGCGTGCGGCGACCGTGTTCCGACAGACGCCCGCGTCTGGCTGGAGACGACAGAGGCGGGTCGGGGCACCTGGGAGGCGGCCAAGCCCCCCGGGGCCACCCTCGCCGACGTCCCCGACTGCGTGCTGGCGGCCTTGGCCGAAGGGTTCCAGAACTCCGCGCACGAGGAGGGTCTGGTCCTGACGGGCCTGGACGCCCATCTGCGCCGGTTGCGCGCCGAGGAACGCTCCGCCGTCGACCAGCAGCTCGTCCGCGAAGCCGAGGAAGTCGAACGCCTCGAGAACATGCTCAAGGACTTCCGCGCGGCACGGAACCGCACCGTGACACGGATCCTGGCCTGGTCCGATGGGCGCAGCGACGGAGAAATCGCCCGCCTGGCGTCCATGCCCGACGACTACGTCAGCGACTGGCGGGCCCGCCTGACCGACGAACAGACGGCGGCCACACCCGCAATCCGTCAAGCGCCACGGCCGTCCGTAGACCGAGGCGACGGCCCGGGGCCTTGAGCTGGTGCCGCCGGCCCGCTGCGAGTACCGCTGCGCGGGGTAGGCGGAGCCTGACCTGGCCGCTGTACCGGCGAGACGACCGGAGACGGTGATCGTCGACGGCCTCGGGACCAAACGCACCTGGCCTGCTGCGCCCCGAGCTCCGGACTCCGGCCGCTGCGATCCGAAACTCGCCGCCCGGCATGGCTGCGACCACCACGCAACCACCTGCAGAAGCTCCGCGAAACCTTCCGCGGACTCCGCTCCCCCGCGCCACCGGCCTTCAGCGCCACCGGCCTTCAGCGCCACCGCCAACCGGCCACAGACTGGACGTGCGACCACACTGCGACCACCATGGCTCCGGACGCACGAAAGGCCGTCCTCTCATTAGCGAGAGAACGGCCTCCGACCTGCATGAAGCATGGTCGGGACGACAGGATTTGAACCTGCGACCCCTTGACCCCCAGTCAAGTGCGCTACCAAGCTGCGCCACGTCCCGATGTACCTTCGACCTGCGGGTTTCCCCGTGCTCGGCGGCACATGCAGAACATTACCCCACGCCGAGGGGTGTGCATGCACGGGTAATCGGCGAGGGGGAGGATGGGGTGGTGAACGCACGGGATCGGGACGTTGACGGTCGGGCGAGGAACGCCCGGCCGAGGGATGGGCTGGGGCGGCCGCTGGGCTACGGGGCGCCGGGGGTGGAGCGGCAGCCCGAGGGGGTCGTGCGCTCGCCCGCGGAGACGGTGCGGGAGGCGCAGCGGCTGCTGGACGCCGGGATGCCGTTCCATGCGCACGAGGTGTTCGAGGACGCCTGGAAGTCGGGGCCCGAGGCCTCGGCCCCGCTGTGGCGGGGGCTCGCGCAGCTCGCGGTCGGGCTGACGCACGCCGCCCGGGGCAACGCCGTGGGCGGGGCGCGGCTGCTGCGGCGCGGCGCCGACGGGATCGAGGCGCTGGCCGGAGCCCCGTACGGGGTCGACGTACCGGGCCTGGTCCGGTGGGCCCGGGAACTGGCGGACCGGGTGGAGCGGCCCGGCCCGGCCGTCGACGCCGCACGGGAGGCCCCGCGCCTGGGCGGCGCCTCGTAGGGCGTGTCTTTCGGATCAGGCCGCGCTCCGAAAGACACGACCCGGGCCGCTCTACGGAAGGGCGGGCTGGAGGAGGTCCCAGCGGTTGCCGTACAGGTCTTCGAACACGGCTACGGAGCCGTACGGCTCGTGGCGCGGGGTCTCCAGGAAGCGGACGCCCTCGGCGGTCATCCGGGCGTGGTCACGGGCGAAGTCGTCGGTGTACAGGAAGAAGCCGACGCGGCCGCCGGTCTGGTCGCCGACGCGGGAGCGCTGGGCGTCGTCCTTGGCGCGGGCCAGCAGCAGGGCGGTTTCGGTGGCGCCGGGCGGGCGGACGACCACCCAGCGGGAGCCGTCCGGGCGGGCCGTGTCCTCGGCCAGGTCGAAGCCGAGGGCCCGCGTGTAGAAGTCGATGGCCTCGTCGTAGTCGTGGACCACGAGGGCGGTCAGGGCGATGTGGGATGGCATGCCCTCATTGTGCGCCGACGAGGACGACCTCCAGGGTGCGGGGCCCGTGGACGCCTTCCACCCGGTCCAGCTCGATGTCGCTGGTGGCGGAGGGACCGGAGATCCAGGTCAGGGTGCGGGCGGGGTCGAGCCCTTCCAGTGCCTGCGGTACGGAGTCCACCACCTGGTCCGGTACGCGGATCACGCAGACGTGGTGGTCCGGGATCAGGGTGATGCGGCGCCGGCCCTGGTCGGGGGCCCCGTCGAGAACGACGGTACCCGTCTCGGCGACGGCCAGGGCGCAGCCTGTGACCACGCTGTCGACCCGGTCCAGTTCCTGCGGGGTGGAGGCCTCGCGGTCGTGGACACGGGTCTGGTCGGCCGCGGAGAGCCAGTACGGGGGCAGTCCGGGCGGGACGAGGACCGTGCGGGAGCCGCGTTCGGCCAGCAGTCGCGCCAGCAGGAGCGGCAGCCCGTCCTCGTCGGTGCGGTGGACCAGCGCCCGGTATTCGGTGAGGTTCGCCGCGAGCAGGTCGACGCGCTCGCGCGGGGTGCGGGCGCCGTGTACGCGCAGGTAGTCCCGCGGGATCTGCGGAGCGACCGGGGCGTCCGGTCCCGGCGGGGGCTGCGGCACGGCCCGGCGGATGCGGGCCAGGATGCGGTCCTTGCTGGTCATCGCCCGGTTCCCCGTTCTCGGGTCCACCAGTCGCGGAACGACTCGGCGGGTACGGGCGGCAGCTCGCGCGTGTCGGTCCAGGCCCGGCCGGGACCGGGCAGGCGGCGCGGCGCCAGCCTGCGGGCACGGGCCAGCAGGCGCTCCCCCGCGCGCAGGGCCCCGGGGCGGTCCAGGAGCAGGCGTGCGGCGCGCATGGCGGCGCGTTCGGCGGCGTGCCCGTGCGCGGGGCGGATCCGTACCCGGATGCCGTCCCGGGTCGCCGGGCCGCCCTGGGCCACCCGTTCGCGGAGGTGGACGAGGATCTCGGGGATGTCGATGGCGACCGGGCAGACCTCGTAGCAGGCCCCGCACAGGGTGGAGGCGAAGGGCAGCGAGGCGTCGATGTCGCTGTCGGTGCCGCGCAGTTGGGGGCTGAGGACGGCGCCGATGGGGCCCGGGTAGACCGAGCCGTAGGCGTGGCCGCCGGCGCGCTCGTAGACGGGGCAGACGTTGAGGCAGGCGGAGCAGCGGATGCAGCGCAGGGCCTGCCGGCCGGTCTCGTCGGCGAGGGTGTCGGTACGGCCGTTGTCGAGGAGGACGAGGTGGAAGGCGGAGGGCCCGTCGCCGTCCGCCCCTCGCGAGGGACCCAGCCCCGTCCACATCGTCGTGTACGGGTTCATGCGCTCGGCCGTCGAGGAGCGCGGCAGGGTCTGGAGGAAGATCTCCAGGTCGCGGAAGGTGGGGACGACCTTCTCGATGCCCACGACCGAGATCAGGGTCTCGGGGAGGGTCAGGCACATCCGGCCGTTGCCCTCGGACTCGAAGACGACCATGGTGCCGGTCTCGGCGACCATGAAGTTGGCTCCGGAGACGGCGACCTTGGCGTGCAGGAACTTCTCGCGCAGGTGCAGGCGGGCCGCCTCGGCCAGTTCCCGCGGGTCGTCGCCGAGCGGGTCGGGTGCGGGGCGGCCCCAACGGCCCATCTCGGCGCGGAAGATGTCGCGGATCTCGGCGCGGTTGCGGTGGATGGCGGGGACCAGGATGTGGGAGGGCCGGTCGTGGCCGAGCTGCACGATCAGCTCGGCGAGGTCGGTCTCGTAGGCGGCGATCCCGGCGGCCTCCAGGGCCTCGTTGAGGCCGATCTCCTGGGTGGCCATCGACTTGACCTTGACGACCTCGCGCTCCCCGGTCGCGCGGACGATTTCCGTCACGATCCGGTTGGCCTCGTCCGCGTCGACGGCCCAGTGGACGGTGCCGCCGGCGGCGTTCACCGCTTCCTCCAACTGGAGCAGGTAGCGGTCGAGGTGGCGCAGGGTGTGGTCCTTGACGGCCGCGCCCGCGGCGCGCAGCCGGTCCCAGTCCGCCAGCTCGGCGACGGCACGCGCCCGCCTGTCGCGGATGGTGTGCGTGGCGCGGCGGAGGTTGGCGCGCAGCACGCCGTCCCGTACGGCCTCGCGCGCGGCGACGGGGAAGGCGGGCATTCCGAGGTAGGTGCCACCGGTCACGGCAGGGGTCCCTCCTCCTCGGTCGCGGCGAGGATCTCGGCGAGGTGCAGGGTGCGGGGCGCGGGGCGCGGCACGGGTCGGTGCGGGGTGCCCGGTGCGACGTCGGCCCGGCGCAGGAGTCCGTCGAGGTGGGCGAGGCAGGAGTTGTCGGCGCCGCACAGCACCTCGGCTCCGGTGGCCGCCGCGGAGGCGATCTTGTCGGTCCCCATGGCGGTGGAGACGTCCGGGTTCTTGACGGCGAAGGTGCCTCCGAATCCGCAGCACTCCTCGGCGCCCGGCAGCTCGACCAGCCGCAGGCCCCTGACGGCGGCGAGGAGCCGCCGGGGCCGGTCCCCCAGCCCCAGGCCGCGCAGGCCGTGGCAGGAGGGGTGATAGGTGACGGTGTGCGGGAAGTACGCGCCCACGTCGGTCACGCCGAGCACGTCGACCAGGAACTCGGTGAGCTCGTGGACGCGCGGCGCGAGCGAGCGTGCGGCGTCCGCCAGGCCGGAGCCGCGCCCCTCCCGTTCCGCCTTCCGGCCGATCCGCGGGTAGTGCTCGCGGATCATCGCGGCGCAGGAGCCGGAGGGGGTGACCACGTACTCGTGGCCGGCGAAGGCCTCGGCGGTGCGCCGCAGCAGCGGTTCGGTCTCGTGCCGGTAGCCCGTGTTGTACTGCGGCTGCCCGCAGCAGGTCTGGCCCGCCGGGAAGTCCACGTCGACGCCGAGGCGCTCCAGGAGGCGTACGACGGCGATGCCGGTCCGCGGGTACAGCACGTCGTTGACGCAGGTGACGAACAGGGCGACACGCATGGTGGGCACAATAGCCGGGTGAAGAAGTTCTCAGTGATCGGCATAGGCGCGGGCGACCCGGACCATCTGACCCTCCAGGCGGTCAGGGCGATCGGCGCGGCGGACGCATTCCTCATCCTGGAGAAGGGCGAGGAGAAGGCGGATCTGACCGGGCTGCGGCGCGCGATGCTCGACGCGCACGCCCGCCCCGGCCACCGGCTCGTCGAGGGCCGTGACCCGGACCGGGACCGGACGCCCTCCGACTACACCCCGACGGTGGACGGCTGGCGCAGCGCGCGGGCCGAGCTCTTCGAGCGGTTCATCGCGCAGGACCTGGCGGACGGCGAGACCGGGGCGTTCCTGGTGTGGGGCGACCCCTCGCTCTACGACTCCACGCTCGCGATCCTCGACGAGGTGCTGGAGCGCGGCCGGGTGGCCTTCGAGCACGAGGTCGTGCCCGGTATCAGCAGCATCTCCGCGCTGCTGGCGCGCCACCGGACGAACCTGAACCGGGTGGGGCGGCCGGTCCAGATCACCACCGGGCGTCGGCTGGCCGAGGGCTGGCCGGCCGACGTGGACGACGTGGTGGTGATGCTGGACGCGCGGCACGCCTTCACGGCCCACCTGGACCAGGACCTCTACATCTACTGGGGGGCCTACGTGGGCACCCCGGACGAGATCCTGGTGCAGGGCAAGCTGGCTGAGGTCGCCGGTCGGATCGAGGAGCTCCGGACGCAGGCCCGCGCCCGCAAGGGCTGGATCATGGACACCTACCTGCTCAGGCGCGCCTGAGGTACGCCGGGAGGGCGGCGGCGAGGCGTTCGTACTCCTCGGGCCGGTTGTAGATCTGCCCGCAGATCCGGATGCCGCCGCCGCCCGGCCAGGGCCAGATCAGGACCCGGACGCGCTCGCGCGCCGCGATCTCCTCGCGCAGCGCGCGGGCGCCGTCGGGGGTCTCGGCGATGCCGGGCGGCAGGCGCAGGGTGCGCATGGCGAGGCCGGGGGTGTGCGGGAGCGGTGTGAGCCCGGGGATCCCGGCGAGCAGCGCGGCGCCGTGGGCGGCGAGGGCGCTGTTGTGGGCCCGGAGCTTGGCCGCGTCGAGGGTTTCGATGAGGTCGAGCCCCTCGGGGGCGGCGAGCCAGCCGGTGTAGTCGGCGGTGGCGCGGTTCTCGACGGAACGCGGGAATCCGTGCCCGTCCTCCCAGGAGGGTACGAGCGCACGTACCCGGTGGCGGTGCTGCGGGGCGACGGCGAGCACGGCGCTACCGGACGGGGCGTAGCCCCATTTGTGCAGGTTGCCGAACCAGAAGTCGGCGCCGCCGGCGAGCGGGTCGGCGAGCATGCCCGGGGCGTGGGCGCCGTCGACGACGGTGGTGACGCCGCGTTCGCGCAGTTCGGCGAGGAGCCGGGGCGAGGCGATGATCCGGGCGGTGGGCGAGCTGACGTGGTCCAGCACGGCGACCCGGGTACGGGGTGTCAGCGCGGCCAGCACGGTCTCCCGTACGGCGTCCTCGTCGGGCAGGGCCGGGTCCAGCGCGACGGTGGTGACCGGGGCGCGGCGGGCGGCGGCCGCGGTGACGGTGCCGTAGCCGTGGTCGGTGACCAGGATCTCGTCGCCGTCGGCGAGCTGGACGGCGTCGAGGGCGAGGTTGGCGCCTTCGGTGGCATTGGCGATGAAGGCGAGGCCGTCGGGGTCGGCGGCGAGGTGCGCGGCGATCCGGGCGCGGGCGTGTGCGAGGCGGTCCGGCACGGCGATGAAGAACGCGTCCGGGTCGGCGTGCACCTCGGCGCGCAGCGCGGCCTGGGCCTCCTGGACGGGCAGGGGGACCGCGCCGAAGGAGCCGTGGTTGAGGTGGGCGACGTCCGGGTCCAGGCGGAACAGGGCGGGCCCGCCGGGGAACTCGCCGGGCCCCTCCCCCACGGGCGGCCGGGCGGGGCGGTCTGCGGGCGGCTGGGCGGGGCGGTCTGCGGGGCGTGTCGTCTCGGTCACGGGACCTCCGGGGTGCGGCGCGGCTGTCGCCCGGATCATCCCCCGCCGCCTCCGGCCCTGGGAACACCGCCGCCGCCACCCCGGCCGGAACCGTACGACGCCGTCCCGCGGCTACGGTTCGCGGCCGCTGGTCGCCGCGTAGTACTGCAGGTCCTGGACCTCTACCTTGGGGTCCACCCGGTACGGGAGGTCGACCTCCGCCGCCGTCTCTCCGTCCCGGGCGACGTGGGCCGAGCTGGTGCCCGCCTTCAGCGGCAGCAGCTTGGAGTGGACCCCGGCGGGTGCGTCGTGACTGCCCCGGGCCGTGCCGACCGTCGTGCGCACGACCGCCGGTCCGGTGAGGAAGCTGAGCACCTCCACCGTGTCCCGGGACGGGGCGCTCCCCTTGCGCAGCGACATCACCAGTGACTGGTCGCCGGTCGGGTCGGCGTCCGCGAACTGCGTGCGGGCGCTGAGGTACAGCGTGTCCCGGACGATCTTCGGCCAGCCGCCCGTCTTGAAGCGGGTCAGGTAGTACGAGGTCAGGTCGAGGTAGGCGTGGCCGTTGTGCAGGGACGGCGCGAACTGGCTGCCCTCGGAGTAGTCGTTCCAGGTGGTGAGCTGGACCCAGTCGGCGTCGTCCTCGATGGCGCGCGTCCATGTGGCGCGCAGGGTCGCGGTGTTGCCCGCCTCGTCGTAGATGCCCTGGTTGGGGCGGGCGTCCTGGACCGATACGGGCTGCATCCAGATCTTGCCCATGCCGTGGGCCCGCTGGACGTCGCGCGTGGAGCTCTCCTGGCCGACGTAGCTGCGGCTGCCCCATTCGGAGAAGCCGTAGCTGATCGGGGCGAAGTCGCCGCTGTGGGCGCCGAAGTCGAGGAAGAGCGGCACGAAGGCGGTGCGGATGCCGTGGTCGGCCTTGAGGACGCGGATGACCTCGGTCCACCAGGCCACGTTCTTCGCCTCCGCCTTGAAGGGGGAGACGACGAGCCGGCCGTCGGGGAGCCGGTGCGCGGCGGAGGTGTCGGCGAGCGTGGCGATGGCCTCGGCGAGCACGCGGGGGTCGTCGGTCTTCAGCGAGGTCATGTCCGGCATCAGCATGATCTTGAAGGCCGGGTCCACCGAACGGGCGGCGGCCATCAGCAGGTTGGAGCGGTCCCAGTTCTTGCCGGAGAGGGAGAGCAGGTCGAGGGTGAAGCCGTCGATGCCGGCCGCCCGGGCGGTGCGGACCTCCTGCTGGAGGTTGGCGTACTCCCAGTCGCCGGTCTTGGGTGTCACGGGCAGGGGGCGGTCGCGCAGCAGGCCGCCGTACCGGCCGTGTTTTCCGCTCTCCCCGTCGGGGTTGAGGTAGTTGCGGGTGTAGTAGTCGTTGTCCGCGCCGGCGTTGTCGAGGGAGAGCGGGTACGGGGTGAAGTAGTGGGCGAACACCAGCTTCTTGCCCGCTTCGCCGGAGCGGAGGGCGGCCGGCTGGGGCATGTCGAAGGGCAGGGCCCCGGCGGGGCGCCCGGCCCCGGAGTCCACCGCGTCCTCGGGATCGCCCTTGCCCGCCGCGGCCTTGGTGGGCGGCGGGCTCTGCTCCGGCTGCGCGGGGGCGGCCGGGCCGGTGGCGGCGGGGCCGGGCCCGGTGGGCTGCGGGGCCCCGGGGCCGTGGGCGGTGGCGTTCTGCGCGGGGGTGCCGCTGAGCGGGTCCCAGGCGATGCCGGTGGCCGCGCAGACGCCGACGAGGAGGAAGGCGGAGAGCAGCAGGGCCAGCAGCGGCCGGCCGCCGCGAACGGCCGGCCGGCGCCCGTGCGACACGGGTCGCGCCGGCCGGTCCGTTCCGCGCGTTCTTCGTCGTGCTCGCCGGTCCGTGCGCCGGTCCGCTGTCATTCTGGCCCCTCCCGCGAATATGCCCCGGTGGGGCTGGACAGCAGTAGAGCCCATTACCGGCTTCCGGACAACCGTTCCCAGGGGCGGGGACCGGGCGTGCGGGGGCGCCGAACCGTGGCGCGGGAGGCCGGATTCCCCTTGGTCGGGGGGTTCGGAAGCCCGCGTGCGCCGCACGGCGCCGACGGCCGGGCGCGGTTGCCGTTCGAACCGTTTCATCGGGTCGCTGTAGGGGCGGCCACCCCCCTGTGGATCCGCGGTACGGTCCGGGCGGTGCTCGGCCCGTACGCGCGCGCCGTAGTTCGTGACCGACGAACGCGGGTGTCCGGGTGGCGCGGTCAGATCTTGCGCTCGAACACCCGGGTGCGGTGGCCCAGGGTCCGGCCGAGGGCGGCGGTGAAGTCCGGGTGCAGGGCCGGCCAGTCGTCGAACTCGAAGCCGAGGTGGGCGAAGGCGAGGCCGTCGTCGGTCCACTGCCACTGCGGGAGCGGGGCGCGGTGGGCGCAGGCCGCGCAGCCGAGGTCGGCGGCGCCCGTGGCGTTCCAGGCGTCGACGGCTTCGCCCGGCCAGGTCGGGTCGGCGCTGCGGCAGTTCGGGCAGATCGCGGCGGGCGCCGCGCTCAGGCCGGAGAAGAAGATCGTCCGTCCCACGACGACCTCCACCTCCCCGCAGGGCTCCTCCTCCGACTCCTCGGTCCGGGCGAGCCGGTCCCAGGAAGCCAGGTCGACGGCGTCCCGCCAGCGCGGACCGGCCAGGTGCACCACACCGCCGCGCCAGGGCACCGGGCGGATGAAACCCTCGGCCTCCAGCCACCCCCTGGCGCGCCCGCCCAGTGCCGCCGCCTCCTGCGCGGAGGCTTCCAGATCCACCACGGTCTGCCGGTAGGTCCCCACAGCGCTCCCCCTTCGTACTGTGGGGCCGACCCTACCGACCCCACCGACCCGCCGACGCCGGCGCCGGCGTGCGCCTCGTGGGTCTGACCTGGGCGGCAGCGGACCCCCTGATCGGAATGCGACATTCCCCTAGCGATACGGCGCAAGTGGCGCATAATCATCGTCACACGGCCGAAAGCTCCCTGTAGCCACGGCCGCGCTTGGTCACGCATGCGATGGGGGGCATCGTGCCGCTGAGGGAATCAGGGTCGACCGGACGGCTCCCGGCGACGTCCGCCGAGATGTCCCGGCTGCTCACCGCCGTCCGGCGGGGGCGGGTGCTGACCGTGGCGGGCGGCTTCCGCGAGCCGCGGAGCCTGCTGGTGCGGGAGATCGCGCGACGGCTCGCGTCCAACTTCTACGACGGGGTGGCGGTCGTCGACCTCGACCCGCTCGAAGGCGGCTACGGCGTCCGCGAACTGACGGCCGAACTGGGCTCCGTACCCGGCGTGCCCGCACCGCCCTGCGGGACGACGACGTACGCCGCGTCGTGGCTGGCCGAGCGGGACATGCTGCTCGTCCTGGACGGCACCGAGCAGCTCGGCCAGGACGCCCTGGCCTGGCTGCGCAAGCTGCTGGCCGTGGCGCCCGGCCTGCGGATCCTGGCCGCCGGCCGGTCGCCGCTGGCGTTCGACCAGGAACGCATCCACCGGCTCTGACCGGCCCGTCGGCGAACCGGTGCGGGCGGCCTCAGAGGGGGTCGGTCCACTCGTCGGACAGCAGTCCCAGGATCACCTCGTCCTCGAAGCCGCCGTACACCCAGGCCGAGCGGCGCAGGAGGCCCTCGCGGACGAAGCCGGCGGCGGTCGCGGCGGCGGTCATCGCCGTGTTGCCGGCGAGCGTCTCGATCTGGAGGCGGCGAAGGCCGCGCACCGTGAAGCCGTAGCGGCACAGCAGCTGGACGGCCTCCCGCCCCAGCCCCCGCCCGCGCAGGCCCGGCCGGAGGGAGATGCCGAGGTGGGCGCAGCGGTTGTGGGTGTCGATGCCCCAGAGCAGGGCCTCGCCGGCCAGGTCGCCGGAGGTCAGCTCGACCACGGAGAACACCGCCGCGTCCGCGGAGGGCGGGGCGGGCTCGTACGGGGAGTGCCCGCCGGTGGCCGGGCGGGGACTCCAGGGCCTGGAGTCCGCCTGCGAGCGGGTCACGACGTCGTCGTGGAGCTCGGCGTGCAGGACGGGTACGTCCTCGGGGAGGCGGGCGCGCAGGCCGGCCAGCTGTCCGCTGATCACCGGCTCTTCCTAGCCGCTGCCCCGGGCGGGCCGCAATGGGGTTTACCGCTGTCGGGCGGCGGGGCCGCAGACGGGTCCGCCCCGGCGGGCACGGGGCCGGCCGGGGCGGAGCGCGTCAACGGGTGTCAGCCGAGGAGGCCGAGCGCCTCGTTGAGGGTCGCGGACGGGCGCATGATCGCCGCGGCCTTCGTGGCGTCGGGCTGGTAGTACCCGCCGATGTCGGCCGGGGAGCCCTGCACCGCGATGAGCTCGGCGACGATGGTCTCCTCGCGCTCGGCGAGGGTCTTGGCGAGCGGCTCGAAGGCCGCGGCCAGCTTCGGGTCGTCGATCTGCCGGGACAGTTCCTGCGCCCAGTACAGGGCGAGGTAGAAGTGGCTGCCGCGGTTGTCGATGCCGCCCAGCTTGCGGCTCGGCGACTTGTCCTCGTTGAGGAAGGTGCCGGTCGCGCGGTCCAGGGTGTCGGCCAGCACCTGGGCGCGGGCGTTGCCGGTGGTGACCGCGAGGTGCTCGAAGCTGGCGGCCAGCGCGAAGAACTCGCCCAGGCTGTCCCAGCGCAGGTAGTTCTCCTTGACCAGCTGCTGGACGTGCTTCGGGGCGGAGCCGCCGGCGCCCGTCTCGAAGAGGCCGCCGCCGTTCATGAGCGGGACGACCGACAGCATCTTGGCGCTGGTGCCCAGCTCCAGGATCGGGAAGAGGTCGGTCAGGTAGTCGCGCAGCACGTTGCCGGTCACCGAGATGGTGTCCTCGCCGCGGCGGATGCGCTCCAGGGAGAAGGCGGTGGCCTCGACCGGGGAAAGGATCTTGATGGTCAGACCCTCGGTGTCGTGGTCGGCCAGGTACGTCTTGACCTTGGCGATCAGCTGCGCGTCGTGGGCGCGGTTCTCGTCGAGCCAGAAGACGGCCGGGGCGCCGGTGGCGCGGGCACGGGTGACGGCGAGCTTGACCCAGTCCTGGATCGGCAGGTCCTTGGTCTGGCAGGCGCGGAAGATGTCGCCGGCGGCGACCTCCTGCTCGATGACCGTGTTGCCCGCGGCGTCGACGACGCGGACGGTGCCCGCGGCGGCGATCTCGAAGGTCTTGTCGTGGCTGCCGTACTCCTCGGCCTTCTGGGCCATGAGGCCGACGTTCGGCACCGAGCCCATGGTGGCGGGGTCGAAGGCGCCGTTGGCGCGGCAGTCGTCGACGACGACCTGGTAGACACCGGCGTAGCTGCTGTCCGGGAGGACGGCGAGGGTGTCGGCCTCGTTGCCGTCGGGGCCCCACATGTGGCCCGAGGTGCGGATCATGGCCGGCATGGAGGCGTCGACGATGACGTCGGACGGCACGTGCAGGTTGGTGATGCCCTTGTCGGAGTCGACCATGGCGAGGGCCGGGCCCTCGGCGATCTCCGCGTCGACGGAGGCCTTGATCGCGTCGCCGTCGGGCAGGGCGCCCAGGCCGTTCAGGATGGCGCCGAGGCCGTCGTTGGGCGACAGGCCGGCGGCGGCGAGGGTCTCGCCGTAGCGGGCGAAGGTCTTCGGGAGGAAGGCGCGGACCACGTGGCCGAAGATGATCGGGTCGGAGACCTTCATCATCGTGGCCTTGAGGTGCACGGAGAACAGGA
This sequence comes from Streptomyces virginiae, assembly GCF_000720455.1. Classification (GTDB taxonomy): domain Bacteria; phylum Actinomycetota; class Actinomycetes; order Streptomycetales; family Streptomycetaceae; genus Streptomyces; species Streptomyces virginiae. The sequence goes on along the minus strand of NZ_JOAK01000009.1, from coordinate 31,879 downwards.
CGTCCTCGGCCTTGGCACGCTCGATCTGGTCGTTGAGGAAGGTGCGCAGCGCGTCGACGTGCATGACGGACGCGTCGACGACCTCGCCGGCGAGGACCGGTACGGACTCGCGCAGCACGGTGACGGCGCCGTCGGCGGCGACGTGCTCGATGCGCAGGGTGCCGGCCTCGGCGATGACCGCGGACTTCTCGGTGGAGCGGAAGTCGTTCTCGCCCATGGTGGCGACGTTCGTCTTCGACTCGGGGACCCAGGCGCCCATGCGGTGCGGGTGCGTCTTGGCGTAGTTCTTGACCGAGCCGGGCGCGCGGCGGTCGGAGTTGCCCTCGCGCAGGACCGGGTTGACGGCGCTGCCCTTGACCTTGTCGTAGCGGGCGCGGATGTCGCGCTCCTCGTCGGTCTTCGGGTCGTCCGGGTAGTTGGGGAGGGCGTAGCCCTGGCCCTGGAGCTCGGCGACCGCGGCCTTCAGCTGCGGGATCGAAGCCGAGATGTTCGGAAGCTTGATGATGTTGGCTTCCGGGGTCTTCGCCAGCTCGCCGAGCTCGGCGAGGGCGTCGGCGATCCGCTGGCTCTCCTCGAGGTACTCGGGGAACACGGCGATGATCCGACCGGCCAGGGAGATGTCACGGGTCTCGACATTCACACCGGCCGTCGACGCGTACGCCTGGATCACAGGCAGGAAGGAATACGTCGCGAGGGCCGGGGCCTCGTCAGTGTGCGTGTAGATGATGGTCGAGTCAGTCACCGGATGCTCCGCTCCACAGTCTGCGTCTCTCGTCTGCAACATTGCTCGACATCAAGATATCTCGTGATCGGGCCGGTCAGCACAGCCCCCTGCCGCCAGTCGGCGAGACGCACGTCACGCGGGGTCCGGCGGCCCCGGAAACGGCGAGAGCGCCGCCCACGGCTGTTTCCAGCCGGGGCGGCGCTCAGGTGTACGGGCCCCGATCAGGCCCGTACGTCACCTCAGGCGGCGAGGACCTTCGGGTCCGGGCCGTACTGGTTCGGCTGCGGCTGACCGGCGGTGGCGGTCAGGACGAGCAGCCAGATGCCGCCGATGAAGGGGACGAACACGATGAAGTACCAGGCGCCGGACTTGCCGAGGTCATGCAGACGGCGGACGGTGAGGGCCAGGGTCGGTACGAGGGTGCCGAGGAGGTACAGGCCGACGATGATCGAGTTGGCGCCGATGACGGCGTCCAGGATCGCGAGGACGATCACGACGGCCACCTGGAAGAGGGTGAACATCCAGTACTCCTGGCGGCGTGCGCGGCCGGAGAACACGGCGTACTTCTTCAGGACGTCGGTGTAGTGGTTCATGAGGGTCCCCCCAGAGGACGGTGTGTTCGGCCCGTCCTGCTGGAGCAAGCCGGGGCAGAACTTATGCCCCCCTTACGTCGGGGTCAAGCCACTTACGGGGACGGCAAATCAGCCGGACTGCCCGATTTCCGGCACCGGAGTTACGCGTTCGGGACACAACCGCGGCGCCATGTCCCGGGACGTCCGAATCGTCCTCGCGAGAGGCCTACTTGACGCCCCGGGAGCCACCCGGATCGTTATTCACATCGTTACCGCGCCGCGACACCGCGGCCGCCGGCGTCAGCCGATGTGGAACGAGTCGCCGTAGACCTTCCAGTCGAGCGGCGTGTTCAGGTTGAGGTTGCCCTTCCGCAGGAAGACCCGCTGCGCGGTGTCGACCCGGCTGGTGTCGCTGTGCGCCTCCTCCTGCTTCATGGCCCAGACCCGGGCGTCGAGGAAGGCGTTCAGCCAGGCGGTCTCGTTGCCGCCCTGGGACGGCGGCTTGGCCTTGGACAGGGCGCGCGCCCGGATGCCGCGGAAGCTGGTGGGGTCGGTGCCGTCGCCGTGCATCACGATGGCGTCGTAGTAGATGAACTGGCCCAGGACGCCGACGCCGTCCGACTTGCCCTGCTTCACGGACGGGTTGAAGTAGACCCGGTCGCGCTCGCGGTCCTGGGCCTTCTTGAACTCGGCGTCCTGGGCGGCCTTCGCCCAGTCCCTGGTGAAGTTCGGATCGAGTCCGGCGTGCGAGTCGCTGCCGTCGACCTCGCGCAGGGCCGGCAGGTACTTGGCGAGCACGTTGCCCGGCTTGACCTGTGTGTAGTACTCGACGAGGTCGAGCATGTCGCCGGTGCCGGAGCAGAAGCCGATGATGCCGGCGGTGTAGCCGCGGCCGTCGCCTATGTCCTCGATGTACTTGTACTGCGCCTTCCAGTCCAGCGAGGAGTTCTCCGCGCTGGAGACGATCTTCATGGCGATCTCCTTCTTCGCCGGATCGTCGAGCCCCGCCGCCGCCGGCGCCGCGGTCAGCCCCGTACGGGCGGCGTCGGGCGGGGCGGCGGTGGCGTGGGCGGCGACGGGGACGGCGAGGAGCGCACTGCCGAGCAGGGCTCCGGTCACCAGCATCTTGCGGTGGGGGGTGAACACAAGGCCTCCATGGGGGGAGTTGAGGCGTCCCGGCTTCGTTAGGAAACTTTACTACCAGAGCCGAGAGAGCCTCAAGACCCGCGCGTCCACCGTCAACTGCCCCGCCCGTTCAGCCCCGCCGCAGCAGACGGTCCGTCAGCAGTGCTTTGGCGTGCGGCCATTCGGGCCGGGTGATGCTGTAGACGGCGGTGTCCCTGATGTGGCCGTCGCGCATCACCATGTGGTGGCGCAGCACTCCCTCCTGGGTGGCGCCGAGTCCGGCGATCGCCGCCCGCGACCGGGCGTTGCGCACGTCGGTGAGGAGTTCGACCCGGTTCATGCCCAGGTCCTCGAACGCGTGGGTGAGCATGAGGAGTTTGGCCTCGGTGTTCAGCCCGGTCCCCTGCCGGGACGCCCCGAGGAAGGTGAAGCCGATCTCCAGCCGCCGGAACTGGGTGCTGATCGCCATCAGCCGCGTGGAGCCCACGACCGCGCCGGTCGCGGGGTCCACCGTCGCGTACGGGATCTGCGTGCCCGCCGCACGCGCCGCCAGCGCGTCCTCGATGAAGGCCCGTATGCCGTCCGGGTGCGGGACGATCGTCACCGGGAGCTCCCACAGGCTCCCGTCCCGCACCGCCTCGCACAGTCCGTCGTGGTGCCGGTGCGCCAGCGGCTCCAGCCGTACCTTCTCGCCGAGCAGTTCGCCGTCCATGGGTGTGTGCCGTCCGCTCTGTCGATCTTCGAATGACAGGCGGACCCTACTCGGCGGGTGCTCCCCTCCTCGCCGGGTTTTCCCGGACTCAGAGCCAGCCGTTGCGGCGGAAGCCCCGGTGGATGACGAAACAGGCGAGCGCCATGACGCCGAGGACGAGCGGGTAGCCGTACGTCCAGTGCAGTTCCGGCATGTGGTCGAAGTTCATGCCGTAGACCCCGCAGACCATCGTGGGGACGGCCACGATGGCCGCCCATGCCGTGATCTTGCGCATGTCCTCGTTCTGGGCGACCGTCACCTGCGCGAGGTGGGCCTGGAGGATGGAGTCCAGGAGGTTGTCGTAGGCGCCGATCTGTTCGGTGGCCCGGGTCACGTGGTCCGCCACGTCCCGGAAGTACGCGCGGATCTCCGGCGGGATGACCGGTATCGGCTGGGTGGCCAGCTGCTGGAGCGGGCGGCTCAGCGGAGCCACCGCCCGCCGCAGCTCCAGGAGTTCACGCTTGAGCTGGTAGATCCGGCCCGCGTCGCCGCGGCCGCCGTTCTCGCTGAACACCGCGGTCTCGACGGCGTCGATGTCGTTCTGCACGGCGTCCGTGACGGCCACGTAGTCGTCGACCACGTGGTCGGCCATGGCGTGCAGGACCGCCGCGGGCCCCCTGAGCAGCTGGTCGGGAGCGGCCTCCAGCTCCTCGCGCACCGGGCCGAGGGTGCCGCGGCCGCCGTGCCGGATGGTGATGACGAAGTCCTGGCCGGTGAAGGCCATCAGCTCGCCGGTCTCCACCACCTCGCTGGTCGCGGTCAGTTCCTCGTGCTCGACGTAGCGCACGGTCTTGAAGACGGAGAACAGCGTGTCGCCGTAGCGCTCCACCTTGGGGCGCTGATGGGCGTTCACGGCGTCCTCGACGGCGAGGGGGTGCAGGCCGAACAGCTCCGCGAGCCCGGCGAGCTCGGACTGCGCCGGCTCGTGCAGGCCGATCCAGACGAAGCCGTCGCCCGTCTTGCGGACCCGGCGCAGCGCCTCCTCGACCTCGGCGCAGTCGTCCTGCCGTACGCCCTCGCGGTAGACGAGGCAGTTGACCACCGAGCTGCCGAGCGGGGAGCGGGCGGGGTGGCTGAGGTCGACGGCCCGCCGGTAGCCGCGGCGCACGGCCCGGCGCAGGTTGCTGAACATGGACAACGGCGTACTCCCCTTCGGCGGATCAGCGGCCAGTCTGCCATCGCCGCCGGACCGCCCGTGCCCGGGCCCACCCCCCCCGGACCCGGGCCCACCGGCCGACGGGCCCCGGGGGCGGGGCCCCGGACCCGGTCGGCGGGGGCCTCAGACCCGGTCGATGAACACGCTGGTCGACTTCACCCGCGCCGTGGCCCGCGCGCCCACCTCCAGGCCGAGTTCCTCCACCGCCTCCCGCGTCAGCAGCGACACGATGCGGTGCGGACCGGCCTGGATCTCCACCTGCGCGTCGACCGTGCCCAGCTTCACCCCGGTGACGATTCCCGGGAAGGCGTTGCGTGCCGAGGTGTGGGCGGCCTCCTCGCCCTCGGCTCCCTCCTGCGCGGCCTCGACGCAGAACGCGGCCAGGTCCGGCCCGTCCACCATCCTGCGGGTGCCCTCGCGGTGGGTGGGGAAGCGTTCGGCGTCCGCCCAGCGCCGGGCGGTGTCGATGCTGACGCCGAGCAGCCGGGCGGCCTGGCCGATCGTGTAGGACTCCATGGTCGGCAAGCCTATGCGCCGGCCCGGGCGAGACCGGGTCAAGGGCCGCGCAGTGCCTCCGCGGCCGCCGCCGCGACGACGTCGGCGACCAGTGACAGGGACGGTGAGTCCAGCTTCCACTGCTGCCAGTAGAGCGGTACGTCCATCGGCCGCCGGGGCACCACCAGCACCAGCTCCCCCGCGCGCACCAGTGGCTCCGCCTGCTGTTCGGGCACCAGCCCCCACCCCAGCCCGGCGACGACCGCGTCGCGGAAGCCCTCCGACGTCGGCACGTGGTGCCGCACCCGCCCCGCCCCGGCCGTCCCGTCCCCGGTCAGCGAGCGGACGAAGGCGTCCTGGAGGTCGTCCTTGCGGTCGAAGACGATCGTCGGCGCCTCCCGCAGGTCCCGCTCCGGCGTGTGCGTCAGGTACCGGGCGGCGAAGGCGGGGCTGGCCGTCGGCAGGTACCGGGCCAGTCCCAGCATCCGTACGCTGCACCCGGCCACCGGGTCCGGGGAGGAGGTCACCGCCGCCATCACCTGCCCCTCGCGCAGCAGCGCCGTCGTGTGCGACTCGTCCTCGCGGTGCAGCTCGATGCAGACCGGCGGGTCCTGCGGGACCCGCGTCAGCGCCGGCAGGAACCACGTCGCGAGGGAGTCGGCGTTCACCGCGATCGGCAGCCGCACCGGGCCCCGCTCGTCGGCCATGCCCAGCTCGGCGCGCGCGTCCCGCTCCAGCCGGGCCAGCTGCCGGGCGAAGCGGACCACCACCTCACCGGATTCCGTCGCCCGCACCGGCTTCGTCCGCATCAGCAGCACCCGGCCGGTGCGCTGTTCGAGGGCCTTGACGCGCTGGCTGACCGCCGACGGCGTCACGTGCAGGGCGGCCGCCGCCGCGTCGAAGGTGCCCTCGTCGACCACGGCGAGGAGGGTGCGTACCTGGTCCAGGGGAAGCTCGTCCATCACGAGCGCTAATGGTACGTAAAAATCTTTAGCTGTACTGAAAGGTGCTGGCTGCCTACGGTCGGAGCCATGACACACGGCATCACCACCGCGGCCCTGGCCGGCTTCGGCACCGGACTCTCCCTCATCGTCGCCATCGGCGCGCAGAACGCCTTCGTCCTCCGTCAGGGCGTGCGCCGCCACGCGGTCCTCGCCGTGGTCGCCATCTGCGCCCTCTCCGACGCGCTCCTCATCGCCCTCGGCGTGGCCGGCGTCGGGGCGTTCGTGACCGCCTGGCCCGCCGCCCTGACCGCCGTGGGGCTGGCCGGGGGTGCCTTCCTCGTCTGTTACGGGGTCCTCGCCGCGCGCCGGGTGCTGCGGCCCGTCCCCGGCGCCGCCCTCACCGCGGAGGGAGCGGCCTCCGGGTCCGCCCGCCGGGCCGTGCTGACCTGCCTGGCCATGACCTGGCTCAACCCGCACGTCTACCTCGACACCGTGCTGCTCGTCGGATCCCTCGCCGCCGACCGCGGCGACCTGCGCTGGGCCTTCGGCATCGGGGCCGGCCTGGCCAGCCTGACCTGGTTCGCCGGCCTGGGCTACGGCGCCCGCCTGCTGAGCGGCCTGCTCGCCCGCCCCTCTGCCTGGCGGGTCATGGACGGCCTCGTCGCGGCGACGATGGTCACCATGGGCGGCCTCCTCCTGGCCCGCGCGTAGCCCTCCCGGGGCGCAGCAGACAACCACGGCAAGTCCACCGAACGGCCGGGCCGCAGGCCGCAGGCGCGCAGGCCGCCAGGCCGCGGGGCCGCAGGCCGCCAGGCCGCAGGGCCGCCAGGCCGCCAGGCCGCGGGGCCGCAGGGCCGCGGGGCCGCAGGGCCGCAGGGCCGCAGGGCCGCAGGGCCGCAGGGCCGCCAGGCCGCAGGGCCGCCAGGCCGCAGGGCCGCCAGGCCGCAGGGCCGCCAGGCCGCAGGGCCGCCAGGCCGCAGGGCCGCCAGGCCGCCAGGCCGCCAGGCCGCCAGGCCGCCAGGCCGCCAGGCCGCCAGGCCGCCAGGCCGCCAGGCCGCCAGGCCGCAGGGCCGCCAGGCCGCCAGGCCGCCAGGCCGCCAGGCCGCAGGGCCGCCAGGCCGCAGGCCGGGGGTGTTGGGGTGCGCCGCGGCGCATTCGCATGTCGGCGGTGGGGCGGCCTGGCGAAAGCGGCATAGTGCTCCTGCCGACGACCCGAGCCCCAGGAGCCCGCCGTGCCCGAAAGCCCCTCCCCCGCCCGGCCGGCGCCGCTCGTGGCCGCCACCGGGATCGTCCTGGACACCTGCGGGCGGGTCCTCGTACTGACCGCTTCACGCGGGACGGACACGGACCTGCCGGGCGCCACGGTCGAGGTCACCGAGACGCCGGAACAGGGGCTGGCCCGCGGCCTGCGGGAGGAGCTGGGGCTCGCCGTACCGGTCGGCCGACTGCTGGCGGTGGACTCGCGGCCGCCGGGCCCGCCCGGACCCACCGGCCGCTCCCTGATCGTGCACGTCCACCTCGTGGGACCGCTCCCGCCCCGGGAGGCCGCGGCGCTCGCCGGAGGGCGCTGGCTGCGGCCGGAGGAGGCCTGCGCGGTCCTGCCCGCCCGGGTCGCGCCCCGGCTGCGCGCCGGACTGGCCGCCCTGCACACCGGTTCCTTCGCCCACCTGGTCGACGGTGTGCCCCAGCCGGGCTCGCCCGCCGGTCTGGATCCGGTCCGGCGGGCGGCCCTGGAGCACGCGGGCGAACTCGACGCGGCCAGCCACCGGGCCAGCCGGCCGAAGGCCCTGACCGCGGCGAGCGTGGTGTTCACCGCCGCCGACGGCCGGATCCTGCTCGTGCAGCCCGCGTACGGCCGCACCGACCGCTGGAACCTGCCGGGCGGCGGCATCGACAGCGACCTCGGCGAGATCCCGCGCGCCGCCGCCCGGCGGGAGGTCCGCGAGGAGCTCGGCCTCGACCTGGCCCCGGGCCGTCTGCTCGCCGTGAACTGGTCGCACAAACCCGGCCGTCCGGCCCGCATCCGCTTCCTCTACGACGGCGGCGTCCTCGACGCCCCCACCCTCGCCCGGATCCGGCTGGACCCCACCGAACTCCTCCAGTGGCGCACCGTCCCGCGCGAGGAACTCCCCGCCCTGGTCAAGGGCGCCCTGCGGCGCCAGATCACCGCCTGCCTCGACGCCCGGGCGAGCGGCGCCGGCCCGCTGGAACTCCACGCGGGCCGCCCCTAGGGGGTGTCTTGTCGATCAGGCCGGATCAGGGAGCGTCGGATCGTGCCATGGGGTCTCCCCAGGCCCGAAGGGCCGAGGGGAAGGATCGCGAGGCGGACGAGGGAGGCGACGCGGAGCGTCGTCGACCGAGGACAACGCGGCGAGGCGCGGCCCCATCCGCCGCGAGCCCGGCCTGACCGGCAAGACACCCCCTGGACCCGCCCTGCGGGGCCGCGGAGCCCGGGTTAACGTCGGCGGCATGGACGGTGATCGCCGAGGGTGGCGCCAGTGCTTGCTCAGCGGGGCGGTGTTCGCCGTGTGCATGGCCGGCACCACGCTGCCGACCCCGCTCTACGGCCTCTACCAGGAGAAGTTCGGGTTCTCCGAGCTGGTGGTGACCGTCGTGTACGCCGTGTACGCCTTCGGGGTCATCGGCGTGCTCCTGCTGGCGGGCAACGCCTCGGACGCCGTCGGCCGCCGGCCGGTACTGCTGGCGGGCCTCGGGTTCTCCGCGGCCAGCGCGGTCTGCTTCCTGTGCGCCACCGCGATGGGCTGGCTGTACGCCGGACGGCTGCTGTCGGGTCTGTCCGCCGGGCTGTTCACCGGAGCCGCCACGGTCTACGTGATGGAACTCGCGCCGCCCGGCGGGGCCTCCCGGGCCACGTTCGTGGCGACGGCCGCCAACATGGGCGGGCTGGGCTGCGGGCCCCTCCTCGCCGGTGTGCTCGCGCAGTACGCCCCCTGGCCGCTGTACCTGCCGTTCGCCGTGCACCTGCTCCTGGTCGCCGTCTCGGCCGCCGTCGTGCTGGGGCTGGACGAGACCGTACGGGAGCGGCGGCCGCTGAGCACCGTTCGGCCGCAGCGGCCGGGCGTGCCCCCGCAGGTGCGGTCGGTGTTCGGGCCGGCGGCGATCGCCGCGTTCGCGGGCTTCGCGCTGTTCGGGGTGTTCACCTCGGTCAGCCCGGCCTTCCTCGCGCAGTCCCTCGACGTGACCAATCACGCCGTGAGCGGGCTGGTCGTCGCGTTGGCCTTCTTCGCCTCGACCGCCGGACAGCTGGCCGTCGGCCGGGTCGGGGTGGGGCGGTCGCTGCCGCTGGGCTGCGCGGGGCTGCTCGCCGGGCTGGCGCTGCTCGCGGGCGCTCTGGTGTGGGACCTGCTGGCGCTGGTGGTGGCGAGCGCGGTGGTCGGCGGGGTCGGGCAGGGGCTCGCGTTCCGCGGGGCGCTGGCGGCGGTGGCCGCGGCCTCGCCGCCGGACCGGCGCGCGGCGGTGATCTCGACGCTGTTCGTCGTGGCCTACGCGGGCATCTCGGTACCCGTGATCGGCGTCGGACTGCTCGTGGACCCGATCGGCCTGGAGGGCGCCGGGCTGGTGTTCATCGCGTGCATGGCCGCCCTGGTCGGGGCCGCCGCCGTCTACCTGACGCGTCGGCCGGTGCCCGCGGACGCGTGAGCACCGGCCCGTGCGCGTGCGGGGGCGGGAACACCGCCGCCCCGCGGCGCGGAGCGGCGGGGCGGCGGCGACACGGGTCGGGCGGGATCAGACCGCCGGAACCGGGTAGGTCGGGTACTCCACGCCGGAGACGTGCTGGACGACCCGGATGACCTGGCACGAGTAGCCGAACTCGTTGTCGTACCAGAGGTAGAGGATCGCGTTGTCGCCGTCGACCTTGGTCGCGCCGGCGTCGACGATGGACGCGTGGCGCGAGCCGACGAAGTCCATGGAGACGGCGTCGGGGGCGGTGGTGAAGTCGATCTGGCGCTTCAGCGGCGAGTTCAGCGAGACGTCGCGCAGGTGGTCGAGGACTTCCTCACGGGTGGTCTCGCGGCCCAGGCGCAGGCTGAGGATGGCGATCGAAACGTCCGGGACGGGGACGCGGATCGAGCTGCCGGTGATGGGCGCCTTGAGGTCGGGCAGCGCCTTCGCGACGGCGGAGGCGGCGCCGGTCTCGGTGATGACCATGTTCAGCGGCGCGGAGCGGCCGCGGCGGTCGGCCTTGTGGTAGTTGTCCAGCAGGTTCTGGTCGTTCGTGAACGAGTGGACGGTCTCGACGTGGCCGCGCAGGACGCCGTACTCGTCGTCCATGGCCTTCAGCGGCGGGACGATCGCGTTGGTGGTGCAGGACGCGCAGGACAGGATGCGCTCGTCCGGCTTGACGGTGTCGTGGTTGACGCCGTGCACGATGTTCGGGACGTCGCCCTTGCCGGGGGCGGTCAGGACGACCTTGTCGATGCCGGGGCGCAGGTGCTTGGACAGGCCCTCGCGGTCGCGCCACTTGCCCGTGTTGTCGATGAGGATGGCGTCCTTGATGCCGTACGCCGTGTAGTCGACCTCGGAGGGGTCGTTGGCGTAGATCACCTTGATCGCGTTGCCGTTGGCGACGATGGTGCTGTTGGCCTCGTCCACGGTGATCGTGCCCTGGAACTGGCCGTGGATCGAGTCGCGGCGCAGCAGCGAGGCGCGCTTGACCAGGTCCTGGTCGCCGCCGCCGCGGACGACGATGGCCCGCAGGCGCAGGCCCTTGCCGGAGCCGGCCTTCTCGATGAGCAGGCGGGCGACCAGGCGGCCGATGCGGCCGAAGCCGTACAGGACGACGTCGCGGCCCTCGCTGCGCTCCAGCTTGTTCTCGCCCGTGGCGCCGGCGACGGCCTGGGCGGTGAACTCCTCCACCGACAGGCCGTGGTCGTCGGCCTTGTACGTGGCGGCGAGCATGCCGAGGTCGATCTGCGAGGGACCGAGGTCGAGCGCGGTGAGCGCCTGCAGGAACGGCATGGTCTCGGTGACCGACAGCTCCTCGCCGTCGATCTGCCGGGCGAAGCGGTGGGTCTTGAGGATGCTGACCACCGATTTGTTCACCAGGGAGCGGCTGTGGAGCAGGATGTTGACGTCCCGCTCCCGGTGCAGCTTCCCGATGATCGGGATCATCGCCTCCGCGATCTCCTCGCGGTGGTTCCAGTTGGTGAACGAGTCCTCGTTGACAGTCACAGGCTTTATCTTTCGAGCTAGGCGGCGCTCATATGCTAACCCCACTACTCATTGGCCGCTTAAGGGGTACCCGCCCAAGTGCACGGCGCCCCGGTTTGCAGGGATTCACCCTGGTACGCGGCACCGCTCAGAACCTCTTGCGCAACCTCAGTCCCATCGGGCGGCCGTCGGGGTCGACCAGGATCCGGTGCAGCGGGCGGGCCAGCAGCCTCCGTCCGGCGGGCAGGTCCGGAGGACCGTAGGGGCGCAGCCGCCCCGGCGGGCGGGGGCCGCTGCGGCCGCCCTCGTACCAGGCGTCGAGCGCAGCGGCCGCCGCCCGGAAGGCCTCGAAGGCGGCGACGGGATCGCACAGCGAGCCGTCGGGGTCGGCGTCGCCTCCGTCGCCGTCCGGAAGGTCCAGGTGCTCGCGCATGAGCTCCAGGCGCAGCTCCCGGGCGAAGACGCGGGCGCCGTCCCCCAGGCCGCCCGGGTCCCGCGGACTGCGCGGGTCCGGGCTCTCGTCGTGGACGGCGCAGCCGAGTTCGGAGTCGTGGGTCCACGAACGGAGGTTGATGTTGTCGGACCCGACCGAGGCCCACACGTCGTCGATCACGCACACCTTGGCGTGGACGTAGACGGGCGTTCCGGCGTGGTTCTCCAGGCCGTACACCGCGACCCGGTCGCCGCCGGCGCGGCGCAGCTCGGCCAGCGCGTTGATCCGCCCGATCAGGTTCATCGGCAGGGTGAGCGTTCCGTCCTGGTCCGGGAAGGTGGGGACGACGCCGATCATCCGCAGCTCCGGATTGCGGCGCAGCGCCTCGGCGAAGCCGGCCACCACGCGGGGCGACCACAGGTACTGGTCCTCCAGGTAAATGAGCGCCCGGGCCCGTCGCAGCGACTTGAGGTAGCCGCGCGCGATGCTGCGCTCGCCGTCGGGGGCGAAGGGGTAGCCGAGGAGGAGACGGTTCGGGTAGGTCCGCAGCAACTGGACGGTGTGTGTGCCGCAGGGCTCCGGATCCGCGGTCTGGGGCGGCAGCCGGTCCGCGTGGACGTCCTCGCGGTGCATCCGCTCCCGCAGGCGGGTGAGGGGGCTGCGGGTGAGCGGCGCCGGGTCCTCCCAGCGTTCGCGGAAGACGGCCTCGACGTCACCGACGACCGGCCCTCGCAGGGCGAGCTGGACGTCGTGCCACGGCGGGTGCGGCCCGTAGGCGGCGGCCAGGGGCAGTGACTGGCGGTCGCCGCGGTGCTCGGCGTCGTCGTTGCGGTTGTGGCACAGGTCGATGCCGCCGACGTACGCGACGTCCCGCTCGGGGTGGTCCCGGTGGCGCAGCACCACGAGCTTCTGGTGGTGGGAGCCGCCGGGCCGGACCCGCATGTCGAGCAGGCATTCGCCGCCGGCCCGCGCGATCTCCTTGCCGAAGCTGAGGTTCTCCTTCTCGCTGAAGTGGAGGCTGTCCAGGTGGGAGCGCCACAGCAGTCCTTTGACCACGACGCCGCGCTCGGCCGCCCGGCACAGGACCGCGCCGATCTCGGTGCCGGGCCCGTCGAGCCGCTCGTCGGGGTCGCCGCGCCAGTCGGTGAACAGGAGCAGGTCCCCTTCGCGCATCGCGTCGACGGCCGCCAGCAGCTCGGCGAAGTACGAGGCGCCGTGGACCAGCGGCCGCGCCTGGTTGCCCCAGGACCAGGCGGCGCCGTCCGCGCGCCGGTCGTCCAGGCGGGTCGCGGGGTTGCCGCGTTCGCCGCGCACCAGGAGCCACTGCACACGGGTCATCGGGCCGGCCTCCCGGACTCGTCCCGCCGGTCGACGAGGATCATCGCCACGTCGTCCGCCAGCTGGTCCTCGGTGTGGCGGACCAGTGCCTGGCACAGCCGGTCCAGGAACTCCCGGGGCCCGCGGTCGGGCATCGCCTCCATGGCCTCCGGGAGGGCGAAGAAGGCGTTGCCGCGGTCGCGGGCCTCGTTGACGCCGTCGGTGTGGAGCAGCAGGCGGTCGCCGGGCAGGAAGGCGTAGCTGTCCCGGGTGCCGGGCGGGCCGGCGATGAACTCGCCCAGGCCGAGGGGCGGCAGCGGAGTGCTGGGCATCAGGGCCTGGACCCTGCCGTCGCGCAGCAGCAGCGGCGGCGGATGGCCGCGGTTGACCACCTCGACCACGTGCCTGTCGGGCACCTGGGCCACGACCGCGGTGACGAAGCCCTCCACGAGCGCCTCCTCGTCGACCGCGCCCGGTACGGCGGCGTCCCGGCGCATCGCCGCCTCGCAGTGCCTGATGACGTCCACCAGGTCGTCCTCGTAGTACACGGCCTCCCGGAACGCGCCCAGCACGGCCGCGGCCGTGCGCACGGCGGGCAGGCCCTTGCCCCGTACGTCTCCGACGATCATCCGGATCCCGTACCGGGTCTCCATGGCCTCGTAGAGGTCCCCGCCGATCTGCGCGCCCTTCTCGGCCGCGAGGTACAGGCTGGCCGCGCGCAGGGGGCCCAGCCGTTCGGGGACGGGCCGTAGCAGGACCTTCTGCGCCGCCGAGGCGATCCGGCGGACCTGGTTCAGCTCGCTCGCGCTGCGTGCGCGGGCCATGCGGCTGGTCGTCACGCTGGCCACCGACACCAGGAAGAGGGCGAGGAAGTTGCTGTAGACCTGCTGGTTGCCCCACGCCTGGTTGTACGTGGCCGTGGCGATGCTCACGGCCACGGCCAGGGCCGCCGCGGCGACGGTGCCCCTGGGGCCCATGGTCACCGCGGCCAGCGCGGGCGTGGCCACCAGGAAGGGCCCGGTGTACAGGACGTGTGCGGGCGTGAACTCCATGACCAGCACCAGGAGCGCGATCACGAAGGGCACGCACTCCGCGAGGACGAAGAGGACCTGATGGTGACCGCCGCCTCCCGGTCGGGGAGAGGAGCGGATGGGCACCCGCATGCATACAGCCTGCGCCGTCGGGCCTCGTCACCGCCACTCGCCGCGACACCGGGCGGCGGCACGCGGCACCACGCCGCCCGGGGCGGCGGCGGCCGGGGCGGCGGCGGCCGGGGCCGTGGCGCGCCTCCATACGGCCGACCTTGCGGTGTCCCCGGAGTAGGGCGGCCGACCGGCGGGCATGTCCTTGCGTGCGCACACCGGGGAACGCGTCCCGGGCCGTGGAGCACCGCAGCCGCACGCGCGAGTGTGAGGAGAAGCAGGTGAGCAGCAGTCCCGCGGAGGGGCCCGCGGAAGAGTCCGCGGAAGGGCCCGCCCCCCTGCCGGACCCCGCCGGCGGCGGGCCCGGGGTGTCGCGCGCGCAGTTCGAATCCCTCTTCGCCTCGGTCAGCACATGGGGCCGGTGGTCCCCGGCCGACCGCGGCGCCTGGAACCGGGTCACCGCGGATCACGTGCTGCGGGCCGCCGCCCTGGTGCGGTCCGGCACGACGGTGCCGCTGGGCCTGCCGTGGAACACCCGCTCCGGACCGGACAACGGCAGACCGGCCCTGCACTACATGTCCGACCTCGGTGACGTGCAGCCCGCGGAGCCCGCCACGTACAAGGACTTCATCGCCGCCGACTACCACGGCAAGGCCGTGAGCCACCTCGACGCGCTGTCCCACGTCGCCTACCGGGGCCGGCTCTACGACGGCCGTCCGGCGCGGGAGGCCGTCGACGCCGGGGGCGCCCGCTTCGGTTCGGTGGAGGCCCTCGGCCCGCTCGTCACCAAAGGCGTGCTCCTCGACCTGCCGGCCGTCCTCGGGACGCGGTGGCTGGAACCGGGCCACGCGGTCCGCGCGCGGGACGTCGCCGCCGCGGAGCGGGCGCTCAGGGTGGCGATCGACGAGGGCTGCGCCGTACTGCTGCGCTCCGGCCGTTTCCGGCGGCGGCGGGAGCTCGGCCCCTGGGACGCCGACGCGGCCTGCGCGGGCTTCCACGTGGACGCCGTGCCGCTGCTGGCCGAGCGCGGGATCGCCCTGCTCGGCGGTGACGGGGACAGCGACGTGCGCCCCTCGCCGGTCGAGGGGGTGCACTCCCCCGTCCACGCGCTGGCCGTCGCCGCCATGGGCGTGCCGCTGCTGGACAACCTGGACCTGGAGGCCCTCTCGGCGGCCTGCGCCGAGGCGCGGCGGTACGAGTTCATGATCGTCGTATCCCCGCTCAGGGTGCCCGGCGGGACGGGTTCGCCGGTCAATCCGGTCGCGGTCCTGTGATGAAGGGTCAACACTGCAAGAACGGATCCATCCGACCATATTCATTTAAAAGCGGAGGAATATACTCGAACAGCACTCGCTCGGTGCGAACATCCCGGTGCGGCAGGCGGCACGGCAAGGGGAAGTGGTGCAGATGGGGGTCACGGGAGGCCAGATCAGCCCCGTACGCTCCCGTGAGCGGTTCCTGCTGGGCGAGTCGGTCGAGGGCAGCGTCCGCGGCCCCATCCTGAACTCGTGGATGCGCAGCCGGATGCTGGGGCTCTCACCGGAGCAGACGGACCTCCCGTACACGGACGACTTCGACCCCGACAGCCGGCTCGTCCGGGCGGCCGAACCGGTTCTCGACCAGCTCCAGTCCAGGTTCTCGGGCAGCCAGATGAACGTCTCCCTCGCCGACGGGAACGGGACCGTACTGCAGCGCCGGTTCGGGGAGCCCGCCCTGGCCGGGCGGCTGCCGCCGATCCAGAGCGTCCCCGGCTTCGTCTTCGCCGAGCGCTACGCGGGCACCAACGGCATCGGTCTCGCGCTCGCCGAGAGGCGGCTGTGCCAGGTGTACGGCGCCGAGCACTTCGCCGAGCGGTCCCAGTCGAACGCCTGCTCCGCGACGCCGATCCGCGACCAGTTCAGCGGCCACATCGTCGGCGTCCTCTGCTTCGGGTACCCGCGCAGCTACGAGGATCCGGCCCTGCCGGTCCTGGTCCGCCGGGCGGCGGAGTCCATCGAGCGGCGGCTCATGGAGCAGAGCTCGGCGCGTGAGCGCGCCCTGCTGCGGACGTACCTCGACGCCCGGCTCCGCGCCCGCGGCGGGGAGGCCGCCGACGACGGGCAGCTGATCGGACTGGACGAGCTCACCGACGGCGGCCTGGACCGGCAGGACCAGATGGTCCTCAAGGCGAAGGCCACCGAACTCATCTGCTCCCCGCAGCGGGCCGCCGTCGAGGTGTCCCTGTCCCACGGGCGCGGGGTCACCCTCCTGAGCAGCCCGGTCACGAGCCTGTCCGGGGTGGAGGGCGTCGTCGTCGAGGCGGTCCTCACCGGCGAGTCCCCGCCGGCGCACCATCTCGCCGCCTCGAAGCCGACCGCCTCCGCCCTCGGCGCCCTGGCCCTCGCCGCCACGGAACGCGCCGAGTCGCTGACCTGGCACCTCGCCGACGCCTCCGCCCGGGGCGACGGGCAGACCGGCCCGACCGCCGACCCGACCGCAGGCCCGACCGCGGGCCCGGCAGCCGGCCCGACCACCGGCGTGGACGACGCGGCCGACGCCCCCGGCGCGGTCCGGGGCCTGGTGCTGGTGGGCGAGCCCGAGGTGGGCAAGTACGCCGTCGCCGCGCGCCGCCGCCTGGAGCTGCTGGCCGAGGCCAGCACCCGGATCGGCACCACCCTGGACGTGAGCCGCACCGCCTGGGAACTCGCCGAGACGGCCGTGCCGCGTCTGGCCGACTACGTCACGGTCGACCTGGCCGGGGCCGTCCTTCGCGGCGAGGAGTCCGCCCACCCGCAGGCCGAGCTGCACCGCACGGTGGTCCACGGCATCCGCGACGACTGCCCCTTCTACCCCGTCGGCCACCAGGTGCGGCTGGACCCCGGCACCCCCCACATGCGCTGTCTGGAGGGCGCGCCCGCCGTTCTGGAGACCGACCTCCAGGCCACCACTCCTGCCTGGATGGTCCCGGGCCTCGACCACGCCCGGGGAATCCTGGCCCACAACGTGCACTCCATGATCTGCGTCCCGCTGCTCGCCCGCGGCGTACTGCTCGGCATCGCCACCTTCTACCGCTCGGAGGACCCGGCCCCCTTCGGCGACGACGACACCCGGCTGGCCCAGGAACTGGCCGCCCGCGCCGCACTCTGCATCGACAACGCCCGCCGCTACACCCGCGAGCACACCCTCGCCCTGGCCCTGCAGCGCAGCCTTCTCCCGCGCGGCCTCCCCGAGCAGGGGGCCGTGGAGGTCGCCCACCGCTACCTGCCCGCCGAGTCCGGGGTGGGCGGCGACTGGTTCGACGTCATCCCCCTCTCCGGCACCCGCGTCGCGCTGCTGGTCGGCGACGTCGTCGGGCACGGACTGCACGCCGCCGCCACCATGGGCCGGCTGCGCATCGCGGCACGCAACTTCGCCGAGCTGGAGCTGGCGCCCGACGAGCTGCTCACCCACCTGGACAACCTCTTGGTGCGCCTGGACCGGGAGGAGGACGACGCGAGCGCCACCGGCAGCAACGGCATCGTCGGCGCCACCTGCCTGTACGCCGTCTACGACCCCACCTCGCAGGTGTGCACGATGGCCCGCGCCGGCCACCCCCCGCCCGCCCTGGTCGCCCCCGACGGCAGCGTCGCCTTCCCCGACCTGCCCGCCGGACCGCCCCTCGGTCTGGGCGGGCTGCCCTTCGAGACCGCCGAGATCCGCCTCCCCGAGCACAGCACGCTGGTGCTGTACACCGACGGTCTCGTCGACGGCCGCCACCGCGACATCGACGTGTCGCTCGACCAGCTGCGCCACGCGCTGGCCCACCCGGACCGGAGCCCGGAGGACACCTGCCGGGCCGTCATGGAGGCCGTGGCTCCGGAGCATCCGGGCGACGACGTCGCGCTGCTCGTCGCCCGCACCCGTGCCGTTCCCGCCGACCGGATCGCCACGTGGGACCTGGCCCCGGACCCGTCCCTCGTCTCCGACGTCCGGGGCGCCGCCACCCGCCAGCTCGCCGACTGGGGGCTGGACGAACTCGCCTTCGCCGCCGAGCTGATGCTCAGCGAGCTGGTCACGAACGCGGTCCGCTACGGCAGCGAGCCCATCCAGGTCCGGCTGATCCACGACCGGACCCTGATCTGCGAGGTCTCCGACGGCAGCAACACCGCCCCCCACCTGCGGCGGGCCGCCACCACGGACGAGGGCGGCCGCGGCCTGTTCCTCGTCGCGCAGCTCTCCCAGGCCTGGGGAGCCCGGTACACCGCCCGGGGCAAGGTCATCTGGGCCGAATGCGCCCTGGACGCGGCATGACCCGCAATGTCCGTCATGTGGCGATAGCTCCAAGTAGCATCCTGACTGTTCCGTAACGCAGCACCACCTCCCCCAGGCGGCCCCGGAGAAGTCCGTGCATGACACTCCCGTCACCTCGATGAGCCCGCCCCCGCGTTCCGGCGGGGAACCCCTCGTCCGGATACGCGGTCTCAGCAAGCGGTTCGGCGGCACGCTCGCACTGGACTCGGTCGGCCTCGACATCCACGGCGGCAGCGTCCTCGCCCTCCTCGGACCCAACGGGGCCGGCAAGTCCACCCTGATCAAGGTGCTCGCGGGGGTCCACCACGCCGACGCGGGCGAGGTGACGGTGGCCGGTCACCCGCTCCCCTCAGAGGCCGCCTTCCGCCAGATGTCCTTCATCCACCAGGACCTCGGTCTCGTCGAGTGGATGACGGTCGCCGAGAACATCGCCCTGGGCGCCGGCTACCCGCTGCGCCGCGGCCTGATCTCGTGGCGCCGGACCCGTGAGCGCTGCGACGAGGCCCTGCGGACCGTCGCCGGACACCTGGACGCCGACGCCCGCATCGCCGACCTCGCCCCCGCCGAGCGGTCCCTGGTCGCCATCGCCCGCGCGCTGGCGCGCAACGCCCGGCTCTTCGTCCTCGACGAGCCGACCGCCACCCTCCCCGCCGCCGACTGCGCCCGGCTCTTCGACGTCCTGCACGCCCTGCGCGACCGGGGACACGGCATCCTCTACGTCAGCCACCGGCTCGACGAGGTGTACGAGGTCGCCGACACCTTCGCCGTCCTGCGCGACGGCCGCCTCGTCAGCCACGGCCCGCTCGCCCCCTACTCCCCCGCCCGCCTGGTGCGGGACATCGTGGGCCACGAACCGGCCCGCCGCCGGACCGACCCCGCGCCCGCCCCCGCATCCTCATCCGCAGCCGCCTCCGGCTCCGCGCGCGCGGCGCGCCCCGCCGTCCTGAGCCTCGACAGCGTGTCGACCGGACGCACGGGGCCCGTCGCCCTGGAGCTGCGCGAGGGCGAGATCCTCGGCATGGTGGGCCTGACCGGCGCCGGCCACACGCACCTGGGCCGCGCCCTCGCCGGCGCGCTGCCGCTCCTCGGCGGCCGGGCACTGCTGGACGGCAGCCCGTACCGTCCGCACACGGTCGCCGAGGCACTGCGCCACGGCGTCGGCTTCGTCGCCGGCAACCGTCAGGAGGAGGGCTGCGCCGCCGATCTGACCGTGCGGGAGAACTTCCTCGCCAATCCGCGGGCCGCCGGTGTGCCCGACTGGCGCTGGACCGGTCCGCGGCGCGAACGCGCCGAGGCCCGCGCCCTGATCGAGCGGTTCTCGGTGCGCCCCCGGGACAGCGAGGTGCCCATCGCCACCCTGTCCGGCGGCAACCAGCAGAAGGTGGTCGTCGGCCGGTGGCTGCGGGGGAACCTGCGCCTGCTGATCCTGGAGGAGCCGACCGCCAGCGTGGACGTCGGAGCCAAGGCGGCGATCCACCGCATCCTCGACGAGGCGGTGGCTTCGGGCCTCGCCGTCCTGCTCATCTCCACCGACTTCGAGGAGGTCGCCGACCTCTGCCACCGTGCGCTGGTCTTCGGCCGCGGCGCCGTGGTGGCCGAGCTGGCGGGCGGGAAGCTGAACGTCACCGAGCTCACGCGCACCGCCTCGGCCCTGCCCGCGATCACCGGAAACGGTTCGGGCCGGTGATCCGCCGGCGCGCCCACTTCGCCGGCACCTACGGCCTGCTGACCCTGACGGTCCTGCTCTTCCTGGTCTTCTCCCTCGTCCTGCCGGACACCTTCCCGACGATGGACAACGTCTCCTCGATCCTGTCCAACCAGTCGATCCCCGCCATCCTCGCGCTCGGTGTGACGGTGCCCATCGCGGCCGGCCGGTTCGACCTGTCCATCGGCTACGGCCTGGGCCTGGCGCACGTCATGGTGATGCACCTCATCGTCGACGAGCACTGGCCCTGGCAGTTGGCCTGCCTCACGGTCGTCGTCGGCGGGGCGCTGGCCGGCGTCGTGAACGGCATCATCGTCGAGTTCGCGCGCATCGACTCCCTCATCGCCACCCTCGGCACCGGCAGCATCATGTACGCGGCGACCGGCTGGATCACCGACGGCGGCCGGATCGTCCCCGGCCCCGAAGGCCTCCCGGCCGCCTTCACCGGCCTGTACGACTCCAGGTTCCTCGGCCTGCCCCTCCCCGCCTTCTACGTGCTCGCCCTCGTCGCCGCCCTCTGGGTGCTGCTGGAACGGCTGCCGCTCGGCCGGTACCTGTACGTCATCGGCTCCAACCCCCGGGCCGCCGCGATCCTCGGCATCCCCACCCACCGCTACTCCGTCGTCGCCTTCGCCGCGTCGGGCCTGATCGTCGGTTTCGCCGGGGTCCTCCTCGCGGCGCAGCAGCAGATCGGCAACCCCAGCGTCGGGCTGGACTACCTGCTGCCCGCGTTCGTCGGCGCCCTGCTCGGCTCCACCGCGATCAAACCGGGCCGTGCCAACGCCCTGGGCACCCTCGTCGCCGTGACCGTCCTCGCCGTGGGCCTCGCCGGGATCGGGCAGCTCGGCGCACAGTTCTGGGCGACCCCGCTGTTCAACGGCGCGACCCTGCTCATCGCGGTCGGCCTGGCCGGCTACTCCGCCCGCCGCCGGCTGCGCGCCGGCGCCACCGCGACCGGAGGGGCCGCGCGGACCCGGCACGATCGGCAGGACGCCCCCTGAGACCCCTTCGCAGCGCACAGAGCGTCAGGAGCACCGTGTACCCCAACCGCATGACCCTTCTCGCGGCCGCAGCCCTGCTCACGGCGGCCGTCGCCGGATGCGGCGGCGGCACGGCGGGCACCACCGGGCCCTCGGCGGCCGGCTGCCCGACCGTCCTCCAGGAGGCGCGGGCCGACGTCGCGAAGGCCGAGAGCACCGACAGTTCGTGGACCGGGCCCACGACCGGGCCCGCCGCGGTCCCCGGCAAGAGCATCGTCTACGTCGCGCAGACCATGACCAATCCGGGCGTGGCGGGAGTCGCGCAGGGGCTCCAGCAGGCCGCGAAGACCATCGGCTGGCAGGTCCGGGTGATCGACGGGGAGGGCAGCCCGGCCGGGATCCAGGCGGCGCTGAGCCAGGCCGTCACCCTCAGGCCCTCGGGCATCGTCATCGGCGGTTTCGACCCGCGCCTGACCTCGCAGCAGGTGGCGCGGGCCCGGGCCGCGGACATCCCGCTCGTCGGCTGGCACGCGGTCGACTCACCCGGCCCGAGCACGAACCCGCCGCTCTTCACCAACATCACCACGAAGGTGCAGGACGTGGCGAGGATCAGCGCGGACTGGATCATCGCCCGGTCCGACGGCGGAGCGGGCGTCGTCCTGTTCACCGACGACTCGATCCCCTTCGCCAGGACGAAGGCCGACCTGATCGAGCGGCGCCTCGCCGACTGCCCCGGCGTCGACCTCCTGGCGTACGAGAACATTCCGATCCCGGACGCGAGCCGGCGCACCCCGCAGGAGGTCTCCTCCCTGCTGTCCCGCTTCGGGAAGAAGTGGACCCACTCGGTCGCCATCAACGACCTCTACTTCGCCGACGCCGCCCCGGCCCTGCGCGCCGCCGGGAAGCCGGGCGGCGGACCGCCGTCCAACATCGGTGCCGGCGACGGCGATCCGTCCGCCTTCCAGCGCATCAACAGCCGGCAGTACCAGGCCGCCACCGTTCCGGAGCCGCTCTCGCAGCAGGGCTGGCAGATCGTCGACGAGTTCAACCGAGCCTTCGCCGGCCGGCCCGCGAGCGGCTACGTCGCCCCGGTCCACGTGGTCACGGCCGACAACAGCGGCGGGGCCACCTCCTGGGACCCCCGCGGGTACCAGGAGGCGTACGAGAAGATCTGGCGCGGGTAGCGCCCCGGCCCCCGGGCCCCCCGGCCGTGCCCGCTCAGGCCACCGGCCGGGCCTCGGCGCGTACCGGGGTCTGCCGCGGAGCGTCCGCGCGGTCGCCGCGGAAGACGATGTCGGCCATCCGGCGCTCCGGCCCCCGGCGTCGCAGGACCTGGTAGGCGACGAAGGCGGCCGGGCCGAAGAACACCTGGGCGGGGATGATGCCGGGGGCGTCGCCGGTGGCCGCCGAGATCAGGTGCAGGGCCGCCACGGGAGCCACGGCCCCGAAGAGCACCACCAGGGTGATCCCGGTCCGCAGCCCCGGCTTCCCGTACGCCTTGTAGGCGGTGGTCGTGAAGAGGGCGTAGGCCAGCAGGTCGCCCATGCCGACGACGGCGCCGAGGTCCTCACCGATGCGCAGGCCCGCGGCCGGTGCGTACGGATAGCCCTGGACGGCGTCGGCGAGCTCCTGGGTCAGCGGGACGACCCAGGCGAAGAAGGCGTCGTAGGCGGCGAGGGCGAGCAGGAACCACGCCACGTTCTTCAGCCGCATGCCGCCCTGGACGTTGAGGTTCGTGGCGGAGACGACGACCAGGCCGACGACACAGCTGTTCGCCACCCAGTACGGCGGCGCGGTCTCCCCGAAGGCCAGGTGCGTGACGAGGACGCTCGCGATCAACGCGGTGATCAGCGCCCAGCGCAGCCGGCCGTTGCCGATGATCGGCTGGTAGCCGACGGACAGTCCGCCGGCGAAGACCAGGGCGAGCACGACCGGGAGGACGGCACCCGGCAGTGCGAGGTAGACGTACGGCAGCGCCAGGACGAAGCCCATCATCATGAAGATGTCCCGGCCGTTGAAGACGCCGACGGGCGGCCTCGCCGTGCGGACGGCACGGAAGTAGGCGATGGTGCCGACGACGACCGCGAGGGCCAGGGCCGCGGTGACCGCGAGCTGGAAGAAGACCGTCATGCGTGGCTCCGGGTGAAGGTGTGCTCCAACAGGTCACAGCGGAGGGGGAAGCGGCGCGCGGCCTCCTCGTCGTCCAGCGGCAGGACGGTGACGCGCGCGTCGATGTCGCGGGCCAGCAGCCGCTCGGTCACCTCGGCCGTCGTCGCGGTCCGCGAGGCGACCTCCACGTGGAGGCGGCCGTCGGAGCCGACCTGCGCGCGGTGGCGCAGCGGCCAGGGCATGCCCGGGGTGCCGTCCAGGGCCTCGACGACGTCGCGCGGCGTCACGACCCCGTCGGCGGTGCGCAGCAGGGTGCCCGCCTTGCCGAGGATCTGCGACACGGCGGGCACCGCGGCCAGTTCGCAGTCGGGTTCGCCCTCCAGGGTGCGGACGACGTCGCCGGTGTTGTACCGCAGGACCGGCATGCACTCCCGGTAGGGGTAGTACGGCGTGACGGTCAGTTCCCCGAGCTGTCCGGGGGCGACGGGTTCTCCCGTGTCGAGGCCGAGCACCTCGGTGTAGCCCATGTTGGGGTCGATGTGGAGGTGGTGGTGGCTGCAGGTGCGGCCGCCGACGGGCAGCAGTTCGGTCATGCCGAAGTTGTCGCCGATGGTCTCGGCGCCGAAGGTCTCGCGCAGGGCCGCCACGAAGGCCGGTGACACGATCTCGCCGCCGGCGTAGATCGACCGGAGGCCGAAGTCGTCGGGTCCGTAGCCACGACGGCGTGCCGCGGTGAGCATCCGGGCCAGGTAACTGGGGTTGCCGGTGAGCAGGGTGGGGCGGGTGCCGTTGCCGCCGAGCAGGTGCTCGACGGATTCCTCGGGCGGGACCTGGCCGACGACGTGGCAGGAGGCGTTCACGAGCCGGCAGACCTCCACGTCCTCCTGCACGGCGGCCGTCGCCCGGGAGCTGAGGTTGATCTGCATCCGGTCGCCGGGGCGGATGTCCCCGCGCAGCACGACGGACAGCGCGATCAGCGCCGGCCAGAGTTCCATCTCGTAGCGGGAGAGCCACATCTGGACGGGGCGACCGGTGGTGCCGGTCGTCTGGGTCGCCAGGTAGGGGGTGCTGCACAGGAAGTCGGCCGGGCGCTCGAGCAGGTCGGCCTTGCGGGTGACCGGGATCCGGGTGAGCGTCTCGGTGGTCAGTCCGTCGAGGTCGATGCCGGCGAGCCGCTCGCGGTAGAAGGGCGAGCGTTTGGCGAGTCGGCGCACGGTCCGCTGGAGGGCGCGGTTCTGCAGGTCACGGCGCTCGTCCGGGTCGGCGAACGGTCCGTCGGCCAGTTCGTCGACGTCGTCGCCGAGGGAGCCGAACTCCTCCAGCGTGGCGAGGGCGTCGGCGACGAGCCGCTCCACGGCCCTCACGTTCAGCTTCCGACCGAACACCATGGCCATCGCCACCCGGACCTGCCGGACACCGGTCTCCAGCACTCGTACCTCCCTGGAACGTGAAGAAAAGGGGTGGGGGCGGCACGCCGCCCCCACCCCCCGAATCTGCGTCAGCTGGCAGAACAAGAACCGAAGAAGACGGCCGTCATGGCACCCATGACGTACTTGAACTGCTTGGCGCCGGTCTTGATCGCGCTCATCGGATCCTCCTTTTGTCGCTCCTGGCGGACGGACGTTCCGTGCCCTGTGAGGGGCCGGTCCGTGCGTCCCTGGGTGACAACACCCTGGCGCGATCGTGGTGTTGCGGGCAATGATCGGGTCCGTTCAACGGACCGGCGGAAGCGGAGGGCGGCACCACCGTTCTTGCTGATGGGCCGGGACGAACGGGGAGTTACGGGCACCATCCGACCGGTGGCGTCCGTACGGAAGGGGGAACCGCTCATGGCCAGATCCGGCACTGAGGGGCGGGGTGTACTGGAGGGCGCGTTCGCACTCATGGAGGTGCTCGCGCACGGCGACGAAATCGGCCTGACCAGGCTGGCGGCGGACGCCGAACTGCCCAAGGCCACGGCGCACCGGCTGCTCGGGCAACTGGTCGCGCTCGGCGCGGTACAGAGCTGTTCGGGCCGCTACCGGCTGGGCCCGAGGACGTTCCGGCTGGGGCAGGCGTGGCACCCGGCGCGGGCGCTGCGGGCGGCTTCGGCGCGGCCCTTGCGTGAACTGGCTTCGGCGAGCGGCAGGCTGACGGTCAGCCTGTCCGTTCCCGAGGCGGGACACGCCATCGTGGTGGGGAGCACGCGCAGCGAGGTGGACGACGTCTTCGCGCTGCATCCCGGGGTCGTCCTGCCGCCGGGGAGTGCGGCCGAGCTGATCCTGACGGCGTCCGCTCGGGAGGCGGGCGCGCCCGCGGGGTGGTCGCGGGCGGCGTGGTCGCGGGAGGCGGCGCGGGCCAGGGAGCAGGGCATGGCCTTCCAGTACGGGCAGTGTGTGAGCGCGCTGTCGTGCGTGGCGGCGCCGGTGTTCTCCGATGCGGGGCACGTGGTGGCCGCGGTGGCCGCGACCGCACTGGACGGCAAGCGGATCGCACCGCTGGGCGAGGCCGTGGTCCGTACGGCGGCGATGGTCAGCGCCAACCTGTCGAGGCTGCCGGCCCCCACGGCGCGGCCGCGCCGCGAGTGGGAGCCCGCCCAGGGCCCGGCCGGCCGGGCCGCGCACGCCGTGCTGGCACCGGCACGACGGCACTAGGCACGCGGGCGGGGGCGGGGGCGGCGTCCGTCGCCCCCGCCTCTGCGCGGTGGCCCGTACGTGCCCCTACGTGCCCGTGCGCGGCCCGTGCGCGGCCCGTACGCGGCCCATGCTGTTCGGCGCAGGTCGAGGCGCATCAGTCACCGACCGGCGGGTACGGCCGGTCGTTCGTTCGGCATCGGTACCATCCCTCGAAATTTCGGGCGCGGCCCAACGCGCCCGGCCCCCCACACCGCACGATGCGCAACCTTCGAGAGGTCGGCCGAACATGCCCCTGGCAACTCCCCCTTTCAGCGTCCTGTCCGATGAATTCGCCGCCGCGCCACACCACTTCTACGCACAGCTCAGGGAGCAGGCCCCGGTCCACCACGAGCCGGCGATCGACAGCTGGTTCGTCTCCCGCCACGAGGACGTGAAACGGGTACTGACCGACCACGACGCCTTCACCACCGAGATGTTCCAGGCGCGCGCCGAGCCGGTGATGCGCGGGCGGGTCCTCGCCCAGATGACCGGAGCCGAGCACACCGCCAAGCGGAAGATCGTCGTACGGGCATTCACCGGGGCTGCCCTCCAGGCCCAGGTACGCGCCATCCGCACCAACGCCGCCGAACTCCTGGCCCCCTTCCTCCCCCGCGGCCGGATGGACCTGGTGGGCGACTTCGGCAAGCCGTTCGCCGTCCACGTGGCGCTCGACGCACTCGGCCTGGACCGTGCGGACTGGCAGCAGGTGGCCGAATGGCACCGCGGCGTCGCCGAGTTCGTCACCAGCCTGTCCCTCACACCAGAGCGCCGCCGTCACTGCCTCGACTGCGCCGAGCAGTTGGAGGCCTATCTCGCTCCGGTGATCGAGCAGCGGCGCCGCGACCCCGGCGAGGACCTGATATCGGGCCTGTGCACCGCCGAGTTCGACGGCGTCTCCATGAGCGATCGCGATGTCACCGCCCTGATCCTCAACGTGCTGATCGCCGCCGCCGAGCCCGCGGACAAGACCCTCGCACTGCTCTTCAGGCATCTGATCGACCACCCCGAGCAGTTGGCGCAGGTCCGCCGGGACCCGGACCTGCTGGGCGCCGCGATCGCCGAGACCCTGCGCTTCACCCCGCCCGTCCAGCTCATTCCCCGCCAGGCGGAGGAGGACACCGTGCTGGCGGGCACCACCGTCCCGGCGGGCGCCACCGTCTTCTGCATGATCGGAGCCGCCAACCGGGACCCGGCCGCCTTCACCGCCCCGGACACCTTCGACATCCACCGCGCGGACCTGGGCACGGCCCGCTCCTTCACCGCGGCGGCACAGCACCTGGCCTTCGGGACCGGACTGCACCAGTGCGTCGGCGCGGCCTTCGCCCGTGCCGAGATCGAGACCGTCGCCGCGATGCTCCTGCCGCTGCTGGACGAGGTCCGCTACAGCCCCGGGTTCCGCTACCGGGAGACCGGCCTGTACACGCGGGGCCCGGTCGCCCTGTCGCTGGACTTCACTCCCGTCACACCGAACTGGAACCTGCCGTGACTGACTCCCGTCTTGCATGACGCCCACGGCCCGGACCGGCCGTGGCCCGTACTCCCCGGCCCCGTAAGCCGGTTACGGAAAACCCCCCACCACCCCTAGGCGAAGACGACGATGACATCGACCGACATCACCAGAGCCATCACCGACCTGCTGTTCACCCCCGGCCTCGACCTCACCGAGGCCCTCGACCGGCACTTCACCCCCGACTACCGCCAGCGCACCGACGGCGTCTGGAGCGACCGGACCGACTTCGTACAGCACATGACGCGACTGCGCAGCCTGGTCCGCGACGGCCACATCGAGGTCCACGACGAGCTGCGGGACGGGGAGCGCTACGCGGACCGGCACACCGTCACCGTCACCCAGCACAACGGACGCACCTCCAGCACCGAGGTCTACCTCTTCGCCCGGATGGCCCCCGACGGCCGCTTCCAGTCCGTCGAGGAAACCACCCTCCTGGTCACCGGCCACCCCGACGACGGGAACCTCGGCAGCGTCAAGTGACGCGGACAGGGGCTCCGGCAGGGGCTCCGCAGGGGGAAACCGACTCAAAAGAGAGCGCTCTCCGTGCCTCGGGCACGGAGGGCCGGTGCTGTTGCAAGGAGGATGCGAACCACCATGGTGTCCGTAGGAGAAAGACTCAACAGGGCCCGGGTACAGGCCTTCATCGGCCGTGAGGAACAACTCGGGCTCTTCGAGCAGGCGCTGGCCGCAGACCCGCAGGCCCCGTTCGCGTTCTACGTGTGCGGGCCGGGCGGCATCGGGAAGTCCACGCTGCTGCGGCGTCTGGCCGACCACGCCCGGGACGCCGGCCGGCTGCTCGTCGAACTCGACGGCCGGTTCGTCAGCCGCGACCCGGCCGATTTCGAGCACGCCGCCGGTCCGTTCCTCGACGTCCCGGGCACGGTCCTGTTCGTGGACTCGTTCGACCACTGCCAGTGGCTGGAGAGCTGGCTGTGGCACCATTTCCTGCCCCGCGCGGCGGACGACACCCTGGTCGTCCTGGCCGGGCGGCGCGCCCCGCAGCCGCAGTGGACCGCCGACCCGGCCTGGTCCGGTCTCCTGCACGTGACCGAGCTGGAGCCGTTCTCCCCGGAGCAGGCCCTGACGCTGCTGGTCGCGGCGCAGATCCGGCCCGAACTGCGCGACCGGGTGCTGCGTTTCGCCGGTGGCAACCCGCTGGCCCTGTCCCTGGCCGCCGCGGCCGGATCGGCGGGCTGCGCCAGGGAGGAGATCTGGGCCCCGTCGGCGGACGTCCTGCGCACCCTGCTCGCGGGGCTGATCGGCGAGGTCCCCACGGCCGCCCATCGCCGCGCCCTGGAGGTGGCGGCGCAGGCCCACTCGACGTCCGAGGAACTGCTGTCCTGCGTACTGCCCGGGGAGGACGCCCATCTGCTGTTCTCCTGGCTGCGGGACCTGCCCTTCATGGAGTCCACGCACCGCGGACTCCACCCGCACGACGCGGCGCGCGAGACACTCGCCGCCGATCTGCGCTGGCGTGCTCCCAACGCCTTCGAGACGATCCGCCAGCGCCTCGCGGACGAATACCTGCGCATCCTGCGCGAGGCACCCGAGGAGCGGGTGTGGACCGTCACCGACGAGCTCTTCTACCTCTTCCGGGAGGGCGAGACCCTGGCCCGGCTGCGCACCTGGTCCCGCGAGGACGAGGTGCACGACCGTCCGCTGCACCCGGAGGACATGGACGTGGTGCTGCGGATGGCGCAGGAGACCGAGGGGCCGGCCTCGGCGGAGCTGGTCCGCTACTGGGCGCGGCGCCAGCCGCAGGCCTTCAGCGTCTACCGTCGCGTGAGCACGGGCCGCGTCGTCGCCTTCACGGCCCGGCTCGCCCTGCCGGCCCCGCCCGACCCCGAGGACGTCGCCACCGACCCCGTCGTCGCCGCCGCGTGGCGCTACACGGACGCCACCGCCCCGGTGAGCCCCGGCGAGCACATCGGCATCAGCCGTTTCTCGGTCTACCCCGAGCGCTACCAAGTGCCCTCACGCGTCATCGACCTGAGCAGCTCCCGGGCCCAGGCGGAGGCGGCCCGCGCCCGCGGCCGCGCCTTCGGCTTCGCCGTCTACCAGGACGCCGAGGCGTGGGCCGCGCGTGTCAAGGGCACCCTGCTCGACACCGGGGAGCGCCCCCGGGTCGGCGAGCACACCTACGGGGTGTTCGGCGTCGACTGGCGCGAGGTCCCCGTGGAGAGCTGGCTCCACCGTTTCATATCGACGCCCGACCTACCGGTCCCCTCGGCGCCGTCGGCCCTCTCGCGCAGCGCCTTCGACCAGGCCGTGCGCGAAGCGCTGGCGCACTGGCGTGATCCGAACGCCTTCGCCGCCTGCGCCCTGATGCGTACGCGTCTCGCGGCCGACCTCGGGGATCCCGTCGAGGACTTGCGCACGCTGCTGCGCGAGAGCGTCGACGACCTCGCCGGTGACCCGCGCGGGGTGCGCGCCCGCGACGCCCTGGCCGCGGGGTACCTCTCCGGGGTGCCGACCCAGGAGGGCGCGGCCCGCCGCCTCGGCCTCCCGTACGGCACCTACCGCCGCCATCTGCGCCAGGGCCTGGACCTGCTCTCCGAGGCCCTCTGGCAGCGGGAGCTGACCGGCCCGCGCTAGGCGGCCGTGCACGGCCGGCGGGGGCGGGTGGACAGGTGCGGACAGCAGTGGACACCCCTCCCCTCCGGTGGGTCTGGATTGTGGACACCGCCCGGCGTGAGTCTGTGCGCCGTGGACGTCCCCCCGCTTCAAGTCCCGACCCGAACGATCGAAGGAATCTCGGCATGACCACATCGAAGCCCTATCTGACCGGTCATTTCACTCCTGTGGTGGAGGAGGTCACCGCCACGGACCTGACGATCGAGGGCGCCATTCCGCCCGAGCTGACCGGCCGGCTGCTGCGCAACAGCCACAACCCGAAGCCCGGCGTCACCCCCACCCACTGGTTCAAGGGCAGCGGCATGGTCCACGGCATCCGCCTGCGTGACGGGCGCGCCGAGTGGTACCGCAACCGCTGGGTCCACACCCCCGCCCTCGACGGCGCCCCCTACATGACGGAGAAGGGCCCCGACCTCACCGCCAGCGCCGCCGGCACCCACGTCATCGAACACGCCGGACGGCTCCTCGCCCTGTGCGAGGCCAACCTGCCCTTCGAGCTCGACCGCGACCTCGGCACCGTAGGCGCCTACGACTTCGACGGCAAGCTCCCCACCGCGATGACCGCCCACCCCAAGGAAGACCCGGTCACCGGCGAGCTCCACTTCTTCGGCTCCTCGCCCGTCCCCCCGTTCCTGACCTACCACGTCGCCGACGCCAAGGGCGCCCTCGTCCACAGCGCCGAAGTCCCCGGAGCCACCGGCGCCCTCAAGCACGACTTCGCCCTCACCCGCCGCCACGTCGTCTTCATCGAGGGCAACGTCACCTTCGACCCCACCGAACCCTCCGGCATCCCGTACGGCTGGAGCGACCAGCAGCCCTCCCGTATCGGCGTCATGCCCCGCGGAGCCGACGGAGCCCGCGACGTCCGCTGGTTCTCGATCGAACCCGGCAACATGCTCCACGTCTCCAACGCCTACGAAGACGGCCAGGGCCGCATCGTCCTCGAAGGCCCCACCGTCGACCGCGAGGGCTTCCGCCTCTCCTGGAACTGGTGGACCGGCTCCCCCGGACGGGGCAGCGAGCCCGTCTCCCGCTCCTACACCCGCCGCTGGACCATCGACCTCACCGCCGGCACCGTCGACGAACACATCATCGACGACCTCCCCGTCGAGTTCCCCACCCTCAACGAGGACTACCTCGGCAGCGAGAACCGCTACCAGTACGCCATCGCCTTCCCCGACGAGAACGGCCTCGGCGGCTACGGCCTGGTCAAGTACGACCGCACCACCGGCGCCCGCCGCATCCACCAGGTCGGCGACGCCCGCCTGCCCAGCGAGGCCGTCTACGTCCCCGCCACCGGCGCCACCAACGAAGACGACGGCTACCTCCTCACCGTCGTCTCCGACATCAAGCAGGACGCCTCGCAGCTCCTCGTCCTCGACGCCACCGGCCTCGACAAGATCGCCACCATCCACCTCCCCCACCGCGTCACCGCCGGCCTCCACGGCTCCTGGATCCCCGACACCCCCCGCGTGCCGGGGTGGCGGTCAGCGGCTGGTGCCGCCGAGGCCGGACGGCCCCTGCCAGGCCCCGTTGCTCACCCAGTCGTTGGCGAGGCTGCCGTTGGTGTCGACGAACGCGACATGCGTACCGGCGGCATCGGTTGCGAGACCCGAACCCGCCCGCGCCTTGCCACCGATCCCGGACGGACCCTGCCACGCACCGTTGCTCACCCAGTCATTGGCGACACTGCCACTGCCGTCGATGAAGAAGATGTGGTCACCGGCCGCATTGAACGCCAGTGGCGAGTCCCCGCGCGGCTGACCGCCCATACCGGACGGCCCCTGCCACGCCCCGTTGCTCACCCAGTCGTTCGCGAGGTTGCCATTGGTGTCGACGAACGCGACATGCGTACCGGCGGCGTCGGTGGCGAGACCGGAACCTGCCCGCGCCTTGCCACCGATCGGGGACGGACCCTGCCAGGCACCATTGCTCACCCAGTCATTGGCGACGTCGCCGCTGCCGTCGATGAAGTAGATGTGGTCACCGGCGGCATTGAACGCCAGCGGGGAATCCCCGCGCGGCTGACCGCCCAGGCCGGACGGCCCCTGCCACGCCCCGTTGCTCACCCAGTCATTGACAAGGTTTCCATTGGTGTCGACGAACGCCACCAGGGTGCCGGCCGCGTTCGTCGCGATCGGCGAACCGGGCCGGGCCTTGCCACCGATCGGAGACGGACCCTGCCAC
>NZ_JOAK01000008.1 GCF_000720455.1 Streptomyces virginiae | reverse complement strand
AAGCCCGTGAACGTCTCCACCCACACCGGCTCAGCCCGCAACACCCCACCCATACAGGCAAAATGCCCAAGACTGAGCCTTCTGCAACACCCTTTAGGACGGCGGACCACCCGAGGTGCCCGGGGAGGCGGGCGGGTCCGGGGGCCGGGCCGCGCCGGCGGGGTCGGCCGGGGCGGGGGCGCGGCAGGGCGCCAGCACCCGCTCGACGTCGAGGGTGAGCGAGTCGAGCCAGGTCTGGGCGGCGAAGAACTCCGACGGGGCGACGACCTCCGGCACCTGCGCCACGCCGGCCGCTCCGGCCGTCGGATCGGCGGCCGCCCCGACGGTTGCGGGCCCGTCGCCGTGCGCCCCGTCCGCCGACGGGATCGTGGCCGCCCACTGCGCCGCACCCCGCATCCCGGCGGCCACACCGTCCGCCCGGCCGCTGAGCCGCTCCCCGTTGCCCGGCCCGAGGTCGGGTCCGGCGCGTGCGAGCAGCCTCCGGGAGCCCCAGAGCACGTGATGGCCCGTGATCATGGCCGCCTGCCAGTCGGGCGCACCGGCCACCGGCGCCCGCGGCT
Source organism: Streptomyces virginiae (assembly GCF_000720455.1). GTDB lineage: Bacteria > Actinomycetota > Actinomycetes > Streptomycetales > Streptomycetaceae > Streptomyces > Streptomyces virginiae. The sequence goes on along the minus strand of NZ_JOAK01000008.1, from coordinate 192,630 downwards.
CGCTCTGGCGCTGCGCGTAGGCACTCTCCGCCAGCGAGAGCGCGAGCTGGAGCGCGTGGTCGTCGGGGGCGGTGTCACGCCTGCCGGCGACCACCGCGGCCGTGGTCCTCTCGACCGTCTCGGCCTCCCGCGCCAGCAGCACCGCGACCGCGCGGTGCAGCTCGGACTGCGCTCCCCGCGGCCAGGCGAGCAGCCCGAACACGACCCCGATCGTGCTGCCGATGATCACGTCCATGAGCCGGACCCCGGCCAGTCGCCAGGTCACGGGCGCCAGCTGCGCGAAGACGAAGGACACGACGAGGGTGAACATGCCCTGGGCCCAGCCCACGCCCCGGACCGGCCCCACCGTGAAGGCGACGAGCATCACCAGCGGCAGGATGACGGCGTAGACGGTGGTGTGGCCGCCGACGAGGGCCAGGACTCCGGCGGCCAGGAGCGCGCCGAGCAGGGTTCCGGCGAGCGCCTGGCGGACGGTCGCCTTCGTCTGGGAGACCGTGGTCCGGGTCAGGCTGAGGACGGCCAGCATCGCCCAGAAGCCGTGGGGCAGCGACTCCACGCCGGCGATCGTGCGCACGACCGCGAGGGCGAGGCTGATCCGGACGGCGTTCTGGAAGTGCACGGAGCGGGGCCCGGCGTGCGCCGCCAACCGGTGCCACCACAGGCGGGGCGCCCGCCGGCCCGCGTACCAGAACCGGCCGGAGTCGGTCCCCGCCGGGAGCGGGGCGCGCCGGCCCCGGACCGCCAGCTCGGCCGCGGTCGCGAAGGCCACGGCGGCGTCCGCCACCTCCAGCAGGGCCGCCCTGCGGCGGCCGCGCACCTCGGTCACCGGCTGCGGCTCCCGCGCGGCCGCTTCCCTCACCTCTTCCCGCAGTCGCCGCAGGGCGTCGGCCTCGTCGGTCGCGCGCCCCGTCCCGGCCAGCAGGGCTCCGGTCTCGGCGGCGGACCGGCCGACGGCCTCCAGCAGCTCCAGTCCGGTCTTCACCGGCGGCTGCCCCGCGGGGGGCGGGGGCAGAACCACCAGCCGCCCGAGCAGCGTGCGCGCTCCCAGGCCGGTGTGGGCGAGGGCGCGGTCGCGCAGGCCGGGCCCGGCGGGGCGTTCGGCCTCCTCCACGTGCAGGGGGCGCAGCGACTCGCCGACCTTCCGGGCGGTCTCCACCTCGGCCGCGGGCAACGTGTACGGGGCGCGGCCCAGCTCGGCGGCGAAGCGGGCGGCGGTGGCGGCCGCCCCGGCGGCCAGCTCCCGGTAGGTGGTGCCGCGCGGCTCGGGCAGGACGAACTTCTCGGCGAGGACGAGCAGGACCAGACCGAAGGTCGCGCCCCCCAGCCGTGCGCCGAGGGTGTCGGGCGCGTAGGGCGGGAAGCACGGCAGGATGTAGAGCAGTTGCAGCCCGGGGGCGGCCCCCGCCGCCCGGGGTCCGGCCGCGGCCACGAAGGCGATGGCGAAGCCGATGACCAGCATGCCGGCCACGGCGGTCCAGGTCCGTACCGCGAGGAAGGTGCCGGCGGTGAGCAGCAGCCACACCACCGGCAGGGTCCTTGCCAGGACGGCCGCCCGCTGGTCGCCGGTGCCGGGGATGCGGGAGAGGGCCGCCATCGAGACCACCGCGAAGAGCGCGTACGTCGCCGCCACGGGCTGGTCCAGCCCGTACAGGCACACGTAGAACGCTCCGCACGCGCAGAGGGTGGTGCGGATAGCGCGTCGCGCCACGCTGCTGGGGCCGCGGCCTGCGCTCACGTCTTTTTCGGCACCCACCACTCCAGCATCGGGCCGGCCACCGCAAGCCACCACCCGCGGCCGGGCTTGCCGCACCGGCCGGCCGGAAGGTTTAATGAATGAACAGGCATTCATTAATGAGGAGGTGGCCGGTCGTGGCACGCCCGCGCGGCATCGAGGACGCGGTGATCCTGCAGGCCACGGCCCGGGTCATGGGCCGGGTGGGGCCGACGGGGCTCACCCTGGCGGCCGTGGCCCGCGAGGTCGGCCTGGTGCCCGGCACCCTGGTGCAGCGCTTCGGCTCCAAGCGCGGTCTGCTGCTGGCGCTGGCCGACCGGTCCGCGAAGGAAGCGGGCGAGGCGGCCGGGCGGGTGCGGGACGCCGGGACCACCGCGCTCGACGCCCTGGCGGCGCTGACGTCGCAGAACCTGGCCGGCATGGACACGCCGGAGAGCTTCGCCCACCACCTGGCCTTCCTGTGTACGGACCTCACCGATCCGCAGCTGTACGAACGCGCCCTGGCCGTACACCGGGCCCAGCGGCGGGCGATCGAGGCACTGCTGGCGGAGGCCGCCGACGCGGGCGAGCTCCGCGCCGGGACCGATGTCGCGGCGCTGGCCGGCACCGTGCAGGCGATCACCGCCGGCGCGGGCCTGTCCTGGGCCGTCGAACGCCGCGGCGGCCTCGCCCAGCGGCTGCGCCGGGAACTCGACGCCGTACTGCTCCCCCATCTCCCGCCCCGCCGCCACCCCCGCGAAACGGAGGAATCATGACGACCGACACACGCCCGCCGGCCGGACAGCCCCTGGCCGGAAAGGTGGCCCTGGTCGCCGGCGGCACCCGCGGCGGCGGACGGGGCATCGCGGTCGAGCTCGGCTCCGCCGGCGCGACGGTGTACGTCACCGGACGCAGCAGCGCCTCCGGCCGCTCGGACCTGGACCGCCCGGAGACGATCGAGGAAACGGCGGCGCGGATCACGGCCGCGGGCGGCGTGGGCGTCCCCGTCCGCACCGACCACAGCCGTCCCGAGGAGGTCCGGGCCCTCGTCGAGCGGATCGCCGCCGAACAGGACGGGCGGCTCGACGTCCTGGTCAACTCGGTGTGGGGCGCAGATCCGCTGACCGACTGGGAACACCCCTTGTGGGAGCAGGACTTGGAGACCGGCCTGCGGCTGCTGCGGCAGGCCGTGGAGACCCACGTGATCACGAGCCGGTACGCGCTGCCGCTGATGGTCGCCCGCGGGAGCGGCCTGGTGGTCGAGGTCACCGACGGCAACACCGCCCGCTACCGCGGCTCGTTCTTCTACGACCTGGCGAAGTCGGCGGTGATCCGCCTCGCCTTCGCTCAGGCCGCCGAGCTGCAGCCGCACGGCGTCGCCGCCGTGGCGATCACGCCCGGGTTCCTGCGGTCCGAGGCCATGCTCGACCACTTCGGCGTCACCGAGGGCAACTGGCGCGACGGCGTGGCGCAGGACCCGGACTTCGCCCACTCCGAATCCCCCGCGTACCTGGGCCGGGCGGTCGCGGCACTGGCCGCCGACCCGCGGATCATGTCCAGGACCGGCCGGGCCCTGGCCACTTGGGGCCTGTACCAGGAGTACGGGTTCACCGACGCCGACGGCACCCGGCCCGACTTCGCCGCCCACTGGGCGAAGGAACTTCAGGCGCGGTACGGCCCGCTCGGCGACCCCCTCTGACCGGACTCTCCCCCCGGCCGGCCCGTTCGGGCGGTGGTAGAACAGCGGCATGGACGAAGCGCGGGCGAGGGACGTACTGACGGCGGCGGGCCTGACCGGGGCCGGGGCTGCGGGGCCCGCGCTGCTCGCGCTGGGTGAGAACGCCGTGTTCGCCGTCGGCGACCTCGTGGTCAAGGTGGGCCGGGAGGCCGCGCTGCTGGAACGGGCCGAACGCGAACTCGCGGTGGCCGGCTGGTTCGCCGCGTCCGGCGTCCCCGCGGTCCGCGCGGCCGAGCCGGAGCCGCGGCTGGTGGGCGGGCATCCGCTGACCCTGTGGCACCGGCTCCCGGAGGCGGTGCGGCCCGCCGGGCCCGAGGACCTCGCGGTGCTGCTGCGGGCCGTCCACGCCCTGCCGCAACCGCCGTTCGCCCTGCCGCCGCGGGAACTGCTGGGCGGGGTCGAACGCTGGCTGCGACTGGCGGGGGACGCCGTCGACCCGGCCGACGCGGCGTACCTGCGCTCCCGCCGGGACGCCTACGCGGACGAGGTGGCGGCCCTGACCCCGCACCTGCCGCCGGGCCCGGTCCACGGCGACGCCCTGCCGCGCAACGTCCACGTGGGCCCGGACGGCCCGGTCCTGGTCGACCTGGAGACCGTCTCGGCCGACCTGCGCGAACACGACCTGGTGGTGATGGCCCTGTCCCGCGACCGGTACGGCACGCCTCCCGGGGAGTACGAGGCCTTCGCGGCGGCGTACGGCTGGGACGTCCGAGAATGGGAGGGCTGCGCGGTCCTGCGCGGCGCCCGCGAAACGGCCAGCTGTGCCTGGGTCGCCCAGCACGCACCCGGCAACGCCGCCGCCCGCACCGAGTTCCACCGCCGTGTGGCCTCTCTGCGCAGCGGCGACCCGCGCACGCGCTGGCACTCCTTCTAAGGGGTGGTGGGCGAGTCGCCGACCTGCGAACATCTGCGGATGATCACACTCTCCGACGACCTCGGACACCTTTCCTACGTCGTCACCGGCGACGGACCGCCCGTCGTCCTCGTGCACGCCGGCATCGCCGACCACCACATGTGGGACGCGGTCGTGCCCGCCCTCGCGGAGCGGCACACCGTCATCCGCTACGACCTGCGCGGCTTCGGACGGTCCGCTCCGCCGAGCGGTGCGTTCAGCGAGACCGACGACCTGCGCCGGCTCCTGGACCACCTCGGCCACGAACGCGTCCGCCTCGTCGGCGCTTCCTGGGGCGGCCGCGTCGCCGTGGACTTCACCCTCACCCATCCGGACCGGGTGCACTCCCTGGCGCTGCTGGCCGCGCCGTGGCCGGGGTACGGCTGGGGCGCCGAGATGATCGCGTACGACGAGGCGGAGACCGCAGCCCTGGCCGCGGGCGATCTGGACGCCGCCGTCGCCACGAACCTGGACATGTGGGTGCGCGGGCCGGCCCGCACGTGGGACGACGTCCCCACCGGCCTGGCAGACCGGCTCCGCGAGCCGATCCGCACGTCGCTGGTGAACCAGGACGTCGTCGGCGAGCACTCCCAGGCAGTCGTGCGGGGCGACCTGTCCGGCATCTCGGTCCCCACCCTGGTCGGTATCGGCACGCTCGACGTCGCCGACTTCCAGGACATCGCACGGCGCTACGCCGCCGAGATCCACGGCGCCACCCTGGTCGAGTTCCCGACCGCCGCCCACCTCATCGCGCTGGACGCCCCCGCCGAACTCACCGCGGCACTGGCCCCGTTCCTCGACCGCTAGGTCGTGTCCGCATGGCCTGGTCCCTGCCCCGTCTCCGGGGGTCCGCCCGCGGCCGTTCGGGCGGGCCCGTCAGGCCGGGACCAGGGTGCGCAGGGGCCAGGCCGTGTCGATCACCGCGTCCGGGGTGCCCTGGCGGCGCAGGTAGGACTGGAAGTCGCGGGCCCAGCGGGCGTGCCAGGTGCCCTGACGGGCGTGCAGGTCGGCCGGGGTCAGCTCGGCCACCTGCGGGTGCCGTTCGGCTATCGCGCGAGCGACGTGGACCGCGGCCAGCGCGTCCGCGCCGGCGTCGTGCGCCTCCTCCAGGGTGACCCCGTACACCCCGCAGACCGCCTCCAGGGTCCGCTTGCCGCGCCGGAAGCGGTCCACGGCCCGGTCGATGGTCAGCGGGTCCACCACCGGGCCCGTCTCCTCGCCGCCCAGCCGGTCGGCCAGCGAGGGCAGCCCGTGCCGGGCCAGCTCGGCGCTCAGCAGGGTGAGGTCGAAGGCCGCGTTGTACGCGACGACCACCGCTCCCGTCCGCCAGTGCGCGACCAGTGCCGCCGCGACCTCGTCGGCGACCTCCCGCACCGGGCGGCCCTCCGCGACCGCCCGCTCGGTGCTGATCCCGTGGATGGCCGAGGCCCCCTCCGGGATCGGTATCCCCGGATCCGCGAGCCAGCCGCGCCGTTCGTGCACCGCGCCGCCGCGCACCTCGACCACGGCCGCCGTCACGATCCTCGACTCGCCCGGCTCCGTGCCGGTCGTCTCCAGGTCGAACCCGATCAGCACCCGGCCGTGCCAGCCCCCCGTACCGCGCTGGTCCTCCACCCCGTGTCCCTCCCCCGTACACCTTCGGTCAACGGGTTTCAGCCTGCCACGGGCCACTGACAAGCCCGACGACGGGCCCCTGCGGCGGCGGTCCGGGCGCTCACGACACCGGGCGGGAGTCCTCCCACATCGACTCGAATTCCTCCCGGTACGTCGCGAACAGCCCGTGGTCCGCGTCCTTGGGCACCCCCCGGCCGCCGCCCCTCAGTACCAGCACCGGCGATTCCATGCCCCGCGCCCGCCGCAGGTACGACTGGACCACCGCGATCCCCGAGGACTGCCCCTCGACCAGATAGGCGGTGAAGCGCGGCGTCTCGTCGAAGACGTGGATCTCGAAGCGCGAGGGGTCCCGCAGCCCCGCCCGGACCCGCCGCACGTGCAGGATGTTCATCTCCACCGAGCGGCTCAGCTCCCCCTTGCGCAGCCCCAGCTCCCGCTCGCGCCGTTTGACCGCGCTGCTCGCCGGGTTCAGGAACAGCAGCCGCACCCGGCAGCCCGCCTCCGTCAGCCGGACGAGTCTTCGCCCCGAGAAGTTCTGCACCAGCAGGTTGAGCCCTATCCCGATGGCGTCGAGCCGTCGCGCACCGCCGAAGAGGTCCTCCGCCGGCAGGTTGCGCTGGAGCCGCACCCGGTCCGGGTGGACCGAGACGACGTCCGCGTACCGGTCGCCCACCAGGTCCTCGACGGCGTCGATCGGCAGCCGGTCCGCGGCGGGGCTGCCGGAGCCGCCGCCCAGTACCTCCAGCAGCCGCGCCGAGGCCCGCTCCGCCTGTTCCAGCACGGGCCGCGACAGGGCCCGGTTGCGGGAGACGACGTTACGGGTGACCTCCAGCTCGTCCAGGGCCAGCTCGATCTCGCGCCGGTCGTCGAAGTACGGCTCGAAGCAGGGCCAGTGCTGGACCATCAGCTCCCGCAGCTGCGGCAGGGTCAGGAAGCTCAGTACGTTGTCGTCGGCGGAGTCGAGGAGATAGCCCTTGCGCCGGCTCACCTCGCGCACGGCGACGGCCCGCTGCACCCACTCCTGCCCGGCGGGACCGGCGGCCGCGACGACCCAGTCGTCCCCGCCGTGCACCGGTTCGTAGATCGGCCGCAGCACCGCGCCGACCACCGACCGCAGCCGCTGTTCGATCAGGTTGAGCCAGATGTACGCCCGGCCCGCCCGCTGCGCCCGGGTACGGACCTCGCTCCAGGCCTCCGCGCCCCAGTCCAGTTCGGCGCCGGCCCGCGCGCTCCCGGCCTCCGCCGGCCCGCCCGCCAGGGAGACCGCCCCTGCCGGGATCCCCGTCGGCGCCCCGCCGGGGACACCACCTGGGGCGTCCGCCGGGCCACCCTCGTGACTGCTGTCACCAGGGGGCAGCTCCAGACCTCCCGAGCTCACCCGTGCACCGCCTTCTGCGTCTGGACGCCCGTCTCCAGTGATCACGGAAGGGTATCCCGCGCGCGCGGCCCGGTGCAGCCCGATGGCCCTCACACGGACCGTCCATTGACCCATTATCCGATGCGCGGACAGTCCGCTGACCCGACTGTCAGGTCTGCGGGTCACCCGGTAGGACCACTCCCAAGTCCGCGCTTGCGGCCCCTCTTTCGGGGAAGATCTGGCAGTGACGCGGTCCAAGCCGGATCATCCGGGACGTCTTTCGACACCGAGGGAAGAGTCGTTGTCTATGCAGGTCTGGCCAGGACAGGCGTATCCCCTCGGCGCCACGTACGACGGCGCCGGGACCAACTTCGCCGTCTATTCCGAGGCCGCCCGGCGCATCGAGCTGTGCCTCCTCCACGACGACGGGTCCGAGACCGCCGTCGAACTGCGGGAGACGGACGCCTTCGTCCGCCACGCCTACCTGCCCGGGATCATGCCGGGGCAGCGCTACGGCTTCCGCGTGCACGGCCCCTACGAACCGGAGCGCGGCCGCCGCTGCAACGCGGCGAAGCTGCTGCTCGACCCGTACGCGCGGGCCATCAGCGGCGGGGTGAACTGGAACGAGGCGGTGTACGGCTACCACTTCGGCCGCCCCGACTCCCGCAACGACCTGGACTCCGCCCCGCACACCATGAGCTCGGTGGTGGTGAATCCGTACTTCGACTGGGCCAACGACCGGCCGCCGCGCCACGAGTACCACCACACCGTGCTGTACGAGGCCCACGTCAAGGGCCTGACCATGCGTCATCCGGACCTCCCCGAGGAGCTGCGCGGGACGTACGGGGCGCTCGCGCACCCGGCGGTCATCGGCCACCTCGCCAAGCTCGGGGTCACGGCGCTGGAGCTGATGCCGGTGCACCAGTTCGTCAACGACCACCGGCTGGTCAACGACGGGCTGAGCAACTACTGGGGCTACAACACGATCGGCTTCTTCGCCCCGCACAACGGCTACGCCTCGGGTGACCGCGGCCAGCAGGTGCTGGAGTTCAAGTCGGCCGTGCGGGCCCTGCACGAGGCGGGGATCGAGGTGATCCTCGACGTCGTCTACAACCACACCGCCGAAGGCAACCACCTGGGGCCGACGCTGTCCTTCCGGGGGCTGGACAACGCCTCGTACTACCGGCTGTCGGACGATCCGCGGCACTACATGGACACCACGGGCACCGGGAACTCCCTCCTGATGCGCTCCCCGCACGTGCTCCAGCTGATCATGGACTCGCTGCGCTACTGGGTCACCGAGATGCACGTGGACGGCTTCCGCTTCGATCTCGCGGCGACGCTGGCCCGGCAGTTCCACGAGGTGGACCGGCTGTCGTCGTTCTTCGACCTGGTCCAGCAGGACCCGGTGGTCAGCCAGGTGAAGCTGATCGCGGAGCCGTGGGACCTGGGCGAGGGCGGCTACCAGGTGGGCAACTTCCCGCCGCTGTGGACGGAGTGGAACGGCAAGTACCGCGACACCGTACGGGACTTGTGGCGCGGGCAGCCGCGTACGCTCGCGGAGTTCGCGGGACGGCTGACCGGCTCCTCGGACCTCTACCAGGACGACGGCCGGCGCCCGCTGGCCTCCATCAACTTCACCACCTGCCACGACGGTTTCACCCTGAACGACCTCGTCTCGTACAACGAGAAGCACAACGAGGCCAACCGGGAGGGCAACCGGGACGGCGAGAGCCACAACCGGTCCTGGAACTGCGGGGTGGAGGGACCGACCGAGGACCCGGAGGTCCTGGCGCTGCGCGAGCGGCAGATGCGCAACTTCACGGCCACCCTCCTGCTGTCCCAGGGCGTGCCGATGCTCAGCCACGGCGACGAGTTCGGCCGCACCCAGGGCGGCAACAACAACGCCTACTGCCAGGACAACGAACTGTCGTGGGTGGGCTGGCCGGAGCCCGGCAAACCGGCGCCGTCGCTGCTGGAGTTCACGCGGCAGATGGTGTGGCTGCGCCGCGACCACCCGGTGTTCCGGCGCCGCCGCTTCTTCCACGGGCGCCCGGTGGAGGGCACGCACGACGAGCTCTCCGACATCGCCTGGTTCACCCCGCACGGCGAGGAGATGCGGGCGCGCGACTGGCAGGCGCAGCACGCGCGGGCGCTGACCGTGTTCCTCAACGGTGAGGCGATCTCCGAGCCGGGCAGCCGCGGGGAGCGGATCACGGACGACTCCTTCCTGCTGATGTTCAACGCGGGTGCCGAGCCGCAGGACTTCACCGTTCCGCCGGGGCACGGCATGCAGTGGCGGCTGGTGGTGGACACCTCCCGGGCGGACGTACTGCCACCCGGCACCGGGCCGCAGTACGCGGCCGGCGACCGGGTGGCGCTGACGGGGCGGTGCCTGGTGGTGCTTCAGCGGCCGGCGTAGGCGGGGTCCGGGACCGGCGGCAGGGCCGGCTCGGCGCCCTGGGCCGCGGGCGTACGGGCGGCGGGCACGCGGGTGACGAGGGCGAGGGTCAGGCAGAGCGCGGCCGCCCCCACGGCCACGGCGAAGGCCCCGCCGGGGCCGTACCGCTCGGCGAGGCGCCCGGAGACGACGAGCGCGGCGGCCTGCCCGGCCACCAGGCTGCTGGCGGCGAAGGCCATGGCGGTGGCGAGCCGGACCGGTTCCACGGCCCGCTCGGTCAGCGCGAACGCGGTGATCAGGTGGGGTGCGTAGGCGGCCCCGAGCACGGTGACGACCGCGTACAGCGGCCACAGGCCGTCGGTGACCAGCAGCGGAGCCGAGAGCACGAGGGCGGCGCCGGTCGCCACCCGCCAGCGCAGCCGCAGACCGAAGCGGGCGGGCAGCGCGCCGAGCGCGAGGCCGACGGCGGCGCTGACGACGCCCATCGCGGAGTAGACGACGGCGGCCTGGTCCGGGACGCCGAGGCGGATGGTGAGTGCGGTGATGCCGGCCTGGCAGGCGCCGAACATCACGCCCTGGAGGGCGAGGGAGCCCCGTACGGCGTGGACCACGGCGGGCGTCCGGACCCGGCTGCCCGCCCGCCGCTCACGCGCCGGCGCCCCGGAGGTGACGGAGGCGGTCGGATGCAGGGCGAAGGCGCTGCCGAAGACGGCGACGAGGCCGGCCGCGCCGGCCAGGGCGAAGGCCGGGTGCGCGAGCAGTGAGGCGAGCCCGACCAGGGCGGGCCCGAAGACGAAGGAGACCTCGTCCAGGGTGCCTTCGAGGGCGTGCACGGCGCCCACGACGCCCTCGTCGGCCCCGGCGCGGTGGGCCAGGGCGACGGAGCGGGTCCGCGCGAGCGGCCCGATCAGCGGCACGGAGGCGCCGGTGACGGCGCCGACCGCGGCGAGCGGGAGCGTCGCGAGGTGGGTGAGCGCACCGGCGACCAGAGCCGCGGTGGCGACGGCGTTCACCGCGGCGGCGGCCAGGACGACGGGCCGCTGGCCGTGCCGGTCGGCGAGCCAGCCGAGGACGGGCCCGCAGAGGACCTGGCCGATGGAGAGCGCCCCTCCGACGATGCCGGCGGTGGCCAGGGAGCCGCTGGTCTGGGCGACCAGCAGGAAGCTTCCGAACTGGGACATCGCGACGGGCAGTCGGGCGAGGAATGAGACGAGCGGGAGTAGGGGCCCGGTCAGGGCGATGACTCTTCGATAGGTGTCGACGGTTCCAACCACTTGATCGACACTAACCCGGCGCAGTCACTCGGATGCATTGGGTCATGGCACGGAATCCGGCAGGTTGGGTACGTACGTTCTCATGAGCCAGCCGCGCCCGACCCCCGCATCGGAATCTGATGTTCCGAATCCTGTCACTCCGGCGTCGACCTACCGCCTCCAACTGCGCCCGGAATTCCCCTTCGCGGCGGCCGAGGCGGCCGTGCCGTACCTCGCCTCGCTCGGCGTGTCGCACCTGCACCTCTCCCCCGTCCTGGAGGCGGCGCCCGGATCGGCCCACGGGTACGACGTCACCGACCACTCCCGGGTACGGGCCGAGCTCGGCGGCGAGGCCGGCCTGCGGGCCCTGGCCGGGGCCGCCCGGGCGCACGGTCTCGGCCTGGTGCTCGACATCGTGCCCAACCACATGGCGGTACCGACGCCGCTGCGGCTGAACCGGCCGCTGTGGGAGGTGCTGCGGGACGGGCCCGGATCGCCGTACGCACGCTGGTTCGACATCGACTGGGAGGCGGGCGGCGGCCAGGTGGCGCTCCCGCTGCTCCCCGGCCCGGTGGACTCCTGCGACCTGCGGGTCGACGGCGGGGTGCTGCGCCACGGGGAGCAGGAGTTCCCGCTGCGGGAGGGGACCGCGGGCCTGCCGCTGCCGGAGCTGCTCGCCGCGCAGTGGTACCGGCCCGCGTGGTGGCGCGAAACCGGGACGGCGCTCAACTACCGGCGTTTCTTCACCATTTCGGAACTGATCGGGGTCCGGGTGGAGGACCCGGAGGTGTTCACGGCCACCCACGCGAAGGTGCTGGAGCTGGTCCGCGACGGTGTCGCGCAGGGCCTGCGGATCGATCACGTGGACGGTCTGGCGGACCCGGAGGAGTACCTGGGCCGGCTGCGGGCCGCGGCGGGCGACGGCTGCTGGGTGGTGGTGGAGAAGATCCTGGCCCGCCACGAGCGGCTGCCGGCCGGGTGGCCGGTGGCGGGGACCACCGGGTACGACGCCCTGCACCGGGTCGACGGGGTGTTCACCGACCCGGCGGGCGCGGCCGAACTGGCCGCCCGGTACGGGGAGTCGACCGGACTGCCGCAGTGGCCGGAGACGGCCCGGGCCTGTGCGCGGGAGGTCCTGACCGGCGACCTGGCCGCCGAACTGGGGGCGCTGGAGCGCCGGGCCGGCGAGGAACTGGCCGCCGCCGTACGCGAACTGCTGATCGCCTTTCCCGTCTACCGGCCCTATCCCGGCGAGCCGGAGCTGCCGCCGCAGGCGCTGGAGCGGGCGGGCGAGCTGGCCGGTGCGGCCGCGGTGGCGGGCGTACGGGAGCTGCTGCTGCGGGACCCGGCCTTCGCCGCCCGCTTCGCCCAGACCTCGGCGGCCCTGCGCGCCAAGTCCCTGGAGGACCGGGCCTTCTACCGGTACGCGCCCCTGCTGTCGGCCACCGAGGTGGGCGGGGAGCCCGGGCGTCCGGCGGTGTCGCCCGAGGAGTTCCACGCGTACTGCGCCGCACTGGCGCGGGACTGGCCCCGGACCGGCACGGTGCTGTCCACGCACGACACCAAGCGCAGCGCGGACGTCAGGGCCCGGATCTCGGCGCTGTCCCAGGCGCCGGAGCTGATGACCGACCCCGACGGCCCGGCCGACGGGAAGACCGGCCGCGACCCCCACCTGGCCTGGGTGGCCCGGCAGACCGCGTTCGGGCTCGGCCGGGCCCCCGAGGCGCTGCCGCGGCTGGCCGACGCCCTGCTCAAGGGGGCCCGCGAGGCCGCCCTGCACACCAGCTGGACCGAGCGGAACGAGGAGTACGAGACGGCCGTGCCGGACTACGCCCCGGCCCCGCTCGACCTCCCGGCGGACCTGGCGCAGGCGGCCCGCGCGAACCTGCTCGGCATGGCGCTGCTGCACCTCGCGATGCCGGGGGTCCCGGAGGTCTACCAGGGTGCGGAGACCGAGTACCGGGCGCTGGTCGACCCGGACAACCGGCGCCCGGCGCACTTCCCGGGCGAGGCACTGGCCCGGCTGGACGCGGGGGCCGCCCCGCAGGACCCGGCCGAGGAGAAGCTGGCCCTCACGGCGGCGCTGCTGCGGCTGCGCCGGGACCGGCCGGAACTCTTCCGGGGTTACGCTCCCGTCGCGGCCCGGGGCCCGGCGGCGGGTCACCTGGTGGCCTTCACCCGGGCGCCGGGCCTGCTGGTGGCGGCCACCCGGCTGTCCCACCGGCTGGCGGCGTCGGGCGGCTGGCGCGACACCCGGGTCGACCTGCCGCCCGGCACGTGGACGCCGGTCCTCCCCCCGCACGCCGACCGTGGACCCCGCACCGCGCACAGCGGATCAGCCGAGGTCACAGCCCTGCTGGACGACCGTCCGGTGGGCGTCTGGCTCCGCCGCTGAGGACCCGCCGGCGGCCCCGGTGCCGTGGCGGTCGAGGCTCCGAGGAGCTCCGCGAAGGCCGCGGCGGTGCCGCGGGTGACGTATTCGGCGCCGCAGACCGCCGCCGTCGGGCTGACGGAGGCGCAGGCGCGCGAGGCGGCGTACGACGTGGTGGTGAACACGATGCCGCTGACGGCGGTGGCGAAGGGAATGGTGCACGGGCGGGGCGGCACGGTGAAGGTGGTCGCCGAGCGGGACGGGCGGGTGCTGGGGGTGCACCTGGTGGGGCCGCACGTGTCGGAGATGATCGCGGAGAGCCAGCTGATCGTGGGCTGGGACGCGGAGCCCTCCGACGTGGCCCGCCACCTACACGCCCTCCGACGCTCTCGGAGGCGGTCGGCGAGGCCTTCCTGAGCCTGGCGGGCCGGGGCCTGCACCAGCGCCAGCGGCAGGCGCCGGCGCAGCCTTGGCCAGGGGTTTCCCCCCGGATCCGGGGAACTGCGGGGCCCTTACAGCAGTAGGCGGCGGGCCCGGCGGGCATGGCATCCCATGTGACTCTCCTCCGTGACATGTGCTACCCCACACCGCAGGAACTCGGGCTGGCCGCCCGTGCGCTGGCGGACGAACGACCGGGCGAGGTCCGGCTCCGCCAGGCCGGCACCTCGCGGGCCGGGCAGCCGATCTGGGTGCTGTCGGTCGCCGCGACGGTGACCGCCACGGCGACGGCCGGCCCGGTCGGTACGGCGGACGGGGACGCCCGCAGCGTCCTCGTCGTCGCCGGAGCGCACGCCAACGAGCCCGTCGGCGGCGCCACGGCGCTCTCGCTCGCCCACCGGCTGCTGCGCGACCCGGCGCCCCGGGCCGGCTGCGGCTGGCACTTCCTGCTCTGCGCCGACCCGGACGGCGCGGACCTGCACCGCACGCCCCGCCCGTACTCGCTCCTGGACTACCACCGGCACTTCTTCCGGCCGCCCGGCCCCGAACAGCCCGAGTGGGCGCCGTCTTTACTGCCCGCGGACCGGCTGCCGCCGGAGACCCTGGCACTGACCGCGCTCATCGACGAGTTGCGGCCCGTCCTGCAGGTCTCCCTGCACGCCACCGATCTCGGCGGCACCTGGGTTCAGCTCACCAGGGACATACCCGGCCTCGCCGAGCCGTTCGCCAAATCGGCCGCCGAACTGCGCATCCCGGTGGAGAACGGGGCCTCGGACGCCGCCGGCTGGCCCTCGCCCGGGCCCGGGATCTTCGTGATCCCGCAGCCGGGGAGCGAGGCCGCCGGGGCGTTCCACCCCGAGGACACCCGGCTGAGCACCTGGTACCACGCCCACCGCTACGACGGCACCACCGCGATCGTCGAAGTCCCCATGTGGGCCTCCGACCTGGTGGACGATCCCGCCCCGCACCCCGACCCGCGCGGCGCCCTGCGGATGCTGGCGGCGCGGCTCACGGCGGACGCAGCGCTCGTCGGCGCGGCCCGGGAGCGGGCCCGCAGCCGGGAGCGGGACCGGAGCCGGAGCCGGGACCGGGACGGGCCGCACCCGGGCGGCTGCGAGGACCCGGCGGCGGCCACGCTGCTGCGTGCGGTGGACTGGACGCTCGCACTGATCCCCCGGATCACCGCCGAGTGGACCGGTGCCGGCGCCCCCGCCGAGGCCACGGCGGCGTACATCGCCAGCATCGACGC
This sequence comes from Streptomyces virginiae, assembly GCF_000720455.1. Lineage (GTDB taxonomy): Bacteria > Actinomycetota > Actinomycetes > Streptomycetales > Streptomycetaceae > Streptomyces > Streptomyces virginiae. Next base: position 177,606 of record NZ_JOAK01000008.1, on the reverse strand, counting down.
CTTCGGGCGGCGGCTGTCGCTGCGCGCGGCGGCGATGCTGCTGCGGGTCCTGCGCGCCGAGGGGCATCCGGCGGCTCCCGGGCTGGACCGGCTGGTCACCGGGTGGTGCGAGGAGTTCGCGGCCCGGTTCGGGGCCCGCTGGATCCCGGTGGCCACCCAGGTGGAGCACCAGTCCCGGACCGTCCTGGCCGCCTACGGGAAGCTCGTGGCGGCCGACCGCGCCACGGGCAGGGCGTAGCGGAACTTGGGGTGCGCGGCGGCGCCGAGGCGGTCGTAGAAACGGATCGCCCCCTCGTTCCAGTCGGGGGTCTGCCACTGGACCTGCTCCAGGCCCAGCTCGCGGGCCAGCTGTGTCACGCCGTCCATCAGGGCGGCGCCCAGACCCTGGCCGCGGGCCGCCGCGGCCAGGTAGAGGCAGTCCATGTGCAGATAGTCCCGCGCGTCCCAGAACGCGAACTCGGCCGAGCAGGCGGCGTATCCGGCGACGACCCCGTCGGAGGTCTCGGCGAGCAGCACCCACAGCCGGGAGTCCTCGGCGAACAGCCGCGGGCCGAGCCGGCTCGCGAGGTCCGCGGGGCGGGGGGCCGACTTCTCGTACGCGACGTGCTCGTGGATGAGTTCGACCAGCCGGGGCAGGTCCCCGACACGGGCGCGGCGGATGACGGGCGTGTGTTCCATGACCCCCATCCTGCGCGGCCGGTCCCGGCGGCCGGTCGGCAGGGGGGCGGGGCGGGGGGCCGGCGAGGCGTGCCGCCGGCCCCGGGCTCAGCCCGCCGAGAGCCGGAAGCTCATGTTCCCGAAGCTGACCTGGTCCCCGTCGCGGACGACCGCGGAGCCCGTCACCCGGCGCCCGTTGACACTGGTCCCGTTGGTGGAGCCGAGGTCCTTGAGCACCCACACCCCGTCGCGCAGGCTCAGTTCCGCGTGCATCCGGGAGACGGTCTCGTGGCTGAGCCGCAGCCCGTTGCCGGGGTCGCGGCCGATCCGCAGGGCCGCCGCGCTCGGATGCGGCAGCAGCAGCTTGGGCAGCCGCTCGGCCGCCCAGGCGCGCCGGACCCCGGCGGACACCGCCGAGGCCCGGCCGACCCAGCCGAACAGCCGACGGGTCCACGGGCTTTCGGCGGCCTCCCTGGACTGGAGGTCGGCGGTCAGGACCGCGAGGTCCTCGGAACGGCGGGCCACCAGGGCGAGTTCCATGCGGCGCAGGAAGGTGTCGTGGGACAGCTTGCCGAGGGCCGCGCCCTCCCTGAGCTGGCCCAGCGCACGGTCTCGCTCGGCGTCCGACAGCCGCGGCGCGGGGAAGGCAGGAAGTTCGAAACTCGACGTCACAGGGTGATTGTCGGCCCGTCGGGGGCGGAGTGTCCAGAACTCCCCCGCCACGCCCGGAATGATGGGCACGATAGGCATGCTGGACACCGCCGACAGACGAGGGGACCGCCCGTGCAGTTCGAGGTGTGGGCGCCGCTGACGGGCCGGGTCGCGCTGCGGCTCGACGACGCGACGTACGACATGGCACGCGATCCGGACCGGGACGGCTGGTGGACCGCGCAGGCCCCCGCCGGGGACGGCAGCCGCTACGGCTTCCTCCTGGACGGGGACACCGCCCCGCTGCCCGACCCGCGCGGCCGCCGGCTGCCGGACGGACCCGACGGACTGTCGGCCGTCGTCGACTTCGAGGCCCTCGCCCCGCAGCACGCGCCCTCGCCGGGCGTCCCGCTCCAGGACGCGGTCCTGTACGAGCTCCACGTCGGCACCTTCACCCCCGAGGGCACCCTCGACGCGGCGGCTGCCCGGCTCGGCCACCTCACCGCCCTCGGCGTCACGCACGTGGAACTGATGCCGGTGTGCTCCTTCGCCGGCCGGCACGGCTGGGGCTACGACGGGGTCGCGCCCTGGGCGGTGCACGAACCGTACGGCGGCCCGGCCGGCCTGGCCCGGTTCACGGCCGCCGCGCACGCGGCCGGGCTGGGGGTGGTCCTCGACGTGGTGCACAACCACCTCGGCCCCTCCGGCAACCATCTCCCCGCCTTCGGCCCGTACTTCACCGACACCCACCACACCCCGTGGGGCTCCGCGGTGAACCTGGACGCGCCCGGCTCCGACGAGGTGCGCGCGTACCTCGTCGGCAGCGCGCTGGCCTGGCTGCGCGACTACGGGATCGACGGGCTGCGGCTCGACGCCGTGCACGCGCTGGCCGACGGGCGGGCGCTGACCTTCCTGGAGGAACTGTCCGCGGCCGTCGACGGGCTCGCCGCGGAGACCGGCCGGCCGCTGTTCCTGATCGCCGAGTCCGACCGGTGCGACCCTCGCACCACCACCCCGCGCGCCGCCGGCGGCCTGGGCCTGCAGGCCCAGTGGAACGACGACTTCCACCACGCGCTGCACTGCGCGCTGACCGGTGAATCCCAGGCCTACTACGCCGACTTCGCCGAGGCCCCGCTGGCCGCCCTGGCCAAGACCCTGACCCGGGTCTTCTTCCACGACGGCACCTGGTCGTCCTTCCGGGGCCGCACGCACGGCCGGCCGGTGGACCACCGCCGCACCCCGGCCCACCGGTTCGTCGGCTACGCCCAGACCCACGACCAGATCGGCAACCGGGCCCTCGGCGACCGGCTCTCGGCCTCCCTCTCCCCCGGACTGCTGGCGTGCGCGGCGACGGTGGCGCTGACCGGGCCCTTCGTGCCGATGCTGTTCATGGGCGAGGAGTGGGGCGCGCGCACTCCGTGGCAGTACTTCACCGACCACCCCGATCCGGCGCTCGCCGAGGCGGTGCGGTCCGGCCGGCGCCGGGAGTTCGCGGCGCACGGCTGGAAGGCCGAGGAGATCCCCGACCCGCAGGACCCGGCCACCCGGGACCGTTCCCGCCTGGACTGGTCGGAGCCCGAACAGCCGCCCCACGCCCGCCTGCTGGACTGGTACCGCACCCTGGTCGCGCTCCGCCGCACCCACCCGGACCTGCGCGACCCGGACCTGGCGGCGGTCCGGGTCGCCCACGACGAGGAGCGCCGCTGGCTCACCTTCCGGCGGGGCGACGTACGGGTGGCCGTGAACCTCTCCGCCGAGCCGGTGACGATCGCACTGGGCCGCAACGGGGTGCGCGTGCTGGCCTCCTGGGAGCCGCTCGCACACCCCGGGCCCGACGGGCGGATCCACCTGCCCGGCGAGTCGGCGGTGGTCCTCGGCCCCTGAGCGCGCCGGCCCGGGACGTGTATCAGTCGACGACGGCCAGCTCGCGCGGGGCGTTGTTCAGGCGGCGCCCGCCGTCCTCGGTGACGGTCACGATGTCCTCGATGCGGACGCCGAACCGGCCGGGCAGGTACACGCCCGGCTCCACGGAGAAGCACATGCCGGGGACCAGGGGCTGCTCCTCGCCCTCGACCATGTACGGGGGCTCGTGGGTGGTGACGCCGATGCCGTGCCCGGTGCGGTGGATGAAGCGGTCGCCGTAGCCGAATTCGGTGATCACGGCCCGTGCCGCCCGGTCCACCTCCTGGCAGGCGACGCCCGGCCGGACCGCCGCCACGCCTGCCTGCTGGGCCTCGCGGACGACGTCGTGGACCCGCTGCTCCTCGGCGGTGGGCTCGCCCACGTGCACCGTGCGGGAGATGTCGGAGCCGTAGCCGAAACGCAGGCCGCCGAAGTCGAGGACCACCATGTCGCCGTGGCGGATCACGCGGTCGCCGGCCTCGTGGTGCGGATCGGCCCCGTTGGGGCCGGAGCCGACGACGGTGAAGTCGACCTGCGAGTGGCCGTGCGTGCGCAGCAGGGCGGCCAGGTCGGCGGCGACGTCGGTCTCCCGGCGGCCGGCGAAGGGGAGGTGGAGGATCTGCGCGTAGGCGGCGTCCGCGGCGGCTGCCGCGGCGGCCATGCGCTCCAGCTCCCGCTGGTCCTTCACGGCACGGAGCATGGGCAGGCAGTTCGTCACCGGCGCGTAGGAGGTGCCCGGCAACTCCTGCTGGAGGCCGAGGAGATGCAGGGCCCAGGTGTTGTCGCTCACCCCGAAGCGGCCGCGGAAGTCCAGCAGCGGGGCGGTCAGGGCGTAGGGGTCCTTCCCGTCGGCCCAGTCCCGCAGGGTCAGCGCGGCGGCTCCGGGGGCCTTGGCCGCGTCGGGTGCCTCCAGGGCGGGCACGACGAGCACCGGGTCCTTCCCGGCGGCCAGGACGAGGAGGGTCAGCCGTTCGGTCTCGGCGGTGGGCCGGTATCCGGTGAGGTGGGTGAGGTCGGGGCCGGGGGCGATGAGCAGCCCGGCGAGCCCGGCGTCGGCGGCGCTCCGCGCGGCCGCGCTCATGCGGGCGGCGTAGTCGGCCGCGGTGAAGGGGGCGGGGCCGGCGGCATCGGTGTCATCGGTCATACGGGGGATCCTGCCGTGAGCCGTGCGGCCAGGGCAGCGGCCGCGCCGGTCAGGGCGCCGGGCGAGAGCAGTTCCGTACGGTGCACCAGGCGCGGGGCGGACAGCGGTACGGCGACGCCCGCGCCGGCGGCCTCGGCGACGCGGCGCGGGAGGAGGACCAGGCCGTGCCCGGCGGTGGCCAGCGCGCAGAGGGCGTGCACGTCGGTGCCCTCGTAGCGGACGGAGGCGCGGGCGGCGGTGAGCGGCAGGCCGACGCCGGGGGCGTCGATCCAGCGGGCGTCGGTGAGGTCGTCCAGGCGGACGGCGGCCCGCCGGGCGAAGGGGTGCCCGCCGGGGAGCAGCACGGCCAGGTCCTCCTCCCCGGCGCCCGTCACGGTGAGCGGTGCCACGTCGGGCAGCCGCAGCGGATCGCTCGGCGCGGCCGGGCCGTCGACCAGCCCGAGGTCACAGCCGCCGGTGGCCACGGCGGCGGGCACCTCGGACGGGGGCAGCACGCGCAGGGTGACCCCGGTGGCGGGCAGGGCGGCGAGCAGTCGCGGGCCCACGGCGAGCGGGGACGCGGCGAGCGTGACGCAGCCGGGCGGGGCCGCGGCCAGCCGCAGTACGTCGGCCCGCGCGGCGTCGAGCCGCAGCAGCAGCGGCCCGGCGTGCTCCAGGAGCCGCACCCCGGCCGGGGTCGGTGCGACGGGCCGGCGGGTGAGGAGCTCCGCCCGCAGGTCCCCTTCCAGCGCGGCGATGTGCTGGGAGACGGCGGACTGGGTGTAGCCCAGCTCGCGCGCGGCCCCGGAGAAGGAGGCCAGCCGGGCCACGGTGACGAAGGTGCGGAGCAGATGCGGATCCATGGCCATCAGGATCACTTATCGCAGGTGCACGAACAATCGTTGGCGCTGAAGGAGGGGGTGGTCACAAGATGATCCACATGACCACCGAACCCACCGCGCACACGGGGGTGGCGCGGATCGCCCTGGTCGGCGACCGCTCCCCGCACGTGAAGTCCCACACCCGGATCCCGCTCCTCCTCGACGCCCTCGCCACCCGCGACGGGCTCGTCCTCGACGCCTACTGGATCCCCACCGCCGACGCCGCTGCCGAGGCGGCCGCCGGGACCCTGGCCGGCTTCGACGCCGTGTGGGTGCTGCCGGGCAGCCCGTACGCCAGCGAGGCCGGGGCGCTGGCCGCGGTCCGGGTGGCCCGCGAGGAGGGCATCCCCTTCCTCGGGACGTGCGGCGGCTTCCAGCACACGCTGCTGGAGTACGCCCGGACGGTGTGCGGGCTGGCCGGCGTCGCGCACGCCGAGAACGACCCCGGTGCGGCGGACCTGCTGATCGCCCCGCTCGCGTGCTCGCTCGTCGGCCACGAGGGGCTCGTACGGGCCGAGCCCGGGTCGCTCGCCGAGGCCGCGCTGGGCGCGGAGCGGTCCATGGAGCGCTACCACTGCAACTACGGACCCGCCCCGCGGCACCTGCCGGCCCTCACCGCGCACGGGCTGCGGCTGTCGGGGCACGACGAGGACGGGCAGGTGCGCATCGCGGAGCTGCCCGGGCACCCCTTCTTCCTGGCCACGCTCTTCCAGCCGGAGCTCCAGGGGGACGGGACGAGGCCCCACCCGATCATCAGGGCCCTCGCCGTCGCGGCCGTCGAGCACGCCGCCGGACGGTCCGGCGGGATCGCGGCCGGGCGGTCCGGCGGGGTCGCGGCCGGGCTCGCCGCCACCCTGGCCGCGAGCCGGTCGGCCGGATAACGCGTCGCAGGACCACCCCGCAGATCGGCTATGCTGTGCATGCACATCGAACGGGTGGTCCGCCGCCCTTCGTGGTGGGTGTAGCTCAGTTGGTAGAGCACCTGGTTGTGGTCCAGGTGGCCGCGGGTTCAAGTCCCGTCACTCACCCTGATCCCCTGGGGTACGAGGTCTCCTCGTACCCCAGGGGTTTTTCGTTGCCTAGTCGCGGAGGAAGGCCTCCACCTCGGTGACGAAGGCCACGGGGGTCTCGTGCGGCGGGTAGTGCCCGGCGCCGGAGATCGTCTGGACGCGGCAGTTCGGGTACCAGACCTGCCAGGTGGCGCGCATCACGTCGGCGGTGAGCGCGAGGTCGTACTCCCCGACCAGGACGAGCACCGGGACCGTGTTGCCCTTGACGGCGGCGGACAGGTCCAGGGACTGCCAGCTCGCGAGGTAGTCGGCGAAGGCCTCCGGCCGGGAGACCTCCAGGGAGTGGGCGACCATGGCGGCGATCCAGCGGCGGCTCGCCCGGTTGCCGGTGACGAGGTCGAGGATGGCGCGCCGGTTCTCGGGGCTCTCGGCGGCACCGAAGAAGAGCGCGTGGGTGGCGTCGTCCATCGCGTACGGCGCGGCCGGGACCGGGTTGATCCCGACCAGCTTCTCGATCCGCTGCGGGGCGCGGACGAGGACCTGCTGGGCGGCCTTGCCGCCCATGGAATGGCCGAGCAGGGAGAAGGTGTCCCAGCCGAGCTGGTCGGCGAGTTCGAGGACGTCGTCGGCGATCTCGGGGAGGGTGTGGCGGCCGGTGACGTCCCGGCGTTCGCCGTAGCCCCGGTAGTCGAGGAAGGCGTACGAGAACCCCTCGGGGTCGAAGTGGTCCAGCACGGAGCCCCAGTTGGCGGACGTACCGAACCAGTCGTGCAGCACGATGACGCGGACGGGTCCGGTGCCGATCCGGCGGTGGGCGATGGCCATGCGTTCTCCCTCGGTGACTCAGGTGGTGACAACCGACGCCGTACGTCATGCCCATCGCGCCTACCATCACACCGTGAGCCCGACATCACGCACGGACCGGCTGGTCATGGGGGACTTCTCCCGGGCCGACGGCGCCCGGCACCCCCATCACCCGCGCAGCTACGAGATCACCGATGCCGCCGAGGCCGCCGAGGTACGGGCCGTGCGGGAGCTGGGCCGGGCGCGCGCGGCCGGGGCGGGCGACGACCTGTTCGGCTGCTCCTGCGGGGACGACGACGGGACCCGGCACGCCACTCCCGAGTCGAACCGGCTGCTGGACCCGCTGTCCCCCGACGGGATCCCGGCCCGTCACAGGACCCGCTGGGTGGCGGCGGCGCCGGCCGCGCTGCGGGAGTACGCCGGGGCCCTCGCCGCGGGCGCCGAGGATCCCGCGGCGCCGCGCGGGGTGCCGCTGAGCGTGGCCTTCGGCTGGCTGGGCGCCGTACGGCGGGAGCCGCGCGACGCGGCGTGGCTGCTCGCCGAACGGGCCCCGCTGCGCCTGCTGGCCGGGGCCGCCACCGCGGAACTCGCCTGGGCGGTGCGGGAGTCGGACCGCGCCGGGCTGGAGGGCGCCGTGCGGTTCTTCGCGGGCGAGGAGTTCACCACCCGCCATCCGAAGCGGCGCCGGGTCCCGGACACCGCCCGGGACATGCTGCTCCGGCACGCCCGCAGCCACCGCCCCGCGGACCTGGCGGTCCTGGAACGGCGGCTGCTGCGCGCACCGGAGGACCGGATCAGGCGGTCCTGAGCGCCGGGTCGGAGACGCCCGGGGCGCCGGTCTCCACGTGCCCCGCGAAACGCCGCAGGAAGGTGGTGTCGAGGTCGGAGACGACCTTGACGTCGTACCAGCGGCCCGTCGCACCCAGGTTCACGGTGTGGGTGACCGTGGCGCCGGCCAGGACCCGGAAGGTCTGGGCCGAGCCGCCGTAGGCGTTGGTCACCGTGAGGTTGACCGCGGCCGTGCCGGAGTTGGTCATCGTCAGCGCCAGGTTGCCGGTGGCGCTCACGTGGCGGGCCGTGACCTCGGGGCCGGCCTTCTTCGCCGGGCCCGTCCAGGTGCGCAGGAAGCCGTTGGGGCCCCACACCGTCAGGTTGATCTGGTTGCCGGTGGAGCTGCTGGTGGACCAGGTGTCCGACAGGGTCTTGCCCGCCTCGACCGTGTAGGGCCAGGGGCCGTCCGTGCGGTTGCCCGACGTGCTGTGGAAGTGGGCGCCCAGGGTCGGGCCGGAGGCGAAGGTGAGGGTGAACTTGCCGGTGGAGACGGTGCGGGAGCCGTCCACGTAGGGGGCGTAGCCGAGCGCGCGGGTGGGCTTGGACCCGGCCTCCTGCGGGGGCAGGGCGCCCGTCGCCGGCGGCGTCGGGTGGTAGGACGGGTGGCGGTCCTTGTCCGGCGGGACGTACGCGGCCGTGGACGGCAGCGCGGCGGGCGCGGCGTCGGCCCGGGTGAAGTCGAAGGCCGAGGTGAGGTCGCCGCAGACGGCACGGCGCCACGGGGAGATGTTCGGCTCGTGCACCCCGAAGCGCTTCTCCATGAAGCGGATCACCGAGGTGTGGTCGAAGGTTTCGGAGCAGACGTAGCCGCCCTTGCTCCACGGGGAGACCACGATCATCGGGACGCGCGGGCCCAGCCCGTACGGTCCGGCCGCGTAACCGCCGCCGCCCGCGTAGAGGTCCTTCGAGACGTCCGCGGTGGACAGGCCCCAGGCGGAGGAGGCCGGCGGGTACGGCGGGACCACGTGGTCGAAGAAGCCGTCGTTCTCGTCGTAGGTGATGAACAGGGCGGTCTTCGCCCACACCGCCGGGTTCGCCGTCAGCGCGTCCAGGACCTGCGAGATGTACCAGGCGCCGAAGTTCGTCGGCCAGTTCGAGTGCTCACTGAACGCCTCCGGGGCGGCGATCCAGGAGACCTGGGGCAGGGTGCCGTTCACCACGTCGGCGCGCAGCCGGTCGAAGTAGCCGTCGCCCGCCTTGACGTTCGTGCCGGTGCGCGCCTTCTCGTACAGGGCGCTGCCGGGCTGGGCGTTGCGGTAGGTGTTGAAGTACAGCAGGGAGTTGTCGCCGTAGTTGCCGCGGAAGGCGTCGTTGATCCAGCCCCAGGATCCGGCGGCGTTCAGGCCGTCGCCGATGTCCTGGTAGACCTTCCAGGAGATCCCGGCGGACTCCAGGCGCTCGGGGTAGGTCTTCCACCCGTAGCCGGCCTCCTGGTTGCCGAGGACCGGGCCGCCACCGGCGCCGTCGTTCCCGGTGTGGCCCGTCCACATGTAGTAGCGGTTCGGGTCCGTGGCGCCGATGAAGGAGCAGTGGTAGGCGTCGCACACGGTGAAGGCGTCGGCGAGGGCGTAGTGGAACGGGATGTCGTTCCGGGTCATGTACGACATGGTCGTGGCCGTCTTGGCCGGGATCCACTTGTCGTACTTGCCGTTGTTGTAGGCCTGGTGGCCGCCGGCCCAGTCGTGGTTGAGGCCCTCCAGGAACTGCATGCCGAGGTCCGCGATCTGCGGGTGGAAGGGCAGGATGTCCTTCGTCCCGTTCGACTGGTGGAAGACCGTCTTGCCGTTGTCCTGGAGCACCGGCCGCGGGTCGCCGAAGCCCCGGACTCCCTTCATCGCGCCGAAGTAGTGGTCGAAGGACCGGTTCTCCTGCATCAGGACGACGATGTGCTCGATGTCCTGGATGGTTCCGGTGGTGCCCTGCGCCGAGATGGCGGCGGCCCGCGCGATGCTGTCGTTCAGCATCGTGACGGCGGCCGTGCCGCCGGCTATCTGCAGGAACCTGCGACGGTTGAGTTCTGCCATGGGGTGACGACCTCTGGGGGTGAGGGGGGAGTCGAGGGGCGCCCCAAGGACAGCGGTCCCGGGGTACCGGGCGGAGATGTCTTCGTGACACCGCGCCGTACACCTGGAGAACGGACGGCGTTCCGGTACGGCCCCGCGCGCCCTGCGGCCCGCCGCTGCCGCGCCGCTGGGAGGGTACGGCGAACCGCCCGCTCACAACAGACCGCGCGAACGGGCCACATGGCCGGAACGACGCGTTCCTACTCATCCGGACCGCGCACCGGACCGCCGCCACTTGAGCATCCGTACTCAGGCCCGGGCGCACCCGCCCTTGCCATCGTGTGGACATGTTCATCGAGCCGTGTGACCCGCCCCGGAGCGCCGGGCCGACCGCCGTCGGCAGCTTCCTGCCCGACGAGGTGCTGTCCTCGGAGGCCCTCCAGGCGGAGGTGGCGCGCCGCAGTGGCCTGGCGCTGCCGCCGAGGCTGCTGACGCAGGCCACCGGGATCGTCTCCCGCCGGGTCGCGGGCGAGGGAGTGTACGCCTCCACGCTGGCCGTGGGCGCCGCCCGCCGGGCGCTGGACTCCGCCTCGCTCTCCCCCCTCGACATCGACCTGCTGCTCTTCGCCTCCGCCTCCCGCGACGTGGTCGAACCGGCGACCGCGCACATCGTGCAGGCGGAGCTGGGCTCGCGGGCCCACGCCCTGGACGTCACCAACGCCTGCAACAGCTTCGTGGGCGGCATCGACCTCGCCCGGTCGATGGTCCTCGCCGGGCGGGCCCGGCGGGCCCTGGTGGTCACCGGCGAGACCCCGAGCCGGGCGGTGCGCAAGGACCCGTCCGGACTCGCGGAGCTGCGCGACGGGTTCGCCGGCTACACCTTCGGCGACGCCGGCGCGGCCGTGGTGGTGGAGGCCGTGGAGCGCGGCGGCATCCTCGACGTGGACACCGAGACCCACTCGGAGCACTGGCAGGTCGGGGGCATACCCGGCGGCGGCTCGCGGCACCCGCGCGGGGACGCGTACACCTACTTCCGCGGCGACGGGCACGAACTGCGCGGCGTCTTCGAGAAGGTGGGCACCGCCGTCATCGACCGGACGCTGCACCGCACGGGGATGTCCTGGGACGGCTTCGCGAAGGTGCTCGTGCACCAGGTGACCGTCCCCTACCTGGAGCGGTTCGCCGAACTGACCGGGGTGCCCGCCGACAAGCTGGTGGTGACCGTGCCGGAGCTCGGCAACATCGCGAGCGCGAGCATCGGGGTGCAGCTGGACCGCGTGTTCCCGCAGCTGGCGCCGGGCGAACGGGTGCTCTTCGTCGGCCTGGGCGGCGGCATCAGCATCATGACGATGGTCTGGGAGAAGTCGTGAACCGCCTGTGGGTCGTGGTGCCCGCCCACGAGGAGGAGGCGCGGCTCGCGGACACCCTGCGGGCGCTCGCCGCGCAGCGGGACCGCGAATTCACCCTGCTCGTCGTCGACAACGCCTCGGCGGACGGCACGGGCGACCTCGCCCGGGAGTTCGCGGCCCGCGCCCCCTTCCCGGTGGAGGTGATCGAGGAGCCCGAGAAGGGTGTCGGCTCCGCCGTGGACACCGGTTTCCGGTACGCGATCGGCCGGGGCGCGGCGCTCCTCGCCCGCACCGACGCAGACTGCCTGCCCCGGCCCGGCTGGACGGCGGCCGCACGGGGCGCGCTCACCCGCCGCCCCGGGCTCGTGTGCGGGCGGATCGTGGCCCGGCGCGACGAGCACGGCCCGCTGGGCCGGGCCGGTTTCGGTGTGCTGGTGGCGCTCGCCGCGCTCTTCGGCCGGCTGCGGCCGCGGCACGCCCGCCGCCACGGCTACCGGGCTCCGTACCGCATGCACGCCGGGAACAACATGGCGATCACCGCCGAGCTGTACCTGGCCGTCGGCGGCATGCCGCGGCGCCCCTCGCCGACCGACCGGCTGTTCCTCAACGCCGTGCGCCGCCACACCGACCGGATCGTCCACTGCCGGGAGATGGTCGTGGAGAACTCGACGCGGCGCCTGCGGGCCTACGGGATCGCCGGCACCGCCCGCTGGTACCTGGACCAGGGCAGCGGCACCCACGGAACGGACGACCCCCGCTGATGCTGGACCGACTCGACCACGCGCTGCGCAGCCGCCCCGAGCGGCCCGCCGTGCTCACCGCCACCCGTACCGGCGCGCCCCGGGTGCGGGCCACGCGCGGCGAACTCGCCGAGCTGGCGGACGCGTTCGCCGCGGCCCTGCACGCGCGCGGGCTGCGCGCCGGGGACACCGTCGGGGTCGCCGTGCGCCCCGGGCCGCGGGCCCTCGCCGTCCTGCTCGCGCTGTGGCGCCTCGGCCTGCGCGGGGCCGTCCTGGACCCGGGCGCCGGGCCCGACGTACTGCGGGCCCGTCTGGCGCTGGCCCGGCCCGCGCTGGTGCTGGCCGACGCGGCCGCGCAGGCGGTGGCGGGCTGGGCCCGGCCGCTGGCCCGCCGGGCCGGGCTCGCGCTGCCGGACCTGGCGGGCCTCGGGCCGGTGGCCACGGTCGGGCCCCGGCTGCCGGGGTGCGCGCCCTCGCTGGACCTGGGCGCGCCCCGGCGTGGCCTGCCCGCGCGCGCCGCCGTGGACGGCGACGCCGACGCGGTGATCGTGTTCACCTCCGGGACCACCTCCCGGCCGCGGGCCGTGGTGCACACCCGGGCGAGCCTTTCGGCCGGCATGGCCACGGTCGCGTCCCTCTTCGGCGCCCGCGGGGACGAGCCGGTGCTCGGCGGGACCTTCTTCGTCCTCGTCCCCTCCCTGACGCGCGGCGCCGCCGTGGCCCTGCCGGCCGGCAACGCCCGGGTGCTGGCCCGGCAGTTGCACCGGCTGCGGCCCTCGGACACCTATCTGACCCCGCCCCGGCTGCGGGACGCGCTGGGCGCAGGGGACCGGTTCCACGGCCGGGTGTGGACGGGCTCCGCGCCGGCCGGCGCCGGCCTGCTGGAACGCGTACGGGACGCGGGCGCGGCCGAGGCCTGGGGCGTGTACGCGCTCACCGAGCTGTTCCCCGCCGCCGCGGTCGAGTCGCGGGAGAAGTCCGCCTTCGACGGGGCCGGGGACCTGGTCGGGGCCCCGCTGCCCGGCGTACGGGCCGGCCGGGACGAGGCCGGAGAGCTGCTGCTGGCCGGGCCGGCGGCCCGCCACCGCTACCTCGGCGAGGAACCCGATCCGTGGGTGCGTACGGGCGACCGGGCGCGGCTGGACGCCGCGGGCCGGATCGTCCTGGAGGGCCGGTGCAAGGACATGGTGCTGCGCGGGGCCGAGAACATCTACCCGGGGCTGTACGAGCCCGCCCTGCACGTGCCGGGGGTGGAGCTGGCCGTGCTCGTCGGGATCCCGGCGGGCGACGGCGACGAACGCCTCGTCGCCGTCGTACAGCCGCAGCGCGGCGCGGACGAACCGGCCCTGCGCGCGGCCCTGTCGGGGCCGGTCGCCCGGATGGGCACGGCCCGCCCGGACGAGGTGCTCCTCGCGCGGATCCCGCTGTCGGGACGCTCCCGCAAGCCGGACCGGGCGGCGACGGCCGCCCTGGCGGCCCGCCACCTGGGCCCGGCATGACGCCCGGACCCGGCGTGTCGCCCGGACCCGGTGCGCCTCCGGAGCCGCCACGACGGCAGCGGCCCCGGCCCGCCGGGCCCGGAACCACGCCGCCGGGCCGCGGCGCGGAACCGCGCCCGCAGCCCCGGCCTCTGTTCCCCCCGGCCCGCCGATCCCACGGAGGTAGAGCCTTGATGAACCCCACGTCCCACGCCCGGGCGCGGCGCCGCGACCGGCGGGTCTACCTGGGCGGGCACCCCTTGCTGTTCGGGCTGCTCGCCGCGACGCGCGGACGGCCCGTCCGCCGGATCGGCGGCACCCTGCTGGTGCACGGGACGGAAGCCTACCGCGAGGCCCTGACCCGGCTGCCGCTCGACCGGACCGCCGAGGGCACCACGGGTTCCGCCGCGCGCACCGCGCTGGGTGGCGACGGGGGCGTGCTCTTCGACCAGGAGGGCGGCGGGCACCGGGCGGACCGGCGGGACCTCGCGGGCGGCCTCGGCGCGGCCGGCGTGGAGGAGCTGCGGGCGCGGTGGCAGCCCCTGCTCGCACGCCGCCTCGCGCCGCTCGCCGAGGGCGCGGAGGTGGACCTCGTCGAGCTGGCCCGGGAACTGTCCGGGACGGTGGTGTGCGCCCTGCTGGGCTCCGGCGCCGACCCGTCCGAGGTCGCGCGGGCCGCCGCCGAGGCCGCGGCCGCCTCCGTACGCAGCCACCTGCCCGGGCCGCGCCGCCCCCGCGCCGAGGCCGCCGCGGCCCGGGCCGCCGGGCGGCTGCGGGAACTCCTGGGAAGGGGCCGCGAACCGGCGCCGACCGCCCGCGGGGCGTGCTCGGCGGGGTCCGGTACGTGCGAGGGCGAGGGGGACCGGGAAGGCCGTGCGGAGCACCGGCGACCCGTGACGACGCGGCAGGCGTTCCTGCCGGGCCCCGCCGAGCAGGCGGTACGGATCGGGCACGCCGCCGGTGGGGCCGACGGTGCGCTGGCCGCGATGGTGGCGGTGGCCGCGGTGAACACCACCGTGGCCGCGCTGCCGCGGGCGGTGGCCTGGTGCGCCGATGCCGGGCTGTGGGACCAGGCCGCCGACGAGACGCTGCGCGCGGCCCTGGCGGCCGAGCTGCTGCGGGTCACGGCGGCCTCGCCGCTGCTGCCGCGCGCGGCCGCGGCGGACGGCACGGTCGGCGGCTGCCCGGTGCGGGCCGGCGACCGGCTGTTGCTGGTCGCCCGGCACGCGGCACACGCGCACCGGCGCGACCCGGACGCCCGCCGGCCGGCCGAACCGGCCCTGTCCCGGCTGGTGTTCGGCGCCGGGACGCACGCGTGCCCCGGGGCTCGGCTGGCGTCCGTCCAGCTGGCGGACGTACTGGCGGCGCTGGCCCCGTTCCGGCCCGTGGTGACGCGGGCCCGGGTGGACCGGGGTGCGGCCCTGCCGGGCTGGCGGACGCTGTGCGTACGGGCGGCACCGTGATCGCGGTCACGGGCGCGAGCGGCTTCTGCGGCGGACACGTGGCGCGCGCCGCCGCGGCGGCCGGCGCGCGGGTGGTGGGCCTGGGGCGCAGGCCGGGCCCGGTGGGCGAGCACCGCTTCTGGGACGCGACCGCGGGCGACCCGGACCTCACCGGGGTGGAGCTGGTGGTGCACTGCGCGGCGGCGGTCGGCGACCCCTCCCCCGGCTCGGCGGCGGAGGCGCTGATGCACGAGGTCAACGTCGCCGGCACCGAGCGGCTCATGCGGGCCGCGGCGGGCCGGCCGGTGGTGTGGGTGAGCAGCGCCAGCGTCTACGACCCGCGGCCGGACCGCTCCCTGGTCGGCGAGGACCACCCGCGCACCGGGCAGTTGAACGCCTACGGCCGTACGAAGGCGGCGGGCGAGTCGCTGGCCCTGGCCGCCGGGGCGGTGGTGCTGCGCCCCCGGGCCGTGTACGGGCCGGGCGACACCACGCTGCTGCCGCGGCTGCTGTCCCGGGTCCGGGCGGGCACCCTGCTGCTGCCGGGCCCGGACGTGCGGCTCAGCCTGACGGCGGTGGAGAACCTGGCGGAGGCCTGCCTCGCGGCCGCGGCCTGGCCGCCGGGGGCGTACAACGTGGCCGACGGGCAGCCGTACGGACGCGACGCAGCGGTCCGCGCGGTGCTGGACGCGCACGGCGTCCGGGCCCGCATCCGGCACCTGCCGCTGCGGGTGGCCCGTACGGCGGCCCGGATCGCGGAGGCTCTGGCGACCGCCGAGCCGGTCCTCAGCCGGTACGCGGTGGACCAGCTGGCCCACCCGGTGGTCCTGGACCTGACCCGGGCCCGCTCCCGGGGCTGGACCCCGCGCCGCACCCTGGCGGACCATCTGGGAGACGTGGTGGCGGCCGGGGCCGGGGTGGTCAGCCGGTGACCGGTGCCGGGGTCCGGCGCGCCTTGTCGATGAGTACGTCGAGGAGGCGGAGCAGGGACGCGCGGACGTCCGTGCGCGAGCGGGCGTCGAGCATGAGGACGGGCGTGTTCGGATCCCGCAGGTGCAGGGCCGCGCCGATCTCCTCGGCGGTGTAGGGCTGTTCGCCGTGGAAGCAGTTCGCGCCGACCACGAAGGGCAGGCCGCGGCTCTCGAAGAAGTCGACGGCCGGGAAACTGCGGTCGAGGCGTCGGGTGTCGACCAGCACGATCGCCCCGAGAGCGCCGCCCAGGAGGTCGTCCCACATGAACCAGAAGCGTTCCTGGCCCGGTGTGCCGAAAAGGTAGAGGACGACTCCGGCGTCGGTGAGGGTGATCCGGCCGAAGTCCATCGCGACGGTGGTGAGGGTCTTGGACTCGATGCCGTCGAGGTCGTCGACGCCGATGCCCGCGGCCGTCAGCCGCTCCTCCGTCCGCAGCGGCTCGATCTCGGAGATCGTCTCCACCAGGGTGGTCTTGCCGACTCCGAAGCCACCGGCGATGAGGATCTTGACCGGGGCCGGTTCCCGGGAGGAGGACGGGGCGGGCGTGTCATATCCGGGCAAGGTTGTCCCTGATTCTCATGAGCAGGTTGACGTCGGTGGTGTCGGAGGCCGCCAGGGGCGGCCGATGGGTGATCAGCCCGCGGTCGGCGAGTTCCCCGAGGAGCAGCGTCATCGGGGTGAGTCGGATGTTCATCCGCGCCGCTATCTCCGCGACCGCGCGCCCGCCCGGCGGCGCGCACATGACGAGGATCTCCTGCCACTCGGTGGGCAGTCCCCCGTGCGCGTCGCCGGCGACCGCCGCCGTGATGGTGGTGTCCATGGTCAGGACGGTGTGCTCAGCGGCGGTACGGCCGTCGGTGAGGGCGTACAGCCGCGTACGGCGGCGGCTCGCGGGCTGTGGCGGCTCGTCCTGCGGCATTACGAGTTCGGCGCCTGGCCGCGCTCGGGGGTGCCCAGCCATTCGCCGAGCGCCTGCGCGGTGCGTACGGCCTCGCCGCCCAGCTCGCCGAGGCGCGCCTTGCGGGAGGTCACCACGATGAGCGTGCTGCCTTCACCGCACCCGACGATGCACAGGTACCTGTCGTCCATCTCGACGAGCTGGCGGATGACGCGGCCGCCGTCGATCTCCCGGGATATCGCCTTCATCGTGGAGGCGATGCCTGACGCGGCGGCCGCCATGCGCTCGGCCTGGGGCTGGTCCAGCAGGTAGTCGCTGAGCCGGATGCCGTCGTTGGACAGGAGCACGGCTCCCTGGATGCCGGCGATCCTGCTCAGGTTGTTGTCGAGGACGCTGTAGATCGCGTCGTTGGATGCCGCGGTGTTCGATGAGGTGGTCATGGCTGATCCCGTCGGAGCTCTTCTTCCACTGTCTGGGTCCCCTGTTCGTAGTCCGCCCAGGCGTCGGCGACCTCTTCGGGTGTCGCGGTGTCCTGGGGGACCTGTGTTTCCGGCGCGTGGGGCGCGCGCAGTTCGTCGGCTATGTGGGTCTGCGGGACGCGCTCGGGGAGGGCCGGCCGCGTGGGGGCGGACGCCGGGGCAGGCCGGACCGCGAGTGCGGTGGCGGGCGCGTGCCGGGGCGTCGTGGTACGGCGGCTGGGGAGTCCGGCGCTCGTGTGCGCCACCGGCTCGGGCTCCTGCTCCTGCTCCTGCACGGGCTCGGGCTCGGGCTCCTCTGCGGGGGCGGGAGGGATGGCGGCCGGGGCAGGAGCGGGTGCCGCGGCGGATGCCGCGGCCACGAGTGCGGGTTCTCGACGGGCGGGCTCGCGCGGGGTCTCCTCCTCGCTCGGCAGCAGCAGTTCCGCGGGCAGGACCACCACGGCGCAGGTGCCCCCGTACACCGAGCGGCGCAGGGTGACCGTGGCCCCGAGCTGGTCGGCGAGGTGGCCCACGACGAACAGGCCGAGGCGGTGGGCGTTCTGCGCGAGGACGGAGTACGGCGGGGCCTGGTGCAGGCGGCCGTTCATCTCCTCGTACCGCTCGGGGGTGACCCGCGGGCCGCGGTCCTCGATCTCCACCGACAGGCCGTCCGCGACCAGTTCGGCGCGGATGACCACCTTGGACTTCGGCGGGGAGAACCGGGTGGCGTTGTCCAGCAGCTCGGCCAGCAGGTGGCTGATCTGGCTGATGGCGCTCGGCTCCACGCTGGTCTCGTCCAGGGCTTGCCGCTCGATGCGCCGGAAGTCCTCGACCTCCGCGGCGGCTTCGCGCAGCAGGTCGGCGACGCGCATGGGCTCGGTGTGCGGGTCGGGTACCTCGCCGCCCGCCAGGATCAGGAGGTTCTCGATCTGCCGCCGCATGCCGACCGTCAGCTGGTCGGACCGCATGAGCTGGGCGAGCAGGGCCTCGTCGTGGCCGAAGGTGTCCTGGAGGTCCTCGGTGAGGCTCAGCTGGCGGCTGACGAGGTTTCCGGTGCGCGAGGCGATGCCCGAGGCGAACAGGCCGAACCCGTGGCGCTCGGCGGCCAGCCGGCGGTGGCCGTCCACCGACACGGCGACGGCCCGGGCGAACGCGTCGCTGATGCGCCCGACCTCGTCCCGGTCCCCGCTCACGGCCGGCAGGGCCTGCGGGTCCACGGTCTGTCCGTGCTGGAGCCGGGCGACGACGTCGGGGAGGGTCTGCTCGGCCACGGTCACCGTGCGCTCGTGCAGTTCGCGCAGGCGGCGGAGGACCGACCGGGTGGTGAACACGACCACGACGACGACGGCCAGCAGTCCGCCGCCGCTCCCGGCTATCAGCCAGGCGACCTCGGCCTGCAGCTCCCCGGCCTTGGCCTCGCCGCGGGCGAGCACCGAGCGCGCCAGGTCGATGTTGAGCGTGGTCATCTGCACGGAGAAGTTGGCGTGCGCGGACGACCAGCCGCTCACCTCGCCGGGGAGTCTGATGCCCGAGACGGTGTCCTTGTGCCCGGAGAGGACCGCGTTCTCGATGCGCGTCTTCTCCTGCCAGTCCTCGGAGCCGACGACCCTCTCGTAGAACCGCTCGTCCCGCGCCGTCAGGTGCGGCACGATCAGGGCTTCGTGCAGGTAGCGCTGGGCTCCCAGGGAGCTGACGAACTGGTCGTAGCCGACGAAGCCGAGTTCTCCGGACGGCCCGGCGAGGGCCAGGACGGTGTCCTCGCGCGCCACCATCTCGGTGGCCTGGAGCATCGAGACCACGGGGCGGCTCGCCTGGGCGAGTTCGGCGTCCTCCGCGTGGCTGAACTCCTGCTGGTAGACCTGGATGACCTTGCCGATGACCTCGGAGTAGTAGGCGAGGGTGCTGTCGGCGGCGCCGCTGCGGGTGTCCGCGCGCTGGCGGTGGGCGGCCAGCTTCTCGAGCTGCCGGGTCACTTCCGTGAAGGACCGTGAGGGATCGTCGGCGAGTGCGCGGAACTCGGCCGCGGCGGAGTCCGTGGCGGCGCGCCGTATGCGCAGTTCACCCTCGGACCCGGCGGTGCCCGCCCACAGGGAGGCGGTTGCCGTCCGCTCCGCCTGCATGTCGACCATCAGCGTGTAGAGCGGGGCTCCGACCCGCTCGGCGGCCTCCACGTCGGCCCGCAGTTGGGCCGACTGCTCCAGCAACCGTTGTGCGGTCACCGTGACTTGGGTGCCCATCGCCACGGTGGGGACCACTGCCAGCCAGATGAGGAGGGTGCGCAGGCGCACGTTGCGCCACCGACGCGGCGTCGACTGCCCTCTTACGCCTTCGGGTTCTATGGGAGACATCGGTCCTCGGGAGCGGGGGCGTGGGGACGTCAGGGATGGCCGAACGGCCGGACCGGGCACGGCACTGCAGAGGGGACGGCCACAACCGGTGTGGTCGTGACGGGATGTGAGGGGCCGATCATAACCAGACAGACGGAAGAAACGGATAGGTGTCTTCACACGCCGACCGTGCTATCTCCGTCGGATCACCCCAGGCCAGAGACCGGATCGGAATCGAACCGCGACGTCCTCGACACCATCCGCGTCCGGTTCAGGCCAACCGGCCCTCCGGTCGCACCGGGCAGGGGGCGGGGTGACGATGGAAAGGCGGCCCCGCCCGCGGCGTGCGGCGCGCGGCCTCCCGATTCCTCCCGGTAAGGAAGTCCCATGAACCGGCGCACACGGCTCCTCGTCCTCGGTCCCCTCGTGGCCGCCTCGTTCGTCGCGGCCCCCGCCGCCCTCGCGGCGGCCCCGCACACCCCGCCGGCCGCCGTCCCGGCCGCGACGTGTTCGACCTCCGGGGTCCTGGAGAACGGGAAGGTGCACCTGTCGGGCGGTGGCTTCACCCCGGGCCCGGCCTACGTGTACGGGTCGGCCGGCTTCGGCGGGACGGTCGAGATCGCCCAGAACGGCGGCTTCCAGGTCATGAACGTGCCGCCGGGCACCTACAGCGTCCGCCAGGGCGGTGAAATGACCCAGTGCAGCGGCTGAGCCCGCGCGCCGTCCGGGCCCGGACGTCCTCCTGCGGCGTCCCGGGGTCAGCCCGCGTCGGGGGCCGGGGTCAGGCGCAGCGAGATGCTGTTGATGCAGTACCGCTGGTCGGTGGGCGTCGGATAGCCCTCGCCCTCGAAGACGTGACCGAGATGGGAGCCGCACTTCGCGCAGCGGACCTCGGTGCGGACCATGCCGTGCGAGGTGTCGGCGAGCAGTTCGACGGCGTCGGTGTCCTTCGGGTCGAAGAAGGACGGCCAGCCGCAGTGCGACTCGAACTTCTCCGAGGAGCGGAACAGCTCGGCCCCGCACCCGCGACAGGAATAGACGCCCTCCGTCTTGGTGTCGGTGTACTCACCGCGGAAGGCCGGCTCGGTGCCGGCGAGGCGCAGCACCTGGTACTCGGACGGGGTCAGCTCCGCCTGCCACTGCTCGTCCGTCTTCTCGACCTCGTACGACATGACTCTCCCGCTCCCTCGTTCCGTCAGCTCGACAGGCGCGCGAGGATGGCCGGACCGAGGTCCGTGACGTCGCCCGCGCCCATGGTGAGAACGAGATCACCGGGCTTGGCCATTCCCGCGATGACGTCGGCGACGGCCGTCTTGTCGTGCTCGGCGGTGACGTCGGCGCCCGCCGCCCGGGCCGCGGCGATGATGATCTCGCTGGTGACGCCGGGGAGCGGGTCCTCGCGGGCGGGGTAGATGTCCAGGACCACGGCGGCGTCGGCGAGGGCCAGGGCCTGGCCCATCTCCTTGCCGAGTTCCTGGGTGCGGGAGAACAGGTGCGGCTGGAAGACCACCAGGATCCGGGAGTCGCCGGCGGCCCCGCGGATGGCCTCCAGGTCGGCGTTCATCTCGGTGGGGTGGTGCGCGTAGGAGTCGATGACCTGGACGCCGGCGGCCTCGCCCTTGAGCTGGAGGCGGCGCTTGACGCCGGTGTACTTGCCGAGGGCGGAGGCCAGGTTGTGGGCCGGGATGCCGAGGGCGACGCCCGCGGCGAGCGCCGCGACGGCGTTGTGGGCGTAGTGGCGGCCGGGGACGGAGACGGTGAAGGTGAGCATCCGGCCGTCCAGGACCACGGTGACCTCGCTGGTCAGGCCGCGCGGGGTGATCTTGGTGATGCGGACGTCGGCGTCCTCCTCCTCGCCGTACGTGACGACGGTGAGGCCCTCGCGGCCCGCGACGCGGCGGGCGATCTCGGCGGCGCCCTCCTGGCCGTGGGCGACGACCAGGGTGCCGCCGGGCACGACCTTGCCGACGAAGGTCTCGAAGGACTCGTAGATCTCCTCGATCGACGCGTAGTTCGCGTGGTGGTCGAGTTCGGCGTTGAGGATGATCGCGACCTGCGGGGAGTACTTGTGGAAGGAGCGGTCGCTCTCGTCGGCCTCGGCCACGAAGATGTCGCCCTCGCCGTGGTGGGCGTTGGAGCCCGGGGCGTCCAGGTCGCCGCCGATGGCGTACGAGGGGTCCAGGCCCAGGGCCGAGAGGGAGACCGCCAGCATCGAGGTGGTGGTGGTCTTGCCGTGGGTGCCGGCGACGGCGATCGGGCGCAGGCCGTCCATCAGGGCGGCGAGGGCGTCGGAGCGGTGCACGACGGGGATGCCGAGCTCGGCGGCGCGGGCCAGCTCGGGGTTGTCGGCGCGGATGGCGCTGGAGACGACCACGGAGGTGGAGTCGGCGGCGAGGTTCTGCGCGGCGTGTCCGCCGTGGACCGTGACGCCGTGGGCGCGCAGCGCGTCGGCGGTCTCGGAGTCGCCCCGGGCGTCGCTGCCGGCGACCCGGCCGCCGCGCTGGGCCAGGATCTTCGCGATGCCGGACATGCCGGCGCCGCCGATGCCGATGAAGTGGGGCCGTTCCATGGCGGTCGGCAGGCCGGGCTTCATTCAGGTCGCTCCAGGATCGAGTGCGGTGCTTGTGTGCGTCGGGCTCTGGGGCCCAAGCCTATTCGTTGTGGGCGAAGAGCTTGAGCACGGGAACGCCGACCTTGTGGCGTGCCCGGGAGGCCCAGTCCCGGTGGAAGAACTCCTCCACGAAGTGCGGGGCGGTCAGGACGATCACCTCGTCGGCGCCGGTCTCGTCCACGACGGACTGCAGTTTGTCGAGCGGGTGGTTCTCGACGATCTGCCCGACGGCCTTGGCGCCCTTCTGGCGCAGGGCGTTCAGGGAGTGCGCGAGGGCGTGCGCGGCGGGGCCGAGCGCGTCCTCCCCCTCCGGTTCGTCACCCTCACGGATGGCTTCGGGGAGTTCACCGAGCGCTACGTCGTCGATGGCGCGCAGCAGTCGGTCCTGGTCGCCCCGGGGCTGCATGAGGACGACGAAGGAGACCGTGTCGTCTCCGTGGAGGCTGGTGACGAAGTCCACGTCCACCGTGGTCAGCGGCTGCTCGATCATCAATACGCTCGTGAACACGGACGCCCTCTCCTTCATGGGCCGAGGCCGGCCGGCCGGCCCCTGCGGAAACCATCCTGCCCCGCTGTCGCACGGGGCCTGCGCAGGTATATGTGCCCAGCGGAAGCAAAGCGGAACGGGAAATTCCGCCCCTTGTCAGATCCGACGGTAGCTCGTGAACAGGAACCCGGCCTCTTCCAGTACGCAGGCCGGCGCGAGCCGGTGCGGAACCGTGACGGAAGGCCCTCCGGCGATGCGCTGGGCACCGCCCGCCGTGAGGGTCGGGGAGATCGTCAGGCACAGCTCGTCCAGCACGTCGGCGGCCACGAACTGGCCCAGGAGCCGGGGCCCGCCCTCGGTGAGCTGGCGGCGCAGCCCCCGGTCGGCGAGTTCCCGTACGGCCCGGGCCGCGTCCACGGCGGCGCCCTCGCCGGCCACCACCACCTCGGCCCCGGCGCGCACCGCCTCGGCCACCCGGTCGGAGGGTGCCGCGGCGCCGGTGACCACCAGGGTCGGCACCAGCGCGGAGGTGAACAGCGGCAGCGAGAAGTCCAGGTCGAGACTGGCGGTGATCACCGCGATGACGGGGGCGGGGCCCTGCCCGGCGGCCTCGCGGCGGGCCGCGAAGGCGTCCCGGGCGCGGGCCGGGCGGTAGCCCTCCTGGCGAACCGTTTCCGCGCCGACGACCACCACATCGGCCAGCGCCCGCAGGGTGCCGAAGATCCGCATGTCGGTCTCGCCGGAGATGGGCTGTGAGCGGCCGTCGTGCTGGGCGGCGCCGTCCAGGGTGGAGACCATGTTGGCCCGGAGCCAGTGGCCGTCCGCCGCCAGCTCGGGGTACGCGTAGGCGTCCGCGAGCTCGTCGAGCGACCACTCCCGGTCGGCCCCGTCCCGGGTCCGGGCTGGTGTCTGATCGGTCACAGGGAACAGGCGTCGCATCGGTGCAGTGTGCCACGCCCCGTAGAGTTAAGGGCTGTGTCGACATCACTCTCCACCTCCGGTTACACCTCAGGCCGGCCCCCGATAGCCGACGCCGGGCCGCAGGCCCTGTGCGCGCGCGAGCCGCGGGTGCCCGCCGAACGGCTGGTGGCCGAGATGGTGCCGCCACCGCGGTTCGACTCCGTCCGCTTCGACACCTACAACCCGGACCCGGCCCAGCCGAGCCAGTCCGAGGCCGTGACCGTGCTGAGCGGCTTCGCCGCCGGCCTGGGCGGCGCGCACGCGAGCGGCGCCGGCAAGAAGCGCTGGTTCTCCAAGAAGCCGGCCGCCCCGACCGGCCCGCGCGGGGTCTACCTCGACGGCGGCTACGGCGTCGGCAAGACCCACCTGCTCGCCTCCCTGTGGCACGCCACCCCGGCCGAGCCCGCGCTCAAGGCCTTCGGCACCTTCGTGGAGCTCACGAACCTGGTCGGCGCGCTCGGCTTCCAGCAGACCGTGCAGACCCTGGGCGGGCACAGGCTGCTGTGCATCGACGAGTTCGAGCTGGACGACCCGGGCGACACCGTGCTGGTGTCCTCGCTGCTCAGCCGTCTCGTCGAGCAGGGCGTGGCGCTGGCCGCCACCTCCAACACGCTGCCCGGCAAGCTCGGTGAGGGCCGCTTCGCCGCCGCGGACTTCCTGCGGGAGATCCAGGGGCTGTCGGCGCACTTCCGGCCGCTGCGGATCGACGGCCAGGACTACCGCCACCGCGGCCTGCCGCAGGCCCCGGCGCCGTTCTCCGACGAGCAGGTCACCAAGGCCGCGTACGCGACCGAGGGCGCGAGCCTGGACGATTTCCCCGGCCTGCTGGAGCACCTTGCCCGGGTGCACCCGAGCCGGTACGGCGCGCTGACCGACGGGATCACGGCCGTGTGCCTGACCGGCGTGGGCCCGGTGCCGGACCAGTCGACGGCGCTGCGGCTGGTGGTCCTGGCCGACCGGCTGTACGACCGCGAGGTCCCGGTGCTGGCGTCCGGCGTCCCGTTCGACGGGCTGTTCAGTGAGGAGATGCTGAACGGCGGCTATCGGAAGAAGTACTTCCGCGCCATATCGCGGCTCACCGCGCTGGCGCGCGACGCGAAACCCCTGGTGTCCCAGTAGGTTTGGGAAGGCCGGGCCGCCCTTTCGGGAGCCCGGCCGTTTCCCAACATCTGCGAAGGGATCACCATGGCCACCACGCGTCACGCGCACACCGTCTGGGAAGGCGACCTGCTCAAGGGCAAGGGCGTCGTCACCCTCGACTCCTCGGGCATCGGTTCGTACGACGTCTCCTGGCCCGCCCGTTCCGAGGCCGCGAACGGCAAGACCAGCCCGGAAGAGCTGATCGCCGCCGCCCACTCCAGCTGCTTCTCGATGGCGCTCTCCCACGGCCTCGCGGGTGCGGGCACCCCGCCCACCCGTCTGGAGACCAAG
This sequence comes from Streptomyces virginiae, assembly GCF_000720455.1. Taxonomy (GTDB): domain Bacteria; phylum Actinomycetota; class Actinomycetes; order Streptomycetales; family Streptomycetaceae; genus Streptomyces; species Streptomyces virginiae. The sequence continues at coordinate 152,594 of NZ_JOAK01000008.1, read as the reverse complement.
GCCGACGTCACCTTCCAGCCGGGTGAGGGCATCACCGGCATCCACCTCACCGTGGAGGGCGAGGTCCCGGGCCTGGACAACGACGGCTTCGTCGCCGCCGCCGAGGACGCCAAGAAGAACTGCCCGGTGAGCCAGGCCCTGACCGGTACCACGATCACCCTGAGCGCCAAGCTCGCCTGATCACGGACGGAGGGGTGCGGGCCGCACGGCGCGGCCCGCACCCCCGGCGTCCGTCAGGCCGTCGCCAGCTGCGGGATCAGGCGCATCGCGTTGCCCTGGTAGATCCCCCGCAGCTGCTCCGGCGTGAAGGCCGGGTCCGCCTCCAGGGCGGGCAGCGCCAGGTCGATGACTGTGTCCGCGGGGGCGGCGGGCCAGTCCGTGCCGAAGAGGACGTGGTCGGCCGGCACGTGCTCCAGCAGGGTCGCCGCGGGCGCCATGGGACCCGCGGTGTCGTAGTAGAAGCGGCTCAGGTGGTCGCGGACGGTCTCGGGCTCCACGCTCGGTTCGCAGAACCGGCCCAGGGCCTGAAGGCGCGTGGCGATGTACGGGAGGAAGCCGCCGGCGTGCGGCAGGACCACGGAAATGTCCGGGAAGCGGTCCAGCGTCCTCCTGCTGATCATGTTCACGGCCGCCCTGGTGGTGTCCAGCAGGAAGTCGCACATGAAGTTCGGGATGCCCGGAACCGTCGGCGCGCCGGGCGGGCCGCCCGGAAGGTTGTGCGGGTGGGTGTCCACCACGGCCGAGCATTCGTTCAGTTCGTGGAAGAGCCGGTCGTAGGCGGGGTCACCGAGGTAGACGCCCCCGTAGTTCGCGGTCACGTTGACGCCCGCGGCGCCGAGCTGCCCGAGCCCGCGGCGCACGGCCCAGGACGACGCCTCCTGGTCGTCCAGGAAGAGCGGCACGTAGTACGAGAACCTCCCCGGGTGCGAGGTCGCCACCTCGATCATCGACCGCAGCGTGATGTTGATCGCCTCGCGCAGCTGGGCCGACGACCGGTAGCGCGCCGGCAGCATCGGCTTGAGGACCGCTGTGGTGATGCCCGCGTCGTCCATGAACCGGATCGACGCCTCGGTGTCGAGCCGGGCCCACGGGGGCAGCTGCTCCGGCGCGATCAGTCCGTGGTGCACCGCCCACTCGCGCCACTCCGGAGCGCAGTAGTGGTGGTGCATGTCGATCTTCGAATGGACCGTGCCCGCGGTGTCCCCGGCCGGAGCGGAGGGACCCCGGGCGATCCGGATGACCTCGCTGGTGCCCACCGCCGCGATGCGCAGTTCGTCCGCCGGCGTTCCCAGGAGCCGCACGGGGGTACTCACGGAATCCGTCATGCCAATCCACCGCCCATCGGGTCTGGGTTACTTTCCGGAGGCCACGGAGGCCAGGGTCGGCTCGCCGGGGTCGCCGTCCGGGCGCGAGGGGTCCAGGACGATCCGCAGGTGCTCCAGCCCCCGGAAGGCCGCGACCGGGCCCTTGAGCCACGCGCCCCGGGTCTCCTCCAGGTCCACCGGCCGCATGTCGGGGAAGTCCCGCAGCAGGCAGGTCAGCGCGATCTCGAGTTCGAGCCGCGCCAGCGGCGCCCCCAGGCAGTAGTGGGTGCCGTGGCCGAAGCCCAGGTGCGTGCCCTGCAGCCCCTCGCGCGTCACGTCCAGCTCGTCGGGCGCGTCGAACCGCTCCGGGTCCCGGTTGGCCGAGGAGAGCGCGATCTGCACCAGCGAGCCCTTGGGGATCACCGTGTCCCTGATCCGGGCCTCCTGGGCCGCGTACCGGAAGGTGGAGGTCTCCACCGACCCCTCGAAGCGCAGCATCTCCTCGACCGCACCCGGGATGAGCCGCGGGTCCCGGCGGAGTCGGGCCGCCTGGTCGGGGTGGAGCAGCAGGTTGAGGACGGAATTGCCGATCTGGTAGGCGGTGGTCTTGTGGCCCGCGAAGAACAGGACCCACAGCGACGCCACCAGTTCGGGGTCCTCCAGGCGTTCCTCCGCCTGGAGGAGGTCGCTGAGGAAGGTGTCCGACGGGTGGTCGCGGGTGTCGGAGATCAGCCGTTCCAGCCGGTGCTGGAGCCGCTCCTCGGCCGCCTTCAGCTCCGCCCTGCGGCTGGGGTCGAACCGGGAGCGGGTGACCACCGCGAACTGCTCCAGGATCTCCGGGCGGTCCTCCTGCGGGATGCCCATCAGTTCGCACAGGACCGCAACGGGCAGCGGGAACGCGAACGAGGTCATCAGATCGACCGTGCCGGCCCTGCGGCACTCGGCCAGGATCGTCTCCGCGATCTCGGTGATCCGCGGACGCATCTGCTCCACCCGCCGGGGGGTGAAGGCGCTCCGCAGGATGCGGCGCAGCCGGGTGTGCCGCGGCGGGTCCGAGAAGAGCACGTTGTCGTCGAGCGCGTCGAAGAAGCTGCCGTACACCGCGTGGTAGGTGTCGATCGCGCCGCGCATGTCCTTGCTGAACCGGGGGTCCGACAGGGCGTCGCGGGCGTCGTCGTGGCGGGTGATCAGATAGGTGTCGATCCCGTGGGGAGGGGTCAGCCGGCACACCGGGTCCTGCTCGCGCAGGGCCGCGTACACGGGGTGGGGGCACTGCCGGTACTCCGGCGCGCCCCTGGAGACGGCCGACACGATGTCCCGCAGTTCTCCGTCGCCGTTCGGTGCCGCATCCCGCTGCGCCATGTTCCGCACCCTCCGTCGCACTCGCCGCCGTGGCCGTGGCCGTCGCAACGGCCGTCTGCGGACTCACCGGTTCCCCGTGCCGGTGCACCGCGAAACGGCCCGGCTCCCGATCGGGTGAGCCGCCCGCTGCGGGGGCGGGACGGTCCTCGTGCGGTCGCCCGGCCACCGGTCGGCCGGGCGGCGGCGGCTCGGCCGTCGGCCGATCGGCGGTCGCCCGTCCGTGCCGTGTACGGGGCGGGCGCGGGGCGGGCGCGACGGGCGGCGGGAAGGGCTGCTGTGCCACCAGCCAGCCCGTCACGAGGAGCCCGCGCATGGTCCGACGTCTCGCCCCCGCCCTCACCGCAGCCGCCTCGCTCGCCCTGGCGGCCGTCGCCGCGCCGCCGGCCTCCGCAGGCCACGGCCCGGACGCCGGACGGGCCCTGGCCGACCGGGCGGCCGCCTACAGCGCCACCGCCAGGTACCAGGTGCACGCCAACGCGGTGGCGGCCGGCTACGTCCCCGACAAGTACTGCGTCTTCGACAAGGCGGGGCGGACCGGCGCGCTCGGCTACCCGCACTTCAACCACGCGTACGACAACTCCGTCGACCCGGCGAAGCCCGCCGCGCTGTACTACGAGGACGACGGGCACGGCGGCAAGCGTCTCGTCGGGGTCCAGTGGCTGGTCTACGACCGCGACCAGAAGCTGACGACGGACGACGACCGCCCGACCATGTTCGGCACCGCGTTCAAGGGCCCCAAGCCCGGCAACTTCCCCGGCCAGCCGGTCCACTACGCCCTGCACCTGTGGCTGTGGAAGAAGAACCCCCGCGGCCTGCACGAGACCTTCAACCCGGCGGTCACCTGCCTGCCCGGCACCACCCGCCCCTGACGTCCGCTCCAGGAGCCGCCGATGTCCGTCACCCGACGCAGCCTGCTCGCCGCCGGCACGATCGCCTTCAGCGGAGCGCTGGGCGCGCTGTTCGCCGGCGGCTCCCCCGCCTCCGCCCGGGCCGCCGCCCGGGCCGGCGGCGGGTACGGTCCGCTGCTCCCCGACCCGCGCGGGCTCCTCGACCTGCCCGCCGGGTTCTCCTACCGGGTGCTCTCGCGTGCGGGCGGGCCGCTGCGCTCCGGTGAGGGCGCCGTTCCCGCCAACTGCGACGGCATGGCCGCCTTCGACGCCGGAGGCGGCCGGGTGCGGCTGGTGCGCAACCACGAGAACCGCGCCACCGCCGCCCTGCGGGTCCCCGCCGTACCGGGGCTGACCTACGACCCCGGGGCGCTCGGCGGCTGCACGGTCCTGGAGCTCGCCGCGGACGGGCGGGTCACCGTCGAGCGGGTCGCCCTCGCCGGCACCGCCGTCAACTGCGCGGGCGGCCGCACCCCCTGGAACACCTGGCTGAGCTGCGAGGAGACCGAGGACCGCGCCGGCAGCGCCGGCTACACCCGCGACCACGGCTACGTCTTCGAGGTGGACCCCGCCCGGCCGCACCGCTCGGGCGCGGTCCCGCTCACCGCGATGGGCCGTTTCGCGCACGAGGCCGTCGCCGTCGACCCGTACCGCGGAGTGGTGTACGAGACCGAGGACGCCTTCGTCCGGCCGTTCGGGCTGTTCTACCGGTTCCTGCCGGAGCGGCCGCTCGGCGGCGCCGGTTCGCTGCGGGCCGGCGGAGCCCTGGAGGCCCTGCGGGTTCCGGGGCTGGCGGACCTGGCGGTGGTGGACGAGCCCGGCGCGGAGTTCCCGGTGGAATGGGTGCCCGTGCCGGACCCCTCGGCCGCCGGCACCCCGATCCGGCACCAGGACTTCGGCCGGGGAGGCATCACCCACGCGCAGAAGCTGGAGGGCTGCTACTGGGGAGGCCACGGCGTCCACTTCGTGTCCAGCTACGCCCGCCGGGGCGAGGGCGCGCCCGCCGACCACCACGGACAGGTGTGGTTCTACGATCCGCGCCGCGCCCGGCTCCGGCTCGACGTGCTCTTCGGGCCGGCCGCCGACGTACAGCTGCCCGGGGACTCCCCCGACAACATCTGCCTGGCCCCGGACGGCGGGCTGATGGTGTGCGAGGACGGCGGCGGAGCGCAGTACGTGTTCGGGGTCACGGCGGGCGGCGAGGTCTATCCGGTGGCCCGCAACGCCGACGACATCGGCGGGCCGGGGGCCCCGGAGTGGGGGGAGTTCGCCGGGGTCACCTTCTCCCCCGACGGGCGGACGATGTACGTCAACGCCTACGCCCCGGGCACCACCTTCGCGGTGACGGGCCCCTGGCGGCGCTGACCGGGGTCCTGCGGCACGACAGGGAGTGCCGCTGACGTCCACTTGTCACATAGTCATATATTTTGCGTACGTGACCATTTCTGTGCGCAAGGTGGCGGCCGCGGCCGCACTCGGTGCCGCCCTCACCGCTTCCCTCGCGGGCTGCGGGGGCGGCTCCGGCTCCCCGGACGCCGGCCGCGAAGCCCGTTTGGGCACGCCCCCGGCGTCCGCCCCCGCGTCCCCGGCGGCCTCCGCTCCCGGCGCCGCGGCCGCCTCCCAGAGCCCCCTGCCGGGCGCCCCGCCCGCCGGCGCCCCCGGCAGGGCCCCGACCCTGGCCCCCGGCCCGAACGGCCTGACCCCCGTCTTCGAGCGGGCGAAGCAGCACGCGGACAAGACCGTGGCCCTGACCTTCGACGCCGACATGACCTCCGACCAGGGGCCGCGCGCCGCGGGCGGGGAGCGCTTCGACAACCCCGAGCTGATCTCGGCGCTGCGCACCCTCAAGGTGCCCTCGACGATCTTCATGACGGGCCGCTGGGCCGAGGAGTACCCGGACCAGGCCAAGTCCATCGGGACCGACCCGAACTTCGAGATCGCCAACCACTCGTACAGCCACCACGCCTTCAAGTCCCCGTGCTACGGGCTGCCCGCGCTCGACGGCGCGGCCGCCCGGGCCGACGTGGACCGGGCCTTCGCCGCCTTCCGGCAGGCCGGCGCCGTCAACACCGTCCCGTACTTCCGCTTCCCCGGCGGCTGCTACGACGACCCGGCGCTGCGGGCCCTGTCCACGGCCAAGGTCACGGCGGTCCAGTGGGACGTGGTCAGCGGGGACGCCTTCGCGAAGGACCCGGACGCGGTGGCCGAACAGGTCCTCGCCGGAGTCAAGCCCGGCTCGGTGGTGGTGATGCACTGCACGCGCAGCGCCGCCCCGGTCACCGAGGAGGCCATCCGGAAGATCGTCCCGGAACTGCGCAAGCGCGGCTACCGGTTCGTGAAGGTCTCCGAGCTCATCGGCACGTGACACGGGGGTTCAGCCCCGCCGGGCGGCGGCCAGGCAGGCCGCCGTGCCCGTGGCGGCGGCCAGCGCGAGCGCGACCGCCAGGGCCGTGAGCGGCACCTCTGCCGTGCCCGAACGCGCCCCCGAGACCAGGGCCGACACCGCGCCACGGGCCGGGGAGGGCGCGAGGACCAGGGCGAGCAGGGAGCCGAGGGCCGCGGCCAGGATCCCGTAGCCCCGGCGCCGTACGAGCGGTCGGCCGCTCAGCGCGCCGACGGCCGACCCGGTCAGGGCGCACACCACGGTCACCAGGGCGCCCGCGACGGCGGCCGCGCCGGGGCCCGTCGCGGCCCTGTCGCAGACCAGGAGCGCCGCGGCGGCCGCCAGGGCTCCGGTGAGCAGCGCCCCGGCGAGGCCGGTGAGCAGGGCGGCCGCGTGCACCCGTACCGGACCGGCCGCGGCGGCCGCGCAGTCGCGGGCCGCGCCGGGCTCGTTGGTGACGCAGATCCGGACCAGCCAGGCGGCGAGCGGGACCAGGCCGGCGGCCGCGTAGCCGAGGGAGTCCAGCACCGGGTCGCCCGGCCGGATCCCGACGGCCACGAAGGCGGCGTAGGCGACGAAGGGGGCGAGCCACCGCTGGGAGCGCAGCAGCAGCGCCCCCTGGTAGCGCAGCAGGGCGGTCACGGCAGTTCCTCCACGGTGCGCACGTGCCAGGGCGGGCGGGCGCCGAGGAGCGTGCGCAGCACCTCGTCGGAGCGGGCGGCGTCCACGGTCAGCACGACGGCGCCGTCGGGACCGGGCCGGCCCGACAGGCCGGGGGGCAGGACGCTGCCCGGCGCCGCGGCGGCCCGGATCCGCACGCGGGACCCCGGGGCCACGGCCGGGACCACCGGCGCCACCGGCGCCACCGGCGCCAGCCCGGTCCCTTCGACCCGGTAGTGCGCGTCGGACACGCCCGCGAGCCGCGCCGGGTCGTGGTCGACGAACACCACCGCCGCTCCGGCGGCGGTGCGCTCGGCCACTGCCAGGTCCAGCTCGCTCCGGGCGCGGGCGTCCAGTCCGGTCCAGGCCTCGTCGAGGACCAGCAGATCCGGCCCGGCGAGGAGCGCCTGGACGACGGCCACCTTCTGGCTGGTCCCCTTGGACAGTTCGGCCATGGGGGTGCGGGCGTGGCCCGCGGCCCCGAACCGGTCCAGCCAGTGCGCCGCCCGCCGGGCCGCCTCGGCCCGCCCGAGCCCGTGCACCCGGCCCAGGTGCGTCAGGTAGGACAGGGCCGTGAGCGGCAGCGCCACCGGGAACCGCTCGGGGACGTAGGCGGTGCGCGGCGGGCGTCCGCCGACGCGCCCCTCGGTCGGGGCGTCGATCCCGGCGACGAGCCGCAGCAGGGTGGACTTCCCGCCGCCGTTGCCGCCTTCGATCCGGACGAGGGCGCCGGGCGGCACCTCCAGGCAGATCCCGCGCAGCACCCAGGGCCGGCGCGGCCCGTAACGGCGGCCGACGCCGGTCAGGGTCAGTGCGCCGCGGTCGGTGGTCAGTGCCCCGTCACCGTCTCGGTGACCTCGCTCGGGCGCACGATGACGAAGCCCTCGCCGCTCAGCTTCAGCTGGACGGCCTCGCCGGAGCCGCCGCGGATCATCGAGCCGACCGACTGGGAGCGGTGCAGGCCGGTCTCCAGCCGGGCGCTCCAGCCGACCACCGCGTCCGTGTCGACGAAGACCGGCGACTGCGCGGTCACCGGGATGATGATCGGGTGGCCGTCGCAGACGACGGCGAGTTTGCCGGTGCCGGTGAAGACGCTGTTGAAGAGGCCGCCGCCGGTCATGCCGGCGCCCTTCACCATCTTGATCTCGTAGGACAGGGTCGGGTCGAAGCAGAGCACGTTGCGGCCGTTGACGGTGAGCGCGTCACCCGGCTCGAAGTCGATGACGAAGCAGTTGCCGCCCTGGTGGGCGAACCAGGCCTCGCCCTGGCCGCGTACGGACATGAGCGCCAGGCCCTCGCCCGTGACGGCCCGCTTGAGCATGCCGCCTATGCCCTGGCCCTTGCGCTCGAACTGCAGGTTGCCGCGGAAGGCGACCATCGCTCCCTGACGGGCCAGCATCTCCCCGTTGACGTTGTACCGCACGGACTTGGCGTTCTGCAGGCTCATGCCGGGCGCGACGGCGGCCTGGGCCAGGTTCTCGGACGCGAAAAGATCACTCTTCATGGCATTGATCCTCACCCGGACCGGCCACCCGGGACATCCTCCTGAAGGCGGAGCCTGGCATCCTTGGCGGGATGAGCAGTCAGCACACGAACGACACCCCGGCCGTACCGGCGGTCGGGTCCGACAGCGCCTTCCGGCGGGAGCACGTACTGCGCGACGAGGCCCCGCAGTTCGTCCTGCCGCTGGTGGTGCGCATCGAGAAGGCGGAGCCGCCCGCCCGGACCGACGCCCTGGAGACCGCGGCCCGGGCGGTGCTGGTGCTGCTCACCGACGAGCGGGCGCGGGGCGAGGGCGAGTGGGCGCAGGCGGTCCGTGACTGGCAGGACGCGCGGATCCGCAAGGTGGTCCGGCGGGCGCGCGGTGCGGAGTGGCGCAAGGCGGAGACCCTGCCCGGCGTCACCGTCCACGGGGAGGCCGCACAGGTCCGGGTCTTCCCGCCGGTGCCCCTCGACGGCTGGCCCAAGGAGCTGGCCAAGCTCCAGGTGTCGGGCACCGACCTCGACGACCCGGCACCGGTCGCCGCGGCCGCCGGCCCCGCTCTGCCGGTGCTGTGGCTCAATCCCGCGCTGGAGATGTCGGCCGGCAAGGCGATGGCCCAGGCCGGGCACGCGGCGCAGCTGGCGTGGTGGGAGCTGACGGGTGCGGAGCGGGCCGCCTGGCAGGAGTCGGGCTTCCGCCTGGCCGTGCGGACGGCCCCGCGCGAGCGGTGGGCGGAGCTGAGCGGGAGCGGGCTGCCGGTGGTCCGCGACGCCGGGTTCACCGAGATCGCCCCCGGCAGCGCGACCGTCGTCGCCGACCATCCGGCGCTCCGCGCCCGGCTCTGACGGCCTTCCTGCGGCCGGGGCGGACCGCCGGGAACCTCAAATGTTGCTCTGAACGTCCCCTCGTGCGGATTGGCGCGACTGCGTCGGGGCCATGACATCCGCACACGGTACGAAGAGAGGGGGCGAGGGGACATGAAGCCCATGGCACACCTGGGGGTGGGCATCGGCTGGCGGCCGGAGATCGCGGACGCCGTCGAACGGCTGGACGGCCTGGACTGGGTCGAGGTGGTGGCCGAGAACATCTGCCCGGGCCACCTGCCCGAGGGGCTCCGGCGGCTGCGCGAGCGCGGCACGCGGATCGTCCCGCACGGGGTCTCGCTCGGCCTCGGCGGCGCCGACCGCCCTGACCCGGAGAAGCTGGCGGCCCTCGGCGAGCGGGCGGTGGCGCTGGGGGCGCCGCTCGTCACCGAGCACATCGCCTTCGTACGGACCTCCTCGCCGCTGCTGGAGGCCGGGCACCTGCTGCCGGTGCCGCGCACCCGCGACGCGCTGGACGTGCTGTGCGAGAACGTGACGATCGCGCAGGACGCGCTGCCGGTGCCGCTGGCGCTGGAGAACATCGCCGCGCTGTTCTCGTGGCCGGGCGAGGAGATGACGGAGGGGCAGTTCCTCACGGAGCTGGTCGAGCGGACCGGGGTGCGGCTGCTCATCGACGTGGCCAACCTGCACACCAACCGGGTCAACCGGGGCGAGGACCCGGCCGCCGTCCTCGACGCGATCCCGCTGGAGGCGCTGGCGTACGTGCACGTGGCGGGCGGCGTCGAACGGGGCGGTGTCTGGCACGACACCCACGCCCACCCCGTACCGCCGGAGGTGCTCGACCTGCTGGCCGAGCTGCGCTCCCGGGTGGAGCCGGCGGGCGTCCTGCTGGAGCGCGACGACGACTTCCCGCCGGAGGCGGAGCTGGCGGGCGAACTGGCCGCGATCCGCGAGGTGGTGACGGTCGGCCGCACGGCCTCGGAAGGAGCGGTTGCCCGGCCGGGGGCGAGCGCGGCGAACACCGTGCGCGCGGCCGCGCCGGAGCCGAAGGCCGCGCCGCAGCCCGAGCCCGGGGTGCAGCCCCGGCCCGGGGGGCGGGGGGCCTGCGAGGCCGCCCGGACCCGGGTGGGGCTCGGCCAGGCCGCCCTGCTCTCCGCGCTCGTGGCCGGGACACCCGTGCCCGAGGGCTTCGACCGCGCGCGCATCCGCGTGCAGGTACGGGCGCTGGCCGCCAAGCGGGCCGACGTCGTCGCCAAGGTGGCTCCGGAACTGCCCGGCATCCTCGGCGGCCGCGACCCGTACCGCGAGGCGTTCCTGACGTACGCCAAGCGCCGGCCCATGACCGCCGGATACCGCCGGGACGCGCTGGACTTCGCCGAGCACCTGCTGATCCAGGACCTGCCGGCCGACCCGGCCGCGCGGCGCCGGCTCACCGCCTGGTGGCGGGAACGGGCGGGGGCCAGGCCGCCGCGCCGCATCGTGCGCTGGGCCCGGACGCTCACGGGGAGGGCGGCGTGAACATCCTCGCCGTCGCGATCTGGATCGCCGTCGTCGTCTCCTCCGTCCTGCTCCTGCGCGGGCTGCGCCGCGCCCGGCCGACACCGGCGGGCCCGTCGGCGGGCCTGCACGACCTGTCCGAGGCCGCGTTCGTGGTGGGCGGGCCCGCCACCGTCGTGGACACCGCGCTCGTCTCGATGCTCGGGGACGGCCGGCTGGTCGTCGGCGGTCCCGGCATCGTCCAGGTGCGCCCCGGGGCGCGGGCCGCAGACCCCGCCGAACGCGCCGTGCTCCAGGCCCACGCCGCAGCCCCCTCGGGGTGGCTCTACCAGGTGCGCTACGCCGCCATGTGCGACCCGGCCGTCCAGGAGATCGGGGGCGCGCTGGCCGCCCGCGGGCTGGTCGCCCCGCCCGGCACCGGCCGGACCTGGCGCCGCTGGGGAGTGATCCAGGCCGTCGTGTGCGTGGTCTGGCTGATGGCGTCGATCCCGCTGACCGTCGTGGGCTTCGCCCTCGACTCCGGCCCCGGCGTGCCGTTCATCGCGATGGTGGCGCCGGCACTGTTCGCGGGCATCGTCGTGGGCCTCTTCTGCACGGCCCGGGTCCGCAACCGGGTCACCCGGGCCGGGCTGCGGGCGCTGCTCGCCATGCGCTCCGCGTACGTGAACGACCGGACCCCGCACGTACAGACCGCGCTCTTCGGCCTGCGCGGCCTGCGGGACCCGTTCCTGCGCCAGCAGCTGGTGCCCGCCGCGCGCGACACCCGGCTCGCGATGGCCCAGTCGGGGGCGCGCTCCCACCGCCCGCACAGCCACTCGTCCTCCTCCGACTCCTCGCCCGAGCTGCTGCCGGTGATGTGGTGCGCCATGAGCGACGGGGGCGGCGGGAGCGGCTCGGGCTGCGGCTCCTCCGGCAGCAGCTGCGCAGGTGGCTCCGGCTGCTCGGGCAGCAGTGGTTCGAGCTGTGGCGGCTCCTCCTCCAGCTGTTCCGGTTCGAGCGGCTCCAGCTGTTCCAGTTCCAGTTCCAGCTGTTCGAGTTCCAGCAGTTCCAGCTGTTCCAGCAGTTCCTGATACGGCAACCGGGGTCACGGCCGCCGACACCGGCCAATGATCCTTTACAAGTGCGCCGCCCGGGCCTCTCATCGGTTCATCGGATGAGAGGCAGGGGCGCCATGCGAACGAGAACCGCACGCCACGGATCCGTCGTGGCCGCGCTCTTCCTCGCCCTGTGCGCCCCCACCGCCGTGGCCGCACCCGTCCCGCAGACCCCGGACAGCGCCGGCACCGACGCCTCCGAGGCGTCCGAGGCGTCCGAGGCGTCCGAGGCGTCCGAGGCGTCCGACGCAGAGAGCGCCGGCGCCGCGCTCGTCGCCCGCCGCGCGGCCCTCGCGGCGGCCGCCTCCCCGGACGGCGGCGGCGCAGCTCTCGACTTCCGCACCTGCCCCGCCGCCGAGGCACTGCCGTCGAACGTCCGGTGCGCCACCCTGCGCGTCCCGCTCGACTACGCCCGTCCCGACGGCCCGCAGATCTCCCTCACCGTCAGCCGGGCCACCGCCACCGCAGCCCGCGGCGCCGCACGCCAGGGCGCGCTCGTACAGAACCCGGGCGGCCCCGGTGCCTCCGGGATGTACTTCCCGCTCGTCGCCGGGCTCCCCGGCTGGGAGCGGATCGCCGCCGCCTACGACCTCGTGGGCTACGCCCCGCGCGGTGTCGGGCGCTCGGCCCCGCTGTCCTGCCGGGACCCGGCGGCCCGGCCGAAGGGCCCCACCCAGGAGCCGGTCCGCCCCTCCCCCGCGTACAAGATGCAACGCCTCGCGCAGGCCCGGGAGTACGCCCGCGGCTGCGCCCGCCGGGCCGGGGCGGCCCTGCCGCACTACACCACCCTGAACAACGCCCGTGACCTGCACGTGCTGCGCGCCGCGCTCGGCGAGGAGAAGCTGACCTTCATGGGTGCCTCGTACGGCACCTACCTCGGGGCCGTCTACGCCACCCTGTACCCGCGCCACGTCCGCCGGATGGTGCTCGACTCGGCGGTCGATCCCGATCCGCGCCGCGTCTGGTACCGCAACAACCTCGACCAGTCGCGCGGGTTCGAGGCGCGCTGGCACGACTTCCGGTCCTGGGTGGCCCGGCACCACGCCACCTACGGGCTCGGCACCACCCCGGCTGCCGTGCAGGCGGGCTACGAGCGGGTCCGCGACGCGGTGGCCCGCACCCCCGCCGGCGGGACCGTCGGGACGGGCGAACTGCGGGCCGCCCTCCTGCAGGCCGCGTACTACGACGACGTCTGGCCGGACCGGGCGGCGGCCCTGGCCGCGTTCCTGCGCGGCGATCCCTCGGTGCTGGCCGCCCAGGCCGCCCCCGACCCGGCGGCGGCGGCCGAGGCCGAGAACGCGACGGCCGTCTACACGGCGGTGCTGTGCAACGACGCCCCCTGGCCCGCGGACTGGGGGACCTGGGACCGCGACAACACCGAGCTGGCCCGTACGGCGCCCTTCGAGACCTGGGCCAACGCCTTCCTCAACCTGCCGTGCGCCTCCTGGCCGGTGCGCGGACGGCAGTCGCCGGTGCCGGTCGGGTCGCAGCCCGAGCGGCTGCCGCGGACCCTCGTGGTCGCGGCGGAACGGGACGGCGCGACCCCCTACCCGGGCGCGCTGGAACTCCAGCGGCGGCTCGGTGCGCGGGCGTCACTGGTGACGGAGACGGGGGCCGGCTCCCACGGTGTGGCCGGCGGACGCAACGGGTGCGTGGACCGGCACGTGGAGCGGTACCTGCTGACGGGCGCCACCCCGGGGTGGCGCGTCGGTTGCGCGCCGCATCCGGAGCCCGCACCGGTGTCGCTGGACGACGGGGCGGCGGGCGCCCGCAGGGCGCTGCTGCCGCCGGTCGTCTGAACTTCCGGGCGGGATCTCCGGCTGCGTCGTTTCGGGGGCTGGGCCTCCCGATCCACCGGAGGCACTCACCTGACGGTGTGGTCGACCTCCGGTCCTTCCCCCCAGGGGAGGTATCAGGCGAGCCCGGCCACCAGGTCGGCGACGGACTTGCGGCGCCCGGTGTAGAAGGGCACCTCTTCACGGACGTGCATGCGGGCCTCGGAGGCACGCAGGTGACGCATGAGGTCGACGATGCGGTACAGCTCGTCCGCCTCGAAGGCCAGCAGCCACTCGTAGTCGCCCAGCGAGAAGGAGGCGACGGTGTTGGCGCGCACGTCGGGGTAGCCACGGGCCATCTTGCCGTGGTCGGCGAGCATGCGGCGACGGTCCTCGTCGGGCAGCAGGTACCAGTCGTAGCTGCGGACGAAGGGGTAGACGCTGACGTAGTCGCGGGCGACCTCGTCGGCCAGGAAGGCGGGGATGTGCGACTTGTTGAACTCGGCCGGGCGGTGCAGGGCCATGTTCGACCACACCGGCTCCAACGCGCGGCCCAGCTTGGTACGGCGGAACAGGTTGTACGCGGTCTGCAGCTCGTCCGCGGTCTCCGCGTGCCACCAGATCATGATGTCGGCGTCGGCGCGCAGGCCGGAGACGTCATAGGTGCCGCGGACGGTGATGTCCTTGGCGGCCAGCTGGTCGAACAGCTCCTGGACCTCGTCGGCGAAACCGGCGCGGTCCTCCGGCAGGACGTCCTTCAGCTTGAAGACGGACCACAGGGTGTAGCGGATGACCTCGTTGAGGTCCTTCGCCTTCTTCCCCGCGTTGGGAATCTTCTCTGGTGCAGTCATGTGCCTATTGTCCCGTGCGCTGATCAGTGGTCGGCGCCAGGGGTGCCGTACGCGCAGCGAGCGCGGCGATCACCGTGTCCGCGGCCCGGCCGGCGCTCGCGATGCAGGCCGGAATGCCCACGCCGTCGTAGAGCGCGCCGCACACCGCGAGGCCGGGCAGGGCCTCGACGGCGCCGCGGATCCGGGCGACCCGGCCGAGGTGGCCGACCGGGTACTGGGGCAGCCCGCCGTCCCAGCGTGTGACGGTGGAGGCGACCGGCCGGGCCGTCAGGCCCACGGCCTCGCCGAGGTCGGCGAGGGACACCTCGACGAGTTCGCCGTCCTCGCGCTGCAGGTCGCGCTCGTCGGCGTACCGGCCCACGGAGGTGCGCAGCAGGAAGAGATCGGGATCGGCGCCCGCCCAGGCCCACTTGTTGCTGGAGAAGGTGGACGCCTTGATGGTCCGGCCGTCGACGGGCGGTACGAGGAAGCCGCTGGCGCCGCCGCCGGAGACGGCCTCGGGCAGGTCGCCGCGCCGGAAGGCCATGGTGACCAGCGCCATCGAGGCGTATTCGACCTGGTGCAGTTCGGCGGCGGCGGTCGGGGCGAGGGTGTCCAGCAGCCGGGCGGCGGGCCCGGCCGGGACGGCCAGGACGACGCCGTCCGCATCCACGGTCTCCTCGGCGGCCACGACGCGCCAGCCTTCAGCCGTACGAAGGACCTCGCGGACGGGGGCGCCGGTGACGATGCGCGCTCCGGCCGCACGGCAGGCCTCGGCCACGGCGAGCGGGAGGCGTCCGATGCCCCCCTCGATGCCGGCGAAGACGGGGCCGGCCTGCTGCGGCTGGGTCTGCGCCCTGCGCTGGATCTCCCGTACGCCGTCGCCCAGCAGGGCGTGGGTGCGGGCGGCCTCGAAGAGCTGGGGCACGGCGGCCCGCATGGAGATGCGGTAGGCGTCGCCGGCGTACACCCCGCCGAGCAGCGGTTCCACCAGCCGGTCGACGACCTCGCGGCCGAGGCGGGCGGCCACGTACGCGCCGACGGCGACGTCCTCGCCGACCTCGGCGGGCGGCAGGGTCCGCTCGGCCTCGATGCGGGCCATGCCCTCGGCGGAGAGGACCCCGGAGGCGGCGAGCGGTCCGAGGTCGCCGGGGACGCCCATGACGTGGCCGCGCGGCATCGGCCGCAGCGCGCCACGGGTCCACAGGTGGGCGGTGGCGGTGGCGGGCGGCTGCACGGCGTCGGCCAGGCCGACGGCCTCGGCGAGGGCCACGGCCTCGGGGCGGCGGGCGAGCATGGACTCGGCGCCGAGGTCGACGCGGGCCCCGGCGAGCTCGCCGGAGTACAGCTTGCCGCCGAGCCTCGGCCCGGCCTCCAGCAGCGTGACGCGGGCGCCTTCGGCGAGCAGCCGATGGGCCGCCGCGAGGCCCGCGATGCCGCCGCCGATGACGACGACGTGGCCCGGGGAGCCGCTGGACCGGGTGGGGCTCACCGGCCGATCCGTACGCATGTCCGCTTCGTGCATGGACACATCGTCTCAGATCGATCTCCGAGGCCGGACCGTGACCGCATCGGGACCGGCCCGGAACCGCGCGTGCGAAACCCGCGACGGGACCCTGTACGTCGAAACGGCAACACCAGCCGATCATCGGGGGTTTACAGCGATGCACAGCATCAGCAGACACCGTTCCGCGGCGGCCCTGGCCGCCCTCTCCCTCACCGGGGTGCTCGTGCTCACCGGCTGTGGCGCGGACGGCCAGGGCTCGGCGAGCGACAAGGCGGCGGTCGCGCCGCCCGCGGCGGACGGGAAGGCCCGGGAGGGGGCGGCGGGCGCCGCGGCGGCCCCGGCCCCGGCGGGGTCGGCGGGGTCGGCCGCCAAGAGCGACGGGGCGCCGGTCACGGTCCGCCCGAACGTCATCCGTACGGCGACGCTCGGCATCGAGACGACGGACGTCCAGAAGACGCTCGCCGCGGCCCGTACCGCGGCCGACGGCGCGGGCGGGTACGTCGGCAACGAGTCGACCAAGCGCGGCGAGGACGGCCGGATGACTTCGACGGTGACCCTGCGGGTGCCCGGCGAGCGCTACGACGCCGTGCTCGGCGCCATGGAGGGCAGCGGCAAGCTGCTGCACCGCAAGGTCGACGCGCAGGACGTCACCGAGAAGGTCGCCGACGTCAACAGCCGTGTCTCCTCGCAGCAGGCGAGCGTGGCGCGGGTGCGGGAGATGATGGGCAAGGCCTCGGCGCTGAGCGAGGTGGTGATGCTGGAGAGCGAGCTGAGCCGGCGCCAGTCGGACCTGGAGTCGCTGCTGGCGCAGCAGACGGCCCTGAAGGACCAGACCTCGATGGGCACCATCACTCTGGAGGTCTCCGAACCGGCCCCCGCGGCGGCGGAGGAGAAGAAGGAGAAGGAGCCCACCTTCCTCGGTGCGCTGAGCGGCGGCTGGGACGTCTTCACGAGGATCCTGCGCTACCTGATGGTGGCGCTGGGCGCGTTGCTGCCCTTCCTGCTGACGGCCGCGGTGGTGGCGCTGCTGGTCCGGGCGTACCGGCGGTGGCGTCCGGTGCGGCCGAAGACGGGCCCGACCCCGAAGCGGATGCCGGTGCCCGCGGCGCGGACGGCGCCTGCGGCCGGGGCTGCGGGTCCTGCCCCTGCCCCTGCTCCGGCTGCGGACACCGGGGCCGACGTGCAGGACTGAACGCGCGTTCGCCCGTAGCGTGTTCACCAGTCGACGGCGGTGAAGGGGCGGTACGGGCGATGGCGACGGAACGACTGGTGGTGGTCGGGGGCGACGCGGCGGGGATGTCCGCCGCGTCTCAGGCCCGCAGGCTGAAGGGGCCGCAGGACCTGGAGATCGTCGCCTTCGAGCGCGGCCGCTTCACCTCGTACTCGGCGTGCGGCATCCCGTACTGGGTCGGCGGTCTGGTCCCCGAGCGCGACGACCTGATCGCCCGCACCCCCGAGGAGCACCGCGCCCGGGACATCGACCTGCGCACCCGCACCGAGGTGGTGGAGCTCGATCTGCCCGGGTCCCGGGTCCGCGCCCGCGATCTGGACGGCGGATCCGAATCCTGGACGCACTACGACAAGCTCGTCCTGGCCACGGGCGCCCGGCCCGTCCGCCCGCGCCTGCCCGGCATCGGCGCGCACGGGGTGTACGGCATCCAGACCCTGGACGACGGCCAGCGCCTCGTGGACGCGCTGGAGCGCACGCGGGGCCGCCGGGCGGTCGTGGTCGGCGCGGGCTACATCGGCGTGGAGATGGCCGAGGCCCTGGTGCTGCGGGGCTACGAGGTGACCGTCCTGCACCGGGGCGAGCAGCCGATGGCCACGCTGGACCCCGACATGGGCGGCCTGGTGCACACCGCGATGAACCGGATGGGGATCCGTACCGTGGCGGGCGCCGAGGTCACCGGGATCCTCGCCGACGACGAGGGCCGGGCCCGCGCGGTGGCGACGTCAGCCGGCGAGGAGTACCCGGCGGACGTGGTCGTGCTCGGCATCGGCGTGGAGCCGCGGACGGCGCTGGCCCGCGCCGCCGGCCTCCCGCTCGGCCCCTCGGGCGGGATCCTCACGGACCTGTCGATGCGCGTGCGCGGTCACGAGAACGTCTGGGCGGGCGGCGACTGCGTGGAGGTCCTCGACCTGGTCGCGGGCCGCACCCGGCACATCCCGCTGGGCACCCACGCCAACAAGCACGGCCAGGTCATCGGCTCGGGCGTGGGCGGCGGCTACGCGACCTTCCCCGGGGTGGTCGGCACGGCGGTCAGCAAGATCTGCGACCTGGAGATCGCCCGTACGGGGCTGCGCGAGCGGGACGCGCTGGAGGCGGGCCTGCGCTTCGTGACGGCCACCATCACCTCCACCAACACGGCGGGCTACTACCCGGGCGCGGCGGAGATGACGGTGAAGATGCTGGCGGAGCGCCGTACGGGCCGGCTCCTCGGCGTCCAGATCGTCGGCGGCGCCGGCTCCGCGAAGCGGGTGGACATCGCGGCGGTGGCCCTCACGGCGGGCATGACGGTGGAGCAGGTCGTCTCGCTCGACCTCGGCTACGCCCCGCCGTTCTCCCCGGTCTGGGACCCGGTCATGGTGGCGGCCCGCAAAGCGGTCTCCGCGGTCCGCGCGGCGGGCGTCTGACCGTGCGAAACGTCGGTCCGTGCCCCGTCGCGCGGGGCACGGACCGACGTTCCGATCGTGCTCGGGTGCGGTTCTCCGCTCAGCGGGCCGTCTTGGTGTGGACGTAGTCCACCAGTCGGGTCAGCGCCTCGGGGTCGGTCGTCGGCAGGACGCCGTGGCCCAGGTTGAAGACGTGGCCCTCCAGGCCGGCCGCCGCCGCGAGGACCTCGTCCGTCTTGGCCTCGACCGCCTCCGTGGTGGAGAAGAGCACGGCCGGGTCCAGGTTGCCCTGGAGCGCCTTGCCCGGGCCGACCCGGCGGGCCGCCTCGTCGAGCGCGACCCGGTAGTCGACGCCCACGACGTCGGCGCCGGCCTCGCCCATCAGGCCGAGGAGCTCGCCCGTGCCCACGCCGAAGTGGATCCGGGGGACCCCGTAGGAGGCGACGGACTGCAGGACCTTCGCCGAGGCGGGCATGACGGAGCGGCGGTAGTCCGCCGGGGCGAGCGCGCCGACCCAGGAGTCGAAGAGCTGGACCGCGGAGGCGCCGGCCTCGATCTGGACCTTCAGGAAGGCGGAGGTGATCTCCGCGAGGCGGTCCAGCAGGTCGGCCCAGAGCTGCGGGTCCCCGTACATGAGGGCCTTGGTGTGCTCGTGGTTCTTCGAGGGGCCGCCCTCGACGAGGTAGCTCGCGAGGGTGAAAGGCGCGCCCGCGAAACCGATCAACGGCGTGGAGCCCAGTTCACTCGTGAGCATGCCGATCGCCTCGGTGACGTAGCCGACGTCCTCAGGAGTGAGGTCGCGCAGCTGTGCGAGGTCCTCGCGGCGGCGGATCGGCTGGGCGACGACGGGGCCGACACCGGGCTTGATGTCCAGGTCGACGCCGATGGCCTTGAGCGGGACCACGATGTCGGAGAAGAAGATCGCCGCGTCGACGTTGTGGCGCCGCACCGGCTGCATGGTGATCTCGGTGACCAGGTCGGGCCGCATGCAGGACTCGAGCATCGCGGTGCCCTCGCGGACCTTGCGGTACTCGGGGAGGGAGCGCCCGGCCTGCCGCATGAACCACACCGGTGTGTGCGGCACCGGCTCCCGCCGGCACGCCTTCAGGAAGGCGGAATCGTACGTCTGGCTCGGCTGGCCCTTGGGGCTGTCGTTGGCGCTCACGACCCAAATCTTCGCACGTATGAAGAAGTGCCCGGCCCGGCACGGGTGTCCCTGCGCCGTACGGGCTCACATACCGCCTAGTCTTCCCCGCATGGCTGCGGCTCAGGGACGATTTTCAGATGGCGCCGACGGTACGGACAGTGCGAAGGAGAGCTCCGTCCCACTCCCGTTCCGCCGGGCGGTCGAGGGTTTGAAGAAGGCCAGGCTGCGCCCGGGGGTCGAGATCGACCCGACGAAGCCGCCCCAGAGACTGGCGCCGTACGCCTACGCGCTGGAGGCCGCGGTGGTGGACGGGGAGGACGATCTGGCCGACGGCCGGCTCATCCTGCTCCACGACCCCGCCGGGCACGACGCCTGGCACGGGACCTTCCGGCTGGTGACGCTCGTACGGGCGGAGCTGGAGCCCGAGATGGCCGCCGACCCGCTGCTGCCGGAGGTGTGCTGGTCCTGGCTCACGGGTGCCCTGGAAGCGCGCGGGCTGGCCTACGGGGAGGCGAGCGGGACGGTGACCATGGCGAGCTCGCACTACTTCGGCGGGCTCGCGGAGCGGCGGCCCGCGACGCAGATCGAGATCCGGGCCTCGTGGACGCCTCGCGAGGGCGTGGGCGGCGTCCCGGACACCCCGGCACACCTGTCGGCCTGGTGCGAGCTGATCTGCCAGATCGCGGGGCTGCCGCCGGTGGGTCCGACGGACACGGCGACGGGCGTGGTCTCCCTGCCACAGCGCCGCGGTCCGCACCACCCGTAGGCGCAGGGCCGTACGGCCGCCGCCGCACGGGGAACGACCGGTCGAAGGCCGCAAGCGCGTGTCGCAACGCGGCCTCCGTTGTGGGCTTCTGATCACCCGATGATCGATCGTGCGTCCTATTTGCCCGAATTGTTACTCACCAAATCGTGATCATTCCCTAAAGCCGGGCGGGTGACGTGCCGAAGGAGTGGGTGACCATCCGCACGGTTCGCACCGGCTTCCTTCCCCGAGCCGGCCGTCCCGCCACTCCCCCAGGAGGCCTAGGTGTCCGTTCTTCTCGAGCAGCCCGCAAGCCTGGTCGCCTACCGCCCGAACAAGCCGACCGCCATGGTCGTCGTGGCCGACCCGCGCGTCCGCTCCACCGTGACCCGCCATCTGTGGGCCCTCGGCGTGCGCGACGTGATCGAGGCGTCGTCCATCGCGGAGGCCCGCCCCCGCGTCGGCAGCCCGCGCGACATCTGCGTGGCCGACGTGCACCTGCCCGACGGTTCCGGTCTCACCCTGCTCTCCGAGACCCGTGCCGCGGGCTGGCCCAACGGCCTGGCCCTGTCCGCCGCCGACGACATCGGCGCCGTGCGCAACGCCCTCGCGGGCGGCGTGAAGGGCTACGTCGTCACCGGCACGCGGACCAACATCGGGCTCCCCACCCGGCCCGGTGCCGCCCCCATCGGCGCGGCCGCCGCCCGTATGCACCGCCGCCCCCCGGGTGCCCCGAGCCACCCGGGCGGCTACCGCGAGCTCTCCGGCCGCGAGGTCGAGGTCCTGCGCCTCGTCGCGGAGGGCCAGTCCAACAAGGCCATCGGCGTCTCGATGGGCCTGTCCGCCCTGACCGTCAAGTCCCACCTCGCCCGCATCGCCCGCAAGCTGGGCACCGGTGACCGCGCCGGAATGGTCGCCGTGGCGCTGCGCACCGGGATCATCCACTGACCGCCGGCCGGAGCCCCCGGATATCCACCCCGGGAGCCGCCGCTCGGGAACCTGCCGGGAGACCCCCGGAATACCCCGGGACAACGCCCCGCATACCGCCCGCGCCCGTCGACGGAACGTTCCGGCGACGGGCGCGTCGTATACACGGATACCCTTGACCGGTGACCGACGCCCAAGAGACCGCAGCAGACCTGCGCACCACCACCGGGGGCGGCCCCCCGGACGACGTCGTTGTTCCGCCCGGTGGGGTGCCGATCCCATTGCTGGAGCCCCGCGAGGGGATCCCCCCGGTGGTCGCCGACGCGGACGCCCTCGCCGAAGTGGTCGCGGCCTTCGCCGCGGGCACCGGCCCCGTGGCCGTGGACGCCGAGCGCGCCTCCGGATACCGCTACGGCCAGCGCGCCTACCTGGTGCAGCTGCGCCGCGAGGGTGCCGGGTCCGCGCTGATCGACCCGGTGGGCTGCCCCGACCTGTCCGCCCTGGGCGAGGCGCTCTCCGGCACCGAGTGGATCCTGCACGCCGCCACCCAGGACCTGCCCTGCCTGCGCGAAATAGGCATGGTTCCGACCTCGCTGTTCGACACCGAGCTGGCGGGCCGCCTCGCCGGCTTCCCGCGGGTCGGACTCGGCGCGATGGTCGAGAGCGTTCTCGGCTACGCCCTGGAGAAGGGCCACTCCGCAGTCGACTGGTCCACCCGCCCGCTGCCCGAGCCGTGGCTGCGCTACGCCGCTCTGGACGTGGAGCTGCTGGTGGACCTGCGGGACGCGCTGGAGGAGGAACTGGACCGCCAGGGCAAGCTGGAGTGGGCCCGGCAGGAGTTCGACGCGATCGCCTCCGCGCCGCCGGCCCCGCCGCGCAAGGACCCGTGGCGCCGCACGTCCGGCATGCACAAGGTGCGCCGCCGCCGGCAGATGGCGGTCGTACGGGAGCTGTGGGAGTCCCGGGACCGGATCGCGCAGCGGCGTGACGTGTCGCCGGGCAAGGTGCTGGGCGACGCCGCGATCGTCGAGGCCGCCCTCGCCCTGCCCGCGAACGTGCACACCCTGTCCGCCCTGCCCGGCTACGGGCAGCGGATGGGCCGCCGTCAGCTCGACCAGTGGATGGCCGCCGTGGACCGGGCGAAGGCGCTGCCCGAGAGCGAGCTGCCGCAGCCGGGTGCGACCCCGGCGGGCCCGCCCCCGCCGCGTTCCTGGGCCGACAAGGACCCGGCCGCCGCGGCCCGGCTGGCCGCCGCCCGCACGGCCGTCTCGGCGCTGGCGGAGGAGCTGAACCTGCCCCAGGAGAACCTGATCACCCCGGACACGGTCCGCCGCCTGTGCTGGGAGCCGCCGCAGCGGCTGGACGCCGACGCGGTGTCCGGGTCCCTGGCCCTCCACGGCGCCCGCCCGTGGCAGATCGAACAGGTGACCCCGGTCCTGCTCACGGCCCTGGCCTCGACCGCCTGACCGGGCCGCAGCCGACGCCGAGCCGGACCGACGGGGTCCTCACTCCTGCGAAGTGAGGACCCCGTCCTCGTCCCGGTAGAAGCTCCCGCCCTTCTCGCCGAACACCTTGCCGTTCTTGAGCCATTGCTCCGACATGGCGTGGAGGTGGGTCGCCGCCCGCTCCCAGACGATCTGGTGACCCGCGCAGGCGAGCCGGAACATCAGCTTCTTCTTCCCTGGGATCAACCGGTACAGCTCGGGCACCGAGAAGTACAGCAGCCCCAGGTCCGGCGCCGTGTTCACGATGGAGTCGTGCTCCCCGTACACGAGGCAGACGGGCACCGTCTGGCCGAGGACGTTGTGCAGCGGCACGGTCTTGGAGTTCCACCCCCACCAGTACGAGTTCCGCACCCTGACGAACCCCGTCGGTGCTCCGGGCGTCGGACCGCCCCACGTGGCACCGCGCGCGTCGACGTCCTGGATCGCCTTCCACACCTCGTCGAGCACACCGTTCTCACGCTGGTCCGGACACTTCAGGTCCCTGGCCCACGACGCCGCGAGCCCGTTCTTCGAGGTGACGGACATCGGGTAGCCGAAGGCCGCCGCCGGGGTGCCCACCGGCATCTCCACCGGCGCGCCGAAGTCGGTGTTCTCCTTGCTGGCCCTTCCGTTGGGCGGGAAGATCGGCGCCGCCAGAAAGAGGCTCTTGACCTTGTCGGCGTGCTGGATCGTGTACGGCCCGAGCTGCTGCGCGGCCGCGGACCAGCCGATCAGGTCGATCTTGGCCGTGGGCTCGCCGATCTCCTTGCGGATGTACTCGACGACCGTGTCGACCTCGTCCCAGTCGCTCTGGGAGTTGTTCAGCTGGTAGGGGTACTTCGCGGGGGTGTCCGGGGTCGGCAGGTTGGCCGGGGGGATCGGGTTGGGCGAGAGCAGCGGGCGCTGCACGGGGCTGACGTTGAGCGGTTCGTCCATCTCCGCCGGATGGGCCGACAGGCCGGACCCCTGGAGCTCCATCACGAAGACGTCGTAGCCCGCCCTGGCGAGTTGCTCGGCCCAGCTGTAGTTCTTGTTCGGGGGGTCGAAGCCCGCTACGGCCGGGACGCTGCGGCCGTGCAGCATCAGGACGGGCTTGCGCGGGCCGGTCACGGGCCTGCGCTCCCGTACGAAGAGCTTGACGATCTGCCCGTCGTTGACCGGGATGCTCGACCTGTGGTCGACGTAATGGTCCTTGGAGGTTGTCTGGAACGCCATCGATGGCTCCGTTTTCGCCGGTGGGTCCCGGGCGGGCGCCCGGGCCGCCCAGCGTTCGCCCGGGCCCGGGCCCGATGCCACCGACGTGACCGGGCCGGCGCGGCCGGCGACCCGTACGAGTGTGCCCCGCATGCCGATCGGCCGGGCGCACTACGGGGGCGCGAGGGGCTCACGGGATCGTCCGGCGGTGTGACCTTCGCCGCTCCTCGGGGAGGGGGTGTGCACATTGGTTACCCGCAAGTAGCATGGTCGGGTGAGCGGGCGCTCAGCAACGTATGCCGAGTGCGCCCCCGCGCAGCAGTGCCATCCCGCACCTGGAGGAGAGCCAACGTGCCTCGTACCGTCAGGGACGTCGTCTTCGTCGACGGCGTCCGCACCCCGTTCGGCAAGGCGGGCCCGAAGGGCATCTACCACGAGACCCGCGCCGACGACCTCGTCGTGAAGGCGATCCGGGAGCTGCTGCGCCGCAACCCGGACCTGGACCCCAAGAAGATCGACGAGGTCGCCATCGCCGCGACCACGCAGATCGGCGACCAGGGCCTGACGCTGGGCCGCACGGCCGGCATCCTCGCGGGCCTCCCGCAGTCCGTCCCGGGCTACTCCATCGACCGCATGTGCGCCGGCGCGCTGACCGCCGTGACCGCCGTCGCGGGCGGTGTGGCCTTCGGTGCGTACGACGTCGCCCTCGCCGGCGGTGTCGAGCACATGGGCCGTCACCCCATGGGCGAGGGCGTCGACCCGAACCCGCGCTTCGTCTCCGAGAAGCTGGTCGACGAGTCCGCCCTGTTCATGGGCATGACCGCCGAGAACCTGCACGACCGGTACCCGACGATCACCAAGCTCCGCGCCGACGAGTACGCCGTGCGCTCGCAGGAGAAGGCCGCCAAGGCGTACGCCGACGGCAAGATCCAGCAGGACCTGGTCCCGATCTCGGTCCGCAACACCAACGCGGAGGTCGGTGAGACGGGCTGGGGCCTGGTCACCACCGACGAGCCGATGCGCCCGGGCACCACGCTGGAGAACCTCTCCGGCCTGAAGACCCCGTTCCGTACGCACGGCCGGGTCACCGCGGGCAACGCCGCCGGTCTCAACGACGGTGCCACCGCCGCGATCATCGCGTCCGAGGACTTCGCCCGCGAGAACAACCTCCCGGTCAAGATGCGCCTCGTCTCGTACTCCTTCGCGGGTGTCGAGCCGGAGGTCATGGGCTACGGCCCGATCCCGGCGACCGAGAAGGCCCTGGCCCAGGCCGGTCTGACGATCGACGACATCGGTCTCTTCGAGATCAACGAGGCCTTCGCGGTCCAGGTCCTCGCGTTCCTGGAGCACTACGGCATCGCCGACGACGACGCCCGCGTGAACCAGTACGGCGGCGCCATCGCCTTCGGTCACCCGCTGGCCTCTTCCGGCGTGCGTCTGATGACGCAGCTGGCCCGCCAGTTCGAGGAGCAGCCGCACGTCCGCTACGGCCTGACCACCATGTGCGTCGGCTTCGGCATGGGCGCCACGGTCATCTGGGAGAACCCGAACTTCAACGCCGAGGGAGACTCCAAGTGAGCACCACCGCTGAGCTCCTGAAGGGCGCGGCCGAGCTGTTCCCGGACGAGGTCGTCACGTCCGCGCACGTCCGTCACCTGGACCTGCCGTTCGGCGCCGGGCGCTTCGCGCTCATCACGCTGGACAACGGCTTCGACCACACCAAGCCGACCACCTTCGGCCCGCAGTCCCTCGCCAACCTGAACGCGGCGATCGACCAGGTCGAGCAGGAGGCCCTCGCGGGCTCCATCGTCGGCGCGGGCATCACCGGCAAGCCGTTCATCTTCGCGGTCGGCGCCGACCTCAAGGGCGTCGAGCTGCTGAAGAAGCACGACGAGGCGCTGGCCATCGGCAAGGGCGGCCACGACGTCTTCAAGCGCCTCTCGGCGCTGGCGGTCCCGACCTTCGCGTACTACAACGGCGCGGCGATGGGCGGCGGCGTCGAGGTCGGTCTGCACTGCAGCTACCGCACCGTCTCGAAGGCCATCCCGGCGTTCTCGCTGCCCGAGGTCTTCCTCGGCCTGGTTCCGGGCTGGGGCGGCTGCGCCATCCTCCCGAACCTGATCGGCGCGGAGCGCGCGGTCTCGGTCATCATCGAGAACTCGCTCAACCAGAACCGCCAGCTCAAGGGCAAGCAGGTCTTCGAGCTGGGCATCGCCGACGCGATCTTCGAGGGCGCGGACTTCCTGGAGCAGTCGCTCCTGTGGACCGCGAACGTCCTGAACGGCACCACCGAGGTCGTCCGCGACGAGATCGACCGCGGCGAGGCCTGGGACGCGGCCGTCGCCAAGGGCCGCTCCATCGCGGACTCCAAGGTGCACGGCGCCGCTCCGGCCGCCTACCGCGCGCTGGACATCATCGCCGCGGCCAAGTCGGGCGACCTTCAGGCCGGCTTCGACGCCGAGGACACGGCCCTGGCCGACCTCATCATGGGCGGCGAGCTGCGCTCGGGCATCTACGCCTTCAACCTGGTCCAGAAGCGCGCCAAGCGCCCGGCCGGTGCCCCGGACAAGTCCCTGGCCCGTCCGGTCACCAAGGTCGGCGTCGTCGGCGCGGGCCTGATGGCCTCGCAGCTGGCGCTGCTGTTCCTGCGCCGCCTGGAGGTGCCGGTGGTCCTCACCGACATCGACCAGGAGCGCGTGGACAAGGGCGTGGGCTACGTCCACGCCGAGATCCAGAAGCTGCTCGGCAAGGGCCGCATCAACCAGGACAAGGCCAACCGCCTGACCGCCCTGGTGAGCGGTGTCCTGGACAAGGCCGAGGGCTTCGCGGACGCGGACTTCATCATCGAGGCCGTGTTCGAGGAGATGTCCGTCAAGCAGAAGGTGTTCGCGGAGGTCGAGGCGGTCGCCCCGGCGCACGCGATCCTCGCCACCAACACCTCCTCCCTGTCGGTGTCGGAGATGGCCTCGAAGCTCCAGCACCCGGAGCGCGTGGTCGGCTTCCACTTCTTCAACCCGGTCGCGATCCTCCCGCTCCTGGAGATCGTGCGCGGCGAGCAGACCGACGACGCCTCGCTGGCCACGGCCTTCGGTGTCGCCAAGAAGCTGAAGAAGACCGCGGTCCTCACCAAGGACGCCCCGGCGTTCGTCGTGAACCGCATCCTGACCCGCTTCATGGGCGAGATCCAGAACGTCATCGACGAGGGCACCCCGGTCGTCACGGCGGAGAAGGCCATCGAGCCGCTCGGCCTGCCGATGTCCCCGCTGGTGCTGCTGGAGCTCGTGGGCCCGGCGATCGGCCTGCACGTCTCCGAGACCCTGAACCGTTCCTTCCCGGAGCGTTTCACCGTCTCGCCGAACCTCAAGCGCGTGGTCGAGGCCGGCAAGCGCGGCTTCTACGTCTACTCCGCCGAGAACGGCTTCAAGCCGGAGCTGGACCCCGAGGTCGCCGCGCTCCTGGTGCAGGGCGACTCCGTCCTGACGGAGGAGCAGGTCCGGGCGCGCGTCCTGGACGCGGTGGCGCAGGAGATCGGTCTGATGCTGGAGGAGGGTGTCGTGGCCGAGGCCCAGGACATCGACCTCTGCCTCATCACCGGTGCCGGCTGGCCCTTCCACCTGGGCGGCATCACGCCGTACCTGGACCGTGAGGGTGTCTCGGAGCGCGTGAACGGCAAGAAGTTCCTCGCCCCCGGCATCGCGAGCGTCCCGGCCTAGTCCGGGTCGCGGACGACTGTTCGACGGCCGGGCCCGTCTCCTGCGGGGGGCGGGCTTCGGCCGTTCGAATACCTGTCTAAGATTCACCCCCATGACGGAAACGCACGCGCGGCCCAGGCGCCGCCGACGCCGCATTCTGCGGATCACCCTGCTGCTGGTCGCCGTGCTGATCCTGGGCGCGGCCGGGGCGGGCTGGTGGACGTACAGCCACCTCAACAACAACATCGACAGCGTCGACCTGGACCAGGCGATCGGGGACAACCGTCCCGCCAAGGTGGTCGCGAACGCGCAGAACATCCTGGTGCTCGGCTCCGACTCGCGGGCCGGGGCCAACGCGGACCTCGACCACGGTGCCGTCAGCGGGGCCCGCTCGGACACCGCGATGCTGGTGCACATACCCGAGGGCCGGGCGAAGGCCACCGCGGTGAGCATCCCCCGCGACACCCTGATCACCCGGCCCGAGTGCAAGGACCGGGACGGCAAGTCCGTCCCGTCCGCGAAGCGGGTCATGTTCAACTCCGTCTACTCGCTGGCCGGCCCGGCGTGCGTGGTCAACACCGTCGAGCAGATGTCCGGCGTGCGCGTGGACCACTTCGTCGAGGTGGACTTCGCCGGCTTCAAGGGTCTGGTGGACGCGCTGGGCGGGGTCACCGTGACCCTGGACAAGCCGATGAGCGGCGCCAAGGGCGGTCTGAAGCTCGACGCGGGCACGCACCGGCTGAACGGCACCGACTCGCTCAAGTTCGTCCGTACCCGCTACGGCTACGGCGACGGCAGCGACCTCGGACGCATTGGCCTGCAGCAGCAGTTCATGCTGGCGATGCTGTCGGAGATCAAGAAGCAGGACGCCCTCGGCAGCCCGGCGCGGCTCTACAAGCTCGCCGACGCCGGCACCAAGTCGCTGACCACGGACTCCGATCTGGCCTCGCTCACCGCGCTGTCCGACTTCGCGCAGAGCATGAAGGGCGTGAACCCGGAGACGATGGAGACCATCATGCTGCCGGTCGCCTACGACAAGGTGGACCCGAACCGCGTGGTGGTGGCCGAGCCGCAGGCCACCCAGCTGTGGGACGCCCTGCGCAAGGACGAGAAGGTGCCCGCCTCCGCGAAGGACTCCCCCGCCAAGGGCTGACCGGGGTCCGCGCACACGGAGCCGGCCGTACGGGTGACCCGTACGGCCGGCTCCGGCGTTCGCGTGCGGCGGTTTCTCAGTACTTGGCCTCCGCGCCGAACTGGCCGAGACGGCTGTGCTGACGTCCGTAGGCGAAGTAGACGATGATGCCGATGACCATCCAGATGCCGAAGCGCAGCCAGGTCTCGGCCGGCAGGTTGAGCATCAGCCAGAACGAGGCCGCGATCGACAGGATCGGGACCACCGGCACCCAGGGGGTGCGGAAGGCCCGGTGCAGGTCGGGGCGGGTCCTGCGCAGGATGATCACGCCGAGGGCGACGACCACGAAGGCGAACAGGGTGCCGATGTTCACCAGTTCCGCCAGCTTCTCCAGGCTGGTGAAGCCCGCGACGACCGCGATGACCACACCGAGCAGGACGGTCGCCCGGTAGGGGGTGCGGTACTTCGGGTGGGTCACGGAGAAGACGCGCGGCAGCAGTCCGTCGCGGCTCATCGCGAAGAACACGCGGGTCTGGCCGAGCAGCAGGATCATGCACACGGTGATCAGGCCGACGGACGCGCCCAGACTGATGGCGCCCGAGAAGAACGGCTGGTTCACCGATTTGAAGGCCTCGGCGAGTGGCGCGGTCGGGGACATCTCCGAGTACTTCTGCATGCCGGTCACGACCAGCGTCACGGCCACGTAGAGGACCGTGCAGACCAGCAGCGAACCGAGGATGCCGCGCGGCATGTCCCGCTGGGGGTTCTTGGTCTCCTCGGCCGCCGTCGCCACCACGTCGAAGCCGATGAAGGCGAAGAAGATGAGCGAGGCCGCCGTGAAGATGCCCATGACGCCGAAGTTGGTGGGCTCGTAGCCGAAGAGCAGCTGGACCAGCGGTGAGTGCCAGCCGCTGACGCCCTCGGCCTGTGGCTGGGCCGGCGGGACGAACGGCGAGTAGTTGTCGGCCTTGATGAAGAACAGGCCCGCGATGATGACCAGCAGGACGACCGTCACCTTGATGGCGACGACGACGGCGGTGATGCGGGCCGAGAGCTTCGTCCCGACGACCAGGATCCACGTCAGCACCAGGACCAGCAGGAAGGCCAGCAGGTCGAAGTGACCGCCCGCGTCGGGGCCGGACAGGGAGGTCGGCAGGGTCCAGCCGAGGTTGGTGTCCATGAGGTGGCGCACGTAGCCGGACCAGCCGACGGCGACCACCGCGGTGCCGAGCGCGAACTCCAGCACGAGGTCCCAGCCGATGATCCAGGCGGGCAGCTCGCCGATGGAGGCGTAACTGAAGGTGTACGCCGATCCGGCCACCGGGACGGTGGAGGCGAACTCGGCGTAGCAGAGCGCCGCGAGGGCGCAGACGATGCCCGCGGCCACGAAGGCGAGGGCGGTGGCGGGTCCGGCGTTGTTCCGGGCCGCGATGCCCGTGAGGACGAAGATGCCGGTGCCGATGATGACACCCACACCGAACACCGTCAGGTCCCAGGCGGAGAGCGACTTTCGGAGCGCGTGTTCCGGCTCCTCCGTGTCGCGGATGGACTGCTCCACCGTCTTGGTGCGGAAGGGGCTGTTCATATCCCTACTCACCGACGCACCTCCGAAACAGGTGTCGACGCACGCGAACGGGCCGGGAGGCCCACTCCTCAAGAGTGATCTCCCGGCCCGTGACGTGCAACCGCGCGGCGATCTAGTGC
This sequence comes from Streptomyces virginiae, assembly GCF_000720455.1. Classification (GTDB taxonomy): domain Bacteria; phylum Actinomycetota; class Actinomycetes; order Streptomycetales; family Streptomycetaceae; genus Streptomyces; species Streptomyces virginiae. The sequence goes on along the minus strand of NZ_JOAK01000008.1, from coordinate 122,350 downwards.
CGGTACCCGTCCTAGTCGACGGTGGCGGCCGGCTCGCTGTCGTAGCGGCCGTCCAGCTTGGCGACCAGGCCGGTGACCTGCCGGGCGATGTCCGGTGCGGTCAGGCCGATCTCCGCCAGGATCTCCTTGCGGAGGGCGTGGTCGAGGAAGCGCTGCGGGATGCCGAAGTCGCGCAGGGGTACGTCGACACCCGCGTCCCGCAGGGCCTGCGAGACGGCGGAGCCCACGCCTCCGGCGCGGCCGTTGTCCTCGACGGTGACGACCACGCGGTGCCGGTCCGCGAGCGGGGCCAGCGCCTCGTCCACGGGCTTGACCCAGCGCGGGTCGACGACGGTCGTGGAGATGCCCTGCTTGTCGAGCAGGTCGGCGATCTCCAGGCACATCGGGGCGAGTGCGCCGACCGAGACGAGCAGTACGTCCGGGCGGGTGACCTCGGGGGCCGGGGATCGCAGCACGTCCATGCCGCCGATCCGGCCGACGGCAGGGACGGCCGGGCCGACGACGCCCTTGGAGAACCGGACCACGGTCGGGGCGTCCTTGACCTCGACGGCCTCGCGGAGCTGGGCGCGCAGCTGCTCGGCGTCGCGCGGTGCGGCGAGGCGCAGACCGGGGACGACCTGCAGGATGGACATGTCCCACATGCCGTTGTGGGAGGCGCCGTCGTCGCCGGTGACACCGGCGCGGTCCAGGACGAAGGTGACGCCGCACTTGTGCAGGGCGACGTCCATCAGGACCTGGTCGAAGGCGCGGTTGAGGAAGGTCGCGTACACCGCGAAGACGGGGTGGACGCCACCGGTGGCGAGGCCGGCCGCGGAGGTCGCGCCGTGCTGCTCGGCGATGCCGACGTCGTAGATGCGGTCCGGGAAGGCCTCGGCGAACTTGTTGAGGCCGACCGGGTGGAGCATGGCCGCGGTGATGCCGACGACGTCCGCGCGCTCGTGGCCGATCTTGACCATCTCGTCGGCGAAGACGGAGGTCCAGCTGGCGGCGGCGGTCTTGACCGGCAGGCCGGTGTCGGGGTGGATCACACCGACGGCGTGGAAACGGTCCGCCTCGTGCTCCAGGGCCGGGGTGTAGCCGCGGCCCTTCTGGGTGAGGCAGTGCACGATGACCGGGCCGCTGAAGCGCTTGGCGCGCTGCAGGGCGGACTCCAGGGCCTCGATGTCGTGGCCGTCGATGGGGCCGATGTACTTCAGGCCCAGGTCCTCGAACATGCCCTGGGGGGCGATGAAGTCCTTGAGGCCCTTCTTGGCGCCGTGCAGGGTCTCGAAGAGCGGCTTGCCGACGACCGGGGTGCGCTCCAGGAGCTCCTTGCCGCGGGCGAGGAAGCGCTCGTAGCCGTCGGTGGTGCGCAGGGTGGCCAGGTGGTTGGCGAGGCCGCCGATGGTGGGGCCGTAGGAGCGCTCGTTGTCGTTGACGACGATGACGAGCGGGCGGTCCTTGGCGGCGGCGATGTTGTTCAGCGCCTCCCAGGCCATGCCGCCGGTCAGGGCGCCGTCGCCGATGACCGCGGCGACGTGGTGGTCCTCGCGGCCCAGTACCTCGTTGGCCTTGGCGAGGCCGTCGGCCCAGCCGAGGACGGTGGAGGCGTGCGAGTTCTCGATCACGTCGTGGTCGGACTCGGCGCGCGAAGGGTAGCCGGACAGACCGTTCTTGGTGCGCAGGCCGGCGAAGTCCTGGCGGCCCGTGAGCAGCTTGTGGACGTAGGCCTGGTGGCCGGTGTCGAAGAGGACCTTGTCCTTGGGCGATTCGAAGACCCGGTGCAGGGCGATCGTCAGTTCGACCACGCCGAGGTTGGGGCCGAGGTGCCCGCCGGTCTTGGAGACGGCGTCGACGAGGAAGGACCTGATCTCTGCCGCGAGCTGGGTCAGCTCCTCCTGGCTGAGCCGGTCCAGATCGCGCGGTCCCTTGATGCGGGTCAGCAGCACCCGTGCCTCCTTGCAGTTGCTTGCTGGTCTGTCGAGTCTAATGTTCCGTTCGCGGGCGCGGTCATCGGGCCGTCCCGGTGGGGTCACACCTTTGTCATACATGTACACACCACCCCACGACCACACATCACATACGGGCGTATACCCGCACAGGAGTACCCGCATTTGTATGCACGGATGCCCGGCGCCACTTGAGGTGGCGCCGGGCACTGTGACCGTTCTTACCGCCGCAGCCGGCTCCGGCGGTGGGTCGGGCGCGCGGTCAGGCGCGTCCGGCCGTCTTCTGGGTCTTGCGGGTGACCGAGTCGATGACCACGGTGGCCAGCAGGACCGCACCGGTGATCATGTACTGGATCGGCGTCGCGATGCCTTCCAGGGCCAGACCGTACTGGATCGAGACGATGACCATGACACCGAGGAGGGCGTTCCAGGTCCGGCCACGGCCGCCGAAGAGGCTGGTGCCGCCGATGACGGCCGCCGCGATCACGTTCATCAGCAGGTCGCCGGCGCCGGCGCTCTGGTTGGCCGCCGCGATCTTGGAGGCCCAGAACAGGCCGCCGACGGCGGCGAAGGTGCTGGAGATCGCGAAGACCGTGATCCGGATCCGGGTGACGTTGATGCCCGCACGGCGGGAGGCCTCGACGCTGCCACCCAGTGCGAAAACGTTTCGCCCGAAGGTCGTGCGGCGCAGCAGGAAGTCCGTGACGACCAGGGCCAGCAGGAAGAGCACCACCGCGAGCGGCAGGCCCTTGTACTGGTTGAACAGCACGGCGGGACCGAACGCGCACAGTGCGAGCAGGCCGGTGCGCAGCAGGATCTCGGTGAGCGGCCGGGAGGGCATCCCGGCCGCCTCGCGGCGCCTGGCGTCGAGGAAGGCCGCGAGGAAGTAGCCGGCCACCGCGAGCGCGGCCAGCCCGTAGGCGACGGCCACGTCCGAGAAGAAGTACGTGGTCAGCTGGCCGACCACGCCGTCGGAGTCGATGTTGATCGTGCCGTTGCTGCCGAGGATCTGCAGCATCGCGCCGAGCCAGAAGAGCAGGCCCGACAGGGTGACGGCGAAGGCCGGGGCGCCGACCTTGGCGAAGAAGAAGCCGTGGATGGAGCCGATCAGGGCGCCTCCGACGATGGCCGCGAGGATGGCCAGCCATTCGTTCACGCCGTGGGTGACGGCGAGGACGGCGACGATCGCGCCCGACACACCGCTGACCGAGCCGACCGAGAGGTCGATCTCGCCGAGCAGCAGCACGAAGATGATGCCGATGGCGATCATGCCGGTGCCGGTCATCGTGATCGCGATGTTGGTCAGGTTCTCCGGGGAGAGGAAGTTCGAGTTCAGCCCCTGGAAGATCGACCAGATGACGATCAGGCCGATGACGACCGGGAGGGAGCCCAGGTCGCCCGCCTTCATCTTGCGCTTGAACTCGCCCACGTACCCGGCGAGGCCCTCCTCGCGGACGAGCAGGCGGGGGTCCACGGCCGGGATCGCGTCGTGCGCGGCCGCGGGGTTGACCGGGTCGACGTGGCCCTTGTCCAGTGGATCGGTGGCAGGGTTCTGGGTGCTCACTTGCCGGCCTCCGAGGTGCGGGCCGCCCGGCGGGTCACGGCGTTGTCCGTGGCACCGGTGATGGCGGAGATGATCTCTTCCTGCGAGGTGTCGGCGACGTTGAAGACACCGTTGTTGCGGCCCAGCCGCAGGACCGCCACCTTGTCGGCGACGGCCTTCACATCGGCCATGTTGTGGCTGATGAGGATGACGGCGTGGCCCCGCTCGCGCAGCCGCTCCACCAGGTCGAGCACCTGAGCGGTCTGCTCGACGCCGAGGGCGGCGGTGGGCTCGTCGAGGATGACGAGCTGGGGCTCGCCCAGCATGGAGCGGGCGATCGCCACGGTCTGGCGCTGACCGCCCGACAGCGAGGCGATGGGGATCCGGACACTGGGGATCCGGATGGACAGCGTGGTCAGGAGCTCGCGGGCGCGGCGCTCCATCTCCACCTCGTCGAGGATGCCGTACTTCTTGAGCTCACGGCCGAGGAACAGGTTGCCGACGACATCGATGTTGTCGCACAGCGCCAGGTCCTGGTAGACCGTCGCGATGCCCAGGTTCTGGGCGTCGTGGGGCTTGCCGATGGAGACCGGACGCCCTTCCCACTCGATGACGCCGTCATCGATGGGGTGCACGCCGGCGATCGTCTTGACCAGCGTGGACTTGCCGGCTCCGTTGTCGCCGACGAGGGCGACCACTTCACCGGAGTGGATCTCGAGTTCTACGTCGGTCAGGGCCTGAACGGCGCCGAACCGCTTCGAGACCCCTCGCAACGCCAGCACGGGCGCAGCGGACACATGAACCATCTCCTTCGCCGCCTGACCGGCGGGGATGTCGTGCAGAAGAGCAGGAGCGGGGCGAATGGGGGAACGTTTCTGCCCGGCGCCCCGCCGGGTGGCGGGGTGAGGAGGGGCGGGGCGCCGGTCAGGTACGTGGGGCCGCCTCGTGGGAGGCGACGGGGGCCGCTACTTCAGGCCGAGGGCGGCGCAGGCGGCCGCGTACTTGTCGGTGCAGATCTCGTCGACCGTGTAGACGCCGTCCTTGACGACGGTGTCCTTGATGTTGCCCTTGGTCAGCGAGACGACCGGGATCAGCACGGAGGGGACGCCCTTGGTGGTGGGGCTGTCGACCGTGGAGGTGGTGCCTTCGGGCTTGCCGCCCTTGGCGAGGGCGACGGCCATCTTCGCGGCGGCCTCGGCCTCGGGGGCGTACGGCTTGTAGACGCTCATGAACTGCTCGCCCGCCACGATGCGCTGCACACCGGCGAGTTCGGCGTCCTGGCCGGTGACCGGCGGCAGGGGGTTGACGCCGGCGGCCTTGAGGGCGGTGATGATGCCGCCGGCCATGCCGTCGTTGGCGGAGTAGACGCCGACGATCTTGTCCTTGCCGAGCGCGGAGAGCGCGGCCGCCATGTTGGTGTTGGCGTTCTCCGGCTTCCACTCGACGGTGTCGTACTCCTTGCCGACGTTCACCTTGCCGTCGAGCTCGGAGTGCGCGCCGGACTTGAAGAGCTTGGCGTTCGGGTCGGTGACCGAACCGTTCATCATGACGATCTGGCCGTCCTTGGCCTTGTCGCCCAGCGCCTCCAGCAGAGCCTTGCCCTGGACCTTGCCGACCTCTTCGTTGTCGAAGGAGGTGTAGGCGTCGATCGGACCCTCGGCCAGGCGGTCGTAGGAGACGACCGGGATGCCGGCGTCCTTGGCCTTCTTGACCGAGCCGGCGATGGCCTTGGAGTCCACCGCGTCGATGATCAGGACGTCCACCTTGTTGGTGATCATCGTGTCGACCTGGGAGTTCTGCGTGGTCGCGTCCTGCTTGGCGTTGGCGTAGACGACCTCGCCCTTGCCGCCGGTGAGCTCGGCGACCTTCTTCTCGATGAGCGGCTTGTCGAACTTCTCGTAACGCGCGGTCTGGTTCTCCGGCAGGAGCAGACCGACCTTGATCGCGTCGCCCTTGGCAGCGCCGGAGGACTCCTTCGTCTTGTCGCCGGCCTCCTTGGCACTGCCACAAGCGGCGAGGGAAACGGCCATGGCGCCGGCGGCAACGGCTACGGCGGCTCTGCGCATACGCGTGTTCATTACTTGAACCTCCCTGACGAGGCCGCTACGCCGCGGCCGAGGTGGATGTGAGTCAACCCCGGCCGCGTTTTGCCGTCAAGGAGTGAATTCTTAACGAGATGACAACGGTGCCATTCGTTATCTACCTGAAGGCAAGACGGCTGGAGCTCGCACTCCACTTCCATGATCTGACAAAAGCGTCGAATCGCCCATCTCGCTCAGCACGAGCGCCAGGGCGCCCAGCACCTCGGCCCGCCCGCCCAGGGACCCCGTCAGCACCGACAACTGCCGGGCCGCGCTGGGGATCGCGTACCTCCCCACTGATTCACGGATGGGGGCCAGCACGAGTTCACCGGCCTCCGCCAGCGAGCCTCCCAGCACCACCCGGCTCGGGTTCAGGAGGTTGCACAGGCTGGCCACTCCGCTGCCGATGTGGCGGCCGACGTCGGTGATCACCCGGCGGCAGCCCGGGTCCCCCTCGCGGGCCAGTTCGACCACCCGCTCCATCGTCAACTCCGGCCCGTGCGTGCCCTGGAGCAGCGGCAGGACGTACCGGGCCGCGGCGAAGGTCTCCAGGCAGCCGCGGTTGCCGCAGCGGCAGACGGGGCCCGATTCGTCCAGCGTGATGTGCCCGATCTCGCCCGCCGTGCCGCCGGGTCCGCGGTAGATCTGGCCGTTGATGACCAGGCCGGCGCCGACGCCGCTGGCCACCTTGATGTAGGCCAGGTCTTTCACTCCGCGCCCGCTCCCCCAAACGAGTTCGCCGAGGGCGCCGAGGTTGGCGTCGTTGTCCACGTAGACGGGCACGCCGAGGCGCTGCGAGAGCTCCTGGCGGGGGTTGATCCCCGCCCAGCCCGGCAGGATCGCGGTCGAGCCCAGGGTTCCGGACTCCACGTCGATCGGGCCGGGGACGCCGAGGCCGACGCCGATGACCTTGTCCAGCCCGACCCCTATGCCGTCGATCAGCCGTCCGACCAGGGATTCCGCCCGGTCGAAGCCGTCCGCCCAGGAGGCGTCGACGTCCAGCGGCTCGGACTCCTCGGCCAGCACCTGGTGGGCGAGGTTGCCGACGGCCACCCGCAGGTGGGTGTGGCCGAAGTCGACGCCGATCACGATGCCCGCGTCACCGCTCAGCGACACGCTCCGCGCGCGCCGGCCGCCGGCCGAGGTGTCGGTGACCTCGACGGTCCCGCCGTCCTTCAGCTCCCGGACGATGTTGGAGACCGTGGCCGCCGACAGTCCGGTGGTACGGGCGATCTCCGCCTGGGTCAGCGACCCCGCGAGCCGCACCGCCCGTACGACCCGTTCGAGATTCGCGCGGTGCAGCGACGACTGCGATCCGGGAGTCTGCACGACTCATCCACTCCTGCCCATTAGCGACGGCAAGCCGTCGCCCCCCGGCCGGGACACGTCGCGACTTCACGCTCCGAGACCCCGGCGTCTCTCCAACTTGTGAACCTTAAGTCGAGCCTTTGCGCATCCGCACGTCAAGAGGCTGACACGACACGAATCGGACCTACCGGCCGAAAGGGGGAGGGAGCGGCCCACCGGATCGTGTTACGGTCGCTGAGGCGCCGGTCCTCTGCGGCCCTTCCGGCCGGACCGGGCGCCTGCCATGACAGCGCGACGCGAGGAGGTGTTCGGGATGAGTCCCGATCGAAGTCCTCGTGGCGCCCTCTCCGGCTGACCCGCCGAACGGCTGATCGGCCGGCCTCTCCATGAGTGCGCACGGCAGCGGTGCACCGCTGTTCCCGTGCGCCGCCGCGTTCATCTCGCGCTCCTCCCCATCCGCGTGACCGGACGGCTGTGTCCGGCGTGCGTCATCCATGTCCGTCGGCATCGGCGACGGCCCCCGCGGCCGCCGCACGCCGACTCCTGATCACTCCACGTGACCGCTCGGCTCCGCGCTGCCCGGACACCGTGGAGGGAGGTATTTGCCATGACCATGCTCACCCCTCGTACCCCGGCCAAGCTCGCGCCGCCGGGCCGTTCCCGCCGCGAGCGCAAGGCCGCCGAGCTGGAGTCCCGCACCCGGCTCGCCGGCGAGCGCCTCGCCGGGATCAGCGCCGGCCCGGGCGTACGGGCCCTGCAGTCCGTGGACGCGTCCCTGGGCGGCCTCACCCGCGCCGAGGCGGCGCTGCGCCTGGAGCGCCACGGCGCCAACGTCGTCGCCCGGGAGCGCGCCCCGCGCTGGTACGTCCAGCTGGCGAAGGCCTTCCGGAACCCCTTCATCGCCGTCCTGGTCCTCCTGGCCGCCGTCATGTACTGGCAGGACCCCGCGGACCCGGGCGTGGTCATCCTCTCCGTGATGGTGGGGATCAGCGGGCTGCTGCGCTTCTGGCAGGAGTTCCGCTCGGGCCGCGCCGCCGACGCGCTCAAGCGGCTCGTCACCACCACCTGCGCGGTGCAGCGCCGGGCCGGCAGCGGCTCCGTCCCCACCACCGTCGAGGTGCCGATGGACCAGGTGGTCCCGGGCGACGTGGTCAAGCTGGCCGCCGGCGACCTGATCCCGGCCGATCTGCGGCTCCTCACCGCCAAGGACCTGATGATCAGCCAGGCCGCGCTCTCCGGCGAGTCCCTGCCGGTCGCCAAGGCCGACACCCGCGCGCAGGACCTCGGCCAGCAGGCCACCACCGACCCGGTCGAGGCCGACAACCTGGCCCTGATGGGGACCTCCGTCACCTCCGGCACCGCCACCGGGGTCGTCGTCGCCACCGGCGCCGACACCTGGTTCGGCTCGATGGCCGGCTCCCTGGTCGGCGAGCGCCCGCAGACCAACTTCGACACCGGTGTGCGCAGGGTCAGCTTCCTGCTGATCCGCTTCATGCTGGTCATGGTCCCGGTCGTCTTCATGATCAACGGCCTGACGAAGGGCGACTGGGACGAGGCCTTCCTCTTCGGCATCGCCGTCGCCGTCGGCCTGACCCCCGAGATGCTGCCCATGGTGGTCTCGGCCAACCTGGCGCGCGGCGCGGTCGCCATGTCCCGGCGCAAGGTGGTCGTCAAGCGGCTCAACGCGATCCAGAACCTGGGCGCGATGGACGTGCTCTGCACGGACAAGACGGGCACCCTCACCGAGGACCGGATCGTCCTGGACCGCTACCTGGACGTCCACGGCGAAGAGGACGGCGAGGTCCTGGAGTACGGCTACCTCAACGCGCACTTCCAGACGGGCTTGCGCAACCTGATGGACCAGGCGGTCATCGACCGCGTGGGCGAGGCCGAGGAGGTTGTCGTCGACACACGGTTCTCGATGGTCGACGAGATCCCCTTCGACTTCGCCCGGCGCCGGATGTCCGTGGTCCTGGCCCGCAACCCGGTCGTGGTCGGCTCCGGCTCCGGCTCCGGCTCCGGCTCCGGCTCCGGCTCCGGCTCCGGAGAACACGTCATGATCACCAAGGGTGCGGTCGAAGGGGTCCTGGACCTCTGCACGCACGTGACCGACCGCGGCGAGACCGTGGAGCTGACCGAGCGGCTGCGGCGGCACGTCACCCGCATCGCCGAGGACGACAACCGGCGGGGCCTGCGCGTCCTCGCCGTCGCCACCCGCACCGTCGACACCCCGCGCGACACCTACTCCGTCGCCGACGAGGACGGACTGACCCTGGTCGGCTTCCTGGCCTTCCTCGACCCCCCGAAGGCCGACGCCGCCCGGGCCCTGGAGGGGCTCGCCGGCAAGGGCATCGCGGTGAAGGTCGTCACCGGCGACAACGACCTCGTCGCCGCCCGGGTCTGCGCGGACGTCGGCCTCGACGTGGGCACCGTGGTCCTCGGCCCCGAGACCGACGCCCTCGACGACGCCGAGCTGCGCGCGCTGGCCGCCCGTACGACGGTCTTCGCCAAGGTCAATCCGGTGCAGAAGGCCAGGATCGTGCGGGCCCTCCAGGCCGGCGGACACACCGTCGGGTTCCTGGGCGACGGCATCAACGACGCCGCCGCGCTGCGCGACGCCGACGTCGGCATCTCGGTGGACACCGCCGTGGACATCGCCAAGGAGTCCGCGGACATCATCCTGCTGGAGAAGGACCTCACCGTCCTGGAGCAGGGCGTCCTGCAGGGCCGGACCACCTTCGGCAACACGATCAAGTACATCAAGATGACGGCGTCGTCGAACTTCGGCAACGTCTTCTCGGTCCTGGTCGCGAGCGCCTTCATCCCCTTCCAGCCGATGCTCGCGATCATGCTGCTGGTGCAGAACCTGGTCTACGACATCGCCCAGCTGGCGACCCCGTGGGACCGGATGGACGAGGAGTACCTGCGCAAGCCCCGCAACTGGGACGCCAAGGGCATCGGCCGCTTCATGGTCACCATCGGCCCGATCAGCTCGGTCTTCGACATCGCCATGTTCCTGATCATGTGGCACGTCTTCGCCGCGAACAGCGAGGCGAGCCAGTCCCTCTTCCAGTCCGGCTGGTTCGTCGAGGGCCTGCTCTCGCAGACCCTGATCGTCCACATGATCCGCACCAGGAAGATCCCCTTCGTCCAGTCCCGCGCCTCCTGGCCGGTGATGGTGACGACCGTCCTCGCGGTGCTGACCGGACTCTGGCTGCCGTTCTCCCCGCTGGCCTCCTCGCTGGGCTTCACGGCCCTGCCGGCGGGCTACTTCCCGTGGCTGATCGGCGTACTGCTCGCGTACTGCACGCTCACCCAGTTCGTGAAGACCTGGTACGTCCGCCGCTTCGGCACGTGGCTGTAGGAGAAGGGAGAATGAATTGAACACGTTCAGCCCGGCTGGCACTATGGATCCGTTACATCGGCGGCCGGGCGGACGTGCCGGTTCGCCCCGCCACGAGGGGGGGGGTTGAACATGCGTCAGAAACGGTCGTACGGCCGCGTCCTGGTGGTCTCGACGCTGGTGGGATGCCTGGAGGTCGCACTGACGGTGGTGGTGGCCCTGGTGTACGTGCGGACGCAGCCGCCGCCGGACACGCCCCCCGACTGGGCCGCCATCGGGGGGAGCCTGGTCGCCCTCACGCCGCTCGTCGGCTTCGTCTCGTTCCTGCTGTCGCTGGTCTTCGTCCTGCCGGCCGTCGCGCTGGCCGATCTGACCACCCGGGGGCCGGGCGGGCGCGCGGCGTGGTGGGCGGCGGTGGCGGCCCCGCCGGCGGTGGCGGCCCTGCTGGCGGCGCCCGTGCTGATCGTCGCGACGTACAACGACGCGCCGACGGGGTCCACGCTGGTCTTCTGGGCCTCGGCCACGGCCTCGCTCTCCCTGGGGGCGGTGATCGCGCTGCCCCGGGGCGAGGGTCTCCTGCGGCGGGTGGCGGTGTGGGGCGCGGCGGCGGTGGCGGGCGCGGGCGTGTTCGGCGCGCTCGGGCTCGCCGTCGGCCTGCTGCCCGCCTACGAGCCGCCGAGGATCGGGCCCGAGACCATGACCGGCACCTGGATCGACCACACGAGGGGAAGGCTGGTCTTCACCCCGGACGGCCGGGTCACCGCCACCGGCGTCGGCGTGCACCGGCCCGGCGACCACCCCGACGACCCCTCACGGCGGTGCTCGGGCTCCGGCACCTGGTCGTACGAGCCCGGGCCGGACGTGTGGTCGCAGAAGGTCCGCATAGAGATCCCCGAGTGCCACTGGCCGGCCTGGGGCGTCGACGGCACCGGGCAGGAGCCCCGGATCAGCCAGGACGTCGGCGACCCGGGGTCCGGTCAGCTGTACAGGCTGCGGAAGGCCTCGGACCGCACCTGACTCCGGGGCCGCTACTTCAGCGTCGCCGAGGTCAGGCCCGCCTGGATCTGCCGCTGGAAGGAGAGGTAGACCACCAGCATGGGGATCATCGCGATGGTCACGCCGGCGAAGAGCACGGGCAGGTCGGTCTCGTAGCCCTGCTGCTGCTGGAGCTGGATCAGACCCTGGGTGAGCAGGTAGCGCTCGGGGTCCGATCCGGTCTGGGGCTGCATCAGCACCGACGGCAGGATGTACTGGTTCCACTGGCCCAGGACGTTGAAGATCCCGACGCTGATCAGGCCGGGCTTGGCCATCGGCACCATCACCTGGAAGAAGATCCGGGTGTCGGAGGCGCCGTCGATCACCGCCGCCTCGTGCACCGCCGTCGGCAGCGTGCGGAAGAACGAGTGCATGAAGAAGACGGTGAACGGCATCGAGTACGCCACGTACACGAGGATCAGGCCCTGGTACGTGTTCAGCATGTCGAACCGCTTGACCATGAAGAACAGCGGCACGAGCGCGAGGAAGACGGGGAACATCGCCCCGCTGACGAAGAAGTAGTAGATGAACCGGTTGCCCGGGAAGGGGTAGCGGGCCAGGACGTAGGCCGCCATCGAGCCGAGCAGCATCGTCAGCGGCACGGAGAACACCATCACGATGAGGGTGTTGGCGAAGTAGTCGCCGATGCCCTTGTCCCAGGCCCTGCCGAAGGCGTCGAAGTTCCAGTTGGCCGGCCAGCTGAGGGCCGAGCCGCCGATCTGCGCGTCGGTCTTGAAGGAGCCGAGCGCCAGCCAGATGAGCGGCAGCACGATCAGTACGGCCCAGACGACGAGGAAGCCGTGGGAGAAGACGTTGAGGACCATGCCCTCGGAGCGTCCGCCGCCCCGTTCCCCGCCGGGGCCGGCTCCCCCGGACCGCTCCGCCGCGGATTCGCCCGGAGCCTTGATCACTGTGGTCATGACGGTCTCCCGCTCAGAACTCGATGCGCTCGCGGCGGGTGGCGCGCAGCGTGATGACGGAAAGGATCATGGTGAGGACGAGCATGACCACGCCCATGGCGCAGGCGTACCCGCTCTTGCCGAAGTAGAGGAAGTTCCTCATCAGGACCGTGGCCATGACCTCGCTGTGATGGTCGGGGCCGCCGCCGAACTGGCCCGAGGTCATGGTCGACACCAGGACGAACATGTCCATCGCGGCGATGCCCAGGTAGACCGCGGAGGTCTGCACGGAGTCCCACAGCAGGGGCAGGGTGACCTTGAAGAAGGTCTGGGCGCGCCCCGCCCCGTCGAGGAGGGCCGCCTCGTAGATGTCCTTGGGGACGGACTGCATGGCGGCGGAGAACAGGACGAGGTAGAAGCCGACGCCGTGCCAGACCACCACGAGGAGCAGGCACCACAGGACGAGCCTCGGCTCGTTCAGCCATTCGATGGGGTGGAGCCGGTCGACGATGCCGAGCCGGATGAGGACGCCGTTGAGCAGGCCGCCCTCGTCGGTGCGGTACACGGCGCCGAAGAGCACCGCGAGGATGGCGAGGGAGAGGACCTGCGGGAAGAAGTAGACGACCTTGTAGAGGCGTGAGCCGGCCACGCCCTGCACACCGCCGGCCCCGCCCCGCCCGCCCGCGTTCACCATGAAGGCGAAGAAGAGGGCGAGCAGGATGGTGACCACGGGGACGAACACCAGGAGCAGCAGGTTGTTCCAGAGGGCTCCGCGGAAGACCTCGTCCTTCATCAGGGCGGAGTAGTTGTCGACGCCGACGAAGTCGAAGGTCGGCGACTGGCCCGTCCAGTTGGTGAAGGAGTAGCCGAACGTCTGTACGTACGGCCAGATGACGAAGGTCAGGTACAGCGCGAGGGGTGCGAGGAGGAAGCCGGCGATGAAGCCGGCCCGTCCCCTGCCCCGGACTACTTGGCTCATGGTGTCCGTCCCTGGTGTGCCGGTGACCGGTGGGGCGTGCTGTCAGCTGCGACGGTTGTTCTTGGCGTTGGGATCCTGCGCCGCCTTGTTGACCGCCGCCTGGGCCCGCTTGATCCACTCCTTCGGCTGAATCCGCTTGGCCATGAGCTCGTTGGACGCGTCCTGGATCGCCGTGTCCATCTCGCTGTACCAGTCGGGATAAAGGTAGTTGAAGGTGTTCGTTCCCGCCGCCTTGAGGGCGGTGACCGCCGACTGGGTGCCGGGCCGCAGTTTCACGCCCGGATCCACGCCGTCCTTGACCACGGTGAGGGAGTTGGCCTGCTGCGCGAAGATGGTCGACCATTCGCGCGACAGCATCGAACGGATGAACTCCAGGCCTCCGGCCTTGTTGGCGGCCTTCTCCGGGACGATGAAGGGCTCGCCGGCGCCGGCCCGGATGGCCTCGAAGGGCAGCTTGCTGTCGGCGAGCAGCGGGACCGGCAGGAACTGCATGTCGAAGTCGTCGGGCGTCTGCTTGAGCTGCTCGTTCTCCAGCCAGGAGCCGGAGGGGATGAAGGCGGCCTTGTACTGGTTCCAGGCGGTCTGGGACTCGGTGTGGGTCAGGCCGTTCGTGCCCGGGAGGAGCAGGTCCTTCTCGACCACCTCGTAGACCGCCTCGACGGCGGCGAGGGCGGCCGCGTTGCCCTCGAAGGCGTTCGGCTCCAGGTTGTCGATGGCCTTCATGGCCTCCAGACCGCCCTTCTTGGCGATCAGGTCCATGATCACGACGTTGATGTAGTACGGGTACTTGCCCTGGTGGGCGAGGCCGCCGAGGCCGGCCTCCTTGGCCTTCGCGCAGACCGCGAGGAACTCGTCCCAGGTCTTGGGCGGCGTCCAGCCCTTCTCCTTGAAGAGCTTCCCCGAGTACCAGAAGCCGTAGACCGTGTAGACGTAGTTCAGCGAGACGAACTTGCCGCCCTGCGTGCCCTGTTCGACGGTGCCCGCGATGAGGGTGTCGCGGACGGTCTTGGCGGGGTCGTCGAGCGAGGGCGCGTCGAGCACGGGGGTGAGATCGGCGAGCTGGTTGCTCTTGAAGAGCACGTCCAGCTTGATCTTCTGGGCGCCGGAGTTGTCGACGACGTCCGGCGGGTTGCCGCCGTTGAAGCGGGTCTGGAGCTTTCCGGTGATCTCCTGGGTGCCGAGGTGGGAGCTGGTGGTGCCCCACTTCTTGTCGAAAGCGGCCTCCCAGGCCTTCGCGTAGTCGTCGCCGAAACCGCCCTTGAAGACGACGACGTCCATCTTTCCGCCCTTGGCGACGCCGAAGGGGTTCTCCTTGGACACGGCCCCCTTGTCGGGGCCCTTCGTGGTGTCCTCCCCGCCGGAGGCGCAGGCGGACAGGAAGCTCATCGTCGGCACGCTGATCAGTCCGAGCGCTGCGGAACGCTTGATCAGATCACGGCGGCCGAAGCCCTCACCAGTGGATCCCATGCTCATGTCCTCGCCTTCGTCAGGAGTGTGAAGGAGGCCGGAAATCGGGGCAGTTACCGTGCATGCGGGCATCACCGCAGGTCCCCCCGGCATCCCCCGGCCCGGGGCCGCTCGTCACGCGACGGCCCGGACGGGCACAGGTATAGTCCACTTCCGCTCGGCTGAGCAAGATCGTGCACAAGGATCGTTCCCGGCTTTTCCGAGTTGAGACCTGTCCGTCACCTGAGACCGCCGCCGCGAAAAGCGACAAGGGCCGCACCCCCTGGTCGGGGGTACGGCCCTATGGTGCCGACAGACGGCGGATCGCTCCGCCTGGCGCGCCCTTAGCCGCGGATGAGGTTCCGCAGGACGTACTGCATGATGCCGCCGTTGCGGTAGTAGTCGGCCTCACCCGGCGTGTCGATGCGGACGACCGCGTCGAACTCCACACCGGTGTCGGTGGTCACCTTGACGGTGCGCGGGGTGGTGCCGTTGTTCAGCTCCTCCACACCGGTGAAGGAGAAGGTCTCCTCGCCGGTGAGGCCCAGGGAGGCCGCGGAGGCACCCTCGGGGAACTGCAGGGGCAGGACGCCCATGCCGATCAGGTTGGAGCGGTGGATGCGCTCGTAGGACTCGGCGATGACGGCCTTGACACCGAGCAGCGCGGTGCCCTTCGCGGCCCAGTCGCGGGACGAGCCGGAGCCGTACTCCTTGCCGGCCAGGATGACCAGCGGGATGCCGGCGGCCTGGTAGTTCTGCGAGGCGTCGTAGATGAAGGAGACCGGCGCGCCCTCGACGGTGAAGTCGCGGGTGAAGCCGCCCTCGGTGCCCGGCGCGATCTGGTTGCGCAGGCGGATGTTGGCGAAGGTGCCGCGGATCATGACCTCGTGGTTGCCGCGGCGGGAACCGTACGAGTTGAAGTCGCGGCGCTCGACGCCGTGCTCGGTGAGGTACTTGCCGGCCGGGGTGTCGGCCTTGATCGCGCCGGCCGGGGAGATGTGGTCGGTGGTGACCGAGTCGCCCAGCTTCGCCAGCACGCGGGCGCCGGCGATGTCGGAGACCGGGGTGGTCTCCATCGTCATGCCCTCGAAGTAAGGGGGCTTGCGCACGTAGGTGGACTGCGGGTCCCACTCGAAGGTGTTGCCGGTCGGGATCGACAGCGCCTGCCACTGGGCGTCGCCCGCGAAGACGTCGCTGTAGGACTTGCTGAACATGTCCTCGCCGATGGCGTTCGCCACGACGTCGTTGACCTCGGCCTCGGAGGGCCAGATGTCCGCGAGGAAGACCGGCTTGCCGTCGGTGTCGGTGCCGATGGCGTCCTTGGTGATGTCCACCTTCATGGAGCCCGCGATGGCGTACGCGACGACCAGCGGCGGGGAGGCCAGGTAGTTCATCTTGACGTCGGGGTTGATGCGGCCCTCGAAGTTGCGGTTGCCCGAGAGCACCGAGGTGACCGCGAGGTCGGCCTCGTTGATCGCCTTCGAGATCTCCTCGTCCAGCGGACCGGAGTTGCCGATGCAGGTGGTGCAGCCGTAGCCGACCAGGTTGAAGCCCAGCTTGTCCAGGTACGGGGTCAGGCCGGCCTTGTCGAAGTAGTCGGTGACGACCTTCGAGCCCGGGGCGAGGGTGGTCTTGACCCACGGCTTGCGGGTCAGGCCCTTCTCGGCCGCCTTCTTGGCCACGAGCGCCGCGGCGACCATGACGTAGGGGTTCGAGGTGTTGGTGCAGGAGGTGATCGCGGCGACGGTGACGGCGCCGTGGTCGATCTCGAAGGAGGTGCCGTCGGCCAGGGTCACCAGGGTGGGCTTGGTGGGCACACCGTTGGAGGACGCCGGGGCGTCGGACGCCGGGAAGGACTCCTTGCCGGCCTCCTCGTCGTCGCTGACGTAGTTGCGCACGTCCGCGGCGAACTGCTCGGCGGCGTTGGCCAGGACGATGCGGTCCTGCGGGCGCTTCGGGCCGGCGATGGAGGGGACGACCGTGGAGAGGTCGAGCTCCAGCTTCTCGGAGAAGTCCGGCTCGGCGGCCGGGTCCAGCCACAGACCCTGCTCCTTGGCGTACGCCTCGACGAGCGCGACCTGCTGCTCGGAGCGGCCGGTGAGGCGCAGGTACTTCAGGGTCTCGCCGTCGATCGGGAAGATGGCGGCGGTGGAGCCGAACTCCGGCGACATGTTGCCGATGGTGGCGCGGTTCGCGAGGGAGGTGGCGGCGACGCCCTCACCGTAGAACTCGACGAACTTGCCGACGACACCGTGCTTGCGCAGCATCTCGGTGATGGTCAGCACCAGGTCGGTGGCGGTGGTGCCGGTGGGCAGCTCGCCGGTGAGCTTGAAGCCGACGACGCGCGGGATCAGCATGGAGACCGGCTGGCCGAGCATCGCGGCCTCGGCCTCGATGCCGCCGACGCCCCAGCCCAGCACGCCGAGGCCGTTGACCATGGTGGTGTGCGAGTCGGTGCCGACGAGGGTGTCGGGGTAGGCCTGGCCGCCCCGGACCATGACCGTGCGGGCCAGGTGCTCGATGTTGACCTGGTGGACGATGCCGGTGCCCGGGGGGACGACCTTGAAGTCGTCGAAGGCGGTCTGGCCCCAGCGCAGGAACTGGTAGCGCTCCTTGTTGCGGCCGTACTCCAGCTCGACGTTCTGCGCGAAGGCGTCCTTCGTGCCGAACTTGTCGGCGATGACCGAGTGGTCGATGACCATCTCGGCGGGCGAGAGCGGGTTGATCTTCGCCGGGTCGCCGCCGAGGGCCTTCACGGCCTCGCGCATCGTGGCGAGGTCCACGACGCAGGGGACGCCGGTGAAGTCCTGCATGATCACGCGGGCCGGCGTGAACTGGATCTCCTGGCTGGGCTGGGCCTGGGAGTCCCAGCCGCCGAGCGCCCGGATGTGGTCGGCGGTGATGTTCGCGCCGTCCTCCGTGCGGAGCAGGTTCTCCAGCAGCACCTTCAGGCTGTAGGGCAGGCGGGCGGAGCCCTCGACCTTGTCCAGCCGGAAGATCTCGTACGACTCGTCGCCCACCTGCAGCGTGCTGCGGGCGTCGAAGCTGTTCGCCGACACGACAGTCTCCTTCATGCATGAATTCGCGCGTTTACCGCATCCTGCCGCCACGCCCCTTGGCCAATCCGCTAAGGTAAGGCTAAGTTAGGTAACCCTTACCAGCGGGGGCGGCTGCGGTACGCCTTCGGCAGATATCTCGATGTCGAGATAACTCTAGTACATGTCCGGGTGCGACGACGAGGCACGCACCCGCGCCCGGAGGGGCGAGGGGCTGGGAGGGTGCTTCGACATGCCCTGACCGTGCTCCGGGAGGGGGCGGCGGGGCCGGGCGCGATCCGGCATTGAACGTGTTCAGATCTTCTGTCAGGATGCGTCCAGACCCTGGGCGGACACGACCCGCGGAGGGCCCCACGAAAGGACGCCGTCCATGACGAGCTCGCTACTGAGGCCCCGGGGCCGGATCCGTACGGGCGCGACGGGGGCGTCCGGCGGGGCGGCGGTGGAGGGGAGCACCGCCCCGACCCGGATCCTGGACTGGCGCCACCCCCGGATCGCCGCGCTGGTACGCGAGCTGGGCGCGGGCCCGGCGGACGCGGCGGGGCCGGCCGACCCGGCTCGGCAGATCGAGTCCCTGCACCGGGCCCACGCCTGGATCTCCGGGGCCGTCCGGCCGGTGTACTCCGTCCAGGACGAGCGGCCCGTGTCGGAGGTGCTGCGCCGGGGCCGGGGGTCGTGCAGCCAGCGGCTGGCCGTACTGGAGGCGGTGGCACGCGCGTACGGGGTGCCCACGCGGGTGCGCGGCCTGCTGGTGGACGGCTCGTTCTGGTACCCGCGGTTCCCGCGGCTGCACCGGATCGTCCCGGACCGGGTACTGCTGGCCTGGCCGGAGTTCCGGCTCGGAAGCCCGCCGGAGGCGTCCGGGGCACCCACGTCCTGGCTGACGGTGTCGGAACTCCTCGGCGGGCTGCGCCCGGAGGCCGCGGAGCAGGGCGGGGGCTTCACCAACGCCGGGTCGGAGACCCTCTTCGAGGCGCTGTCGCGGACGGCGATCGACTGGGACGCCGCGCCGGCCGCCTGCCCGAGCACGGGCCCCGGAGCCGGTCCCGGAGCCGGCCCGGCCTGCGACCTGTCGGCGTACGTCCTGACCGACCTCGGCCACTACGACTCGCGCGACGAGCTCTTCGCGCGGCACGGCCAGACCCTGTGCGGCCTGGCCAGGCTGGTGGCGGAACCGGTCCTGGGGCGCCGCGGGGCGGCATAGGCACGGCGGCTCAGGCACTGCGGCTCAGGCGCCACGGCTCAGGCGCCACGGCGCTCAATTGGCGAGGGCGTGGCGGACGGCCCGGGCGTTGACGACCGCGGCGGTCTCCTCGGGGCCGCCGCCGGGCCAGGCGTCGCACCGCTCGACGTCGGCGACGACGTCGCGGGCAGCCGGCTCCCGCGGGTCGGGCAGGGGGCGCCGTAGCCGGCACGGTCCGCCTCGACCGTCGGACGGAGCACGGTCCGCGGGATGACGTCCTCGATGACGACGTTCCGGTCGCCCCCACCCCCGGGGTGCGTATCACCCCGAACCGGACATGCACGGCGGGTCGGTACACATACCGGCGGGCCTGACACGGCAACACCCCCCGCCCCGCCTGCCGGAGCGCCCCACACCGATGAGGTCGGGGGCCAGGACGTGGACCGGCCCCGATGCGGGGCAGCGCGCCGCACAGAGGCGCCCAGGCCCCGAGTCGGGCAGATGCCCGCAAACAGAACCATGCGGCCACGGTCGCCGCCATCGGCGAACTCACCGAGCGCGAACCGGTCGAGCGGGCCCCACCCGGCCGGCGGCGGACCGCGAGCAGCCCACCCGCCCGCCGGGCCGGACCGTCGAGCACCACGCATACGGCGACCCCGCCATGGGACCTGACGGTCAGTAACACACCGGAGTGCGCGGCGACACGCCGTCCGGCACACCCATCTGCCACACCCGACGCAGGAGTCATCTCATATCTGAGATACGGTGCCCCCATGGCAGACGACTACCTCGTACGCATCGGCAAGCTCATCCGTGACGCCCGTCAGCACCGGGGCTGGACACAGAGTCAGCTCGCCGACGCCCTCGGCACCAGCCAGAGCGCAGTGAACCGGATCGAGCGCGGCAATCAGAACATCAGTCTTGAGATGATCGCCCGAATCGGTGAAGCCCTCGACAGCGAGATCGTCTCCCTGGGCTATGCCGGCCCGATGCACCTGCGCGTAGTCGGCGGCCGCCGGCTGTCCGGCGCCATCGACGTCAAGACGAGCAAGAACGCGTGCGTCGCCCTGCTCTGCGCCTCGCTGCTCAACAAGGGCCGTACGGTGCTTCGGCGGGTGGCCCGCATCGAGGAGGTCTACCGCCTCCTGGAGGTCCTGAACTCCATCGGCGTCCGCAGCCGCTGGATCAACGACGGCGTGGACCTGGAGCTGGTACCGCCGGCCCGCCTCGACATGGAGGCCATGGACGCGGACGCGGCCCGCCGGACCCGGAGCATCATCATGTTCCTGGGCCCGCTGCTGCACCGGATGGAGACCTTCCGTCTGCCGTACGCGGGCGGCTGCGACCTCGGCACCCGCACCATCGAGCCGCACATGATCGCCCTGCGCCGGTTCGGCCTGGACATCACCGCGACCGAGGGCATCTACCACGCGAAGGTCGCCGCCGGGGTCTCCCCCGACCGCCCGATCGTGCTGACCGAGCGCGGGGACACGGTCACGGAGAACGCGCTGCTGGCGGCCGCCCGGCACGACGGCGTCACCGTCATCCGCAACGCCTCCTCCAACTACATGGTCCAGGACCTGTGCTTCTTCCTGGAGGCGCTGGGCGTCAAGGTCGAGGGCGTCGGCACCACCACCCTCACCGTCCACGGCGTCCCGAACATCGACGTGGACGTGGACTACTCCCCCTCCGAGGACCCGGTCGAGGCGATGAGCCTGCTGGCCGCCGCGGTCGTCACGGAGTCGGAGCTGACGATCCGCCGGGTACCGATCGAGTTCATGGAGATCGAGCTCGCGGTGCTGGAGGAAATGGGCCTCGACCACGACCGCTCGGCGGAGTACACGGCGGACAACGGCCGCACCCGCCTGGTCGACCTCACGGTCCGCCCCTCGAAGCTCGAGGCGCCGATCGACAAGATCCACCCGATGCCCTTCCCCGGGCTGAACATCGACAACGTCCCCTTCTTCGCGGCCATCGCGGCCGTGGCCCAGGGCCAGACCCTGATCCACGACTGGGTGTACGACAACCGCGCCATCTACCTGACGGACCTGAACCGCCTGGGCGGCCGCCTGCAGTTGCTGGACCCCCACCGCGTCCTGGTCGAGGGCCCCACCCGCTGGCGCGCGGCGGAGATGATGTGCCCGCCGGCCCTCCGCCCGGCGGTGGTCGTCCTCCTCGCGATGATGGCGGCCGAGGGCACGTCGGTGCTGCGCAACGTCTACGTGATCAACCGCGGCTACGAGGAACTGGCCGAGCGCCTCAACTCGGTGGGCGCCCAGATCGAGATCTTCCGCGACATCTAGGTACTCCGCAGGTCAGGACGGTTTCCCGTCCTCCTGGGCCGGCTGTGGGCCGTCGCCGGCGTCTCCGCCCCCGCGGAAGACCCCGTCGGCGGCCCTTCGCGCCTGGTCACCGTGACCGAGGTGCTCCGTGGCTCACCTATCGTTTCGGAGTCGATCATCCAACGGTGTGAGCAGCGAGGGGGCGCGTACGTGCGCGGATGGAAGGGCGCAGTGGGGGCCGTGGGACTGGCCCTGCTGCTGGCGGGGTGCGGTGGTGACGCGTCGGAGCCGCAGGCGCAGTCGCTCGGCAAGGACACCGGTATCCGGTACGACAAGTCCCAGGTGCCAACAGTCAAGAACATGACCTGTGACCGCAAGCGCGGCTCGATCCGGTACGGGCTCAACGCCCACAAGGTCGAGTCCCTGCCGGAGCACAAGGGAGAGAAGGCCTCCGAGGACTACGTCTGCCACGGGCCGGACCGCATCAGTCTTGCCGTCGAAGGGCGGACGGTGGCAGCACCGCACATCGCGGCCGAGTACGACCTCTACGGAGCCGTTCCGGACCCGCTCAAGACCGTCAAGACCGTGTACGGCGAATCCTTGGCCGAGAACGACGAGCGCACCCTGGTCGGCGGGGCCGAGACGGTCACCACCAAGACGGCCGCGATCATCTGCCAGAAGAACGTCTGGGAGACCTTCCCCATGACCACCTGCCTGTGGGCGAACCACGGTGCGGTCGGCGCGGTCGACTTCTTCCCGCCTGCGGGCCGGCACCCCGAGATCGCGGAAGCAGTCACCCGGACCAAGGAACTCATCGCGACCGGGCTGGTCGAAGGATCTGTGAACTCCTGAGCCACTGAAACACCCGAGACGCATCGCGCCTCCGGAGCCGTGTGCTCCTCAGCCGGTGGGATCGGGCGAGAACGCCGGAGATGCCGGGCAGGGGCAGCCGGGCAGCGCCGCATCCGACCCCTCAGGTCACAGCGGTCCGCTGCACGCTCCGGGGGATCCGTACCCGCCCGCACCCCCGGCACACGGCGAGGGTCCTGCGGTCGTCGTACACCGTCTCGATTTTCTGCATTAACCCGTACAAGCTTCAACTTGCCGAGTATGTTGCTCGCCATCCCAAGTGCCCCGCCCATCCAGGAGCCACCGATGGCCATGCGTCCTCCCGGCAGCCAGAGCACCCTCAAGAAGCGCTACGGGGGCGCCCTCGCCGCCGTCACCGCCGTGCTGATGCTCGCCGCGTGCGACCCGAGCGCCACCGGCGCCGGCGCCGTCACCCCGAGTGCGAGCGCGAGCGTCGCCGTCACGGCCGGCGCCACCCCCTCGGCGGTGCCCACCTCCCCGAGCCCGAGCGCCAGCCCCACCCCGAGCGCCGACCCCACCACCGCCGCGCCGGCCGCCCGGGCCACGACGCAGGCCCCTGCCGCCACCAAGCCCGCCGCCGCGCCTCCCGCTCCGACGCGCACCCGTACGGCGGCCCCGGCTCCCGAGCCCACCAAGGCCGAGGAGAACACCGCCTGCTACCCGCTCTCCAACGCCGGGAACTGCTACAAAGCCGGTCAGATATGCAGAAAGGCCGACATCGGAAGCTCCGGGCGTGACGCCAACGGCCGCGCGATCCACTGCCGTCAGGACAGCAGCGTCGGTCAGCGCTGGGGCTACTGAACCGTCCTCCCTCACAGCGGAAGGCGCAGGTCACTGCCGCTAGAGTCTCACCATGGGGGATTTCGCGAGCAGGGGCCGCACGGTGCTGTGCAAGTGGTGTAACCGGCAGATACCGCAGGAACGGCGCTGGTTCCCGCGCCAGTACTGCAACCGTCGGCACAAGTGGAAGCACCGCATCACGGAAACGGTCGGCAGCATCCTCGACAGCGCCTAGAGGGCGTCCCGCTCCACCAGCGAGCCGTCCGGCCCCATCGTGTAGACGCGTGGCGGCCCCATCCGTTCCAGGGCCTGCCGCCGTGCCGCCTCTCGGCCGGCGGGGTCGGGGGCGTGCGGGTCCGACACGCGGAAGCCGTGCAGTTCGACCTCGTCGGCGTCCACGTCCTCGGGCTCGCGGCGGCCCTCCTGGACGAAGCCGCAGAGCGAACGCAGCGCGTCTTCTCCGAGTTCCAGCGGGTGGAAGGGCAGGGCGTAGGGCTCCTCTTCCGCACCGGGCCGGGGAACGACGTCCGCAGGACGGTCCCCGGCCCAGTAGGGAAGTTCGAAGGGCAGCGGCTGCCCGATGTTCTCGATGATCCCGCTGTCCGGGGACAGGCTCAGGGAGCGGACGAGACGTCCGTCCTCCCAGACGGCGAACGCCAGCCAGTCGACCACGCTGTGCATGGCATGCAGGACCAGCCGGCGGCCGGCACTCGCCGCCACGAGGTGCCCGGGAAGCCGTGACGGGAAATCGATCATCAGCCGGCGATCGCAGACGACCTCGACACCCGGCCAGCTCGCCGCACAAGCCGTGCCGGCGGGAGGGTAGACCGCCTCCCCCAGGACCGACCCCCGAGCCTCTTCGATCCCACAGCCCGGATACAGGCGCCGCATCATGCGGGACGTCCGCTCCGGGTCGGACGCGCCCACCTGCCGCAGCAGGTCCGGCACATCACCGTCGGCGTACACGAGCACACCGGTCTTGGCCCCCATGGCTGCCTCCCCGCACCACAGCACGCACTCGATCGTGGCTGCACCGTACCCATCGGCACTGACAGCGGCGGGCCGGCGGGCGGTGCGACGGGGCCGGCCCGTCCGGGCCGTCCGGCCGTCCCGCCGAAACCACTATGATCGGACGTTCGAGGCGGGTTTTCTCGACACGATCCGCCCGGAGGACACGGCGTGACGACCACGATCAGCCGGTCCGGCGCGTCCCGGGCCGCACGTCTGGTGACCGACGGGCTCGATCCCAAGACCTGGATCATCGCCGACACCCTCCTCATCGGGTGGCACACCGGCCGCCTCACGGGGATCGGTTGGGGACTTCTCGGCTGCCTGTTCGCCGCCGGCATTCCCCTGGCGTTCATCAAGTACGGCATCCACCGCGGCCGCTGGGCCGACCGGCACGTCGGGCAGAGGCCGCAGCGCATCCTCGTGATGGCCTTCGCCGGCGCCTCGGTCGCCACCGGCACCCTGCTGCTGTGGCTCCTTGGCGCCCCACGGACGATGATCGCGCTGATCGCGGCGATGCTGGTCACCCTGGCGGCCCTGCTCGCCGTGACCCCCGCGTGGAAGATCAGCGTGCACGCGGGGGTGTCCTCCGGGAGCGTGGCCATGCTCGCCATGACCTACGGGCCCGGGCTGCTCCTCGTCTACCCCGTGGTCGCCCTCGTCGGCTGGTCCCGGGTGCGGCTCCGCGACCACACCCTCGCCCAGGCCCTCGCGGGCACCACACTGGGCGCGGCCGCCGCAGCCGGCACGTTCGCGCTGCTCCGCTAGGGTCGCGCGCATGGACGCCGTCGACCTGGATCACCGCCACCGCACCTACGACGGCTGGATACCGCCCACCGTGGCCTCGCTGCTCCTGGAGCACGGCCACGTCGGCGTCGTGCGCGACCAGGCCGACGCCGGGGACTGGTACTGCGCGCATCGCCTGGCTCAGGCAGCGACGAGCCAGGAAGCGGCGCTGGCGCTGCTGGCACCGTTCGTCGCCACCGGATGGCCGCGGGCGGTCGGTACGGTCGCCGGGCTGCTCGCCACATGGGACCGCGTCGAGGAGGCCGTCGCCCTGCTCCGCCGCCCCGCACGCTCCGGAGACCGCCGGGCCGCCCGCCAACTGGCTCCCCTGCTCGCCCGCCTGGGCCGCATCGACGAGGTCGTCACCCTGCTGGGACCGCGCGCCGCCGACCCGGCACTGGCCGGGGTGCTGGTGGAGGTGACGGCCGGCCATGGACGCGACGCGGAGATCGCGGCGCTGCTCCCCGCCGTGGGCGTCGGCGCGACGGACCCCTTCGGACCGGGGTCGTCGGACGCCTGGAACACCGTCCCCCTGCACGCCACCCTGCTGGAACGTCAGGGCCTCGTCGACGAGGCCGCCGACCTGCTGCGCCGTCACGTACACGTCGACGGCGTGATGTACGCCGACCACGCGCAGCAGCTCGCCCATCTCCTCGCCCGCCACGACCGCGAGGCCGATCTGCGGGCGTTCGTCGCGGACGGAGGCGAGGAGTACGCCCTGGCCGCCCTGGCCGACCACCTGGAGCAGCAACAGCGGGTGGAGGAGGCCGTCGAGACCCTACGGCGCGCGGCCGGCGACCCGGCCGATCCCCATGTGGCGCTTCACCTGGCCGAACTCCTGGTCCGGCACGGCCGTCGCGTAGAGGCCGTCGAGGTCCTGCGGCCCGTCCCGCACACCATGGGCGGCGATCCGGAGTGGATCATGCGTCCCCTGTGCCGTTGGCTCGCCGACGAGGGGCGCTGCGACGAGGCCCTGGCCTACATCGACGACTTCCACGCCCGCCACGGAGGCACGATCGGCGAACGGCTCCGGGAGCGGGCGGAAGTCCACGCCCACCGCGGGCGCCCTGCGGAGGCCTTCGCCGAAGTCCGCGCCGCCGGGCCCGTCGGCCGGGAGCTCGTGGCGGGCCTGGAGGAGCTCTTCCCCGGCTATGACCACGGGTTCGAGTTCGCCGACTCCCCCGGCGACGAGGCCCACGACGGGACGCTGGCGGGTACGGTCGCCCGCGCCGAACGACTCGTGCGCCGGGGCGAGCCGGACCGGGCGGTCGCCCTCCTCCGTGACCGCTTCGACAGCCCGGAGGCCCTGCGGAGAGACCGCCTCAGACCGCGCGCCTGATCGGATCGGTTCGCAGCGGTCGGGTGCGGGCTCGGTGTTCGCTGCCAGGGTTGGAATCGAAAGGAGGCCTCGTGATCTCGGCACTCAACCAGCTCGTCGACCTCGTCGAGGAGCACCTCGCGGAGGATCCCGATGTCCACGCGCTTGCGGGGGCGTTCGGTACGACCGGGTACCACCTGCGCCGGATGTTCTCGTCGCTGGCCGGCATGCCGCTGTCGGAATACGTACGGCGGCGGCGCATGACCGTCGCCGCCGCCGACGTCGTCCGCGGCGAAGCGGACCTGCTGGGCATCGCGGTCCGGCACGGGTACGGGTCGAGCGAGGCGTTCGGACGGGCGTTCCGAGCGGTCCACGGCGCCGGCCCCGGTGAGGTCCGCCGCGATGGAGGCCCCTTGCGCACACAACCGCAGCTCAGGTTCCGCCTGACCGTCGAAGGGAGCGTCCCCATGGACACCCGCCTCGTCAACCGACCCGCGTTCCGGCTGGTCGGACACGCCACCCGGGTCCCGCTCATCCACCAGGGCGTCAACCCGCACATCCAGGAGCACATCGCCGCACTGCCGCCGGAGGAACACCAGCGGCTGAAGGCCCTCGGCGACACCGAACCGCGAGGCCTGCTGCAGGTCTCCGACGACCTCGATCCCGACAGCACGGAGGGCAGCGAACTGACCTACCTGCACGGCGTCGCCCTCGACCGGGACACGCCGGCCCCGGACGGCCTCGACGCCATCGAGGTGACGGAGGGGACGTGGGCGGTCTTCCGTACCAGCGGGCCGCATCCGCAGGCCCTGCAGACGACCTGGGCGGCGACCGCGACCGACTGGCTCCCCTCCAACCCGTGGCGCCTGCGGCCGGGCCCCTCGATCGTCGCCACCCTCGACCGCGCGGCCGACTTCAGCACCGCGACCTGCGAGCTGTGGTTGCCCGTCGAGCCGACGTGACACCATCGGTGCCGTCGCCGTCCGACCAGTTGGGGGAGCCGTGAGCGACGACGTCCTGTCGATCATTCCGACCGATGCGGGGTGGCAGCCCGACCGGGCCGCCGCCGACCGCGCGTTCGTAATGGTCGAACGGCTGACGCCGGGCGTCGTCGACGGGGTGGACGTCGAGATCGACATGACCTGGCACGACGCGGTGACCGCCGTGGACTGCGGGGACAACCTGGAGAGGATCGGCTGCCCGCTGTGCCGGGCCTCGGTCGACACCGAGTGGTGGGGAGACCTGCTCGGAGCCCACTGCGGCGACGGTTTCGCGACGCTTGCGACCAGGACTCCGTGCTGCGGAGGGGCGACCACCCTGGACGCGCTGGACTACGACTGGCCCTGCGGCTTCGCCCGGTTCGAGATCGCCGTCTGGAACCCCGAGCGTCTCTGGTTCGACGACGCCGAACTGGCCGCCGTCGCCGAGGCCCTCGGCCATGCGGTGCGGCAGGTCCGGGCTCGCGTCTGAGCCTCCACCGATCACCGGTGGTCGTCGATAAACGGTGGTTCGGCGCGAAGGTCGTGGCCTACCTTGGCGCCATGGTGCGCGTGCGTGAGATGGACGAGGCCGACATCGAGGCCGTTTCGGCGATCCGGGTCCGGGGTTGGCAGGCGGCGTACGCCGGCATCGTTCCCCAGTCGTACCTGGACGCGATGACGATCGAGGACGACGCCGCCCGGCGGCGGGAGCGGTTCTCCCGCGCCGGGGGCGTGTCGGGGGACCTCGTGGCGCTCGGCGAGCGCGGCCCGGTGGGGTGGATCTGCTTCGGGCCGTCCCGGATCCTGGTGTCCGGCGCGGGGCGGATCGGCGAGGTCTACGCCCTGTACGTGGCGCCGGACCTGATCGGTACGGGTGTGGGCCGCCGGCTCCTCGGCGAGGCGCACGCCGCGATGAAGGAGCAGGGCTTCGAGACGGCCGCCCTGTGGGTCCTCCAGGACAACCGGCGGGCCCGGCAGTTCTACGAACGGGCCGGCTACGCGCCCGACGGCGCGACGCAGGACGACGTCTACGACGGCGTCACCCTCTGCGAGCTCCGCTACCTGCGTGAGCTGTGACGGCATGTTCGAGTACCACGGCTGGATCAGCGTCCAGGAGAGCGCCGACGCCGACGACAGCGCCCGCGGGGACGTCCGGCTCCGGCGGATCGCCGGAGCCGTCGCGGCCCGGATCGAGGAGATCGGCAGTCCCGGTCTGCTCGACCTGCGGTGGATGAACGGGGAGCTGTTCGTCCACCTCGGCGGCTTTCGCAACCACCGCGACCCGGAGGTCGTGGAGTTCTTCGGCGAGGTCGGACGGCTGGCACCCGGTTCGTACGGGGTGATGCACGTACGTGACGACGAGGACCGCGGCCGCGAGAACGAGGTCCGCGTCCTGCGGATGGTGCGCGGGCGGGTGACCGAGGACGTGGAGGCGGCCCTGTCGCCTTGCATCCCCGTACTGGAGGACCGCTACGAGGGCCTCTAGACGATCGGGGGTCTGCCCAGTCGGGTCATTCGGGCCACCGTGCGCCAGCGCATGGGTCTGCGGGGGCCCGCGTCGGATCGCAGGCCCTCGGCGAACCCGCCGAACCAGGCTCGTAGCCCGGCCGCCGACCGCGTCCGGGCCACCGTCAGCGCGATCCACACGCCGAGGTACACGGGCACGAGCGGCGCCGGGAGGCGGCGGCGGGCGAGCCAGACCCGGTTGCGGGCGGTCATCCGGTAGTAGACCGCGTGCCGGGCGGGTGAGGTCTTCGGGTGCTGGAGCACGAGCTGCGGCTCGTAGAGGATGTCCCAGCCCGCGTCGAGCGCGCGCCAGGCGAGGTCGGTCTCCTCGTGGGTGAAGAAGAACGCGTCCGGCCAGCCGCCGGTCCGTTCCAGCATCTCCATCGACAGGGCGTGGCCGCCCCCGAGGAACGTCGTGACCAGGCCGCGCCGCATCGGGTCCGCGGCGCGCAGGCGCGGGACGTGGCGGCGCTGCGTCCGGCCCGTCTCGTCGGCGATCCGGAAGCCGACGATGCCCAGGCGCGCGCCGCCCCGCCGCCCGGCCCCGGTCTCGTACAGGTCGGCGGTGCGGCGGACGACGTCGGCGTCGACGAGCAGTCCGTCGTCGTCCAGGTCCACCAGTACGTCCACGTCACCGAACTCCCGCAGGCGCTGCCAGGCGACGTTGCGGCCGCCGGAGACGCCGAGGTTGTCCGTCAGCTCCACCCCGACGACCCCGTCCGGCAGACCCGGCAGCGCGCACCCGTTGCCGACCACGACGATCCGGGCGGCCGGCTCGTCCTGCCGGGCGACCGAGTCCAGCAGGGCCAGCAGCTCGGGCATCCGGTCTCCCATGGTCAGCACCGCCACGCCCACCCGCGGTCGGGCCACACCCATCACGTCCCTCCGGCACCCGGTGATCGATCGCGAGCCTACCGGCTCCCCGGCCGGCCCCCGATCCGGCCCGATCCGGCCCGACGGGGCACGCACTCTCGCCAGGGGCGGGCGCGGGCGGCAGAATCGGGCTCCGGCAGGGCGAGGGGACGAGGGGACGGGCATCCGGATGGCACTGGGCACGGACACGGGCGGCGCCGACGCGGGTACGGAGGTTCCGGCGCTCTCCGGGGCGCCGCTGCTCGGATCGCTCCACGACCTGAAGTCGGACTCCCTCGGCACCTACCTGCGGGCACAGCAGCGGCACGGTGACGTCGTGCGGGTCTCGGCCGGGCCGCCCGGGATGCGGGCCGACCTGTACTGCGTCTTCTCCCCCGAGGGCGTGCAGCAGGTGCTCGCCTCCCAGGCGGCCAACTTCCGCAAGGACAACGCCTTCTACCAGGAGGTCCGGGAGTCCTTCGGCAACGGCCTGCTGACCAGTCAGGACGAGGACTACCTGCGCCAGCGCCGGCTCGTGCAGCCGCTGTTCACGCGGCGCCGGGTGGACGGGTACGCCGGGGCCGTCGCCGCCGAGACCGCTTCGGTCGTCACGGCCTGGGAGGAGGCCCTGGACGGCATCGTCGACGTCTCCGACGAGATGACGCACCTCGCCCTGCGGGCTGTCACCCGGATCCTCTTCGGCACCGACGTGGAGGCCACCGCCGACGTCGTGGCCCGCTGCTTCCCGGTCATCACGGACTACGTGCTGCGCCGCGGGTACTCCCCCGCCAACATCCCGCGCAACTGGCCCACCCCGGGCAACCGGCGGGCGGCCGCCGCGATGGAGGAGCTGTACGGGGTCTGCGACCGGATCATAGGACAGCGGCGGCGGGCCGGCGCGGACGCCTCCGGAGAGGACCTGCTGACGCTGCTGGCCGCCGCCCGGAGCTCGGACGACGGCGAGTTCGACGACGGTGAGTTCGACGACGGTGAGTTCGACGACGGCGAACTCCGCGACCAGGTGCTGATCTTCCTGCTCGCCGGGCACGAGACGACCGCGACCTCCCTCTGCTTCGCCCTGCACCTGCTGGCCCGGCACCCGGAGCAGCAGGACCGCGCGCGCGAGGAGATCACCCGAGTCCTGGGGGGCCGTCCGCCGCAGGCTTCCGACCTGGAGCGGCTCCCGTACCTCTCGCAGGTGGTCAAGGAGGCCATGCGGCTGTACCCGGCCGCACCGGTCATCGGCCGCAAGGCCGTCGCCGCCACCCGGATCGGCGGGCACGCCGTCCCCGCAGGCGCGGACGTGATCCTCGCGCCCTGGGTGACGCACCGCCGCCCGGAGCACTGGCCGGACCCGGACCGTTTCGACCCGGACCGTTTCACCCCGGAGGCGGAGGCGGGGCGGCCGCGCTACGCGTGGTTCCCCTTCGGCGGCGGCCCGCGCGCCTGCATCGGGCAGCACTTCTCGATGCTGGAGTCGGTGATCGCGCTGGCCATGATCCTGCGGGCGTACTCGTTCGAGGCGGTGGACGCCGAGATCCCGGTCAGCGCGGGGATCACCCTGCGGGCGCAGGGGCCGGCCCGCTGCCGGGTCCGCCGCCTGGACACCCCCTGGGCAGTCTCCGGCTGAATCCCTTATTGCGGCGGTGGCGGCTTCGCGACGGCACACGCCACCCTCCGGATATTGGGGTGCGGGGCGGCGGGGGCACGCAATAGGGTCGATGCCCGTGGAACCACTCACCGAGAAACAGATCCGCGCATCCTTCGTGAACTGCACCAAGGGTGAGGCGGCGCGCATGCGCCTGCCCCTCGACTTCGCCGAACTGCCCTGGGAGGAACTGGACTTCCTGGGATGGGTGGATCCGGGCGCACCGCTGCGGGCCCATCTCGTGCTGCCGCGCGACGAGGGACCGCTGGGGATCTCCCTGCGCGTGCCGTCCGTGGGCCGTACCAGCGCGGTGAAGTCCAGCCTGTGCCAGATCTGCCTGACGGGCCACGCCTCCTCCGGGGTCACGCTGCTGGCCGCACCGCTGGCGGGCGCCCGCGGCCGTGAGGGCAACACCGTCGGCACGTACATCTGCGCGGACCTGGCCTGCTCCCTGTACGTGCGCGGCAAGCGGCAGCCGAAGCTGCGCGCCGGCCGGCAGGAGGAGTCGCTGACCCTGGACGAGCGTCTCGCGCGCATGGAGGGCAACCTGAACGGCTTCGTGTCCCGGGTCACCGGGGTCACGGTGGCCTGACGCACCGGTGGTCTGACGCACCGGAGGCCCGACGCACCGGAGGCCGGCGGCTCAGATCCGGTCGGCCGCCGGTTTGTGATTGCCCTGGAGGCGTTCGAGGTCGGAGGGGCGGACCTGGATGACGAACAGCGCGATCAACGCCCCGACCAGGGTGAAGAGGGCCGCGACGACGAAGGCCGTGCTGATGCCCGAGGTCAGCACCTGGTCGCCCCAGGGCTTCGGGAGCTGGCCGGTCCGTTCGAAGAAGGCCCTCTGCACGGGGCCGGCCGTGGCGAGGAAGTCCGGCACCTGCTCCTTGGCCTCGTTGCGGCTGGCCGTGCCGAAGACGGTCACCAGGATCGACAGGCCGAGCGAGCCGCCCACCTGCTGCATCGAGTTCAGCAGTCCGGACGCCGCGCCCGACTCCCGGTCGGTGACGTTCGACAGCGCCATCAGCGTCAGCGAGACGAACTGCAGACCCATGCCGAGCGCGAAGAACAGCATCGGGCCCAGGATGCTGCCGAGATAGGTGGAATGGACGTCGATCTGGGTCAGCCAGGCCAGTCCGACCGCCGAGGACAGCGCGCCGCAGACCATGAACGGTTTGGGCCCGAACTTCGGCAGCAGCTTCGCGGTGAGGCCCGCGCCCACCGCGATCACCGCGCTGACCGGCAGGAAGGCGAGGCCGGCCTGGATCGGGCTGAAGCCGAGCACGTTCTGCACGAAGAGGGTCAGGAAGAAGAACATGCCGAAGATCGCGCAGGCGAGCATGAGCATGATCCCGTAGGTCCCGGCCCGGTTGCGGTCGGCGAACATGTGCAGCGGTGTGATCGGCTGCGGCGAGCGCCGCTCGTTGAGGATGAACAGGGTCAGCAGGACCACGGCCAGGCCGAACGAGCCGAGCGTCACCGGGTCCCGCCAGCCCTCCTGGGAGGCCCGGATGAAGCCGTAGACGAGCGCGACCATGCCCACGGTGGACAGCAGCGCGCCCGCGAAGTCGAAGTGCCCGGGGTGGCGTTCGGACTCGTGCAGGACCTTCGCGGCCAGCACGGCGATCACGAGCGCGATGGGGACGTTGACGAAGAGGACCCAGCGCCAGTCGAGCCACTCGACGAGGATGCCGCCCGCGAGGAGTCCGATCGCACCGCCGGCCGCCGAGACTCCGGCGAACACGCCGAACGCCCGGTTGCGGGCCGGGCCCTCACGGAAGGTGGTGGTGATCAGGGCGAGGGAGGTCGGTGAGGCGATGGCGCCGCCGACGCCCTGGAGAGCCCGTGCGGCCATCAACTGGCCCTCGTTCTGTGAGAGTCCGCCGAGGAGCGAAGCCAGGCCGAAGAGCAGGACACCGAAGATGAAGACGCGCTTGCGGCCGAGGATGTCGCCGGTGCGGCCGCCGAGGAGCAGCAGGCCGCCGAAGGCGAGGGTGTAGGCGTTGACGACCCAGGAGAGGCTTTCGGTCGAGAAGTTCAGTGCGCTCTGGATGTGCGGGAGCGCGATGTTCACGATCGTGATGTCGAGAACCACCATGAGTTGGCAGGACGCGATGACGAACAGGGCGAGTCCGTTGCCGCTTCCTCGGACCGTGCCGTCGGTCCGTTTGCTGCTCGGCGTTGCGTTCGGGTCCACCCTCTCGACGCTAAGCCCGCTCCCCTGGGGTCACCACTCGAACGGCCTAGTGTAGGTGACATTTCACATGTCACACTACGATCATGGATG
Source organism: Streptomyces virginiae (assembly GCF_000720455.1). Classification (GTDB taxonomy): domain Bacteria; phylum Actinomycetota; class Actinomycetes; order Streptomycetales; family Streptomycetaceae; genus Streptomyces; species Streptomyces virginiae. The sequence goes on along the minus strand of NZ_JOAK01000008.1, from coordinate 89,232 downwards.
ACTTCCTCAGGCTCTCCGCGAGCACGGCCCGATTCACCTACGGCGCCCCGCGGGCACTGTCCTTCGGGGACGACGGCAGGCTGCTCTGGTTCCTCCGGTCGACCGGAGGAACCGACGCCTTCGACAGCCTCTGGGTGCTCGACACCGCCACCGGCGAGGAGATCCGGCTTGCCGATCCCCGCGAGCTGTGTCCCGAGCCCGGCCCGCTCCCCACCGCCGAGCGCCGGCTGCGCGAACGCACCCGGCTCGTCGCCGCCGGGATCGGCTCCTACGCCCTCTCCGGCGACGGGCGCCGCGCCGCCTTCGCCCTGTACGGACGGCTCTACGAGGTCACCGCCGACGGCGCCGGGACCACGCCCAGGGAGATCCCCGCCGCCGGACCCGCGCTGGACCCGCGGCCCAACGCCGACGGCTCACGCACCGCCTACGTCGCCGACGACGCCCTGTACGTCGCCCCGGGCGGCCGGGTCAGCCCCGACGACGGGGCCCGCTGGGGCCTGGCCGAATTCGCCGCCGCCGAGGAACTGGGCCGCTCCCGGGGCCACTGGTGGTCCCCCGACGGGATCACGCTGCTCGCCGCCCGCGTCGACGAATCCGCCCTCCAGCGCCGGTGGTTCGCCGACCCGGCCCACCCCGAGCTGCCGGCCGAGGACTTCGCCTACCCGGAGGCGGGCGGGCCCAACGCCGACGTCCAGCTGTGGGTGCTCGGGGAGACCCGGACACGGATCGACTGGGACGCCGAGACCTACCCCTACGTCAGCGACGCGGGCTGGGAGTCTGCCGAGGAGATCCTCCTCACCGTCCAGGACCGGCTCCAGCGCAACGTCGTCCTGCTCTCCGCCGACCCGGCCACCGGCCGCACCCGTGAACTGTCCCGCACCACGCACCCCCTGTGGGTGGACCCGGACGTCGCCGGCACCCCCCGCCGCCTCCCCGACGGGCGGATGCTGACCGTCACCGACACCCCGAGCGGCGCCGCGCGCGGCCTCGCCGTGGACGGCGTACCGATCACCGGGGACGAGATCCAGGTCCGCGGCGTGGCCGGGGTCCACGAAGGCCGGCTGCTGATCGAGGCGGCCCTGCGCGACCCGGCCGAGCAGCAGGTGCTGCTGCTCGACACCACCACCGGGAAGGCGACCGCGCTCGTGGCCGGCCCCGGCGTCCACAGCGTGACCGCCTCGGCCGGGCACCTGCTGCTGACCAGCGCCGACGCCGACGGCGTGCGCCGCGTCGTACGCACCCCCGACGGGCGGGAGTTCACACCGGCGGACCTGTCGCAGCCGCTGCCGTACCGGGTCGCCCCGGTCCTGGAACGGGTCACCGAGCACGCGATCCCCACCGCGCTGGTGCTGCCCCGCGGGCACGTCGCCGGCCGGAAGCTGCCCGTCCTGATGGACAGCTACGGCGGCCCCTGCGCCCAGGACGTCACCGCCGACCCGCGCCGCTGGCAGCACCGCCAGTGGTGGGCCGACCAGGGCTTCGCGGTGGTGACCGTCGACAACCGCGGCACCGCGTACGTCTCCCCCGCCCACACCCGGGCCATGTACCGCGGCTTCTCCCAGGTCACCCTGGACGACCAGGTCGCGGCGCTGCACGCGCTGGCCGCGCGCCACGACGACCTCGACCTCGGCCGGGTCGGCATCCGCGGCTGGTCGTACGGCGGCTACCTGTCGGCGATGGCCGTACTGCGCCGCCCCGACGTTTTCCACGCGGCCGCCGCCGGAGCCGCGCCGACCGACTTCCGGCACTACGACACCGCGTACACCGAGCGCTACCTGGGCCTGCCGCAGGACCACCCGGACGTCTACGAACGGGACTCGCTCCTGCCCGACGCCCCGAAGCTGTCCCGTCCGCTGCTCCTGGTCACCGGCCTGGCCGACGACAACGTCCATCCCTCGCACACCCTGCGCCTGTCGCGGGCGCTGACCGACTCGGGCCGCCCGCACCAGCTGCTGGCCCTCCCCGGCGTCACCCACATGACACCGGGCGGCACCCGCGAGAAGGTCATGGCGCTGGAACTGGACTTCTTCCGCCGCGAACTGGGCTAGGCGTATTGCCTCGTCAGGCCGGGAGGAGGTCGGCGACGAGATCGGCGAACACCTCCGGGTCGATGATGCGGACGCCCAGCTCCTCGGCCTTGGTGCGCTTGGAGCCCGCCTTCTCGCCCGCCACCAGGAGCGTGGTGCGCTTGGACACCGACGACGACGCCTTTCCGCCGGCCCGCTCGATCAGCTCGTTCATCTCGTTCCGGGACAGCGCCGCGAGGGGGCCGGTCATGGAGCCGGTCACCACGACGGCCTGACCGGCCAGCGGGCCGCCCGCCGCGTCCTCGGCGCCGTCCCCGCCGGTCGCTTCGGTCGCGGGCTTCTGCGGCTCGGTGACCTGCGTGCCGACCTGCTGGGCCTGGAGCCTGTCGAGGAGCGGGGCCAGCTCGACGAGTTCGGCCGCGATGACGCGTGCCTTCTCGGTGCCGATGCCGTCGACACCGGCCAGCGTGTCGGCGTCGGCGGCCCGGATCGCGGCCATCGAGCCGAAGTGCGCCGCGATCCGGCGCGACATCGTGCGTCCGGTGCCGCGGACGCCGAGGGCGCAGAACACACGGCTCAGTGCGGCCCCGCGGGCGGTCTCGATCGCGGCCAGGAGGTTGGCGGCGCTGGTCTCACCCATCCGCTCCAGACCGAGGAGCTGCTCGCGGGTCAGCGTGAACAGGTCGGCGACGTCCTGGACCAGACCGGCCTCCACCAGCTGGATCGCGCGCGTTCCGCCGAGACCCTCGATGTCGAGCTGGTCCCGGCCCGCGGCGTAGATCACCGAGGCCACGGCCTGACAGCTCCGGCCGCGCACGCACCGCCACCGCTGCTCGGAGGTGTCGATCGCGTCCCCGCAGCGGGGGCACGCCTCGGGGAAGACGATCGGGCTCTCGGCGCCGGTGCGCTGGTCGACCAGCGGTGCCTCGACCCGGGGAATCACGTCGCCGGCCCGGTACACGAACACCTGGTCCCCGATCATGAGCCCGCGACGGGTGATGTCGGACGGATTGTGAAGCGTGGCGTAGGTGACCGTCACCCCGTCGATGACCACGGGCTCCAGGACCGCGCGCGGGGCGATGATCCCGGTCCGGCCGACGTTCCACTCCACCTCCAGCAGGCGCGTCACCTTGTGTTCGGCCGCCAGTTTCCGGGCCACCGCCCATCTCGGGGCGCGCGAGCCGTTGCCGGCCTGCCGCTGGTCCTCCGCCGTGTCGGCCTTGACGACGACACCGTCGATCCCGAACGGCAGGTCCGCGCGCAGGCCGGCGATCACGTCGATGCGTTCCTGCACCTGCTCCACGGTCTCGCACCGCATCGGGGCGGCGGCCGTGCTGGCGGCCGTGTTCGCGCCGAGCGCGGCCAGGTCCTCCAGCAGGGCGACGTGGCCGAGGTCGTCCAGGCCGATCGCGCTGTAGGCGAAGAAGGTCAGCTCGACCCGGTAGGGGCGGTCCTTGGCCCGCAGGGTGCCGGCCGCTCCGCTGCGCGGGTGCGCGAAGGGCGTGGCCTCGTGGGCGAGCCGGATCCGGTTGGCCTCCTCGAACTGCGCGGTCGTCAGCAGCACCTCGCCGCGCAGCTCGACGTCGATCGGCCGGGTGAGGACCGGCGGCAGACCGAGGACGGCGTCGGCGGCGTGGGTGATGTCCTCGCCGGCCAGGCCGTCGCCGCGGGTGAGGACCTGAACGAGCCGGCCGCCGCGGTAGCGGGCGGCGACCGCGAGTCCGTCGAGCTTCGGCTCCACGCACCACCCGGCCACGGGGTGCCCGAGGCGTCGTTCCAGCCCTGCGGCCCACTCGGCGAGCTCGTCGGCGTCGAAGACGTTGTCGAGGGAGAGCATCGGCACCGAGTGCGGCACGTCGCCCTGCACGGCCCCGCCCGCCACCTTCCCGGTCGGCGACTCTGCCAGCACCTCGTCCGGGTGGGTCTCCTCGTAGGCCGCGATGGCGCGCAGCAGCCCGTCGTACTCGTCGTCACCGAGCGGGGTGGTCCCGTCGCCGTAGTACGCGGCCGATGCCGCCAGGGCGGTGGTCACGGCCTCCGCGTAGGCGGCAGGAGAGAGCAGGGCACTGTTTTCGGTCATGAAGGTCATCATGCTGCCCGGCACTGACAACGCCCCTGCCCGACCCCGCCGTGCCACCTGCGCGGATGCCGCTCGGTCCGACATGTGGCCCGATTCCTGCCGGCCGGCCGCGAAGGGATATCGTCCCCCGGTCACGGACGGCAGACCGGATCGTCCGTCCAACCCAGGGGTACCGACATGACCGACCTGAACTCGCTGCGGGCAAGCCTTGCGTCGGGTGAGCACGAGTTCGCCGACACCTTGGCCTTCATCACCGAGCACTACCGGTACGAGCCGCAGGCGTTCCGCAACGGAGGAGCGGAGAACGCCGCTGGTGAGAACGAGGGCTCCTGCAAGACGCTGGGACTGGCGCTGCTGGAGGGGCTGAGCGACCAGGAGGCCCTGCAGGCGTTCGGTGAGCACTACCGCAGCGTGCTGGCGACGCCGGACGGCACTGATCACGGCAACATCCGCAACCTCATGGCCCACGGTCTGGCCGGGGTGGCCTTCGCGCGACAGCCGCTGACCCGCAAGAGCTGAACGGCGCCGGGGCAGGGGCCGGGGCGAACGCGTACCGGACGGCGGAAGGGCCCGGGGCCGTTGTGACGGCGCCGGGCCCTCCCTTCTTCCCGTGATCCCCGTCAGTCACCCGGGAAGTGACACGCCACCTCTCGCGAGGCGGCAAGCCGCAGCAGGGGTCGTTCCGTGCGGCAGATCTCCTGGGCCTTGGGGCAGCGCGGGTGGAAGGTGCAGCCCGGAGGTGGGGCGGCCGGGCTCGGCGGGTCGCCGAGCAGCACGATCCGCTCCCGCCGCCGTTCCGCCGCCGGGTCGGGCAGCGGTACGGCGGACAACAGCGCCCTGGTGTAGGGGTGCTGGGGGTTCTCGTAGAGGGACGCCTTGTCCCCGATCTCGACGATCCGGCCGAGGTACATGACGGCGACCCGGTCGCTGACCCGTTTGACCACCGAGAGGTCGTGCGCGATGAACACGTAGGCGAGGCCCAGTTCGGCGCGCAGCCGTTCCATCAGGTTGACGATCTGAGCCTGGACGGAGACGTCGAGCGCGGACACCGGTTCGTCGGCGACGATCAGCCGGGGGCTGGTGGCCAGCGAACGGGCTATGCCGATGCGCTGGGCCTGGCCGCCGGAGAACTCGTGCGGGTAGCGGTCGATGTGTTCGGGGATCAGTCCGACGAGTTCCATCAGCTCGGCCGCCCGGCGCCGGGCGTCCCCCGCGCTCCAGCCCTGCACCAGCAGCGGTTCGGAGATGATCCGGGCCACGGTCTGGCGGGGGTTGAGCGAGGAGTGCGGGTCCTGGAAGACCATCTGGAGGTGTCTGCGCAGGGGGCGCAGGGCGCCCTGGGAGAGCCGGCTGATGTCCCTGCCCTCGAAGGCGACCCGGCCCGAGGTGGGCTCCAGCAGCCGTACGAGCATCCGGCCGGTGGTGGACTTCCCGCAGCCCGACTCCCCGACCAGGCCCAGGGTCTGCCCGGCCGCCAGGTCGAAGGAGACCCCGTCGACGGCGCGCACGGGCGCCCCCCGGCGCCCGGTCGCGGATCGTCTGCCGGGGAAGGTCATGGTGAGGTCCCGTACGGACAACAAGGTGGTCTCGGTCATCGGGCCGCCTCCTCGACGGCGCGGACCCCGGCGAAGTGGCAGGCGACGGTCCGCCCGGTTCCGTCCCCGTACGCGGCCGGCTCCGGCCGTTCGCCGGTGCAGCGTTCGGCGGCCCGGGGGCAGCGCGGTGCGAAGGCGCAGCCGGGGGCCGGCAGAAGGAGGGACGGCGGGGAGCCGGGGATGAAGGGGAGCGGTTCGTCGTCGGCGGTGTCGAGGCGGGGCAGCGAGTCGAGCAGCCCGCGGGTGTAGGGGTGGGCGGGGTCGGCGAACAGCGCGTCGACGGGGGCTTGTTCGACGGCGCGGCCGCCGTACATGACCAGGACCTCGTGGGCGACGCGGGCGACGACGCCCAGGTCGTGGGTGATCATGACGACGCCGAGTCCGCGCTCCTGCTGCAGCCTCGCGATGAGTTCCAGGATCTGCGCCTGCACGGTGACGTCCAGGGCGGTGGTCGGTTCGTCGGCGATCAGCAGCTCGGGTTCGCACGCCAGGGCCATGGCGATCATGGCGCGCTGGCGCATGCCGCCGGAGAACTGGTGCGGGTACTCCCCCGCCCGGCGGGCCGGTTCCGGGATGCCGACCTCGCCGAGCATGTCGACGGCGCGTCTGCGCGCGGCGGCCCGTCCGGACCGGAAGTGGACCCGGAAGTGCTCGGCGATCTGTTCGCCGACGGTGTAGTAGGGGTGCAGGCTGGAGAGCGGGTCCTGGAAGATCATGGCCATTCGGCGGCCGCGGACCTTCCCCAGCTCGCGCTCGGTCAGGCCCGTCAGTTCCTGTCCGGCGAGCGCGACGGAGCCGCCGACCTCGACCGCGCCGCGGTGCAGGCCCATGACGGCGAGCGAGGTGACGGACTTGCCGGAGCCGGATTCGCCGACGATGCCGAGGGTGCGTCCGGACTCGACGGTGAAGCCGACGGAGTCGACGGCCCGGACGGTCCCGCGAGGGGTGGTGAAGGTGACGCGCAGGTCGCGTACTTCGAGGAGCGGAGCGGCCATCAGTACCTCACTCTCGGGTCGATGACGGCGTACAGGAGGTCGACGACGAGGTTGGCGACGACGATGAAGAAGGCCGCGAGGAGGGTGACGCCGAGGACCACGGGCTGGTCGGAGTTGACCAGGGCGCCGTAGAAGAGCCGCCCGATGCCGGGGAGTCCGAAGATGGACTCGGTGATGACGGCGCCGGCGAGGAGCCCGCCGAGGTCGATGCCGAAGATGGTCAGGATCGGCGTCATCCCGGAGCGCAGGCCGTGTTTGACGACGACGGTCCGCTCGGGCATGCCCTTGGCGCGGGCGGTGCGGATGTAGGGCTCGGCCATCGCCTCGATCATCGAACCCCGGCTCTGGCGCGCGTACATGGCGGCGTAGAGCAGCGCGAGCGCGGTCCAGGGCAGGAGCAGGTTCGAGGCCCAGCCGAGCGGGTTGTCGGTGAAGGCCTGGTAGGTGGGGTAGGGCAGCAGTCCGGCGATGCGGATGACCCCGTGGATGAGCATGACCGAGGTGAAGTACACGGGCAGGGAGGCGGCGGCGACGGCGCCGACCATCAGGGCCTTGTCGGTGGCGGTGTCCTTGCGCAGGGCGGCGGTGACGCCGGCGCCGAGGCCGAGGATCAGCCACAGCACGGCGGCGCCGAGGGCGAGGGAGGCGGAGACCGGGAGCCGGTCCATGAGCAGGTCCCACACGGGCAGGGAGCTCTCGTACGAGTAGCCCAGGCAGGGGAAGTCGCAGGTGACGGCGTACTGGCCGGTGCCGAGGGTACGGCCGGTGAAGATGCCGGTCAGGAAGTCGGCGAACTGCCTCCACAGGGGCTGGTCGAGGCCCAGGTGGACGCGTACGTCGGCCAGCCGTTCGGCGCTGCAGGTCTTGCCGCAGGCGGCCGCGGCCGGGTCGGCGGGCAGGACGTAGAAGATGAGGAAGGTGACGGCCGCGATGGCGAGGAGCACTCCGGCGAGGGCGAGCAGCCGGCGGGCGAGGTAGACGATCAACTGCGGCCGCCCCTCGGGTCGAGGATGTCGCGCAGGGCGTCGCCGAGCAGGGTGAAGGCGAGCACGGCGAGGAAGAGGAAGGCGCTGGGGATGACGAAGTACATGGGGTCGGTCTCGTAGTGGGCGACGGACTCGGCGATCATCTGGCCCCAGGACGGGGTGGGCGGGCGGACCCCGACGCCGAGGTAGCTGAGGGCGGCCTCGGTGCTGATCATTCCGGGGATGAGCAGGGTGGTGTAGGCGATGACCGGGCCCGCCACGCCCGGCAGGATCTCGCGCGTCAGGATCCGCCAGGGGCCGGCGCCGCCCACGCGGGCCGCGTCGACGTACTCGCGGTGTTTGAGGGAGAGGGTCTGGCCGCGGACGACGCGGGCGATGCCGGGCCAGCCGAACACTCCGATGACGACGGTCATCAGGACGAGCCGGTTGACGTCCTTGGCCACGGACAGCAGCGCGATCATGAAGATGAGGGAGGGGAAGGACATGGTGAGGTCCATGAGCCGGGACAGGACCGTGTCGGTGCGGCCGCCGAAGTAGCCGGCGGCGATCCCGGCGGCGGTGCCGGCGACGACCACGATGGCGGTGGCCGCGAAGGCGATCAGGAGGGAGACCTGCGCCCCGTGGACGACGCGGGCGAACAGGTCGCGGCCGGTGACGGGTTCGACGCCGAGCCAGTGCTCGGGGCTGATCCCGCCGAGGGCGCCGATCGGCTGGCCCCCGAGGTAGGGGTCGACGGCGCTCTTGTCGAATTCGTGCGGGGACCAGCCGCCGAGCGCGCCCAGCCAGGGCGCGGTGACGGCCATCAGGACGAAGAGGGCGACGATGCCGAGGCTGACGCGGACGGCGGGGCGGCGGCGCAGTTCCCGCCGGGCGAGCTGCCAGGGGCTGCTGCCGGGCGCCGGCGCGGGCCCGGCCGCGGCGGTGTCGGGGGCCGGTGCTGTGGTGGTCATGGGGTCGGGGGCTCCGGATTCCCTCAGCCCTGGCTCTTCGAGGGGTCCTTGAGGCCGACGGTGCCGTAGTCGATGGTGCCGGTCCACACGGGGTGGCCGAACGCGCCCGCGATGTTCGTGCCGACGAGGAGCGGCTTGCGCTCCAGCAGGATCGGCACGTTCGGGGACTTGGCCATCAGGGTCGCGTCGAGGTCGATCCAGGCCTGGTTGGCCTGCTTGGCGTCGGCCATGGCGTTGATCTCGTCGATCCGCTTGATGACCTCCTCGTCGCGGAACTGGCTGTAGTTGCCCTGGTTGCCCTTGTCCTTGATGGTCCGTCCGTCGAAGACGAAGGGGATCCAGGTGGAGCCGGAGGGGTAGTCGGGGCACCAGCCGGTGAGGGTCATGTCGGGGGTGGTGGACAGGTCGCCGATCACGTCGTAGTAGGCGCCCGGGTCGACGGTGTCGATGACGACCTCGACGCCCGCGCGGGAAAGGCCCTGCTGGATGGCTTCGGCCTTGGCCTTGTCGCCGGTGGAGACGGCGAGGGAGACCTTCAGGGTCTCCTTGCCGGCGGCCTTGAGGAGCTCCTTGGCCTTGGCGGGGTCGCCGGCCGGGGGGATCTTCAGGGTGTCGGCCTGCTTGCCGCCGGCGAGGGCCGGGGGCAGGTAGGCGGTGGCGATCTCGTTGAGGGCGGGCCCTCCGCCGGCGGTGACGACGGCTTCCTTGTCGACGGCGTACTGCATGGCCTCGCGGACCTTGGGGTCGTTGAAGGGGGCGCGCGAGTTGTTCAGGTGGAGCATCTCGGTGCAGCCCTGGGACTCGGCGAGCAGCCGGGTCTTGACCTCGGGCTTGGGCAGCACCTTGGGGGCGCTCTCGGGGCGCATGTCGGCGTACTGCACGGTGGAGGCGTCGGCGCCCTCGCCGGCGATGATCCGGTCGTCGATCTGGCCGCCCTTGAGGCCCATGACGACCACGAACTTGTCCGGGTAGGCCTTGCGGACGGTGTCGGTGGCCGGGTCCCAGTGCTCGTTGCGGACGAGGACCAGCTTCTTGTCGCGGTCGTAGGAGTCGATCTTGTACGGGCCGGAGGAGAAGGGGCGGGCGTCGTACTGGGTGCCCTTCTCCTGGGTCTGGGGCACCGGGGCGAAGGTCGGCAGGGTGGCGGTGGCGGAGAACTCGGCCACGGGGCGCTTGAGTTCGAAGACGATCGTGCGGTCGTCGGGGGTCTTCACGGAGTCCAGGTGCTGCCCCTGCAGGGGGCCCTTGTAGCCCTCGGTGCCGGCCAGGTACTGGGCGGCGTAGTCGGGGCCGCCGGTGAGGTCGGGGGCGAAGGACCGCTCGACGTTGTACTTGACGTCCTGGGCCTTGACCGGGGTGCCGTCCTCGTACTTCACGCCCTCTTTGAGGGTGAAGGTCCAGGTGCGGCCGCCGTTGGAGGGCGTGCCGAGGTCGGTGGCGAGGTCGGGGACCAGCTCGCTGCCGGCCTGGCCGGGCTCGGCCTTGAAGGTGACGAGCGTGCGGTAGAGCAGGCGGGTGCCGAAGTCCATGGTCGGCATGACCCAGTTGCGGGCGGGGTCGAGGTGGGCGAAGTCCTGGTTGGACAGGACGGTGAGGGTGCCGCCCTTGACCGGTTCGCCGCCGAGGATCTTGCCGTCGTTGGCGGCGGCCGGATTCGCGGCACCGGCTCCGGCCGATCCCTTCCCGGTGCCGGAACAGCCCGAGGCCCCGAGTGCGAGTGCGGCCACCAGGGCGGTGGCAAGGGCGAGTTGGGTGCGCTTGGTCATGGTCACTCCAGGGAAGGGCACGCTCTGCGGCTCTACGACTCTGCGATGTGACCGGTAACATAGTAATGTGAAATTGCACTGACAAGGGGTCGGAGCCGCCGTTACCCAGCCGTGTCCAAAACACCGGTCGGCGCGTCGGCACGCCAGCCGGCCCGGCGGGCGGGACCATGCCGGGTGTGATCACGCAGGCCAGGGCCACGCAGCGAAGCCGGAGTTCACCACGGGAGCCGGGGCGGCGGGACTTCCTCACCGCGATGGGGGCCGTGGCGGCGACCTTCGCGCTCGGGGTCCCCGCACGGGCCACCGCCGACGCCCGGGACGCCACCACCGCCGCCGAGTACGTCGACGTCCAGCTCCTCGACATCACCGACCTGCACGGCTATCTGCAGGGCGCACCCGGCAGCAACTCCGTCATCGTCGGCAACGGCGGCCGCAGCTACACCGTCGGCGGCGTCGCGTACATGGCGGCGCACCTCGAACGTCTCCGCGAGGGACACCCCCACTCGCTGTTCTTCACCCCCGGAGACGCCTTCTCCGGCTGGGAGTTCGACGCCGCGGCCTTCGCCGACGAGCCGACGATCGAAGCCCTGAACCGCATGGGGCTCGACTTCGCGACGGCCGGCAACCACGAGTTCGACAAATCACCCGCCATGCTCCGGCGCCACATGGAGCAGGGCATCCCCTTCCCGGTCGAGGGCCGCGACACCTCCTTCACGGACTCCTCCGGCCTGCGCTTCCACGGCGCCGACTTCCGCTACTACAGCGCCAACCTCGTCCGGAGCCAGGGCGGGACGACGGTCCTGCCCGCCTACAACATCGAGCGGGTCACCACCGCCGACGGCCGGGAGCTGCCCATCGGGTTCATCCACCTCACCGCCGTGGGCAGCGAACGCTTCCCCGGCTCCTACCAGCCGGGCCTCGCCACCCTCGACGCGGTCGCCACCGCCGACCGCTACGCGGCGCTGCTCAAGAGCCAGGGCGTGAACGCGATCGTGCTCAGCCTGCACGACGGGGCCGTGGCGGGAGCGGACTTCAACAGCGGCGTCGACCCCTCGGGGCCGGCCCTCGACCTCGCGCTGCGGGTCTCCCCGGACATCGACGCGATCGTCACCGGGCACTGGCACACCCGGTTCAACATGATGGTCCCCGACCCCGACGGCGTACCCCGCCCGTTCGTCGAGGCCGGCTGCTACGGCCAGGTCATCAACGAGATCAACCTACGGCTCGACCCGCTCACCGGCCGGGTGGTCCGGGAACTGACCGTGTCCACCAATCACCCCAACACCCGTGACGTCCCCCCTCATCCGGAGCTGCAGGAGGTCGTCACCTACTGGGCGGGACAGGCCGCCGCACGCGACCGGACCCGGATCGGTCAGCAGAGCGGCTCCTTCCTGCGCGCCCGGAACACGGCGGGCGAGAGCACCATGGGCAACCTGGCCGCCGACTGGGCGCTGTGGGCGGGCAGCAGACCCACCGACCCCGAGAACGACGCCAACATCCACCCCAACGTCCCGGCCCAACTCGCCGTGATCGCCGCAGCGCCCCGAGTCGGCCAGGCGGTCATCGCCGGGGACCTCGTCCTCGACCCGGCGTCGGGCGGCGCCGTCACCTTCGGCAGCGCGTGGCGGGCCATCGGGTTCGGCGATCCGATCGTCAGCGCGTGGGTGAGCGGGCAGCGGATCCACGACGCGCTGGAGGAGCAGTGGACGACGACGGAGAGCGGCGAACTGCGCTTCGCCCCCCTCGCCGTCTCCCGGAACGTGCGCTACAGCTTCGACGCGCGGGGTCCGGTCGGGGACCGGGTGCGTCCCGCGGACGTCTTCATCGACGGCGTCCCACTGGACCTCGGCCGCAGTTACCGGCTCGCGGCCCCCTCGTACACGTTCCTCGCGAGCGACGGCCATCCGGCCCTCTCCGACTTCCGGGAGCCCTACCGGCACCAGCGGGACTTCGAGAGCTTCGTGGCGTACGTACGCGAGACTGCGGTGCTGGCCCCGCAGCCCAGGGGGCGGGTCACGGCGGCGAACGCGGGCAGTGCGGCGGCCGACGTGGGAGCCGTGGTGGACCCGCCGGTACTCCTCCTGCCCGACGGCACCCCGGTACCGCGCCCGGAGGCGGCGATCATCTCCGCGGACCGGCCGCTGCCGGCCCGCGGCGGCGGCCGCCCGCCCTGCTGATCCGGCGCCGGCCGGGGGAACTGGAGCCCCTAGCGGACCGCGCCCAGGCCCCCGGCGGTGCGGCCGACCGGTTCGTCGCGGCCCTGGGCCCAGAGGGAGCGGACGTGGCCGAGGTGGCGCTGCATGCAGGCCTCCGCCGCCTTCGCGTCGCCGCTGATCATCAGGTCCAGCAGCTCCAGGTGCTCCTCGGCGGAGGAGACCAGCTTGCCCGCCTCGTCCAGACCCGTCAGGCCGTACAGGCGGGACCGCTTGCGGAGGTCGCCGACCGTCTCCACGAGCCGTTCGTTGCCCGAGAGGCCCAGCAGCGTGAGGTGGAACCGGCGGTCGGCCTCCAGGTAGCCGATGAGGTTGTGCTCGCGGGCGCTGGTGACGATCTCCTGCGCGATGGGGCGCAGTTCCTCCAGCTGCTCGGCCGTGGCGGTCTTCGTGATCCGGCCGATGGTGGGCACCTCGATCATGGTGCGCAGCTCGGTGTACTGGTCGAGGTCGCGCTCGCTGACCTCGGTGATCCGGAAGCCCTTGTTGCGGACCGGCTCGACCAGGCCCTCGCGCGCCAGGTCGAGCATGGCCTCGCGCACCGGGGTGGCCGACACGCCGAGTTCGGCCGCGAGGCCGGGGGCGGAGTAGACGCTGCCGGGGCGCAGCTCACCCGCTATCAGAGCGGCTCGGAGGGCGTGGCCAACCTGGTCGCGGAGTCGTTCCTGGGCCTTGATGAGACTGTGCTGCTTCAGGTCACCCATTGCGTTTCCTCCGAGACCCTTTTCACCTGCCGACGAGCAGAGCAACAGCGTACAATGTCACGTTGCGCTGCTCACACTTCAGCGGTCGGCCTCGTACAGCGCGACCGCCACGGCAAGATCTTCCCAGGCCATGCCCACGCTCTTGAAGAGCTGTGGACAACCCCGCTCCCCTCCCGCCGGCAGCCGCCCGGCCACCAGGTCCGCGAGCGTGGCCGTGATGTGGCCCGGCCCGATGGCCCCCTCCGCCTCCGGGACGAGCAGGTCACCGGCCTCCCGCAGGGCCGCCGCCCGCGATTCCACGTACACCGCCGCGCGTCGCACGAGGGCGGTGTCGGTCTCCCGGGCGGTCGGCTCGTGCGATCCGACGGCCACGACCACCGCGCCGGGCCGCACCAGCCGCCCGTCGAAGAGCGGTTCGCGGGCCGTGGTGCAGCAGACGACCAGGTCGGCGTCGGCCACGTCCTGCGGGGCGCCGGTCCGGGCGGCCGTCCCCAGGGTGCGGGCGTGCGCGGCGAGGCGTTCGGCACCCTCCCGGTTGCGGGCGACCACCACGGCCTCGGCCAACTCCCGCTCCGCCAGAGCCGCTTCCAGGTGGCCGTACGCCTGCGGTCCGGAGCCGAAGAGAACCAGCCGCAGCGGCCGCCCGGCCGGCGCCAGGTACCGCAGTGCGAGGGCGGAGACCGCCGGTGTGCGCAGGGCGGTCAGGGCCGCGCCGTCGAGCAGGGCCAGCGGGCGCAGGGTGGGCCCGTCCAGCAGGAGGTACGAGCCGGTGATGCGGGGCAGCCCGCGGGCCGGGTTCCCGGGCGCGACCCCGGCGATCTTCACCCCGGCGTACGGGCCCGACGCGGCCGGCATCAGCAGCAGTTCGCCGTCGCCGGGCACGGCGATCGCGGAGCGCGGGGGGCAGCCCTCCGGGTCGAGGCCGCCGCGCAGGGCGGCGGCCAGGGCGTCGGCGGCCGCGGCCGGACCGAGCGCCGCGGCCATGGCCGCGGCGCCGAGCTGGGGTATCCCCGTCACAGCAGGAACCCGGCGCCGAGGGCGTCGTACGGGTCCACGGCGAAGGCGTGTTCGCCGGTGCGGTAGGCGGTGCCGGTGACTTCGGTGACGCCGCCGTCCAGCATCCGGCCGGTGAAGACGGTGCCGGTGACGGACTCGTTCAGCAGGTCCTCGCCCGGGCCCAGCCGGCCGTCCTCGGCGAGCAGCGCGAGCCGCGTCGAGGTCCCGGAGCCGCAGGGAGAGCGGTCGACCTGCCCGTCGGCGAAGACGGTGACGTTGCGCTGGTGCGGCCCGAACGGGGTGTCGGGCAGCTCCTCGTGGAGGATCACCCCGTAGACCCCGGACAGCAGCGGGCCGCCCGGGTCCCAGGTGGCCGGATGACCGGCGAGCGCGGCCCGGATCTCCTGCCCGGCACGCACCAGCGCGGGCAGCGCCGCCCGCGAGACGTCCAGGCCGAGGTCGCGCGCGCGGACGGAGGCGTAGCAGGCGCCCGCGTGGGCGATGTCCGCCTCGGCCAGCCCGAGCGAGGTCGCGACGGGCACCTTGCGGGCGCTCACCCGGGCCGGCACGTTGCGGAAGGTGACCCCGGTGGTGCGGCCCCCGCCGCGGTGGACGGTGGCGGTGACCCGCCCCGACGGTACGTCGATCCGCACCGGGACGTCCCCGTCGTCGGGGGCGGCGACCCGGCCGCTGTCCACGGCCCAGACCCCGAGGGCCATGGTGCCGTGGCCGCAGGCCGTGGAGTAGCCGTCCTTGTGCCAGAACAGCACACCGAAGTGGGCGCCGTCGTCGTCGGCCGGGACCACGAACCCGCCGTACATCCCGGCGTGTCCGCGCGGCTCCTGCACGAGCAGCCGCCGTACGTCGTCCAGCGCGCCACGGCGCGGCGCGGTCCCCGATCCGCCCGGACCGATGGCGGTGGCGCAGCGCTCGGCGACGGTGTCCCCGGGCACGGGCGGCATGCCCTCGCCGGCGGTGTCGACGATCCGGAAGGGCTCGCCGGCGGTGTGGTAGTCCACCGTTCGGACGGTCGTCACAGGAGGAAGCCTCCGGGGAAGGGGTCGGACGGGTCGAGGAAGTACTGGGCGGTGCCGGTGATCCAGGCCCGCCCGGTGACGGTGGGGACCACGGCGGGCAGGCCGCCGACGGTGGTCCGCGCGACCAGCCGGCCGGTGAACTCGGTGCCGATGAAGGACTCGTTGACGAAGTCGACGCCGAGCCCAAGGAGGCCGCGGGCGTGCAGCTGGGCCATCCGGGCACTGGTGCCCGTGCCGCAGGGCGAGCGGTCGAACCAGCCGGGATGGATGGCCATCGCGTGCCGGGAGCGGCGGGCGTCGGAGCCGGGCGCGGCGAGGTAGACGTGCTTGACCCCGGCGATGGAGGGGTTCTCGGGGTGGACGGGGCGGTCCGGCCCGGCGTTGATCGCGTCCATCACCGCGAGCCCGGCGGCGAGCAGGTCGTCCCCCCGGGCGCGGTCGAAGGGCAGGCCGAGGGAGTCGAGTTCGACGAAGGCGTAGAAGTTGCCGCCGTAGGCGAGGTCGTAGGTGACCGTGCCGTGGCCGGGGACGTCGGCCTTGAGGTCGAGGCCGACGCTGAAGGAGGGGACGTTGGTGAGGGTGACGGCGGTGGCCGCCCCGTCCTCCACCCGCACGTCGACGCTCACCAGCCCGGCCGGGGTGTCGAGCCGGACGGTGGTGACCGGCTCGACGACGGGCACCATGCCGGTCTCGACCAGGACCGTGGCCACCCCGATGGTGCCGTGCCCGCACATGGGCAGCAGGCCCGACACCTCGATGTAGAGCACGCCGTAGTCGGCGTCGGGGCGGGTCGGGGGCTGCAGGATGGCGCCGCTCATCGCGGAGTGCCCGCGCGGCTCGTACATGAGCAGGGTCCGTACGTGGTCCATGTGCTCGATGAAGTGGAGCCGCTTCTCGGCCATGGTGGCGCCGGGGATCACCCCGACTCCCCCGGTCACGACCCGGGTCGGCATGCCCTCGGTGTGCGAGTCCACCGCGTGGTAGACGTGGCGCGTGCGCATCAGGCGTCCCCTCCAGCTGGTTAGTTGAGGCCCTCGGCCAGGGCCTTCTCGGTGGCGGCGCGGACGGCGGCCTCGATGTCGCCGGTGAGCGGGAAGCGCGGCGGGCGGGTGGCGCCGCCGGGGCGGCCCGCCAGGTCCATGGAGAGCTTGATGGCCTGGACGAACTCGGTCTTGGAGTCCCAGCGCAGCAGGGAGTGCAGGGACTTGTAGAGCGGCAGGGCGGTGTCGAGGTCACCGGCGACGGCGGCCCGGTAGAGGGTGGCGCAGGAGCGCGGCAGGGCGTTGGGGTAGCCGGCGATCCAGCCGACGGCGCCCGCGAGGGCCAGTTCGAGGAGGACGTCGTCGGCACCGATGAGCAGGTCGAGGCCCGGCGCGAGTTCGGCGATCTCGTAGGCGCGGCGCACGTCCCCGCTGAACTCCTTCACGGCGACGATGGAGCCGTCGGCGTGCAGCCGGGCGAGCAGGGACGGGACCAGGTCCACCTTGGTGTCGATGGGGTTGTTGTACGCGACCACGGGCAGCCCGGCGCGGGCCACCTCGGCGTAGTGGGCCCGTACGGTCTCCTCGTCCGCGCGGAAGGCGTTGGGCGGCAGCAGGAGTACGGAGCCGGCGCCGGCCTCGGCGGCCTGGTCGGCCCAGCGGCGGGCCTCGGCGCTGCCGTAGGCGGCGACGCCGGGCATGACGCGGGCGCCGTCGCCGGCGGCCTCGACGGCGGTACGGACGACGCGCGCCCGCTCCTCGTCGGTGAGGGTCTGGTACTCCCCGAGGGAGCCGTTGGGGACCACGCCGTCGCAGCCGCTCTCGATCAGCCAAGCCACGTGCTCGGCGTAGGCGTCGTGGTCGACGGTGAGGTCCTCGCGCAGGGGGAGCGCGGTGGCGACCATGATTCCGTGCCAGGGACGGGTGCGGGGCGCGGGGGTGTGCGCGTTGGTCATGAGAGGCTCCCTAGTGTGGTGTGTGACATTTTACTAGTGGGTGCGGTGCGGCCACAAGGGCCGGGCACCCCCTGATCAGCGGTCGGTGGCGGGAAGTTCGGCGAGGTGGCTCAGCGGCACCGGGCAGGAGAAGGGCCGCCGGTCCGCCACGGGCTCCTGCCCGGCGAGGGCCGCCACCGCCGGTCCGCACATCCGGCCCTGGCACCAGCCCATTCCGGCCCGGGTGAGGAGCTTGACCGTACGGGCGTCCCGCGCCCCGAGGTCCTGCGCCGCCTCGCGGATCCGGCCGGCCGGGACCTCCTCGCAGCGGCACACGACGGCGTCGTCCCGCAGCCAGCCGGTCCAGCCGTCGCCGGGGCGGTGGGCGGCGGCCATCGCGTCGGCGAAGGCGCGCAGCCGGGCCCGGCGGCGGGCGAGCCGCTCGACGCGGCGGCCGGAGTCCGTTGCCGCCCGCTCCGGGGACAGCGCCGCAGCGACGGAGTGCGCAGCCAGTTCGCCCTCGGTCAGGGCCAGTTGGGCCCCGCCGATGCCGCCGGTCTCCCCCGCGGACCAGATGCCGGGGACGGAGGTGCGCTGCAGGGCGTCCACCTCCAGGGCGACGGCGGCGTCGGGGCCGGGCCGGGTGGCGCAGCCGAGTCCGGTGGCGAGTTCGAGCTGGGGCACGAGCCCGTGGCCGACGGCGAGCGCGTCGCAGGGGATCCGGCGGGCGGTACCGGGCAGCGGTCGCCAGTCGCGGTCGAGCCGGGCCACGGTGACGGCCTCGATCCGGTCCGTGCCGTGGGCCTCGGTGACGGCGTGCCGGGTGAGCAGCCGGACGTGGTGCCTGGCCAGCGCCCCGCCGTAACCGGCGGCCTCGACGAGCTTGCCGGGGTTGCGCAGCAGGGCCGGCACCCGGCCGGCGTACGCGGTGTAGGCGGCGGCCTCCACCACGGCGGGCACGGCGGCTCCGGCGGCGGCGAGGGAACCGGCCACCGCGAGCAGCAGCGGACCGCTCCCGGCGACCACCACGCGCTTGCCGGGCAGTACCAGTCCGCCCTTGAGCATGGCCTGCGCGCCGCCGGCCCCGACCACTCCGGGCAGGGTCCAGCCGGGGAAGGGCAGTTGGCGCTCGTAGGCGCCGGTGGCGACGAGCACGGCGCGGGCGGTGACGGCCGCGGCCCGCTCATCGGGGGCGTGGCCGGCGACGGCGTGCAGGGTCCACCCGGTGGGGGGCGCGGCTTGTCCGCGGCGCGCCTCGGCCGCCTCGGCCGCCTCGGCCGGGACGACCGTCCACACGTGGTGGAGCGGCAGGTACGTGATCCGGCCGGCCGCCGCATGCTCGCACAGGGCGGCTTCGCGGGCCGCGAACTCGGCCCAGCCGTGGTGCAGGGCCTCGGGGCGGGCCGCGCCCAGGCCGGGCGCGGGGTGGCGGTAGAACTGCCCGCCGGGGCGGTCGCCCGCGTCGAGGAGCGTGACCCGCAGCCCGAGGCGCGCGGCCGTGACGGCGGCGGCCAGCCCGGCCGGACCGGCCCCGACGACGGCCAGGTCGACCGGATCCGCGCCGCCGGACCGGACCGGCCCGGCCGGGCCGGACGACGCCGGGCCGGTGGGCGCCGACGGCTGCGGGGATCGGGGCCGGCCCGCGGAGCGGGGCGGGCCGGCGGGGTCAGACGGTGAGGTCGGCACGGCCGGTTCCCTCCTGGGTGGTGACGGCGTCGCCCGGGCGGGCGGGGACCAGGCAGGCGCGCTGGTTCGGCAGGCCGTTGACGGTGACGAGGCAGTCGTAGCAGCTGCCGATCCCGCAGAACGCCCCGCGCGGGGCGCCGCCCTCGCGGGTGGTCCGCCAGGCCAGGATCCCGGCGCCCCACAGCACGGCCGCGACGCTCTGGCCCTCCTGCGCGGGCAGTTCACGGCCGTCGAAGGTGATCGCGTACGCGGCCGCCGGGCTGCCGCCGACCAGCGAGCGGGGGCTGCGCATCAGGGGTGCTCCTCGGGGGTGTCGGCGGCGCCCGGTCCGCTGCCGAAGCGGTCCGGGCGGAACGGGTGGACCGGGAGCGCGGGTTCGGCTCCGGTCAGGGCGGCGGCGATCAGCAGGCCCGTGGCGGGGGCCAGGCCGATGCCCGCCCCCTCGTGGCCGCAGGCGTGCAGCAGCCCGGGGCGGCGGGGGTCCGGGCCGATCGCGGGGAGGTGGTCGGGCAGGTAGGGGCGG
This sequence comes from Streptomyces virginiae, assembly GCF_000720455.1. Taxonomy (GTDB): domain Bacteria; phylum Actinomycetota; class Actinomycetes; order Streptomycetales; family Streptomycetaceae; genus Streptomyces; species Streptomyces virginiae. The sequence continues at coordinate 69,759 of NZ_JOAK01000008.1, read as the reverse complement.
AAGCCGTGGTAGGTGCGCAGGACCCGTACGCCGGCCAGTACGGGGAAGAGTGCCGCCGCCTGGGAGGCCAGCCGGCGCAGCGCCTGCGTGGACAGGCTCCGGTCGAAGCCGACCCGCTCGCGGGTGGCGCCGATGAGGACCGGCCCGGCAGGGGTGCCCTCGACCACGGCCGAGGACTGCAGGGCGGCGGAGCCGCTGGCGACGTCGGCGATGTAGTCGGCGGCGTAGACCTTGTGCCGGACCACCCGCGGCAGCGGCTCGGTCACCAGGACGAAGCCCCGGCGCGGGAGCACGGGCAGGGAGGTCCCGGCCAGCTCGGCGATGTGCCCGCCCCAGGTGCCGGCCGCGTTCACCACGGCCGGGGCCAGGAGTTCGCGGCGCGGGGTGCGGACCCCGCGTACGGCGCCCCGGTCCAGCAGGACCTGCGTCACCTCCTCCCCCAGGTGCACCTCGGCGCCGGACGCGGCCAGCAGCCGGGCGGCCGCCTGCGCCGGCTGGACCTGCGCGTCCTGCGGGTAGTGGAAGCCTCCTGCGAGGCCCGGGGCCAGGTGCGGCTCCAGGTCGTGCAGGGCGTTTGCCGGGACCTCGACCGCGTCGACGCCGGCCGCGCGCTGTCCCTCGGCGAAGTTCCGGAGGGCCTTCACCGTGGCCTCGTCCGGGGCGACGACGAGCCCGCCCTTGGGCTCGTACTCGACCTCCCGCGGGAGGACCGCGGCGAGTTCGGTCCAGAGCCGGGAGGAGAGCAGGGCGAGGTCGAGCTCCGGGCCCGCCTCCTTGTCGGAGACGAGCAGATTGCCTTCGCCGGCACCGGTGGTGCCGCCCGCGACGGGTCCGCTGTCGACCACGGCCACGGAGAGTCCGGCGCGGGCCGCGTAGTAGGCGCAGGCCGCTCCGACGACGCCGGCGCCGATGATCACGGCGTCCAGGGAGTGTCTCTTGAGCACGACAGTAATATGTCACATTCTTTAGTGCCTGCCCAGACCGGCCCCGCGCCCTCCTCAAGCGCGGGGCCGGTCCGGAGCCCGTCAGCTGCGCAGCGGTCCCTCACAGCTGTAACTGGAGGTCGCGGCGACCTTGTTGCTCCAGATCTCCGGCGCGCCGAAGGAGCAGTTCATGTCGGCGAGGTTGTTGGAGGCGGCGCCCGCGCGGTCGAGGAGGAAGTAGTCGACCGTCTCCGACATGTCCTTGAAGTTCTGGTCGTCGCTGCGCCAGTTCTTCAGGTTCGCGGTGATGCGGCCCGTACAGGTGAAGCGGCGCTTGCCGGGGTCGCCGTTCTCCACGCAGTCCGGGGTGTTGTAGGTGGCCGTGGCGAACGCCGACTTCACGGAGGCCAGCGCCGAGTCGCGCAGCCGCTCGTTGGGGGTGAAGGTGGTGTTCGGCACGAAGAGCTGGTCGACCTTGGCGATCTGCGCGGTCAGGAATCGGTCGTAGTCGCGCTGGAGGTAGGTGTCCGCCCCCATCCGGTGGCGCCAGGCGTCGTACGCCGCCACGTCGTTGTTCCGCAGGTGCGTGTACATCTCGCGCAGCAGCGAGGGCTTCTCGGTCCACAGGAACTCGAAGAACGTGCCGGCGTAGCTGTAGAAGCGGAAGCCGTCGCCGTCGTAGGTGGCGTTCAACAGCTGCTCGACGGTCATGCGCGGGCCGCCGCCGGCCGTGTCGCTGATGATGCTCTTCACGAGGGACTTGCGGACGGCTATGCCGTTGTCGCGGGTCGCGCCGTCGAAGAACTCGGCCGTGCCCTCGTCCATGGCCGTCGTGCGGTCGCTCTCGTACCAGGGGCCCTGGCCGAAGAAGCCGGGGACGGCGAAGCGGCCGTTGAGGTAGTGCGTGTATTCGTGGCGGAAGAGCTCCTCCAGCGTGAGGGAGGAGTCCTGCGGTACGCGGCGCTGGTAGGTGTAGAAGGTGGCGCCGTTCTCGATGTAGATGCCGCCGTTGTTGGTGTCGTAGCCGGTCAGGATCGGGTGGTAGTTGACGTAGTCGGCGCGGGAGGCGTACAGCACGATGTTCAGCGTCGCGTTGGGGTCGCCGGCGAGCGGCTGGTCGGTGCCGAGGACGCGGTGGTACTGCGCCTTGACCTGCTTGCTCGCGTAGTAGAGCTGGTCGACGGTGGCCCGGTCCAGGGCGGTGCGGACCTTGATGGCGCCGTTGTCGTAGGTGTAGGTGTAGGGGAAGAGCTGCTTCTCGATGTCCTCCTTGCACACCCCGTACGGCTTGCACGCCTCGTAGAAGTTGAGCCAGGAGACGGCCTTGGCCCACGGCTCACTGCCGTCGCCGAAGCCGGCCTTCAGGGGCCCGAGCATCGCGCCGAGGTCGGCGACGACCTGGTCGCGCAGGCCGTCGACCTGGCCGAAGCGGGCGTACTCGCTGAGCGCGTCGCGCACCACCCAGGCGTTGGCCGTGCCCTTGAGGTGCGTGTATCCGGCGAAGGCCTTGAAAGCGGCGCGGTAGGCGGGGTCGGCGGCCACGGCGGCGTGGAAGGCGGCGTCCTGGTTGCCCGGGTAGACGCCCAGGTAGTTGGTGGAGAGCGCGGCGAGCACGGCGCCCGCCCAGCCGGGGTCGAGGTGGGTGGCCGGGTGGGCCGGGTCCATGGTGGCCAGGACCTTCTTCACCAGACCCAGCTGGTGCTGGCGCAGGCCGGGGCCGGCGGAGTAGAGGGCCTCGCGCAGGGTGCGGGCGTTGGTGGGGGTGACGTCGAAGGTCCGCGCGGCGCCCGCGAAGTCGTCGATGGCCTTGCGCATCGCGGCGACGGTCGGAGCGTCGGTGACGTCGATCTCGTCGCGCGAGAAGTCGTGGTAGGCGACGGCGTGCAGGTACGTGAACATCTCCTCCAGGTGTGAGGAGTTGCGGCCGTCGTGGGCGGCGGCCAGCGCGGATATCCGGCGGGACACGGCCTGGACGTGCGCGTCCGACATCACCGGGGCCAGGCGGGCGTCCCAGGTCCAGATGAGGCCGCGCAGACAGCCGTCCGCGAGCACGGCCTGGTCGGCGAGGAAGTCGGCGAACTGCTCGGGCGTGAGGTTGGTGATCCCGTCGAGGGTGCAGGGGACGCCTGCGGCGACGCTCTTCGCGGTGGGGGCCGACTTGGCGGCCGCGCCCCGCTTCTCCAGCTCCTGGGCGGGCGCGCTGGCGGGGGCCGCGCCGGGAACCTGGCCGGAGATGTCCAGCCCGCCCGGGGCCGGGGCGGGGGCGGGGGCGTTGTTCTTGGCCTCCGCGAAGCGGTCGACCTCGTCGAAGGGGTTCCCCGTGGGGCCGTGGGCCGCGGTGGCGGGGGCGGCGGCCGGGGCGCCGGGGAAGGCGGCCGGGGCCGCGGACTCGGCGGCCTGCGTGGTGCCCTGCCCCGCGGTGGCGACGAGCGTCACGGCTACGGCGGAGGCGAGGAGGGAAGAGCGCACAGCTCTGTGCTTGAGCACCGAGAACTCCTGTTCGGAGAGGGTGAGGTGGGGGGTGGTGCGTGAACTGCCCTGCGTCACGCGGCGTTTGACGGGGATTAACGTGCCGCGGTGTGAGCTGTAACATAGTAATGTGAAATTGCACTGACAAGACCTGTGCGCCCACCAGTTCGCGTCTTTCGTGAAGGAGCCCCCGTGACCGACTCCCCCGCCCGCCTCAACACGGGCAGTCACGACCGTCCGGTGTCACCGGAGTTGTCCCGGTTCATGGCGGGCGACTGGGCCGCCTCCCCTCTTCCCGACTCCGCCCGGGTCCCGGCGTACGACGTCACACCCGCCCGCCGGGCGCGGCTCTCGGCCCGCTTCCCGGGCGAACGGCTGATCGTCCCGGCCGGCGAGCTGAAGGTCCGCTCCAACGACTGCGACCACCGCTTCCGCCCGCACAGCGCCTACGCCTGGCTGACCGGCCTCACCGGCGAGGACCAGGCGGGCCACGTCCTGGTCATGGAGCCGTCGGGCCCGCACGCGCACGAGGCGGTGCTCCACCTGCGGCCCCGCTCGCCGCGGGCGGACGGGGACGGGGAGTTCTACCGGGACCGCCGGTACGGGGAGTTCTGGGTGGGCCGCCGCCCGGACCTGGCGGAGGCGGAGCGCCTGACCGGCATCCGCTGCGCGCACCTGGACGCCCTCGGCTCGCCTGAGGGCCGCCACGCCGCCTCCGACGCGGAACTCGCCGCCGCGCTGTCGGAGTTGCGCCTGGTGAAGGACGCCTGGGAGGTCGAGCAGCTCCAGCTGGCCGTCGACCACACGACGGCGGGCTTCGAGGACGTCGTACGGGCGCTGCCGCGCGCGCTGGCGCACCCGCGCGGGGAGCGCTGGATCGAGGGGGTGTTCGGCCTGCGCGCCCGGGTCGAGGGCAACGGCACCGGCTACGAGACGATCGCCGCGTCGGGCGCCCACGCGTGCACCCTGCACTGGATCCGCAACGACGGCCGGCTGAACGGACAGGAGCTGCTCCTCCTGGACGCGGGGGTGGAGACGGACACCCTCTACACCGCGGACATCACCCGCACCCTCCCGCTGTCGGGCCGCTTCTCACCCGTCCAGCGGCAGGTCTACGAACTGGTCCTCGCGGCACAGGAAGCGGGCATCGCTGCGCTGCGGCCGGGGGCGAGCTTCGGCGACTTCCACCGGGCCGGGATGCGGGTGATCGCGGAGGGGCTGGCCGACTGGGGCGTCCTGAAGGACGCGGAGGGCGACCTGCACCGGCGGTACACGCTGTGCAGCAGCGGGCACATGCTGGGGCTCGACGTGCACGACTGCGCCAAGGCACGGGCCGAGACCTACCTGGACGGGGTCCTGGAGGAGGGACAGGTCCTGACGGTGGAGCCGGGCCTGTACCTCCAGCCCGACGACGAGACCCTGCCGGCCGAACTGCGCGGCATCGGCGTCCGCATCGAGGACGACCTGGTGATCACGGCGAACGGCGCCCGCCTGATGTCGGGCGCGCTGCCGCGCACGGTCGCCGGCATCGAGGAATGGATGGGAGTGCTCCTGGAAGGCGGCCTCGCCTAAACCGGCGGGGCGGGACAGTCCCCGATCCTGCGGACCGCTCCGCGGGCGGGGTCCGGGCGCGGCGCGGGTCGTTCCCTCGGCGGGGCGGGACGGGTCCCGATCATCATGCGGACCGCTCCGCGGGGCGGGATCCGGGCGCGGCGCGGGCCGGTCGCGGGGCCGCCGAGGGGTATCTCCTCGGCTCGGCGCGCGCGAGCTGTCGCGGCAGTGCTCGGTGGTTGCGCGCTCGTCCTGCGGGGACACCCCTCCCCGTCCCCACTCCCCACGCGTCGGGCCCGGTTCCGGGGGCGATACGGGCGGTCCGTGGCCCACGGCGCGGGGCGGGATCCGGGCGCGGTGCGGGCCGGTCGCGGGGCCGCCGAGGGGTATCTCCTCGGCTCGCGCGTGACTAGCCGTCTCGGTTGTGCTCGGTGGTCGCGCGCTCGTCCTGCGGGGACACCCCTCCCCGCTCCTACGCGTCGGGCGGGCTTCGGGGCACTGTCGGAGCCCTGCCGTGGGGTGGGGGCACGGCGGAGTGTCCCCGCAGGACGAGCGCGCACCGCCGGGTACGGCCGTGAAATGCGGTACCGCGCGAGCCGAGGAGACACTCCGGCGGGGCCCCGCCCCACACCACCGAGCCCCGCCGGCGATTGAGGCGCGGGGCCTGGGGCAGAGCCCCAGCAGCGCCGGCCGGAGCCGAGACGCTAGGGGAGGACCGCCACCCCGTCCAGTTCGACCAGCGCCGCCTCGTCCCAGAGGCGGACCGCGCCCACGACCGCCATCGCCGGATAGTCCCGCCCCGCCAGCCTCCGCCAGATCCGGCCCAGTTCGCCCGCGTGCACCCGGTACGCGGCCACGTCGACCGCGTACACCGTCACCCGGGCCAGGTCCGCCGGGGCACCGCCCGCCGCGGCCAGGGCCGACAGGAGGTTGGCCAGGGCCGTCTCGAACTGCTCCGGCAGGGTCTCCCCCACGACCTTGCCGGCGCCGTCCAGCGCGGTCTGGCCCGCCAGGAACACCAGCCGCGAGCCGGTCGCCACCACCGCGTGCGAGAAACCCGTCGCCGGCGACAACTCCGCCGGGTTGATCCGCTCAAGGCTCACCGCCCGGCCCCCAACGCCCCGTACAGCTCCTTCGCGATGATCGTGCGCTGCACTTCGCTCGCCCCCTCGTAGATCCGCGGTGCCCGCACCTCCCGGTAGAGGTGTTCCAGCAGGTGCCCCCGCCGCAGGGCGACCGCCCCGTGCAGCTGGACCGCGTGGTCCACCACGTACTGGGCCGTCTCCGTGGCCAGCAGCTTCGCCATCGCCGCCCGCCCCGGCACGTCCGCCGCGCCCCGGTCGTACGCCCCCGCCGCCGCGTACACCAGCAGCCGGGCCGCCTCCGTACGCGTGGCCATCTCGGCCACTCGGTGCGCCACAGCCTGGAGGTCGCTCAGCGTTCCGCCGAACGCGGTCCGCCCGGCCGTGTGGGCGAGCGTCGCGTCCAGCGCGGCCCGGGCCATGCCCACCGCGAACGCGCCGACGCTGGGCCGGAAGAGGTTCAGGGTGTCCATGGCGACGCGGAAGCCCCGTCCGGGCTCGCCGAGCAGGTCCTCCGGGCCGACCGGGACCCCGTCGAACCGGAGCGATCCGATGGGGTGCGGGGACAGCATGTCCAGCGGCTCGCCGCTGAGGCCCTCGCGGTCCGCGGGGACGAGGAAGGCCGACACCCCCTTCGCCCCCGGCCCTTCACCCGTACGGGCGAACACGGTGTAGAAATCCGCTTCGGGCGCGTTGGAGATCCAGCACTTCTCGCCGCTGAGCCGCCAACCGCCACTCCTGCCGCCGTCCCCGGCGGCCGTGTCCGGGACCGCGGCCAGCGCCAGCGCCGCCGCGTCCGAGCCCGCCCCCGGCTCGCTCAGCGCGAACGCGGCCACGGCCCGCCCCGACCGGACCTGCGGCAGCCACCGCTCCCGCTGCGCCTCGCTCCCGGCCCGCAGGACCGGGTACGCCCCCAGGCCCTGCAGGGCCAGCGCGGTCTCGGCCTCCGTGCAGCCGTAGGCCAGGGACTCCCGCAGCAGGCAGAGTTCCAGCGCACCCGAGGCGAACACCCGCTCCAGCAGGCCCAGCTCACCCAACGCCGCCAGCAGCGGCCGGTTGACCCTGCCCGGTTCTCCCTTCTCCGCGAGCGGCCTCAGCCGTTCGGCCGACAGTGCGCGCAACCGCCCGCACCACTCCTCCTGGTCCACCCCGAGCGCGAATCCGGTCATCCGAACATCCCCGCATCTATCGCGTCCTGTTGACTGCCGTCACCATCACGATACGCTCCAAGGTGTACCTCCCGGCGGTCGCCGGGAGAAACGACCGCACGGCCGGCCCCACCCCACTCCGGACCGCTGCAAGGGGGGCGAACCCGCCTTGGACCTCAAGCCTTCCGCTCACGCCGACACCTTCGCCCGCGACCATCTGCCACCCGCGGACGCCTGGCCGGAGCTCCTCTTCGATCTGCCCGAACTGGCCTATCCGGACCGGCTGAACTGCGGTGCCGAGCTGCTCGACGCCACCATCGCCAGGTTCGGGCACGGTGGCGCCGACCGCCCGGCCCTCCGCGACGGCGCCGGCGAGGTGTGGACGTACGGCGGGCTGCGCGACCGCGTGGACCGCCTCGCCCACGTCCTCACGGCCGACCTCGGCGTCGTACCCGGCAACCGGGTGCTCCTGCGCGGGCCCACCGGCCCCTGGCTCGCCGCGTGCTGGCTCGCGGTCATGAAGGCGGGCGCGGTCGCCGTCACCGTACTGCCCCATCAGCGCGCGCAGGAGCTGGCGACGGTGTGCGCGATGGCCCAGGTCCGGCACGCCCTGTGCCATGCGGACGTGCTGGACGACCTGGTGAAGGCCGAGGTGCCGGGGCTGCGGATCACCGCCTACGGGGGCGGCGCCCCGGACGACCTGCTGAGACTGGCCGAGCGCCACGACGCGCCCTTCCCCGCCGTCCCGACCTCCGCGGACGACGTCGCCCTGATCGCCTTCACCTCAGGGACCACCGGGCGGCCCAAGGGCTGCATGCACTTCCACCGCGACCTGCTCGCCGTCGCCGACACCTTCTCCCGCCACGTGCTGCGGCCCCGCCCCGACGACGTGTTCGCGGGCAGCCCGCCGCTCGGCTTCACCTTCGGCCTCGGCGGGCTCGTCGTCTTCCCGCTGCGCGCCGGCGCGTGCGCGCTGCTGCTGGAGGACGCGGTGCCGCGCCGGCTGCTGCCCGCGCTCGCCGAGCACCGGGTGACGGTGCTGTTCACCGCGCCGACCGCCTACCGGACGATGCTGGACGCCCTCGGGCCGTACGACGTGGGCATGTACGACCTGTCGGCGCTGCGCCGCTGCGTCTCGGCCGGGGAGAACCTGCCCGCCGCCACCTGGCGGGCCTGGTACGAACGGACCGGTCTGCGCATCGTCAACGGCATCGGGGCGACCGAACTGCTGCACATCTTCATCTCCGCCGCCGACGAGGACATCCGGCCCGGCACGACCGGCCGGGTGGTGCCCGGCTGGGAGGCCCGCGTCGTGGACCGGGCCGGACGGCCGGTGGCGGACGGCGAGCCGGGGCTGCTGGCCGTGCGCGGCCCGGTGGGCTGCCGCTATCTGGCCGATCCCCGGCAGGCGGAGTACGTACAGGGCGGCTGGAACCTGACCGGCGACACCTACGTGCGCGACGCCGAGGGCTACTTCCGCTACGTCGCGCGCGCCGACGACATGATCGTCTCGGCTGGCTACAACATCGCGGGCCCTGAGGTGGAGGAGGCCCTGCTGCGCCACCCCGACGTGGTGGAGGCCGCGGTCGTGGGCCGCCCGGACGAGCGACGCGGGCAGGTCGTCGTGGCGTACACCGTCGTCCGTGAGGGCGTGGTGCTGACGGAGGACGCCCTGCGCACCTTCATGCGGGCGGAACTGGCCCCGCACAAGTGCCCGCGCTCCTTCGTCTTCCTCCCCACGCTCCCCCGGACCGCCACGGGCAAGCTCCAGCGCTTCCGGTTGCGCGATCAAGGAACCGTGCCCGGCCGGCGAGACGCCCTAGAGTGAAGCCGTGGTCGAGCAGCACACTCCGCGATCTCTGATCGTCACGTTCTACGGAGCCTACGGGCGGGCCTTCGAGGGCCCGGTCCCGGTGTCCGCGCTGGTCCGCCTGCTGGGCACGGCCGGCGTGGACGCCCCGTCGGTCCGCTCGTCGGTGTCCCGGCTGAAGCGGCGCGGCTTCCTGCTGCCCGCGCGCACGGCGGACGGCGCGGCGGCGTACGAGCTGTCCGGCGAGGCGCGCCGGCTGCTGGACGACGGCGACCGCCGGATCTACGGCGGCCCGCAGCCGTCGGACGAATGGCTGGTGGCGGTGTTCTCCGTGCCGGAGCAGGAGCGGAGCAAACGGCACCTGCTGCGTTCCCGGCTGGCCGGGCTCGGCTTCGGCGCGGTGGCGCCGGGCGTGTGGATCGCGCCGGCCCGGCTGGCGGAGGAGACCGCGCACACGCTGGAGCGGCTGCACCTGACGCCGTATGTGGAGCTGTTCCGCGGCGATCACCTGGGCTTCGCCCCGGCCGCCGAGGCGGTGGCCCGCTGGTGGGACCTGGCGGCGCTGGCCAAACAGCACGAGGAGTTCCTCGACCTGCACGAACCGGCCCTGCGCGCCCTCCAGTCCGGCCCCCCGCCGACCCCGGAGGAGGCCTACCGCGGCTACCTCCTCGCGCTGGACAGCTGGCGCCGCCTGCCGTACGCCGATCCGGGCCTGCCGCGCGAGCTGCTCCCGGCGGGCTGGCCGGGCGACCGGTCGGCGGCCGTCTTCGCCGAATTCCACGCCCGCCTGCGGGACATCGGGGCGGAGTACGTGGAACTGCAGGCCGCCTGAAAAGACGGTGCGGGTGGTGACGCCGCCGCGGCAGGATGAGCCATGACCTGGACCTTCACTTCCGACCTGGCCGCCTACCGGGCCGCGGCGGGCCCGGCCGTGGCCGCGCGGCCCGTGCCCAACACCCTGCTGCTGAGCGTGGCCGACGCGCTGGAGCGGCGCGGACTCCACACCTTCGGTCCCGAGGCCCCCGTCTTCGGCTGGTGGACCGGTCCCGACGGCGCCGTCGACGGCGCGCTGGTGTGCACTCCGCCGCACCCGCTGCAGCTCGGCGCGTTGCCGCAGGAGGCGGTCCGTGCGCTGGCCGACGTGCTCACCACCGAGCCGCTGCTGGCCGGTCTCGGGGCGGTCAACGCCCGCCGCCGGGACGCGGAGGCGCTGGCCCTGGCCTGGGGCCGGCCCACGGTCGTGGCCGAGGAGCACCGGCTGTACCGGCTGGCCGCACTGGTCGCCCCGCAGCCCTCCCCCGCCGGCCGGGTGCGGGTCGCCACCGAGGCCGACCTGCCGCTGCTGACCCGGTGGCTGGAGGCGTTCCACGCGGAGGTGGAGATCCCGGCCGGTCCCACCGGGGCTCAGGTGCGCGACCGGCTTTCGTACGGGGGCTTCCTGCTGTGGGAGGACGGCGGCGTCCCCGTCTCGCTGGCCGCCTTCTCCCGTCCGATCGGGTCCGCCTCGCGCGTCGGGCCCGTCTACACCCCGCCCGGGTTCCGGGGCCGCGGGTACGCCGCCGGGGTCACGCACGCGGTGAGCGAGGCGGCGTACGCGGCGGGCGCCTCGGAGGTCGTCCTCTTCACCGATCTGGCCAACCCGACGAGCAATGGCGTCTACCTGCGGCTGGGCTACCGGCCGGTGGAGGACCGGGCTCGGATCGTCCCGGCCTGACCAGGCGCACGGCCGGACCGTCAGCCCCGGCCGGTGGGGGGTTTGCGGCTGCCCGCGCGGTACGGCTTCGGCCAGGGGGCGGCCGGGCCTTCGTAGGACTGGTCGGCGGCCGCGTGCAGGGTCCAGTGGGGGTCGTAGAGGTGGGGGCGGCCGAGGGCGCACAGGTCGGCGCGGCCCGCCAGCAGCAGGGAGTTGACGTCGTCCCAGGAGGAGATGGCCCCGACGGCGATGACGGGGACGCCGAGCGCGTTGCGGATCCGGTCGGCGTACGGGGTCTGGTACGAGCGCCCGTACTCGGGTGCCTCGTCCGCGACGACCTGGCCGGTGGAGACGTCGATGGCGTCGGCGCCGTGGGCGGCGAACGCGGCGGCGATCCGCACGGCCTCCTCCGGTGAGGTGCCGCCCGGTGCCCAGTCGGTGGCCGACAGGCGCACGGTCATGGGCCGGTCCGCGGGCCAGACCGCGCGGACGGCGTCGAAGACCTCCAGCGGGAAGCGCAGGCGGTTCTCCAGGGAGCCTCCGTAGGCGTCGTCGCGCCGGTTGGTCAGCGGCGAGAGGAAGCCGGAGAGCAGGTAGCCGTGGGCGCAGTGCAGTTCGAGCAGGTCGAAGCCGCAGTCCGCGGCGCGGACGGCGGCCGCCGCGAAGTCGGAGCGCAGTGCGGCCAGGTCCGCCGGTTGAAGGGCGCGGGGGGACGCGGAGACGCCCGGCCGGTAGGGCAGGGCCGAGGCGGCCACCAGCGGCCAGTTGCCGTGCGGGAGGGGGTCGTCCATGCCCTCCCACATCACCCGGGTGGAGCCCTTGCGGCCCGCGTGGCCGAGCTGGACGCCGAGTGCGGCGCCGGGCGCCGAGGTGTGGACGAAGTCGGTGATCCGCTGCCAGGCGGCGGCCTGCTCCTGGGTGTAGAGGCCGGCGCAGCCGGGCGTGACGCGGCCCTCTTCGCTGACGCAGACCATCTCGGTCATCACCAGGCCGGCCCCGCCGAGGGCCCGCGCGCCGAGGTGGACGAGGTGGAAGTCGCCGGGCACGCCCTCCTCGGCCGAGTACATGTCCATCGGGGAGACGACGACCCGGTTGCGCAGGGTCAGGCCGCGCAGGGTGAGCGGGGTGAACATGGGCGGGGTGGTCTCGTCGGGGCAGCCGAAGTCCCGTTCGACGGCGCGGGTGAAGCGCTCGTCGCGCAGCCGCAGGTTGTCGTGCGTGACGCGGCGGCTGCGGGTGAGGAGGTTGAAGGCGAACTGGCGGGCGGGCTGGTCGACGTAGCCGGCGAGTTCCTCGAACCAGCGGCTGCTGGCGGCCGCGGCCCGCTGGGTGCTGGCGACCGCCGGGCGGCGGGCCGTCTCGTACGCGGCGAGGGCGGCCGGTACGTCCCCTTCGGCCGCGTCGACGGCTTCGGCGAGGGCGAGCGCGTCCTCCACGGCGAGTTTGGTGCCGGAGCCGATGGAGAAGTGGGCGGTGTGCGCGGCGTCGCCGACGAGCGTCACGTTGCCGTGGGACCAGCGCTCGTTGACGACGGTGCGGAACTGCGTCCAGGCGGAGCGGTTGCCGTGCAGGGGGCGTCCGCGCAACGCCTCGCTGAAGATCTTGGCGCAGCGGGCCGCCGACTCGTCCTCGTCGCAGAGGTCGAGGCCCGCCGCCCGCCAGACCTCCTCCCGCATCTCGACGATGACGGTGGAGGCGTCCGCGGCGTACGGGTAGGCGTGCAGCTGCATGACCCCGTGCTCGGTCTCCGCGATCTCGAAGCGGAAGGCTTCGAAGGCGAAGTCGGCGGCGAGCCAGATGTAGCGGCAGCGGCCGGCGGTCAGCGTCGGCTTGTAGTGGGCGGCGTCCGCCTCGCGGATCGCGCTGTGCACGCCGTCCGCCGCGACGACCAGGTCGTGGGTGGCGCGCAGCCGGGCCACGTCCGGGGCTTCGGCGCGGAAGCGGAGCCGGACGCCGAGTCCGGCGCAGCGCTCGTGCAGGATCTCCAGCAGCCGGCGCCGTCCGATGGCGGCGAAACCGTGGCCGCCGGAGGTCAGCAACCGTCCGCGGTGCACCACGTCGACGTCGTCCCAGCGTACGAATTCCCTGCTCAGGGCGGCGTGGACGACGGTGTCGGCGCGTTCGACGCCGCCGAGCGTCTCGTCGGAGAGCACGACGCCGAAGCCGAAGGTGTCGTCCGGGGCGTTGCGTTCCCACACCTCCACGGTGTGGCCCCGGCGGGCCAGCAGCGCGGCGGCGTACAGTCCTCCCGGTCCGCCGCCGACGACGGCGACCCGCAATGCGCTGCCGTGCGGCATGGCGTTACCTGCCCTTCCACTCCGGCGGCCGTTTCCCGGTGAAGGCCGCGTGGAACTCCGCGTAGTCCTGGCCGTTCATGAGCAGGGCCTGGGTGGCGGCGTCGAGTTCGACCGACGCGGCCAGCGGCATGTCGAGTTCGGCGGTGAGCAGCGCCTTGGTCTGCGCGTGGGCGAGGGAGGGGCCGGCGGCGAGGCGGGCGGCGAGTTCGGCGGCCCGTACGTGGGCCTTGCCCTCGTCGGTGAGCTCGCTGAGCAGGCCGATCCGCTCGGCCTCGGCGGCGTGGACGGGCTCGCCGAGCATCAGCAGGCGGGTGGCGTGGCCGAGGCCGACGACGCGGGGCAGCAGGTAGGCGGCGCCCATGTCGCCGCCGGAGAGGCCGACGCGGGTGAAGAGGAAGGCGAAGCGGGCGGTGGGGTCGGCGATCCGGAAGTCGGCGGCGAGCGCGAGGACGGCGCCGGCGCCGGCGGCGACGCCGTGCACGGCGGCGATCACCGGGAAGGGGCATTCGCGGATCGCGCGGACCACCTGGCCGGTCATCCGGTTGAAGTCGAGGAGCTGGGCGGTGTCCATGGCGAGGGTGGCGCCGATGATCTCGTCGACGTCTCCGCCGGAGCAGAAGCCGCGGCCCTCGCCGCCCAGTACGAGGGCGCGCACGGAGCGCTCGCGGGACAGTTCGGCGAGCAGATCGCGCAGGTCGGCGTAGGCGCCGAAGGTGAGCGCGTTGATCTTCTCGGGGCGGTCGAAGGTGACGGTGGCGACGCCGTCCTGCCGGGTGAGGCGGAGGTGGTGCCACCGTTCGGTCGCTGGTGTGGAACCGGTGAAGGGGCTCACACGATCGACGTTATCACCAGATCGTGACTACCGTCAGAGAAACGCTACAAATGGGGGACGCCCCGCCGCGGGCCGCCGCCCGCACCTGCCGAACGCCCCGGTCTCCGCGGGGCCTCGGTCCCCTGCGCCGACTGCGGGGTGCCCTACGGGATCCATTTCGCTCTCCGTATCGTTGAAAGTGGTAGTTCCCCACGCACCCCGGCGCGAGCCGGCCGGCAGGGACCCCTCGTGCGAGTCCCGGGCCCGGCTCCCCGAAGCGATGCGGCCCATCACGGAGAGGAAGATTCCGCAGTGCCCGACAACCCCGCCTGGCGGATCACCCTGCCCCACTCGGCGGCCGCAGTACCCCTCGCCCGCGCCCTCGTCCGTACGGCGCTGGCGGACTCCGACGCGCCCGCCGACGGCGACACGGCCGAGCTGCTGACCGCGGAACTGGTCGCCAACGCCGTGGAGCACACCCCGGCCCGCGGCCCGATCGAGCTGGTCGTGGAGCTCCTGGCGAACGGCTGCCAGGTCGAGGTGCACGACGGCGACCCGGGGCCGCCCGGAGAGCTGTCCTCCTGGCCCGACCACGCCCGTCCCGACCCCTGGCAGGAGCACGGCCGCGGGCTGCTGCTGATCCGGACCCTGAGTGCCGCCTGCGGACACCGCCGCACCCCGCACGGCAAGGCGGTCTGGTTCACCCTGCCCTCGCGGCGTTTCCACCCGGCCCAGGCGTGAGCGCGCCGGGGGCCGAGGCGTGAGCGCGCCGGGCGCGCCGACCGCCCTCGTATGACTATGCGTCACCCGGGCCGGGGCGGCCGAGGGTGGCGACGAGTACGGCCTTGATGGTGTGCAGCCGGTTCTCGGCCTCGTCGAAGACGACGGAGTGCTCCGACTCGAACACCTCGTCCGTCACCTCCAGCGAATCGAGCCCGTGCCGCTCGTGGATCTCCCGGGCCACCTTGGTGCCCAGGTCGTGGAAGGCCGGCAGGCAGTGCATGAACTTCACGTCCGGGTTCCCGGTGGCCCGCAGCACGTCCATGGTGACGGCGTACGGCGCCAGGGCCGCGATCCGCTCGTCCCAGACCTCCTTGGGCTCGCCCATGGACACCCAGACGTCGGTCACCACGAAGTCGGCCTGGGCGACCCCCTCGCCGACCTCCTCGGTCAGGGTGATCCGCGCCCCGCTGTCCGCAGCGAGCCTGCGCGCCTCGGCCACCACGTGCTCCGCGGGCCAGTAGCTCCTGGGCGCGACGATCCGTACGTCCATGCCCAGCAGCGCGCCGGTCACGAGGTAGGAGTTGCCCATGTTGAAGCGGGCGTCGCCGAGGTAGGCGAAGGAGATCCGGTGCAGCGGCTTGGGGCTGTGCTCGGTCATCGTCAGGACGTCGGCCAGCATCTGGGTGGGGTGCCAGTCGTCGGTCAGGCCGTTGAAGACGGGGACGCCGGAGTGCGCGGCGAGTTCCTCGACGGCCTCCTGGCTGTCACCCCGGTACTCGATCCCGTCGAACATCCGGCCCAGCACCCGGGCGGTGTCCCGGACCGACTCCTTGTGCCCCATCTGGGAGCCGGCCGGGTCGAGGTAGACGGTGTGGGCGCCCTGGTCCGCGGCGGCGACCTCGAAGGCGCAGCGGGTGCGCGTCGAGGTCTTCTCGAAGATCAGCGCGATGTTCCGGCCCCGCAGCAGGCGCTGCTCGACCCCGGCCTTCTTGGCCGCCTTCAGGTCGGCGGCGAGTTCGACCAGGCCGCGGAACTCGGCGGCCGAGAAGTCGAGCTCCTTGAGAAAACTGCGGCCTTTGAGGTCGGGGGCCATGGGGTCGCTCCAGCGTCACGGTGACAGGGGATGCTGGAAGTCTATACGACGCACTGTATTGATATACAGACCTGTGGGTGTCCCGCGGGTGTGACCTTCCCCAATCCGGCCCCCGTACGTGCCTGCTCAGACGGGGTCCCGCTCCACCGGGCAGCTCATGCAGCGCGGCCCGCCCCGGCCCCGCCCCAGCTCGCTGCCCGGGATCTCGATCACCTCGATGCCCTGCTTGCGCAGGTGCGTGTTGGTGGTCACGTTCCGTTCGTAGGCGACCACCACGCCCGGCTCGACGGCGAGCACGTTGCACCCGTCGTCCCACTGTTCGCGCTGTGCCGAGTGCACGTCCTGGGTTGCGGTCAGCACCCGGATCGAGTCGAGCGAGAGCGCCGCCGCGATGGCCCGGTGCATGTGCTCCGCCGGGTGGTCGGTCACCTTCAGCTCGCTGCCCCCGTCGCCCGGCTCGATCGTGTAGGAGGGGAGCATGCCGAGCCCCGCGTACTGAGTGAACGTATCTCCGTCGACCATCGTCATCACCGTGTCCAGGTGCATGAAGGCCCGCCGCTTCGGCATGTCGAGGGCCACGATGGAGGTCGCCGAACCGGCGGCGAACAGGCCCCGCGCCAGCATCTCCACCGCCTGCGGCGTGGTCCGCTCGCTCATCCCGATCAGCACCGCGCCGTTGCCGATGACCAGGACGTCCCCGCCCTCGATCGTCGAGGGGTAGTCCGCCTGCCCCTGCGACCAGTAGTGGAAGGCGCCGGAGGTGGTGAAGAGCGGGTGGTGGCGGTAGATCGCCTCGAAGTGGACGGTCTCGCGCTGCCGGGCGGGCCAGCGCATCGCGTTGATGGACACCCCGTCGTAGATCCAGGCGGAGGTGTCGCGGGTGAAGAGGTGGTTGGGCAGCGGCCCCAGCAGGAAGTCGTCCAGGTCCAGGGCGTGGAAGCGCACGGACACCGGCTCGGCGTGCCGTTCCAGGAACTCCCGCTTGGTCATCCCGCCGACCAGCGCCTCCGCCAGGTCCGCCGATGCCAGCCCGTCGAAGACCGACCGCAGGTGGTCGGTGGCGAGCGGCCCGTACTCCTTCTCGTCGAACACCCGGTCCAGCACCAGGCGCCTGGCCTCCGGGACGTCCAGGACCTCGCACAGCAGGTCCCCGAAGAGGTGGACCTCCACTCCCCGGTCCCGCAGCACGTCCGCGAAGCCGTCGTGCTCCTGGCGGGCCCTGCGCACCCACAGCACGTCGTCGAAGAGGAGCGCGTCCTTGTTGCCGGGTGTGAGCCGCTTCAGCTCCAGGTCGGGCCGGTGGAGGATGACGCGGCGAAGCCGCCCGGTCTCGGAGTCGACATGGAATCCCATGCCGTACACGTTCCCAGACCGGGCGGCCTTTTGAGGTGGCGTCGGCTCAGCGGGGCAGGGCGACACCGAGAAGTGCCTCCGGCGCTCCCGTGACCTCGGGGGCGAGGAGACCCAGCTTGGGCGTGGTCAGGTTCGGCAGCCCGAAGTTGGACCCGTCCGGCATCGTGAGCGGGGCACCGACGACCGCGCCCGGGGTACGGGTGCGGACGGTGGTGGCGGGCGACTCCAGGGAACCCTCGCCGTCCGTCTCCGGACGGCCCGCCAGGTTCGGCAGCGGGGAGGTGACCAGGGTCTCGCCGAGCTCGGTGGCGATCGGGACCGCCGGCAGCAGGGGCGAGGGGAGCATCTCCCCCTTGTGCATGCGGGGAGCCTCGGGCGCTCCGACGACCGGCAGCGGCACCGCGGTGGCGATCCGCGGCACGTCCAGGCCCGTCGTGGTCTCCACACCCTCGAGCGGGACACCGACCGGTACCCCGTCGGCGACGGCCGGGGTGGCCACACCGGCCGCGGCCATACAGGTCAGGAGCGCCGCAATGCTTCCGCGCGCGGTCATCTTCATAGGTGATGTTCCGTCCTTCCAGGGTGGCGGTCATTCCGCTGCCCTGGATGAACGATCCCGCCGGTGGTTTCCCCGGCGTTCTCCGTGAAAGTTCCCCCATACGACCTAATTCAGGGCCGTACGGGGGCTCCGCCTTTACGCGGTCCTTCACGCGGTCCTCACGCGGTCCCCCACGCGGTGGCCGCCGTCGTGGCCGTCACAGCCTCGGGTCGACCGGCTCCGACTCCAGCGCGAGGACCGCGAAGACCGGCTCGTGGACCCGCCACAGGGGCTCCTCGGCCGCCAGCCGGTCCAGCGCCTCCAGCCCGAGCGCGTACTCCCGCAGGGCGAGCGAGCGCTTGTGCCCGAGGAACCGGTCCCGCAGCCGCTCCAGCTGGTCCGGACGCGTGTACTCCGGACCGTAGATGATCCGCAGGTACTCCCGTCCGCGCACCTTGATCCCCGGCTGGACCAGCCGGCCCTTGCCGTCCCGGGCGTAGGCCTGGAGCGGCTTGACGACCATGCCCTCGCCGCCGGCGGCCGTCAGCTCCAGCCACCACTCGGTGCCGGCCCGTACGGAGTCCTCGTCCCCGGTGTCGACCACGATCCGGCCGGTGCCGCGCAGCAGGCCGGTGCCGCCCGGGGTGCCCGGGTCGTCGGCCGCCACCAGCCGGTCCAGCCAGGCCAGCTGCTCGTCGTGGGGTACGGCGGCCAGCGACCGCCCGGCCACGGCCAGCAGCTGGAACGGCGCGAACCGTACGCCGTCCAGCCCGTCGGTGGTCCAGCAGTAGCGACGGTAGGCCTCGGTGAAGGCCGCCGCGTCGGCGGCCCGGCCGCGCTGGCGCTCCAGCAGGGCGCCGGTGTCGGCGCCACGGGCGGCCGCCGCCTCCAGGGCCGCGAGGGCGCCGGGGAACACGGCGCGCGAGGCGGCGCCCACGGCGGCGTACTGGTTGCGCAGCAGTCCGCCCGACTTCAGCGACCAGGGCAGGAGTTCGCCGTCGAACAGCAGCCAGTCGGTGCCCAGTTCCTCCCACAGCCCGGCACCGGTGACGGCGGCGCGCAGCCGCGCCAGTACCTCCTCGGTGACCTCGGGGTCGTGGAAGAAGGGCCGCCCGGTGCGCGTGTAGACGGAACCGGTCGGGCCGTCGACGCCGAACCGCTCGCGGGCGGCGTCGGCGTCCCTGCAGAGCAGGACGGTGGCGCGGGAGCCCATGTGCTTCTCCTCGCACACCACCTGCGTGATGCCGTCCTTGCGGTACTGGTCGAAGGCCTCGGCCGGGTGCTCCAGGTAGCCGTCCTCCCGGGAGGTCGCGGTCGGCGCCATGGTCGGCGGCAGGTACGGGACCAGCCGCGGGTCGACGGCGAAGCGGCTCATGACCTCCAGGGCCGCGGCCGCGTTCTCCTCGCGGACGCCCACGTTGCCCAGGTGCCGGGTCTCGACGACCCGGCGCCCGTGCACGTCCGCCAGGTCCAGCGGACGCCCGTCGTGGCCGCCCGGCACCTCGGTGACGAGCGGCTTGACCGGCTCGTACCAGACCTTCTCGGCCGGTACGTCGACCAGTTCGCGCTCGGGCCAGCGCAGGGCGGTCATCCGGCCGCCGAAGACGGCGCCGGTGTCGAGGCAGATGGTGTTGTTGATCCAGGCGGTGTTCGGGACGGGCGTGTGGCCGTAGACCACGACGGCCTTGCCGCGGTAGTCCTCGGCCCACGGGTAGCGCACGGGCAGGCCGAACTCGTCGGTCTCGCCGGTGGTCTCCCCGTACAGGGCGTGCGAGCGGACCCGGCCGGAGGTGCGGCCGTGGTACTTCTCGGGCAGCCCGGCGTGGCAGACCACCAGCTTCCCGCCGTCGAGGACGTAGTGGCTGACGAGGCCGCGAATGAACTCCCGCACCTCCTCGACGAACTCCTGCGGCTCGTGGGAGAGCTGCTCGATCGTCTCGGCGAGGCCGTGGGTCTGCTGGACCTTGGCTCCCTTGAGGTGGCGGCCGAGCTTGTTCTCGTGGTTGCCGGGCACGCACAGGGCATTGCCGGACGTGACCATGCCCATCACGCGGCGCAGGACGCCCGGGCTGTCGGGGCCGCGGTCGACGAGGTCGCCGACGAACACGGCCGTGCGGCCCTCGGGGTGGACGCCGTCCTCGTAGCCGAGCTTGGCGAGCAGGGTCTCCAGCTCGGAGGAACAGCCGTGGATGTCACCGACGATGTCGAAGGGGCCGGTGAGGTGGGTGAGGTCGTTGAACCGCTTCTCCAGGACGACCTCGGCGCTCTCGGCCTCCTCGACGGAACGCAGCACGTGCACCTTGCGGAAGCCCTCGCGCTCCAGGCCCCGCAGGGAGCGCCGCAGGTCGCGGCGGTGCCGCTGGATGACCGCGCGGGGCAGGCCGGCCCGGTCGGGGCGGGCCGCGTTGCGCTCGGCGCAGACCTGCTCGGGCATGTCCAGGACGATGGCGATGGGCAGGACGTCGTGCTCGCGGGCGAGCTGGACCAGCTGCCGGCGGGCGTCGGCCTGGACGCTGGTGGCGTCGACGACGGTCAGGCGGCCGGCGGCGAGGCGCTTGCCGGCGATGTAGTGCAGGACGTCGAAGGCGTCCCGGCTCGCGCCCTGGTCGTTCTCGTCGTCGCAGACCAGGCCGCGGCAGTAGTCGGAGGAGATGACCTCGGTCGGCTTGAAGTGCTTGCGGGCGAAGGTGGACTTGCCCGATCCGGTGGCACCGATCAGGACGACGAGGGACAGGTCGGTGACGGGAAGTGTGCGCTTGGTCTCGGTGGTCATGCTGCCTCGCCCTCCTTCGGGGAGTCGGTGGTGGTGGCCGCGGCGTCGGTGGTGGCGCCGGTGGTGGTGTCGCTGACGGCCTCCTGGGTGAAGACGGCCATCTGCGTCGGCGGCCCGACCTCGGGGTCGTCGTCGCCCACGGGGACGTACGCGACCGCGTAGCCGAAGCGCTCCGCGACCTGGCCGGCCCAGGCGCGGAACTCCTCACGGGTCCACTCGAAGCGGTGGTCGCCGTGCCGGACGTGCCCGGCCGGGAGGGTCTCCCAGCGGACGTTGTACTCGACGTTCGGGGTGGTGACGAGGACCGTACGGGGACGGGCCGAGCCGAACACGGCGTACTCCAGCGCGGGCAGCCGCTCCAGGTCCAAGTGCTCGATGACCTCGCTGAGCACGGCCGCGTCGTAGCCGGTCAGCCGCTTGTCGGTGTAGGCGAGCGATCCCTGGAGCAGGGTGACGCGCGACCTCTGCCGTTCGCCCATCCGCTCCAGCCGCAGCCGGCGGGCGGCGATGGTCAGGGCCCGCACGGAGACGTCCATGCCGACGATCTCGGTGTACGCGGGGTCCCCCAGCAGCGCCTGCACCAACTGGCCCTGTCCGCAGCCGAGGTCCAGCACCCGCTGGGCGCCGGCGGCGCGCAGGGCGGCGAGGATCGCGTCGCGCCGCTGCACGGCGAGCGGTACGGGCCGCTCCTGCGTGTCGCGGGTCTCGTCGACGGCGTTGTCGAGTTCCTCGACCTCGCTGCCGTCGGACTCGGCGAGGCGCACGAGCTCCAGCCTCTCGACGGCCTCCTGGGTCAGCCGCTTGTGGCGGGCCAGGTAGCGGGAGCTGATCAGCGCGTGCTCGGGGTGCGCGGCGAGCCAGCCCTCTCCGGCGCGCAGCAGCTTGTCGACCTCGTCGGGGGCGATCCAGTAGTGCTTGGCGTCGTCGAGGACCGGCAGGAGCACGTAGAGCTGCCGCAGGGCGTCGGCGAGGCGCAGCTCACCCTCCAGCACGAGGCGTACGTAGCGGGAGTCCCCCCACTCGGGGAACTGCTCGTCGAGCGGTACGGCCTCGGCCTGTACGAGGTCCCAGCCGAGCGGGTCGAACAGCCGGTGCACCATGGCGGCGCCGCCGCGCGCGGGGAGTACGGGGATCTCGACGCGCAGCGGCCGCGCCTGGTCCGGGAGTTCGGGACGCAGGACGCACTGCCCCTTCAGGGCGGTGCGGAACACCCCGCTGAGCGCGACGGCGAGCAGCGAGGACGCGGCGTACGGCCGGTCGTTGACGTACTGCGCGAGCGCGGCGTCGGGTGCTCCGCCACGGCCCTTGCCCTTCCCGCGGCGCACGAGCGCGACGGGGTCCACCTCCAGCAACAGGGCCGCCGTGCACCGCTCGGCCGTGGCCTCGGGGTAGAACACGTGGGCGGTGCCGTGGGACTGGTTCTCCACGCGGACCCGGTCGGGGTGCTTGTGCAGGAGAAAGCCCAGGTCAGTCGCCGGATTCTCGGCGGTCCCGGTGGTGGTGATCGTAAGGAACATGCGGTTCAGCATGACTGCCGGATCATCCTCGGGCCAACGGATTTCGAGCGAAAACAAGTACGATCTTCAACCTTCTGGATAGGCTCGCGCGCTCCGCACCGCGTACAGCCTCCAGGAGCGCCATGTACCCGCCACCGCACGCCTACGCCCCCGCACCGATGCCCGTGCCCAAGCCCCCGCGGCGCTGGTGGCAGCACCCCGCCCTGATCATCACGGCGCTCGTCGTCCTTCCGCCCGCGGGAATCGCGCTCGCCTGGACGAGCCAGTGGGAGCGGACGCAGAAGATCCTCGCCACCGTACTGTCCGGGATCTGGTTCCTGATACCGCTGTTGTCGGACCCGCCGGAGGAGACCGGGGCCGAGGGCAAGGCACAGACCACGGCGGCGGCCTCCGCCTCCCCCGCCCCGAACAGCAGCCCGCCGCCGGCACCGACGCCCACACCGAGCGCCGAACCGCAGATGCCGTCGGCCGTCGGCCGGCCCTACGCACAGGCGCAAAAGACGGTGGAGGAACTGATCGACGGCGAGCTCAAGGCGCTGAGCGCCTACGCCGACGTCAGCCTCCCCGCCGACTACGGGACCTGGCTCGTCTGCTTCCAGGACGTCACGGCCGGCAGCAGACTCGTGGCGCGGAGCGCCGCTCCGGTCGTGCACCTGGTGGCGCCGGGCACCGCCTGCCCCGCGACGCCCGGCACGGACCTGCGCCCGAAGCCGGCCGCGCCGGCGCCCGCCCCCACGACGGCGGCCCCCACGACCGCCCCGGCGCCCGACGACGACGAGACGGGCGGGAGCGGTGGCGGCAACGTCTCGTACCGGAACTGCGCCGCGGTGAGGGCGGCGGGCGCGGCCCCCATCCGCGTCGGCGACCCCGGCTACGGCCGCCACCTCGACCGGGACGGCGACGGCGTCGGCTGCGAGCGTTAGTCGGCTTGGCCGGGGGCGTCGGGTGCTCGAGCCAGTTGCGCGATGTGGGTGGGGCCGATGCGGCAGCAGCCGCCGACGAGGCGGGCTCCGGTGCGGTACCAGGCGGACGTGGGCCACGGGGGCATGGCCTCGGGGGTCCGCCAGGTGGCGGTGGCCGCCTCCCAGACGGAGCCGTCGTTGGGGTACGCCAGCAGGGGTTTGGCGGTGACGGCGGCGGCCGCCTTCAGGGCCGGGAGGACCTCGGCGGGGTCGCAGCAGTTGACGCCGAGCGCGATGACCTGCGGGGCCCGCGCGGCGAGGGCGAAGGCTTCGGGCAGCGGGTGTCCGGACCGGGTGCGGCCCCCGGCCACGGTGTAGCTCAGCCAGGCCGGGGCTCCCGTCTCCGCGAGGACGGTGAGCACGGCCTCGGCCTCGTCCGGGTCGGGGAGGGTCTCCACGGCCAGTACGTCGGGGCCCGCGGCGAGCAGGGCCTCGATGCGGGGGCGGTGGAACGCGGCGAGTTCGCGGACGCTCAGTCCGTACCGGCCGCGGTACTCGGAGCCGTCCGCGAGCACCGCTCCGTACGGGCCGACCGAGGCGGCCACCCACACGTCGTGGTCGGCGGCCTCGGCGGCCCGGGCGGCGAGCGCGACGCTGCGGTGCAGCAGGGCGGTGGTCGCGTCGCGGTCGCGGCCGCGGGCGGCGAAGGCCTCGTAGCCGACCTGGTAGCTCGCGGTGATCAGCACCTCGGCGCCGGCCCGCGCGTACGCCGCGTGGGCGGCCTCGATCTGGACCGGCCGCTCGTCGAGGACGCGGGCGGTCCAGAGGCCTCCGGTGAGGTCGCAGCCCTGGGCGGCGAGCTGGTTGCTGAGACCGCCGTCCAGGACGACGGTCCGGCGGGCGAGGGCTTCGGCGAGCGGGCCGGTCGCGCGTGGCATCGATTTTCCCGGCCGCTAGCGGAGCTGCGAGAGCACCTGGGCGGAGATCAGCTCCAGGTGGTCGAGGTCGTCGAGGTCGAGGAGCTGGAGGTAGACGCGGGAGGAGCCGGTGGCGCCGTAGGCGCCGATCTTCTCCACGACCTGGGCCGGGGAGCCGGCCAGGCCGTTGGCCTTGAGCTCGTCGACGTCCCGGCCGATGGCGGCGGCCCGGCGGGCCACCTCGGCGTCGTCCTTGCCCACGCACACCACGAGGGCGTTGGAGTAGACGAGGTCGCCGGGCCCCCGGCCGGCCCGTTCGGCCGCCTCCCGGACCCGGCCGAACTGCCGCGCGCTGTCCGCGATCGACGCGAACGGCATGTTGAACTCGTCCGCGTACCGGGCGGCGAGCCGCGGGGTGCGCTTGGCGCCGTGGCCGCCGACGAGGACGGGGATCCGGGCCTGGACGGGCTTGGGGAGCGCGGGCGAGTTCTCCACGCGGTAGTGGTCGCCCGCGTAGTCGAAGGTGGCGCCGGGCGGGGTGGCCCACAGGCCGGTGACGATGGCCAGCTGCTCCTCCAGCCGGGACATCCGGTCCGCCGGGAAGGGGATCCCGTAGGCCCTGTGCTCCTCCTCGAACCAGCCGGCGCCCAGGCCCAGCTCGACGCGGCCGCCGGACATCTGGTCGACCTGCGCCACCTGGATGGCGAGGACGCCGGGCAGCCGGAAGGTGCCGGCCGTCATCAGGGTGCCGAGGCGGATCCTCCGGGTCTCGCGGGCCAGGCCCGCGAGGGTGATCCACGCGTCGGTGGGGCCGGGCAGACCGTCGGCGTTCCCCATGCGGACGTAGTGGTCGGATCGGAAGAAGGCGTCGAAGCCCAGGTCCTCGGTGGCCTTGGCGACGGTCAGGAGGGTGTCGTAGCTCGCACCCTGCTGGGGCTCGGTGAAAATGCGAAGATCCATAACCCCATCCTGCCCGTGCCGCCCCGCCAGGGTGAATCTTCGTCAACCTGACGTGTCGGGGCCCGGGGCCGCCAGTGACCCGCCCGGACGGGGATCGTTTGCCCGGACGGAGCCGGACCGCCCGGCCCGCGTGCCGGCGGCTTCTCGCCGGTGCGTCCACCGCCCCCTTCCCCCTCGGAAGGGCCAGGGCCGAGGAGGCCGCCATGTCCCACGAGGCCGTGCCGCAGACCCCCCGACAGACCGGCTGGACCGGACAGGCAGCACACGACGCACCGGAGTCCACCGTGCCCGCCCGCAACGACGGCGCGCCGAAGGGCCTGCTGCAGCAGATGGAGGAGCTGATGGCGGCGCTGAACGCCGACCTCTCGCAGCTCGACGCCGATCTCCAGTCCTCCGCGGACCGCACCCTCGAGAGCGAGCGCCCGTCCCACCGGTCCCGGTGACCGTGCGGGTCCCGTCGCGCACGGCGGGACCCGGCCCCGTGCCGCTCTCCGAGCCGCCCGCGCCACCCGCACCCGGGCCGTGCCGTGCCGGCTCAGGCCACGCCCGAGGCGGACCCCCGCTCGCGCACCGCCATGCGGCGCAGGATCGCCCTCACCCGGTCGCTCGACTCGTCAGCCGCGTCGATCGACTCTATGCACTGCCAGTACAGGGCCTCGTCGTCCGTGCCGCAGGCCACCCCGACCAGGGCTATCCCCACTTCGCCCAGCAGTGCCTGGAGTCCGAGCAGTGCCTGCCGGACATCCGACACACCGTCCAGCTGTGCGGCCCGCGGCGGATACTCGGGCGCGCTGCCCTCGCCGCGCAGGGCCGCCCGGTCCAGGACCCCGCACCCTCTGCCTCCCGCTTCCCCCAGTCCCCGTGCCTCCGATCTCAGCTCCGGCGGCCCGGTGACCGCCAGCCAGCTCCCGATTCCCTGCGCGAGTGCCTGGGCCTGCCAGGCCTCGCCCACTATGTCCCACGCAGCCCCGCTCTGTGCCAGCGCGTGCCGGCCGGCCGCGATGAGCCGTACCGCATCCATATGCCGTCCCCCGTCCGCACGACATCCCGCCGTCCTCACCACTACCCAGAGTGAGGGCAACGGGCCAGTAAAGCCAGGGGTATTCGGAAAATGTGGACAGAAACGTGATTGTGGAGGAGTCCATCACTCCGAAGAGTGACGATTCGGTGTCGGACCACCCGTTACGGGGAAGCGGAGTTCATTCCTCTCGATCTTCGCGGCGAGCGCATCCAGCACATCCACCCCGAGAACCTCACAGAACTGCAGCAGATACGCGAGTACGTCGGCGACCTCATCGGCCACGCGGTGGGCGGATTCCGGCTTCTCCATGACCTTCGCCGACTGTTCCGGTGTCAGCCACTGGAAGATCTCGACCAGTTCGGACGCCTCCACGCTCAGCGCCACCGCCAGGTTCTTGGGCGTGTGGTACGGCTCCCAGCCGCGCGCCGCCGCGAACCGCGCGAGCCTGCGCTGCAGCACGTCCAGCCGTTCCTCGGGCCGCCGCTCGGACGGCCGGGGCTCCTGCGTCTCCGTCTCGTTCATACCGACAGGTCTACCACCGACACGCCCGCCAGGCGGCGGGCGGCGGCCGCGGTCCCCTCCCCCACGGCCGCCACCAGCCGGACGTGGCCGCGGCCGCAGGACAGCAGCGCCAGCCGCAGCAGTTCGGCGCTCTGGCCGCCGTCCAGGCCGTGGTCGAAGCCGTCGGCCAGGACGGTCAGCGCCTGCCGTGCGGAGAGCAGTTCGGCGGCGGGGTCCATGTCCAGCACCCCCGGTCCGGTGAGCAGGACCAGCGCGAGCGCGAGGAAGCGGAGTTCGCCGGAGCCGAGCCGGGCCAGTTCCGTGGCGGGGCGGCCGGGTCCGCGGTCCAGGACCGCGGTGACGGTGCCGCTCTCCGGGGCGCGTACGTCGAGCCCGGTCACGGACCCCGGGCAGCCGGTACGGGCGGCCTCGGCCAGCAGCGCGTGGCGGGTCCCGCACTCGTGGCGGGTCCGGCGCAGTACGTCAGCCAGGTTGGCGCAGTCGCGCAGCAGCCGGCCCTCACCCCGCGGGACCGGTGCGCGCATCCGGTCGGGGCGCGGGTCGCAGACGAACACCGAGCGCAGGGCCACGACCACCTGCTCGGCAGCGGCCAGCACCTGCCGCTGGCCGGCCGTCGAGCCGGCGACCCGCAGCGGGAGCAGCGCGGTGCCGAGCCGGTCGTCGGGCAGCGGGGCCCGGGTGACGCCGACGGCGCCACCGGTCAGCCAGGCGGCCTGCACCGAGCGCCGGCCGGGGTCCCGCAGGGCGGTGGCGAACAGGATCTGCCCGTCCTGCGAGAGCCGTTCGCCGACGATCCGCAGGGCGGGCTCGGCCTGGACCGCGAGGTCGAGCCGGACCGGTCCGGCGGGGCCGTCGACGGTGCAGCCGAGGCGGAAGCCGCGTCGCCGCTGCGCGTCGGGGAGCGCCCGGTCGGGGATGCGGGCGCCCGCGTCGGGGAAGGCCTCGTCGAGGGTGGCGCCGGCGCCCAGCCCGGCCAGGGCCTCGTAGGCGGCCAGAGCCTGGGACTTGCCGCTGCCGCTCGGCCCGGCGAAGAGGGAGACGGGCCCGAGCGGGAAGGCAGCGGACCGGTGCCGCCCGAAGGCGGACAGCCGCAACTCGGTGATCACGGGCCGCGCGTGGCGCTGCGCGGGTCCGGCAGGACGGCCGCAGTCACGGGGGGCCGCCTGCGCCGGCACGACGGGGTCGGCGGCCGCACCGTCCGGGGCCGCCGCCGGAGGAGCGGGCGGGGTAGGGGCCGGGGCCGGGGCCGGGGGTTCCACGCCCGGGGACCCGTCGGCCGGTCCGGGCCCGGGGGAATCGGCACGGGTGCGGGGGGTGTCGCTGCGGGGGGTGTCGCTGCTCGATGTGTCGCTGCGGGTGGTGTCACCTAACGCGACGGCGGTGGCGTCCATGCGCCGGACGGTACGGGCCGCCGGGCCCCCCGCGGCCCCGGCGAACCGTTCCTTCGTACGGACCTTCCTACGATCGGGGGACGGCCGCGGCCGCGATCCCCTCGACCTCGGTCCCCACGGGCGCCAGCAGGAAGACGTTCCGGTCCACCCGGTGCATCCCGCTGCCCAGCCCGAAGACCACCCCACTGCTGAAGTCGAGGATCCGCTTGGCCACTTCGCTGTCCGCGCCGGTGAGGTCCAGCAGTACCGGGATCTGTGCGATCAGGTACTCGGCCACCTCCCGCGCGTCCGCGAAGATCTGGACTCTGATCACCACGAAGCGCCGCTGCTCCGCCGCCGTCGCCCCGGGCGACTTGGGAATCGTGCGGTGGTCCACCCGGGAGGGCCATTCGTTGCGACTGCGCAGGGGTACCACCTGCGCGAGCCCCTCCCACTGTTCGTCGGTGACGTCGTACCTGCTCACCGGGCCGCCTCGGCCGCGCGCTTCATGTGCATCCCCCCATCCTCTCGTGTTTCACCCGTTCAGCCCAACACCGACACGAACCGTGCCGGGTACTCTCGGAGACCAAGATGAGTTAGGTTAGGCATACCTAACCCACACGGACGATGGAGAGATCCGCATGCGCCTGTTCGGTGACCCCGCAACGTCGGCCGCCCTGCCCACCGCCGCCGAGCGGATCCGGTCGGTCCTGGCCGCCGCCCACTCCATGACGGTGATCACCGACGGCCTGCGCACCGAAGTGCGCCACCTCGACGGCGGCGACCCCATGGGCCGGCTGCACCTGCACCCCGCCGAGCCCGGCGGCCACGCCGAGCACCGGCCCGCGATCCGGCTGGAGTTCACCGACGTCGCGCCCACCCCCGTACGGGACCGGGTGCGCTCGCGCGTCACCGTGCTGGGGCGGCTGCTCACCCCCTACTCCGACCCGTCCGCCGAGTCCGGTGCCGACTCCACCTGCATGGAGTTCGAGCGGGCCGAGCTCGAGACCGCCGAGGGCATCGCGTACGTCGGCCTGGAGGAGCTGGACGAGGCCGGCCCCGACCCGCTCGCCGCCTACGAGGCGGGCATGCTCACGCACCTCCTCGACGACCACCACGACCTCGTCACGCTGCTGTTGCGCCTGGTCCACCCGCAGCCCACGGCCGCGGTGGTGCGCGCCCTGCCGCTCGCCCTGGACCGGTACGGGATCACCCTGCGGCTGGAGGAGCGGCGCGGCCACCGCGACGTACGCCTGCCCTTCCCCTCGCCCCTCGACGACGTCGAGCAGTCGGGCGCGCAGATCCAGGCGCTGTTCAGCGCGGCGCGCCGGCGCTCGCACCGCAACACGCTGCCGGCCTGAGCGGTCCGGAATACCCCGGGCGGGAGCCGCGTTGGGCACGATCATGAAGGCCATCACATACAGCGCATACGGAACTCCCGCCTCCCTC
Source organism: Streptomyces virginiae (assembly GCF_000720455.1). GTDB lineage: Bacteria > Actinomycetota > Actinomycetes > Streptomycetales > Streptomycetaceae > Streptomyces > Streptomyces virginiae. The sequence goes on along the minus strand of NZ_JOAK01000008.1, from coordinate 40,837 downwards.
AAGCTCGTTGACGCTCCGCAGCCCAAGGTGGGGCCGGGCGAGGTGCTCGTCCGCGTGAAGGCCGCCGGGGTCAACCCGGTGGACTGGAAGCTCGCCGCCGGCCACCTCGATCCGATCCTCGAAGTGCGCCACCCGGTCATACCCGGCTGGGACGTGTCCGGTGTCGTCGAGGCGGTCGGCCAGGACACCTTCGACTACGCCGTGGGCGACGAGGTGTACGGCTACGTCCGCAAGGAGTGGGTGGAGCTCGGCACCTACGCCGAACTGGTCGCGGCCCCCGTGCGCACCCTGGCCCGCAAACCGCGCGAGCTGACCTTCGAGCAGGCGGCGGGCCTGCCGCTGGCCGGCCTCACCGCGTACCAGTCGCTGACCCGCGTCGGCGTCGAGGCCGGCGAGACCGTCCTCATCCACTCCGCGGCCGGCGGTACGGGCTCCTTCGGCGTGCAGATCGCGGTCGCCCTCGGCCTGCGCGTCATCGGCACGGCCGGCGCGCACAACCACGACTACCTGCGCTCGCTCGGCGCGGAGCCTGTGCTCTACGGGGAAGGGCTGGCGGACCGGGTCCGCGCGCTCGCGCCCGAGGGCGTGGACGCGGGCCTGGACTTCTACGGGGACGGCGTCATCGAGACGCTGCAGTCGCTGGTGAAGCGGCGCGACCGGGTGGTGTCCATCGCCGACTACGAGGCCGCGGCCAAGGGCGCCCACCAGCTGTGGGTGCGTCCGGACACCGCCGATCTGACGTTCCTCGCGCAGCTGGCGGACGCCGGCAAGCTCACGGTGAACGTGGAACACGCCCTGCCGCTCGCCGACGCCGCCAAGGCCTGGGAGCTGAGCGCGGCGGGCCGCACCCGCGGCAAGATCGTCCTGACGGTCTGACGCCGCCGCGCGCCGGGCCCGGCATGTGCGTGCCGGCCCCGGCGTGTGCGCGTGCCGCCGGAGCAGCGGACTCCGGCGGCACGCGCGTTCAGGAGGTGATCGGCGGCGCCGTCGGGCCCAGCGGCGGGCCGATCGCACGCAGTGCCCCGGGCGTGCGCCCCTCTCCCCAGCCGATGTCGCGCCGGTAGCTGCCGAGCAGCCCCCTGCGGACCAGCCCCGCCACGTCGTGCACGGCCTCCTCGTCGGGCAGGGGCCTGGTCAGCGGCGCCACGAACAGCGCGTCCACCGGGCAGTTGGCCTCGCACAGGAAGCACGTCTGGCAGTCCTCCTGCCGCGCGAGCACCGGGATCCCCTCGGGTCCCCGTTCGAACACATCGGTCGGGCACACCTCCACGCACTTGTCGCAGGCGATGCACCGCTGCGCCGAGACCAGTTCGATCACGCCGTCACCCCGGCCTTCGGGGCCGGCCGGGTCCACACCCGGTCCAGCCCGCCCACCAGGATCCGGTGGTGCAGCCGGGGGTCCTGGTCCGGGTGGTCGAGGCGCTTGGCCATCCCGCGGGTCTCCGGGCGGGCCAGCGCGGCCGCGTACATCCACCGCGCGTGCGCCGTCATCGCCGCCGCCTGACGGGCCCTGACCAGGTCGGTTCCCTCGCCGTGGAGGCCGGATCGCAGTTCGGTCCAGCCGGCGTCGAGGGCCCGCAGCGACGCGGCCAGCCGGTCACCGCGGCGCAGGTAGTTCTTGTCGTACGGGAGGACCTCGCGCTGTACGAGTTCCACGGCCGCGCGGTGGTCGCCGGCCGCGGCCGGCCGCCCCGTCGGGCGCAGGCCCGCTCCACCGGCCCCGGTGACGGGCCGGGAGGCGGCCCGGCCCGGGCCGAGGGAGCGGGAGTGGGCGGCCGCGCCCGCTCCGGCCCAGCTGCCCGAGGAGATGGCCCAGGCGGCGTTGTGGCTGCCGCCTCCGGTGAAGCCCCCGCAGATCTCCTCGCGGGTGGCCGCGTCCCCGGCGGCGTACAGACCGGGGACGCCGGTGGCGCAGTCGTCTCCGGCGATCCGGATGCCGCCGGTGCCGCGCACGGTGCCCTCGGCCAGCAGGGTCACGGAGAAGCGGTCGGTGAACGGGTCGATGCCGAGCCGGTCGAAGGTGAGGAAGAAGTTGGGCTGCGCGAGGCGCATCGCGGCCCGGGCGGCCTCGCCGGCGCGGTCCAGGCGGGCGTAGACCTTGCCGCCGTCGAGGAGCGTGCGGGCGATGACCGCGCGGCCGCCCTGGCTGGCCGCGCCCTCCAGCACGCTGCCGTCCTCCTGGTAGAAGGTGGCGAAGGAGTAGAACGCGGTCTTGGTGACCGAGGTGCCCTCGGGGGCGATCCCGTAGGCGTTGGAGAACTCCATGCCGGAGAGCTCCGCTCCGGCCTCGGCGGCGAACAGCGCGCCGTCACCGGTGTTGGTGTTGGTGCCGAGCGCCCCGCTGAGGAAGGCGCAGCCGCCGGTGGCGAGGACGACGGCACCGGCCCGGACGCGATAGTCCTCGTGGGCCTGGCGGCGGTGGCCGGCGGCGCCCGCGACGGCTCCGTCCGCGTCGGTGAGCAGTTCGGTGACCGGGCTGTGGTCGAGGATGCGGACCCCGGCGCGGCGGATCCGGATGCGCATCCGCCGCATGTACTCCGGGCCCTGGAGGCCACCCCGCAGCGGTGTCCCGTCGGGTCCGGCCGGGAACGGGTACCGGCCGGACCCGACGGCCAGCTCGTTCATGCGCGCGTACGTCTCGTCGAGGACGCGGGCCATCCAGCGCCGGTCGGCGAGGTAGCCGCCGAGACCCTCGCGGCTGGCCATGGCGGCCTCGCGGGCGGCCGGGTCGGGCGGGACGTACCAGACGCCGGTGCCGCCGGCGGCCGTCGCACCGCTCGTGCCGCAGTAGCCCTTGTCGGCCAGGACGACGCGGGCCCCCGCCCGGGCCGCCGCGAGGGCGGCCCAGGTGGCGGCCGGTCCGCCGCCGACGACCAGGACATCGGTGGCGAGGTCCGTCATGAGACGGCTCCCGCGTACCGGTTGGCCGGGCGGGGCAGGCCGTAGTTCTCCCGCAGGGTGCGGCCGGTGTACTCGGTGCGGAAGAGCCCGCGGCGCTGGAGGATCGGCACGACCTGGTCGACGAAGTCGGTCAGGCCCGTGGGCAGCACCGGCGCCATGATGTTGAAGCCGTCGGCGGCGCCCTGCGTGAACCACTCCTCCAGCTGGTCGGCGATCTGCTCGGGCGTGCCGGCGAAGACCCGGTGGCCGCGGCCGGCGCCGAGGCGGGCGATCAGCTCGCGCAGGTTGAGGCCGTCTCGGCGGGCGAGTTCGGCGACGAGCGTGAAGCGGCTCTTGTTGCCGTTGATGTCCCGCTCCTCGGGCAGATCGGGGAGCGGGCCGTCGAGCGGCAGGCCGGTGAGGTCCACGCCCAGCATCCCGGAGAGCTGGGCGAGGCCGTACTCCGGCACCTGGAGGTCGGTGAGCTCCCGCTCCAGAGCCTTCGCCTCGGCCTCGGTGGATCCGATGACGGGTGCGATGCCGGGCAGGACGAGGAGGTCGGACTCGGCCCGGCCGTACCGGGCCAGGCGGGACTTGAGGTCCTTGTAGAAGGTCTGGCCGTCGGCGAGGGTCTGCTGGGCGGTGAAGACGGCCTCGGCGTACTGGGCGGCGAACTCCTTTCCTGACTCGGAGGACCCCGCCTGCACGAGCAGCGGATAACCCTGCGGGGAGCGGGGGACGTTGAGCGGGCCGGCGACGCCGAAGTACTCGCCGCGGTGCGCGGCGGGGTGCAGCTTGTCGGTGTCGGCGTAGATGCCGGCTTCCTTGTCGAGGACGATCGCGTCGTCCTCCCAGCTGTCCCAGAGCTTGGTGGCGACGTCGAGGAACTCGCGGGCCCGGTCGTAGCGCAGCCCGTGTTCGAGGTGCTCGTCCCGGTTGAAGTTGCGCGCCTCGTCGAGGGTGCCGGAGGTGACGATGTTCCAGCCGGCCCGGCCGCCGCTGATGTGGTCCAGGGAGGCGAACTTCCGGGCGAGGTTGAAGGGTTCGTTGAAGGTGGTGGAGACGGTGGCGATGAGGCCGATGTGTTCGGTGACGGCGGCGATGGCGGAGAGCAGGGTGAGCGGCTCGAAGCCGCCGAGGGCGTTGTAGCGGGCCTTGCCCCAGAGGGCGAGCCCGTCGGCGAAGAAGATGGAGTCGAGCCTGCCGCGCTCGGCGGTGCGGGCCAGTTCCTGGAAGTACTTCAGGTCGGTGACGCGTTCCGGGCTGCTGGCGGGGTGGCGCCAGGCGGCGTCGTGGTGCCCGGCGTTCATCAGGAAGGCGTTGAGGTGGAGGGTCCGGGGGGCTGGGGCGGGAGCGGTCATGGCGGGTCCTCGTGGTTCCGGGTCGGGGCGTGGGGCGGCGGGAAGGGGCGTCGGGACGTCAGGGCGTCAGGGCTTCGCGGCGGGGAGTCAGGACGGGACCCGCCAGGTGCTCAGGCGGCGCTCGATCGTGACCAGCAGCTGGTTGAAGGCCACGCCGATGGCGGAGATGGTGACGATGCCCGCGTACATCTGCGGGATGGCGAAGTTGAACTGCGAGGCGTTGATCAGGTAGCCCAGGCCCGCCTTCGCACCGATCATCTCGGCGGCCACGAGGACCAGGATGGAGACGGCGCCGGCGAGCCGGATGCCGGTGAAGACCGCCGGTACGGAGGCCGGCAGGATCACCTTCTGGAAGAGCCTCGGGGTGGACAGGTCCATGGAGCGGGCCAGCCGTACGAGCGTGGGGTCGGCGTTGCCGACGGCGCTGATGGTGTTCAGCAGGATCGGCCACACGCAGGCGTAGACGACGATGGACACCTTCGAGGTCTCGCCGATGCCGAGCAGGAGCACGAAGACCGGCAGCAGGGCCAGCGCGGCGGTGTTGCGGAACACCTCCAGCAGCGGGCCGAGCAGGGCGGCGACCGGCCGGTACCAGCCGATGAGCAGCCCCAGCGGGACGGCCACGAGCACGGCGATGCCGAAGCCGCCGAAGGAGCGGACCAGGCTGGCCCAGGTGTGCTGGCCGAGCTGGCCGTCCCTCAGCAGCTCCCACCAGGCGACGGCCACCTCGCTGACCGGCGGCAGGAAGGTGGGGTCGGCCAGGCCCAGCCGGGGCGCGGTCTCCCAGAGGGCGAGGAGCGCGAGGATCGCCGCCGACCGCAGGGCGAGGGCCCGCAGCCGGCGCCCCAGCGCCCTGAGGGGATGCCGGGCCGGGCGGCCGTCGGCGTGCCCCGGGGCCGCGTCCGGCAGCGGCCGCGGCGCGGGCGCGGAGCCGCGTACCTCCTCGGCGGGGGCGGGCGGGGCGGGCAGCACGGCGGGGACAGCGGTGTCGGTTCCGGTACTCATACGGAGGCCTCCTCCTTCTCCAGTTGCTGGGCGCGGGCCACCTCGTCGTGGAGGAGGGTCCAGATGTCGTGGCGGTAGCGGGCGAACTCCGGGCTGGAACGCAGTTCCTCGCCCTGCGGTCCGGAGGCGGTGCCCGTGCCCGGGCGCTCGCCGAAGGCGACGGGGACGATCTCCTTGATCCGCCCCGGCCGGGAGGTCATGACGGCCACCTTCTGGCCGAGGTACACGGCCTCCTCGATGCCGTGCGTGATGAAGACGACGGTCTTGCCGGTGCGCTGCCAGATCCGGCGCAGCTCGTCCTGGAGGGACTCGCGGGTCTGCGCGTCGAGGGCCGCGAACGGCTCGTCCATCAGCAGCACGTCCGGGTCGTACGCGAGCGAGCGGGCGATGGCGACGCGCTGGCGCATGCCGCCGGAGAGCTGGTGCGGGTGGCGGTCCTCGAAGCCGGACAGGCCTACGAGGTCCAGGAACTCCCGGGCCCTGGCCTTGCGCTGGCGGCGCGGGACGCCCGTCGCCTCCAGGCCGAACTCGACGTTGCCGAGGGCCGTCCGCCACGGCAGCAGCGCGTACTGCTGGAAGACGATGCCCCGGTCGAGGCCCGGGCCGGTGACCGGTTTGCCGTCGAGCAGGATCCGGCCGGCCGTCGGGGTGGACAGTCCTCCGAGGAGGTCCAGGAGGGTGGACTTGCCGCAGCCACTGGGACCGACGACCACGAGGAACTCGCCGCTCTCGATCTCCAGGTCGATGCCGTCGAGGGCCGTGAAGTCCCCGAAGGTCTTGCGGACCCCTTCGAACACGATCTTCGCCATGGCCGTCGTCACCCCTTTCCGTATCCGTTGAACTCGTTGGTGTAGAGGTCGGTCGCCTTCAGCTGGCCCTCCTTGATGTCGCCGCGCTCGGCGAGCCAGTCCAGCCAGACCTGGAACTCCTTGTCGGATATCCGGCCCCCGGCCTCCGCGACGCCGTACGAGCGCCAGTACTTGAGGGTGGCGGTGTCCTCGTTGCGGCCGCGCTTGCTGACGATCTCCGTCATCCGGGCGATGACCTGCTCGTGGGGGGTGGTGCGGGACCACTCGATGGCCTTGCCCACTCCGGTGACGAAGGTGCGCACCGTGTCGGGGTTCTCCTTGACGAAGCGCTTCGTCATCACGTAGCTGCCCGCGCTGAACGGGCCGAGCAGCTCGAAGTCGGTGAAGAGCGGGCGGATCCCGCCGGTGGCGAGGGCCTTGTCGCGCAGCACGCCGCCGAGCACGGCGACGTCGATCTGCTTCTGTCTGAGGACCTGTTCGGTGTTGACCGGCGGGACGACCACCGATTCGACCTTGGCCGAGTCCGTCTTCGACACCCCGTTGCGCTTCAGGTAGATCTCCAGCATGGCCTGGGCGTGGGCGCCCAGGGTGTTCATGCCGACCTTCTTGCCGATCAGGTCGCGGGCGGAGCGGATGGGGCTGTCCTCCAGCACGTAGTAGCCGCTGTAGGAGTGCTGGTCGGAGCCGTAGTAGGAGATGACCGAGGTGATCGGGGCCTTGCTGCTCGCCAGTTTCACGACGGCGCCGTTGAAGGCGCCGCCGAAGTGGATCTGGCCGGTGGCGGCCGACTGGATGTCCTGCGGGCCGCTGATGGTGTTGCCGATCCACTCCAGCTTGACGTCGCCGAGGTAGCCGAGGTCGGCGGCGAGTTCGGGGAGCGTGACGGCTCCCACGCTGCCCTGGTACTTGAGGGTGGTGACCTGGCCGCCGGAACCGGAGCCGGATCCGCCGCCGGCGGTGGCCGTGCCGCAGCTCACCGCGGCCGCCGAGATGCCGAGCAGGGTCAGGAACTGGCGCCGGGAGGTGGTGGTCGAGGTGAAGGCTGCGGGCATGGCGGATCCTTGTCGGTACGGGTCGTGAGGGGCGGGGGCGGACTTACGGGGCGGCGGTCAGCGCGGTGGCGGGCGCCGGCGCGGTGGCGGGGGTCGGCGCAACGGGGGCGAGCAGCGGGTTCGCGCCGCGCAGGGCGTCGGCGAACTCGTCGACGGCCTGGAGGAGGTCGATCTCGGCCTCGGGCCGCAGCCGGTCGGGGCCGGAGCCACGTTCGACGGAGGAGTCCAGGACGAACCGGCCGGCGGTGACGTGCCGGGCGCCGAGGGCGGCGAGCACGGGGCGCAGGGCGTAGTCGATGGTCAGGACGTGGGCGAGGCTGCCGCCGGTGGCGAGGGGCAGCACCGTTTTGCCGACGAGACCGTCCTGCGGGAGCAGGTCGAGGAAGGCCTTGAGCAGGCCGGTGTACGAGGCCTTGTAGACCGGGGTCGCGATGATCAGGCCGTCGGCCTCGGCGACGGCTTCGAGGGCGCGGCGGATCTCGGGCTCACCGCGGCGGGCTGCCAGCAGGTCGGCGGCGGGGAGCTCGCGCACGGCCAGGCGGGCGGTCTCGAAGCCGGAGTGGGACCGGGTCAGGTGGCGCAGGGCGTGGTCGGCGACGACTGCGGTACGGGAGTGGGCGGAGGGGCTGCCGGTGAGGGCGAGCAGCTTGGGCACGGGGGCTCCTTGGGCGGCGTACGGTCAGTGCCGGATCAGACGGCGGGGGCGTCGGAGGTGGAAGCGCCGGAGGCGATGCCGAAGGAGGGGTCCGGGACGCTCTCCGGGCTGATCAGGCGGGACGGGGCTCCGTCGGGACCGACCGGGACGTCGCCGTCGACGGTGACGCGGCGCAGGGTGCGCTCGTGGTCGTCGGAGTCGTCGACGCCGTAGTGCTGGGTGGCGCGGTTGTCCCAGATCGCGACGTCGCCGGGCTGCCACTGCCAGCGGACGGTGTTCTCGGGGCTCTCGATGTGCGCCTGGAAGAGGTCGAGGAGCGCGCGGCTGTCGCGGCCGGTGAAGCCCTGGATCCGCTGGACGAAGTTGCCGAGCAGCAGGGTGCGTTCGCCGCTCTCGGGGTGGACGCGGACCACCGGGTGCTCGGTGAGGAACTTGGTGGAGGTGAACACCTCGCGGTACTGGGCCAGGGCCTCGGGGAGGGCGTCGGGCCGGAGGGCGGCGTAGTCGTACTCGTTGGAGTGGACGGCGCGCAGGCCGTCGGCGAGGGCGCGGAGCGGCTCGGGGAGGCCGGCGTAGGCGGTGGCCGTGTTGGCCCAGAGGGTGTCGCCGCCGTACGGGGGGATGGTGACGGCGCGGAGGATGGAGAAGGCGGGGTAGGCGGGGACGAAGGTGACGTCGGTGTGCCACTGGTTGGCGCGGGCGCCGTGGTGGGAGTCGATGCCGAGGGCGTACCGGCCGTCCGCGGAGGGGACGGTGGGGTGCGCGACCGGAACGCCGAGCCGCTCGGCGAAGGCTTCGTGGGAGGCCTCGTCGAGGTGCCCCTGGTTCCGGAAGAAGACGACCTTGTGGGCCAGGAGGGCGGCCCGGATCCCGGCGACGTCGGCGTCGGGCAGATCCCCGCCGAGCCGCACGCCGCCGATCTCGGCGCCGATGCGTCCGCCGATCTTCGAGACGGTGAGGGTGGGGGTGTGGGTGGGGGTGTCGGTGTGGGTGGCAGTGGCCATGGTGACTCCTAGCTGGGGCCGCAGGAATTATTTCCGCAGCGGAAGAAATGGAGCGAGCGGTGCGGGTACGGGTGGTGCCGGCCGGGTGCGGGGGCGGTGCCGTGCGGTGCGGTGCGGCGAGGTGCGGTGTGGGAGTGCTGTCCTGGGCCCACGGACCGAGGGCGCGGAGGTCCCCCGGTCCGGCGGACCGGCGGTCTGCGGGCCGCCGCCCCGGGCCGATCCCTCAGTCGGCCGTCGGGGCCCGCAGACCACCGGGATCGTGACCCGGCCGGCCCGTCGGGCGGATCGCCGCACCGACGGACACGGTCCGGCGGAACGAGGAGCCGGTGCGTCGGCGGACCGGCCTGCCGGGGCCGTCGGCCTGGTGGGCCCGCTCGGCCGGACGGCTCGTACGGCTCGCACGGCCGGCGGGGTGCCTGCCGTGGAACCGGCGGCCCGCCGTACCGCAGGGCGGTGGGGTCAGGGGCGACAGGGGGCCGGACAGCGGCCCGGACACTGGCCCGGCGCGGTGCAGGGGCCGGGGGTGCGGAGCCGCGGGGCGAGGAGTTCGTTCGCGGACATGTCCCGGAGCGTGTCAGCGGCTCCGAGCCGGGTCAACCCCCGTCCGCAGCCACCGGACGCACCTGTCGCGAGCCCCCGCGTCCACCCCGTACACCCCCTACGACCTGCCCTTTCCCCCGCACTCCACCCCGCGCACCACCCCACCCCCGCGGCCGAAAACCGTGGCCGGATTTCATGCCCCCGCAATGCGGACGCCACGCGTTCGCCGGATCCGGCCCGGCACCCGCCGCCGCGGGCGGGCCTCTCCCGCACGACGCGCCTCCGGAGGCGGTGCCGTGCCGGGTGGGCGCCCGCGGCTCCGGGTTCGGACGCGGTGGTGTGGGCCGGGCTCCCCCGCGGCTCGTCGGCCGGGCGGGCTCGCCCGCCGCGCAGGGCCGCACCCCACCCGCCGGGCGCCCCGCAGGGGAACCGGCATCATCGGGGGACTACCCCGCCCCCGAGGAGACCGAGTGACGCGTATGGCCGGTGACAGCCGGACGGCCGCCAATGCCGCCGCCGTGCTGCGGACGGTGCTCGACCACGGACCGGTCGCGCGCAGTGACATCGCCGGGCGCAGCGGGCTGAGCGCGGCGGCCGTGTCACGGCAGGCCACCGGGCTGCTCCAGGCCGGCCTGCTGCGCGAACTGCCCGGCCCCGGCGGTGGGGTGGGGCGGCCGCGGGTCCCCCTGGACCTGCACACCGGGGCCGTCGGCGGGCCCGTCGCCGCCGGGCTGCACATCGGCGTGCCCGCCTCGACCTTCAGCCTCGTCGACCTGCGGGGCCGGCTGCTGGCCCGGCGGGCCTTCCCCCACGAGGGCCGGGATCCGGCCGGGCTGTCCGGTGAGATCACCGCCGAACTGGGCCGATTCCTGGCCGCGTTCGACTCGGGGCGGCCGCTGCTCGGGGTCGGTGCTGCGCTGGGCGGCTGGGTCCGGCCCGACGAGGGCGTCGTCGTACGCCACCCCGTGCTGCGGTGGCGGCGCAAGCCGCTCGCCGCCGAGCTGTCCGGCGCCCTGGGGCTGCCGGTGCGGATCGACAACCACGCCCGGGCCGTCGCACGGGCGGAGATCCTGTTCGGCCGGCCCGAGGCCCGCCGGAGCCTGGTGCACCTGTTCATCGGCAATGTCGTCGACGCCGCGTTCGGGATCGAGGGCGCCGTGCACCAGGGTCCGGGCTCCGCGGCCGGCGACGTGGCCCACCTGCCGGTGCCCGGGGCGACCGTGCCGTGCGCGTGCGGACGTACCGGCTGCCTGCAGGCGACCGCCTCCGACACGGCGCTCGGCGCCGAGGCGGTGCGCCGGGGCATCGTCCCGGACCCGTCCGTCCCGCTGCTGGTGGACGCCGCCGCCACCGGGGACCCGCGCGCGGACCTGCTGCTGCGCGAGCGGGCCCGCGCGGTGGGCCGCGCGGCGTCCCTTCTGTTGGATGTCTTCAATCCGGCGGTCATGGTCGTGACCGAGCTGGCGAGCGTCCTGCACGAGGGATACCTGGACGAGCTGCGGGGCGCCGCGATGGAGCTCTCGCACGTCTGTGACGACCCCGAACGGATCGTGGCCCCGCACGCGGGTCCGGCCGTGCTCCCGGAGGCCGCCGCAACCGTGCTGCTCAGCCGGGTCTTCCAGGATCCCCTCGGTGCGGCCCGAGAGGGGGAGATCACACCCGTCGGTATGGTGCCAGCTGAGCGCGCTCCCCTACATTCGAGCCATGACGGTCCTGCCTGACGACGGGCTCTCCCTGGCCGCCGAGTTCCCTGACGCGACGCATGAGCAGTGGCAGCGCCTTGTAGAAGGCGTACTGCGCAAGTCGGGCAAGGAAGCATCCGGCGAGGCCGCAGAAGATGCGCTGTCCACCCGACTCGAGGACGGGCTCACCACCCGCCCGCTGTACACCGCGCCGCCCGACGGGACGGTTCCCGACACCGGTTTTCCCGGCTTCGCCCCCTTCGTCCGCGGAGGCAGGCCGGAAGGCACCACCGCGAACGGCTGGGACGTGCGCCAGCGCCTCGCCGGTACCGATCCGCAGCGCCTGAACGAGGCGGCCCTCGCCGACCTGGAGAACGGGGTCACCTCCCTCTGGCTGACGGTGGGCAGCGGCGGCATCCCGGCGGACGGTCTCGCCCGCGCCCTGGACGGCGTCTACCTGGACCTCGCCCCGATCGCCCTGGACGCCGGCGCCGACTACGCCGGGGCCGCCCGCGCCCTGCTGGACCTGTTCGCCGCCCGCTCGGTGGCTCCGGAGGCCGTGCGGGCCTCCCTGGGCGCCGACCCGCTGGGCCACGAGGCCCGCACCGGCGAGGCGCTGGACACGGCCGCCGCCGTGGAGCTGGCCCGGGAGGCCGCCGCCGGCCTGCCGGGGGTGCGCGCCCTGACCGTGGACGCCCTGCCGTACCACGAGGCCGGCGGCAGCGCCGCCGAGGAGCTGGGGCTGTCGCTGGCCACCGGCGTCGCCTACCTGCGCGCCCTCTCCGCAGGTGGGCTGAGCGTCGAAGACGCCCTCGGCCAGCTGGAGTTCCGCTACGCCGCCACCGCGGACCAGTTCCTCACCATCGCCAAGTTCCGCGCCGCACGTCGGCTGTGGGCGCGGATCGCCGAGGCCTCGGGGGCCCCGGAGGCCGGTGCCCAGCTCCAGCACGCCGTGACCTCGCCGGTGATGATGACCCGCCGCGACCCGTGGGTGAACATGCTGCGCACCACCGTGGCCTGCATGGCCGCGGGCGTCGGCGGCGCCGACTCGGTCACCGTGCTCCCCTTCGACAACGAGCTGGGCCTGCCGGACGCCTTCGCGCGCCGCATCGCCCGCAACACCTCCACCATCCTGCTGGAGGAGTCGCACCTGGCCCGGGTGATCGACCCGGCCGGAGGTTCGTACTACGTCGAGCGCCTGACGGACGAACTCGCCCACGCCGCCTGGGAGTTCTTCCAGACCCTGGAGAAGGCCGGAGGCCTGGCGGCCGCCCTGCGCTCCGGGCTGGTCGCCGAACGCCTCGCCGCCACCTGGGCGGAGCGCTCCAAGAAGCTGGCCAAGCGCCGCGAACCGATCACCGGTGTCAGCGAGTTCCCGCTGCTGTCGGAGAAGCCGGTCGTCCGCGAGCCCGCGCCCGCAGCGCCCGCGGGCGGACTGCCGCGCGTACGGCGCGACGAGGCGTACGAGGCCCTGCGCGCCCGCAGCGACGCGCACCTGGCCGCGACCGGTGCCCGGCCGAGGATCTTCCTCGCCGCGCTGGGCCCGGCGGCCGCGCACACCGCGCGCGCCACCTTCGCCTCGAACCTGTTCCAGGCGGGCGGCATCGAACCGGTGCACGACCCGGTGTCGGTGGACCCGGCGACGGCCGCCGAGGCGTACGCCGCGAGCGGCGCCGACGGCATGGCCGTGCTCTGCTCCAGCGACGCGCTGTACGAGGAGCAGGCCGCGGCGGTGGCCGAGGCCCTGCGTGCGGCGGGCGCCACGACCGTCTTCCTCGCCGGCCGGCCGGGCACCGCAGAGGCATCCGTGGACGAGTACGTCTTCGCCGGCTGTGACGCCGTCGCCGTGCTGTCCTCCGTACTCGACCGGATGGGAGTGCCCGCATGAGCATCCCCGATTTCTCCGAGCTGGCGCTCGACCCGACCGCGGTCTCCGGGGTGACCGAGGAGCAGTGGCGCTCGTCGGTGAAGGAGTCCACCGGCACCGCGGCCGCCGACCTGCTGTGGGAGACGCCCGAGGGCATCGGCGTCAAGCCGCTCTACACCGGGCGGGACGTGGAGGGCCTGGACTTCCTGCGGACGTACCCGGGCGTGGCCCCGTACCTGCGCGGCCCTTACCCGACGATGTACGTCAACCAGCCCTGGACGATCCGGCAGTACGCCGGCTTCTCCACGGCCGAGGAGTCGAACGCCTTCTACCGGCGCAACCTGGCGTCCGGCCAGAAGGGCCTGTCGGTGGCCTTCGACCTGCCGACGCACCGCGGCTACGACAGCGACCACCCGCGGGTGACGGGCGACGTCGGCATGGCCGGCGTGGCGATCGACTCGATCTACGACATGCGGCAGCTGTTCGACGGGATCCCGCTGGACAAGATGTCGGTGTCGATGACGATGAACGGCGCGGTGCTGCCGGTCCTCGCGCTGTACATCGTGGCGGCGGAGGAGCAGGGCGTCTCCCCCGACAAGCTCGCCGGGACCATCCAGAACGACATCCTCAAGGAGTTCATGGTCCGCAACACCTACATCTATCCGCCGGGGCCCTCGATGCGGATCATCTCCGACATCTTCGCGTTCACCTCGCAGAAGATGCCGCGGTACAACTCGATCTCCATCTCCGGCTACCACATCCAGGAGGCCGGGGCCACGGCCGACCTGGAGCTGGCGTACACCCTCGCGGACGGCGTGGAGTACCTGCGCGCCGGGCAGGCGGTCGGGCTGGACGTGGACGCGTTCGCGCCGCGCCTGTCGTTCTTCTGGGCGATCGGCATGAACTTCTTCATGGAGGTCGCGAAGCTGCGCGCGGCCCGCCTGCTGTGGGCGCGCCTGGTCAAGCAGTTCGACCCGAAGAACGCCAAGTCGCTTTCGCTGCGCACGCATTCGCAGACTTCCGGATGGTCGCTGACCGCGCAGGACGTCTTCAACAACGTGACGCGCACCTGTATCGAGGCGATGGCTGCGACGCAGGGCCACACCCAGTCGCTGCACACCAACGCCCTCGACGAGGCGCTCGCGCTGCCGACGGACTTCTCGGCGCGCATCGCACGCAACACCCAGCTGCTGCTGCAGCAGGAGTCGGGGACCTGCCGGTCGATCGACCCGTGGGGCGGCAGCGCGTACGTGGAGAAGCTGACGTACGACCTGGCGCGGCGGGCCTGGCAGCACATCGAGGAGGTCGAGGCGGCCGGCGGCATGGCGCAGGCCATCGACGCGGGCATCCCGAAGCTGCGCGTGGAGGAGGCCGCGGCGCGGACGCAGGCGCGGATCGACTCGGGCCGTCAGCCGGTGATCGGCGTCAACAAGTACCGCGTGGAGAACGACGAGGCGATCGACGTCCTGAAGGTCGACAACTCCTCGGTGCGCTCCCAGCAGATCGCCAAGCTGCGCAGGCTGCGCGAGGAGCGCGACGAGGCGGTCACCCAGGACACCCTGCGGGCGCTGACGAACGCCGCCGAGCGCGGCGACGGCAACCTCCTCGCCCTGGCGGTGGACGCTGCGCGCGCCAAGGCGACCGTGGGTGAGATCTCGGACGCACTGGAGAAGGTGTACGGACGGCACGCGAGCCAGATCCGTACGATCGCGGGCGTGTACCGAAACGAAGCGGGCGAGTCCCCGTCGGTGGAGCGCACGCGTGCGCTGGTGGACCGGTTCGAGGAGGCGGAGGGACGCCGTCCGCGCATCCTGGTGGCCAAGATGGGCCAGGACGGGCACGACCGCGGCCAGAAGGTGATCGCGACCGCCTTCGCCGACCTGGGCTTCGACGTGGACGTCGGCCCGCTGTTCCAGACCCCGGCGGAGGTGGCCCGCCAGGCCGTCGAGGCGGACGTCCACGTGGTGGGCGTGTCGTCGCTGGCGGCCGGTCACCTGACCCTCGTACCGGCGCTGCGCGAGCAGCTGGCGGAGGAGGGCCGCGAGGACATCATGATCGTCGTGGGTGGGGTAATCCCGCCGGCGGATGTCCCGACGCTGCTGGAGATGGGCGCCACGGCGGTGTTCCCGCCCGGAACGGTCATCCCGGACGCGGCCCACGACCTGGTGACGCGGCTGGCCGCGGACCTGGGCCACGAGCTGTAGGCGGCCGCCGGTGCCGAAGATCGACATCGAGGCCTACGCGAAGGGGGTGCTCGACGGCAAGCGCGCGTTCGTCGCGCGCGCGATCACCCTCGTCGAGTCCACCCTGCCCGCTCACCGGGCGCTCGCGCAGGGCCTGTTGACGGAGCTGCTGCCGCACTCGGGGCGGGCTCGCCGGATCGGCATCAGCGGGGTGCCGGGGGTGGGGAAGTCCACCTTCATCGACGCGTTCGGCACGATGCTGACGGGGCTCGGGCACCGGGTGGCGGTGCTCGCGGTGGACCCGTCGTCGACGCGCACGGGCGGCTCCATCCTGGGCGACAAGACCCGGATGGAGCGGCTGTCGGTGGATCCGGCGGCGTTCGTGCGGCCGTCGCCGTCGGCGGGCACGCTGGGCGGGGTCGCCAAGGCCACCCGCGAGTCGATGATCGTGATGGAGGCGGCGGGCTACGACGTGGTCCTCGTCGAGACCGTCGGGGTGGGCCAGTCGGAGACCACGGTGGCGGGGATGGTCGACTCCTTCCTGCTGCTCTCCCTGGCCCGTACGGGCGACCAGCTGCAGGGCATCAAGAAGGGTGTCCTGGAACTGGCCGACGTCCTGGCGGTGAACAAGGCGGACGGCCCGCACGAGCGCGACGCGAAGGCCGCGGCCCGTGAACTGTCGGGCGCGCTGCGGCTGATGCACCCGGTGGACGCGGCGTGGACGCCGCCGGTGCTGACGTGCAGCGCCCGGGAGTCGACGGGGCTGGACGAAGTGTGGAACCGTCTGGAGCAGCACCGGACCCTGCTGGAGGCGGGGGGCCGGCTGGCGGCGAAGCGGGCGGCCCAGCAGGTGGAGTGGACCTGGTCGATGGTCCGCGACGAGCTGCTGGAACGCCTGCGGGCGGACCCGGCGGTACGCGGCCTCGCGCCGGACCTGGAGGCCGCGGTCCGGGCGGGCTCGGTCACCCCGACGTCGGCGGCGGACCGCATCCTGGCGGCGTTCGGGAACCCGGGCAGCTGACGGCGGCGACCGGGCGGCGCCCTCAGGGGAGCCGCCCGGACGCCCCTGCCACGTCGGCCACCCTGGTCACGCCGGTCACCCTGGTCACATCGGTCACCCTGGCCACCCCGGTCATCCGAAGAAGACCCTCGCCGACGGCGGCAGCAGCTCGGCGCCGCGGACCCGGTCACGGCTCGCCAGGATCTGGACCTCCTGCAGGCGCGGGAGTCCGCCCAGCGGCCCGATGTCGATGCCGGTGTCGCCTTCCGGCGTGAACTTCCCCGGGAAGCGGCACTCACGGAGCCCGGGGAACGCCAGCGGCAACCGCCTGATCACCATCCGCAGTACCCTCTCGCCGCACGTACCGTCCAGGGTGAGGCTGTTGACGCCCGGGAGCGTCATGCCCGCCGGCATGGCCCCGATCGAGGTGGCGGACACCCTGAGGCTGCCGAGGCGGGGCAGGGCCCGGATCTCCTGCCAGTCGGCGGCCGAGGCCGGACTGGACTCGGCATTGAGCACGAGGCGGACGAGCGCGGGGAGCGAGCCGAGCCCGTCGAGTCCGTGCGCGGGGCTCGTCTCACCGCGTACCAGCAGCCCCTGGAGGGGGGCGCTCATCGGCAGCGACCGCGGGGACCAGCTCAGGCCTGCGGGGCCGTCGACGGTCAGGACTTCCAGGTGGCCCAGCTGGGCGACGGCACGCAGGTCGAGGTCCGGCCGGCCCGTCGCGATGTTCAGTCGCCGGATCGGAAGGCCGCCGATCGCGGAGAGGTCCGTCAGGTCCGGGCAGCCGTCGATGTCGAGGGTGTGCAGGGCGGACTGTCCCCGCAGGCATTCCAGACCGGACAGGGTCGCCTCGCTCGCGAACGTGATCGCCTGGAGGCCGTGCCGGCCGAGGTAGCCCGCCAGGGCCCCGCAGGACACGCCGCCCCTGACGATCAGGCCCTCCGGCCGGACGGCGAGACGTTCCAGCTGGTCCAGCTGGTCGTCGGACCGGACGGTGTACTGCAGACCCGCCGGATCCAGGTGTGCGACGACCTCGTCGGCGTACTCGGCGCTGTCGAAGCGCGGCCAGGCCAGCAGGAGTTCGGAACGGACCGGTGGCCAGCGGTGTTCCACGAACTGCGCGAGGTAGGACACGGCGGAGTCCGATCCGACCCGGGAGGCCGCGATCACCACGTGGTACGCGTCCATGTCGTCAAGCTTCTCCGGGCCGGGGAGCAGGCTCAGGAGCAGCGGGCCGACCTTCGCCAGGGCGCGGGCCTCCTCCGCGTTCGCCGGGGGGATGAGTGTGGCGGTGCGTGCTTCGACGGCCGCGCGTACTTCGGGGTCGAGGGTGGTGGCGTGTTCGAGGCAGACGGCGGCGCGCAGGTAGATGCGGGCGCGGGTGCGCTGGTCGGAGGAGTTCTCGCCACGGGCGAGGAGGTCGCGGATGATGGTGACGCGTTCGGCGGGGCGGGCGAGGGCGACCGCCATCCGGATGACGTCCTCCCACTGGTCGTCGTCGGCGTGGCCGGTGAGGAGCCCGAAGTCGCCTTCCTCGACGGCGGCCCGCGCGCCCAGGAAGTCCTGGAAGGTGCGGTGGACGAACTCCACCGTGCCGGGCCCCGGTTCCCTCAGGAGCCCGCTGCGCTGGAGGAAGTGCTCGAAGACGACGGGCGCGTCACCCAGGGCGGCCGCTTCCTGGACCGCGGGCAGTGCGCGGGCGATGATCTCCTCGGCGCGGGAACGGTCCATCTCCGTGCGGCCGTTCTTGATCAGCCAGTACGCGAGGCGTTGCAGCAGGTCGAGTTGTGGCTCCTCCCGCAGGTCCGGGACCGCCATGTCGCGTTCGCGGTCGCGGCGGCTCAGCAGCATGGACAGGGCGGCCTCGTAGAGGTCCTTGCGGCCGTGCGGGAGGTAGCCGTTCCGGTCGCGGTGGAGGGCGCAGATCAGTCCGCACATCAGGGGGTTGGTGGCCAGGCGTCCGAGGTCGGGCTTGGTCCGTACGGCGGTGAGGAGCTGGGTCTCGTACGTCCGGAGTTTCGCGTCGGCTTCGCCGCCGTCGCGGGCGGCGGTGTGCCACCGCCTGATGAAGGTGGTGACCTCCGCTCGGCCCATGGCGGACAGGGTCAGCTCGGTGAAGTCCTCCTCTGCGAGCCAGTCCGCGCCGACGGCGGAGGGGCGCGAGGTGACGAGCCAGCGGTTGTCCCCGTCGTAGGTGTCCATCAGGTCCCGCAGCCAGCCGCGGGTGCGTTCGCGTTCGGTGTCGGGGATCTCGTCGATGCCGTCGACGAGGACGAGGCCGCGGCCGGCCAGCAGGACGCGGTGGGCCCAGCCGTCGGGCTGGGCGGCGCCGAGAGGACAGCCGGCCGCGGTCAGGAAGTCCCGTGGCGCGGGCAGCCGTTCGCCGTGGCGGGTGAGCGTGCGCAGTGGCAGGACGAAGGGGATGCGGTCGTCGAGGTACTCCATCTGCGGGGTGAGGTCCTGGCGGGCGGCGGTGACGGCCAGCCACTGGACGAGGGTGGTCTTGCCGGACCCGGCTTCGCCGCGGAGCAGTACCCGGGGGTTGTCGGCCAGGGCGTGGTCGGCGGGCCGCGGCACGAGGGTCTGGAACAGCTTCCGAAACGCCCGGTCGAACTGTTGCCGGTCCAGTCCGTGGTCCGCAGCGAGCCGGGCGCCCGCCTCCTCGGCGGACCGGCTGTCCTCCGGCGGCTGCGGGAGTCCCGCCCGTGTCGTGCGAGCCGCCTCGGCCGGTGACCGGGCCGGCGAGAGGCGTGCGACGGATGCCGGCGTGATCACGTCGATGACGGCACCGTAGTCGCTCTGCTCCGCACCGGCCGGACCCGAGTGGCCGCTCCTCGTCCACCGAGCGCGCGCGAGCGGCGCCGCCTCCAGGCTCAGGTACGCCGCGTCCAGGGGCCACCGGGTCGGGGAGTTGGTGAGGTCGATGCCGTAGATGGTCAGCTTGCCGTGCTTCTTCTCCACGTACGGGAGGTACAGCTGCTCGAACGCGGCGTCCTCGGCTCCGGGCAGCGGGTCGCGACGGATCAGTTCGTCGACCTTGGCGGTCAGTTCGGCGATCCCACGGGTCTGTTCCACCATGGCGTGGGCCACGAAGGTGGAGCGCTGGGTGAAGAACTGCAGGATGTGCAGGCAGGCGGTGTCGACGAGGCGCTCGTGGAAGTGCGTGGCGTCGGCGGTGAGCTCCCGCTCGGGGTGGCCGCTCACGGCGCGCAGTTCGCGCGCGAAGGCCGCGGAACCGAGCCGGACGGCGTCCAGGTCGGTCATGGTCAGGTCGCCGAGGCCCCGCAGGGTCTGCGCGAGGGCGTCGGTGACGGCCTGCTGTTCGTCTTCGGTGATCGGGCGCTCGCCCGTGCGCAGGGCCTGTTTCACCAGCTTGGCGGCCAGCGTGCGCAGGTCTGATTCCGTGAGGGAACGCTTCTCGCCCGTGAAGGACACGTAGCCCGAAAGGCGGATCGGCCGGTCGACGACGCCGGCGCCGGCGCCCTCGCTGACGAACAGCTTCTTCACGAGGGGTCCGACGGCCGCCGAGGCCAGCCTGATGCCGATGGTGCCGGGCTCCATGCAACCCCCCGCAGCGTAGCGACCGTTGACCGGAGCCTAACGGTCGCCCACGCCGCCCGGGGCGTTATGCCTCGACGAGCACCGGGCCGGCCGGGGTGAGGGACTCGCGCAGGATGCGGGCCTGCTCGGCGGAGTCGTCGGTGGCCAGGAGCGCGGAGAGGACCGCGATGCGGGCCTGTCCGGCGCGCAGGGTGCCCGTCGGGACGGCGCCGGCCGCGACGAGGTCCACCGCTCCGCCGTGCGTGTAGATCTCGGTGACCGGCCCGGCCATGACGCGCGTGGTCAGGGCGACCAGCACCCCGCGCGCGACGGCGGCGCGGACCGCCTCGACGATTTCCGGGGTGGCGTTGCCCGCGCCGGTCCCGATGAGGACGAGGCCGCGGGCGCCGGACTCGACGGCGGCGTTCAGCAGCGCCGGGTCGGCGTCGGCGTGGTGCATCACCATGTCGACGCGCGGCGGGAGTTCGGGCATGGCGGGCAGCGGGAGTGCGGCCGGGCGCTGGGGGGTGCGCAGGATGGCGACCTTGCCGAAGCCGATCTTCCCGAGCAGTTCCTTGGAGGGGTCGGCGAACGCGTCCAGGTCCACGGCCTGCGTCTTCACGGTGCCGCGCGCGGCGTGCACGCGTCCGGCGAAGGCGATCAGGACGCCGAGCCCGCGGGTGGTGGCGGCGGTCAGGAGCGCGTCGTACAGGTTGCCCGGTCCGTCGCCGTCGGCGGTGCCCATGGGCCGCTGCGAGCCGGTGAAGACGACGGGGCGCGGGTCGTGGTGGTGGAGGTCGACGAGGAACGCCGACTCCTCCAGGGTGTCGGTTCCGTGGGTGACGACGATGCCGTCGACGCCGGGGTCGGCGAGCACCTCGTGCACGGTGCGCAGGAGGGTGAGCTGGTGGGCGGTGGTGAGGCGGGGGCTGTTCACGCTGAACAGGTCGACGACCTCGACGGTCATGCCCTCGGGCAGCGGCGCCGTGGCGATGACCTCGCTCCCGTCGGCGTCCGCGGCGAAGCCGGAGCCCTGCCAGCGGCTGGCTATCGTGCCGCCGGTGCTGATGACGACGATCCGTCCCATGCTGCGTGGCCGCCCTTCTCCGTCGCAACTCACTCGTACATTTGTACTCAAAGCAGCAATGATAGAGCGATCTGTGCGCAATGTGCTTGCGTCTTCCGCCGGGGTGGCCGAGAAGCCGTGGGTGATAATTGCGCCATGGACGCCATTGACCGCGATATCTTGCGCGAGCTCCAGGCCGACGGGCGGCTGAGCAACCAGGAGCTCGCCCAGCGCGTGGGGCTGACCCCGTCCCCGTGCATGCGCCGGGTGCGTCAGCTGGAGCAGGACGGGGTGATCCAGGGCTACCGCGCGGTGATCGACCCCGAGGCGGTCGAGCGCGGCTTCGAGGTGCTCGTCTCGGTCGAGGTGCGCCGGGACCGCGCGGCGGTCGAGGCCTTCGAGGCCGCCCTCCAGGACATCCCCGACGTGATCGAGGCGTACCGCCTCTTCGGCAGCCCCGGCTGCCTGCTGCGGATCGCGGTCGCGGACCTGCGTGCGTACGAGCGGCTGTGGATCGAGAAGCTGACCGCCCTCACCGGCATCACCGAGGTCAACTCGCAGATCATCATGAAGCGCATCAAGGAACCGACGGGCCTGCCGGTCGACCGCGGACCTTCCTGATCGACGGCGCGGCCGGGGAGCGGGCCCCGGCGGACGGCGGCGGGAACGCCCGTGCGCCGACGGCTCTCGGGGCCGTCGGCGCACGGGCGTTCCGTTCCTCGCAGGGGGTCAGCGCAGGGCGCCGGCCTCCTGTTCGCGGCGCTGCTGGGAGGGCAGGACGGGGGCGGTGCGGCTGAGCTTCTCGCCCTCGACGTCCATGTTCGGCAGCACCCGGTCGAGCCAGCGGGGCAGCCACCAGGCCGACCGGCCGAACAGGGCGAACAGCGCGGGCACCAGGGCCATGCGGACGACGAAGGCGTCGAAGAGGACGGCGACGGCGAGGCTGAAGCCGACCATCTTGACGAAGACGTTGTCCTCCATGATGAAGCCGGAGAAGACGCTGACCATGATGATCGCGGCGGCGCCGACCACCCGGCCGCCGTAGCGGAATCCGGTGACGACCGCGTCCTTGGGCTGCGCCCCGTGCACGTGGGCCTCCCGCATCCGGGTCACGAGGAAGACCTCGTAGTCCATCGCGAGGCCGAACACGACACCGATCATGAAGATCGGCAGGGTGCTCATGATCGGGCCGGGCTGTTCGACGCCGAAGAACTCCCCGAGCCAGCCCCACTGGAAGACGGCGACGACCGCGCCGATGGCCGCGCTCACGGAGAGCAGGAAACCGAGGGCCGCCTTGAGCGGGACGAGCAGCGAGCGGAAGACCAGGACCAGCAGGAGGAAGGCGAGTCCGACGACCAGGCCCAGGTAGGGCAGCATCGCGTCGTCGAGGGTCTGGGAGAAGTCGATGAACAGGGCGGTCTGACCGGTCACCAGGATCTCGGCGCCGCCGTTGCCCGAGCCGAGGGTGCCGGCGACTCCCCGGATGTGTCCGACGAGTTCCTCGGTCTCGGTCTCGGTGGGTCCGGTCTTCGGGATGACGGTGAGCACCGCGGTGTCGCCCTTGTCGTTGGGCGTGGCGGGGGTCACCGTGGCGACGCCCTCGACCTTGGCGAGCTCCTTGCCCACGCCGGCGGCGGCGGTCGCCGCGTCCTTGGCCTGGACGGTGACCATCAGCGGGCCGTTGAACCCGGCCCCGAAGGACTCGGACAGCATGTCGTAGGCCTTGCGCTGGGTGGTCTCCGGCGCCATGGTGCCCTCGCCGGGCAGGCCGAGCTGCAGGCTCGCGGCCGGTACGGCGACGACGCCGAGGCCGACGACACCGAAGAGGAGGACGACGAGCGGGCGGCGGACCACGAACCGCGCCCAGCGGGTGCCCAGGTTCGGCTTGCCGCCCTTGGCGGCCCGCTTGTCGGCCTTGCGCTGCTGGCGCTCGGTGAGGGGCTTGCCGCTGTACTGCTTGCGGTCGCGGCGGGGCATGACCTTGATCGGTGCGAAGCCGAGGAGGGCCGGGACGAAGGTGACCGCGATGAGGACCGCGACGGCGACCGTGCCTGCGGCGGCGAGGCCCATCTTGGTGAGCATCGGGATGTTCACGACGGCGAGGCCGGCGAGGGCGACGATGACGGTGAGTCCGGCGAAGACGACGGCGGAGCCGGCCGTGCCGACGGCCCGTCCCGCGGCGTCCTGGCGCTCGCGGCCCTCGGCCATCTCGGAGCGGTAGCGGGAGACGATGAACAGGGCGTAGTCGATGCCGACCGCGAGGCCGATCATCAGCGCGAGGGTGGACGTCGTGCTGGACAGACCGAGGGTGCTGCCCAGCGCGGTGATGGCCGCACCACCGATGGCGACGCCCAGGATGGCCGTGAGCAGGGGCATGCCGGCGGCGATCATCGAGCCGAAGGTGAGGACCAGGACGATCGCGGAGATCAGGATGCCGATGCCTTCGGCGCCGCCGCCCGGTGCTCCGTCGACCTTGACGGCGTCACCGCCGGCCTCGACGACGAGTCCGGCGGCCCGGGCGTCGCCGAGCACCTTGTCGAGGCCGTCGTGGGCCTCGTCGGTCAGCTTGAGCGCGGTCAGCTTGTAGGTGGCGACGGCGTAGGCCGTGGTGCCGTCCTGGCTGATGGCATTGGTGGCGAAGGGGTCGGACGCGGAGACCACGTCCGGCGCCTTGGCGAGCGCTCCGACGAGCGCCTCGACCTTGGCCTTCTGGGCGGGGTCGGAGAGCTTCTCGCCGCCGGGCGTACGGACGACCACGCGGGCGGTGGCGCCGTCCACGCTCATGGCCGGGAACTTCTCCTTCAGCAGGTCGAAGGCCTTCTGGGACTCCGTACCCGGCATGGAGAACGTATCGGCGGGCGGAGCCGGCGCGGTGGAGGCCGCGAAACCGACTCCGACCAGGACGGCGACCCACAGCAGGGCGACCAGGCCTCGTCGCCGGAAGGCGAACCGACCCACTTTGTAAAGGAAAGTGGCCATAACGAAAAGAACTCCTGTTTGAATCGGTGGTGCGAGCGGGGGTGGTTCGGTCGGGCAGGGCGATCGGCGCGGCCGGCCGTAGGCCCGGCCCTACGGGGCGCCTTCCGTGACGCCATGATGGCACACATATGGCGCCACTGTCGCGCCATTTCTGCGCCATGGGGCCGGAGTGGCCGGATCAGGAGGCTCGGCGCACGGCCGTACGGGGGCTGCGGCGCGAGTGGGCAGAACCCGCCGACCTGGGCGATCGGGGCCCGGGGCGAGCGCGGATTGGGTCAAGCGCGGGACAAAAGAAGGCAGTTGATACCGGCCACCACTCGCCGCGGCCGCCCGTACCGGGCCGTGGCATCGCCCGCGGCCACATGGCGCCATCATGGCGCCACGATGGTCGGTGGATAATCGGCCCGGCACGACCGACGCGCTCATCGCCGCACCCCGTCCGACCCCGGCTCCGGGCCCGCCCCCTGGTCCGCCTCCTCGTCCGCTTCGGGGTCCGGCACGATCACCGTGCCGACCCCCTCGTCCGTGAACATCTCCAGCAGGACCGCGTGCGGGACCCGTCCGTCGATCACACGCGCGGTGCCGACGCCGCCCCGCACGGCGTGCAGGCAGCCGGTCATCTTGGGGACCATCCCGTCGGCGAGCTCCGGCAGCAGCTTCTCCAGCTCGCGGGCGGTGAGCCGGGCGATGACCTCGCCGCCGGCCGGCCAGCCCGCGTACAGGCCCTCCACGTCGGTGAGCATCACGAGCGCCTGGGCGCGCAGCGCGGTGGCCAGCGCGGCCGCCGCCGTGTCGGCGTTGACGTTGTAGACGTGGCCGTCCTCGGCGCTGCGGGCGACGGACGAGACGACCGGGATGCGGCCGTCGGCGAGGAGCGCCTCGATGGCGCCGGTGTCCACGCGGGTGATGTCGCCGACCCGGCCGATGTCCACCGGTTCGCCGTCGACCCACGGCACGTGCCGGACGGCGGTGAGGGTGTCGGCGTCCTCGCCGGTCATGCCGACGGCCAGCGGGCCGTTCGCGTTGATCAGCCCGACGAGTTCGCGCTGGACGCGCCCGGCGAGCACCATCCGGACCACGTCCATCGCGGGCGGCGAGGTGACCCGCAGGCCCGCCTTGAACTCGCTGACCAGGCCGCGCCGTTCGAGTTCGGCTCCGATCTGCGGGCCGCCGCCGTGGACGACCACGGGCTTCAGTCCGGCGTAGCGCAGGAAGACGACGTCGCTGGCGAAAGCCGCGGTCAGCTGCTCGTCGACCATGGCGTGCCCGCCCAGTTTGATGACGACGGTGCGGTTCTGGTGGCGGGTCAGCCATGGCAGCGCCTCACAGACGGACCGCGCCTTGTCCAGGGCGGTCCGCCGGGGGGTCGTCATGAGAACCTCGTGCGCAGGGTGAAGAGAACGGCCGGCCGCGCTGGCGACGCTCATCGGCACAACTCCTTCTGTGGAGGACTCCGGCTCCCGGGGACGTGAAGGACCACGGCACGGGGCCGTGGTCGCCCGTCCAGCATTGCGCGCGATAAGGCGCGACCGGAAGTCCGTTCCCGGGAACTCGACCAGAACCGCGGGAATTTGGTGCAAGGTGTTCGGAGCGGGAGCCGTCCCGTCAACAGGACGGCGGGACAAACGCGTCGACGGTGCCGGCGGGACGCCCCGTCCCCACACCGGGCTCCACCGGGCGGCCGAAAGGTGCCATGATCGGGCACGGCGGTCCCGCCAACTCCCTCCCCCTTAATGGATGACGGTCCGTTTCCCGTCCGGGAAGCGCACCGTGAACGGCTTGAATTGGAGTGGATTCATGAGCAGCAACCCGTTCGACGACGCTGACGGCCGGTTCTACGTACTGGTGAACGACGAGGACCAGCACTCGCTTTGGCCGTCGTTCGCCGAGGTTCCCGCCGGCTGGCGCATCGTTTTCGGTGAGGAAAGCCGCCAGCTGTGCCTGGAGTACGTCGAGGCGAATTGGACCGACCTGCGGCCGCAGAGCCTGCGCGACGCGATGGCCGCGGACCGGGTTTCCGCCGACGCCGCGTGAAGTGATGGGGGTGCCGCGTATTGCGCGCATTCCGCGGAACGGCCGATGACGTACGAAGGGTGGGCCCCGGTGCTGGACGAACAGCACCGGGGCCCACCCTTCGGCCGTGCGGGGGATCCCGGGTCAGGCCCGGACGGCCGCACCCGCGCCGGCGGCCTCGACGGCACGCGCCCCGGCCAGTTCCTGCTCGGCCCTGCGCAGGACGATGGAGTCGGCGATCTCCCCGCTGCGCACGGCGATGTTCGACAGCAGGGACGACGACAGGCCGTGGGTGTGCTCGGTGCCGCCCTGGAGGTAGATCCCGCAGGACAGGCCCGACGCGGTGACGAGGCGGTAGTCGCGCTCCACCCGGTGGCGGCCCGTCTCGTCGCGCAGGAAGTGCCGGTCGAAGTCGCCGAGCAGGCCGGCGGGGTCCATGCCCTCGTAGCCCGTCGCGAAGACGAGCGCGTCGACGTCCAGCTCCTGCGGCTCGCTGTCGAGCAGCGAGTTGAGGGTGAGCCGCGTCTCGTTGCCGACCCGGCCGACCTCGGCGACCCGGGTGAGGTTGAGGAAGTGCAGCCGCTTGTCGCCGCGCACCTCCTCCTCGTACGAGCGCTGGTGCAGGGCGCGGATCACCTCGTCGTCGACGACGGAGTAGTTCGTGTTGCGGTGGTAGCGCCAGAAGGCCTCCCGCGCCCGGTCGGTGCCGAAGTAGTACTCGTCGACCGCGGCCGGGTCGAACACCTGGTTGGCGAAGGGCGTGTCGTCCGCGACGGAGTACCCGTAGGACGGGATGACCGCGCTGACGCGCGCGTGCGGGAGCGTGTCGTACAGGAACCGGGTGATCTCGGCCGCGCTCTGGCCGGCGCCGACCACCGCCACGCTCTTGAGCTCGTTGGGGTCGAGGCCGCGGAACCTCTCCAGGAACTGGGAGCTGTGCCAGACCCGTTCGTCCGCGGTCACCCCGGCCGGCAGGCGCGGCACCAGGCCGGTCGATATGGCCACGTTGCGCGTCTTGACCAGCCGGACGTCGCCGCCGGCGCCCCGCACCTCCAGCTCGAGGTGGTCGGGGGATCCGCGCCCGGCGTCCCCGGCGGGCCGGATCGCGGTGACCTCTGATCCGTAGGACACCCGGTCGGCGAGGCCCGCCGCCGCCCATTCCAGGTAGTGGTGGAATTCCTGCCGGGTCGGGAAGAAATCCTGGTTGTTGACGAACTGCACCAGGCGCCCGGCCTCGTGGAGATACGAGACGAAGCTGAACCGGGACACCGGATTGCGGAAGGTCGCCAGGTCCTTCAGGAACGAGATCTGCATGGTCGTCGACGGCAGCAGCATGTTGCGGTGCCATCCGAACGACGCCTGGCGCTCGAAGAACACGGCCTTCACCGGACGGTCCGGAACGTTGGCCCGGTGCTCTTCCAGAGCGATTGCGAGCGACAGGTTGGACGGGCCGAAGCCGATGCCGACCACGTCGTGAATTTCATGGTTATGCGTACCCGTTGTACCCATAGACAATTCTCCCGCTAGCGTCTTGGAATCTCGACCGGTGATCCGGGAGACCTTTCTTCAGTATTGCGCCGGAGAACGTCCCGGCGCCAACCTGAAGGCACCAACAAGGCAATCCGAGCGGCCTTTGCGCGATCCGAATACCGAAGGCCGGTGTCCCGGTGACGGGACAGCGGTACGGTCGGTCCGGATTTTCATGTATTCACGCACCGCGCCGACCGAAAGGGTGAATTCAGGATGTTCGTCCCCAGTAACTACCGTGAACCCGACAGTTCATGGATGACCGATCTGATGCGCGAGAATCCATTGGCCCTGGCGGTGACCAACGGGACCGTCGAGGACGGCCCGTTCGCCACGCATCTGCCGGTCATCGCCGATCCGCAGGAGAATTTGGACGCATGGGCCCCGGACCTTTCAGGGGCCAGGCTCCTCGGCCACATGAACAAGGCGAATCCGCACTGGGCGGCAATGAAGACGGGCGGCGTCGTCCTGCTGACCTTCACCGGCCCGCATTCCTATGTCTCCCCGACGGTGTACGAGAAATCACCGGCGGCCCCGACATGGGATTTCACCTCGGTGCACGTACGCGGCGTCGTGGAGAAGATCGAATCGAGCGAGGAGACGATGGAGGTGGTGCGGTCCACCGTGCGCGCCTTCGAGGAGGCGAAGTTCGGGACGGGCTGGGACATGACCGACTCGGTCGGCTACTTCCACCAGCTCCTGCCGGGCGTGGGCGCCTTCCGGATCACCGTGACCGGCGCCGAGGGCATGTTCAAGCTCAGCCAGGAACAGCCCGCCGAGGTGCGCGGACGGGTGCTGGAGTCCTTCACCCACAGCGGGTGCCCGCGGCAGCGCGACACGGCCGACCTCATGCGGCAGCTGCCCTGATCCGGCGGACACCCCCGCGGGGCCCGCACTCCCCCGCGGAGTGCGGGCCCGTGCGCCGCGGGCGGCCGCGCGGTGCGTCAGGCACCGGAGGCCGGCCCTTCGGACCCACCCCGCTCCGCGGGCGGCTTCGGCCCCTCGATCTCCAGCGGCCCACCGGGTGCGGTCGGCGCCGTGAGCTCCGCCGGCCCGTCCGCGGCGTCCAGCCTGCCGAGTTCGGCCAGGGCCTGCTTGGCCGCGCTGTCCAAGGTGACGAGCACCCAGCGCTCGAAGTCCACGCCCGCCTGCTCGGCCGCCCGGTGCCACCACTGCAGACGGCTGCCCGGCACTTCGAGCCTCCGCGTCGGTTCCGCGGGGACCCGGACCCGGTCCTGGCTCTCGCGTGCGGCGCGGATGGCGCCGCGCAGCTGCTTGGTGGTCCATCTGCGCTGCTCGGCGCGGTCGAGCCAGGTCTCCTGCTCGTCGTGCGGCAGGGACGCCAGCTCGGCGTGGTGCTGGAAGCTCAGGGAGCCCCGCCGCCGGCTGAAGTCGAAGCGGCGGGAGACCCAGGCGTAGTTGCGCAGGGTCTGGTACTGGAGCCCCGCGGCCCGGATCCCGCGCTGGTAGCGGTCGGTGTAGTGGTCCTTGCCGTACACGAGCCAGTCGCCGAGCCACCAGGATGAGGAATCCACGATTCCGGACAGCTGGCGCCCGGCCTTCTCCCAGTCGTCGAAGGACATCCCGGCCGGCATCTGCAGGCCCACCTTCGTGGTCAGCACCTGGCCGCGCCGCGGGTCCTCGCCCATGCCCCTGCGCGCCCTCGGCGCCGGCTCGGGGGCCGGACGGATCTGCCCCGTTCTCGATCCGTCGATGTCGCCGGCCTGAATCGCCATCGTGCCTCCATGTGAAGGGGTCCCCCAGAACAGGTGTGGAGGCTCGCAGCACGTGCTAAAGGCGTGCCAAAGTCGCCCGGGCGCACGCGCCTTCGGGGCGTCTTCGGGGCGTCTTCGGGGCGGCGCCGTCCCGTCGACGGGACGGGCCGGCCGGCTCGTCGAACAACCGAACGGCCGTCGTACGCCGTCGCCCTCTGTCGTCGCCGTTCTGTTCTCCGCCTCCCGGGCGAGAGGTATGTTCATTCTCGGCCAGAGTTTCTCCGCAGCGGCTCAGCAGAATTCACATCGCCGCCGGCTCGGCTTTCTTCACGAGGCACCAGAGGTAAAGCGGAACGGCTATGGCCGTTTTCCCGCGCCCGCACTGCGCCTCCCTATTCAGCTAATTCAGTCGATTCAGCAGGAGCAGGAGGATCGGAAATGACGCACTCCCGGGCCCACAGGTCGCCCGTCTCGTCGCGTGCGGCCCGGCTCAAGGGCAGCGGCCTGACCGAGGTGTTCATGCTGGCGCGGACCCGTGACGCCGTCGATCTGGCGGTCGGCACCCCCGGCCACCCCGAGACCTCCGCCGACATGATCGAGGAGGCGGCCCGTGCCGTGCGGGCCGGCCACAACCAGTACGAGCACCCCAACGGGGACGCGACCCTGCGGCAGCGGATCGCGGAGTCCCTCGGCACCCCCACCGACCCGGACACCGAGGTCACCGTCACCGCGGGCGCGACGGAGGCCCTCTTCGTCGCGCTGCTGGCGACCGTCGATCCCGGCGACGAGGTCATCCTCTTCGACCCCGGCTTCGACCACTTCACCGCCGCCGTCGAACTGACCGGGGCCGTACCCCGGTACGTACGGCTGCACGCGCCGGAGTGGCGCTTCGACCCCGCCGAGCTGGCCGCCGCCTTCTCCCCCCGCACCCGGGCCGTCGTCCTGAACACCCCCGGCAACCCGACCGGACGCGTCCTCACCCGCCAGGAGCTGGGCGAGATCGCCGAGTTGTGCGAGCGCCGGGACGTCACCGTGATCTCCGACGAGGTCTACCGCGCCTTCACCTTCGACGGCCGTCCCCACGTCTCCGTGGCCGACGTGCCCGGGCTGGCCGAGCGCAGCATCGTCGTCGGGTCCCTGTCCAAGAGCCACGCCGTCAGCGGATGGCGGCTGGGCTTCCTGCGGTCCGACCCGGTGCGCACGGGCGCGCTGCGCCAGGTGCACGAACTCACCACGCTGGGCGCCGCTGTCCCGCTCCAGGTGGCCGCCGGACGGACCGCCCACGGCGTCGACCCGACCGTCGCGGCGGCCCAGATGGCGCAGCGGCGCGACCTCGCCCAGGACGTCTTCTCGCGCATGGGCATGAAGTTCACCCCGGCGGAGGGCGGTTGCTTCCTCTTCGCCGACATCGGCCCGCTCACCGGCGGCCGGCCGGACAGCCTCGGCTTCGTCCGCGAACTCCTGGACCGGACCGGGGTGCTGGTCGTCCCCGGAACGCCCTTCTTCGCCGACCCGGCCGACGGGGAGAGCTACGTGCGCATCGCGTTCAACCGGCAGGTCTCGGTCCTGCGCGAGGCCGAGCGCCGCCTCTTGAACACCTGATCGCCGACCACAACGGGGAGGAAAGGCATGAAGCACCGCAGCGCCGGCCCGCTGGGCCCGCTTCCGGAGTTCCTCGGCCAGTACGTGGCCGGGGAGGGCCAGGTCCCGGACGGCATCGACGTCGTCCCGTTCTTCACGCCCGCCGGCGACAAGATGTGGCTGGTGTGCGACTACGCACTGGCCCGCCGGGTCCTGACGGACCGGCGGTTCAGCCGCGCCGAGGCCGTCACGCCGCAGGCCCCCAAGCTCAACGACGCCCAGCCCGTGCCGAATTCCATGATGAGCATGGACGGTGCGGACCACTCCAGGCTGCGGCGCGTGGTGACCAGGGCGTTCACCACCGGCCGCACCGCCGCCATGGCCCCGGCCGTCGAGGAGCTGGCCGACCGCCACCTCGACGCCCTGGCCGCGTCGGGGCCCGGCACCGACCTGATCGAGGCCCTCGTCGCACCGCTGCCGCTGGCCGTCCTGTGCTCGCTGCTCGGCGTTCCCCCCGAGGACTCCACCCGCTTCCGCGACTGGGTCGAGGTGCTGTTCGACATCTCGGCCAGTACCCCGCAGGAGAAGGCCCGGCGCCGCCTCGAACTCATCGACTACATGGCCGACCTGATCGACCGCAAGCGCCGCCGGCCGGAGGACGACCTCCTCACCTCCATGATCGCGGCGCACGAGCAGGGCGACCTGTCCATGGGCGAGCTGCTCACCATGGGGCTCACCCTGCTGATGGCCGGCTACGAGACCGTCGTCGGGCAGCTCGGCCTGTCGGCGCACGCCCTGCTCCGCGATCCGGCCGCGTACCGGGAGCTGTGCGGGCGGCCCGACCGGCTGGCCCCCACGGTCGAGGAGCTGCTGCGGCTGACCCCCTCCACCCCGATCAGCTTCCCCCGGGTCGCGGTGGAGCCCGTACCGCTCGGCAGCGTCACCGTCCAGGCCGGGGAGGGCGTCATCGTCTCCCTGCTGCACGGGAACCGGGACGGCAAGACCTTCGCCGAACCCGGACTGCTGGATCCGCAGGGGCACGACGCCGCACACCTGACGTTCGGCCACGGGGTGCACCGCTGTCTGGGCGCACCGCTGGCCAGGCTCCAGCTGCAGACCGTGCTGGAGCGTCTGATGCGGCGGTTCCCCACCCTGCGGCTGGCCGCGGGCCCCGACGCCGTGGTCTGGAAGGACGGCCTCGGTACCCGGGGGCTGGCCCGGCTGCTCGTGGACTGGTAGCCGAGCCGTCGCGCGCCGCGCGCGCCGCGGGCCGGTCGTACAGGCGGGTCGCCTCCGGGGTGTTCCGGGCGTCCCCCTCGAAGTGCTGCTCCCCGGAACACCTTTGGACTTGGAGTGAGGATCCGCATGTCTGTCGAGACCACCCGCCGCGATGCCGAGTTCGCCGGGACCGCCGGGGAGCCCGTCGCCGTCATCGGGCTGTCCTGCCGCGTCCCGGGAGGGGACGGAGCCGAGGGCTTCGACCCGGCGTTCTTCGGCATCGGGCCGGAGGCGGCCGCGTCGGTGGACGAGCGGCAGCGGCTCCTGCTGGAACTGTGCTGGGAGGCCCTGGAGCAGGCCGGTACCCTGCCGGCCTCGCTGCGCGGCTCCGCCGGTACGGGGCTCTTCCTCGGGGCGGACGCCGAGGGCGTCACCGGGGAGGTCGCGGCCGTGTTCGGCCTGACCGGTGCGCACCGGACCGTACGCGCGGACGCGGCGTCCGCCCTGGCGGCGGTGCACCTCGCGGCGGAGAGCCTGCGCGCCGGGGAGAGCCTGATCGCCCTCGCCGGCGCCACGGACGGGGCCGTCGTCGTCCTCAAGCCCCTGGCCCGGGCCGAGGCGGACGGCGACAGGATCCTCGCCGTGCTCGGAGCCACGGGCCCGGCCCCCGAACCGGACGCGGCCCGGCCCGCGTCCGAAGCCGGGGCCGGAGCCGGGGTTCGGCTGGCCGGGGCGGTGCGCTCCGCCGCGGCCGGGCGGCCCGGCGTGGTGCGGGCGGTCGACTTCGACGGGGTGGTGTGGGGCGTGGAGGTCGACGGGACGCCCCGTGACGGTGCACAGGTACGGTCCACCGGGCGGCCCGCCGCCTTCCGGGCCGGGGTGCTGCCGTGGGTTGTCTCCGGGCACACCGCGGCGGCCGAACGCGCCCGGGCGGGGCAGCTCCTCGCGCAGCTCGCCGACGGCGCCGGCGGACACCCCGGCGCCGCCGATGTCGGGCACTCCCTGGCCGTCTCGCGCACCGCGTTCGCGCACCGTTCGGTCCTGCTGGCCGCCACCGGGGCCGAGTTCGCCGAGGAGCTGGCCGCGCTCGCCGAGGGCCGCCGCGGCCCCGGACGCGTCAGTGCCACGGCCGCGCCGCGCGACCGGACCGTCTTCGTCTTCCCGGGCCACGGCGCGCAGTGGCCCGGCATGGCCGCCGACCTGCTCGACGGCTCCGACGTCTTCCTCGCCAGTGTCCGGGCCACCGCCGAGGCGCTCGCCCCGTACGTCGACTGGTCCCTGGAGGACGTGCTGCGCGGGGCGCCGGGCGCGCCCGCTCTGGACCGCGTCGACGTCGTCCAGCCCGCACTCTTCGCGACCTCCCTCGGCCTCGCAGCCCTGTGGCGCTCCTTCGGCGTCGAGCCGGCCGCGGTCGTCGGCCACAGCATCGGCGAGATGGCCGCCGCCGTCGTCGCGGGCGGTCTGAGCCTGGAGGACGGTGCCCGGGTCAGCGCGCTCTGCGGCAGGGCCCAGGCCCGGCTCGCGGGCAGGGGCTCCATGCTCTCGATCCTGCTGCCCCTCGACGAGGTGCGCTCGCGCACCGCCCCGTACGGCGAGCGGCTGTCCGTCGCGGGCGTCAACGGTCCGCGGTCGATCGCGGTCGCCGGTGACCTGGACGCCGTCGAGCGGCTCCAGGAGGAGCTCACCGCCGACGGCGTACGGGTCAGACGGGTCGCCATCGACTACGCGGCGCACTCCGCGCACATCGACGAGATCCACGAAGAGCTGCTCACCGTGCTGGCGCCCATCCGGCCGCGCAAGGGCACCGTCCCCTTCCACTCGGCCCTGACGGGCGCACTGCTGGACACCCGCTCGCTGGACGCCTCGTACTGGTTCCGCAGCCTGCGCGAGCCCGTGCTGTTCGAGAGCTCGGTCCGGTGCGTCGCCGACCACGACCTCTTCGTCGAGATCAGCCCCCACCCGGTGCTGACCCTGCCCCTCGAACAGACCCTGGAGGACACCGGCTCCACCGCCGTCGCGGTCGGTTCGCTGCGGCGCGGGGCGGACGGACCGCACCGCTTCCTGTCCTCCGTGGCCGAGGCGTACGCGCACGGCGCCCCCGTGGACTGGAGCCCCGCCTTCCCCGCGGACGCCACGGTCGTCGACCTGCCCACGTACCCCTTCGGCCTCCGCGCTCCCGATGCCCGCGCCCCCTTCCGGAGCGGCGGGGACCCGGAGCGCACGGCCCGGTTCCTGACGGACCTGGTGCGCAACGAGGTGGCCCTGGTCCTCGGCCGCGGCAACGGCGCGGACGTCGACCCGGCCCGCACCTTCCAGGAACTCGGCTTCGACTCCGCGACCGCGGTGGAACTGCGCAACCGGCTCGTCGCCGCCACCGGACTGAAACTGCCCACCACCCTCCTGTTCGACCGGCCCACCCCCGAGAAGCTGGTCGCGCGGCTCGCCGAGCTCTCCGGGGCGGTGCCCGCGCACCGGCCGGTCTCCCGGGCCGCCGCGCGCCGGGACCACGGCTCCGACGAGCCGATCGCGATCGTGTCCATGGCGTGCCGCTTCCCCGGCGGGGTGGAGTCCCCGGAGGACCTCTGGCGGCTGCTCGTGGAGGAGCGCGACGCCGTCTCCGAATTCCCCGGCAACCGCGGCTGGGCGCTGGAGACCCTCTTCGACGGGGACCCCGACCGTGCGGGCACCTCGTACACCCGCCAGGGCGGGTTCCTGCACGACGTCGACCGGTTCGACGCCGAGTTCTTCGGGATCAGCCCGCGCGAGGCCGCCGCCATGGACCCGCAGCAGCGCGTGGTCCTCGAAACCGTGTGGGAGGCGGTGGAGCGCGCCGGGATCGATCCGGCCTCGCTGCGCGGCAGCGGGACCGGGGTGTACGTCGGCGCGATGGCCCAGGACTACGGGCCGCGCCTGCACGAGGCGGGCGAGGGCGTCGGCGGCTACCTGCTGACCGGCACGTACACGAGCGTGGTCTCCGGCCGCGCCTCCTACACCCTCGGTCTGGAGGGTCCGGCCGTCACCGTCGACACGGCGTGCTCGGCGTCGCTGGTGGCGCTGCACACGGCGGCGCAGGCGCTGCGGGCCGGGGAGTGCGAACTGGCCCTGGCCGGCGGCGTGACGGTGATGGCGAGCCCCGGCATGTTCGTGGAGTTCAGCCGTCAGCGCGGTCTGTCGGTGGACGGCCGCTGCAAGTCGTTCGCGGAGGCGGCGGACGGCACGGGCTGGGGCGAGGGCGTCGGCATGCTGCTCCTGGAGCGGCTCTCCGACGCACGGCGCAACGGCCACGAGGTCCTCGCGGTCATCCGTGGGTCGGCCGTCAACCAGGACGGCGCCAGCAACGGGCTGAGCGCCCCCAGCGGCCCCTCCCAGGAGCGCGTCATCCTGGAGGCCCTCGCCGCCTCCGGCCTGTCGGCCGCGGACGTCGACGCCGTCGAGGCGCACGGTACGGGCACCCGGCTCGGCGACCCCATCGAGGCCCAGGCGATCCTGGCGACGTACGGCCGGGACCGCGACGCCGGCCGGCCGCTGTTCCTGGGCTCGCTGAAGTCGAACATCGGGCACACGCAGGCCGCCGCCGGCGCGGGCGGCGTCATCAAGATGGTCATGGCGATCCGCAACGGCCTGCTGCCGCGCACCCTGCACGTGGACACCCCGACCTCGCACGTGGACTGGTCGAGCGGCGCGGTCTCGCTGCTGACCGAGGCCACGCCGTGGCCGGAGGCCGGGCGGCCGCGCCGGGCCGGGGTCTCCTCCTTCGGCGTCAGCGGCACCAACGCCCACCTCGTACTGGAGCAGGCGGCGGAGCCGGTCGCCGCCGAGGCGCCCGCGCCCGCGCCCGCCGAAACCGGACCCGTCCCCTTCCTCGTGTCCGCGAAGAGCGACCGGGCGCTGCGCGCGCAGGCCGGCCGGCTCCTGGACCACCTGCGCGACCACCCCGGCGTCCGGCTCACGGACATCGGCCGCTCCCTCGCCGTCGGCCGCGCCCACTTCGACCGGCGTGCCGCTGTCGTCGCCGCCGACCGTGCGGAGCTGGAGCAGGGCCTGCTGGCCCTGGTGGACGGGGCCACCGCCCGCGGCGTCGTCACCGGGCAGAGCCGGCCCGCCGCCCGCCCCGTGTTCGTCTTCCCCGGCCAGGGCGCGCAGTGGGTGGGCATGGCGGCCGGCCTGCTGGAGTCCTCCCCCGTGTTCGCCGGCCGGATGGCCGAGTGCGCCGCGGCCCTGGAGCCGCACGTGGACTGGTCGCTCCTGGACGTGGTCCGGGGCGCGCAGGGGGCTCCGGGCTTCGAGCGCGTCGACGTCGTGCAGCCCGTCCTGTGGTCGGTGATGGTGTCCCTGGCCGCGGTGTGGCGCTCGCTGGGCGTCGAACCGGCCGCCGTGATCGGCCACTCGCAGGGCGAGATCGCGGCGGCCTGCGTGGCCGGCGTGCTGAGCGTCGAGGACGCCGCCCGGGTCGTGGCGCTGCGCAGCCGCGCGCTGACCGTGCTGTCGGGCCGGGGCGGCATGATGTCCGTGGCCCGGCCGGCCACGTGGGTGCGCGAGCGCATCGGCGCCTGGCAGGGCAGGATCTCCGTCGCCGCGGTCAACGGCCCCGCCCAGACCGTGGTCTCCGGCGATCCGGAGGCCTTGCGCGCGCTCCTCGCCCAGGTCAAGGAGGAGGGGGCGAGGGCCCGTCTCGTCGACGTGGACTACGCCTCCCACTCGGCCCACGTGGAAGCACTCGAAGACGAGCTGGCCCGGGTCCTCGACGGGATCGAGGCGGGACCGGGCGACGTCCCGGTGTACTCGTCGCTGACCGGGGCGCTGCTCCCGGACGCGCGCGTGATGGGCGCCGGGTACTGGTACCGGAACCTGCGCGAGACCGTGCAGTTCGAGCAGGCGGTCGGGGAGCTCCTCGCCGCCGGGCACCATACTTTCATCGAGGTCAGCCCGCACCCGGTGCTCACCATCGGGGTGCAGGCCGCTCTCGACGAGGCGGGCGTGCGGGGCACCGCCCTGGGCACCCTGCGCCGCGACGAGGACGAGGCCGGGCGGCTGCTGCTCGCACTGGGCGAGGCCCACTGCCACGGCATCGGCGTCGACTGGTCCGCCGTGTTCGCCGGTACGGGCGCCCGGCGCGTCCAGCTCCCGACGTACGCCTTCCAGCGGACCCGGTTCTGGCTCGACACCCCGGTCACGGCGGAGGACCCGGCCGGCCTGGGCCTCACCCCGGCGGAGCACCCGCTGCTGGGCGCGGTGACCAGCCTCGCCGACCGCGAGGGAGTCCTGTTCACGGGCCGCGTCTCCCGCCGTACGCACCCGTGGGTCGTGGACCACGCGGTGGTCGGCACGGTCCTGCTGCCCGGCACCGCCCTCGTCGACATGGCGGTCTCGGCGGGTGACCGCTTCGGCTACGACCGGCTCCGCGAGCTGGTCCTGGAGGCGCCGCTGATCGTCCCGGAGGAGGGCGGCGTCCACCTCCAGGTCGCGCTCGGCCCGGCCGAGGAGTCGGGCACCCGGTCCGTCACCGTCCACTCCCGCCCCGAGGGCGCGGCCGACGCGGAATGGACCCGGCACGCCTCGGGCGTACTGGCCACCGGCGAGCACCCGGTCCCCGCCGCCGCGCCGGCCTGGCCGCCGCAGGGCGCGCGGCCGGTCCCGCTCGACGACGTCTACGACCGGCTCGCCGACCGCGGTTACGAGTACGGGCCGGTCTTCCAGGGCCTGGGCCGGGCCTGGCTGTCGGGGCCGGGGACCTCGTCGGGGGCGGGGGCCTCGCCGGCGTCGGGGGCGGCGGTCGGGGAGCGGTTCGCGGAGGTCTCCCTCACACCGGAACAGCACGCCGACGCCTCGGCCTTCGCGATCCACCCGGCGCTCCTCGACGCTGCCCTGCACGCGATGCTGCTCGGTGACGGCACCGAGCTGACCATCCCGTTCTCCTTCAGCGGGGTCACCCTGCACGCCTCGGGCGCGACCGCGCTGCGCGTGCACGTGGTCCCGGTCGACGCCAACACGGCCTCGCTGACGGCGACCGACCCCGAGGGCCGGCCCGTCGTCACGGTCGACTCCATCACGCTGCGTCCGGCCGGTGACCTGCGTGCCGCGCGGAGCGCGGGGCGGCCCTCCGGGCTGCACCGGCTGGTGTGGCAGCCCGCGCCGCAGGCGGACGCGGAAGCCCCGGGCGGTGCGCAGACCGCTGCGGGGCTGTGGGCCGTGCTCGGATCCGACCCGCACGGGCTGGCCCCGGCCGTCTCGGGCGACACGTACGCCGACGTGGCGGAACTACGGACGGCTCTCGGCGACGGCGCCCAACTGCCTTCCTTCATAGCCCTGTCGGACGAGTACGCGGACGTGCACGAGGCGGTTCAGAACACCCTCGCCACCCTCCGGGAACTCCTCACCGACACCGCTCTCGACTCCACCCGCATCGTCCTGCTCACCCGCCGTGCCACGGCCATCAGCACCAACCAGGACATCCGCGACCTGCCCGCCGCGGCCCTGACCGGCCTCGTCCGCACCGCGCAGAACGAATACCCCGGCCGGCTCACCCACCTCGACATCGACGCCGCCGACACCGGGCAGCTGGCCGCCGCGGCCCACACCGCGGCCACCCACCCCGACACCCAGTACAGCCTCCGCGACGGCCGGCTCCACACCCCACGCCTCCGCCACCTCGTCACCCGCCACGGCGTCCGACACCTGCTCCTGACCAGCCGCAGCGGACCCGACGCCCCCGGGGCCCGGGAACTCGCCGACGAACTCACGGCGGCCGGCGCCCACGTCACCGTCACCGCCTGCGACACCGCCGTCCGCCAGTCCCTGCAGAACCTCCTCGACGCCGTGCCCGCCCGGCACCCCCTCACCGCCGTCGTCCACGCGGCCGGCGCCCTCGACGACGCCACCCTCGACAACCTCACCCCCCAGCACGTCACCCAGGTCCTCCGCCCCAAGGCCGACGCCGCCTGGAACCTCCACCGGCTGACTTCCCACCTCCCCCTCACCCACTTCGTCCTCTTCTCCTCCATCGCCGGCCTCATTGGCAACCCCGGCCAGGCCAACTACGCCGCCGCCAACACCTACCTCGACGCCCTCGCCCACCACCGCCACCACCATGGACTGGCCGCCACGAGCGTGGCGTGGGGGCTCTGGGACACGGCCAGTGCCATGACCAGCGGGCTGAGCGAGCTGGACGTCAAGCGGTGGGCCCGCAAGGGCGTGCTGCCGATCTCCGCCGAGCGCGGCATGGAGATCTTCGACGCGGCCCTCACCTCGCCGGAGCCGCTGCTCGCCGCGGCCGACCTGGACCTGCCGACCCTGCGCTCCCCCGACCGGTCGGCGCCGGCCCTGCTGCGCACCCTGGTCCGCGCCCCGCGCCGCCGCGCCGCCGCGGCCGCGGGCTCTTCCGGTGCCGGCGGTGGCTCCTGGGCCGAGCGCACCGCCGCGCTCCCGGCCGCCGACCGGCTGCGTACCGTCGGCGAGCTCGTGCGGACCACGGTCGCCGCGGTGCTCGGCCTCGCGGGCCCGGAATCCGTCGACGAGGACACGGCGTTCAAGACCCTCGGCATGGACTCGCTGACCGGGCTGGAGCTGCGGCGCCGGGTCGTCGCGGTCACGGGGATCACGCTGCCGGCGACCGCCGTCTTCGACCACCCCACCCCCACGGCGCTGGCCGAGTTCCTGGCGGGCGAGCTGGCCATCGTCGGCATGGCCTGCCGCTACCCGGGCGACACCCGCTCACCCGAGGACCTGTGGCGGCTCGTCGCCGACGGCACCGACGCCATCGGCCCCTTCCCCACGAACCGCGGCTGGTCCCTGGACCGGCTCTTCGACGGGGACCCCGACCGCGCGGGGCATTCGTACGCCCGCAACGGCGGTTTCCTCCACGACGCGGACCGGTTCGACGCCGAGTTCTTCGGGATCAGCCCGCGCGAGGCCGCCGCGATGGACCCTCAGCAGCGCCTGCTGCTGGAGACCAGCTGGGAGGCGGTGGAGAGCGCGGGCATCGCGCCCGCCACCCTGCGCGGCACCCGGACCGGTGTCTTCAGCGGTGCGATGTACAGCGAGTACGCCTCCCACCTGCGCAACGCTCCGGAGGCCGTGGAGGCCTACCGTACGACCGGCAACACGCTCAGCGTGGCGTCCGGCCGGGTCTCGTACGCGCTGGGCCTCCAGGGTCCGGCCATCACCGTCGACACGGCCTGTTCCTCCTCCCTCGTCGCCCTGCACCTGGCCGATCCGCGGGTCGGCCGTCAACCAGGACGGCGCCAGCAACGGCCTCACCGCCCCCAACGGACCCTCCCAGGAACGCGTCATCCGCGAAGCCCTCGCCGCCTCCGGCCTCACCACCACCGACGTCGACGCCGTCGAAGCCCACGGCACCGGCACCACCCTCGGCGACCCCATCGAAGCCCAGGCCATCCTCGCCACCTACGGCCAAGACCGCGACACCGACCGACCGTTGCTGCTGGGCTCCCTCAAGTCCAACATCGGCCACTCCCAAGCCGCCGCAGGCGTCGGCGGCGTCATCAAAATGGTCATGGCCATGCGCCACGGCATCCTCCCGCAAACCCTCCACGTCGACCGGCCGACCTCGCACGTGGACTGGAGCAGGGGGGCGGTGTCCCTCCTCACGGAGACGACCCCGTGGCCCGAGACCGGCCGGCCGCGCCGGGCGGGTGTGTCCTCCTTCGGCATCAGCGGTACCAACGCCCACGTCGTCCTCGAACAGGCCCCCGCCACCGAGCCGGAGCCCGCCGCCCCGGCCCCCGAGGTGGTGCCGATGGCGCCCTGGCTGCTGTCGGGTCACACGGAGTCGGCCCTGCGGGCCCAGGCGGACCGGCTGCTGGCCTTCGTCTCCGAGCGCACGGCGCAGTCGGAGCCGGCCGGAACTGCGCCGTCGCGGATCGCACCGGCGGACATCGGCCGGTCACTGGCCGGCGCACCGGCGCTCCTCGCCCACTGCGCGGCCGTCGTCGCGGACGACGGTGAGGGCCGGCTGCGGGCGCTCGCCGCGCTGGCCTCCGGGGAGGAGTCCGCCGACGTCATCGCGGGACCGCCGGCGGGACAGCGCGGCGGCAAGACCGCCTTCCTGTTCACGGGGCAGGGCAGTCAGCGGCCCGGCATGGGCCGTGAGCTGTACGAGACCCACCCCGTCTACGCCCGGACCCTCGACGAGGTCTGC
>NZ_JOAK01000007.1 GCF_000720455.1 Streptomyces virginiae | reverse complement strand
AACCTCGACGAAAGCAGCACCGAACAGCTCCGCCAGGGACTCGTCCCACTCGTCCGGCACGACACCACGCACGTCGTACGCCTTGACGATGTTCGAAAGGTCGGGCATTTCCACTCCTCCATCGGGTGTACGGGATGACCAGGACCGCCTGTGCCCGGGACGCTACCCGCCGCCTTCCCCGCCACGGGCCGTCCGCCCCCATCCCGTCGAGGCTTTGGCAGATTGTCGTCACCCCGGCGCGACCGCGCCCCGCTCCCGGCACCAGGACGCCGCCCGGCCGAGCCGGGCCGGCGGGCCCGGCCCAGGTGCGGTGCCGGCGAGCCGCCATGCCGTGTCCGCCCGGTACCGGCCAGGGCCGGTACGACCCACCCGTCGCCCCTCCCCAGCACCAGACCGGCGCGCAGGACCAGGCCTCCCGCGTCGAGCACGGACGCCTCCCCCGCCAGCCGGCTGCTGCTGGCCGGCGACACCGGGGCGGGCGCCAACTCCCCGACGTACGCGCCCCGGTGCGGCCGGGGCCCGTAGACGGCGCACGTCGACAGATGGACGATGCGCCGCACACCCGCGCGGCGCGCCTCCGCGAGGACGGCCTCCAGCGCCTATGGCGTTCCGTCGCTCCCGACGAGTTCGTCGTCACCGCCCCGCGGCCCCGAGCCCACAGCTTCCACTCGCCCGACGCGGGACACCACGATCCGCTCCTCCTGGCCGAGTCCGTCCGCCAGGCCATCCCGCTGCTCAGCCACGTGGCGTACGACGTGCCCTGCGGCCACCGCCAGATCTGGGACACCTTCAGCTACTCGACGGAGCCCGCCGCGCTCGTGGTCGGTTCGAGACCCGCCGACATCATGCTCCACATACGCTGCTCGGGCATCGCCCGCCGGGCCGCAGGCTCGGCCGCCTGACCATGCACGTCACCGCCACCCCGGGACGGGGAGTTGCCGGGCACCGCCGAGGCCGGCTTCACCGACCAGCCCGAGGCCGTCCACCAGCGCCTGCGCGGCGGGAACGCCGACCTCGACCGGGTGACCTCCCGCGTCATCCCGCTCCCGCCGCCGATGACGCCCCGACGTGTGCCGCGACCGCTTCCACCACGTGGTGCTCTCCCCCACCAGCTCCTTGCGACGCGCGCAGCTGCGGACCGACTCAACCACCCGATCCTCTTCGACCACCCCGTCGACCACGCCCCGGGCATGCTGCTGGAGGCCGTACGCCAGGCCGCGTACGGCCTCCGCCTTCCCCCGCCGGGGGTCCTGACCGACATGGAGATGCGATTCTTCCGCTACGCGGGGCTGAACTCGCCCTGCTGGATCGAGACGACCGCGCTCCCCGACCTGACGGCATCGCCGGACCGCCGCAGGCTCCCCGTCCGGGTCGTGGCCCGGCAGAACGGCGAGGACGTCTTCACCGCCACGGCGACGATCACCGCCACGGCGGCCGCGCCCCTGCACACCTCCGTCGCACCCTGACCGTCCCCCCGACACGTACGACGAAGGCGCCTGCCCGGACTCCGCCCGGCAGGCGCCTTCCCTTTGCCGTGGGGCTCGGGTCCCCTCAGACCTTGCGGACCACACCGGACTTGAGCTGCATCTGCCCGAAGCCCTCGATCCTGCAGTCGATGTCGTGGCCGTCCACGCCGTCGACGAGGCGGATGTTGCGCACCTTGGTGCCCGCCTTGATCCCGGTCGGACTGCCCTTGACCTTCAGGCCCTTGACGACCGTCACGGTGTCGCCGTCGGCCAGCACGTTGCCGACGGCATCCTTGATCACCCGCTCCTCGGGTGCCTCGCCCGATCCGGCGGCGGCGAGGGGCCACTCGTGCCCGCATTCGGGGCAGATCAGCAGCGAGCCCATCTCGTAGGCGTAGGCACCCGCACACTCGGGGCAGGCTGGCAAGGGGTTCTCAGTCACCCCATCAGTATATTTCAGGCGCCATCGCCCCAGATCGCCCCGCCGGTCCGCCCGTCCGCCGGTCCGCCCGTCCGCCCGTCCGCCCGTCCAGGAGGTCCATGTGTCTGCCGCATCGAGTTACGCGTCCGGGGTCTGCGAAGTGCCGTTGCTCGGTGACACCATCGGCGAGAACCTGGACCGCACGGTGCGCAGGTTCCCCGACCGCGACGCCCTGGTCGACGTGGCCGCCGGCCGCCGGTGGACGTACGCGGAGCTGGCCGCCGATGTCGACGCCCTCGCCCTCGGGCTGCTGGACCTGGGCATCGTGAAGGGCGACCGCGTCGGGATCTGGGCCCCCAACCGCGCGGAGTGGACGCTGGTGCAGTACGCCACGGCCAAGATCGGGGCGGTCCTCGTCACCGTGAACCCGGCCTACCGCTCCCACGAACTGGAGTACGTGCTGCGACAGTCCGGCATCCGGCTGCTGGCCGCCGCGGACCGCTTCAAGACCTCCGACTACGCCGCCATGATCGAGGAGGTCCGGCCGCGATGTCCGGACCTGGAGTTCGTGGCGCTGCTCGGCGGCCCCCTGTGGGACTCCCTGCTGGAGCGCGGCCGCCGGGGCGCCCCGGCCGACCTGGCCCGGGCACAGGCCGCGCTGAGCCCGGACGACGCCGTCAACATCCAGTACACCTCCGGAACCACCGGGTTCCCCAAGGGCGCGACCCTCTCGCACCACAACATCCTCAACAACGGCTTCTTCGTTGGCGAGCTGTGCCACTACACCGAGCAGGACCGGGTCTGCATCCCGGTGCCCTTCTACCACTGCTTCGGCATGGTCATGGGCAACCTCGCCTGCACCAGCCACGGCGCGGCCATGGTGATCCCCGCGCCGGCCTTCGACCCGGTGGCCACCCTGGCCGCGGTGGAGTCGGAGCGGTGCACCTCGCTCTACGGCGTCCCCACAATGTTCATCGCCGAGCTGGCGGAGCCCGGTTTCGACTCGTACGACCTGTCCGGTCTGCGAACGGGGATCATGGCGGGCTCGCCCTGCCCGGTCGAGGTGATGCGGGAGGTCATCGAGCGGATGGGCATGACCGAGGTGTCCATCTGCTACGGGATGACGGAGACCTCCCCGGTGTCCACGCAGACCCGCGCCGACGACTCCGTCGAGCGCCGGGTGTCCACCGTGGGCCGCGTCGGACCGCACCTGGAGGTGAAGGTGGTCGATCCGCGGACCGGGCGGACCGTGCCCCGCGGCGAGCCGGGCGAGCTGTGCACCCGCGGCTACTCGGTGATGCTCGGCTACTGGGAGGAGCCCGAGCGCACCGCGGAGGCCGTCGACGCGGCCCGCTGGATGCACACCGGCGACCTGGCCGTCATGGACGACGACGGCTATCTGAGCATCACCGGCCGGATCAAGGACATGGTGATCCGCGGCGGGGAGAACCTCTACCCGCGCGAGATCGAGGAGTTCCTCCACACGCATCCGGACGTCCTCGACGTCCAGGTCATCGGGGTGCCCGACCCCAAGTACGGGGAGGAGCTGATGGCGTGGGTGCGGATGCGCGAGGGCGCCGAACCGCTGACCGCGGACGCCGTCCGCGCCTACTGCGCCGGCCGGCTCGCCCACTTCAAGATCCCCCGGTACGTGCACGTCGTGGAGGAGTTCCCC
Organism: Streptomyces virginiae; assembly: GCF_000720455.1. Lineage (GTDB taxonomy): Bacteria > Actinomycetota > Actinomycetes > Streptomycetales > Streptomycetaceae > Streptomyces > Streptomyces virginiae. The sequence continues at coordinate 193,838 of NZ_JOAK01000007.1, read as the reverse complement.
ATGACCGTCACCGGGAAGGTCCGCAAGGTGGAAATGCGCCAGGAGGCCCTCCGCCTGCTGGAACTGCCCTCGTAGAAACGCGCGTTGCGGCTCACGCTGCCGCCGCTCCTGACCGATGATCTTCATGGGGCGCGTCGCGGCCGCGCCGTCCGGCCGTCCGCGACGCCCCGCCCTTCCCTGCCGACTGACCACCGACCAGAGGAACACCGTGCCGCTGCCCGTGAACCGACGTCTCGCCCTGACCGCCGCCCTGCTCGCCGTGACGGCCGCCGTCGCCCCCGCGACCACCGCCCGGGCGGCCGGGACCGCCCCCGACCTCGAAGCGCTGACCCAGGCGCTGCGCAACACGACGGCCGCCGGAGCGCCCGGCGCCATGGCCCGCTTCAGCGGCCCCGACGGGGTCCGCACCCGGGCCGTCGGCGTACGCGACAAGGCCGCGGGCACGGCCATGGACCCGCAGGCCCGCTTCCGGATCGGCAGCGTCAGCAAGACCTTCTCCTCCGTGGTCCTGCTCCAGCTCGTCGGCGAGAAGAAGATCGACCTGGACGCACCGGTCAACCGCTACCTGCCCGGCCTGCTGCCGGACGAGCGGATCACCGTGCGCCACCTGCTGACCCACCGCAGCGGCCTCGCGGACTACACCGACGCCATGTTCGAGCACACCGTCCCCGGCTTCGAGGCCGTGCGCGACCGGGTGTTCAGCTACCAGGAGCTGGTGGACCTCTCACTGCGCGAGCCCCGGACCACCGAGCCCGGCGTGGCGTACAAGTACTCGAACACCAACTTCGTCGTCGTCGGCATGCTGATCGAGAAGGCCACCGGCAACCGGGTGGGCAAGGAATACGAGCGGCGCATCTTCAAGCCGCTGGGCCTGCGCAACACCACGTACGTGCACCCCGACACCAAGATCAAGGGCCTGCACGCCCGCGGCTATCTGCACCCCGACGAGGCGGGCGCGCCGCTGGTCGACTCCACCGAGCAGACCGTGTCGTGGGCGCAGTCCGCGGGTGCGGTGATCTCCAACCCGGCCGACCTGAACACCTTCACGTCGGCGCTGCTCGGCGGCCGGCTGCTGCCGCCCCGGCTGCTGGACGCCATGGTGACCGCGACCCCGACCGACACCACGAACACCCGGTTCTACGGGCTGGGCCTGCGCCGCTACGACCTCTCCTGCGGTACGTCGGTCTACGGGCACACGGGCACGGTGCAGGGCTTCTACACGTACGCCTTCTCCACGCGCGACGGCCGGCGCAGCCTGTCCGCGATGGCGAACACCTCGAACAGGGGCGAGGCCAACACGGCGCTCGGCGGCACCCTGGAAGCCGCGTTCTGCGGCAAGCAGACCGAGAAGAAGGGCGCGCGCGGCTTCGGCTTCGCCCCGGCCGAGGCGGACCTGCCCGAGCACAACGCGCGCTGACGCCCGCCCGGCCGCCTGCACCGGCCCGGCTCCTCAGTCGGTGCCCACCGCGTCGTCGCACGCGGGGCAGACCCGGTCCGCGTACTCCGCGCCGTACCACGTCGCGCCGGGCTGCCCCGCGGGCTGCCCGGCCGGCTGCGGCGGGGCGGCCCGCATCGCGAAGGTGTCCCTGCCGCAGAAGGTCCGCGGACCGGGGACACCGTGCCTGCCAGGCGCCACGGGCGCCGCGTGCACGCGCACGACGACCGCCTCACCGCCGTCGTCCGCTGCCCCGCCGGGGTGCGCCGCCACCGGTTCCTGGACCTCGTACACCACCGCCATCACACTCATGGCTCGACGGTAGGCCGTCCCGGCGCCTCCCGCCGACCGGCCACGCCGGACCCGCCCGTCCGTGCCGTCCCGCCGGGAGACGGCGATACTGACGGATCATCAGGTCATCTGTCCCGGACTCTTGACTCCGTCGGCGCCAGTGGCGATTCTCGGACCACCGTTTGCGGGTTCATGACAAGTCGGCACCCCCGTGTGGCCGTCGCGTCCCCGAACGGGTCCGGCTCCTCCACCGCGCCATCCGCTGACCGAAGACGTGAGTGATGACCATTTCCCGACACAAGCAACCAAGGCGCAGCCCCCTCGCGGTCCTGTCATTGCTCCTCGCCGTGGTGGCGATGGTGCTCGGCCCCGTGCCCAGCTCCGCCGCCGACGACCCCGGCTGGTGGAATCCGGTGGCACGGCCCGCACCCGACTCCGACATCAACATCACCGGGGAACCCTTCAAGGGCACCGACTCCCAGGGCCGGGTGCGCGGTTTCGTCGACGCGCACGACCACCTGATGTCCAACGAGGGCTTCGGCGGCCGCCTCATCTGCGGCAAGCCCTTCTCCGAACTGGGCGTGGCCGACGCGCTCAAGGACTGCCCCGAGCACTACCCCGACGGCACCCTGGCGATCTTCGACTTCATCACCAAGGGCGGCGACGGCAAGCACGACCCGAACGGCTGGCCGACCTTCAAGGACTGGCCCGCCCACGACTCGCTGACCCACCAGCAGAACTACTACGCCTGGGTGGAACGCGCCTGGCGCGGCGGCCAGCGCGTGCTCGTCAACGACCTCGTCACCAACGGCGTCATCTGCTCGGTCTACTTCTTCAAGGACCGCGGCTGCGACGAGATGACCGCCATCCGGTTCGAGGCGCAGAAGACGTACGACATGCAGGCCTACATCGACAAGATGTACGGCGGCCCCGGAAAGGGCTGGTTCCGGATCGTCACCGACTCCGCCCAGGCCCGTGAGGTCGTCAAGCAGGGCAAGCTGGCGGTCGTCCTCGGAGTCGAGACCTCCGAGCCGTTCGGCTGCAAGCAGATCCTGGACTTCGCGCAGTGCAGCAAGGAGGACGTCGACCGGGGCCTGGACGAGCTGCACCGGCTGGGCGTGCGGAGCATGTTCCTCTGCCACAAGTTCGACAACGCCCTGTGCGGCGTCCGCTTCGACCAGGGCGCGCTCGGCACCGCGATCAACGTGGGCCAGTTCCTGTCGACCGGCACCTTCTGGAAGACGGAGAAGTGCACGGGCCCGCAGCACGACAACCCCATCGGGTTCGCGGCCGCTCCGCAGGCGCAGAAGGAGCTTCCGGCGGGCGTGTCCGTGCCCTCGTACGCGGCGGACGCGCAGTGCAACACCCGCGGTCTGACCGAGCTCGGCGAGTACGCGGTGCGCGGGATGATGAAACGCAAGATGATGCTGGAGATCGACCACATGAGCGTCAAGGCCGCCGGCCGGGCCTTCGACATCCTGGAGTCCGAGTCCTACCCGGGCATCATCTCCTCGCACAGCTGGATGGACGACAACTGGACCGAGCGGCTCTACAAGCTCGGCGGCTTCGTCGCCCAGTACATGAACGGGGCCGAGGGCTTCAGCGCGGAGGCCAAGGCCAAGAACGCCCTGCGCGACAAGTACAACGTCGGCTACGGCTACGGCACCGACATGAACGGCGTCGGCGGCTGGCCCGGCCCCCGCGGGGCCGGCACGCCGAACCCGGTGCGCTATCCGTTCCGCAGCGTCGACGGCGGCTCCGTCATCGACAGGCAGACCACCGGACAGCGCACCTGGGACCTCAACACAGACGGCGCCTCGCACTACGGCCTGGTCCCGGACTGGATCGAGGACATCCGCAACGTCGGCGGCCAGGACGTGGTCGACGACCTCTTCCGCGGCGCCGAGTCCTACCTCACCACCTGGGGCTCGTCCGAGAAGCACAAGGCGGGCGTGAACCTCGCCGCGGGCGCGTCCACGGCGGCCAGCTCGGCGGAGTGGAACCCGTTCACGAGCTACGCCCCGTCCCGGGCCGTCGACGGGAACACGGGCACCCGCTGGGCGAGCGACTGGAGCGACGACCAGTGGATCCAGATCGACCTCGGCGCGGCCAACCTGGTCAAGCGCGTCACGCTCGAGTGGGAGCGCGCGCACGGGCAGGCCTACCGCATCGAGCTGTCGAACGACGGCACCAACTGGCAGTCGGCGTGGTCCACCACCACCGGTGACGGCGGTCTGGACACCGCGCTGTTCACCGGCACCACGGCCCGCTACGTACGCGTCCACGGCGTCCAGCGCGGCACCAAGTGGGGCTACTCGCTCTACGAGGTCGGCGTGTACAGCAGCTGACTCCGCTCAGCCGACCCACTCAGGTCCCGGGGCCGGGGCCGGCCGGATCCGCCGATCCGGCCGGCCCCGGCCCCGGCCGCCTTCGCCGCGCCCGCACCACTGCACTGCGCACGGACGCACGGAACGCACGGAACGAAGGGAACGAACGCCCATGGCACGCATGCCGTCGGCAGAGCGACGCCGCCAGCTGACCGAGGCGGCGATCCGCGTGATGGCCCGCGACGGCGTCGCACGGGCGACGACGCGGTCGATCTGCGCCGAGGCCGGCGTCTCCCTGAGCGTCTTCCACTACTGCTTCGAATCCAAGCAGGCCCTGCTGGAATCCGTCATCGTGGCGATCACCGAGCACGGCATCACCGTGGCGAGGGAGGCCATCCGGCCCCGGGCCACCCTCCGGGAGACCGTCCGGGCCGGCTTCCGGGCGTACTGGGACCACGTCGCCGCCAACCCGGGCGAGCACATGCTCACCTACGAGCTCACGCAGTACGCCCTGCGCCGGCCCGGGTTCGAGCACCTGGCGCGACGCCAGTACGAGCTGTACTCCGACACCTACACCGAGCTGATCGAACAGCTCCGCCGGCTCATGCCCTTCGAGCTGCGCGTACCGGTGCCCGTACTGGCCCGCTACCTGGCCGCCATGACGGACGGGCTGACCCTCAACCACCTCGTGCTCGGCGACGCCGAGGTCGTGGAGGCCATCCTCGACATGATCACCGACCAGGTCGCGGGGCTCACCGAGACCACGGACGGGGACCGGCCGCACGCACAGGAGCACACCGGTCCACCGCTCTCCGTCTGAAGGGGGCCGCCCGCCCCCTCCGTGGCGCCGCCAGCCCCCTCCGTCAGGCGCCGCCGGCGCCCACCTCGCCGCGGACCCGGCGGGCCGCCTCGACCAGGTTCTCCAGGGAGGCCCTGGTCTCGGGCCAGGCCCGGGTCTTCAGCCCGCAGTCGGGATTGACCCACAGCCGCTCGGCCGCGATGGCCCCCAGGCCCTTGCGCAGCAGCGCCGCGGCCTCGTCGACGGAGGGGATCCGCGGCGAGTGGATGTCCCAGACGCCCGGGCCGGCCTCGCGCGGATAGCCGGCGCCGGACAGCTCGTCGGCGACCTGCATGTGGGAGCGGGCGGCCTCCAGGCTGATGACGTCGGCGTCGAGGTCCCCGATCGCCCCGACGATGTCACCGAACTCGGCGTAGCACATGTGCGTGTGGATCTGGGTGTCGGGCCGGACGCCGCCGGTGGTGAGCCGGAAGGCCTCGGTGGCCCAGGCGAGGTAGGCCGCCTGGTCGGCGCCGCGCAGCGGGAGCGTCTCCCGCAGTGCGGGCTCGTCCACCTGGATGACGGGGGTCCCGGCGGCCTCCAGGTCGTCCACCTCGTCGCGCAGGGCCAGCGCGACCTGCCGGGCGGTGTCCGCGAGCGGCTGGTCGTCGCGGACGAAGGACCAGGCGAGCATGGTGACGGGTCCGGTGAGCATGCCCTTGACCGGCTTGGCCGTCTGCGACTGCGCGTACGTGGTCCAGCGGACGGTCATCGGGTCGGGGCGGGAGACGTCCCCGGCCAGGACGGGCGGGCGGACGTAGCGGGTGCCGTAGGACTGGACCCAGCCGTGCTGCGTGGCGAGGTAGCCGGTGAGCTGCTCGGCGAAGTACTGCACCATGTCGCCCCGTTCGGGCTCGCCGTGCACCAGCACGTCGAGGCCGGCCTTCTCCTGGAAGGCCAGCACCTCGCGGATCTCGGCCCTGATGCGGTCCTCGTAGCCGGCGGTGTCGGTGCGGCCCGCCCGCAGGTCGGCGCGGGCCGTGCGCAGTTCGCCGGTCTGCGGGAACGATCCGATGGTGGTCGTGGGGAGCAGCGGCAGGCCGAGGCGGGCGCGCTGGGCGGCCGCCCGCCGCGCGTACGGCTGGGAGCGGCGGCCGTCGGCGTCCGTGACCGCGGCGGTCCGGGCGCGCACGGCGGGGTCGTGGGCGACGGAGGAGTTCGCGCGGGAGGCCAGGTCGGCCCGGTTGGCGGCGAGTTCGGCCGTGATGGCGTCCGTGCCGCGGGCGAGGCCCCGGGCGAGGGTGGCGACCTCGGCGGTCTTCTGGCGGGCGAAGGCGAGCCAGCGCCTGACCTGCGGGTCGACGTCCCGTTCGGCGGAGGCGTCCAGCGGCACGTGGAGCAGGGAGCAGGAGGCGGCCACGTCGACGCTCCCGGCGAGGCCGAGGAGGGTGCCGAGCGTGCCGAGGGACTTCTCGAGGTCGTTGATCCAGATGTTGCGGCCGTCGACGACGCCCGCGACCAGGCGCTTGCCTGGCAGGCCGCCGACGGCGGCGAGGGCGTCGAGGTTCGCGGCGGCCGCGCCGGTGAAGTCCAGGGCGAGCCCCTCCACGGGGGCCTTGGCCAGCACGGGCAGGGCCTCGCCGAGCCGGTCGAAGTACGAGGCCACGAGCAGCTTCGGCCGGTCGGCCGCGCCGCCGAGCACGCGGTAGGCGCGGGCGGCGGCGTTCAGCTCGGCGGGGGTGCGGTCCTGCACCAGGGCCGGTTCGTCGAGCTGTACCCACTCGGCACCGGCCGCGCGCAGGTCCGCGAGGATCCGGGCGTAGGCGGGCAGCAGGCGGTCGAGGAGGGCGAGGGGGTCGAAGCCGGCGGCGACCGCGGGGGCGGGCTTGGCCAGCAGCAGGTACGTGACCGGACCGACCAGCACCGGGCGGGCGCGGTGGCCGAGTGCGCGGGCCTCCTCGAACTCGGCGACCTGCCGGGAGGAGTCCGCGGTGAAGACGGTGTCCGGGCCCAGTTCCGGCACCAGGTAGTGGTAGTTGGTGTCGAACCACTTGGTCATCTCCAGCGGCGCCACCTCCTGGGTGCCGCGTGCCATGGCGAAGTAGCCGTCCAGGGCGTCCGCGTCGACGGCCGCGCGGTGGCGGGCGGGGATCGCGCCGACCATGACGCTGGTGTCCAGGACGTGGTCGTAGTACGAGAAGTCGCCGGTGGGCACCTCGGTGATGCCGGCGTCGGCCAGCTGCTGCCAGTTGGTCCGGCGCAGGTCGCGGGCCGTCTCCCGGAGGGCGTCGGCGCCGACCCGGCCCTTCCAGTAGCCCTCGACGGCCCTCTTCAGTTCCCGGTCCTGGCCCTGACGGGGGTAGCCGTACACGGTGGCGGGGGTCTTGCTGGTCACGGAACTCTCCTTCGCGAGCTGTCTCCTGTGGACCCGGTGAGGGTCGGGAGCGCGAAGGGATGACGAACCGGGCGGACCTCGACCGGATGCGGGAGTGCGTACGTGACGCGTACGTGCCCGCGGTCGCCCGCCTGATGTGTCGCCGACCCGCCCACGAGGTCACCGGGATTTCCGCGCGCGACGGGTCGCGCACGGGCAACGGGCAGGTCTTCGGACTCGCGGGCACGCCTGCCGGTCTCCCGGCGGGCACCTACTGGCCGTCGCTTCCCAGGACCGTTCTCCGGTCCCAGTGCGTATGACGGCGGTCGTTCCCGCTCACCGCTGCGGGGCAGTCCCGGATTCCCACCGGGTTCCCTCTTACGACGCATCCCGCCTGGCGGACGGGGCGAACCAGCTGCCCGGCCAGAGTAGATGGCCTCCGGCCGCACCGCATCCAGGGAATGAATCCAGCCATGGCGTGAATTGCGTCACTACGGCGGAAGTTGTGTCCCGCTTGTCCGTTTGCGCGCACGAACTGCCTGGTCAGGGCGCTACGTTGCTCCCCTCGTACCTGGTTCATCGGGTACTCGCAGAAAGACCGAGGAAGTATGGCTACTCGCTTCTCCGCGGCAAGACGCCGCGGAAGAGGGCCCTGGGGGACCACCCACTGGATAGCGGGCGGAGCGGCACTCATCGTGACCGCCACCCTGATCCAGAGCTCACACCCGGCCGACGCCGCTCCGGCCCCGGCCGCCGCGGCCACGTCCGGTGCCGTGACAGAAGAACTCAACCTCGCGCGCGCCCGGGTGGCCGCCCGGACGGCGGGACACCGCGTGGAGGCGGTCTCGGAGCGGTCCGAGACTTCCACGACATGGGTGAACCCGAACGGCACCCTCACGACCGAAGTGGCCGCCGGACCGATCCGCTTCTACGACCAGCAGGCACGCGCCTGGCGCGGGGTCGACGTGACCCTGGGCCACGCCCCGGACGGGTCCGTGGCGTCCAAGGCCCACCCCCAGGGCCTGAAGCTGGCAGCGGGCAGCCTCCCGCGGATGGCCAAGGCCGCGCCGCAGGCCGCGCCGTCCGTCAACTACATCAGCACCGACCTCGTCACGCTGGGCGAGGGCGACCAGCAGATCACCCTCAAGTGGAAGGGCGCCCTGCCGTCCCCCAAGCTCGACGGGGCCCGCGCCGAGTACACCAACGCCGTCCCCGGCGGTGACGTCGTCGTCGAGGCCACGCGCAGCGGATTCGAGCAGTTCGTCGAGCTGAAGCAGCGCCCGGCCGGCGGGAACTACTCGTACACCCTGCCGCTGGTGGCCAAGGGCCTGAAGGTGGAGCAGCAGGCTGACGGCAGCGTGCAGTTCACCGACCGCAAGAGCAAGAAGACCGCGGTCATGCCGGCGCCGGTGATGTGGGACTCCACGGTCGATCCGGTCTCCGGCGAGCACACCCGCAAGGTGCCCGTGGCGATGAAGGTCGTCCAGGGCAGGGGCACGGTCGACCTGGTCGTCACTCCTGACGCGAAGTTCCTCGCGGACCCGGCCACCAGGTACCCGGTGACCGTGGACCCCTCGACCTCCTCGCTGGGGAACGTCTTCGACACCTACGTCCAGCAGGGCGAGACCGTCGACTGGTCCAACGACACCGAGCTCGACCTCGGCAACCCCGGCACCAAGAACGCGAACGGCACCTTCCGCACCGCGCGTTCGTTCATCACCTGGAACACGGCGCCGATCGCGGACGCCCTGGTCTCCGACGCCAAGCTGTCCCTGTGGAACTTCCACTCGGGCAACACCGACTGCGTCGCGCAGCCGTGGGAGGTCTGGGACTCGGGCACCCCGAGCACCGCGTCGCGCTGGACGAACCAGCCCGCCATGGGCACCAAGTACGCCACCTCCACCGAGACCCGCGGCAACCCCGGCTGCGGCTCGGCACCGGACGGCTGGATCAACGCCGACGTGACCACCCTCGTCCAGACCTGGGCGTCCGCGAAGGCACCGCTGTCCAGCATGGGACTGCGCGCCACCTCGGAGTCGGTCGTCGGGCAGTGGAAGCGCGTCAACTCCGCGAACGCCACCTCCAACCCGCCGAAGCTGACGGTGACCTACAACTACCGTCCGCAGACCGGCACCAAGCAGGAGGCCGGTCCCCCGTTCGTCCAGGACAAGACCCCCGCCTGGCGCGTCGAGACCACGACGCCCACACTGCGCGACACGTTCGCGGACAAGAACGGCGACACGGTCAACGGCACCTTCCAGATCTTCGACGCCGCCACCAACACCCAGGTCGGCGGCAACCTGGTGTCGCCGTTCGTCCCGGCCGGCACCCCCGCCTCCGTCGTCGTACCGGCGGGCGTGCTCCAGCACGGGCGCATGTACCGCTTCCGCACCTCGCCCTACGACGGCACGCACTACAGCAACAGCTGGTCCCCCTGGTCCAACTGGAGCACCTTCACGGTCAGCCCCCTGCCCGACTCCCCGCAGGACATCCAGGCCGGCGCCCAGGAAACCCTGACGCCCATCCTGTCCGCGGTCGTCACGACCCCGGCGCAAACACGCGTGAGTGCCGAGTTCTCCCTGAAGGACGCGGCCGGCAACCCGGTCCCGAACCTTCCGCTGCCGCCCGTATGGGTGGAGAGCGGCAACCGGGCCGCGCTCCAGATCCCCGAGGGCAAGCTGGCGGACGGCGCTGCCTACCGCTGGTCCGTGCGTGCCTGCACCAGCACCGGGTGCTCGCCCTGGTCGGCCGAACAGAACATGACGGTGCGCGTTCAGGCTCTGCCTCCGATGCCCACCGCCCAGTCCCTGGTACTCGGTGACGCCGCTCTCGGCAGTGCATCGGTGGCCACCGACTGTGCCACGGCAGGCTGCGCCACGCCTCCTGCCGGTCAGCTCCGGCTCGGGACGGCCGACGGCCACTCGTGGGCGACGCAGCTGAAGGCGAACTTCGCCGGGCTCCCCAAGGGGGCCCGGGTCACCTCGGCCAAGCTGTCGCTGACCAGGGCCGACTGCACCACGCAGTGCGTGGCGCAGAAGCCCGACGTCTTCGAGCTGTCCGCCCCGTGGACTCCGGCGCAGAGCGGCAAGGATCTCCTCACCGCCGCCGGAACCGAAAGCTACGCTTCCGAGATCGCTCTGAACGAGATCGAGTTCGGGATGCTCGTGCAGTCCTGGCTCGACCGCGGCGAGAACGAAGGCCTGGCACTCACCGTTCCCGGCACGGTGCAGGGCGCCGCATACCACTCGGGTGCGGCGGCGGACGCCGCCAAGCGGCCCAGGCTCACCGTCGAGTACCTGCCGCCGACCGCTCCCGGCGCGGTCAGCGAGGTCGTCGCCACCGCAGGCGACACCGGCCTGCTCGCCACGTGGAACGCCCCCGTCGACGGGGGTGCGACCGGCGAGACCGGCTACGTGGTGAAGGCCGAGAAGAACGACGGCACCGTGGTCGGCACCTGGGAGGGCACCGCGACACGTGCGGCCTTCACCGGCCTCGACAACTCCCTGTCCTACCGGGTGGCGGTGACGGCGAAGAACGCCGTGGGCACCGGTCCGGTGTCGCGTTCCGCGTCCGTCCAGGGGGCATCCGTGTCCGGCGGGGCAACCCGCTACAAGGACTACGTCCAGGCCTATCTGAGTGCCCGGGGCAAGCTGGTCACGGGCGTCAGCCTGACCGCCGCCGACGCGGCAGCCGCTTCCCCGGACGGAACCGTCTTCGGTGACTTCCTGGGCACGCAGGAAGGCGCCCTCGTCGCGACCCGTGAAGCGCTGGAGGGCAAGAACCAGGCCTACGTCGGTTCCTCCTCCGCGCTTGCCGACACCGTGGTGGCCAAGGGCTCGACGGCCGGACGTGTACTGGTACGCACCACTGTGGTCCAGACGATGACGGTGCGGATCGACGGCGTCGACCAGGTGTCCGAGGACACGAGCGCCAAGCGGTTCGTCTTCGGCCTCACGGGCGACACGGCGAAGCTGGAGAGCGAGTCCGACGACACCAGTGCCGGACAGACGCTGTCGACCACGGCGACCGCCGGCACCCAGGTCGTCGCCACACCTGCGGAGCCGGGCGCGGCAGACGACTCGGGCGCGCTGACGCTCGGCGCGGACGGCTTCCCCGTGGAGGCGCCGACGGCGCCCGGTGCGCAGCCGGCCGCGTACTTCAACGCGGCGGGCACCGGTGCCTGGGCCTTCCACAACACCGGAGTCAAGAAGGAGTACGACCAGGACTGCACCAATTTCGCGTCGAAGGCCCTCTACTACGGTGGTGGCATGAAAATGCGCACCGGCTGGTACCGGTCGGACAGTGCCTGGTGGAAGAATCCGAGCTGGGCTGTGTGGCCCAAGAACAGTTTCGCCTGGTCGGGGGCGGAGAACCTCCGCCGGCATCTCCTCGGCTACCGCTCCCAGTACTACGTGACCGACGTCAATTCCCTGCGCTCCGGTGACCTTCTCTTCTTCAAGTGGAAGAGGGAAGGGGTGTACAACCACGCGGCGGTCGTGACCGGCAGGGGCCAGGGTCAGGTCAACCTCGCCCAGCACGGCTGGACGAACCACACCACCCTGAACGCGGCCATCGGACGGTACCGCGGCGGGGACAACCCCATCGTCAGCGTGGTGGCGATCCGACTGGTGAGCACGAATTGAGCACCGCACCGGTGAGGTCGGCGTTCCTGAGCGGTCTGATGGCGGTCTCCGTCCTGACGGGCTGCTCAGCCGGGTCGGACCTCGGCTACGACGACGACTACTCCCAGCACGAACCGCTGGCCGTGGTCGGATACCCGAGCCGGGGGACATTGGAGATCACCCAGCGGGTGGTGTGGGGGATCGCCGACGGCAAGGCGGGCGAACTCGCCGCTCTCGGAACCGACGGGGAACCCCGGAAGACCGCCGAGAACTGGATCGCGGCGTTCGGCCAGGGAGCCCGTGGCAAGGTCACCGCGGATTTCTACGACTCCGGTTCCACCAGGCAGGTGGTCGTGCTGTATTTCCACGACACCAGCCAGATCAAGGAACTCCAGGTCCGGACCGTGGGCGACGACGGCTGGCGCGTGGTCATGGGCCAGCCGGACCCCGAGGACGCCACCGCCGTGTACCCCTGGGTGCCGAAGAAGCCGGGCGAGCTCGGTTCCAGGAGGGAAGGGTGAGCTGACCGGCTCCCGGCCTGCATGAGGGGCGTCGTCCCCGTGGGAGACCACGGGGACGACGCCCCTCGTCTCGCTCCTGGATCACCAGGTACCGACCGAAGGACCGAAGAAACATGGACACTTGCTTCTCCGCGGCAGGACGTCGTGGGAGAGGGACCCGGGGCTTCCTCGTCGCCGCGCTGGTCTTCGGTGTGCTGACCGGCTGCTCGTCGGAGTACGACGCGGCCGACCTGGAGTACGCCGGGGACTACAGCAGTCACCCGCCGCTCGCGGTGGTCGGGTACCCGACCACGGGGACGTTGAGGATCACTCAGCAGGTGGTGTGGCGGATCGCAGACGGGAAGGTCGACGCGCTGGCGTCCCTGGCCGCCGACGAGGAGGACCGGACTGCCGCGAAGAAGACCGCCGAGAACTGGATCGCCGCTTTCCGCAAGGGTGCCGGCGGGAAGGTCACCGCGGAGTTCTACGACGAGGGCTCGTACCGGCAGACCGTAGTGCTCTACCTGCACGCCACCGGTCAGATCAAACAGATCTACGTCCTGCCCGGACCGGCGGAAGGCAGGGACGTCCGGCGCGTGAACATGAGGGAGCCGGACCCGGCCGAGGCCACCGCCGTGGCGCCCTGGGTGCCGAAGAAGCCGGGTGAGCTGGGGTCGACGATGCTTCCGTGATCCGATCCGGAAGCCCGCCTGCGAAAGGGGCGCCGGCCCGCGGATCTCCGCGGGGACGGCGCCCCTTGTCGTCTCCGGAAAGGCCCGGGGGTCAGTAGCGGTCCAGCAGGGTGGTCAGGACCTTGTAGAGGACCGATTCCGGGTCCGCCACGGCGTCCGGCGAGCGCCAGGCCACGAAGCCGTCCGGGCGGACGAGGACCGCTCCGGACGCCGTGGTGCCGTGCGCCCCGGCCCAGTCGCCGTCGTCCTCCGGGATCAGGTCGGCCTCCGGGCCCGTGCCGATCGCGTAGGCGTCCAGGCGTACGTTCATCCGCTTGGCGACCGATCCCGCCGCTCCGCTCCACGGTGTGCCCTCGGAGCTGAGCAGGACGAAGGACCGCTCGTAGAGGTCGACCGTGGACTTCCGCCCGCCCTGCGCCGGATCGCGGAGCCACAGGTGCGGGGCGCGCGTGCCCGGATCCCCGCACAGCCGCATCCGTTCGGGCACGACCGGCAGGTCCGGGTCGGCCCCCACGACCGCGCCCTGCCCGTACCGGTACCCCATGGCCACGGTGAGGACGCCGTTCTGGCGGCCGCCGCCACCGCGCGCGGGCGCTCCGGCGACGGGCTCGGGAACGGTCTCCGGGTCCGGCTCGTAGCCCGGGTGGCTGTGCTCCGCGGAACGGGCCGAGGCCCGCTCGCTCGTGGCCCGCGCCACCGGGAGCCGCTCGGACTCGTAGGTCTCCAGCAGCCCCGGACCCGCGGCGCCGTCCAGCACCGCGGCGATCTTCCAGGCGAGGTTGTGCGCGTCCTGGATGCCGGTGTTGGAGCCGAACGCCCCGGTGGGCGACATCTCGTGGGCGGAGTCGCCGGCCAGGAAGACCCGGCCGGCCGCGTACCGCTGGGCGACGCGCTCGGCGGCGTGCCACGGCGCCTTCCCGGTGATCTCGACGTCCAGGTCGGGTGCGCCGACGGCCCGCCGGATGTGCTCCACGCAGCGTTCGTCGGTGAAGTCCTCCAGCGTCTCGCCCCGGTCGGGGTGCCACGGCGCGTGGAAGACCCACCGCTCGCGGTTGTCGACGGGCAGCAGGGCCCCGTCGGCGTCCGGCTTGGTGAGGTAGCACACGATGAAACGGCGGTCGCCGATCACGTCCGCGAGCATGCGGGACCGGAAGGTGATGCTCACGTTGTGGAAGAGGTCGCCGGGACCGCTCTGGCCGATGCGGAGCTGTTCGCGCACGGGGCTGCGCGGCCCGTCGGCGGCGACCAGGTAGTCGGCGCGCACCGTGCTGTGCTCCCCGGTCTCGCGGTTCTTGACGATCGCGGTGACCCCGCTCTCGTCCTGTTCGAAGGAGAGCAGTTCGGTGGAGAACCGCAGGTCCGCCCCGAGCGTGGGGGTGACGGACATCAGCACCGGCTCGATGTCGTTCTGGCTGCACAGGCACCAGCTCGAAGGGCTGAACCGCGCCAGTGCGCCCCCCGGGTCGATCTGCTCGAACAGCCATTCCTGGTCGTCACCGGTCAGGGAGCCGCCCTGCAGGATCCCGTGGTTGTCCGCCAGGACCGCGGCGGCCTCACGGATGCGGTCCTCGACGTGGGCGACCCGGAACAGCTCCATGGTGCGTACGTTGATACCGCGTCCACGTGGGTGCAGCGAGGTTCCCGCGTGCTTCTCGACCAGCATGTGCGTGATGCCGTGACGGCCGAGGAACAGCGAGGTGCACAGGCCCACCAGCGAGCCGCCCACGATGAGGACCGGGACGCGGTGGTCGACGTTTTCCTTCATGGCTCTTCCATGCCCTCTACGACGGGTGTTCCCTCGCTCGTTCACCCGCTTGGTTCTCTCCTCTCGCGCCGACGGCGCCATCGGACCACGATCGGTTCGGGTGGCGCCGCCCGTGGCGACCGTGTGGTCTCGAAGGAGTGTGAACGATGACAACCTTGTCGGAACGGATATCCCAGTCCGCCTTCGACGACTCGAGGCTTCGGGTCGTGCTGCTGCTGGATCTGTACGACGGTGCGCAGAACCAGTTCCTGGAGGTCTACGAGGACCTCCACAAGCAGGTCTCCTCCGTCCCCGGGCACATCCGGGACGAGCTGTGCCAGTCGATCGAGAATCCGTCGCAGTGGCTGATCACCAGCGAATGGGAGAGCGCACCGCGGTTCTTGGCCTGGGTCAACAGCGAGGAGCACGTCGCGTCGGTCCAGCCCCTCCACGGCTGCGTACGGGACACCCGCTCGCTGCGGTTCAGCGTGCTGCGGGAGACGGGCAGGGACCACGGTCCCGCCGCCGCGTCCTTCTCCGCCGGCCCGTCCGCCGGTACCCCCTTCGCCGCCGCTGCCGCCGCCGTGTCCGCTTCGGCGGACGGCCCGGACCGGGCGAGGGGCCGCCTCCAGGTCGCCCCGCGGCGCGGGGACGGCGTGGTCCGCCACGCCCTGACCTTCACGGTCAAGCCGGGCAGCGAGTCCGTCGTGGCGGAGCTGCTGAGCGGGTACGCGTCGCCGAAGGCGCAGGTCGACGAGAACACCCGGCTGCGCCGCACCTCGCTGTTCATGCACGGCAACCGCGTCGTACGGGCCTTCGAGGTCGAGGGCGACCTGCTCGCGGCGCTGCGCCACGTGGCCCTGCAGCCCGAGGTCAGGGCGCTGGAGGAGGCCATCAACCCGTACCTGGAGCAGGATCGCGATCTCAGCGATCCCGGTTCGGCCCGGACCTTCTTCACCCGTGCGGCGCTGCCCGCCGTGCACCATGTGGCGGCGGGCGGCGGCGACGGCTCGGAGCTCGGACGGCACGCGCTGTTCTATCCCGCCAAGAAGGGCTGCGGCATGGAACTCGCCCGGCTGCTCGCCGCACAGGACGAGGCGGCCGTGGACGACGCGACGAGCCCCGTCGAGGCGAGCACCGTCTTCCAGCGCGACGACATCGTCGTCCGCCTCCTCGACCTGCGCGGACCGCACGACGCCCGGCCGGCCCTGACGCTCGGCGTCGAGGGCGGTCACAAGGCGGCGGTGCTCGCACGGTTGCTCGACAGCGCCAAGGACGGCGTCCCCACCACCCACCAGGAGATCTCGCGCTTCCTGGAGCGTTCCGAGATGCGCCTGATCACCGACCGGCGTTCGCCGGCCCGAGCCTGAGGAGAAGCCCGCCATGACCGATCGACTGACCGTGGAAGAGCTGGCCGCGCTGATGAAGAAGGGTGCGGGCATCGCCGTCGACCCCGCCGTCATGGCGGACCGGCCCGATGCGAAGTTCGACGAGTGGGGGCTGGACTCCCTGGGGCTGCTCGGCATCGTCGGCGAGCTGGAGAACCGGCACGGCCGGTCCCTCCCCGCCGGTGCGGACCAGTGCAAGTCGCCGCGCGAGTTCCTCGACCTCGTCAACGACGCCCTGACGGCCGGCACCTGACGGGTCCGGGCGGGCGGGCGCCGCCGCCCGGCACGCACGACGACGCCCCGGGACCGGCCCACCGCCGGTCCCGGGGCGTCGTGGCTGCCGGCCGGGGTCACCCGGGCACGGTGCACTCGAAGGCGTGCAGGTACGCGTTGACGGGGCGGACGTCGCCGAGGAGGAGTCCGGCGTCCGCCAGACGGGTGCGGAGGCTTTCCTCGGTGTGCTTCGCCCCGCCGACGTTGAGCAGCAGCATCAGGTCCATGGCCGTGGTGAACCGCATCGACGGGGTGTCGTCGACGAGGTTCTCGATGACGACGACCCTGGCTCCGGGTCGGGCCGCGGCGACGACGTTGCGCAGGGTCCTGCGGGTGCTCTCGTCGTCCCATTCGAGGATGTTCTTGATGATGTAGAGGTCGGCTTCGACCGGGACGGCCTCGCGGCAGTCGCCGGGGACGATGCCGGTCCGGTCGGCGAGGGGGCCGCCGTCGCGCAGCCGGGGATCGGCCTTCGCGGCCACGCCGGGCAGGTCGAGCAGGTACCCGCGTACCGTCGGGTGCTTCTCCAGCAGGCTGGCCAGCACGTGTCCCTGGCCACCGCCGATGTCCGCGACGACCGAGACGCCGGTGAGGTCGAGGAGGTCCGCGACGTCCAGTGCCGACTGCATGCTGGAGGTGGTCATGGCGCGGTTGAAGACGTGCGCCGACTCGTGCGCGTCCTCGTGCAGGTAGTCGAAGAACCCCTTGCCGAAGAGGTCGTGGAAGATGCTCCCGCCGGTGCTGACGGCGTCGTCGAGCCGCGGCCAGGCCTGCCAGGTCCAGGGTTCCGTGCACCACAGGGAGATGTAGCGCAGGCTGTGCGGGTCGTCCTCGCGCAGCAGCCGCGACATGTCCGTGTGGACGAAGCTGCCGTCCTCGGTCTCGGCGAAGATCCCGTAGCAGGACAGGGCGCGGAGCAGCCGCTGCAGGGGCTTGGGCTCCGCGTGCACCGCGGCCGCGAGTTCGGCGGGGGTGGCGGGCGACTCCCCCAGGGCGTCGGCCACCTTGAGCCGCGCCGCGGCGCGTACGGCGGCGGCGACGGCCGCGCCGAAGGCGAGCTCGCGCAGGCGCATGGCCGGCGGGGGCGTGTGCGGCGGGCCGGCGTTCGGGGCGGGGACGGGCGCGGGTGTGGGGGCGGGGGCGGGGGTGGAACTCACCGTGGTCATACGGCCTCGATTCTCCTGATGAGGGGGGACACGGGTCAGCACATGCCGGTCGGCACGGAGGTGTCGCACCGGTTGTTGAGGAACCGGTTGCCCGATCCGGTGCCCTGGTTGGCCAGGTCGGCCGGCCGGTTGTCCCGCACCACGTTGTCCTCGATGACGTTGTCGGTGTTCGTCGCGCCCACGAAGCTCTTGAACAGCAGGATGCCGCCCGACAGCGGGGAGGATCCGACGTTGCCCCGGATGGAGTTCGAACGCACGATCGTCTCTTCGGCGCCGGTGAGGACGACGCCCACGCCCTGGATGTCGGGGAGACGGCTGTTGCCCTTGCAGAACTTGTTGTTCTCGTGGATGCGGTTGCCGCGGATGGTCAGGTCGCCGGCGCCGGGCTCGCCCTCGTCGCCGACGACGAACACGCCGCCGCAGTTGCCGGTGAGGTGGTTGCCGCTGACGGTGAGGTTCCTGACGCGCCTGACCGTGACCCCGATCCGGTTGCCGGTCAGCCTGTTGCCGCGGATCACCGCGCCGCCGGTGTCGGTGGCGCCGCCCTCGCGCGCGACGGTGTTGGCGATGAAGATGCCCGACTCGGCGTTGTCACGGGCGATGTTGTCGCGGAAGAAGCCGCGGGTGGAGCGTTCCTGCGCGATGCCCCAGGTGCTGTTGTTCTCGGAGATCACGCGCTCGACGCTCAGCCGGTCGGTGTACGAGGCCCAGATGCCGTTGCGCTTGAAGCCGGAGACGGTCAGCGCGCGGATCTCGACACCGGTGACGGGCTGCTCCTCCGTACCCATGACGCAGATGCCGGTGTCGGCCTGCGAGCAGGCGAGGGCGGCCCGTCCGGACGCCTTCGGCGTGGCGGGCAGGGTCTTCGCGGCCGGCGGCTTGATCACCGTGTGCTCTCCCCAGCCGCGCAGGGTCAGCCTCTTCGTGATCAGCACGTTCTCGTAGTAGGTGCCCGGCATCACGGTGATGATGTCGCCCGGCCGCGCGGAGTCCACCGCGTCCTGGATCGAGTCGCCCGGGCGCACTCGGTGTCCGGCCGCCGATGCGGGTGGCGCGAAGACGCCGAAGCCGGCGGCCATGACGACGGCGATGCACGTGAGGGACTTGAGTTGTCGGTTCGTCACAATGCAGAAGTTATGGGCGATTGCGACAAATCGCCACACCGGGTGAGCGGATCGACGCATGCCGTGGGCAAACGGCCGCATTTTGACGCCCGGAGAGTGGATCGTCGTACCGGAGGCGGGTCCCGCCGCCCGTGACCCGCGCTGTTGCCCCGTGACCGGCAACGGCGCAGGCCGCGAGGGGTTTCCCGGTCCGGCCCGGGACGGGCAACGGGCAACCCGTCGACCCGGTGTCCGGGCGGCGCCAGGCTGGAGCCGTCAGCACGAGGCACGAACCGCAAGGGGAAACCATGCGCAAGCTGTTCCGCGGCGCCGCCGCTCTCGCCACGTCCGTCGTCGCGGTGATCGCGCTCAGCGCCTCGGTGGAGGCCAGGCCGGTCGACGCCTGGGCGGGATGCCCGGACGGGGCGGTGTGCATCTACCCTCAGAACCAGAACCCGGCAGTCAAGCCGACGCACGTCTTCCACCGGTACGGGGCCCACAACCTCAGCAATCAGTTCGGGCATCACTGGGTGCTCAACAACCAGTACGGCGGTGCGACCGCAAACCTGTGCACCGGCTCGGGCGGCGCGGGCTGCGGCGGCCCCATCGCCGCCAAGACCGGTGTGTACGCCGACCTCACGCCGGTCAACTCGATCCGCCTCAACCGCTAGCGCTCCCCCGAGGAGGGCCCTGCGGAGCCGCCGCGCGGCGGCTCCGCACGTTCCTGTGCTCGTCATACCGGCTGGAAGATCCATATTTCCGGCCGCCCCGCGCGGTAGCCTGGGCGACGCCATCTCACGGCCTGGGCGCACTGCCATGGGGGATGCTTTGGGGGATCCGGACCGCCGGCGCGAGACCGACCGGCTGCGGGAGTCCGACGACACCGCGCGGCCCTTCCCTGCCCAGCTGAGACGTCTGCGGTTGCAACGCGGCCTGTCCCTCGCGGACCTCGCGCGCGAGACGCACTACAGCAAGGGCTACCTGAGCAAGATCGAGACCGGCTCGAAGCGGGTGACCGTCGACGTCGCGCGGCGCTGCGACGACGTCCTGCGGGCGGGGGGTGAACTGCTGCGGATGGCCCGGGAGACCGAGGCCCCGGAGGGTGCCGCCGGCGACGTCGCCGTGGCCGGGCCGCGGACGGAGGGCGAGTGCCCCTACCGCGGCCTGCCCGCCTTCACCGCGCGGGACGCCCGCTGGTTCTTCGGCCGGGAGCGGGCCACCACCGAGCTGGCCGAACGGGTCTTCGAGCGGATCGGCGCCGGGCCACTGATGCTCGTCGCCCCGTCGGGCGCCGGCAAGTCCTCCCTGCTCAACGCCGGCCTCGTACCGGCCCTGCGCGGCGGCGGCTTCCCGATGCCGGGCGCCGACACGTGGCCCGTGGTCGGGTTCACCCCCACCGCACAGCCCCTGGAGGAACTGCTCGGCCGCGCCGCGAAGGCGCTGGGCGGCGATCTCGGCATCACGGCACGGGAGTTGCGGGAACGCCCCCACGCCCTGCTCGAAGCGGTCCACCGGTTGTCGGACCCGCCCCCGGCGGCCGGGCCGGGCCTGGGTCCGCCGCCACTGCGGCCGGTGCTGCTGGTCGACCAGTTCGAGGAGCTGTTCACCCTCTGCACCGACGAGGACGAGCGGCGCGCGTTCGTACGGGTGCTCTGCGCGCTGGCGGTCCCGGGCCCGGAGGGCGTCCCGCACGACCCGGCCGTCGTGGTGCTCGGCGTACGGGCCGACTTCTCCGGCAACTGCCTGGACCTCCCGGAGCTGGCCCCGGTCTTCACCGGCGGGCTGTTCGTCCTGCCGCCGATGTCGCCCGCGGAGCTGCGGGAATCGATCACCCGCCCGGCCCGGCTCGCGGGTCTCGCCCTCGAACCGGGGCTGGTCCCGCTGCTGCTGCGCGACGTCGGGCCGTGCGACGGGCCGTCGGGCGGAGCGACGCCCTCCGGCATGCTGCCGCTGGTCTCCCACGCGCTGATGGCCACCTGGCGCCGGCGCGAGGGCGCCACCTTGACCGTCGCCGGATACGAACGCACCGGCGGCATCCAGGGGGCCGTCGCCCGGACCGCCGAGGAGGTGTTCGGCCGCCTCTACCCCGCCGAGCAGAACACGCTCCGCCGCGTCCTGGTGCGGCTGGTGCACGTCGCCGACGGTACGGGTGCGACGCGGCGGCGGATGAGCCGGACGGCACTCATGGAGCAGCTGGTCGACGCGGGTCCCGCCGCGGCCGCGCTCGACGCCTTCGTACGGGCCCGCCTGATCACCATGGACAGCGACACGGTGGAGATCACCCACGAGGCCCTGCTGCACGCCTGGCCACGGCTGCGCGGCTGGATCCGCGCCGACCGGGCGGGGCTCCTGATCCACCAGCAGCTGGCCCACGCGGCTGTCGAGTGGGAGCGCGAGGGCCGCGATCCGTCGGCGCTCTACCGGGGGACGCGGCTGGACACCGCCAGCTCCTGGGCGGACGAACTCGACGGCGGGGACCGCCTCGCGCCCCTGGAGGCGGCCTTCCTGCGGGAGAGCCGGGCGGCGCAGGACGGCCGGGAGCGGCAGGCCTCCCGGCAGGCGCGGCTGCGCCAGCGGATGCTGGCCACGCTGGTCGTCCTGCTGGTCCTGGCCGTGGGCGCCGGCGGGCTGGCGTACCAGCAGCGCGCCGGTGCGCTCGGCCAGGAACGCACGGCCCGTTCGCGGGCGCTCGCCCTGCAGTCGGCGGCGCTGGCCGCGGGCCAGCCGGAGGCCTCGATGCTGCTCGCCGGCGACGCGTACCGGACCGCGCGGACGAGCGAGGCGCGCGGAGCGCTGCTGAGTACGCAGTCGCAGCCGTTCGTGGCCCGGTTGGGCGGGCACCGCGGGCCGGTCAACGCGGTGGCCTTCGGGCCGGACAACGGCATTCTGGCGACGGGCAGTTCCGACGGGACGGTGACCCTGCGGCGGGTGTCCGACCGGCGGACGACCGCGACGTTCACGATGGCCGGGCGGGTCCGCGCCGTCGCCGTGAGCCCGGACGGCCGGACCCTCGCGGCGGTCTCGACGGACGGGCCGGCCCGGCTCTGGGACACCGCCGACGGCCGTACGAAGGCGGTGCTCCCGGCGAGTACGACGGGCTCGCGGACGGTGGCCTTCGCGCCGGACGGGCGGACCCTGGCGACCGGCTGCCCGGACGGGACGGTCCGGCTGTGGGAGAGCGCCGGGGAGTACCGGTCCGTGGCGTCCCTGGCCGGGCACACCGGGCGGGTCAACGCCCTGGCCTTCGCCTCGGACGGCCGGACGCTGGTCTCGGCCGGCGCCGACCGGAGCGTACGGCTGTGGGATCCGGTGGCGGCCGCGCCGCTGGCGGTGCTGTCCGGGCACACCGACGAGGTGCTGGGGGCGGCGTTCGCCCCGGACGGCCGTACGGTCGCCACGGGGGGCGTCGACCGGACCGTGAGGCTGTGGGACGTGGCCGGGCGCCGCACGACGGCCACGCTGACCGGGCACAGCGACGACGTCAACGGCGTCGCCTTCACACCGGACGGGACGACGGTGATCAGCGCGGGGGGCGACGGCGCGACCCGGCTGTGGGACGTCGCCGGCGGCCGGCTGACGGCGACGCTCGCCGGGCACACCGACTACGTGCTCGGGGTGGCCGTGGACGGCCGGGGCGCGCTCGTGGCCACGGCCGGGTTCGACCAGTCGGTGGTGCTGTGGGACCTGCGGGGCGCGGTGCTGGCGTCACGGCCGTTCACGGAGGTCTGGCACGCCGCGTACAGCCCGGACGGGAAGCTGCTGGCCACCGCGGAGGCGGATCACGCGGTGCGGCTGTGGGACGTGGCGGGGCGCCGGGTCGTGGCGACTTTCGAGGGGCACAGCGAGACGGTGTTCTCGGTGGACTTCTCGCCGGACGGGCGGACGCTGGCCTCGGCCGGTTCCGACGGCACGGTCCGGCTGTGGGACGTCGCGGCGGGGGGCCCGTCGGCCACGCTGGCCGGCCAGGGCGGGACCGTGTTCGCCGTGGACTTCGCGCCCGACGGCCGGACGCTGGCCTCGGCCGGATCGGACGGCACGGTCCGGCTGTGGGACGTCGTCTCGCGCCGTCGGCTGGCCACGCTCGGCGGGCACACGGATTTCGCCAACGACGTGGAGTTCAGCCCCGACGGGCGCACGCTGGCGAGCGCCGGCGACGACCTGACCGTCCGTCTGTGGGACGTGGCCGGACGCCGGCCGCTGGCCGCCCTCACCGGCCATACGGGTGCGGTCCGGGGCGTGGCCTTCAGCCCCGACGGGCGGACGCTCGCAACCAGCGGCAACGACGGGACCGTACGGCTGTGGGACGCGCGCCGCCACCGATTCGAGGCGGCGCTGGCCGGACACACCGGCTCGGCGCGGGGCATCGCCTTCTCCCCCGACGGCCGCACGCTCGCGAGCAGCGGCAACGACCGGACGGTACGACTGTGGGACGTGGCCGGCCGGCGCACGCTGGCGGCGCTTTCCGGACACACGAATGCGGTGTGGGGCGTCGCCTTCGCCCCCGACGGGGGGACGGTGGCGAGCAGCAGCACGGACGGCACCGTACGGCTGTGGAACCTGGACGTGGAGGCGCGGTTGGCGGTGGTCGACCGGTTGCGGGAAGGGCCGGCCGGGGCACCCTCCGAGGGTGTCCGGGCCGCCCCAACAGGGGCGTTTTTCAGCCGCCTTTGACGGAGTCGCCATAAAGACTCGGCCACAGTTTGGCTGAAACTCCTTTGCAGAAAACGTTGTTGAGAACCCGCCAATCGATAGTACGATTTACACCGAACATGTGCCCTTGGCAACCATCGACCGGGACCTCGACCATCCAGATCTGCCGCCAAAGGCGCATGCCGCATTGCTGTACGTCCACCGGCACCGCCAGGTGCCCGGCCGAGGTCACAAACCTTGACGGGCGGGATGCGGGCGACGCGCACATCATGCACGCCACCCGTTCCCCCGCCGGCAACAACTAGGGGAGATTTTCCGTGTCGCACATGCGCAAGATCGTCGTTGCAGCCATTGCCGTATCGCTGACCACCGTCGGTATTACGGCCAGCGCCTCCGCGGACCCGTCGAAGGACACCAAGGCCCAGGCCGCCGTCGCCGAGGCCGGCATCACCGGCACCTGGTACAACCAGCTCGGTTCGACCTTCATCGTGACCGCGGGCGCGGACGGCAGCCTCACCGGCACCTACGAGTCGGCCGTCGGCAACGCCGAGAGCCGCTACGTCCTGACCGGTCGTTACGACAGCACCCCGGCCACCGACGGCAGCGGCACCGCCCTCGGCTGGACGGTGGCGTGGAAGAATAACTACCGCAACGCCCACTCCGCCACCACGTGGAGCGGCCAGTACGTCGCCGGCTCCGAGGCCCGCATCAACACCCAGTGGCTGCTGACCTCGGGCACCACCGAGGCCAACAACTGGAAGTCCACGCTGGTCGGCCACGACACCTTCACCAAGGTGAAGCCGTCGGCCGCTTCCATCGACGCCGCCAAGAAGGCCGGCATCAACAACGGCAACCCGCTCGACGCCGTCCAGCAGTAGCAGCGTCCGGGCACCCGAGGTGCCGAGACGCCGGACCGAACACGCGCGGGCGGTCCGGGGGCATCCCCTCCGGACCGCCCGCCGTCGGCGGACCCCGCCCCGGGCGGGCTCCGCACGAGACGCGTCTCACAGGTTTTCTTCCCCGGCTGGTATTCAACGTGATCATGACGACTTGATACCGTCGACCCGGGGGAAGGTGGAATTGACGTGATGGCAATGCCCGTTGACAGTGTTGACCTGTTCGACCAGGGGTATGCGCTGGACCCGTATCCGGCGATGGCGGCGCTCCGAGAACACGAACCCGTGAAGTTCGACGAGAACACGGGACTTTGGCTGATCAGCCGGTACGAGGACGTACGCACCATTCTGCTCGATCCGGAGAATTTCCTTCCGGACAATGCGATCGACGCAATAGGGCGATTCTCCGTGCAGACGCTGCGCGTTCTGGCACGGGTCAAGTTCGACCTCCCGCAAACGCTTGCAAACAACGGTTCGGACAGCCACGCCGGCTATCGGCGCATCATGACCAAGCTGTTCAACGCCCAGGCCGTGAACGCCTCGGTGCCGATGGTCGAGAAGGTCGTCGCGGAGGCGCTCGACGACGTCGAGCAGCGGCTCGCCGCCGACGGCGTCTGCGACCTGGCGACGACCATCGCCCGGGACGTTCCCTTCCGGGTGATGCTGCGGCTGCTCGGCCTGGAATCGGCCATCGACGTGGACATCGACACCCTCGCCCGCTGGAGCGACGCCTCCCTGGAGCTCTTCTGGGGACGGCCGCGCGGCGAGCGCGAGGTGGCGCTGGCCCACGAGGCCGCCGAGTTCTACTCCTGGCTCACCGACCTGGTGTCGAAGCCCGCGCCCGAGGAGGGCACGCTCCTCGGCGCACTCGCCGCGCACCGGCTGCCGGACGGGGAGCCGCTGGGGGTGACCCAGAAGGCGGCCGTGGTCTACTTCATGATCATCGCCGGTCAGATGACGACCACCCAGATGCTGAGCACCATGTACCGCAGGGCGCTGCGGGAACCCGGCCTCTGGCAGCGGTTCGCCGCCGAGCCGGCGACCGTGGAGCCGTGGACCGAGGAGGTGCTGCGGCGGGACCCGCCCATCACCACCTGGCGCCGGGTCACCGGCCGGCCGATGACGCTCTCCGGTGTCGATCTCCCGGCAGGGGCTCCGCTGCTGCTGATGCTGTCGTCCACCGGCTCGGACACCGAGGTCTTCGAGAACCCCGAGCAGATCTGTCCGCACCGGGCCAACGTGCGCAAGCACCTGTCCTTCGGCATCGGACGCCACCGCTGCTCCGGCGCCGAACTGGCCCGGATGGAGGCCGACGTGGTGATGCGGATGACCGCCGAGCGGTTTCCTGACCTCCGCTTCTGCCCCGAGTCCTCGCCGGAGATGCTGGCGCTGCTGTCCTTCCGCGCCCCGCTCCAGGTGCTGGTGCGGCGGGGCTGACCCCGCCGCTCCCGCAGCGCGCCGTCCGGCCGGCCCGCGTCAGTCGGCCGGATGGCGTTCGAAGAGGGTGGCGATGCCGAGGCCGCCCGCCGCCCCGAGCGTGGCCAGGCCGTAACGGGCCCGGCCCGCCACCGGGTCGGCGGTCCCGAACATGTCCGAGAACATCCGGGTCACCAGTACGGCCCCGGAGGCGCCCCAGGGATGGCCGAGCGCCAGTGCGCCGCCGCCGCGGTTGACGCTCTCCTCGGGGATGCCCAGCTCGTCCAGGCAGGCCAGCACCTGCCCGGCGAACGCCTCGGTGAACTCAACCACCTCGATGTCGGCCAGCTCCAGTCCGGGATTGCGCTTCAGCAGCCGCCGCACCGCCGGCACCGGCCCCCAGCCGAGGATCACCGGGTCGACTCCCGTCACCGCGGAGTCGACCACGCGCAGTCCCGCGGACAGCCCCAGCTCACGGAACTTGCGCTCGGAGACGACCGCGACCATCGCCGCACCGTCGTTGACCGGGCAGGAGTTGCCCGCGGTCACGGTGCCGCCCTCGACGAACGCGGGTCCCAGCCGGGCGAGCTTCTCCATGCTGGTGTCGGGGCGGGGGCACTCGTCCGCCGCCACCGCCACCGCGCCGGCCCTGCCCACACGGACCCGTACCGGGACCAGTTCGGCGTCGTAGCGCCCCGAGCGGGCCGCCTCGACCGCCTTGCGGTGGCTGGCCAGTGCGAAGCGGTCCTGCCGCTCCCGGCTGATCCCGCCGCGCCGTGCCACGTTCTCGCCGGCGACCCCCATGTCGGGGTCCCCGTACTCGGCGGGCACGAAGTGCGGGCGGGCGTAGAAGCGCGGCGTCCCGTGGGGGACGGCGGGGCGCTCCACCCGCCAGGGCGCGGTGCTGGCGCTCTCCGCGCCGCCCGCGAGGATGACGTCCCCGGCCCCCGACGCCACGAGCCGGGCGGCGAGGTTGACGGCCTCCAGGCCGCTGCCGCACTGCCGGTCCACGGTCGTCGCCGGCACCTCGATGCCGAGGCCGGCGGTGAGGGCGGCGTAGCGGGCGGGGTTGCCCCCGGAGCCGCCGGCGTTCCCGACGATCACGTCGTCGACGTCGGCCCCGGTGATGCCCAGGTCTTCCAGCAGCGCCGTGAGGACGGGGCTGAGGAGCTCGTGGATCGGGGTGGTGGCGAAGGCGCCGCCGATCCGGCCGATCGGGGTACGCCGCGCCGCCGCGACGATGGGCAGCTGCCCGTTCACAGAACCTCCCGCATGTCGTGCCGACCCTCCAGGAGGGCGCTGCGCACCCGCCCGTGGTCGATCTTTCCGCTCGGTGTGTGGGGCAGCTCCTCCGTCTCGAAGAGCCGCCGGGGGCACTTCTGCCGCGACACGTGGGCCGAGGCCCGGTCGCGTACCTCCGCCAGGCCGAGGCGGGTCCCCTGCCGCCATCGGACGACGGCGCACACCAGGTCGCCCCAGTGTTCGTCGGGCAGTCCCACGACGGCGGCCTCCTCGACCTCCTCCAGCCGGAGCAGGGCCGCGACGACCTCCTCGGGGTGCACGTTGAGCCCGCCGCTGATCAGCATGCCCTTCTGCCTGCCGACGAGGTGCAGGTAGCCGCGCTCGTCGATCCGGCCGATGTCCCCGACGGTGAACCAGCCGTCCTCGTCGGGGGCTCCGCCGTCCTCGGCGGACAGGTAGCGGGTGAAGAGCATGTCGCTGCGGACGTGCACCCGGCCCGGTTCGCCGGCGCCGACCTCCTCGCCCGTGGGCGAGCGCAGCGACAGCTCCACCCCGGCCACCGGCCTGCCGACGGACTCCTTCGGCCCGTCGTCGTCGCCGTGCAGCACCGAGACGAGGCTGAGCTCGGTGGCTCCGTAGAACTCCACGGCGTCGGCGTTCGGGAACAGCTCTCCCGCGAGGGCGCGTCGGGCCGGGGACCATTTGGCGCCCACCGAGAGCAGCGAGCGCACCTGGGGGAAGCTGCGGCCCGGGTGCCGGCGGGCGTGTTCGAGCAGTGCCTGGAACATGGTCGGCACCAGGTAGAGCCGGGTGACGCCGTGCCGCTCGACGTCTTCGAGCGCGCGGCCCGCGTCGAAGGCGGGCATCAGCCGGACGGCCGCACCGACGTTCAGGGCGTGCATCAGGCCGAAGAGGAAGTGCGAGTGCGCCAGCGAGCCGGGCAGCAGGACGGTGTCGGCCGTGCCGATGCCGAACTCGGCGGTGTAGCGGTCGAAGGTGCGCAGCCAGGAGCGGTGCGAGCGGACCACCCCCTTGGGGCGGCCCGTGCTCCCGGAGGTGAAGCCCACGTAGAAGGGCCTGTCGTGCGGTACGGGCGGCAACTGCGCGTGCGGGGAAGGGTCTTGTGGCGTCCCGTGGCGGCGCAGCCACGCCTCGAAGCCGGATCCGGTGACGTCCACGAGCGTGGCGGGGTCGGCGTACCGGGCGACCGGCCCTCCGGGGGAGTCGCAGAACAGCCGTGCGGGCGGCGCGTCCCGCAGCACGGCGCCCAGTTCGGCGCCGCTCCATGCGGGGTCGAGGACCATGACGGGGATGCCGGCGAGTGCGCCGCCGAGGAATATCCGCGCGAACTCCTCGCGGTTGCCGAGGAGTACGGCGATCCGGACGCCGGCGTCCGGGTCCGGGCCGAACTCGGCGCGCAGGGCCCGGGCGACGGCGAGTACGCCGCGCCGCAGCGCGTCGTAGCTCCACCGTCGTCCGGTCCCGTCGCCGACGGCGAGGGCGGCCCGGTCGGGTGACCGGGTGGTGTGCGTGAGGAACCCACTGGCGATCGTCATGACGCCTTCCGTCACTCGGTCCGGGCCGTCGTCCGCCCCGGGTCGGCTGCCCTACCAGGGACTGTGCTTGACCACCACGTCGATGGCGCGGTCGATCTCCGCCTCGGTCAGGTCGGCCCGTGAGGTGAGCCGGATGCGGGAGAACCGGTCGGGCACCGACGGCGGGCGGAAGCACGCCACCTTGACGCCGTCGGCCAGGCAGTTCTCCGCCCACTGCGCGGTCTGGGCCGCGGAGGGTCCGCGGACGGAGACCACGGCCGCCTGTGCCTCGGTCACCGGCAGGCCGGCCGCCGTGAGGCGTTCGGCGAGGGCCACCGCGACCGCGCGGGTACGTGCCGGACGGTCCGGCTCGGCGCGCAGGACCCGGAGCGCCGCCAGGGCCCCGGCGGCGGACGCCGGGGCGAGCCCGGTGTCGAACAGGAAGCTGCGGGCCATGTTCATGACGTGGTCGACGACCCGGCGGGGGCCGATCACCGCGCCGCCCTGGGCGCCCAGGGACTTCGACAGGGTGATGGTGGTGACCACGTCGGGGCTGCCGGCCAGGCCGGCGGCGGTCACCGCGCCCTCTCCGCGCTCGCCGATGACGCCGAAGCCGTGCGCGTCGTCGACGAGCAGTCCGGCGCCCTGCCGGCGGCAGACGTCGAGGACGGCGCGGAGGTCGACGAGGTCGCCGTCGACCGAGAACACCGACTCGGTCACCGCCACCGCGCGCTGCTGTTCCCGCGCGGCGAGCACCCGTTCCAGCGCCTGCGGGTCGGCGTGCTCGGTGTCGATCACGTCGGCGCCGGAGAGGCGGTAGCCGTCGATCAGGGAGGCGTGGTTGAACGCGTCGGAGGCGATCAGGGTGCCGGGGCGGGCCAGTACGGTCACCGCGCCCAGGTTGGCCAGGTAGCCGGAGGAGAAGACCAGTGCGGCCTCCGCCCCGGTGAACTCGGCCAGTTCACGCTCCAGTTCGACGTGCACCTCGGTGGTGCCGGTGGCGAGCCGGGAGCCGGTCGACCCGGCGCCCCAGGTCAGGGAGGCGTCGGCCACCGCGTGGACCACGTCGGGGTGGCGGGTGAGGCCGAGGTAGTCGTTCCCGCCGAAGTCGATCACGTTCGGCCGCGGGCCCCGGACCTGGACCCGGCGGGTGAGGCCCGCCCGGTCCCGGCGCCGGGTGCTGTCGTCGATCCACGCGAAGACGTCGTGCGGATCGCTGTGTCGCTCTGTTTCCATCGCTTCGCTCCGAACGCTATCCGGCAGGGCCGAGGACGAGGACGCCGTTGTGGCCGCCGAAGCCGAACGACTGGGTGAGGGACGGCCCGGGCTCCCACTTGCGGCCCTCGCCGGTCACCACGTCCACGGCGAGCGCCGGGTCGAGCGCGGTCAGGCCGACGGTCGGGGGTATCACGCCGTGTCGCATGGACAGGAGCACCGCGACCGCCTCGAACGCCCCGCCCGCGCCGAAGGCGTGCCCGGTGGCCCCCTTGGTGGAGGTCACCGGCGGGCAGTCCGCGAAGACCGACAGGATGGCGTTGGTCTCCGCCTCGTCGTTGCGCAGGGTGCCGGTTCCGTGGGCGTTGATCTGCCGTACGTCCTCCGGGCGCACCCCGGCGTCCTGGAGGGCCAGGCGGATGCAGCGGGCCGCGTCGGCGCCGGTGGGCGCGGGCATGGTGATGTCGTGCGCGTCGGCCGTGCTGCCGGAGCCGAGCACCTCGCCGTAGATGGTGGCGCCGCGCGCCACCGCCGTGTCCCATTCCTCCAGGACGAGCACCGCGGCGCCCTCGGCGATGGCGAAGCCGTCGCGTTCCGCGTCGAAGGGCCGGGTGCGGCCGGACGAGGACAGGGCCCGCATGTTGGTGAACCCCGCCACGATGGTCGGGGTGATGGCCGCCTCGGTGCCGCCGGCGAGGACCCGGTCGCAGGTGCCGTCGGCGATCATGCGTGCCGCGTGCCCGATGGCGTGGGTGGCGGCGGCGCAGGCGGTCTCCAGGCTCTCGCACGGACCCCGCCAGCCCTGGCGCATGGCCACGGTCGCGGCGGCGGCGTTGGCCATCATCATGGGCACGAGGAAGGGGGAGACCCGCCTGCCGCCGCGCTCGTGGTGGATGACGCTCTGCCGTTCGAAGGTGCTGACGCCGGCGAGGGCCGTGGCGACGACGACGCCGCTGCGTTCGGCGTCCACCTCCGTCAGGCCCGAGTCGCGGTACGCCATGTCGGCGGCCGCGACGGCGAACTGGGTGAACCGGTCGGTGTGCCGGGCCTCCCGGACGTCCAGCCAGGGTGACGGGTCCCAGTCCGTCAGTTCCCGGTGGCCGTCGGGCGGTGTCCGGAAGAGGCCCTCCCAGAAGGCCTCCGCCCCCGTGCCGCAGGCGCTCACGACACCGAGACCGGTGACCGCGACGCGGCGTGCGGACTCTGCCTCGCTCTTCATCAGGCGACCAGCGACAGGATCAGTC
This sequence comes from Streptomyces virginiae, assembly GCF_000720455.1. Lineage (GTDB taxonomy): Bacteria > Actinomycetota > Actinomycetes > Streptomycetales > Streptomycetaceae > Streptomyces > Streptomyces virginiae. Next base: position 162,947 of record NZ_JOAK01000007.1, on the reverse strand, counting down.
GGTGCAGGTCGCCGACGGTCTGGATCTCCTCGACGGACTCGTCGGGCACCGAGATGCCGAACTCCTCCTCGACGGCCATCACCAGCTCGACCTGGATCAGACTGCTGGCGCCCAGGTCGTCGGTCAGGTTCGCGTCCGGGGTCACGGACTCGGCCTTGACCTGCAGGACGTCGACGGCGCAGGTGGTGAGCCGGTCGAAAACGTCGTCGTTAGCCACGGGTGGCCAACCTCCCCCAAAATCAGATGAATTGTCTAGGTTTCATACTTTTCCAGCTTCCGCACCGCTGTGTCAGCGACGGAAGTCCGGAAGTCGTCAAGGTCACACTTCGGGCACGGGCTCCCGCACCGCACCGGCGGGCTTGCCGGCCCGGCCCTTGCCGCCCGCGCGAACCTTCGGCAGGACGACCAGGGCCAGGGCGATCAGCTCCAGCCCCGCGCCCGTCCAGGCGAGGGCGGCCGGCGAGAGCCGGTCGAGGACCGCGCCGCCGACCGCGCCACCGAGGGCGACGCCGAGGTACGACGCGGAGCTGTTGACGGAGATGGCCACGCTCGGGGCCGTCGCCGCCAGGTCCAGCACGCGGTGGATGGCGGTGGGCGGTTCGGCCCAGTAGACCGTCCCCCAGGCGACCGTCACGGCGAGGAAGACGGCCACCACCGCCACCGATCCGGAGGCGAAGAAGCTCGACAGCACCGCGAGCAGCGCCATGGTCACCGCGACGCCCGACACCGAGGCGGTGAAGGTGCGTTCCGCTCCGACGCGGTCGCTGAGCCGGCCGCCGACCGCGTTGCCGACCGCCCCCGCGACGCCGAAGACCAGCAGGACGATGCTCACCCGGGCGTCGTCCATGCCCGTGGTGGCGCGGGTGAAGGCCGCCAGGTAGGTGAAGACGGTGAAGCAGCCGGCGACCGCGAACAGATTGGCCAGGACGGCCAGCAGCACCGGGCGCTGCGCACCGATCCGCACCCGGTCCCGCATGCTGATCGCGGGCGGCTGCGGCACCGCGGGCAGGACCACGAACAGGCCGATGAAGACCGGCAGGGCCAGCACCACGACCAGCGCCAGCGTGAGGCGCCAGCTGCCGAGTTGCCCGACCAGCGTGCCGCCGGGCACGCCGAGTGCCGTCGCCACCGTCAGGCCGCCGATGATCATGGAGACCGCCCGTCCCCGGTACCGCTCCCCCGCGAGCGCCGTCGCGGTGGCCGCGGCGGTGTTCATGTAGAGGGCGGCGCTGATCCCCGCCAGGATCCGGGCCGCCATCAGCACCCCGTAGGTCGGGGCGAGCGCGCCCAGCAGGTTGGCGAGCAGGAAGGCCAGCATCGAACCGCGCAGCATGACGCGCCGGGACAGCCCGGCGGTCAGGGTCATCAGGACCGGCGCGCTGATCGCGTAGCTCAGCGCGAAGGCCGTGACGAGCTGCCCGGCCATCGGCTCGGACACGTCCAGCTCACCGGCGATGCGCGGAAGAATCCCGCTGATGACAAAGCCGTCCGTGCCGACGGCAAAGGAGCCGATTGCGAGAAGCGCCAGAATCACCTTGTGGGGCATGACGCCTCCCGGGGACCCTGCACGGGATCACGCACGTCAGGATCGCGAATTTCCCGGCCCCCCTTTCAAGTCGAGCCGGTCTCGTGAACCGGCTTTACGAACGGGGTTGTTCCGATCAACGTACCAGCAAGCATGTACCGACAAAAACGGCGAGGGCGTGAGGGCGATCACGCTCGTCGCTGGCCGAAATCGTCCGCCTTGCCGACGACTTGACCGGGAAGGACAGACGATTTCCGGTCAACCTCCCGCCGCACGCACTGCATGTGGCCTGAAACTACCGGCCGGTCGATATGGTCGGATCGCCTTGTCAATACCCGATTCCGACGAAGTGCCTGCAATGAGCGAACCACCAAGGTGCATTCCGCTTCGACGCCCGGCCGCGACCTGGACACGGCGGCGGCCCGTGCGCCGTCGTGCGCGGGGGTACGGCTGCGCCGCGGTCTCCGAGGTGGGCTGATGGGCCGTCAATATTGGCTTGCGGCGCGGGCATCGGAAGTGTGAGAACTGACGTGAGCTCACGGCCGCGGCAGTTACCGCAGGTCGCAGTGGGTTGAGTCACAGAGGGATGCATATTCGGCCCGGAATGACTAGCATCGAACGTTGGAACGGCCTTCCCGGACCGCAGCACAGGCCATCGACCAAGGCCATTTATGAACGTCCGGTGAAGATCCGAGCAGTGACAGACACAACGGGGGCTAGAAACATGTCACTTTCATCCGCATCGCCATGCCCGGCTTCCGCCTGAGCGTGCCGTCGTGCGCTCAATTCGGCGCAAACGATTCACCCATGAATCACCACCGATAGAAAAGTCGGTCAGCCGGTTCACCGTGCCCAAAAGGCCGGGCCGGCCGTCAAGGAGCTCGACCACATCGTGATAGACCTGCGGATCCTTCTCGTAGACAACTATGACTCCTACACGTGGAACCTCTTCCAGCTGATCTGGAAGGTGGCGGGTGTGCCGCCCGTCGTCGTGCGCAACGACGAGACGACGGCGGACGAACTGCTCGGCCAGGACTTCACCCACGTCGTGATCTCCCCGGGCCCGGGCACCGCGGCCAGGGACGAGGACTTCGGGCTGTGCCGGGACCTGCTGGAGCGGGCCACGGTGCCCGTCCTCGGAGTGTGTCTCGGCCACCAGGGCCTGGCCCTCGCCTTCGGCGGCGACGTGCGCCACGCGCCGGAGACCGTGCACGGCCAGACCAGCGGGATCACCCACACCGGGACCGGCGTCTTCGCCGACATCCCGCAGGGCTTCCGCGCGGTGCGCTACCACTCCCTCACCGTCACCGAGCCGCTTCCGGAGCACCTCGTCGCGACCGCCTGGTCCGAGGACGGCGTCCTGATGGGCCTGCGGCACCGCGAACGTCCCCTGCACGGCGTGCAGTTCCACCCCGAGTCGGTGGACAGCGAGTACGGCGAGGAGATCGTCGCGAACTTCCTGGGCATCACGCCCGCGCTCCGCTGGAGCGAACTGGAGGCGGACCTCGACGCCGAGGGCCTGTTCCTGCGCGCCTTCGCCGACAGCCCGTACAGCTTCTGGCTCGACAGTTCGCGCACCGCCTACGGGATGGGCCGCTACAGCTACCTCGGCTCCTGCGCCGGGGACGGCCTGGAGGTCCTGCGGGCGTACGCGGGGGCGGGGGTCGTGGAACGCGAGACCCACGAGGCCATGGAGCGGCTGCCCGGCACCGTCTTCGAGCACCTGCGGGCCGGTCTCGCGACCACGCCCGTACCGGCCGGCGCGTCACCGGTGCCGTTCGCCGGCGGCTACCTCGGCTACCTCGGCTACGGCCTGAAGGGGAGCGTCGGCATCGGCCGGGCCGGCAGCGGCGAGCGGCCGGACGCCGAGCTGCTTCGGGTCGACCGGTACGTGGCCTACGACCACGAGGCCGACCGGCGCTACCTGGTCACGGTGGGCCTGTCCGCCGAGGAGCACCGTGCCTGGTGCGAGGAGGTGCGCACGCTGGCGCGCCGCCCGCTGGTGCCCCGGCCCCGGCGCGAGAGCGCCCCGGCCGTACTGGAGCCGGGCGTCGACCGAGAGACGTACCTGCGCCACTTCGACACCGTGCAGCAGTGGCTGCACGACGGCGAATCGTACGAGGCCTGCTACACGTACCAGATCAGCGGCACCAGCGAGGCCGACCCGCTGGAGACCTACCTGCGGCTGCGGGCCACGAACCCGGCGCCCTACGCCGCCTACGTCCGGCTCGGCGAGCGCTCGCTGCTCAGCTCCTCGCCGGAGCGGTTCGTCACGGTCACGGGCAACGGCGAGGTGGAGGCGAAGCCGATCAAGGGCACCGCCCCCCGCCACGCCGACCCGGTGGCCGACGAGGCCGCCCGCGAGGCGCTGGAGACGGACCGCAAGATCCGCAGCGAGAACCTGATGATCGCGGACCTGCTGCGCAACGACCTCGGGCAGGTCTGCGACGCCGGCACGGTCCACGTACCCAAGCTGATGGCCGCGGAGTCCTACGCCACCGTGCACCAGCTCGTCACCACCGTGCGCGGGAAGCTGCGCGCCGACCGCGGCGCGGTCGACTGCGTGCAGGCGCTCTTCCCCGGCGGGTCGATGACCGGCGCGCCGAAGAAGCGGACGGTGGAGCTCCTTGACGACCTGGAGCCGGAGGAGCGCGGGGTCTACTCCGGCAGCCTCGGCTGGTTCGGGTTCGACGGGGCGGCGGACCAGTCCATCGTGATCCGCACCATCGTCTGGGAGGGCAACCGCGTGCGCATCGGCGTGGGCGGCGCACTGATCGTGCTCTCCGACGGCGAGGAGGAGTTCCAGGAGACGCGGCTCAAGGCCCGCGCGCTGCTGCGGGTCCTCGGCGTCGAGGAGCTGGACGGGGCCACATCGGGAACGGCTGCGAGGTACCAGGGATGAGCACGGTGGAATTCGAGACGGGCTACGAGACGGGGCCGGCCAGGCCCGAGGAGGCGCAGGCGGTGGCCGATGCCGTCACCGCGCTCCTGCGGGAGCTGCGCGGGGACGCCTCGCACACCGTCCCGGGGCTCGGTGCGGCGGTGGCGGACGCCATCGCCGGCCGGGACGGCGCCGGGGTGCTGGTCGCACGGGACGGGCAGGGACGGGTGGCCGGCGTGCTGGGGTACACCACCCAGACCGCGCTGCGGCTCGCCGCGCCGTACCGGCACGTGCAGGAACTGTGGGTGGAGCCCGGTCTGCGGTCCAAGGGCGTCGCCGCCCTGCTGCTGGCCGAGCTGGACGCGCTGTGCGCCGCCGACGGCGTGCGCCGGGTCGAAGTCTGCCTGCCGGCCGAGCAGTTCCCCTCGTATCCCCGGACGCTTGCCTTCTACGAGCGCTCCGGCTTCCGCGTCATCGGCCCGCGCGTGATCAAGGACCTGTCATGACCCTGCATGTGGTGGTACCGGAGGAGTCCGAAGCCCTGCCCTTCACGGTCGAGCCGGGCGGCGCCCAGGTGGCCAGCAAGGAGGTGCCCGAGCGGATCCACCGGATCCTGGCCGGGCTGCTCGACGGCGGGGCGGTCCTCGCGCCGCCCGGCGCGGACGACACGGTCCGGGCCGAGCGCCTCGCCGGGGCCGTGCACGGCAAGGAGCTGTTGGAGCACCTGCGCCACGGGGTGCCCGAGGGCGCGGACTCCGTCCTCGACGACGCGTTCGCGGCGCCCGGCCTGGAGCAGGAGACGCCCGTCACGCGCGGGGTCTGGCCCGCGGCACTGGGCGCGGCGGCCGCCGCGGTCCGCGCGGCCCTGCTGACGGCCCGCCGGGGAGAGCCCGCCTACGCGCTGGTGCGGCCCCCGGGCCACCACGCGGGTCCCGGGTGGTACGGCGGGTACTGCTTCCTGAACAACGCCGTCATCGCCGCCCGGACCCTCCAGGAGGAGGGCGCGTCCCGGGTCGGCATCCTCGACGTCGACTACCACCTGGGCAACGGCACGCTCGCCTGCGTCCAGGGCGATCCCACGCTGCCGTTCGCCTCGGTGCACTCCAGCCGGCCCGACGACTTCCCGTACGTCTTCGAGCCCGGTCCCGGCCTCTTCGGGGCGGGGTCCGACCCCGGCCCGGAAGGGTTCCTGGCGCTCGTCGGGGACGCCGTGGCGCACCTGCGCGGCCAGGAGGTCGAAGCCCTGGTGGTCTCGGTCGGCTACGACGTCCTCGCGGGCGACCCGCACGGCTCCTGGAGCCTGGCACCCGAGGTCTTCGGTCCCGTCGCCGCGCTCGTCACGGAGCAGCGGCTGCCCACCGTCTTCGTCCAGGAGGGCGGATACGGACTCCCCTCCCTGCGCGGCGCGGCCCGCGCCCTGGCATTGGAGGCCTCGCGATGAACGCGACCCCCGAAGAGCTCCTGCGGCCGTTCCGCGAGCGGCTGGAGGCACTGGACCAGCAGCTCGCGGAACTCGTGGCGGCCCGTCTGGCCGTCTGCTGCGAGGTGGCGGAGGTCAAGCGGGCCAACGGCATCCCGATGATGCAGCCGCAGCGGGTCACCGCGGTCCGCGAGGCGTACGCGGCCCGGGGCGAACGGCTGGACCTCTCCCCCGACTTCATGCGCTCCCTGGCAACCCTGCTCATCGACGAGGCCTGCCGCCTGGAGGACGAGATCATCGACGCTCCCGCGGCGGCCGGCGCGGAGGCACTGCGATGACCCTGACCTTCACCACCCTCGGACCCGAGGGCAGCTGCCACGAGAACGCCCTGCAGCACTACTTCGGGTTCCAGGGCATCGAGGACGACGCCAAGATCGACCTCACCATCGACCTGCACGAGGGGCTGGAGCGGGTGCGCCGCGGCGAGTCCGACTACCTCGTGCAGTGCAGCGCGCACCCCGAGGTGCACCTGCTCACCGAGCGGTACTTCAGCGAGGTCCACGTGGTGGACACCTTCGTCTACCCCACGAAGGAACTGGTGCTCCTCAGCCGCGCCGACGTGGAACGGCCCCGGTCGCTCGGGCTGGTCCCGGCGACCGCCGGCTACGTCGACGTGTCGCAGTGGGAGGAGGTCGTACCCGTGGCCTCCAAGCCCGTGGTCGGCGCCGAACTGCTGGCCGGAAAGTACGAGTCGGGGCTCACCCACCTGGAATACCTGGAGAAGTCGAACGGGGCGCTGCGCCTGGACCGCTACATCGGCGCCGTGACCACCACCTGGGTGGTCTACGGACGCCGCCCCCGGTTCTCCGGTGACGTCATCGGCACCAAGTGCCGCGCATACCTGCTGGGAGAGGACGCATGAGCGAGACCGCAACCCCCGCGCGGAAGATCCGCGTCTGTGACACCACGCTGCGCGACGGCGAGCAGACCTGCGGCGTCGCCTTCCAGGTCGAGGAGAAGGTGAAGATCGCCCGGCTCCTGGACGAGATGGGCGTCGACGTCATCGACGCCGGTTTCCCGGCCTCCTCGCAGGCCGACCAGGACGCCGTGCGCGGCATGGCAGAGCTGGGGTTGAACGCGCGCGTGGTGGCGTTCTGCCGGCCGACCCGTACCGAGATCGACCTGGCCAGGGCCTGCGGCGCGAACGCCATCTACACCTTCCTCCCCACCTCCGACGTGCACATGCGGGTCAAGTTCGGCGGTACGGACAGCTCGGTGCGCGACCGCCTCAAGCGCGAGATGGCCGACGGCGTCGCCTACGCCAAGGACCTCGGCATGTACGTCGGCTGCGGGTCGGAGGACGCCACCCGGACCCCGTACGACTACCTGGAAGAGGTCCTCGTACTCGCCCAGGAGAGCGGCGCGGACCTGGTCGGTGTCGCGGACACCGTCGGCTCGACCACTCCGGACGCCTTCCGCGCGCTCATCCAGCGGCTGCGCTCGCAGATCCACGTGACGCTCTCGCTGCACTGCCACAACGACTTCGGTCTGGCCACGGCCAACACGGTCGCCGGGATCCTCGGCGGCGCCGACGAGGTCCAGTGCACGATCAACGGCCTCGGCGAACGGGCCGGCAACGCCTCCCTGGAGGAGGTCGTGGTGGCCCTCACCCAGCTGTACGGCTTCGAGACGAACATCGACCTGTCCCGGCTCAAGCCCATGTCGAGCCTGATCGCCGACCTGTCCGGCATCGAGGTCAGCCCGATGAAGCCGATCGTCGGCGGGAACGCCTTCTCGCACGAGTCCGGCCTGCACGTGTCCTCCGTGATGAAGGACTCCACCGCCTACGAGCCGCTGCGGCCCGAACTGGTCGGCCACACCCGCCGGATCGTCATGGGCAAGCACTCCGGCAAGGGGATCATCTCCCACGTGCTGGACAAGCACGGTCTCGCCTACGACGACGCGGTCCTCGGCACGGTCCTGCGCGAGGTCAAGGAGGCGTCCGTGCTGACGAAGTCGAGCGTCACCGAGGCCCAGGTCATCGCGATCTACCACGAGCGAACGGCCATGGCGGTATGAGCGAGGAGCACGACACCGGCGCCTGGTTCGCGGACCAGGCGTTCTGGAGGGACTTCTACCCCCACCTGTTCTCGGCGGAGCGCGCCGCGCAGGCGGTGCGGATCGTGGAGCGGTCCCCGCTGTTCCGCTTCCCGTCCGGTGCCCGCGTCCTCGACCTGTGCTGCGGGCCGGGCCTGTTCACCGTGCCCCTGGCCCGGGCGGGCCACGAGGTCACGGGAGTGGACCTGAGCGCGCCGCTGCTGGAACGGGCCCGGACGAGCAGCCGGGACGCGGGCGTCGACGTCCGGTTCGTCGAGGCGGACATGCTCGCCTTCGCCGAGCCGGAGGCCTTCGACGCCGCCGTCAACATGTTCACCTCCTTCGGGTACCTGGACCGGCACGAGGACAACGTCCAGGTGCTGCGCAACCTGCACACCAGCCTCGCGCCGGGCGGGACCCTGCTCGTCGACGTCGTCGGCAAGGAGATCCTCGCGCGCCGCGACGAACGCGTCTCGCTGTCCGAGCTGGACGGGAAGGTGCTGGTCCAGCGCGACACCGTGCTCGACGACTGGAGCCGGCTGCGCAGCGACTGGTACTCCATCGAGGGCTCGCGCGCCGCCACGGGGTCGATGACCCTGCACCTCTACAGCGCCGCCGAACTGCGGGACATGCTGCGCAGCGCCGGCTTCGCCGGGGTCCGCTTCCACGGGGACTACGAGGGCGGACCGTACGACCACCGGGCCGAGCGCCTGATCGCGGTCGCCACGAAGGGCGTGGACGCCCGTGGGAACTGAGGTCGTCGTCATGCGGTCGGCGTCCGCCGCCGGCCGTGAGGAGTGGGACGCGCTCGTCCCGCCGGCGCAGGTGTACCTCTCGTACGACTGGCTGCGCGCGGTCGAGGAGTGCTTCGGTTTCGAGCTGGTCCTCTTCCTGCTGCGGGACGGCGGGAGCACGGTGGCCGGGGTACAGGGCCTGCTGGTCCGGGATCCGGACGCGTTCCCGTACCACGATCCGACGGGCGCCCTGTTCGGCGACTACGAGATGGACCACCTCCGGCAGGCGCTGGAGCGGGACCGGTCGCCGCAGGAGTCGGCCGAGGCGGGCGCACTGCTCGCCGCCGTCGTCCGCTCCGAGGCCGCACACACGCGTGCGGCGGGCTATCCGGCGCTCGTGATGACCAGCCCGTACGGGTACGCCAGCGACGTCCTCACCCTGCCCGGGACCGACCGCGAGGGCGCGATCGGCGAACTGCTCGCTGCCGTGGAGGCGTTCTGCAGGGCCGAGGAGATCCCCTCGCAGTCCTTCCTGTGGGAGTCCGGCGGGGACGCGGCCCTGCACCGGGCGCTCGCCGGCCACGGATACCTGGAGTTCCTCTCCGACCTGGAGTACGACCTCGACACCGGGTCCTGCGCCTCGCTGGAGGAGTACCTGGGGACCCTGGAGCGCAAGCGCCGTACGGTCGTCCGCGCCGAGATCCGCAAGTTCGGCGAGGCCGGGCTGTGCGTGGAGCGGATCGCGGACCCCGACCCGGCGCTGATCGCGCGCTGCGCCGAACTGTCCGAGGGGCAGCAGAAGAAGTACGGGCTGCCCGTCGACCGCGGCGCGATGGAGCGGCTGTTCACCGCGCTGCTGGCCGCCCCGGCGCTGGGACCCGCGCTGTACGTGGTGCGGCGGCGGGACGCGCGGGGTCCCGACGTCTCGGGCTTCCTGCTGTGCCTGGAGGCCGGGGGCGTCCTGCACCCCAAGTTCCTCGGCTTCGACGCCACCGCGGTGGGGGCCGGCTACGCCTACTTCAACCTCGTCTTCTACCACCAGGTCGAACGGGCCGTGGCGGGCGGCGCCCGCCGCATCTCGTACGGCATGGGCTCGGCGGACGCGAAGCGGCTGCGCGGCTGCCGCCCGGCTCCGGTGCGCGGATGGATCCGGTTCTCCTCGCCGGCGGCGCAGCGGCGGATCGAGCCGTACGTCGCCGTCTTCGACTGCCTCAAGAAACAGCTTCTCGGCGACCAGGATGGACGCGTTCAGCGATGACTCTCGTAAAGCAGCTCTTCGAGCACAAACTCGGCCGTCCCGTCAGCACCGGCGAGGTCGTGGACCTGCCGTTCGACCTGTGCTGGGGCAGCGAGATGACCGTCAAGTGGGCCCTTGACATCCTGCGCGACTCCGGCTTCGACGACGCGTACATCGCCGCGGGCCTCGCCGCGCAGCGGGAGAAGACCGCCTTCGTCTTCGACCACGTCGTCCCCACCCACACCGCCTCGATGGCCTCGATCCTCGTGGAGCTGCGCCGCTTCGCGCGCGAGCACGGGATCAAGGTGTTCGACGTCGGTTACGACGGCGGCATCCAGCACAAGATCCTCATCGAGCAGGGGCTGATCCGCCCCGGCGACGTCGCGGTCGGCGCGGACTCGCACAGCTGCACCGCGGGCGCGATCGGCTCGCTCGCCACCGGCATCGGCTCCACGGACCTGGCCATGGCGCTGGTCCGGGGCAGCTGCTGGATGCGCGTGCCCGAGGCGACGCTGGTCCGCTTCCGCGGGAGCCTGCGTCCGCACGTACAGGGCAAGGACGTGGCGCTGTACCTGTGCGGCCTGATCGGCGTGCACGGGGCGGTCTACCGCAGCCTGGAGTTCGGCGGCCCGGGTCTGGCCTCCCTGGCGATCACCGACCGGCTCTCGCTGAGCAACATGGCGGTGGAGATGGGCGCCAAGTACGGCCTGTTCCCCACGGACGCGGTGCTCGCGGACTACCTCGGCGAGGGGGTGGAGTACCCGTCCTTCACCATCGACGAGGACGACGCCGAATACGTCGACGTGATCGACATCGACCTGGGCCTGATCGAGCCGACGGTCGCGCTGCCGTTCTCCCCGGACAACGCCGTGGGCACCCACCAGCTCCAGCACCTGCTGCGCAACTGGGACGAGTACCAGGGCCGCGAGGACCTGATGACGGGCGTGGCGCCGCTGGCCCGGAGGGCCAACGAGAACGGCGAGATACCCGTCGACCAGGTCTTCATCGGTTCCTGCACCAACGGTCACCTGGAGGACCTGCGGGTCGTCGCGGACGTCCTGCGGGGCCGGCGCGTCCACGAGGGGGTGCGCACCATCGTCATCCCGGCCTCCCAGCAGGCCTACCGGGCGGCGATGAAGGAGGGCCTGATCGACGTGCTGATCGAGGCCGGCTGCTACGTGGAGTCCTCCAGCTGCGGACCGTGCATCGGCATCAAGTCCGGTGTGCTCGGCAAGGGGGAGGTCGCGATCTTCACCTCCAACCGGAACTTCCGCGGCCGGTGCGGTGACGTCGACGCCAGTGTCGTCCTGGCCAGCCCCGCCATCGCCGCACGGGCCGCGCTGACCGGTGTGCTCGCCCCGATCGGCGACCGCGGCGACTACTACGCCGACGAGGACGCGATGCGCAGCGGCATCGACGAGCTGTTCGCGCTGCACGCGGCGCGCGAGGGCCGGGCCCCCCTCACGGGCGGTACGGACGAGCTCCCCGCCGCGGCGCCGGGCGCGGGCGGGTCGGCGGGCGGCGGAAGCCTGGCCTGGGTGTTCGGCGACCACGTCAACACCGACGTGATCCTGCCGGGCGTCTTCTGCCAGATCCCCGACCCGGCCGAGTACAAGAAGCACATCATGGCCCACGCGGGCAACCAGCCGTTCCTCGACCACTACGCGGCGTCCGGGCACGACCTGCACGGTTCGGTGATCGTCGGCGGGATGAACTTCGGCTGCGGCTCCTCCCGCGAGAACGCCCCGATGGGCATCAAGGCGTCCGGCGCGCCGTTCGTCGTCGCGCACAGCTTCGCGCGGATCTTCTTCCGCAACGCCCTCAACATCGGCCTCAGGCTGGTGGAGGTCGGGGACTTCGCCTACGAGATCCGGGAGGGCGACCGGCTGGTCGTCGACGACGAGCGCGGCGAACTGGTCAACCTGACCCGGGGGACCTCCGCCCCCATCACCCCGCCGTCCGCGTTCGAGCGGGAGCTGCTCACCGCGGGCGGCCTCGTGGCCTACGCGGGCGCGCAGGTACGGGCGGAGGCGTCGGCCGTATGAGCAGCCTCGCGGTCATCCCGGGAGACGGCATCGGACCCGAGGTCATGGCCGAGGTGCTGAAGGTGCACGCGGTGGTCGAGGACGTCTTCGGCACCGGCCTGAAGACCGAGGTGCTGCCCTACAGCGCCGACTGGTTCCTGGAGCACGGGGACGTCGAGATCGACATCCGGGCCATCCGCCGCGAGCACCGGGCGGTGCTGCTCGGCGCGCTCGGCGACGCCCGGATCCCCGACAACCGGCACGCGATCCGCGTCATCGGAGGGCTGCGCCAGCAGCTCGAACTGGGCGTGAACCTGCGCCCGGTGCGCCTGCGCGCGCTCGCGCACTGCCCCCTCAAGCACGTGCGCGCCGTCGAGGACGTGGACCTCGTCATCGTGCGGGAGAACACCGAGGACGTCTACGTGGGCGTCGGCGGCACGGTCCGCGGCGGCAGCCCCGGACACGTCGCGATGGAGGTCGGCGTCCACACGCGCTGGGCGGTGGACCGGGTGGTCACGGCGGCCTTCGAGCTGGCCCGCTCCCGCCGCCGCCGGCTCACCCTGGTGGACAAGAGCAACGCGATGCCGAGCGCGGGCCCGCTGTGGCAGGGCCGCTTCCGCGCGATCGCCGCGTCCTACCCGGACGTGGAGTGCGACCACCTGTACGTCGACGCCGCGGCCATGGAACTGATCCGCGACCCGGCCCGCTTCGACGTGGTGGTGGCCGGCAACCTCTTCGGGGACATCCTCAGCGACGAGGCCTCCATGCTCGCCGGCGGGCTCGGGGTCGCGCCCTCGGCGAGCTACGACCCGGACGACACCGACTTCGCCGGCGTGTTCGAGGCGGTGCACGGAAGCGCCCCCGACCTCGTGGGTACGGGGCGGGCCAACCCGCTCGCGTCCGTGATGAGTTACTCGCTGATGCTGGACCGGCTGGGACTGCGCGCCGCGCACGCCGCCGTGGAGCGCGCCGTCGACGAGGTGCTGTGCGGAGACCTGTTGACACCCGACCTGGGCGGCACCGCGCGCACCGGTGAGGTGGGCGACCTGATTTGCCGGGCGGTCGCCCGGCACGACAAGGACTGAGAAGGATGAACGAACCAGCGAAGCTCATGTGGTGGCAGGGCAGCGTGGTCCCCTCCGGGGACACCGCCCTGACGCTCGCCAACCACAGCCTCCACTACGGGCTCTGCGTCTTCGAGGGCATCTCCGCCTTCCCCTCGGCGGAGGGCGGCCACCACGTCTTCCGGCTCGAGGAACACATGACCCGGTTCGCCGAGTCGTGCCGCCTGGTGGGGATCTCGCTCGCGCAGTCCCCCGCCGAGCTGGCCGCCGCCTGCCACGAGACGCTGACCGCCAACGGCCTGCGACGCGCCTACCTGCGCCCCATCGCCTTCCTCGGCGACGGGGTGCTGGGCCTCGCCCCGCCCGGCGCCGAGGCCCAGGTGGCGGTGCTGGCCTTCGACGTCTCGTCCTTCGACTCGGTGATCCGCGCGCAGCGGCCGCGGCTGACCCTGTCGTCGGTCGCCCGGCTCAGCCCGCACGCCTTCCCGACCAAGGCGAAGGTGTCCGCCGGCTACCTGGGGTCCCGGACCGCCTGGACGGACGCCCGCCGGCGCGGCTACGACGACGCACTGCTGCTGGACGACACGGGCTTCGTCGCCGAGTGCACCGTGCAGAACGTCTTCGGCGTGCGCGGCCGTACGCTGCTGGTGCCCGACTCCCCCGCCGCGCTCGACGGGATCACCGTGGCCTCCGTGATCGAGATCGCGGGCGGCCTCGGGTACGAGGTGGACCGGAGCCCGCTGCCCGCGGCGGACCTGGCGGCCTGCGACGCGCTGTGCGTGGCCAGCACCGCCGGCGGGGTGCGCCCCGTGCAGTGCCTGGACGACACCGTCTTCGACACGGACAACGCCGTGGTCGCCGAGATCGTCCGCGACTACCGGCAGGCCGAACTGGGCCTGCTGCCCGGCCACGAGCGGTGGGCGGCCCGTCCATGAGCGACACACGCGGCGACGCGCCCGTCGTCGACCTGTACGACCGCCTCCCCGAGGAGGCGCGCGAGCGGATCGACGCGCTCGGCCGGGAGCACTGGCGGCGGGGGCACGCGGGCGTGCCGCGCCTCGCCGACTCCTGGTGCCCCACCCGCCCCCTGCTGTTGGACGCCGACGCGTACGCACTGGTCGGCGCGGTCGCCGACCGTACGGCGGGCCTGGTGCTCCAGGCGTGCCTGCGCCGGGTGTCGACGGCCGGGGAGCTGCTGGAGGCGCTCTCCATGCCGCGGAGCCAGTTCCCGCTGCTCGACCCGGCCGAGGCGCTCACCGAGCGGCTGCTGACCTCGGTGCGCGCCGACGTGATGGTCGAGCGGGGCGTCCCCAAGGTCGTCGAGCTCAACATCGACGGGGCGATCGGCGGAGCCATCGAGGCCGACCTCGTCGCCGGGCAGTTCCAGGAGGTCTACTGCGGGCCGCCCGCCGGGGACCCGTCGGGGAGCCGGCTGCGCACCCCGCCGTCCGCGGTCGACGCGTTCTTCACCGAGCTGGTCTCCTTCCTCGGCCTGACCGAGGGCGGCTGCCTCGTCGTGCCCGTCTTCCGCGAGGACGGCCTCGACTACCTGGCGGACCTCGACGACTTCATCTCCTTCCTCGCCCCCATGGCCGAGCGGGGCAAGGCGCACGGCATCACGGTGGTGGGGTACCCGCTGGACGGGCTGACCCTCGACGACCGGCAGCGGCTGCGGGCCGGCGAGCACGTCGCGGACGGGGTGTTCCGGCTCTTCCTGCCCGTCGAGCAGGCCGGTCCCGGGCTCGACGCCCTGGGCGCGGCCCTGCGCGCGGGCACGGCCCGGATGTACACCCCCGAGGCGACCAGCCCGGTCAGCGACAAGCGGGCGCTGGCCTGGCTCTGGGAGGACCTCGACCTGCTCGGTCCGGACGACCGGGACTTCGTACGCCGGCACGTGCCGTACACCGTGATCGCCGGGGCGGAGGCCCTGGGCGAGGACCGGGCCTCGCTGGTGCTCAAGCCCGGCGACGGCTACGGCGGTACCGGGGTGACCCTGGGCCGCTCGGTGGAGCAGGAGGAGTGGCGGGAGCGGATCCTGGGAGCCGCCGTTTCGGGCGACCACATCGTCCAGCGGGTGGTGGAGGCCGACCTCGTCACCTTCGAGTTCGCGCACGAGACCACCGGGGAGATCCGCAGCGCCGCCGTCCCCTGCGTCCTCGGGCCGATGATGTACGGCCGCGGGCTCTCGGGGATCTACGTCCGGCACGGCAGTCCCAAGCGGGGCGACCTCATCAACACGCACCAGGGCGCTGCCTCCAACAGCGTGCTGATCGTGGAGAGTCCGACGGTCGGACGATGAACGCCGAAGGGACCCGCGCCCCCACCCTGCTGGACCCGTTGCGGCAGCGGAACTTCCGCTGCCTCGCGGGGGGCCGCATGGCCACCTACTTCGCCAACGCCATGGCACCGATCGTGCTCTCCTTCGCGGTGCTCGACCTGACCGGGTCGCTGATCGACCTCGGGATCGTGGTCGGGGCCCGGTCCGTGGCCAACGTGGCACTGCTGCTGTTCGGCGGGGTGATCGCCGACCGGCTGCCGCGCAGGCTGGTGCTCCAGGGGTCGAGCGTGGCGGCCGGACTGGCCCAGGCGGTGATCGCGGCGAGCGTGCTGCTCGGCTTCGCCTCGATCCCGGTGCTGGTCGTCATCAGCGTGATCAACGGCATGGTGTCCGCGCTGTCCCTGCCGGCCGCGGCGGCCCTCGTACCGCAGACCGTCCCGCACGAGATGATCCGGCCGGCCAACGCGGTCGTCCGGATGGCCGTCAACGCGGGCATGGTCCTCGGCGCCTCGACCGGCGGCATCGTCGTGGGCCTGGCGGGCCCCGGCTGGGGCATCGCCGTCAACGCGGCGGTGTTCCTGCTGGCCGGGCTGTGCTTCGCCGGGCTGCGGGCGGCGGGGACGCCCGCGGCGCCGGCCGGGCCGGCCCGGCCGCTGGCCGAACTGCGCGAGGGCTGGAAGGAGTTCACCTCCCGGACCTGGGTGTGGGTGGTCGTGCTCCAGTTCCTGGTCATCAACGCGGTGGTCTCCGGCGGGCTCCAGGTCCTCGGGCCGACCATCGCCGACCAGTCCTTCGGACGGACGACCTGGGGGCTGCTGCTCGCCGCGCAGACGGCCGGCGCGTTCGCGGGCGGCTTCCTCGCGGCCCGCACCCGGTCGCGCCACGCCCTGCGGATCGGCGCGGCCGTCGGGGCGTTCGAGGCGGTGCCGCTGCTCGCCCTCGGGACGACCTCGCACGTCGCCCTGCTGGTGGCAGCGATGTTCATCAACGGTGTGGCGCTGGAACAACTGGCCGTCGCCTGGGACGTGTCCCTCCAGGAGAACATTCCGCAGGAGCGGCTGGCCCGGGTCTACTCCTACGACGCGCTCGGTTCCTTCGTGGCCATCCCGATCGGGGAGGTGGCCGCGGGCCCGGTCGCGCTGCACGCGGGCATCGACACCACGCTCGTGACCGGCGCCGTACTCGTCGTCGCGGCCACCGGCCTCGCCCTGTGCAGCTCCAGCGTGCGCCGCCTGACCGTGAAGCCGGCCGCGCCGCCGCACCTGCCCGCCGGGGAGGTGGCCGCATGACCCCGGCCACCGCGGCACCACCGCAACGAACAGCACCACGATCAGGGGGACCACCATGCCGCACGCCATATCTCTAGTCGACAAACCGGGCTGGTACGGAGGGGAACCGTATCCGGCCGACGCCCTCGACCACATCGCCGCACTGCCCGCCCTGCAGCAGCCCGACTGGGCCGCTCACGAGGACCTCCCGGCGGCCGTCGGGGAACTGCGCTCCGCGCCGGGGCTCGTCGGCCCCGGCGACGTGAACGACTTCGGTCTGCTCGTCGCCGAGGCCGCACGGGGCAATGTGAACATCCTGCAGGCCGGGGACTGCGCCGAGGATCCCGCGGACAGCACGCCCGAGGCCGTGCGGGCCAAGGTCGGCATGCTCGACGCCCTCGCGACCGCGTTCTCCGAGGTCACCGGTCGGCCGACGGTACGGGTGGGCCGCATGGCCGGCCAGTACGCCAAGCCGCGCTCCCGGCCCACCGAGCACCACGGGGGCCGTGAACTCCCGGTTTTCCGGGGACACATGGTCAACGGTCCGGAGCCGGACGCCGCCGCCCGCGTCCACGACCCGCGAAGGCTGACGGACTGCTATCGGGCGGCCCTGTCGGTGCACGCCGCGCTGCGACCGGACACCGGGTGGACCTGCGCCACGACCTGGACCAGCCACGAGGCCCTCGTCATGGACTACGAACTGCCCCTGATCCGCGGGGACGGATCGGGGCGGGCCTTCCTCTCCTCGACGCACTGGCCCTGGATCGGCGAACGCACCCGCTCCGCCCGCGGGGCCCACGTACGACTGCTCGCCACGGTGGACAACCCGGTCGCCTGCAAGGTCGGGCCGACGACGACCCCGGCGGAGCTGCTGGAGCTGTGCGGGCTGCTGGACCCGAAGCGGCAGCCCGGGCGGCTCACCCTCATCGCCCGCCAGGGGGCCGGCGCGGTGCGGCGCAACCTGCCCGCGCTCGTGGAGTGCGTACGCCGGGCCGGGCATCCCGTGGTCTGGATGTGCGACCCGATGCACGGCAACACCGTCACCACCCCGGCCGGCCGCAAGACCCGCCTCGTCGAGGAGGTCGTCCGCGAGGTCCGGGGCTTCCGGCAGGCCGTGGAATGTGCCGGCGGGACCGCCGGGGGCCTGCACCTGGAGGCAACGCCGGACGACGTGCTGGAGTGCGTGGCCGACGCCGACGGCATCGCCGGGCTCGACGGGCGGCCCAGACCGCTGTGCGACCCCCGGCTGAACATGGAGCAGGCCGCCACGGCCGTGTCCGCCTGGCGCGTCTGAGCGCCGCCAACCACCTCTCACCAGCTGGTTCTTTCTTTTCTGCAACGGGGGAACATCCGAGATGGACCTACATCCCGACCAGACGGTCCGCGCTCTGCGCGGCCCGTCCGTCGACCATCCCGCGCCGTACGGCATCCCGGGCCTCATCCGCTCCGCGGGCGAACGCGCACCCGACGCGGTGGCGTGCACCGGCGCCGGGGAGACCTGGACCTACCGCCGCCTGGAGGAGGTCTCCGACCGCCTCGCCGCCGAACTGCTGCGCCGCGCCCTGCCCGAGGACCGGCCCGTCGCGGTGCTCGCGGACCGCGGCCCGCACATGGTGGCCGCGCTGCTCGGCGTGCTCAAGGCCGGTCTGCCCTACCTGCCGCTGGCCACCGACGAGTCGGCCGAGCGGCTGGCGCTGATCCTGGACACCGCCCGGCCGGACCTGGTGGTGGGGACCACCGGGGCACTGGCCGGCTGGCAGGGGCCGGACGGAGTCGCCCTGCTGGACGTGGAGCCGCTGTCCGCCGACCCCGACGCGGCCTACGTGCCCGGACCGCTGCGGCCCGTCGCCGCCGACCAGCCGGTCAACATCATCTTCACCTCGGGTTCCACGGGCACGCCCAAAGGCGTCGTGGTGCCCAGCGGGGGCGTCACCAACCGGCTGCTGTGGGGCCAGCGCCACTACGGGCTGACGGCCGAGGACCGCGTCCTGCAGAAGACCCCGTACACCTTCGACGTGTCCGGGTGGGAGATCTACTGGCCGCTGATCGTCGGCGCCCGGCTCGTCCTGCTCGCCCCCGGCGAGCACGCCGACCCGGCCGCGATCATGAAGACCGTGACCGAACACCGGGTAACCGTCTGCCATTTCGTGCCGTCGATGCTGGACGAGTTCCTGCGCTGGCCGGGCGCCGCCGACTGCACCGGCCTGCGGCACGTGTTCTGCAGCGGCGAGGCGCTGCCCGCCACGCTGGCGCGGACGTGCGTCAAGACGCTGCCCGCCCGGCTGCACAACCTCTACGGCCCCACGGAGGCCTCGATCGAGGTCACCTACTGGGACAGCCCCGAGGACCCCTCGCTGATCGACGACGTGCCCATCGGGCGGGCCGTGGACAACTGCGCCCTGTTGGTGCTCGACCGGCGGGGGATGCCGGTCGCCGAGGGCGAGACCGGTGAACTGTGCATCGGCGGCGTGCCGTTGGCGCTCGGCTACCTCGGCCGTCCCGACCTGACGGAGCGGGTGTTCGTCCCCGCCCCCGAGGGCAGCGGCCTGGAGCGCGTCTACCGGACCGGCGACCTCGTCCGCGTCGTGGACGGCCAGATCCGCTACCACGGCCGGATCGACGAACAGGTCAAGATCCGGGGCGTGCGCGTGGAGCCCGGCGAGGTCGAGAGCGTCCTGCGCGAGCACCCCGGGGTCGACGAGTGCGCCGTGGTCGTCGCCGGTGAACGGGCGCCCCGCCTGGTGGCGTTCGTCCGCCCGCACGGAGCCGACCCGACCGGCGATCCGGGCGGGGCGGACCGGCAGGAGGAGTACCGCGCCCACGTCGCCGCGCGGCTGCCCTCCGCCTACGTCCCCACCCACTTCGTCGCCCTGGACACGATGCCGCTGACCCGCAGCGGCAAGCAGGACCGGGTGCTGCTGCGGCAGCGGGCCGCCGAACTCCTCGCGCCCCGCGCCGGCGGGCCGGCGGCCGTCGACGGCGACCCGCTGGCCCTGCTGTGGGCGGAGGTGCTCGGGCTCGACTCCGTCGACGAGGACGCCGACTTCCTGGCGCTGGGCGGCCACAGCCTCGCCGCCGTCCGGCTGCGGGGCGAGCTGCTGCGCTCGTACGGACTGCGGATCACCCTCGCGGAACTGCTGCGCGAACGGATCTCCCTGGCCGGTCTGCGCCGGCGCGCGGCGACCGCGGTCACCGGGGTCGGCCCCGCCGGCGGCGCGCTGCCCAGGCGGCCCGACCCGGCCCGCGCGCCCGTCTCCGGCGGGCAGCGCCGGCTGTGGCTGATGGAGCAGCTCTACCCGCGGCTGAGCGCCTACAACGTCGTCGCCGCGGTGCGCGTGCCGGGCGGTCTCGACACGGCCCGGCTGCGCGAGGCGCTCGCCCTGGTCGTCCAGCGGCACGAGTCCCTGCGCACCGCCGTCGTCAGCGACGAGTCCGGCCCCTACCAGGCGGTCGCCGAGCGGGTGGAGCCGCCGCTGGAGATCCGTGTGGTGGACGGCGCCCTGACCGCACGGCGCTGCCGGGAACTGGCGGCCGGGGCCGCGGCCGAGCCGCTGCCCGTCGACCGCGCGCCGCTGCTGCGGGTGCTGTACGCACAGGGCGGGGACGGGGACGGCTGCCTGGTGGCCGTGCTGCACCACGCGATCGCCGACCAGCGCTCGGTGGACGTCTTCCTGGCGGAACTGGCCGCCGCCTACGACGGGTTCCCGCCCGCGGACGAGCCGCCGCACTTCGGCGACCTGCTGGTGGACCGGGCGGGCCGCGAGGACGCCGCCGAGCAGGAGGCGCACCTCGCCTACTGGGTGGACCGGCTGGGCGACGCCCCGCGCACCCACGGGCTGCCCTTCCAGGCGCGCCGCCCGGCCGTCACCACCTTCGAGGGCGGCGCCGTCGAGTCCACGGTGGGCGGGGCGGACGCACGGCTCCTGGAGGAGGTGGCGCGGCGCACCGGGGTCACTCCCGTCGCCGTGGTGCTCGCGGCCTTCGCCGCCGTGCTCACCTCGTGGAGCGGGCAGGAGGAGGTCGTCGTCGGTGTCCCGTGGTCCTCCCGCGACGGAGGCCCCAGCGAGGACGTCATCGGCTTCCTCATCGACACCCTGCCGGTGCGGGTCGACGTGGGGTCCGCGGAGAGCTTCTCCGCGCTGGTCCGCCAGGTCTCCGACACGATGATCGACGCCCACGGCCACGCCGGCGCGGACTTCGAGCAGATCGTCCGGGCGCTGGGCCTCCCCCGCAACCTCAGCCGCAACCCGCTCTACCAGATCTGGTTCAACGACCTCACGCACGCCGCTCCCGCCCCCTCGTTCGACGGGGTCCCGGCCGAGCCGGTGGAGCCGGGCACCACCGGCTCCCTGTTCGACCTCGGCCTGTACCTGCACCGGGAGGGCGAGTCGGGCTACCGGCTCCAACTGGTGCACGCCCTCGACGTCTTCGACGCGGAGACCGCCCGGCACCTGCTCGGCCAGGTCGTCCGGCTCCTGCGGGAGGCCCCCGCCGACCCCGGCCGGGCGCCGTCCGGGTGGCCGCTGGGCGGCGACCGGCCGCCCGCCGGCCCGGTCCCGCGTCCGGCCCTCACCGGCGTGGCCGAGGCCTTCGGCCGGACGGCCGCGCTGCACGCCGACCGGGTGGCGCTGAGCCACCCCGGCGGCCGGATGACGTACGGGGAGCTGCACGAGCGGGTCGTGGCGCGCTCGGAGGCCCTGCGCGCGGCCGGCTGGTCGGGGCGCGCCGTGCTGCTGCCGGGCGACCGGTCGCCCGCGTCCGTCGTCGAACTCCTGGCGGCCTGGCACTGCGGGTGCTCGGTGGCCCTGGTGGACGCGGCCCTGCCCGCCCGCCGGCTGCTGGCCGCGCTCGCCGGCTGCGGCGCCGAGGCGGTGCTCACCGGCGACGGCGCCGACTGGCCGGTGCCGGTGCTGACCGGCCCGGACCTGCCGCGTCCGGCCACCGAGCCGGTCGTCCTCGACTGGGGGCACGCCCTGTGCACGTCGGGCACCACCGGGGAGCCCAGTGTGGTGTTCGCTCCGCGCGAGGCGCTGCCCGAGGCACTGCACTGGTACCGCGAGGCCTTCGGCACCGGCCCCGAGGACCGGTTCCTGATGCTGTCCGCGCCGGGCCACGACCCGGTGCTGCGCGACGTGCTGGTTCCCCTGACCAGCGGCGCCGCCCTCCACCTGCCGGCGGCGGGCACCGAGCCCGGGGCGCTCGTGGAGCTGCTGGCGGAGGAGCGGATCACGGCCGTGCACGCCACCCCGGGCCTGGTCCAGCTGCTCGCCTCGGCGGCGCGCGGCACGGGCAGGCGGCTCGACCGGCTGAGGCACGTGGTGCTCTCCGGGGCACTGCTCACCGACCCGGTGGCGCGGGAGCTGCGGCGCGTCGCGCCCGCCGCGGAGATCCACCACGGCTACGGGACCACCGAGACCCCGCAGCTGAGCTCCTGGCTGCGCTGGCGCGACCCGGCGGGCGATCCCGTGCGACGCCGCCGCGACCGGGCGGGTGTGCCGTTGGCGGCCCACAGCCCCTGGCGCGAACTGCTCGTCGAGGGCGCGGGCGTCGGACAGCTCGGGGAGATCGTCGTGCGCGGGCGCGGGCTGGCGATCGGCACCAGCCCGGTGCAGGAGCCGTCGCCGTTCGGGCCCGATCCGTACGGCGAGCCCGGGGTGACGGCGTACCGCACCGGCGACCTCGGCCGGTACACGCCCGACGGACTGATCGAGTTCGTGGGGCGGCGCGACCGGCAGGTGTCGGTCGGCGGCCACCGGCTCGAACCTGCCGAGATCGAGGCCGCGCTGCGCGCCCACGCGGCGGTGGCGCAGTGCGCCGTCGTGGTCTCCGGGACGGAGATCACCGCGTTCGTCGCGGCGCCGGGCGCGGATCCGGTCCTCGGGGAGGAGCTGCGCCACGAGCTGGGCGCCGTGCTCCCGGCGTGGGCGGTGCCGGGCCGGATCGCCGTCATGGAGGAACTCCCGCTCGACCGCAACGGGAAGGTCGACGTCCGCGGGGCCGCTGCCGCCCTGGCACCGCCGGCGGCGGCCGCCGGGCCGGCGCCGTCGGCCGCCGAGGACGTGATCGTGGCCGCGCTGCGTGAGCGGCTCGGCGAGGGGTCCGCCGTTCGCGACGAGGGGCTCGGCTCGCCCGATCCGCTGGACGCGTCCACGAACTTCTTCGACGCCGGTCTGACGTCGCTGTCGCTGCTGCGCATGCACGAGCGGCTGCGGGCGCAGGGGCTCCCCGTCGAGGTCGTGGACCTGTTCCGCTTCCCCAACCCGCGGCTGCTCGCCCGGCACCTGCGCGGCGGCGACGCCGGCCCGCCGGGCATCGCGCCGCCGCCCGCCGCCGTGCGGCACGCCGCACCGGCCCGGGCGGCCGGCGCCGCACTGACCGGTACGGCCGCCGCGCGGCGTGCGGTCCGCCGACGCATGAACGACCAGAAGAGGACCACTCAGCGATGAACCCGCCGGAGAAGCAGGACATGAACGTGACGACCGACGAACACACCGCAGCACCCGTCGCGATCGTCGGTATGGCCGGCAGGTTCCCCGGCGCGCGGAACCTGGAGGAGTTCTGGCTGGCCCTCTCGGAGGGCGAGGACTGCTTCAGCACCCTCGGCGACGAGGAGCTGCGGGCCGCGGGCGTCGAGGAACGGCACCTCGGGGACCCGCACTACGTGCGCCGGGTCCCGCTGCTGGAGGACGCCGACCGGTTCGACGCCGCGTTCTTCGGGATGACCCCGCGCGAGGCCTCCATGCGCGATCCGCAGCAGCGGCTCTTCCTGGAGCTGGCGCACTCGGCCCTGGAGGACGCGGGCTACGACGCGTTCGCCGTGCCCGGCACGGTGGGCGTGTACGGCGGCGCCGCCTCCAACCGGTACGCCGAGTTCAACATCCGGGCGAACAAGGAGCTCGCGGCCCGCGCGGGCGCCCTGTCCCTGGACATCTACAACAACAACGACTACGTCGCCAGCACCGCCTCCTACCGGCTGGGCCTGACCGGGCCCGCCCTGTCGGTGGCCACCGCCTGCTCCACCTCCCTGGTGGCCGTGCACCTGGCGTGCGAGGCGCTGCGTTCGGGCGAGTGCGACGTCGCCCTCGCGGGCGGTACGGAGATCGAGCTGCCGTACGGGCACGGCTACCGCTGGGCGCCGGGCAGCATCTACTCACAGGACGGCGTCTGCCGCCCCTTCGACGCGAAGGCCAACGGCACGGTCTTCGGCAACGGCGGCGGTGTGGTGGCCTTGAAGCTGCTCGCCGACGCGCTGGCGGACGGCGACCCGGTGCGGGCCGTGATCCGCGGCTCGGCCGTCACCAACGACGGTTCGGACCGGGTCAGTTTCAGCGCGCCGGGCGTGGACGGGCAGACGCGGGCCGTCGTGGAGGCGATGACCGTGGCCGGGCTCGGGCCCGGGGACGTCGACTACGTCGAGGCGCACGGCACCGGCACGGACATCGGCGATTCCATCGAGATCGAGGCGCTCACCTCGGCGTACCGCTTCCTGGCCGAGGGCGGCGGGCTGACCCCGTCGAGCGTGGCCCTCGGCTCGGTGAAGTCGAACATCGGCCACCTCGGCCCGGCCGCCGGCGTCGCGGGTCTCATCAAGACCGTCCTGTGCCTGGAGCACGGCGAGCTGGTGCCCACGGTGCACTTCACCGAGCCCAATCCGAAGCTGAACCTGGGGGCGACGCCCTTCCGGGTCGTGGGCCAGCGCGACGCCTGGCCGGGCGGGGGCGAGCGGCCGCGGACCGCCGCCGTGAGCTCGTTCGGCGTGGGCGGCACCAACGCGCACGTCCTGCTGGAGCAGGGCCCGGCCGCCCGGCCGGGCACCCCGGCCGACGGGCCCGAACTGCTGGTCTGGTCGGCGCGTACGGAGCCGGCCGAGGCGGAGGTCCGCACGCGGCTCGCCCGGCACCTCACCTGGCAGGGCGAGGACGCCTTCGTGGACACCGTCTCGACGCTGCGCGGCGGCCGGACCGCGCACCGGGTGCGGCGGGCCGCCGTCGCCGGATCGGCCCGGGACGCGGTGGCCCTGCTCTCCGACGCGGAGGGCCGCGGCGTGATCCGCCCGGCGGAGGGAGCGGCCGCCCGCCCGGTCGCGCTGCTCTTCCCCGGGCAGGGCTCCCAGCGCCCGGAGATGGCCGCCGGACTGATGGGGTACGACGCGACGTTCACCGAGACGATGCGCCAGTGCCTGGACACGGTGGCCGGGCTCGGGCTCGATCTCGAACCGGCGTGGCGCGGGCCGCACGCCGCCGAGCTGCTGGGGCGCACCGAGTACGCGCAGCCGTTGCTGGCGTCGGTCGGCGTCTCGCTGGCCGCGATGTGGCGGGCGTGGGGCGTGGCCCCCGTCGCGCTGCTCGGCCACAGCGTGGGCGAGCTGGTCGCGGCCGTGGTGGCGGGGGTGACGGGCCTTGAGGACGGGCTGCGGCTGGTGACCGCGCGGGCGCAGGCCATGCAGGCCATGCCCGCCGGTTCGATGCTCGCGGTGTCCCTGGGTGAACGGGAGGCCCGGGAACTCCTGGGCGGGGCCGCCGACGGGGTGGTGCTGGCGGCGGTGAACGGCCCCCGCCAGAGCGTCCTCGCGGGCCCCGCCGAGGCGATCGCCGCGGTCGAGGCCCGGCTGGTCGCGGGCGGCGTGCAGTGCAAGCTGCTCGCGACCTCGCACGCCTTCCACAGCCCGGCCATGGCCCCGGCCGCCGAACGCTTCCTGGAGGCGTTCGACGGCGTGTCCCTGTCCGCGCCGCGGATCCCGGTGGTCTCGGCCGCCACGGGCCTGCCGATGACCGACGGGCAGGCCGTCGACCCCTCCTTCTGGGCGGGGCAGTTGACCACCCCGGTGCTGTTCGGGCCCGCGCTGGCGCGGCTCCTGGACGGACAGCGGCTCACCACGCTGGAGGCCGGCCCCGGAGGCGCCCTGTCCACCCTGGCGCGCCGGCACGGCGCGGACGCCCTGGCCGTACCCGGCCTCGGCCCCGCAGGGAGCGACCGGGAGGCCGTCCTCGCGGCGGCCGGAGCGCTGTGGACCGAGGGCCACGACCTGCGCTGGGAAGCGGTCGGCCCGGCCCGTCCGGCCCGCCGGATCTCCCTGCCCGGCTATCCGTACCAGCGCGAGCGGCACTGGATCAGCCCGCCCGCGCCGACGGCGCCGCAGGAGTCCGGGACCACCGTGCCCGAACCGGAACGGCCCGGGACTGCGGACACGCACGATCAGCCGTCCGCGGCCCCGGCGGCCGCGCCCGTGCAGGAGGCCGCTCCCGTAGCGGCGCCGTCACCGCTGTCGGTGATGCGCTGGGAGGAGCTGCCCACCGGGACACGGCCGCCGCGCCACCGCAGCAGCGTCGCGCTGGCGCTGCTGCCGCAGGACCCGGACGCCGCCCGGCACGTGACGGCCGTACTGGGCCGGGCGGGGCACCGCGTGGTGCCCGCACGGCCGGACAGCCTGCGTTCCGTGCTGGACGGGCTGCTGGCCCGGGGCGAGGAGCCCGCCGTCTACGTGCACGCCCTCGCGGCGCAGCCCTGGCCTCAGGCCACCCCCGACACGGTCGAGGCGCAGGCCGCCGCGGGCGTGGAGAGTGCGTACGCCCTCGTCCAGACCGTGGTCCGGCACTCCCGGCTGCGGCTGCCCGCCCGGTTCCTGCTGCTCGCCGCGCAGGCCGCCGACGTGTCCGGCGGCGAGATCGTCAACCCGGCCAAGGCGGCGCTCGCCGGGCTGGCCCGGACCGTACCGCTCGAAGTGCCCGGCGCGCAGTGCATGCTGCTCGACGTTTCGCCGGGCACGGACGCGGACCTGATCACCCAGCAGGTGCAGGAGCCGCAGTGGCCGGCGGTGGTCGCGCTGCGCGGCGACCGGCGCTGGGTGCCGGTGGAGGTGCCCGTCCCGCACGAGCCGGCCACCGAGCCCCCGGTCCGCCCGAACGGCACGTATCTGATCACCGGCGGGTTCGGCGGCCTCGGGCTGGCCGTCGCCCGCGGGCTGGCCGAGACCGGTCTCGCGCCCACCCTCGTCCTGGTCGGCCGCTCCGGCCTCACCGACGCCGCCGCCGAGGAGGTGGCCGGTCTCGAAGGGCTCGGCGCGACGGTGCTGGCCGAACGCGGCGACGTCACCGACGAGGAGTCCATGCGGGCCCTGGTGCGGCGCGTCGAGGACTCGGCCGGCCAGATCCACGGCGTCCTGCACGCGGCCGGGCTGCCCGGCGAGGGCATGATCGCCTTCCGTACGCCCGAGCAGGTCAGGGCGGTGCTGTGGCCCAAGCTGCTCGGCACGCTCGTGCTGGAGCGGCTGTTCGCGGACCGGCCCCGTCTGGACTTCTTCACGTCCTTCTCCAGTCGTGCCTCGATCTCGGGGCTGGTCGGCAGCGCCGACTACGCGGCGGCCAACGCCTTCCTCGACGCCCACGCCGCCGTCTCCCGGCAGCGCTGCGTCAGTGTGAACTGGCCGAGCTGGGCGAGCGTCGGGATGGCCGCCCGGTCCACCGTGGACCCGGGCAGCGGTGAGCCGCTGTCCGCGTGGACGGCGGAACAGCGCCGGGCCCCGGAAGCGCTGGTGTACGAGGAGGAGTTGACGGAGAAGGACTGGGTGCTCGACGAGCACCGCTTCGCCGGGCGGGCGGTCCTGCCGGGCACCGGTCATCTCGACCTGGTGGTGCGCGCTGCCCGGGACGTGTGCCCGCGGCTCTCGGGCGTACCGGTGGACCTGCGGGAAGTGGTGTTCCGCCGGCCCCTGTTCGTCGACGGGACGGAGCGGGTCAGGGTCGTCCTCGAACCGCGCGGCGCCGATACCTGGGCCTTCTCGGTCCGGACCGGCTCCACCGTGCACTGCGACGGCCGCATCGGGGTCGCGGCGGAGCCGTCCGCGCCCGAGGTGGACCTGGCGGCGGTGGCCGCGCGCATGACGGAGACCGTCGACGCGTCCGGGGCCGGGGACCTGGCCGAACTGGGGCCGCACTGGCTCAACGTCACCGCGTTGCGCCGCGGTGCGGACGAGCAGCTGGGTTCGCTCGCTCTCGACGAGCGCTTCCGCGCCGAGGCGGACGGCCGGCCGCTGCACCCCGCGCTGCTCGACAGCGCGACGGCGCTCACCCGGCGCCGCGAGGACGCGCACCACCTGCCGCTGCTGTACTCCGCGGTCACGGTGTACCGCGACCTGCCGGCCGAGTTCACCAGCCACGTACGGCACGTACGCGGCGGCGACGGCGGCGGAGTGCTCGTGTCGGACATCGACCTGGTGGACCGGGACGGGGTGGTGGCGGTCTCCGTGCGCGGCTTCACGATGCGCAAGGTGGAGGGCAATCCCTTCGAGGCCGGTCCGCCGGCCGGGGAGCGTCCCCCGGCGGAGCCCGCCGGACTGCCGTCCTCGGACGGCATCCCGCCCGGCGAAGGCGTGGCCCTGCTGTTCGACGTGCTGAGCGGCCGCCCGGCGCGCCAGGTCACCGTACGTCCCTACCGCGACGGGGTACCGGTGCCGCCCGAGACGCCGCGGGCGCCGCTTGCGGCGGCCACCGCGGAGCCGGCCCCGGTGCCGGCTCCGGCTGCGGCCCCGGCGCGGGTTCCCGCCCCGGCCGAGGCGGCGCGGCCCGAGCCCGGGTCCGTCGCCGTACCGGCCGCCGGCAGCGGCGGCGGGGCCGGTGCTCCGGACATCGCCGAGTTGCTGGAGGAGACCTGGCGGGCCGCCCTCGGCATGAGCTCGATCGACCACGGCGCGGACTTCTTCGACCTCGGCGGGGACTCGCTCAGCGCCGTCGGTCTGATCGCGGAGGTCCGGGACCGGCTGGGCGTCGAGCTGAGCATCGGCATGCTCTTCGAGTTCCCCACCATCTCGGCCCTGGCCGCCCAGCTGCGCGGCCGGACGGAGGGGACCCGGTGAGCGCGCCCGTACGGGACGACACGGAACCGCGCTGGTCCGTGCGCGGGGAGCAGCGCGAGCGGGCGCGGCTGCGGCTGTACTGCTTCCACCACGCGGGCGGGTCCGCCTCCGAGTTCGCGCGGTGGCACCGCTACCTGCCCGAGGACGTCGACGTGTGCGCCGTACAGCTCCCCGGCCGCGGGGCGCGGGTCAAGGAGCGCCCGCACACCCGTATGCGCCCGCTGGTGGAGGAACTGGCCGGGCAGCTGGAGACGGACCTGCCCATGGTGTTCTTCGGGCACAGCTTCGGCGCACTGGTCGCCTTCGAGCTGGCCCGGGCTCTGACGGAGGCGGGCGGGCCCGTGCCGCGGCACGTCTTCCTCTCCGCCCGGCCCGCGCCCGGCCTGGTCACGTACCGGGGCCGCATCCACGACCTGCCCGAGGAGGAGTTCCTGGACGTCATGGACAGCCGCCACGGCGGAGTCCCGGCGGAGCTGCGCGAGCATCCCGAACTGCGCGGGATGGTGCTGCCGTACTTCCGGGCCGACTACGAGGTCATCGAGACGTACCGGCCGGCCGCGGCCGGCCCCGTCCCGGTGCCGGCGACCGTGCTCGGCGGTACCGACGACTCGATCCCGCTGGAACAGCTGGAGGCGTGGCGGGAGCACCTGTCCGGCCCGTTCGGGCTGCGGATGTTCCCGGGCGACCACTTCTACCTCCGGCCGCGGCGGACCGCCGTGCTCGGCCTGGTGCGCGCGGTGGCCGGATGAGTACGGACGTCCGCGCCGCGCTCGCGAAACGGCGGCTCGGCGCACCGTACGAGCTGCTGCTGTTCGCCTTCGTGGTGTCCGGGCTCGGCAACTGGATCTACCGCCTGGCACTGCCGCTGATGGTGTTCGAGCTGACCGGCTCGGCCCTGAACACGGCGGTGGTGTACGCCCTGGAGTACGCGCCGCTGCTGCTGCTCTCGCTGTCCGGCGGCGTCATCGCCGACCGGTTCGAGCGCAGGCGGATCCTGGTCGTGGGCGACCTGGCGGCGACGGTGCTCGCGGGTGTCCTCGCGCTCGTCGTGACCTCGGGGTCCTCGTCGGTGCTGCTGGTCTACCTGGCGGCGTTCCTGCTGGCGTGCGTGGAACCGCTGTACTACCCGGCGTTCCAGGGGATGGTGCCCGACCTGGTGCGCGACAAGGACCTGGAACGCGCCAACGCCTGGATGCAGATGGGCGACAACGTGATGAGCCTCGCCGGCCCCGCCGTGGCCGGCGTGCTCATCGCGGCCGTCGGCTACGAGGGCGCGATCTGGGCCGACGCGGGCACGTTCGCCGTGTCGGCCCTGGCCATGGTCGCGATCAGGACCAGGTCGAAACCGCCGGCCGCGCAGGGGGCGGGGACGGAGCCGGTACGCCGCGACCTGCTGCGGGAGGTGAAGGACTCCCTGGTGCACATCACCCGGGACAACCGTCCCCTGCTCAGCGGGGCGGTCCTGTTCGCCCTGGCCAATCTGGGCACCTGGCTGGTGCAGGCCAACCTCGTCTACTACCTGAGCGACTACCAGTCGATGTCGCCGGCACTGATCGGGGTGGTGTTCGCCGCGCAGGGCGCCGGCGCGGTGCTGGGGGCCGCCGTGTGCCCCTGGCTGGGCCGCCGCTTCGCGCCCGGGCGGGTCGTCATCGCGGGGACGGTGCTGGCGGGCGCCGGGATCGTCCTGCTGATCCCGCTGCGGGACGTCGTGAGCATCTCCGTGCTGTGGGCGCTGATCTACGGCATCGGCACCGTGAACATGGTGAGCTGGTTCGTCCTGCGCCAGCGCACGGTGCCCCCGCAGATGCTGGGCCGGGTGGTCGCGACCACCCGGATGATCGCCTTCATGTCGATCCCGGTCGCCTCGGTGCTGGGCGGTGTGCTGGAGCAGCGGTGGCACAACATGTACCTGATCATCGCGATCGCGGGCGGGCTGCGCCTGCTCGTCGGCCTCGGGGCGCTGCTCTCGCCGCTCAACTCGGCGGCGGGGTGGCGCAATCCGGCCGATTCCTGACGGCGGCGGGGCCGGCCGGCACGACGACCGCGGCCAGGAGCAGGTGCGGGGCGGCCGCCCAGCGTCCCTCGTAGACGAGGGGTGCGGGCGGCTCCGCCCCCGTTCCTTCCACGACGGCGGCCCGGAACGTCCCGCCGGCCGGATCGAACGTGACCGAGGCGTCCCGGAAGCCGAGCCGGCGCCGCGTCATCGGGAACCACGCCTTGTAGACGGCCTCCTTCGCGCAGAACAGCAGGCGGTCCCAGTGCACTTGGGGGAAGTCCGCGGCGAGGGCGGCCAGCCGCTGCCGCTCCTCGGGGAGGGTGACCGCCCCCAGCGTCCGCCCGGGCAGCGCCGCGTGGGGTTCGGCGTCGATCCCCACGGCCCGTACCTGGTCGCTGAGCGCGACGGCGGCCGCGCGGTACCCGGCGCTGTGCGTCATGCTGCCGACCACTCCGTGCGGCCACACCGGCGCCCCCCGCTCGCCGGGCAGTACCGGGACGGGCGGTACGCCGATGTCCGCGAGGGCCCGCCGGGCGCAGTGCCGGACCGTCGTGAACTCCCGTCGGCGCCCTTCGTGGCGCGCTGTCCCGAGTGCTTCCAATTCCTCGGGAAGAAGCGTGGATTCGGGTACGTCGGCAAAGCTCTCGGCGCATGCCACGGCGGTCGGAAGGATCAGTTCGAGCACTTCAGGACCCTAGCGACCGGAACCGTTCTTCCGCCATTTCTGCGGGTCGTTGCGGCTGCTAGCGTGAGTCGGGACCGGCAATTGCATTCGAACGAAACACAGAAGTTCGTTCACCGAGGGGGATTTCCGCAATGACCAGCGGTATCGATGATCTGCCGACCTCCATATCGGCGCCCGTCACCGGCTCGACGAAACGTCCGCCCGGTCTGCGGCTGCCCGCGGTGGTCCAGACCCTGTTGTTCGCCCAGTACCGCCACCGGCTGTTCCCGTTGCTGAAGCGACGGCACGGGGACGTCTTCACGCTCCGGCTCACGACGCCGACCCGCCATCTGGTGATCCTCACCAAGCAGGAGGACATCAAGACGGTCTTCGGCGGTCCGGTGGAGGTCCTGCACGCGGGCGAGGGCAACGCGATCATGGGGCCGGCGCTGGGAGAGCACTCGGTGCTCCTCACCGACGAGGCCGAGCACCGCAGGTCCCGCCGTCTGCTGATGCCCGCCTTCACGGGCGCGGCGCTCTCCGGCTACCAGCAGATGGTCGGCGAGCTGACACGGGCGGAGGTGGAGAGCTGGCCCGAGGGGACGGTGTTCAGCTCCCACGAGCGGATGCAGGCGCTGACCCTGGAGGTGATCCTCCAGGTGGTGTTCGGGGTGACCGACGAGGCACGGCTGAGGCGGATGCGCCCGCTCGTGCGCGGCATCGCGGACATCGGTCCCGTCACCCTGCTCGGGCTGCCCTATCCGCTGCTGCAGCGCGTCGGCCCGTGGCGCCGCCACATCGGGCTGCAGCGGGGGCTGGACAAGCTGCTGTACGCGGAGATCACCGAGCGGCGCCGGGCCGCGGACCTGCACAGCAGGACCGACGTGCTGTCGCGCCTGCTGCAGGCCGCGGAGAACGAGGAGGGCGGCGGGTTCACCGACGCGGAACTGCGCGACCAGCTGATCACCCTCCTCCTCGCCGGGCACGAGACCACGGCCACGGGCCTGGCCTGGGCCCTGCACGAGCTGGTCCGCCAACCGGAACAGCTGCGCCGGGCACAGCGCGCCGCGGACGAGGGCGACGACGCGTACCTCACGGCCGTCGCCAAGGAGGCGCTGCGGCTCAAGCCGGTGGTGTACGAGGTGGCCAGGCAACTCACGAAGCCGCTCACGGTCGGCGGCTACCGGCTGCCCGCGGGCGCGACGGTGATGCCCGCCATCGGCATGGTGCAGTCGGACCCGGCCTACCACGACCAGCCCGACCAGTTCCGTCCGGAGCGCTTCCTCGACGGCCAGCCCCCGGCCAACACCTGGATCCCGTTCGGCGGTGGCGCCCGCCGCTGCATCGGCGCCGGCTTCGCGCTGCTGGAGGCGACCGTGGCGCTGCGCGAGGTGCTCCAGCGGTACGAGATCCGGCCCGACCGGGCCGCTCCGGAGCAGCAGAAGGCCCACCACGTGACGCTGATCCCCTCCCGGGGTGCGCGCCTCGTGGTGAGCCGCCGCCGCTGAGCCGGCTCCGGGCCGGCGCCGGGCCGGCCGCCCCGCGCGCCGTGGCCGCCCCGCACCGGGGCGGCCACGGCCGGCGTCAGCGGGCGACCTCCGCCAGGGCCTCCAGCCGGCCCGTCAGGTAGCGCTCCCGGCACAGGCCGCGCTGGACCTTGCCGGAGGAGGTGCGCGGGATCGTGCCCTTCTCCAGGGCCACCACCTTGTCGGGGGCGTGGCCGAGGTGTTCGCGCAGCCGCTTCATCACCTGCGCGGCCACCTCCTCGTGGTTCTCCACGCCCTTCGCGGACTCGAAGGCCACGATCATGCGCTCGGTGTCCGGCACGGCGAAGGCAGCGCACACGGGACGTACGCCCTCGACCTTGGCGGCCACGTGCTCGTAGTCCTCGGGGTACAGGTTGCGGCCGGAGACGATGATCATGTCCTTGATCCGGCCGCAGACGACGACGCCGCCGTCCTCGGTGCGGTAGCCGAGGTCACCGGTGTGCAGCCAGCCGTCGCGCAGGACGGCAGCGGTCGCCTCCGGGTCCTGCCAGTAACCCTGCATCAGCGAGGGGCTGTTCACGCATATCTCGCCGACCTGCCGCTCGCCCTGCGGCTTGCCGTCCGCGTCCCTGATCTCGACGCGGACGCCGGGTACCGGCGGCCCGCAGACCGCCAGCGCGCGGGCGTCCGGGGCGTCGGCGGGCACCGGACGGGCGACACCGCCCGCCTGCAGGCCGTCGCGGGAGACGTGGTCCCAGACCAGCGGCCGGGTCGCCTCCCCCATGGCGACGGCCAGCGTCGCCTCGGCCATCCCGTACATCGGCGTCATCGCCCGGGACCTGAGCCCGTAGACCGCGCCGGCCTCGGCGAACTGCTCCAGCGTGCCGGCGCGGATCGGCTCGGCGCCGTCCCCGCACACCTCCAGCCTGGACAGGTCGAGGTCGCGCGGGCGCAGCCGCATGCCCTGGGCGGCCAGGCCGTAGGCGAAGTTCGGGGCGACCGTGCTGGTGGCCTTGAACCGGGACAGCGCGTCCACCCAGGAGTCGGGGCGGGCCAGGAAGTCCTCCGGAGGCTGCAGGACGAGCTTGATCCGGTAGGCCATGCCGGAGAGGACGGAGATCAGGCCCATGTCGTGGTAGAGCGGCAGCCAGCTCACGTGCACGCTGCGGTCCCGCTCCAGCTCCAGCCGCTCGCAGCACACGGCGGCGTTGGTGAGCATCTGCCGGTGGGTGAGCGCGACCGCGCGGGGCAGACCGGTGGTGCCCGAGGTGAACTGCAGGTACGCGAGGTCGTCGGGCCGGGTCTCGACGGGCCCGCTGATCTCCTCGCGCTCCGCGGCCAGGTCGCCGCAGGTCAGCACGGGACGATCGCCGGTGATCCGGCCGGTCACGAAGTCGCCGAAGGCGTCGGCCACCACGACGCAGCGCGCGTCCACGTGGTCGAGCCGGCGGTTGACCTCGGCGACGAACTCCGGCAGGTCCGACAGCCGGTGCGGCAGGGGCAGGATGACGGGCACGGCGCCCGCCCGCCAGGCGCCGAACAGGCTGAGCAGGAAGCCGGGCGAGGTCGAGGAGACGATCGCGACGCGGTCGCCCCTGTTCACGCCCGCCCTGACCAGCCCGCCGGCCACCCGGCGCGCTCCGGCGGCGAGCAGCGCGTAGGGCAGCGGGGTCTGGTCGAGCTGCCGGTTCACGACGGTGATGCCCCGCGGGGTGGCGGCGGCGAGCTCCAGCACCTCGGGCACGGTCACCGCGCCGAACATGTCCTCGGGACGCGGGTGGTCCATGGTCTTCTCTTCCCCGTTCATCCGGCGCTCCGCGCCAGCGTGTGCAGTTCGTCGATGAAGCGGTCGGCCAGGGCCCGGACGGTCGCTTCCGTGTGCAGGTTGGTGCTGTAGGTCCACACCAGGCGCAGGGTGCCGTCCGAGGCCATCGCCATCAGGTCGAGGGTCCGGGTGCGGTGCCCGAGGTCGCTGCGGTGGTGGCCGAAGGAGTCCACGACGGGACGGGCGTCACCGGTGAAGTACTCGCTGACGTCGCCCCAGTAGTTGAAGCCGATCTCCGGGACGGGGACCTGGGCCATCCGGGCCCGTACGGCGGGATCGGGGTGCAGGTGGCGCAGGAGGCCGTATCCGACGCCCTGGTGGGGCATCTCCCGGATCCGGTCGCGTACGTCGGCGAGCTCGCCGGGGCGCAGGACCAGCGGGGACAGCGTGGAGAAGCGGGCGACGGTGCGGGAGATGTCCAGCGGGCCGAAGGCGGTCTGCCTGCCGTGCCCCTCGATCTCGACGACCAGTTCCGGCTGCCCGGTCCATGCGGTGACGGCCCGGGCCAGTGCGGTGAGCAGCACCTCGCGGATCTCCACCCCGAGCCGCCGCGGCAGCCCGGTCACCACGGCGGCTGCCGTCTCGCCGGTCACCTCCGTGAAGTGGCGGACCGCGGAGGCCTGCGTGTTGGGGCCGAGGCGGTGGTCGACGGGCAGCGGGGGCGGCGAGAGGTCGGCGAGCCGGCTCCAGTACGGCAGTTCCGCCTCGACCTGCTCGCTCGCGGCGTGCGCGCGCAGCTGCTCGGCGGCCTGCGGCAGCGGGGCCGTCTTGGGCGGCAGTTGCGGTTCGTCACCCCGCTCGACGGCGAAGTAGGCCGTGCGCAGGTCCTCGTAGAAGACGCGTGAGGAGTAGTAGTCCATGACCAGCCAGTGGGCGCTGACCAGCAGCCTGGGCCTGCGGTGCGGGCCCAGGTCGAACTGGGTGAGCTGGACGGTCATGCCGTCGGCCAGGTCGAGGGCGCTGTTGCGGAGCGCGACGTGCCGGGCGATCTCCGCCTCCACGTCGGCGTCGGCGACGTGGCCGAGGTCGACCTCCGTGACCCGGGAGCCGTCCGGCGTGCGCATGGCGGGCAGTTCGGCGTAGGGGCCGCGCTCGTCGCTGCGGAAGCGCGCGCGCAGTCCGTCGTGGTGGGCGAGCACGGTGGCCAGCGCCCGGAGCAGCGCGCCGGGTTCCAGCCGCCGGTCGAGTTCGAAGACGGGCCACATGCCGTTCCAGTGGTCGGCGGCGGCGAAGTCCTGCTCGAAGAACCAGAGCTGGCTGGGCGACAGGCCGGCGCG
This sequence comes from Streptomyces virginiae, assembly GCF_000720455.1. Classification (GTDB taxonomy): domain Bacteria; phylum Actinomycetota; class Actinomycetes; order Streptomycetales; family Streptomycetaceae; genus Streptomyces; species Streptomyces virginiae. The sequence goes on along the minus strand of NZ_JOAK01000007.1, from coordinate 127,319 downwards.
CCCGGTGATCTCCGACTGGTCGGCCAGGGCCGTGGGCCGGTCGGTGGCGCACCCGGCCTGTTCGGCGATGGTCGGACGGGCGAAGAAGTCGGCGAGCGTGAGGTGCAGTCCCTGTTCGGCAGCCTTGGCGACGGCGCGCACGCCGAGGAGGGAGTCCCCGCCGAGCGCGTAGAAGTTGTCGTGGCGGCCGATCCGCTCCACGGGGAGCACGGACGCCCAGGCGCGGGCCAGCGCCTCCTCGACGGGGGTGGCGGGCGGCTCGTCGCCCGGCGCGACGGCCTCCGGTACCGGCAGGGCCCGCCGGTCGAGCTTTCCGTTGGCGCCCGTCGGCAGCCGGTCCAGGGTCATGACGACGGCGGGGACCATGTACGAGGGCAGCTTGGCGGCGAGGTGGTCGCGCAGCTCGTCCTGGGCGAAGTCGGCTCCGCTCTCGGGCACGGCGTAGGCGATCAGCCGCTTGCCGTCCTGGGCCACCACGACCGCGGTGCGGACGCCGGGGTGTCCGCCGAGTACGGCCTCGATCTCGCCCAGCTCGATGCGGTGACCGCCGATCTTGACCTGGAAGTCGTCCCGGCCGAGGAGTTCGAGGGTGCCGTCGGCCAGGTAGCGGCCGAGGTCGCCGGTCCGGTAGAGCCGCTCCCCGGTGGCCGGGTGGACGATGAACTGCGCGGCGGTGCGCTCGGGGTCGCCCCAGTATCCGCGGGCCACGCCCACGCCGCCGATGTGGAGGTCGCCGGTGACGTGGTCCGGCTTGTCGGTGAGGTCCGCGTCGAGGACGTGGAAGGTCTGGTTGCGCAGCGGGGTGCCGTACGGGATGCTGCGCCACTCGGGGTCGATGCCCTCGATCGGGTGCCAGATCGACCAGATCGCGGCCTCGGTCGCGCCGCCCAGGCTGATCAGTTCGGGGGCTCCGGAGGAGACGGCCCGGACCCGCCCGGGCAGGCTCAGCGGGATCCAGTCGCCGCTGAGCAGCGCCGTCCGCAGCGATCGCGGGAAGGCCGCGCCCTGCTGCTCGCAGTGTTCCACCAGCAGTTCGAGCAGCGGCGGGACGGTGTTCCACAGCGTCACCCGGTGCTCGTCCGCGAGGGCCGCCCAGCGGCCGGGGTCGCGGGACTCGCCGGGCGCGGGCAGGACCAGCGCCCCGCCCGCCCCGAGCACGCCGAAGACGTCGTACACGGACAGGTCGAAGCTCAGCGAGGAGAGCCCGAGGACCCGGTCCTCGCGGCCCACGGCGAAGCGGGTGCTGATGTCGTCGACCGTGTTCACCGCGGCGCGGTGGCTGATCATCACGCCCTTGGGGCGGCCGGTCGAGCCCGAGGTGAAGATGACGTAGGCGAGGTCGTCGGGGCCGGTGGCCGCGGCCGGGACCGGGACCGGTTCGTCCGCCGCGTCACGTCCCGGCTCCCGCTCCACGGTCAGGCCGGTGACGCCCTGCGGGACGTAGGCGCCGGGCTGGGTGACCGCCACTCTCACCCCGCCCGCCTCCAGCAGCTGGTCGACGCGCTCGCGCGGCAGGCCCGCGTCCACGGGCAGGTAGGCCGCGCCGGCGCGGAGCACGCCCAGGACGGCGGGGACCTGCTCCCAGCCCTTGTGCATGAGGACGGCGACCAGGGTGTTCGGCGCCGCGCCCAGCTCGCGCAGCCGGTGGGCGATCCCGTCGGCGCGGCGGTCGAGTTCCCCGTAGGTGAGGGTGGCGTCGGCGCTGATCACGGCCGGCGCGTCGGGGTGTGCGGCGGCCTGCCGGCCGATCGCGGCGTGCAGGAGTTCGCCGGGCTGCGGACCCGTGGTGTCGTTCACGGACCTGCGGACGGCGAGCTGCCGCTCCGGCAGGCCGACCGGTGCGGGCCGCTCCTGCTCCGCGATGCGCCCGACCAGGTCGACGTAGGCGGTGAACATGTCGTCGAGCACGCCCTCGGGGAAAACCTCCTCGACGGCGTCCCAGCTGATCAGCAGGTCGCTGCCGCGGGCCACGACCTGGTTGTCCAGGTAGACCTGCGGGGTCTGGGAGACGGCGTATCCGGTCTCGAAGACCATGCCTTCGAGCGCGCCGAGGCTGTCCTGCTCGCGCAGCAGGCTGGTGAAGACGACGGGCATCCGCGCCTGGGTGCCGTCCCCTCGGCGGGCCAGCTCGCGCTGCACCTCGACACCGCTGAAGCGGGCGTGGGCGAGGTCGCGGCGCAGCTGTTCCTGGATCCGGGTCGCGGCCGTGGCCAGGTCCGGTGCGCCGCCGAGGTCGCACTCCAGCAGGATCGTGCTGGTGAAGTCGCCGATCAGCCGGTCGATGTCGGCGTGCCAGCGCGGCCGGTCGGCGAGGGTCAGGTTGAGGGTGAACCGGGACGAGCGGCTCCAGGTGCGCAGCACCTGTGCGTACGCGGCGCACAGCAGCACCGACGGCGTGACGCCCAGGGCGTTCGCGCGGTCGCGGACCTGCCGCCACACCCGGCCGGGCAGCCTGCGCTCGCGGCGTACGAAGGCGGGGGCCTGGGCGTGGGCGACGGCCCGGACGGGCAGTTCGGGAGCCGGCGGCAGCGTGTCGACGCGGTCCAGCCAGTACGCGCGGGCCTGCTCGTGGCCGGGCTGCGTGCGGTGGGCGGCGACGCCGTCGAGGTAGTCGCGGAAGGTGGCTTCGGGGGCCGCACCGAGGGAGTCGGCGTCGAGGATCAGGCGGATCCACTCGGCCAGCAGGACCTGGATGCTGCCCGCGTCGACGAAGAGGAGGTCGACGCTGATGTGGAGGCGGAGCCGGCCGGGGTCCAGCTGGTGGGTGCGTATGTCGTACAGGGGCCAGGTGTGCGGGTCGAAGACCTGGGCGGCCATCTCCTCGCGGGTCTCTTCGAGGCGACATCGTCCGTCGGCCTCGGGGAGCCCGCTCAGGTCGCCGTGGCGGAAGCGGTAGTACGGGACCTCCCGCGCCACCTGCTGGCGGCCGTCGGGCAGCAGCGTCGCCCGCAGCATGCCGTGGCGGCCGATGAGGGTGTTGAAGGCCTCCTCGACGCGCGCGCGGTCGGCGGCGAAAAGGTCCACTTCGACGTAGAAGTGGGCGGAGCGCCCGCCGAGGTCGAAGCCCCGGCTGCCCAGCCAGTAGGCCTGCTGGACGTCGGTGAGTTCGAAGGGCTCGTGGTCGCGGCCGGGTGACGGAACCAGCTGCGGGACGGCCCCGCCGTCCGTACCATGGTTGAGCAGCGCCGAGGCGAGCGTCTCGAGCGTGCAGTGGCCGAAGAAGATCTCCAGCGGGAGGTCGGTCGTGCAGGCGGTGTCGATCGCGGACTTGAAGCGTACGGCGTCCAACGAGTCGAGGATCAAGGGCTCCTGCGGATCGACCTGGCGGTCGTAGTCACTGTTGACCCCGGCCAGCAGGTCGCGGAGCCGGGTCAGGCCCTCGTCCTGGTCGGGAATGGGCACAGCGGAGAGTTCGGACATCGGTTCCCCCGTATCGACCAGCGGGTCAGGCTGGTTCAGAGTGTTGTTGCGAACGTGTCTGCGCGTCGGCGACCCCGCGCAGGTACTTGTAGATACCACCGTTTCGGGCGATCCAGGCGGTGAGCCGCGGGGACAGGGCGCTGACCACGTCCGCGACCTTCTCCATGACGGGAGCCACGGTGATCTCCACCTTGTCCTCCCTGATGCACTTCAGGACCGCCCGCGCGACCTCGTCGGGTCCGACCCGGCCGAGCAGCGGCGGGCGCCGTCCCGCCTGCCAGCCGGCGGAGATGCCGACGTCGGAGATCAGCGTCGGGTACACCGCCGACACCCCCACCCCGGTCCCCCGCAGTTCCTCGCGCAGGGACCAGGTGAAGCCGACCAGACCGTGCTTGGCCGAGGAGTTGATCGTGGCGTACGGATAGGCCGTGCGCCCGCCCACGGACCCGATGTTGACCACGTGCCCTCGTCCGGCCCGGAGCATGTCCGGCAGCACCAGCCGGGTCATGGCCTCGGCGCCGAACAGGTTCACCAGCAGGACCTGCCGGATGCTCTCGACCGAGGCGTCCTGGAACCGGGTGATGTGCTCGATCCCGGCATTGTTGACCAGGATCCCGGCCGGCCCCAGTTCACGGCGGACCGTTTCCACGATCCGCCGCTGCGCGCCTTCGTCGGAAACGTCCGCGGGCACCACGAGCGGCTCGGGACCGAGACGGCCGATCTTTTCCGCGGTGGCCCGGAGCCCTTCCTCGGACCTGGCGACGAGTGCCAATTGAACACCCGCCCGGGCCAATTCCGCGGCGATGTGCGGGCCGACACCGCGCGACGCCCCTGTGACGATTCCCACAACATTGTTCAATTCGCGCACGGACGTCGTCCTTTGCCGAGAGGGACAGATTTCAGCGGGTCGGCTGCAGAGCAGCGCGCCTGCCGGAGAGCACCTGGATCAGCACCGCGACGCAGCACAGCAGCGCCCCGGTCAGCGCCACGGCGGCGATGCCGACGTGGTCGAGCACCGCGCCCCCGACGACCCCGGACAGGCCGATGCCCAGGTAGAGGGCGGAGGCGTTGAGCGCGAGCAGCAGACCGCCGGCGTCCGGGGAGAGTTCGAGCAGCCGGCGCTGGACCGGCGGGTTGAAGCCCCAGCTCGACACCCCCCACACGAACAGCAGCACCGCCGCGATCGCCGTGCTGTGCACCGCGGACAGCGCGGACAGGGCGATGACACTGCCGGACACGGCCACCAGCAGCGGCATCCGGTAGCCGTACCGGTCGGCCGCGAACCCGCCGAGCACGTTGCCGATGGCGCCGCCGAGCCCGTAGCCGAAGAGCAGCAGGCTCAGTCCGGTGCCGTGCGCCCCGACGGTCTCGGCCAGCACCGGAGCCGCGTACGTGTACACGGTGAACACCCCGAGGCTGGCCGCGAGGGTGATCCCGAGGACGGTGACGACCCGGCTGTCCGAGGCGACAGCGACCCGTTGGCGCAGGGTCACCCGGGCGGGCGCCGCGACCTCGGGCACGGCCACCGCCACGGCCACCGCGGAGAGCGCGCAGAACGCCGCGACGAGCCAGAAGACCCCCCGGTATCCGAGCGGGCCGACGAGCAGCGTCCCGGCCGGCACGCCGACGATGGTGGCGGTCACCAGCCCGCCGAAGACCCAGGCCGCCGCGCGGGCCCGGCGCTCCGGGCCGCTCAGCTCGGCGGCGACCGCGGTGGCGGCCGGCGTGAACACCGCGGCACCCACGGCCGTGACGATCCGGGCGGCCGTCAGGACGGCGAAGTTCGGCGCCAGCGCGGCGAGCGCGTTGCCCGCCGCGGCCACCAGCAGGGCCGCGATGATCAGCGGTCGGCGGCGCCACCCGCCCAGGGCCACGGCCAGCAGCGGGGAGCCGATGGCGTAGGCCACCGCGAAGGAGGTGGTCAGCAGTCCCGCCGTGGACAGTGAGACGGACAGCTCCTCGCTCAGCTGCGGCAGCACACCGGTGACGACGTAGCCGCTCGTCCCCACTGCGAACGCTCCGAGCGCGAGCGTAGAGATCTTGCGCAACACGAAATGAACCCCCTGCCCCCGGCCGGTCAGTGCCGAACGTGATCATGGCACGGGTCTCGAAGGCCGCGCGAACCGGAGTCCGTTCCACACTCCCACAACAGAAGTTGCAGGCCAACAGAGGTTTTGCGCCATGATCACATCACCGGACGCGGACATGACCGACCCGCCCGCCGCGGGGACCTCCCCGCTGCGGACGGATCGCACGCTCGGCCGGTGCGGCCGGATCACTCCCCGTCGGAGGCCGGCGGATTCGCAGATGTCACGCCCAACTGACGCGCCTTCTCGATGTCGGCGGCGGAGGGCTTGACCCGGGTGAACTCGTCGTGGCCGAGGAAGGTCGACTTCCACTGGTCGGCGGGCGTCGTGCCGTAGCTCAGCAGCCACTGGGTGACGATCCGCTCCTGGCCGCCGCCGACGTACTGGCCGCTCCAGGTGGCGACGGAGTGGGCGTTGCGGTGGGCGTTGCGGTAGGCGACGGTCCATCCGACGGCGGTCCCGGTGCCGTCGGCGGGCTCGCTGTCGTAGCGGCCCGTCATGACGTAGCGCTTCTCGGCGTTGCCGACCGCGGACTCGTAGGTCCCGACGAATCCGCCGTCCGCGGCCCGCGTCACGACCATGACCGAGCCGAGCTGGTTGTACCAGGTGCCCAGGATGCCCGGGCGGGACTCCGTCGCGGAACCGGTCTCCGCGGCGTCCGCGGACACGGTCCCCCGGGTGTCCGCCGAAGCGCTCGCGGATACGGTGACGAAGGTCAGGGACAGGGCGCACAGTGCGACTAAGGCTTGGCGTACACGTGTCACGGAAGATTCCCCCTGTGAGGGCCGAAGGGCCCGCCGGTCGCCCGTGATGGTGGAAGGCCACGGGCGCTTTCGGGGAAAAGCGTAGTGTCGTGACCGGCGGTAAGCCGGGGTCCGTCCCGCGAATTGTCGGAGTTCATGCGGAGACTCGGCGTGATGTGTTCGCCCGCCGGCCTCCGGGGGAATTCCGGAGGCCGGCGGTCCGCCGGTTCTCAGCGGTCGCGGACCGCGACGATGCCGTTGAAGACGCCGACGTACGCGGTGCCGTCGGGGCCGAGCGTGATGGGCGCCCAGTTGTTGTCGTAGAGCGGGCCGGTGCCGGTCAGCTGCCGCCAGCGTCGCTCACCGGTACGGAAGTCCACGGCCGTGAGGTACCAGCCGTCGATCCCCCAGGCGTTGGGCTCCTTCTCGTAGAAGTAGATCAGCCCGTTCGCGGTGGAGAGCTTCGGGACCACGGACGGCGCGCGGACGGCGCTCTGCCACACCGTGTCGCAGCCGCTGCCGTCGGCGCGGACGTCGATGCGGGCCACGCCGCCCACGACGGACCTGCCCAGCAGGAGGCTGGTGGGGTTCTCGTAGCCGTAGTTGTTCTCGACGACGATGCTGTTGCCCCACGTGATCAGCGAGTTGTCGGTGGTCGACGCGCCGGAGCCGAAGACGGGCACCTTGCAGACGAGCCTGCGGTCCGCGGCGACGTCCGCGCCCCGCCGGTAGACGAGGACGTTCATCCGGTCGTCGGCGTTGTCGGTGATGGCGACGTAGCCGTCGCCGAAGAGGTCCGGGGTCGTGCCCGAACCCTGGTTGACCGATCCGGGCTTGGTGCCGGTGCCGCGGTCGTAGGTCTGGCGCCACTGCACCTCGGGGGTGCCGTCGGCGTCGGCCCGGAAGCTGTAGAGGGCGTGGTCGGAGACGATGGAGACGCCGTCCTCGGCGACCGAGAAGGAGTTCTGGATCTCCTCGCCCTCCAGCCGGACGGACCGGATCCGCGAGGTGGCCGGGTCCACGGTGCCGACCCGGCCCTGGCGGGTCACCCACCAGATCCGGCCGTCCCAGTCGGGCATCACGGAGGTGACGGGGTCACAGGTGCCGCTGGGCCGCAGGTTGGTCCAGGTCACGCAGTCGTGCGGGACCCGGCCCGTGAGGTCCCAGTCGTTTTCGACGGTGAACTTCCAGCTGCCGTCAGGGTTCTGGGAGTGGGCCAGGCGCAGGACGTGCTGGCGGGAGTCGGCGAGCACGGCCCGGTCCTGGTCGTCCAGGTAGAAGTAGGCGCCGCCGGAGGTGTCCTTGAAGATCTTCGCGAAGTCGAGCGAGGTGATCGCCTCGACGGTCGAGGAGCGCTGCGGGAGCTGGTACTCCGCGAGCGTGGCGAGCGTACGCGGCTGGAGCAGCTTGACCTTGAAGCCCGAGAAGGTGCCGCACACCGTGACCAGCCGCCCGCCCGAGTCGAAGGTGGCGGTGGCGCATTCCCCGCCGAGGGCCGCGATCTTCTCGCTGGTCACCTGGGGGTCCCTGCCGAGCGGTCCGGACCAGGGGGAGGTGGCGCTGCCGGCGGCGTCGGAGTGCATGCCGCTGCGGCCGTTGGGCGCGAGGTACGGGTGCTGCGGCGGTGCCTCGCCCGGCAGCGGGGCGGCGGCCGCGGGGCCGCCCTCGTAGTGGGTGATCAGCCGGTGGCCGGGGGCCTTGGGTATCTCCTCGGCCTGGGCCGGGGAGCCGCCGTGGAGCACCGTGAAGGCGGCCACGACGGGCACTACGGCGCAGTTCAGCGCTCTTCGGAACATCCGGACTTCCTCCGTGTCACATCAGCCTGTTGACATTGCGTCTGACATCGCGCCGCCGCCAGACGCTAGATCGCAGTGCCGGAGGAGTCCATGCATGCGCCGGATGATTCACGAAGGCGCAACAGTCGATCAAGGATTGAGGCTGGAGACCACGTTCGCGGTGGCCGTCAGGCCGTCGTGGATGGTCGCGGCCATGCTGCTGCTCGCGAGGCAGAAGCCGAGCAGGACGCAGACGAGGGCGTGCGAGAACTTCAGCCCGCCGCTGCGCAGGAAGATCCAGGCGAGGATGAGGAGCAGGACGACCACGGAGAGGGAAAGCACCATCGAGACCTCCTGAGTCACCGTCATGGTGGCGCAGAGCGGGGTGCTTCCGGGCGAACGACGTGTCCGCCGTACGGGTGTTGACCGTCCGTGACGGGCGTCAGTCCTTGACGATCTCGTTCCAGTGGGTGGTGCGCCCGCACCAGCGCCCCAGCAGCACCGGGTCGTGGCCCACCGCGAGGAGCCCGGCGCCGGTCCGGTCGCGGTAGTCCTCGACGACCGCGACCAGGGCGGCCGTGGTGGAGGCGTCCAGCATGGCGGTCATCTCGTCGCAGACCAGCCAGCGCGGCCTCAGCGCCAAGGCCCGTGCCAGGCACGCGCGTTGCAGCTGGCCGTCGCTGACTTCGTGGGGGCGGCGGGAGAGCAGGTCCGCGCCGAGGCCCACCCGCTCCGCCAACTCGCCCACCCGCGCAGCCGCTTCCGTACGCCGCCCGGTCGCCCGGAGCGGTTCCGCGACGAGGTCGCGCAGCCGCAGGCGGGGGTCGGCGGCGAGCCTCGGCTGCTGGAAGACGACGCCGACCGCGGTGCGCAGGGAGCGCGGGGCCCGGTGGGAGAAGCCGGTCACGGCGTGGCCGTCGAGGGTCACGGTTCCGCGCTCGGGCCGGTGCAGCAGGGCCACGACCCGGGCCAGGGTGGACTTGCCGCAGCCGCTCGGCCCGAGCAGGCCGAGGGACTCCCCCGGGCGCAGGGTGAGGTGCGCGCCCCGGACCACCGGGGCGCGGCGGTCGTAGCCGGCGGTGATGTCCTTGAGCTCAAGCATGGTGGCAGGCCACCCCTCCGGTGAGCGCGGGCCGCCGGGTGCGGCAGAGCTGGTCGGCGGCGGCGCAGCGGGCGGCGAAGGCGCAGCCGGGCGGCAGTGCGCCGAGCTCGGGCGGCGCCCCGGGAACGGGAGCGAAGGCGCGTTCGGGGAGGGCGTCGAGGAGGCCCCGGGCGTAGGGATGGCGGGGCCCGGGGCTGCCGAAGAAGGCGGCGGCGGGGGTGATTTCGACGATCCGTCCCGCGTACATGACGGCGACGGTGTCGGCGATCCGCTCGGCCGCGGCCAGGTCGTGCGTGATCATCAGCAGCGCCCGGCCGTCGGCGCGGGTGTGGGCGCGCAGCTCGTCGACGGTGCGCAGGACGAGGTCGCGGTCGAGACCGGTGGTCGGTTCGTCGGCCAGGAGCAGGGGGGCGTCGCCCACGAGGGCGAGGGCGGTGGCAGCGCGCTGGGCGAGGCCGCCGGAGAGTTCGTGGGGGTGGCGGTCGAGGTGGGATGCGGGGAAGGCGGCGCGCTCGGCGGCCGCCTCCGCCGCCGCGCGCAGGGCGGGCGGCCGGGTTCCGGTCAGCTCCCGCACCGTCTCCTCCAGCTGGGAGCGGATGGTGCGCACCGGGGTGAGGTGCGCGGCGGGGCTCTGCGGGACCAGGCCGACGCGCCGGCCCCGTACGGTCCGGGCGAGGGTGCGCTCGTCGGCGGCGAGCAGGTCGAGGCCGTCGGCGAGCCGGGCCGAGCCGGCGGTCTCGGCATTGCCGGGGAGCAGGCCGAGGAGGGCGGAGGCGAGCACGGACTTGCCGCAGCCGCTCTCGCCGACGAGGGCGAGGCTCTCGCCGGGGGCCAGGGCGAAGGTGGCGCCGGTGACGGCCTCCACGTACCGTCCCGCGGGCATGCGGAAGCGGACGGAGAGCTCCTCGACGCTGAGCACGGGCGGAGGGGTCGCCGGCGGGGTCACAGGGTCAGCTCCGAACGGCGGCGCGGGTTGCGGCGTTCGCGCCAGGCGCCCGCGAGGCCGGCGACGGCCAGGGTCGGGACGATCAGGAGCCGGCCGGGGAAGAGGGTGGGCCACCAGTGCCCGGCGAGCAGCGAGCCGCGCCCGCCCTGGACGAGGCCGCCCAGGCTCGCCTGGTGGGCGGGCAGTCCGAGGCCGAGGAAGGACAGGGCGGACTCGTGCCACATCGCGTGCGGGATCATCAGCACGGCGGCGAGGCCCGCCTGCGGGAGGATGCCGGGCACCAGGTGCCGTACGGCGACCCGCCACCGCGAGGCTCCGCCGGAGACGGCAGCGTCGATGTACGGCCGGCCGCGCAGGGACAGGACCTCCGCGCGGACGATCCGGGCCGTCGAGAGCCAGTGGGTGGCCGCCACCGAGGCGACGACGGGCCAGACTCCCGGCCGGAACACCGCGACGACGAAGACGCCCAGGAGCAGGTGGGGGACGGAGGAGAGGGTGTCCACCGCGCGCATCGCCAGCCGGTCGGTCCGGCCGCCGAGCGCGCCGGCGGCCGCGCCCACCGCGGTGCCGATCACGGTGGCGGCCAGTGCGGCCACCAGGCCGACGAGCAGGGAGACCCGCAGTCCGTAGACGCACCGCAGCAGCAGGTCGCGTCCGACGTCGTCGGTACCGAAGGGGTGCGCCCACGAGGGGGGTTGCAGCTTCGCCGCCAGGTCGACGGCCTGCTGGTCCAGCTGTGCCAGCGGCGGCACGATCAGTACGGCCGACACGACGACCGCCAGGACGGCGGCGGAGGTGCGGACCCGCAGGGCGCGGGTGGAGCGCCGGGCGCGGCCCTGCGGGCGCCAGATCGTCTCAGCCATCGAAGCCCACCCTCGGGTCGGCCAGCCCGTACAGCAGGTCGGAGAGCAGGTTCCCGGCGAGTACGGCCGCGGTGGCCAGCACCGTCAGGGCGGCCAGCAGCGGGAAGTCGACCGCGGTGGCCGCCTGTACGGTCGCCGCGGCGATGCCCGGCCAGCTGAAGACGGTCTCCACCAGCAGGGCGCCGGTGATCAGTTCGGGTACCCGGGAGCCGATCAGCGTCAGCATCGGCAGCATGCCGGAGCGCAGGGCGTGGCCGAGCAGGACCCGGCGCTCGGCCAGACCCCGCGCGCGGGCCCCTCGTACGGGGTCCTCACCCAGTGCGTCGGCCACGCCCTGGCGGACGTACAGGTAGAACCAGGGCAGTTGGGAGACGCCCAGCACCAGCGCGGGGAGCACCAGGTGGGAGGCGACCTGCGCGGCGGTGACCGTGTCGCTGCCGGCGTCGGTGAGGCCGCCCGAGGGCAGTGCGCCGAGCCGTACCGAGAAGAACCAGATGGCGAGCAGTGCCAGCCAGAAGGCCGGGGCGGCCTCCAGGGTGTAGGCGAGCGCGGACACGGCACGGTCCGGCGGACCGCCCGGCCGGCGCGCGGCCAGTACGCCGAGCGCGGTGCCCGCGAGTACCGCGATCGTGAAGGCGCAGGCGGCGAGGAGCGTCGACCAGCCGAGGCGCTCCGCGATGACGTCGGTCACGGGCTGGCGCATGACGGCGGAGGTGCCGAGGTCGCCGGTGAGTGCCGAGGTCAGCCAGTCCCACCAGCGGGCGACCAGGGGCTGGTCGGCGCCGAGGTTGATCCGCAGCTGGTCGAGTTCGGCCTGCGAGGCGGTGAGTCCGGCGGTGCCGGCGTAGGCCTTGACGGGGTCGAAGGGGGACAGCGCGGCGAGGGCGAAGACGCCGAAGGTGACGGCGAGCAGGACGGGGGCGGCGGACAGGGTCCGCCGCCCCGCCATGCGCGCCATCGGCCTCCAGGGGAGGCGGACGGAGCGGGTGGTCACTGCGCGCGGCTCACTTCTGCTCGGGCTTCCAGTTCTCGACGTTCCACCAGGGGCCGGCGCCGAGGCCGTGGTCGTGCGGCTCCACCTGGGTGCCGAGCCCGTCCCACCGGTCGTTCACGACGTAGAGGTGGTCGATGTGGGTGAGGAAGACGTAGCCCGGGTTCTCGGCGAGCCGGCGCTGCACCGTGTCGTAGGCGGCCTTGCGGACCGCCGGGTCGGCGCTGCGGCGTCCTTCGGCGAGGGCCGCGTCCACGGCCGGATCGTCGTACCGGGCCATGTTGTTGAAGCCGTCGCCGCCGAGCGAGGAGGTGAGCAGCAGGTACTGGTCGAAGTCCGGGTCGGCCGGTGAGCCGCCGCCCGCGAGGACGGCCTCGGTCTTCATCCGGGGTTCGATGACCTCCCAGGTCCCGGCCTCGGCCTTGACCTCGATGCCGGCCTTCTTGGCGTCGGAGGCGAAGGCGAGGGCGTGGTCCTGGCGGATCTTGTCGCCGGAGGTGTACCAGAGCGGGAAGGAGGCGCGGACCCCGTCCTTGGCGCGGATGCCGTCCTCGCCGGTCTTCCAGCCGGCGTCGTCGAGGATCCTGCGCGCCCGGTCGAGGTCGTGGCGGCGCTCGGTGCCGGCGGTGAACCACGGGCTGTCGGTCGGCACCGGGCCGAAGGCGGGTTTGCCCGCGCCCTCTAGCAGCTTGTCGACCATGGCCGTACGGTCCACGGCGATGTCGAGTGCCTGCCGGACGGCGAGGTCGCCGGTGACCTTGTGGTGCGTCGGGAGGGTCACGTTGCGGTAGTCGAAGGTCTTGGCGGCGTAGGTGCGGCGCGTGGTGTCCTTCGCGAAGCCCTCGGCCAGGTTCGGCGGGAGGACGGCGCCGTCGAGTTCGCCGGAGCGCAGCCGGGTGGCGCGTACGTCGTCGTCCTTGATCACGGCCATGGTGAACTTCCGGACGGCGGGCTCGCCGCCCCAGTAGCCGGGGTTGGCCTTGAAGCTGAGCTTCTCGCCCTTGGACCAGCCGACGAGCACGTAGGGGCCGGTGCCGACGGGCCGGGTGGTGAAGTCGCCGCTGTTGACGTCCTGCATGCCCGCGATGTGCTCGGGGGCGATGGGCAGCACCGTCCGCTCGGCGAAGGGCGCGTAGGGGTACTTGAGGGTGAAGACGACGGTGTCCTCGCCCTTCGCCTCGACGGTCTCGATCGCGTCCAGTTCCGTCTTGGAGGCGTTGTTCGTCCGGGCGTCGAGGATCGTGCGGTAGGTGAAGACGACGTCCTTGGCGGAGAAGGGCGCCCCGTCGCTGAACTTCACGCCGGGGCGCAGCTTGAAGGAGTAGGTGCGCCCGTCCGCGGAGACCTCCGGGAGGGCCTCGGCCAGGGCGGGTTTCAGCTTCATGTCCGCGTCGTGCGTGAGCAGACCGTCGAAGATCTTGGAGTTGCCGTCCTTGCCGTAGCCCAGCAGCGGGCTGAGGCTCTCCGGCTCGGTCGCGATGCCGACCACGACCGAGTCCGCGCCGGCGGCGGCGCCGGCCCCGGCTCCGGCTCCGGGGGTGGAGCAGGCCGCCACGCCCGTGATGAGTGCGGCGGCCACCGTCGCCCTGGCCGCTCCCCGTACTGTCCGGGCCGTCATGCTCTGCACATCCCTGTTCGCGTTCATCTGTTATTGCAAAGAGCTGGCAATAATGCCAGAAGTGATCAGAAGTCGACGAATCAGGTCACATCGCCGGTCGCCGACGCACAGGTCTTGTCGCCCTCCCGCCTTCCGTGCCATATATGTCTAGACCTTTACGGAAGCCGAGGAAGGCACCCCGTGCGACGCAGCGCCCCCACGCTCGCCCTCTTCCTGACCCTCGCCGGGCTCGCCGGCCTCCCGGGCCTCACCGCGTGCACCGCGCCCGACACCGAGCCGCCGCCCGCCCCCACCGGGCTCACCGCCCAGGCCGGCAGCGCCACGTCCGTCCACGTCATGTGGGACGCGGCGGCGGACCGGGCCGGGGTGACGCGCTATCAGGTCTTCGAGGGTGGGCGGCCGGTACGGGAACTCCCGGCCGAGAAGACCATGGTGGACATCACCGGCCTCGCCCCGCAGACCGGCTACTCCTTCACGGTGCGGGCCGAGGACGCGGCCGGGAACCTCTCCGGAGCCGGACCCGCCGCGCTCGTGACCACCCCGGCGGCCAAGGCCGAGGACCGTCAGGCACCCACCGCCCCCGCCACCACCACCGGCGCCGCGACCGGCCCCCGGTCGGCCCGGTTGTCGTGGGCGCCCTCGACGGACGACACCGGCGTCACGGCGTACGACGTCTACCAGGGCGGCGTACGCATCCACACGGCAGGACCCGGCGAGAAGGAGACCGCGCTGACCGGTCTCCGGCCGGACACCGTCTACACCTTCACGGTGCGGGCCCGCGACGGCGCGGACAACTCCTCCCCTGACGGCCCGGCCGTGGACGTCACCACGCCGCCCGCCTCCGGCGACGGTCCGCCCACCGCCCCCGCCGACCTCACCGCCACCGCCTCACCGGGCGCCGTCACCCTCACCTGGAGCGCCCCGGACACCGGCCGCCCCACGGCCGAATACGAGCTGTACGTCAACGGACGGCCCACCACCGTCATCCAGTTCGGCGCCGGCGCCGTGCCCTCCGGCCGGGTGGAACACCACCTCACCGTCACCGAACCGCCCGGCACCGAATGGGCCGTGAAACTGCGGGCCAGACTCCCCGACGGCAACTGGGGGGCCTTCTCCGCGGAACGGCGGATCACCCTCGTCGCCTGAACCGGGAGGCACCGATCCCGCCCTAACGGCACGGTGGGATAAGAAGATCACGCACAATACTTCCGTGTTCGGTGAGTACTCGGTCAATGACAATCAGCCAGATTCCGTGGACGGCGTGCCCCAGCCGGGCGCCCGGACACCATCGGGAAACCTGCCGCCGGAACCGGCGAGCTTCATCGGCAGGGAGCCCGAACTGCGCCTGCTCGGACAGCTCTTGCGTGAGCGGAGGCTGATCACCCTGACCGGGGTGGGGGGCGTCGGCAAGTCCCGGCTCGCCCTGCGCGCCGTCGCCGACGCCCGCCATACCCGGGCCGACGGCGTCTGGTGGGTCGAGCTGTCGCCGCTGCGCGACCCCACCCTGCTGACCGCGACCGTCGCCCACGCCGTCGGCCTCGCCGACCACTCCCCGCGCCCGCTCGACGAGGAACTGTGCGCGTGGATGGCCGACAGGGAGCTCCTGCTCGTCCTGGACACCTGCGAGCACCTCGTCTCCGACTGCCGCCACCTGGCCGGCGAACTCCTCCAGTCGTCACCCGGGTTGACCATTCTGATCACCTCACGGGAACCGCTGCGCTGCGCCATCGAGGAAGTCGTCGAGGTCCGGCCGCTGCCCTGCGACGGACCCGACAGCGACGCCCTGGCCCTCTTCCGCGCCCGCGCCCTGGCCGCGGCCCCGCGCGCCGCCGCCGTCTTCGCCGACCCGGAGCGGGCCGCGGTCGCCGCCGAGGTCTGCCGGCGCCTGGACGGCATCCCCCTCGCCCTGGAACTCGCGGGCGCCCGGCTGCGGTTGTGGACGGTCGAGCAGATGGCCGAGCGGATCGGCGAGCGCTTCGAGATGCTGTCGGACGTCCGCGTGCCCCGGCCGCCCCGGCACCAGACGATGCGGACCACGATCGGCTGGAGCCACGAGCTGTGCGAGCCGCTGGAACGGCTGCTGTGGGCCCGGCTCTCCGTGTTCACCGGCGACTTCGACATCGCCGCGGCGCGCGCCGTGTGCGCGGGCGGCCCGCTGCCCGCCGCCCGGGTGGAACGCGTACTGGCCG
Organism: Streptomyces virginiae; assembly: GCF_000720455.1. Lineage (GTDB taxonomy): Bacteria > Actinomycetota > Actinomycetes > Streptomycetales > Streptomycetaceae > Streptomyces > Streptomyces virginiae. The sequence goes on along the minus strand of NZ_JOAK01000007.1, from coordinate 111,585 downwards.
GCCTCACCGCCAAGTCCGTGGTGCTGCGCTCCGAGGAACGGGGTGCCGGCGCCCGCTACCGGCTGCTGGACACGATCCGCGAGTACGGGCACGACTGGCTGGGCGAGCTCGGCGAGACCCAACTGGTCACCGACCGGCACGCGCACTGGTACGCGGCCCTGTCACAGGCCGCCGACCGGGGCTGGATGGGCCCGGGACAGGTCGACTGGTACCGCAGGATCACCGCCGAGCAGGCCCAGCTGCGCACCGCCCTGGAGCACCTGCTCACCGCCGACCCGACGGCGGCGCTGGAGATGGCGGGGAACCTGTGGTTCTACTGGTTCGCGTGCGGGCACGTGCACGAGGGCCGGGCCTTCCTGGAGCGGGCCCTGCGGTTCGCACCGCGCACGGAGGTCGCGTACAACCAGGCCCTGTGGTCACTGGGACTCACGATGCTGCTCCAGGGCGACATGGACGAGGCCCGGCGCATCGGCGAGCAGTGCGCGCGGGACGCGGCCCACCTGGCGGATCCCGAACGGGAGCTGCGCGCCGCCTATCTGCACGCGGCGTCGGTCCTCATGCCCGGCGACCCGGTACGGGCGCTGGAACTGTCCGGTCCGCGGGCGCGGGCCGGACACGGCGGACGGCCCACCGGGCCTGGCTGGCTCCTGTGCAAGCTGTCCACCAGCTACTCCCTGTGCGCCCTGGGGCGCTTCGAGGAGGCGACCGAGGAGGCGCGGTCACTGCGGGAGGCCTGCGCGGAGCTGGGCGAGCGGTGGATGCGGGCCTACGCGGACTACATCCTGGCGGTGGCCGCGCTGGGCATGGGCGACCACGGGGAGGCAGCACGCCACGTACGGGCCATGCTGTCCGGGAAGCGGCTCCTCGGCGACCGCCTGGGCATCGCGCTGGGCCTGGACCTGCTGGCCACGGCGGTGGCCGGGCTGGGCGACGGCGAGCTGGCGGCGCGCCTGCTGGGTACCGGGCACGCGTGGTGGCGGACCGTGGGTCGGCCGCAGATGGGCTCGCCCTCCCTGACGGCCATGCGGGACCAGGGCGAACGGCAGGCGCGGGCGGCGATCGGGGACGCGGCCTTCGAGGCGGCGTTCCGGGGCGGGGCGGCGGCGTCCACGGGCTGAGGGCGTCAGCCCGTGAACGGCGCGCTGCGTAACTTCACCGGGGCTCCCGTCAGTACGGGAGGGGTCTGCCCGACGGTGTGCGCAGGTCCAGGTCTCGGGGGGCGGGCTTGGGGACGGGCTTGCGGATCAGCTGCTGGCGCATGCTGCCTCCTCGCTCAGACCAGGGCCGGGCGGCGGGGTTCCACCGCGCGGCTGTCGGGGAGCAGTTCACCGGTGTCGTCGAAGATCACGACTCCGTTGCAGAGCAGGCTCCAGCCCTGTTCGGGGCGGGAGACCACAATGCGGGCGGCGTCGTGGTCGGCGCTTTCGGCGGCTGGGCAGGGGGGCTGGTGGGAGCACATGGCGCACCTCCTCGCGATGTGGGGCGGGAGGGCCGGTGGTCACCCGGTCGAACCGCGATCCACGGTGGCGGCGAGTATTACTGATCGCCACCCCCGGACGGAACCCATATTCGCCGTCCAGTTCACGGTGTGTATGCCCGATTACCATGCGCTCATGCCCGTTATCCGGATCGTTCACCGTACGTCCGTACCGGCCGCCGAGGCGTGGTCGAGGCTCACCGACTGGGAGCGCCACGGCGCGCAGGTCCCCCTCACGCGGACGATCATCGAGACGGCTCCCCCGACGCACGCGGGAACGATCTTCACGGCCCGCACGGGTGTGGGCAGGATCACATTCGACGACCGGATGGAGGTCGTCCTCTGGCGCCCGCCGGCCGAGGGCGCTCCGGGACTCGTCCGGCTGGAGAAGCGCGGCCGGACGGTGACGGGCTGGGCGGAGATCGAGATCCGCCCCCTTCCCGCGGGCGGCTCGGAGGTCCACTGGCGCGAGGAACTGCGCCTGCGCGGCCTCCCCCGCGCCCTGGACCCCGCGGTGGCGGCGGCCGGCCGCCTCCTCTTCAGCCGCGCCATCGCCCGCCTGCTGAGCCGCTGAGGGCGCGGGCTAGGGTTCCGTGATCACCGCGCCGGTGATCACGAAGCGAACGAGGAGAGATCCGTGGCCACTCCGCCACCGCCACAGCAGGCTCCGGGCCCGTACGGCCCGGCCGCCGGGCCCGTCTTCACGGGCCCGCAGCAGCCGTACGGCGCGTACGCCGCCCACCCGCAGCCGGGCCGGTACGGGTGCACCCTGTGCGGCGCCTGGCCGGCCGCGCCCGCCACCGTACGGGGCCACCAGGGCATGATCGTGCTGGCCCGGTTCCTGAGCCGCCGCGGCCCGTTCTGCCGGGACTGCGGCCTCGCCACCTACCGGGGCATGTCGTCGGACACCCTGTGGCAGGGCTGGTGGAGCCCGGTGTCCCTCTTCGTCACGCCCGTGACCCTGCTCATGAACCTCGGCCCGCGGGCGGCCTTCCGCAGGCTCGCTCCCCCGGCCGGCGGATTCCGCCCGCCCCTCGACCCGGGCAAGCCCCTGTGGCGCCGCGCCCCGGCCCTGCTCTTCCTCATGCCGGTGCTGCTCGTCGTGCTGGCCGTGCAGACGCTCCTCGTGCTCGGCCTGGTGGTCGACGGCCCGGCGCAGCTGTCCGTGGGACAGTGCGTGCGCAACGAGGGCACCTGGGTGGAGCAGGACCTCGAAGTGGTGGCCTGCGACTCGTCCCGCGCCGCGTACAAGGTCACCGGGCTGCTGGACGCGCCCGGCGCACACTGCGCCCCGCTGGACTACGTCGCCGACCCGAAGTACGGCCCGGACGACTTCACCAGCGCCTGCCTGACACCACTGCGCTGAGACATGCGGCGGTCACGGTGCCCGGGGCCGTGCCGGGGCGCGGGGTCACGCCCCGTACCCCGCGCCCCCGCCGAGGCCCAGCGCCTAGCGAATCGGCATGCCGGAGATCGTGCGCGCGATCACCAGCCGCTGGATCTCGCTGGTGCCCTCGAAGATGGTGTAGATCGCGCTGTCCCGGTGCATCCGCTCGACCGGGTACTCGCGGGTGTAGCCGTTGCCTCCGAGGATCTGGACGGCCTGGGCGGTGACCTTCTTGGAGACCTCGCTCGCGAAGAGCTTGGACATCGAGCCCTCGGCCGATTCGAACGGCCGGCCCGCGACCGCCATCCACGACGCCCGCCACACCAGCAGCCGGGCCGCGTCGATCTGCGTGCGCATGTCGGCGAGCTGGAAGGCCACGCCCTGGTTGTCGATGATCGGGCGGCCGAACTGCGTACGGGTCTTCGCGTAGTCGAGCGCCACCTCGTACGCGGCGCGCGCGGTGCCCACGGCCATTGCGCCGACGGCCGGGCGGGAGGCCTCGAAGGTGGCCATGGCCGCGTTCTTGACCCGCTCGCCCCCGCCGCTGCGGGCGCGCTCGTGGGCCCGGGCGAGGCGCTCGTCCAGCTTCTCCTTGCCGCCGAGCAGGCAGTTGCCGGGGATCCGTACGTCCTCCAGGACCACCTCGGCGGTGTGCGAGGCGCGGATGCCGTGCTTCTTGAACTTCTGGCCCTGGGACAGCCCGGGCGTGCCGGGCGGCACGATGAACGAGGCGTGGCCCTTGGTGCCGAGCGCCGGGTCGACGACGGCCACGACGATGTGGACGTTGGCGATGCCGCCGTTGGTGGCCCAGGTCTTGGTGCCGTTGAGGACCCACTCGTCCTTGGCCTGGTCGTAGACGGCCCGGGTGCGCATGGACCCGACGTCCGAGCCGGCGTCCGGCTCGGAGGAGCAGAAGGCGGCGACCTTCACGTCGTCGGGAGTGCCGTACATCTGGGGGATCCAGGTGCCGATCTGCTCCTCGGTGCCGTTGGCGACGACGCCGATCGCCGCGAGGCCGGTGCCGACGATGGACAGCGCGATGCCCGCGTCGCCCCAGAAGAGCTCCTCCATCGCCATCGGGATGCCGAGTCCGGTCGGATCGAAGAACTGCTGGGCGTAGAAGTCCAGCGAGTAGATGCCGACCTTGGCGGCCTCCTGGATGACGGGCCACGGAGTCTCTTCGCGCTCGTCCCATTCGGCGGCGGCGGGTCGCATCACATCGGCCGCGAAGCCGTGGATCCAGTCCCGCACCTGCTTCTGGTCCTCGTTCAGCTCCATGGTGAACTCCGCCATGTCCCCTCCACCTGTCCGTACTCGTCACTCCGGAGGTTACTAGCGGTAACCTACGTGGGGGCCACAGTCTGTTACCGGCGAGTAAGCACTGTCAAGCACGGGCGATGCCGTCGACGGCCCTCAGGTCGTGTCCGCCGATTCGATCGCCGGGGTGCCATGGGTGTTACGTTGCGTGGGCGTCACGCACATCGCAAGGGCGGGGAGAGAACACGTCATGGAGACCACGCAGCAGACCGGCGAACCGGGAGCGGCCGAACGCCGCCGGCGGGAGCTGCTCGAAGCCGCCGACCGGGTCGTGCTCAGGGACGGCCCCAAGGCCTCCATGAACGCCATCGCGGCCGAGGCCGGCATCACCAAGCCCATCCTCTACCGGCACTTCGGGGACAAGGCGGGCCTCTACCAGGCGCTCGCCGTCCGGCACACCGACGCCCTGCTCGACTCGCTGCGGGCGGCGCTCGACGCCCCCGCCGAGCGCCGCCGGCGGGTGGAGGCGACCCTCGACACCTACCTGGCCGCCATCGAGGCCCGCCCGCAGGTGTACCGCTTCCTGATGCACCCGGCCGAGGACTCCCACACCGCCGAACGGGGCTTCGACGTCGGCCTGCACTCGGCGCCGCTGCTGCGCAGGCTCGGCGAGGAGCTGGCCCAGGTGATCAGCGAGCGGGTCGACCTCGGCCCCGGCGGAGAACAGCTGGCCCGGGTCTGGGGCCACGGCATCGTCGGCATGATGCACGCGGCCGGCGACTGGTGGCTGGGCGAACGCCCCTGCGAACGCGCGGCTCTGGTCGAGGGCCTCACCGACCTCCTCTGGGGCCGCCTCGCCACCGCCGGCAACCGCGTGGACGGCCCCGGCTTCTGACCCTTCCGGGCTGCGCCGGCCCGACCCCGGCCTCGCCGGCGTGTGCGGCGCGGGGTCCGGGGCGGAGCCCCGGGTACCCGGCTCCGCCGGGCAGGCCGCACGGGGACCGGCGCAGCCGGACGGGCAACGGGGCCGCCCCCGGGAGTGATCCGCCTAGCCGCGCGGCGCCCCGGCTCCCCAGGAGGTCTTCGCGATCGCCCGCCGCAGGCGGCGGGCCCGCATCCCCGTCACGCGGTCCGCGTACACCGTCCCGTCGAGGTGGTCGCACTCGTGCTGCAGGCAGCGCGCGAAGAAACCCGTACCGGCGATCCGCACAGGGGAACCGTCCGAGGTGACCCCCTCCACGACCGCGTGGTCGAAGCGCACCGTGCCCGCCTCCAGCCCCGGCAGGGACAGGCAGCCCTCGGGCCCGAGGAACTCGTCCCCGTCGGCCGCCACCAGACGGGGGTTGACGATGTGCCCGACGTGTCGTACGTCTTCGTCATCGGGACAGTCGTAGACGAACACCCGCTGGGCGACGCCGATCTGGTTCGCAGCCAGGCCGACGCCCTCGGCGGCGTACATCGTCGCGAACATGTCCTCGATGAGCCGGTCGAGCGCCGACCCGAATTCGGTGACCTCCGGGCAGGGCGAGTGGAGCACCGGATCACCCAGCAGGCTCATGGTGCGGACGAGGCCGGTGGTACCGGGGATGAGGCGCTGTCGCATGGCGTCAAGCCTACGACGGGCGACTATATGAGGAGATCCGCGGCGGGGCGGGGGCGCCGCGGTCAAGGCTCCGGCCGGTACTGGATAGGCTGGGGCCGACCGACGCTAGGAGGACAAGGGACGATGGCAGGCAACACGGAGCCGCTTTCGCCGCGGGCCAAGCTGGCCGTGACGGCGGGCAAGGCCGCGGCGGCGGTGTCGCGGGCCGCGGGACGCGGAAGCGGATCGGTGATCGGTGGCAAGGTCGCGCTCAGGCTCGACCCCGATCTTCTCGGCGCGCTGGCGCAACATCTCGACGTCGTCCTCGTCTCCGCGACGAACGGCAAGACCACGACGACCCGGCTGATCGCCGAGGCCCTGCGGGCCAGCGGTCCGGTCGTCTCCAACGCCCTCGGCGCCAACATGCCGGCGGGCATCACCTCGGCCCTCGCGGGCGGCTCGGACGCCAAGTACGGCGTCATCGAGGTCGACGAGAAGTACCTGGCCGGAGTGGCCCGGGACGTCACCCCGAAGGTGATCGCCCTGCTCAACCTCTCCCGCGACCAGCTGGACCGCGCCGCCGAGACCCGCATGCTCGCGGAGAAGTGGCGTGAGGGCCTCCAGGGCTCCAAGGCGGTCATCGTCGCGAACTGCGACGACCCGCTGATCGTCTGGTCCGCCTCCTCCTCCCAGAACGTGGTGTGGGTCGCGGCCGGCCAGGAGTGGAAGGACGACGCCTGGTCGTGCCCGTCCTGCGGCGGTGTCATGCAGCGCCCGGGCGACGACTGGTTCTGCGGCGAGTGCGGCTTCCGGCGCCCGACCCCGACCTGGGTGCTCTCCGGCGACCACGTGCTGGACCCGCACGGCTCGGCCTGGCCGATCCACCTCCAGCTGCCCGGCCGCGCCAACAAGGCCAACGCCGCCACCTCGGCCGCCGTGGCCGCCGTCTTCGGCGTCCCGCCGCAGGTCGCGCTGGAGCGGATGTACCAGGTGCAGGCCGTCGCCGGCCGCTACGACGTGGTCAACTTCCAGGGCCGTGAGCTGCGGCTCCTGCTCGCGAAGAACCCGGCGGGCTGGCTCGAAACGTTTTCGCTGATCGACCCGCCGCCGACCCCGGTGATCCTCTCCGTGAACGCGCGCGGCGCCGACGGAACCGACACCTCCTGGCTGTGGGACGTCGACTACCCGCGCCTGGCCGGCCACCCGATCTTCGTGATCGGCGACCGCAAGCTGGACCTCGCGGTCCGCCTGGAGGTCGCGGGCCTGGACTTCCGGGTGTGCGAGACCCTCGACGAGGCCGTGCAGCTCGCGCCGCCCGGACAGATCGAGCTGATCGCCAACTACACCGCCTTCCAGGACGTGCGCCGCCGCGTCGGCAACTAGTACCCATAAAGGACAAGAGCATGAGCGACAACAGCCTGCGTCTGGTGTGGGTCTACCCCGACCTGCTCAGCACGTACGGAGACCAGGGCAACGCCCTCGTCGTGGAGCGCCGGGCCCGCCAGCGCGGCCTGGACGTGCAGCGCGTGGACGTGCGCAGCGACCAGCCCATCCCCACCTCGGGCGACATCTACCTGATCGGCGGCGGTGAGGACCGTCCGCAGCGCCTGGCCGCGGAGCGGCTGCTGCGCGACGGCGGTCTGGAGCGGGCCGTCTCGAACGGGGCGATCGTCTTCTCCGTCTGCGCCGGCTACCAGATCCTCGGCAAGGAGTTCGTCAACGACCAGGGCCAGCGCCAGGAGGGCCTCGGCCTGCTCGACGTGGTCACCCTGCGCGGTGAGGGCGAGCGGTGCGTCGGCGACGTCCTCGCCGACATCGACCCGCGCCTGGGCCTGCCGCAGCTGACGGGCTTCGAGAACCACCAGGGCGTCACGCACCTCGGCCCGACGGCGAAGCCGTTCGCCCGGGTGACGATGGGCCGCGGCAACGGCACCGGCGACGGCACCGAAGGCGCCTACAACGACACGGTGTTCGGCACCTACATGCACGGTCCCGTGATGGCCCGCAACCCGCAGATCGCGGACCTGCTGCTGAAGCTGGCCCTCGACGTGAACGCGCTGCCGGCCATAGACGACCGGTGGTACGAGGCGCTGCGCGCGGAGCGCATCGCGGCGGCGACGCAGCCCGTCTAGCACCCTCGCGGACCGCTCATCGGGGCGGCCCCCGCACCATGTGTTCGGCCCGGTTTTCCCTAGGGGGAACCGGGCCGATGTCGTTTTGTACGACGATCACGACCAGCATGTGGAGGATGGTTCAGCGCACCTCCAAACCGCTTGTAGGGTGGCCGTAGTTCCAACCGGACGACGTGGTCCGGTCGTCGGCCCACGTTGCAAAGGTCTCTTCTGCCATGCGCATAGGTGTGCTCACTTCCGGTGGCGACTGCCCCGGCCTCAACGCCGTCATCCGCTCCGTCGTGCACCGTGCCGTCGTCGACCACGGCGACGAGGTGATCGGCTTCCACGACGGCTGGAAGGGCCTGCTGGAGGCGGACTACCGCAAGCTCGACCTCGATGCCGTCGCCGGCATCCTCGCCCGTGGCGGCACCATCCTCGGCTCCTCCCGGGTCCAGCCCGCGCACCTGCGCGACGGTGTCGAGCGCGCCCGGGGGCACGTCGCGGACCTCGGCCTCGACGCGATCATCCCGATCGGCGGCGAGGGCACTCTGAAGGCCGCGAACCTGCTCGCGCAGGCCGGGCTGCCGATCGTCGGCGTCCCGAAGACCATCGACAACGACATCGCCTCCACCGACGTCACCTTCGGCTTCGACACCGCCGTCGGGGTCGCCACGGAGGCGCTCGACCGGCTGAAGACCACCGCCGAGTCGCACCAGCGCGTGATGGTCGTCGAGGTCATGGGCCGCCACACCGGCTGGATCGCCCTGCACTCCGGCATGGCGGCGGGCGCGCACGCGATCGTCGTTCCGGAGCGCCCCTTCGACATCGACGAGCTGACGGCGATCGTCGGCGAGCGCTTCTCGGCGGGCAAGCGGTTCGCGATCGTCGTGGTCGCCGAGGGCGCCAAGCCGAAGCCCGGCTCGATGGCCTTCGAGGAGCGCGGCAAGGACATCTACGGCCACGAGCGGTTCGCCGGCATCGGCAACCTGCTGGCCGTCGAGCTGGAGAACCGCCTGGGCAAGGAGGCCCGGCCGGTGATCCTGGGCCACGTCCAGCGCGGCGGCACGCCCACCGCGTACGACCGGGTCCTCGCCACCCGTTTCGGCTGGCACGCGGTGGAGGCGGCGCACCGGGGCGAGTTCGGCATGCTGACCGCGCTGCGCGGCACGGACATCGTGATGGTGCCGCTCGCCGAGGCGACCTCGACCCTGAAGACGGTCCCGGCCGAGCGCTACGACGAGGCCCAGACGGTCCTCTGACACGTGTCCGGCATCCCTGTCGGACGCCCCTTTTGTCATGAGCCGCCCCCGCGCGCACGAGCGTACGGGGGCGGCACTACTGTGGTGGGGCAGCACAGTCGAGGGAGTGGACAGATGGATCACAGCGGGCACGGCATGGACATGAACATGGACTTGCCGCCGTTCACTCTCGGGCGCGGGCTGGAGTTCTCCTTCGACGCGTTCTTCCTGTTCGGCTCGCTGCTGGGGCTCGCCCTGTACGGGTGGGGCGTGCTGCGGCTGCGCCGGCGGGGGGACTCCTGGCCGCTGGGCCGGACCATCGCGTTCACCGTGGGCGTGCTGACCGTGATCCTGGTGATGTGCACCAAGCTGAACGACTACGGCATGGTCATGTTCAGCGTGCACATGGTGCAGCACATGGTGATCAGCATGATCACCCCGATCCTGGTGCTGCTGGGCGCCCCGGTGACGCTGGCGCTGCGCGCGCTGCCGCCCGCCGGCCGTGGCCGCAAGGGCCCGCGCGAGCTCCTGCTGGCGCTGCTGCACAGCCGGTACATGAGGGTGATCACCCATCCGGCGTTCACGATCCCGATGTTCATCGCGAGCCTCTACGCGCTGTACTTCACCCCGCTCTTCGACTTCCTGATGGAGAGCCGCACGGGGCACATCGCGATGATGGTCCACTTCTTCGCGGTCGGCCTGATCTTCTTCTGGCCGATCATGGGCATCGATCCCGGTCCGCACCGTCCGGGCTACGTCATGCGGATGCTGGAGCTCTTCGCGGGCATGCCCTTCCACGCCTTCTTCGGCATCGCCCTGATGATGGCGAGCCAGCCGATGATCAAGACGTACGCGAACCCGCCGGCCTCCCTCGGCATCGATCCGCTGCTCGACCAGCAGTGGGGCGGCGGCATCGCCTGGGCGTTCAGCGAGATCCCCTCGGTGCTGGTCCTGATCGCCCTGATCTACCAGTGGTACCACTCGGAGCAGCGGGCTGCGAAGCGCTCCGACCGGGCCGCCGACCGCAACGGCGACCAGGAACTGGAGGCGTACAACGCGTATCTCGCCTCGCTCCAAGCGCGTGGCCAGTAGCGAAAGCCGGCATCCGCGCGCCACCATGGGGCATGACCGGATCCGTTAAGGCGATGGCAGTCATGACCTTCGCCGCACTGGTGGCCGTCGCCACGTACTCCGTGGTCCTCGGCAGCAACGGCTGGCTGTGGTTCGGCTGGGTGGTCCTGGGGCTGCTGACGGCGGGGATGGCCGCCTCGCGCAGTTCCTGAGGAAGGTCACCACCGCCCCCTCCATCCCGCGACTCACCGTCCGTAGACTGGCCGTGACAACGGGATACCGACAGGAGCGGCCTGGTGTTCTACCACTTGCTCAAGCACGTGTTCCTCGGCCCCCTGCTGCGGCTGCTGTTCCGGCCGCGGATCGAGGGGCTGGAGAACATCCCGGCGGAGGGCGCGGCGATCGTCGCGGGCAATCACCTGTCGTTCTCCGACCACTTCCTGATGCCCGCGATCCTGGCGCGGCGGATCACCTTCCTGGCGAAGGCCGAGTACTTCACCGGTCCGGGGATCAAGGGCAGGCTCACCGCCGCGTTCTTCCGCAGCGCCGGGCAGATCCCCGTGGACCGGTCGGGCAAGAACGCCGGCCAGGCGGCCCTGCGCGAAGGGCTGGGGGTACTGGCCAAGGGCGAGCTGCTGGGCATCTACCCCGAGGGCACCCGCTCGCACGACGGCCGGCTCTACAAGGGCAAGGTGGGCGTGGCCGCCATGGCTCTCGGCGCGGGGGTGCCGGTCGTGCCCTGCGCGATGGTGGGCACCTTCGAGATCCAGCCGCCCGGGCAGCGGATCCCGAACATCCGGCGGGTGACGATCCGCTTCGGCGAGCCGCTGGACTTCTCCCGGTACGCCGGGATGGAGGGCGAGCGCGCCGTCCTGCGCGCGGTCACCGACGAGATCATGTACGCGATCCTCGGCCTGTCCGGGCAGGAGTACGTCGACCGGTACGCGGCCGAGGTCAAGGCCGAGGAGGAGGAAGCGCGGAAGAAGGCCCGGCGCTCGACGCGCTGAGCCTTCTCCCGCTTCACGGGTCACGCGGGGGCTGCCCGCCTCCCCGTCCTCAACGGACGGCGGGGAGCTCCTCGCGCGCCGGGAGTGCGGCCGGGGCCGCGTCCAGCGAACGGGCGGCCGCCGCGGCCGGGGCCACCGGCGTGGCGTGCGGGGCGCACGTCACGTCCTTGGCATCGACCTTGCCGGTCAGCAGGTAGGTGTCCACCCGCGTGTTGATGCACGGGTTCTTCAGGCTGGTGACACCGTGCGAGCCGGCGTTCTGCTCGGTGATCAGCCGCGAGCCGGCGAGGCTGCGGTGCAGCTCGACCGCGCCCTTGTAGGGGGTGGCCGCGTCCCGCTCGGACTGGACGATCAGGACCGGCGGCAGACCGCGCTTGGCGCCGACCTGGATCGGGGTGCTCTGCTTGGCCCTCCAGGTCGCGCACGGCAGGTTCATCCACGCGTTCGACCAGGTCAGGAACGGGTACTTCTCGTGCAGCTTGGTGTTGTCCCGGTCCCACTTGGACCAGCTGGTGGGCCACTTCGCGTCGGCGCACTCGACGGCGGTGTAGACGGCGTTGCTGTTCTCCGACGCCGCGTTGCCCTTGGTGTCCGACATGTCCGGGGCGATGGCGTCGATGAGCGCCTGCTCGTCGCCGGCCGCCCAGGCCGCGAAGGTCTGGGCGACGGGCACCCAGGAGGAGTCGTAGTACGGGGCGCCCTGGAAGAAGCCGATGAGCTCGGCCGGGCCGACGATCCCGCCGAGCGGGTTGGCCTTGGCCTTGCCGCGCAGCTCCTGCCACTTGGCCTCGACCTTCGCACGGGTGTCGCCGAGGTGGAAGACGGCGTCGTTCTTGGCGACCCAGTCCTGCCAGTCGTTCCAGCGCATCTGGAAGGCGACGTCCTGGCCGAGGTTGGCCTCGTACCAGATGTTGTCCTGCGACGGGTCCACCACGCTGTCGACGATCATGCGGCGCACGTGGGTCGGGAAGAGGGTCGCGTAGACCCCGCCCAGGTAGGTGCCGTAGGAGACGCCGAGGTAGTTCAGCTTCTTCTCGCCGAGGGCGGCCCGGACGACGTCGAGGTCGCGCGCGGTGTTCGGCGTGGTCATGTGCGGCAGCATCTCGCCGCTGCGCTCCTTGCAGCCGTCCGCGTATTCGGCGGCGAGCTTGCGCTGGGCGCGCTTGTCGGCCTCGCTGTCCGGGACCGGGTCGGCCTTGGGGGCCTTGACGAACTCCTGCGGGTCGATGCAGGAGATGGGCGCGGAGTGGCCGACACCGCGCGGGTCGAAACCGACGAAGTCGTAGGCCTTGGAGGCGTTGACCCACAGCGGGCTCTTGGTGGTGACCCGGCGCGGGAAGCGCATGCCGGAACCGCCGGGGCCGCCGGGGTTGTAGACGAGGGCGCCCTGGCGCTCCTCCTTGGTGCCCGTGCTGCCGATCCGGTCGACGGCGATGTCGATGGTCTTGCCGTAGGGCTTCGCGTAGTCCAGCGGGACCTTCACCCAGCCGCACTGGATGGGCTTCTCCAGGCCCCAGTCCGCCGGGCAGTCCTTCCATTCGATCCCGGTACGGGAGGCGCGCGCGGCGGCGATCTGCACGCCGAGCGACTCCGGGAGCCGGAATTCCTGGTCGGCCGGCGCCGCGGCGGCCGGCGGAGCGAGGAGCAGGCCGGCGGCCAGCGTGCCGGTGATCAGTGTGGCGGCGCTCCCCAGCGCCGCGTTGCGTATCACGTGTGTTGTTCCCCCTGCGTCAGGTACCGCCGTGGGCGGCCGGGTTGGCCGCTTCGGTCGTCGGCGTGCAGGGGGATCCTGACGTCTGCGCCCGCCCCGGCGACAGGGCGGGGTCGACTTCTTTGCCAACCCGATAACCGGACAGGCGTGTACCGCTGAGCGGTGCCCGATTCGTCCCGCGTTCAGCGGGCGTAGGTGCGGCAGGCCGCGTCGAGGACCTCGCGCAGCCTCAGGGCGTCCCCGGCCAGGGCCGTCACGAGGACGGCGGGCCCGGGCAGCGCGGTCGCGACGGCGTACTCCCCCAGCACCGCGGCCGGGGGCGGGTCCTGCGCGAAGGCCGGGTCCACGACGAGGAGTTGGCCGACCGCGCGGTGACCGGCCAGTCCGGCCGGCCCGTCCCAGCCCCCGGGAGCGCCGGGACCGCACGCGAGGTCCTGGTCCAGCAGGGGCCGGCCGCCGCGGGTGACGGTGAGCCGGCTGCGCAGCAGACCGGGCGGCTCCCCGTGGCGTCCCAGCACCTGCTCCTCGCGCAGCAGCAGGCGTGCCGTGGGCGCGAGCCGGACGCGGGTGCGCACCCGCAGGTCGCTGCCGCGGACCGAGACGAGGGGCTCCGGCAGCCACCGCACCGAAGCCCCGTCCTCCAGGTCCAGCTCCACCTCGTAGCGCGCGGGCTCGCCGGTCCGGCCGGGCAGGGCCAGGGTGGCCGCCGCCGAGGCCAGGGCCAGGCGGGCGCCGGGTCCTGCGGTGGCGCGGACGGTGAGGTGGTCGCCGCCCAGCGGCGCGCTCATGGCGCCGACGAGCACCACCCCGGCCTCCTCCGGCTCCCGGCCGCGGGTGCGGCGCAGGGCGAGCGGGCCCTCCCCGGCGAGCAGGGGCAGCGCGGTCCCGCCCCTCCCGTCGGCCACGGCGTGGATGCGGGCGGTGGCCCGCACTCCTGCGGGGGGCGGGGGGACGGGGGGTGCGGTGGTCACCGTACCGTCCAGGCGGCGATCCGCCGGCGGACCCAGTCGGCGACCGGGGCGACGCCCTCGGGGCCGCGCAGCGACTGGAAGGCGACGGGCAGTTCGCCGCGCTGCTCGGCCGCGTCGCGGGCCATCCGGCCGAGGTCGGAGCCGACGTGCGGGGCGAGGTCGGTCTTGTTGACGATGAGGAGGTCGGCGGTGGTGACGCCGGGGCCGCCCTTGCGCGGGATGTCGTCGCCGCCGGCCACGTCGATGACGAAGATCTGGGCGTCGACGAGGCCGCGGGAGAAGGTGGCGGTGAGGTTGTCCCCGCCGGACTCGACGAGGATCAGGTCGAGCGGGGCGTGCTCGCGGAAGGCGTCCTCCAGTTCCTCGACGGCTTCCAGGTTGGCGGAGATGTCGTCACGGATGGCGGTGTGCGGGCAGGCCCCGGTTTCGACGGCGGTGATCCGCTCCGGCGGCAGGACCGCCTCGCGGAGCAGGAACTCGGCGTCCTCGCGGGTGTAGATGTCGTTGGTGACCACCGCCATGGACAGGTCGGTGCGCAGGGCGCGGCACAGGGCGGCGACGGTGGCGGTCTTCCCGGAGCCGACGGGTCCGCCGAGTCCGATGCGCAGGGCGCGCCGGGTGCCGTCGGCGCGCAGCGGTGCGGCGCTGTGGGTGTGCCGGTGGGGTTGGGCGACGGCGTGGTCGAGGTGCATGGGAGGGCTCCCGGGGGTCGAAGGGGTGCGGTGGCGTGGTCAGGAGGCGAACAGGCGTACCGGCCAGCCGGCATGGACCTCGGCCGCGATCTCCAGCAGGGGGGAGGAGGCCGCGGGCAGGGCCTCGGTGCCTTCCCGCAGCGCCCGGTGCGCGGCCTCGGCGGCCCGGGCCGCGACGGAGTCGAGCTCGGGGGCGAGCCGGGCCAGTACCCCGCTCGCCTCGAAGGGGTCCAGGCCGAGCAGCCGCACGGTGGCGGTCGCCGGTCCGCCGACGCTCTCGTACGCCGCCACGTGCGCGGCGTCGAGCGGCCCGAGCCCGGCCGCCCGGGCGGTGAGGCCGAGCACCACGGGCTGGTGGGCGCCGCGCGGGAACGCGGCGGCGAGCTGCTGCAGTCCGGGGTCGGGCCAGGTGGCCCGCGCGGCCCGCAGCAGCTGGCGGCCCAGTCGCCGCGCCGCGGTGCGCAGCGCGGGAGACGGGGTGCGGGCGTCGGCCGCGGCGTCGAGCAGGGCCGGGTCGATCCCGAGGGCGGCCGCGGCGGCGAGGGCCGCCGCGGTGAGCCCGGCGGTGTGCAGCCGGCCCCGGCAGAAGTCCTCCAGGGTGGCCGCGTCGTGGATCCGGCCCGCCTTGCAGGCGGCCTCCGCCCCGCCGGAGTGGGCGTGGCCCCCGGCGGGGAAGCGGCCGTCCGCGAGGACGAGCAGCGCGGCGAGGCTCATGTGGCGGGGCCCATCAGAAGAGGAAGTAGCGCTGGGCCATGGGCAGTTCCGCGGCGGGCGCGGGTTCCACCGCCTCGCCGTCGATGGTGACGGTGAAGGTGTCGGCGTCGACCTCGACCCGCGGCATGGCGTCGTTGTTGCGCATGTCGGCCTTGGTCACCTTCCGCGTGGTCTCTATGGCGGTGAACCGCTTGCCGAGTCCGAGCCGTTCGGGCAGGCCGTCGTCGAGCGCGGCCTGGGCGGTGAAGTTCAGCGAGTTCAGGCCGGGCGCACGGCCGTGGCTGCCGAACATCGGCCGGGGCAGGACGGGCTGCGGGGTGGGGATGGAGGCGTTGGCGTCGCCCATCTGCGCGTAGGCGATCTGGCCTCCCTTGATGACGAGTTCGGGCTTGACCCCGAAGAAGGCGGGGTTCCACAGCACCAGGTCGGCGAGCTTGCCCGTCTCGACGGAGCCGACGTCGCGGGCGATGCCCTGGGCCACGGCGGGGTTGATCGTGTACTTGGCGACGTAGCGGCGGGCCCGGTGGTTGTCGGCGGGGCCGTCGCCGGGGAGGAAGCCGCGCCGCCGCTTCATCACGTGGGCGGTCTGCCAGGTGCGCAGCACCACCTCGCCGACGCGTCCCATGGCCTGGGAGTCGGAGGAGATGATGGAGATGGCGCCGAGGTCGTGCAGGACGTCCTCGGCGGCGATCGTCGAGGGCCGGATGCGGGATTCGGCGAAGGCGAGGTCCTCGGGGACGGCCGGGTTGAGGTGGTGGCAGACCATCAGCATGTCGAGGTGTTCCTCGACGGTGTTGACGGTGTGCGGCCGGGTGGGGTTGGTGGAGCTGGGCAGGATGTTCGGCTCGGAGACCACGGTGATGATGTCGGGTGCGTGCCCGCCGCCCGCGCCCTCGGTGTGGTACGAGTGGATGGTCCGCCCGGCGATGGCCGCGAGGGTGTCGGCGACGAAGCCCGCCTCGTTGAGCGTGTCGGTGTGGATGGCGACCTGTGCGCCGGTCTCGTCGCAGACGCCCAGGCAGGCGTCGATGGCGGCGGGGGTGGCGCCCCAGTCCTCGTGGATCTTGAATCCGAGCGCTCCGCCGCGCAGTTGGGAGTGCATGGCCTCGCGGGAGGTGGTGTTGCCCTTGCCGAGGAGGCCGATGTTGACCGGATGGGACTCCAGCGCCGCGAACATCCGGGCCAGGTGCCAGGGCCCGGGGGTGACGGTGGTGGCCTTGGTGCCCTCGGCGGGTCCGGTGCCGCCGCCGACCAGGGTGGTGATCCCGGAGGCGAGGGCCTCGTCGATGACCGTCGGGGAGATGAAGTGCACGTGGGCGTCGATGGCGCCGGCGGTGACGATCTTCCCGTTGCCCGCGATGATCTCGGTCTCGGGGCCGATGACGAGTGCGGGGTCGACGCCGTCCATGGTGTCGGGGTTGCCGGCCTTGCCGATGCCGCAGATCCGGCCGTCGCGGATGCCGAGGTCGGCCTTGACGATGCCCCAGTGGTCGAGGACCACCACTCCGGTGATCACGGTGTCGGGGGCGCCCTCGGCCCGGGTGGTGCGGGCCTGGCCCATGGACTCGCGGATCACCTTGCCGCCGCCGAAGACGGCTTCGTCGCCGGAGCGGCCGGGGCCGCCGCCGAGGTCCTGTTCGATCTCGACGAAGAGGTCGGTGTCGGCGAGCCGGATCCGGTCCCCGGTCGTCGGCCCGAAGAGGTCGGCGTACACCTGGCGGGAGATCTCAGCCATCGAGCGGCCCTCCGGTCTCCCCGCGCAGTCCGGGTACGGTCCGCGAGCCCGCCAGCGGGACCAGCTCCACCGACGCCGGGATGCCCGGCTCGAAGCGGACGGCGGTGCCGGCGGCGATGTTGAGCCGGAGCCCGTGGGCCGCGGCGCGGTCGAAGTCGAGGCCGGGGTTGGCTTCGGCGAAATGGTAGTGGGAGCCGACCTGGACCGGCCGGTCGGCGGAGTTGAGCACGGTGAGACGGGTGACGGGACGGCCCTCGTTGAGGAGTACCGGGCCCTCCCCGAAGGCGATTTCGCCGGGGATCATGCGCGGGTGCTCCTTGTCAGACGATGGGGTCGTGGACCGTGACGAGTTTGGTGCCGTCCGGGAAGGTCGCCTCGACCTGCACGTCGTGGATCATCTCGGGGATCCCCTCCATGACGTCGGCGCGGCCCAGCACGGTGCGGCCGGAGGCCATCAGCTCGGCCACCGTCCGGCCGTCGCGGGCGCCTTCGAGGATGTGCGAGGTGATCAGCGCCACCGCCTCGGGGTGGTTGAGGCGTACTCCGCGCGCCCTCCGCCTCTCGGCCACGTCCGCGGCCACGTGGATGAGCAGTCGCTCCTGTTCGTGCGGTGTCAGTTGCACTCGTATTCACCAAGCTTCCGGGACAAGATCGACTTTGCGCCGGGGCGACCCTAGCGGCCCTCAACACTTTGTTGACCTGCACGTTTCCGACCCAAGCGTCTCTTGTCCCAACGCAGGGGAAGGCTTTCCGTTCCGCCCACCGCAGCTTTGCCGGCTCATGGGTGATCATTGGTGGTCGCACGTGACCGCCACGTTAAGGGCGGCGTTTTTCCATCGGGTTAACCCACGTTTCGGGCAGGCACCCGGTTCGGGCCGGCGGCGCGCCGGCTCCGACTTCCGTATACGGGCCGGTCGGCGCGTGGGGCGGTCAGCAGCCCCCGGCGGCCGCGGCCGGTGCGCCAACGGTCCAGGGCAGCGCGATCCACACCGTCTTGCCGCCGTCCTCGGTGGGCGTGACCGAGAGCCGGCCGCCCGCCTCCACGGCGAGCCAGCGGATGATGACCATGCCCCGGCCGTTGTCCTGCTGGACGGCGGCGGGCAGCCGCCTGGGCCAGCGCGGGTGACTGTCGGTCACCCCGACCCGGAGCCACTCCTCGCGCTCCAGACGGATGTCGACGGTGAAGGTGGGCGACTGGCCGAAAGTGTGCTGCACGGCGTTGGTGGCGAGTTCCGAGACGATCAGCCGGACGCTGTCGGCGGTCTCGGCGTCATCGGGCAGTCCCCACTCCCCCAGCACTTCCGCGACGTAGCGCCGGGCAGCGGCCACCGAGGCGGGATCGCTCGGCAGAGTGACGGATGCTTCCTGGTGGTCTGCCATGGCGACGTCCCTTTCCCACCGGAGCGGGAAAGCCCCGGATCTGTGCTGGACGCCAGAGTGCCACCCATCGTGCCGCCACATCAGCCTTTCCCCAAAGATATGCATATATCTGTCGCCCGTTGCAGTGAACTCTGCTACGGAAGAGCGTATTTGGACGGCAGACTGGTGCGAGCTGTGCCGGTGGAAGGAGGCGGGTGTGCAGCACGGTCCCGCGGTGCGTCGGCGCAAGCTCGGCGAGGAACTGCGTGCCCTGCGTGACCGGTCCGGTCTCACCAGTGGTGAGGCCGCCCGGCTCGTGGGATGGCACCAGTCGAAAATCAGCCGTATCGAGACGGGTCGCAGCGGCGTGAAACCGGAGGACATCCGGCTGCTCCTCGACGCCTACGGGGAGTTCGTGAGTCCGGAGCAGCGGGCGCTCCTGGAGGCCCTGTCGGCCTCGGCCGCCGGCCCCGGACCGGGCGGCGACACCGGGCGGGGGCGCCAGTGGTGGCACGACTACCGGGGGCTGCTGCCGCAGGAGTACCGGGACTTCATCAGCCTGGAGGCGGGGGCCCGGTCGGCCCGTACGGTGGAACTGTCCGTGGTGCCGGGGCTGTTGCAGACCCCCGACTACGCGCGGGCCGTGACCCGGGCCGCGCTCGGCGGCCTTCCGGAACCGAAGGTGGACGCGCTGGTCGAGGTACGGCTGGCCCGGCAGTCGGTGCTGCGGGCCGACCCGCCGCTGGAGCTGAGCGCGGTGCTGGACGAGGCGGTGCTGCGCCGGCAGATCGGCGGGCCCGGGGTGATGGCGGAGCAGCTGCGGCACCTGGCCAGGGTGGCGCGGCTCCCCCAAGTGAGCCTCCAGGTACTGCCGTTCAGCGTGGGCGGCCATCTCGGCCTCACGGGACCGTTCGTCATTTTCTCATTTACGAACATCGCCGATCTGGATGTGGTGGTACTCGACCATTTGACGAGTAGCCTCTATCTGGAGCGGAAGGAAGACCTAGAGGCGTACGGCGCCGCGTTCCGCACCATTCAGGCGCACGCCCTCCCGCCCCAGGACTCGTCGGAACTCATCAGCTCACTCGCTGACGACGCGTAGAGGAGGCACCCCCGTGTCCGCAACCCCCTTAAGCACCAGCGGACTTCTGATCAGAGCTGCGCGGTGGCGGCGGAGCAGCCGCAGCACCGGGATGAACAACTGCGTGGAAGCGGCCGTCCTCGGCGACGGTCTGCTGGCCGTCCGCGACTCCAAGCGGACGGACGGCCCGGCCGTGCTCTTCACCGGGCCGGCCTGGGACGGCTTCCTCGCCTCCGTACGGGCGGACGCGCACGCGTCCGTCTAGCGTTCCGTGGCCCCGGCGGGCGCGGTCGCGATGATCGTCCCGACCGCCCGATCGATCTCGTCCCCCGTGAGGTCGGCCCGGGCCGTCAGCCGCAGCCGGGAGATGCCGTCCGGCACCGACGGCGGGCGGAAGCATCCCACGGACAGACCTGCCTCGCGGCAGTCGGCGGCCCAGCGCAGTGCCGCCGAAGCCGACGGGGCCCGTACCGACACCACGGCCGCGTCCGGCCGGGCCGCGGTCAGGCCGGACGCGGTGAGCCGCCCGTACAGCCGGTCGGCCACCTCGCGGGCGCGGCCGGCGCGCTCCGGTTCCCGCCGGAGCAGGCGCAGGCTCGCGAGCGCCGCGCCCGCGGCGGCCGGGGCCAGTCCGGTGTCGAAGATGAAGGTGCGCGCCGTGTTGACCAGGTGCCTGATCACCTTGGCCGGGCCGAGCACGGCACCGCCCTGGCTGCCCAGCGACTTCGACAGCGTCAGGGTGGCGACCACGTAGGGAGCGCCGGCGAGCCCGGCCGCGTGCAGCGCACCCCGGCCGCCCTCGCCCAGGACGCCGAGTCCGTGGGCGTCGTCCACGAGCAGCGCCGCGCCCTCGTCGCGGCAGGCGGCGGCGTATCCGGCGAGCGGGGCGGCGTCGCCGTCGACGGAGAACACCGAATCGCTGACCAGCAGGGCCCGGCCCTCGTGCGCGGCGAGCGCCTTGCGCGCGGCGTCCGGGTCGGAGTGCGGGACCACCGCGGTCTCGGCGCGCGAGAGCCGGCAGCCGTCCACGATGGAGGCGTGGTTGCCGGCGTCGGAGACGACGAGCGTGCCCCAGTCGCTGAGCGCCGTGACGGCGGCGAGGTTGGCCGCGTACCCGGAGGACAGCACGAGCGCCGCCTCGAAGCCGCAGAAGGCGGCCAGCTCCCGCTCCAGTTCCGCGTGCAGTTCGGTGGTGCCGGTGACGAGACGGGAACCGGTGGCCCCCGCGCCCCAGCACTCGGCCGCCTCGCGGGCCCCCCGGACGGTCTCGGGGTGCCGGGACAGGCCGAGGTAGTCGTTGCTCGCGAGGTCCAGCAGCGTCGACACCGGCGGCCGGGGGCGCAGGGAACGGACCAGTCCGGCCTGCTCCCGCGCGCGCTCCGCGGCGTCGATCCAGGCGAAGACGTCCGAGGGGTCGGGAGTGTGCTGGGGCATCGGCGTGTCCTCGTGTTTTGTCGGCAGTCCACAGACCTGCCCGACCCTAGTCCCCGCGACTTGTCCGCCAGGTGTGGTGATACACACACACCCATCCGGCCATGTTGTGCGATCTCTCCTTGGCCGCGATGGGTCGAGTGGGACAGGATCGGGTCCATGGACCTGCTGAACACCCTGGTGGACAAGGGGCTGCGGCGTGAGCTGCCGACCCGCGAAGAAGCGCTCGCCGTACTGGCGACTTCTGACGACGAACTGCTCGACGTGGTGGCCGCGGCCGGCAAGGTGCGCCGCCAGTGGTTCGGGCGTCGGGTCAAGCTGAACTACCTGGTCAACCTGAAGTCGGGCCTGTGCCCGGAGGACTGCTCCTACTGTTCCCAGCGCCTGGGCTCGAAGGCCGAGATCCTCAAGTACACGTGGCTCAAGCCGGAGGAGGCCTCCCAGGCGGCCGCCGCGGGCGTCGCGGGCGGGGCCAAGCGGGTCTGCCTGGTCGCCAGCGGCCGCGGTCCGACGGACCGGGACGTGGAGCGCGTCGGCAAGACGATCGAGGCGATCAAGGAGCAGAACGAGGGCATCGAGGTGTGCGCCTGCCTCGGCCTGCTCTCCGACGGCCAGGCGGAGAAGCTGCGCGAGGCCGGCGCCGACGCCTACAACCACAACCTGAACACCTCCGAGGCCACCTACGGCCAGATCACCAAGACCCACACCTACGCCGACCGCGTGGACACCGTGGAGAAGGCGCACGCGGCGGGCCTGTCGGCCTGCTCCGGCCTGATCGCGGGCATGGGCGAGACCGACGAGGACCTCGTCGACGTGGTCTTCTCGCTGCGCGAGCTGGACGCCGACTCGGTCCCGGTCAACTTCCTGATCCCCTTCGAGGGCACTCCGCTGGCCAAGGAGTGGAACCTCACCCCGCAGCGCTGCCTGCGGATCCTGGCGATGGCGCGGTTCGTCTGCCCCGACGTCGAGGTCCGGCTGGCGGGCGGGCGCGAGGTGCACCTGCGCTCGCTGCAGCCGCTGGCGCTGAACATCGTCAACTCGATCTTCCTGGGTGACTACCTCACCAGCGAGGGCCAGGCCGGTCAGGCCGACCTCGACATGATCGCGGACGCCGGTTTCGAGGTGGAGGGCGCCGGTACGACGACCCTTCCCGCGCACCGCTCCGACCTGGCGGACGCCGCCCCCTCCGGCGGCGGCTGCGGTTCCAACGGCGGCGCTTCGCTGTGCGGTTCGGGCGCGGGCGCGGCTTCGGCCGGGGACGAGGCCGCGGGCTGCGGCTCGGCGTGCGGCGGCTGCTCGGGCCACGCGCACGCGGAGGCCACGCCGGTGCCGGCGCAGCCGGCGCAGGCCGAGCCCGGCGCGCTCCGGTCGGACCTGGTGGCGGTACGCCGCCGCGGCGCGGGGACGGACATCGCCCCCAATGCCTGATCAGCCCCAATCGCGGTCGGCCGGCGCGGAACTGCTCGCGCTGGACCGGCAGCACGTCTGGCACCCGTACGGCCCGATGCCCGGGCGGCAGGAGCCGCTGGTCATCGACTCCGCCTCGGGGGTGCGGCTGAGACTCGCCGACCCGTCCCAGGGAGAGGGCCACGACGAGCTGGTCGACGGCATGTCCTCCTGGTGGTCGGCCATCCACGGCTACAACCACCCGGTGCTCAACGAGGCCGTGACCGCGCAGCTCGGCCGGATGTCGCACGTGATGTTCGGCGGGCTCACCCACGAGCCCGCCGTCCGGCTCGCCGCGAAGCTCGTCGAGATCACCCCGGCGGGGCTGGAGCACGTCTTCCTCTCCGACTCGGGTTCGGTGTCCGTCGAGGTCGCCGTCAAGATGTGCCTCCAGTACTGGCGTTCGCTCGGGCACACGGGCAAGACCCGGCTGCTGACCTGGCGCGGCGGCTACCACGGGGACACCTGGCAGCCCATGGCCGTGTGCGACCCCGAGGGCGGCATGCACGAGCTGTGGCAGGGACACCTGCCGCGGCAGGTCTTCGCGGACGCGCCGCCCGGCGGCTTCGACACGCCCGTGGATCCCGCGTACGCCGACCACCTGCGCGACAAGATCGCCGCGCACGCGGACGAGCTGGCCGCCGTGATCGTGGAGCCGGTGGTGCAGGGCGCGGGCGGCATGCGCTTCCACCACCCCGGCTACCTGCGGGTGCTGCGCGAGCTGTGCGACGAGTACGGGGTCCTGCTGATCCTGGACGAGATCGCCACGGGCTTCGGCCGCACCGGCGCGCTCTTCGCGGCGGACCACGCGGGGATCACCCCGGACGTGATGTGCCTGGGCAAGTCCCTGACCGGTGGCTACCTCACGCTGGCGGCGACCCTGTGCACGGAGCGGGTGGCCGACGGGATCTCCCGCGGCGAGGTCCCGGTGCTCGCGCACGGGCCGACCTTCATGGGGAACCCGCTGGCCACGGCGGTGGCGCTGGCCTCCGTGGAACTGCTGCTCGGCCGGGACTGGGAGCTCGACGTCAAGCGGATCGAGGCGGGGCTGCGCGAGGGCCTGGCGGCCGCGTCCGGCATCCCCGGCGTACGGGACGTACGCGTGCTCGGCGCCATCGGCGTGGTCCAGCTGGACCACGAGGCCGACGTGGCGGCGGCCACCCGGGCGGCGGTGCGCGAGGGCGTGTGGCTGAGACCGTTCCGCGATCTGATCTACGTGATGCCGCCGTTCGTCACGGGCGACGCGGACGTGAACCGTATCTGCCGCGCGGTGTGCGCGGCGGCCCAGGAAGGCTGAGAAGACCAGATGTCCGTAGTGATCGTGTCCGGGACGGGCACGGAGATCGGCAAGACCGTGGTCACCTCGGCCGTCGCGGCGGCGGCCGTGGCCGCGGGCCGCTCGGTGGCGGTGCTCAAGCCGGCGCAGACCGGTGTCGGCCCGCAGGAGCCGGGGGACGCGGCGGAGGTGGTGCGGCTGGCCGGCCCCTCCGTCACGGCGATGGAACTGGCCCGCTATCCGGAGCCCCTGGCACCGGACACCGCCGCCCGGCGCGCGGGGCTGCCGACGCTGGCCCCGGCGCAGATCGCCGAGGCCGCCCGGCGGCTGGCCGAGGACCACGACCTGGTCCTCGTGGAGGGTGCGGGCGGACTGCTCGTGCAGTTCGACGAGTCGGGCCACACGCTGGCCGACGCCGCACGGCTGCTGGGCGCCCCGACCCTGATCGTCGCCCAGGCGGGTCTGGGCACGCTCAACTCCACGACCCTCACGGCGGAGGCCCTGCGGGCCCGGGGCCTGACCCCGCTGGGAGTGGTGGTCGGCAGCTGGCCGCACTCCCCGGACCTGGCGGCCCGCTGCAACCTGGCGGACCTCCCGAAGTCCTCGGAGCTGCCGCTGCTGGGCGCGGTCCCGGAGGGCTCGGGCACCCTTGCGCCGGAGCGCTTCCGCGCCGAGGCCCCCTCCTGGCTGGCGCCGCCCCTGTCGGGCACCTGGTCGGCGGAGTCCTTCCTGACCACCTGGTCCCCTCCGGCCTTCACGACCATCGGCGCCTGAGCCCCGGAGCCCCGGAGCCCCGCCGCCCCCAGCCCCGCCGGCGTTTGAGGCGCGGGGTCCGGGGCGGAGCCCCGGTTTCCGAGCCCCGCCGGCGATCGCGGCGCGGGGCCCGGGGCTCCCGCCCCTCAGGACCGTGGCCCCGGCGGCGAGCCGACCGGCTTGACCCACCGCGTCCACTGCTCCTGCGGCCCGTACCCGGCCGCCTCCCACGCCGGGTGCGCCCGCTCGTTGCGGTCGAGCACCATCGCGTCGGCCCGCCGCCCGCCCAGCGCCGCGAACCGCTCCTCGGCGGCGGCCAGCAGCGCCGTGCCTGTCCCCCGCCGCCGGTGCCCCGGGTGCACGGCGAGCCGGTAGAGGTGACAGCGCCAGCCGTCGAAGCCGGCGATCACGGTCCCGACGAGCTCTCCGTCGCGGCGCGCGAGCAGCAGCGCCCGCGGGTCCCGTTCGTGGAGCCGCTCGACGCCCGCGAGGTCGTCGCTGATACTCGTGCCCTCGGCGGCGGTCTTCCAGAAGTCCAGTACGGCGGGGAGATCACCGGCCGACGCGGGGCCGATATGAAGATCGCTCATGTCCCGATCCCATCACCCGGCCGCGCTCCGCCAAAAGAATGATCCGCCCGCTTTGCTTGTCCTTTACCATGTGGTGACAGTCCCTCTTGAGTGAAAGGTGTGTGAGCGTCCGCCCATGGGCGAGCCTCCCAGTCCACGACATCCCGCCTCACGACGTCCGCGTTCGCGCCCGCCGCGTCCGCGACATCGCGCGATCCCCCTCCTCCTGGCCGATCATGGGACGGAGGTGATCGACCGATGACCGAGGTCCTCCTGCTCGTCGTGGCACTGCTCCTCTGCCTTGCCTGTGGAGTCTTCGTCGCGGCCGAGTTCTCGCTCACGACCGTCGAGCGCAGCGAGCTCGAGCGGGCCGCCGAGCGCGGTGAGCGCGGTGCCGACAGCGCCCTGGCGGCCGTCCGCACCCTCACCTTCCAGCTCTCCGGCGCCCAGCTCGGCATCACCGTGACCGGCCTGGTCATCGGCATGATCTCCAAGCCGTCGATCGCCGCCCTGCTCCAGGGGCCGTTCGAAGCCATCGGCCTGTCGGCGGGCGTCGCGTCCTCCACCGCCCTGGTCCTCGGGACCGTGCTGTCCACCGTCGTCCTGATGGTCGTCGGCGAGCTGGTCCCGAAGAACTGGGCGATCTCCTCCCCGCTGGCGATCGCCAAGCGGGTGGCGACCTTCCAGCGGGTCTTCAGCCGTGCCTTCAAGCCGCTGATCAGCCACCTCAACACCACCGCGAACCACCTGGTGCGCCGCTTCGGGATGGAGCCGACCGAGGAGCTGGCCTCCGCGCGCACCCCGCAGGAGCTGGTGGCCCTGGCCCGGCACTCCGCCAAGCAGGGCGCCCTGGAGAAGGACACGGCCGAGCTGTTCGTCCGGACCCTGAACCTGGCCGACCTGACCGCGGAGAACGTGATGACCCCGCGCGTCCAGGTCACCGCCCTCGACGTGCAGACCACCGCCGAGGACGTGGCGAACGCGACGATGGCCACCGGCCTGTCCCGCTTCCCCGTCTACCGCGGAAGCCTCGACACCGTCGTCGGCACCGTCCACATCAAGGACGTGCTGGCGCTGCCCGCCGAGGAGCGGCGCCGCCGTCCGGTGTCGCAGCTCCTGCGCGAGCCCCTCCTCGTACCGGAGTCGCTGACCGTGGACCGGCTGCTGGACCGGCTGTCCGGCAAGCAGACCATGGCCGTGGTCATCGACGAGTACGGCGGCACGGCCGGTGTGGCCACCCTGGAGGACATCGTCGAGGAGGTCGTCGGCGAGGTGCGCGACGAGCACGACCCGCACGAGACCCCCGACCTCGCCCCGGCCGGTACGGACGACTCCGGACGGCAGCTCTACTCAGCCGACGGCGCCGCGCGCACCGACCAGCTCCGGCGGATCGGGCTGCGGGTGCCGGACGGCCCGTACGAGACCCTGGCCGGCCTGATAGCGACCGAGCTGGGCCGGATCCCGGCCGTCGGCGACAGCCTTGAGATGGACGGCTGGCGCCTGGACGTGGTGGACGACATCGGGCGCCGGGCGGCGCGGGTGCTGCTGCACGCGCCCGTGGGGTCCACCGACGGGACGGAGGACGCGCGATGACCGTGATCCAGCTGTTGATCGGCCTGGCGACCCTGGTCGTGAACGCCTTCTTCGTCGGCGCGGAGTTCGCGCTGATCTCGGTCCGGCGCAGCCAGATCGAGCCGTACGCCGAGCAGGGCGACCGGCGGGCCCGCGCCGTCCTGTGGGGGCTGGAGCACGTGTCGGCGCTGATGGCGGCGGCGCAGCTCGGCATCACCCTGTGCACGCTGGTGCTGGGCGTGGTGGCCGAGCCGGCCATCGCGCATCTGCTGACGCCGCTCTTCGACCTGGTCGGGGTTCCGTCCGGGCTGACCCACGCCATCTCCTTCGTGGTGGCGCTGGCGCTGGCGACGTACCTGCACATGCTCTTCGGCGAGATGCTGCCGAAGAACGTGGCGCTGTCCGAGCCGGTGCGCACGGCGCTGGCGCTGGGGCCGCCGCTGGTGACCCTCACCCGGGCGCTGCGGCCGGTGATCTTCGCGATCAACGCCTTCGCCAACGCCCTGCTGCGGCTGCTGCGGGTGGAGGTCAAGGACGAGGTCGCGGCGACGTTCTCGGACGACGAGCTGGCCCGGATGGTGAAGGACTCCAGTGACGCGGGGCTCCTCGACGACCGGGCGAGCGAGCGCCTGCACGACGCCCTGGAACTGGGCCGGCGGCCCGTGACCGACGTGGTGCTGCCGGCGGAACGGGTGATCTCGGCCCGCGAGGGCATCACCCCGGCCGGGCTGGAGCGGTTGTCGGCCGAGAGCGGGTACTCCCGCTTCCCCGTGGTCGACGCGCAGCAGGGGATCCTGGGCTACCTGCACGTGAAGGACGCCCTGGACGCGGACGGGGAGTCGCGCGACGAGCCCTTCCCGGCGTCGGCGCTGCGCCCCATCGCACAGGTGCGGGCGGAGACCCCGCTGGACGACGTGCTGACCGCGATGCGGCGCAGCCGCACCCACCTGGCGGCGGTCCTGGGGGCGGAGGGCGCCATGACGGGCCTGGTGACGATGGAGGACGTGCTGCGGGAGCTGTTCGGAAGGCCGGCCTCCGCGTAGTGCCCGGGGCGCGGTGCCCCGGCCTTGCGGGCAGGGTCGGGGTACCGCGCGGTAACATCACTCCGCCATGGAGATGAATGCGTCTTACACCAGTTTCGTCGCGGTCGGCGACTCCTTCACCGAGGGAATGTCCGACCTCCTGCCCGACGGCTCCTACCGCGGCTGGGCCGACCTGCTGGCCGCCCGTCTCGCGGCGCGCGAGCCGGACTTCCGCTACGCGAACCTCGCGGTCCGCGGAAAGCTCATCGGACAGATCGCGCAGGACCAGGTCCCCGTGGCGGCCGCGATGGGCGCCGACGTGGTGACCCTGGTGGGCGGGCTGAACGACGCGCTGCGCCCCAAGGTGGACATGGGCCGGGTCCGTGACCATCTGGAGGCGTCGGTGGAGCTCCTCGCACCCTCCTGCAAGAAGCTCGTCCTGATGCGCTCCCCGGGGCGCAACGGGCCGGTGATGGAACGCTTCCGTCCCCGCATGGAGCAGCTGTTCGCCACCATCGACGAGCTCGCCGCCAAGCACGGCGCCCTGGTGGTGGACCTCTACGGCGCTCCCGTCCTCGCGGACCCCCGGATGTGGGACGTCGACCGGCTGCACCTGACCCCCGACGGCCACCGCCGGGTGGCGGAGGCGGTCTGGCAGACCCTGGGCCTGCCCTCCGAGCTGGACTGGCGTACCGAACTGCCCGTCGCCGAGCCGCCCGGCTGGACGGCGCGACGGTCGCAGGACCTGAGCTTCGCCCGGCAGCACCTGCTCCCGTGGATCGGGCGCCGCCTGACGGGCCGATCCTCCGGGGACGGCCGCCCGGCCAAGCGCCCCGAACTGCAGCCGTACGGGGACGCGCCGCTCTCGTAGCAAGGCACAATCACGAGCGGTCGCCCGACCTGCGTAAACACACAGCGGCGGCCCAAGTAGAATCCCTACACGTGACTGCCAAGCCCCGCATCCCCAATGTCCTGGCCGGCCGCTACGCCTCCGCGGAGCTCGCCGTCCTGTGGTCCCCCGAGTACAAGGTGACGCTGGAGCGGCGGCTGTGGCTCGCCGTGCTGCGCGCCCAGAAGGACCTCGGTATCGAGGTCCCGGACGCGGCCCTCGCCGACTACGAGCGCGTCCTGGAGACGGTCGACCTCGCCTCCATCGCCGAGCGCGAGAAGGTCACCCGCCACGACGTGAAGGCCCGCATCGAGGAGTTCAACGACCTCGCCGGCCACGAGCACGTCCACAAGGGCATGACCTCACGCGACCTGACCGAGAACGTCGAGCAGCTCCAGATCCGCCTCTCGCTGGAGCTGGCCCGCGACCGTACGGTCGCCGTTCTCGCCCGCCTCGGCAAGCTGGCCGGCGAGCACGCCGAGCTGGTCATGGCCGGCCGCTCCCACAACGTGGCCGCGCAGGCGACCACCCTGGGCAAGCGCTTCGCCACCGCGGCCGACGAGCTGCTGGTGGCCTACGACCGCCTGGAGAACCTCCTCGACCGCTACCCGCTGCGCGGCATCAAGGGCCCCGTCGGCACCGCCCAGGACATGCTCGACCTGCTCGGCGGCGACACCGCCAAGCTGGCCGACCTGGAGCAGCGGATCGCGACCCACCTCGGCTTCGCGCACGCCTTCACCTCGGTCGGCCAGGTCTACCCGCGCTCGCTCGACTACGACGTGGTCACCGCGCTGGTCCAGCTGGCCGCCGCCCCGTCCTCGATCGCCAAGACGATCCGCCTGATGGCCGGCCACGAGCTGGTCACCGAGGGCTTCAAGCCCGGCCAGGTCGGCTCCTCCGCGATGCCCCACAAGATGAACACCCGCTCCTGCGAGCGCGTGAACGGCCTGATGGTCATCCTGCGGGGTTACGCCTCGATGACCGGCGAGCTGGCCGGCGACCAGTGGAACGAGGGCGACGTCTCCTGCTCCGTGGTCCGCCGCGTGGCCCTGCCGGACGCCTTCTTCGCCTTCGACGGCCTGCTGGAGACCTTCCTGACGGTCCTGGACGAGTTCGGCGCGTTCCCCGCGGTCGTCGCCCGCGAGCTGGACCGCTACCTCCCCTTCCTCGCGACCACCAAGGTCCTGATGGGCGCGGTGCGGGCCGGCGTGGGCCGCGAGGCCGCCCACGAGGTCATCAAGGAGCACGCGGTCGCCTCCGCGCTCGCCATGCGCGAGCAGGGCGCCGAGCGCAACGAGCTGCTGGACAAGCTGGCCGCCGACGAGCGGATGCCGCTGGACCGGGCCCAGCTCGACGCGCTGATGGCGGACAAGCTGTCCTTCACCGGCGCCGCGGGCGACCAGGTCGCGACGGTGGTCTCCCGCATCGAGGCGATCGCCAAGCAGCACCCGGAGGCCGCCGGATACGCGCCGGGGTCGATCCTCTGACCCCCGAAGAGCTGGCCGCCGCCCGCGACCGCGTCCTCCCGGACGTGGTCGCGGGCGGTCTGCGTGTGCTGTTCTGCGGCATCAACCCCGGTCTCCTCTCCGCCGCTACGGGCCACCACTTCGCCCGCCCCGGCAACCGCTTCTGGCCGGTCCTGCACCTCTCGGGCTTCACCCCGCGCCGGCTGGCCCCCGCGGAGCAGGAGGAACTCCTGACCTACCGCCTCGGCATCACCAACGTCGTGGCCCGCGCCACGGCCCGGGCCGACGAGCTGAGCGCCGAGGAGTTCCGCGAGGGCGGCCGCATCCTGACGGCCAAGGTGGAACTGCTGCGCCCCCAATGGCTGGCCGTGGTCGGCGTCACGGCCTACCGCACGGCCTTCGGCGAGAGGAAGGCGCAGATCGGCCCCCAGGAGCGCACCATCGGCTCCACCCGCATCTGGGCCCTCCCCAATCCCAGCGGGCTCAACGCCCACTGGACCGCCGAGACAATGGCCCAGGAGTACGCCCGCCTCCGCGAGGCCGCGACTCCCCCCGACTGACGGCCACGGGAGTCAGGTTCACCCCGGCCATCCGACCTGGCCGCCCTCGACCGTCAGCACCTCCGGGACGTCGGCTTCGTGGAACCTCAAGAATCCGACCCCGACCGCACCGTCCCCCCGCCGGTGCGTCTCGTGAGCCCGCGCGGCCAGCCAGCCGAGCAGCTCGCCGACCTTCTCGAACTCGTCCGGGTGGATCTCCTGTCGGGACGTCAGCGCCCAGCCCCTCCGCGGCAGGTCCGCCCGGCTCTCCAACGCCGAACAGAGCGCGCCCCCCACCCGCGCCGCGGCCCCCCGCCCTGCCAGCAGCGGACGGGGATCCTCCTCGATCACCGGGTCCCCCTCCTCGTCCCACACCACGACCGGGAACCGGGTGACGACGGACAAGCGCTCCGGCCGCCCCCCGATCCCCAGATGCCAGCGCAGCTCGGCGAGCTCCCCCGCGGTTATCTCATCCCGCAGGTCGACGGCGACCGTCAGCTCATGGACATCACTCATCGCGCGGGCCTCCTACGGCGGGTCGACGACGGTGACCGCTGCCGTCAACAGGTACGGGTCTTCGGGGTCGTGCTGTGTCACACAGGCCACCAGCCAGCGCTCTGCGGACCGCCAGAGGTGGACGTGGTCGGTGGCGGCGCTCAGATCGGTCCATGGCTGCGGTATCTCCTCCCCCTCGAACACGCGGTCCCTCAACGTCCCCAGGCTGAAGATCTGCGGGTCTCCCCACCGGTCGGTCACGGCCTGGGTGAGCGCCCCGTACTCTGCGCTGATCTGGTCGGCGGCCTCGATGCGGCCCGAGCCGTCGTCGTCCCAGAAGGGCGGTGTCCGGGAGAGCTGCACCAGGTGGAATCCCGGACCGCTGCTGCTGTCGACGGTGCGGACCGGCTCCCGGGGGAACTCCTGCGTCAGGAGCCGGTCGATCGTGTCGAGGTGCTCTGCCGTGGTCATGCCGTCAGTATCCCGAGCGGCACTGACAACTGGCCTGGCGTCACGCGTCCCTGCGGCGCACCGCCAGCCAGCCGCCGAGCACGGCGGCACCCGCCCACAGGGCCATCACGCCGAGACCGGTCCATGGGCCGAGGTCGCCCTCCATCCGGGAGTGCACGACCAACTGCCCCGCGCGGTCCGGCAGGAACTGGGCCGCGCCCCCCGCAGCCTCGCCGACGACGAAGGACACCAGCAGGACGAAGGGTATGAGCAGGCTCAGCACGACCGTCCCGCTGCGCAGTACGGCGGTCAGCCCGGCCGCGAACAATGCCATCAGCGTGAGGTAGAGCCCGCTGCCGACAACGGCTCGGTAGGTACCCGGGTCGCCGAGCTCCAGGGCGTACTGGCCCATGAACGCCTGCCCCGCCACGAACGTGGCCAGCCCGGTGACCTGACCCGTCAGCAGGGCCAGGACGCCCACCGTCGCGATCTTCGACAGGTAGAAGCGGGTGCGGTTCGGCACGGCCGCCAGGGAGGTGCGCAGAGCGCCGTTGTGGAACTCGCTGGACACGGCGCCGGCGCCGAAGACCATGGCGGCGATCTGCCCGAAGGAGATGCCGTAGTAGGCGGCGAAGAGCGGATCGGAACCCATGCTGCCCTCCTCGGCCTGGCCGATCGCTGCGGCCGTGAGCGCCTGGATGCCCGCGGTGGCGGCGAGGACGGCTATCAGCCCTCCGAGGGTGCCGCGCAGGGACCGTATCTTGATCCATTCCGAATGCAGGGAGGGGACGGTGGGCAGAGCGGCGCGCATGGCGGTGCCTCCTGAAGGCTCGGGGAAGTCAGTGGGTTGCGGTGAACTGCGCGTGATCGGCGGTGAGATCGAGGTAGGCCTGCTCCAGTGAGGCGCGCTCGTCGGACAGTTCCAGCACGGGGATGCCCTCACGGGCTGCCAGGTTGCCGAGCTGTTCGGCCCGTATGCCCTCGACGGTCCACCGCCCGTCGTCGGCGGCGGCCAGCTCGAAACCCTCCCGGGCCAGAGCGACCCGCAGCCGGATCGGATCGGAGGTGCGCAGGCGCACCCGCCGGGTGCTGCGGGCGTCGATGAACTCCGCCATCGACGTGTCGGCCAGCAGCTTGCCCTTGCCGAGGACGACCAGGTGGTCGGCGAACGCGGAGGTCTCCGACATCAGGTGGCTGGAGACCAGCACGCTGCGCCCTTCGGCGGCGAGCCCGCGCATCAGCTCGCGTATCCAGATGATGCCCTCGGGGTCGAGTCCGTTGGTCGGCTCGTCCAGCAGGAGCACCCCGGGGTCGCCCAGCAACGCGGCGGCTATGCCGAGGCGCTGGCGCATGCCGAGTGAGAAGGACTTGATGCGCCGCCGGGCCACGGAGGCTATGCCGGTCTGCTCCAGGACCTCGTCCACCCGGCGTACCGGCATGCGGCCGGCGGCGGCCAGGAAAAGGAGGTGGTCGCGGGCGGTGCGCCCGCCGTGCGCCGACTGTGCGTCCAGGAGGGCGCCGACCCGGTGCAGCGGGTCCGGCAGGTCGAGGTAGCGCCGGCCGCCGATGGTGGCCGTGCCGGAGGTCGCCCGGTCCAGGCCGAGCAGCAGGCGCATGGTCGTGGACTTCCCGGCACCGTTGGGGCCCAGGAATCCGGTGACCCGCCCGGGCAGGACATCGAAGGTGAGGCCGTCCACCGCACGGTGGGAGCCGTATGCCTTGGTCAGTTCTCGGATCTCGATGCTGTTCATGGCTCAAGATTCGCCGCCCGCCCCACCCCCCTCCCTCCCCCGTGCGAGGGTGCCGTCTCCCCCACATGGGGGAGACGGCACCCGGCGGCCCGCTGCGACCATGGGGGCATGTACCGACTGCTGCGTGCCCCGCTCCGACCAGTGACGTATTCGCGCTGGTTGCACCTCTGCGTGCCGCTGCTGTTGCTGGCCATATGGATGTTCGTGGTTCCCGAGTGGCCGTGGGGGCCGATGCTGCTTGTCCTCCCCTTCGGGCTGGTGCCCTGGGTGCGGCTCGCGGAAGGACTCCAGGCGCAGTTCCTGCTCACCCCGTACGACCGCGGCGCGGCCGAGGGCGCCATAAGCCTCGCGCCGTCGGCTCATTGGGGCGACCGCTGGCGGACGGTGCTGTGGCTGGAGACACGGATGGTCATCGCGATCGGAGCGGTGGCAGCCACCGTGTGGATGCCGGCGATGACCGTCGAACTCATCGCGACGGCGCTCGGGCACTCCCTGGATCCCGACCCCCTTGCGCCGTTCATACCGGAGAATCGCTGGGTCGCGGCGCTGCTGGCGCCCGTGCCGCTCGTCGTCCTCATGGTCGTCGTCGTCCTGCTCGGCGAATTGATCACGGCTGCCGCCACCCGGTTGCTCAGCCCTTCGGCGGCCGAGCGGCTGAGCGCGCTGGAGGAGCGGACGGAGCAGCTGCTGGAGCGCACGCGGATCGCGCGGGAGCTGCACGATTCGATCGGGCACGCGCTGACCGTGGCCGTCGTGCAGGCGGGGGCGGCGCGCGCCGCGGGCGATGCCGCCTTCACCGACCGGGCGTTGTGCGCCATCGAGGAGACGGGCAGAGCCGCGCTGGAGGACCTGGAGCGGGTGCTCGGCGTGCTGCGGGAGTCGGGGCAGCCGCCGTCGCAGCGGCCGACGCTGGCGGAGGCCGACCGGCTGCTGGAGTCGGCCCGGGCCTCCGGCTCCGAGGTGGACGCGCAACTGACCGGGCCGCTGGAGAAGTTGCCGGGTCCGGTCACCCGGGAGGGGTACCGCATCCTGCAGGAGGCGCTCACCAACGTGCTGCGCCACTGCGGGCCCGTACCGGTCCGGGTGCGGGTGGAGATGGCCGAGGACCGGCTGGATCTGGAGGTGACGAACGCGCTGCCGGAACGGCCCGGCGTGACGCTCAGCGGCGGCAGCGGACTGCGCGGGATACGCGAACGGGCCGCGCTGCTCGGCGGGGAGGCCGACACCGGGGTGTACGAGGGTGGTTGGAGGGTGCGCGCACGGCTGCCGCTGGAGCGAATACGCTGACGGGATGCCGGTCACCGTACTGCTCGTCGACGACGAACCCCTGGTCCGCGCGGGTCTGCGCGCCGTCCTGGACGCCCAGCCCGACATCGAGGTGGTGGGCGAGGCGGCCGACGGCGCCTCCGTGATCCCGCTCGTACGGCAGCTGCGGCCGGACGTGGTGGCCATGGACGTGCGGATGCCGCTGCTCGACGGGATCGAGGCGACCCGGGCGGTGCTGCGGACGGTGGACTCCCCGCCGAAGATCCTCGTGGTGACCACCTTCGAGAACGACGAGTACGTCTACCAGGCGCTGCGGGCCGGAGCTGACGGGTTCCTCCTGAAGCGGGCCAGGCCGTCCGAGATCGTGCACGCGGTACGGCTGGTCGCCGAGGGCGAGACGCTGCTCTTCCCGGCGGCCGTACGGGCCCTGGCCGCGGAGTACGGCAACCGGCAGGCGCGGGCGGTGCTGGAGCGGGCCGCCCTGACCGAGCGGGAGGAGGCGGTCCTGCGGGCCATGGCGCGGGGGCTCACCAATGTGGAGATCGCGTCCGAGCTGATCATCGGGGCGGAGACGGTCAAGTCCCATGTCAGTGCGATCCTGGCGAAGCTGGGGGCGCGCGACCGCACCCAGGCGGTGATCACGGCGTACGAGTCGGGCTTCGTCTCACCCGCCTGAGAGGAGGGGCCTGCTCCGGCCGATGGGGGGCTGCTTCTCGCCGCCGCACCCGGCGCGCAGTACGATCCGGCTGACAAGCTCGCTAGCTGGGAGGACACACGTTGGGGCAGCTGACCGGCGGGGACCCCTCTCTGCTCCGGCGGATCAATTCCGCGGTGGTGCTGCGGGCACTGCGGACGGCCGGGTCGCCGACCCTCACCGACCTCACACGGCTGACCGGGCTCTCCCGGCCGACCGTCGAAGGTGTCGTGGAGGGACTGATCGGGACCGGGCTCGTCGTCGAGGCCGAGGCCGAGGAGGGCGCGCGGCGGCAGGGACGGCCGGCCAGACGGTTCCGGTTCCGGGCCGAGGCGGGGCACCTGCTCGGCATAGAGATCGGCTCGCACCGGATCGCGGTGCTGCTGTCCGGGCTGGACGGACGCATCATCGGCGCCGGCACCAAGGAGGTCGCCGAGACGGCCTCCGCCGACGAGCGGCTGGAGCGGGTGCGCGCGGCCGTGGCCGATCTGCTGCGCCGCGCCGGCGTGCCGCGGGACTCGCTGCGGGCGGTCGGGGTCGGCAGCCCCGGGATCGTGGAGGCGGACGGCACCGTACGCCTCGGCACCGCCCTGCCCGGCTGGACCGGGCTGCCGCTCGGGGACCGGCTTCGGCGCTCGTTCCGCTGCCCGGTGCAGGTGGAGAACGACGCCAACGCGGCGGCGGTCGCCGAGCACTGGAAGGGGGCCGCGCGGGACACCGGCGACATGGTGTTCGTGATGGCGGGGCTCAGTCCCGGCGCGGGCTCCCTCATCGGCGGCCGGCTGCACCGGGGCTTCGGCGGGGCGGCCGGGGAGATCGGCGCCCTGCACCTGCTGGGCCGCGAGGCGACGCCCGAGCGACTGCTGTCGACCACGGGCGAGCCCCTGCACCCGCTGGACGAGCCGGCCGTCGCCGAGGTCTTCGCGAAGGCCAAGCGGGGCGACGAGCGGGCGGTCGCCGCCGTCGAACGGTTCCTGCAGCGTCTGGTGCACGACGTGGCGGCGCTGGTCCTGGCGATGGATCCGGAGCTGGTGGTCGTCGGCGGCTGGGCGGCCGGCCTGGACGGGGTCCTGGAAC
The DNA here is from genome assembly GCF_000720455.1 of Streptomyces virginiae. Lineage (GTDB taxonomy): Bacteria > Actinomycetota > Actinomycetes > Streptomycetales > Streptomycetaceae > Streptomyces > Streptomyces virginiae. Next base: position 75,493 of record NZ_JOAK01000007.1, on the reverse strand, counting down.
CCCTGCGCCGGGAGCTGGAGCGCTACTGCCTGCGCCCGCCGCGGGTGGCCCTGTCGCTGCTCGGCGAGGCGGCGGTGGCGACCGGGGCCCTCCGGCTCGCGCTGGACCACGTCGAGGAAGAGCTCTTCGCGGTGGAGAAGACGGTCACGGCCCGACGCCGCTGACACCGCCGCCGACACCCCGCGCAGCCCATCCCGCCCCGACCCCGGCCCGGGTCCCGGCATCCTCCGCACGGCCCAGGGCCCAGGGCCCGGTCCGGCAGCACCACGGCCCCCGCACCCCCGGATAACCGCACCCGGAAAAGCCGGACGGCCGTGGTCCGGCCCGCAGACGCGGGGCCGGACCACGGCCGTACCGGCTCGGCCGGGGGTCAGGAGGCGACGGGCTCGTGCGTGATCTCGACGCCGCCGGAGTCACCGAAGGTGAGACGGCAGGTGTCGGCGCGGTAGGTGGCCACCGAGACCGCGGCCGTTCCCGCGGCGGTGAAGTAGCGCGTGGTGACCAGGAGCACCGGTGCGCCGGGCAGCCGGTCCAGTTCCTTGGCGTCGTCGGCTCGGGCGGAGCCCAGCTCCACCGACCGGTCCTGGCCGTCGAGGACCAGCCGCTGCAGCTCGCGCAGGACGGCACGCGCACGGGCAGGACCCGACGGGGCCTCGATGGCGGGCAGTCCGGGCACCGAGGTGACGGGCACGTACAGCAGCTCGGCGGCGACGGCCTGACCGTTCGTCATCCTGGTCCGGCGCACGGTGTGCACCGGCTGGTCGGCGGCGAACGCCCCACCGGCAGCGAGGAGCTTCACCACTGCGGCCGGCGGCAGGGACTCCGAGGCGTCCTGCGGCTCCCAGCCGTCCGTGGCCTCTCCTGGCCAGCCGTGCTGCGTGCTGCCGACGGCCACACCGACGCGCGGCGGGGCGACGGTGGTGCCGACGCCGCGGCGGCGCTGCAGCCGGCCTTCGAGCTCCAGCTGCTCCAGCGCCTGACGAAGGGTCGCACGGGCGACTCCGAAGCGGGCTGCGAGTTCACGCTCGTTGGGCAGCACCTCGCCGACGGCGAAGTCCTGGTCGAGCGCCTCGCTGAGGACGGTCTTGAGGTGCCAGTACTTCGGCTCCGGCACCGTTTCGAGCTGCGTGGTCCCCACCCTGACTCCTCCTGCCATCGCTGCACTCGCCGTGTGTTCCAGCGGCAGTTCCGCGCCTTTGTTTATTAAAGGTTCCTGCACTATCCCTGCGACGATAGGACCGTGCACCCCCTTGGTCAAGACCAATGCTCATACCTTTGCCGGGCAGATCGGGCATATGTATCAAGCCGTTCACGGGATGTTCTCGTATGCGCCGAAGGCTTGTAGTCAAGGGCTACCCGACGGTAATCATGGCGGTGGGCACTCCTGACAGCCTGTCTCGCAGCAGTCCAACCGATGAGGAGCAGCATGACCGCCACGGTCTCCTTCACGATCGATTCGCCGCTCGGCCCCCGGACCACCACCGTCGCCTACGAGCGCAAGGGCTCGGGCGAACCGCTCCTCCTGCTGCACGGCATCGGCCATCACCTCCAGGCATGGCACCCGGTGACCGACATCCTGGCCGCCGAGCACGACGTGATCGCCGTCGACCTGCCCGGCTTCGGCGCCTCGGAGCCGCTGCCCAAGGGCGTCCCGTACTCCCTGGGCACCGTGGCCCCGGCACTCGGAGCGCTCTGCACGGCCCTCGGCGTCGAGCGCCCGCACGTGGCGGGCAATTCCCTCGGCGGCCTGCTCGCCCTCGAAATGGGCCGGAGCAATCTCGTCCGCTCGATCACGGCCCTCTCCCCCGCCGGGTTCTGGACCGAAGCCGAACGCCGCTACGCCTTCGCCGCACTCCTGGCCATGCGGGCGGGCGCCAGGACGCTTCCCCTTCCCGCCGTCCACCGGCTCTCGCGCACCGCCGTCGGCCGGGCCGCGCTCACCGGCACCATCTACGCCCGCCCGGCCCGCCGTTCGCCCGAGGCCGTGGTCGCCGAGACCCTCGCCCTGCGCCATGCCACCGGATTCGAGGACACCCTCGCCGCGGGTGGTTCCGTCCGCTTCACCGACGACGTGCCGGGGCTGCCGGTCACCATCGCGTGGGGCACCCGCGACCGGCTGCTGCTGCGCCGCCAGGGCGTACGGGCCAAGCACACCCTCCCTGGGGCACGGTTGGTCCGCCTCCCGGGCTGCGGCCACGTCCCGATGAGCGACGACCCGGCCCTCGTCGCCCGGGTGGTACTGGACACGGCGCGCAGCGCCGAGCCGGCCGGGTCGCGCGAGAGCGAGTACGCGCACGAGTGAGCGAACCAGGGAGTGAGTCGGTGAGTGAGTCGGTGCGCCGGTCAGTGAGGGCGTCGGTGGGCGAGTGAGTGGGACCCGTTCGAGTCAAGGGGTCGGACGCCTGAACGGATGAGCGGCTGGCGGCTGTTCATCCGCGGTTCGCGTGGGCGACGCGGCCGGGCCGGTGCGCGACGGCACGCTGGTCCGACCCGTCCTCGCCGCCCCCCTGGAGACGCACCGATGGCATCGACCCCGCACACCCGACGGTCCCTCATCGGCGGTTCCCTCGCCCTGTCCTCCGCGTTGCTCGCCGCACCGGCGCTCGCCGCTCCCGCCTTCGCCCGCTCCGGCCGGCCGAACGCGCACTGGGGCGTCCAGTCCGGCGAGATCACCGCGCACTCGGCGACCGTGTGGACCCGCTCCGACCGCCTCGCGCGCATGTACGTCGAGACCTCTCCGAGCGAGGCATTCCGCTACGCCGTACGCCGCCACCGCGGCCCGCTCCTCGGCCCGTCGAGCGACTTCACCGGGACGACCGTCCTGCGCGACCTCCCGCCCGGGCAGCAGATCCACTACCGGGTCGTCCTGGCCGACCCCGACGACCCCCGCCGCACCGCCGAGCCGGTCCACGGCACCTTCCGCACCACCCCGGTCTCCCGCCGCCGGGACGTGCGCTTCCTGTGGTCGGGCGACCTGGCGGGCCAGGGCTGGGGCATCAACCCCGATGTCGGCGGCTACCGCGTCTTCGACGAGATGCGCCGACGCGACCCCGACTTCTTCCTCTTCAGCGGGGACACGATCTACGCCGACGGCCCGATCAAGTCCGCCGTGCCCCTGCGCGACGGCACCGTCTGGCGCAACATCACCACCGCGGAGAAGTCGAAGGTGGCCGAGACCCTCGACGAGTTCCGCGGGAACTTCCGCTACAACCTCCTCGACCGCAACCTCCTCGGCTTCAACGCCCAGGTCCCCGTCCTCGCCCAGTGGGACGACCACGAGGTGCGCAACAACTGGTACCCGGGCCAGCTGATCGACGACCCCCGCTACACCGTCAAGGAGGCCGACACCCTCGCCGCCCGGGCCCGCCGCGCCTTCGGCGAGTACTTCCCGGTCACCGACCTGCGCGGCGGCCGCGCCGAGGGCCGGATGTACCGCGTGGCACGCTACGGCCCGCTCCTCGACGTCTTCGTGCTCGACATGCGCACCTACCGCAACGCCAACTCCCCCGGCGGCCAGACCGAGGACCCCGTCGGCATCCTCGGCCCCGAGCAGCTCGCCTGGATCAAGCGCGAGCTCTCCCGCTCCCGCGCCGCCTGGAAGGTCATCGCCGCCGACATGCCGCTGGGCATCGTCGTCCCCGACGGAGCCGCGAACTTCGAGGCCGTCGCCCAGGGGGACCCGGGCGCCCCGCTGGGCCGGGAGCTGCAGATCGCCGAACTGCTGCGGTACATCAAGCACCAGCGCATCACCGGCACCCTCTGGCTCACCGCCGACGTGCACTACACCGCCGCGAACCACTACGCGCCCGAGCGGGCCGCCTTCACCGACTTCGCGCCGTTCTGGGAGTTCGTCTCCGGTCCCATCGGAGCCGGCGGCTTCCCGGCCGGACGGCTCGACGCCACCTTCGGCCCGGAGACGGCCTTCGTCCAGTCGGCGCCCTTCGCCAACATGGCGCCGTCCGAGAACCCTCCCTACTACGGGGAGGTCGACATCGACGGCGACAGCGGCGACCTCACCGTGCGGTTGCGCCGCCAGGGAGGCGGCGTACTCTTCACCAAGACCCTCCAGCCCGGGCGTGTGGGCCAGTAGGGCAGCCGCAAAAGACCCCGAAAACTGGGTGAAATCGGCCAGATGGACACTTAACCAGTCGGTCACAGTTCGTTCGTGATCACGCAACACCCTTGCGCAACAGTGGTGCGCATGACTGACCGTATCCACGCCCCCGCCCAGCGTCCCCACCGTCACCACTGGCGCCGCGACGTCGTCGAACTCGCCGCACTGTTCTGCGCCGTCGCGGTCGCCGACGCCATCGCCAATCTCGTCGTGCACGGCCCCAGGGGGCCCATCCTGCTGGTCGCCTCGGCCGTCGCGCTGCTGGTGACCGCGGCCTTCCACACCTGGTGGGCGCGGCGTCACAGCCATGCGCCGCCGCCCAGCACACCGCCGCCCGGGGATCCGGCCCCGTCTGCCGCCGCCGGCGGCGCGAGCGCCGCGGCCACCGAGGGCACGACGACCGCCACCGCGACCACCGCCCTGTGGCGGATGCGCACGACCGTACGGGACCAGCCCGGCTCCCTGGCCGTCCTCTGCACCGCCCTCGCCCGCCACGGCGTGGACATCCTCACCCTCCAGACGCACCCGCTGCCCGAGGGCGGCACCGTGGACGAGTTCCTGCTGCGCGCCCCGCAGCAGCTCCCCTCCGCCGACCTCACCCGCGCCGTCTCCCGGGCCGGCGGCCACAGCACCTGGATCGAGCGCGCCGACGCCCACGACCTCGTCGACACCCCGACGCGACTGCTGGGCCTGGCCACCCGTACCGCCCTGGACGCCGCCGAGCTCCCCCTCGCCCTGCGCCAGCTGCTCGGCCGCTGCACCATCCACTCGATCCCGGCGACCACGCTCTCCGGCCGTCCCAACTCCGGTGCGGACGCCCCGGTCGAGGGCGTGCTGGAGGCCACCGTCATGCGCCTGCGCGACCCCTCGGGCGGCGCGATCACCATCGAGCGGCCCTACCTGCCCTTCACCCCGACCGAGTTCGCCCGGGCCCGCGCCCTGGTCGAGCTCGACGCCCGGCTCGGCCCGCGCGTCCCGCGCAGCCAGGACGTACTGACCCTCCCCGAGGGCAACGAGATCACCGTGCGCCGCGCCGACGGATCCGACCTGGCCGCGGCCCGCGCGATGCACGACCGCTGCTCCGAGCGCACCCTCGCACTGCGCTACCACGGCCCCGTCGCCGACGCCGACCGCTACCTCGGCCACCTGCTCAGCCCCCGCTTCGGCCGCACCCTCGCCGCCACCACCGCGTCCGGGAAGCTCGTCGCCCTCGGCCACCTGCTGTGGGACGGCGACGAGACCGAGGTCGCCCTGCTGATCGAGGACGACTGGCAGCGCCGCGGCATCGGCACCGAGCTGCTCAGCCGGCTCGTCGCCATGGCCGTCGAGGCCGGGTGCGACAGCGTGTACGCCGTCACCCAGGCCGCCAACACCGGCATGGTCGCCGCCATGCGCGGCCTCGGCCTCCCCCTCGACTACCAGATCGAGGAGGGCACCCTGGTGATCACGGCCCGGCTGGGAGCGGCCCCCGCCGGCTCGCGGCTGCCGTACGGACTCCCCCTCGGGCTGCCGCACGAGCACCAGGCTCCGCGCCGTCCCCACTGAGCCCCGCCCGGGCCGCAGGCGGCCCGCTCCGGACGCGGGCGTCCCGTCCGGAGCGGGTCGCCTGCGTCCGGATCCGGCCAAACTCCGGGCCGCAGCTCCGCCCACCGCACCCCCGCCGGACTGTGAAGTCGCTTGTACACAGGGCCCGTTGATCACCCCGGGGTGGACCCGGCAGCCGTGCTCCGGCCCAACTCGGGAGGCTGCCGACAATCGGTGATGACGGGAGGACGCCTCACATACGAAGATGGCCGCATGTCAGAGACCCTCCACACCGGCAGCGCCCCCCGGCTGCCCCGCCAGGTGGCCGACGATTACGTCGACGGCCTCATCGCCCTCGACCCGATCACCGGTACCTACCTGGGTGTAGCCGAGAGCTCCGCCAAGCTCCCGGACTTCTCCCCGGCGGGCCGCGCCGCCGTCGCCGAACTCTCCCGTGAGACCCTCGCCCGCCTCGACGCCGCCGAGGCGCTGCCCGGCGCCGAATCCGATGCCGAGCGGCGCTGCGGCCGTCTGCTCCGCGAACGGCTCACCGCCGAGCTCGCGGTCCACGAGGCGGACGAGGACCTGCGCGCGGTCAGCAACATCCACAGCCCCGTGCACTCCGTCCGCGAGGTCTTCTCCCTGACCCCGGCCGACACCGACGAGGACTGGGCGGCGATCGCCGAGCGGCTGCGCGCCGTCCCGGCCGCCTTCGCCGGCTATCGCGAGAGCCTCCGGCTCGGCCTGGAGCGCGGCCTGCACGGCGGCCCGCGCGCCACCGGGACCATGATCGGCCAGCTGACCACCTGGGCCGGCCAGGACGGCACCGCCGCGGCCTTCTTCGAGGACTTCGCCTCGAACGGCCCGCAGTCCCTGCGCAGCGAGCTGGACGCGGCGGCCGCCGGCGCCACCGCCGCCGTCGTCGAACTGCGCGACTGGATGACCGCGGTGTACGCCCCCGCCGTCGAGGGCAGCCCGGACACGGTGGGCCGCGAGCGGTACGCCCGCTGGTCGCGGTACTTCAACGGCACCGACCTGGACCTCGACGAGGCCTACGCCTACGGCTGGTCGGAGTACCACCGGCTGCTCGCCGAGATGAAGACCGAGGCGGCCAAGATCCTCCCGGGCGCCGGCCCCTGGGAGGCCCTGAAGCACCTGGACGAGCACGGCACCCACATCGAAGGGGTGGACGAGGTCCAGGCCTGGCTCCAGGGCATCATGGACGAGGCCATCGAGAACCTCGACGGCACCCACTTCGAACTCGCCGAGCGGGTCCGCAAGGTGGAGTCCCGGATCGCCCCTCCGGGCGGCGCCGCGGCCCCGTACTACACCTCCCCCTCGGAGGACTTCTCCCGCCCCGGCCGCACCTGGCTGCCCACCATGGGCCAGACCCGCTTCCCGGTGTACGACCTGGTGTCCACCTGGTACCACGAGGGCGTTCCGGGCCACCACCTGCAGCTCGCGCAGTGGACGCACGTGGCGGACCAGCTCTCGCGCTACCAGGCCACCGTCGGCTGGGTCAGCGCCAACTGCGAGGGCTGGGCCCTGTACGCGGAGCGGCTGATGGACGAGCTGGGCTACCTCAAGGACGCCGAGCAGCGCCTGGGTTACCTGGACTGCCAGATGATGCGCGCGGCGCGGGTCATCGTCGACATCGGCATGCACCTGGGCCTGGAGATCCCGGCGGACTCGCCGTTCCACCCGGGCGAGAGGTGGACCGTGGACCTCGCGCAGGAGTTCTTCGGCCTGCACAGCGGCCGGCCCGCGGAGTTCGTGGAGAGCGAGGTGACCCGCTACCTGTCGATGCCGGGGCAGGCGATCGGCTACAAGCTGGGCGAGCGCACCTGGCTGCTGGGCCGGGACAACGCGCGCGCCGCGCACGGCGATGCCTTCGACCTGAAGGCCTGGCACATGGCGGCGCTGTCGCAGGGTTCGCTGGGGCTGGACGATCTGCTGGACGAGCTGTCGAAGCTCTGACGGCGCAGCACGGCACGGCACCTCACGGCCGCACGCCCGCCCTACGGCGGGCGACGGACGACGGACGGGCCGCTCATCTCCTCCGGGAGTGGGCGGCCCGTCCGCGTCGGGCGGACACGTCAGCAGCCGCAGTCGTCCGAGTCGGTCGGCGCGGTCAGCGGGTCGGCCTCGCCGCGCTGCTGCGTGCCCTGCCAGGTCTCGACCTCGAAGCCCTCGCGGATCCAGTACTCGATGCCGCCGAGCATCTCCTTGACCTGGAAGCCGAGTTCGGCGAGGGCGAGGGCGGACCGGGTGGCGCCGTTGCAGCCGGGGCCCCAGCAGTACGTCACCACGGGGACGTTCTTGTCCAGGAGCCGCTCGGCCTGCTCGGGGATGAGCGCGGTGGGCAGGTGGACCGCGCCGGGCACGTGCGCCTGGTCCCAGGAGGGCGTGGAGCGGGAGTCGACGAGCTGGAAACCCAGCTCGGCGCCCGACTCGCGGTGGGCCTTGAAGGCGCTCGCGACGTCCGAGACGTCGGCGTGGAAGGCCAGGCTGGCGGCGAAGTACGCGGCGGCCGCGGCCGGGGAGGCCGGGGGCACCCGGAGCACGGGGTTGGCGGTGGCGGGGACGGAGGAGGCGTTCTGCGTCGTTGTCATGACTGGAAATCTACGATCTGTTGATCTTCCTCGGAAGTGACTTTCCCCGGCCTTCGCCTTGGCCCACCGGGGAATCCCCTGCTAGACCTGCCCCATGACCGACTATTCCCCTGACGCCACCGACTGGCGGATCCTCGAAGCACTCCAGCGGGACGGCCGCGCCAGCTTCACCGAACTCGCCCGCTCCGTGTCCATGTCCGCGAGCGCCGTCACCGAGCGGGTGCGCAGGCTGGAGGAGGCAGGGGTGATCACCGGGTACACGGCCGTGGTGGACCCGGAGAAGCTCGGCAAATCGATCCTCGCCCTGGTACGGCTGCGCTATCCGCACGGCAACTACAAGCCGTTCCGCGACTTCCTGGAGGCCACCCCGGAGATCCTGGAGGCGCATCACGTCACGGGCGACGACTGCTTCGTGCTCAAGGTCGCGACGCGCTCGATGGGACATCTGGAGGAGGTCACCGGCCGGATCGCGGGGCTCGGCTCGGTGACGACGAGCATCGTCTACTCCTCGCCGCTGCCCCGCCGCCCGCTCAGTCCGTGAGCGACGCCGTCCGGTGGCGCACGACGGAGCCGCCGCGCTGCTTGACGATCTCCAGCTGGGCCTGGACCCGGGTCCGCAGGTCGGCGACGTGACTGACGATGCCGACGCTGCGGTCCCGCTCGCGCAGTGAGTCCAGGACGTCGAGCACCTCGTCCAGTGCCTGGTCGTCGAGGCTGCCGAAGCCCTCGTCGATGAAGAGGGTGTCCAGGCGCGTGCCGCCCGCCTCGTCGGTGACCACGTCGGCGAGGCCCAGTGCGAGGGCGAGCGAGGCGAAGAAGGTCTCGCCGCCCGAAAGGGTCGCGGTGTCCCGCTCGATGCCGGTCCACGCGTCGACCACGTGCAGCCCCAGGCCGGAACGCCCCCGTCCGCTCGCCCTCGCATCGGAGTGCACCAGGGTGTAGCGGCCGCCGGACATGCGCAGCAGCCGTACCGTCGCGGCGGCGGCCACCTGCTCCAGGCGGGCGGCCAAGACGTAGGCCTCCAGGCGCATCTTGCGCTCGTTGTCGGCGGAGGTGCCCGCGGTCAGTCCGGCCAGCCGGGCCACCCGGTCGTAGGCCTCGCGCAGCGGGCCGAGCGCGCGCAGTTCCTGCTCCGTCTGCCGGGAGAGCCGGTCCAGTTCGGCGCAGCGGACCCGGGCCGCGTCACAGGCGGAGGCCGCCGTACGGAGCTTCGCCGCGGCCTGGACCGCGTACGCCTCGGCGGTGTCCGGCGCGGCCGGGGGCAGTGCCGCGGCCTCGGCGGCGTCGGTCTCGCCGAGGCGGTCCGCCAGGAGGGCCTCCTCCGCCTGCCAGGCGTCCGTCCGGTGCTGGAGCGCGGTGCGTTCGTACTCGGGGAGAACGGCGTCGGCGGCGGCCTCGATGGTGTCGAAGCCCGCCCTGAAGGCGGCGTCGGCGAGCTGGTCGTCGGCCTCCTTGAGCCGGGCGGCGGCCGTCTCGGCGCGGCGCAGGCAGGCGGCGGCGCCGGCGACCATCCTGACCCGGTCCTCCAGGGTCCGGGCGCGGGCCGCGACGGTGGGCGCGTCCCGCCGTACGAGGGCGAGTTCGGCCTCCAGCGAGGCCTGTTCCCGGTCCAGGGCCTCACGGCGGGAAGCCCGCGCGGCGGCCCGGGTCTCGGCGTCGAGCCGGTCGGCGCTGCGCGCGGCGTGTTCCCGCTCGGCCCGGGCGAGCTGCTCCCGCGCGGCGTGCAGGCCGGCGGCCGCGGCGTGGGCGGCGGCGTGCCGGGTGGTCAGGTCGGTGGTCAGGGCCAGGAGTTCGGCGGTGGTGGACTCCCCCACGGCGGACGCGGCCTCGGCGCGGGCCTCCCGGGCGACGGCGAGCCGGCGCTCGACGGCGGCCCGGGCCTGCTCGGCCTCTTCGAAGGCGGCGTGCGCGGCGTCCTCGGCGGCCCGGTCGACGTGTCCGGGGGCGGGGCGGGCCGGAGCCGGGTGCTCCGCGGATCCGCACACCGTGCAGGCCTCTCCGGCCACCAGGGCTTCGGCGAGTTCGGCGGCGATGCCGCGCAGCCGGGCCTCCTTGAGCTCCAGCCAGCGTTCGCGCGCGGCGGCCGACTCCCCGCGCAGGTCGAGCAGTTCGCCCTCGGCGCGCTCGGCGTCGGCGGCGAACTCGTCCCGCCTGCGGGCGGCGTTCAGGTTCATCCGGGCCGGTTCCAGCCTGCCCGCGAGCTGCTCGGCCAGGGTGGCGGCCTGCTGGGCGGCGTCCACCCGCTCCTGGAGGGCGGTCCGGGTGTCGTCCCAGCGCCCCAGCCATTCGGCGGCCTCCTGGTGCTGCTCCTCGGCGGCCCGGGACTCCCGTTCCAGGTCGGCCCGTTCGCGGCCGATCTCGGCGCTGCGCTGCTCGGCGCGGTGGGCGGCGCCGAGCGCGCCGAGTTCCTCGCGCAGCCGCTGCTCGACGGCGGCCAGCTGCTCGGTGCCCGCCTCCCGCAGCGGGGGCGGCAGTTCCGCCCGCGCCGCCGTCTCGGCGTGCGCGGCGGCGAGGTGGGCCGCGGAGGCCGCGCCGCGCAGCTCCAGGGCGGGGGCCACCAGGGCTCCCCGCCGGGCCCCGTCCAGCAGGCCGCGCACCCGCTCGCGTTCGGGCTCCGCCTCGGCGAGCAGGGCGGCCCGGCGGGCGGTCTCCGCGTGCCGGCGCTGGAGCCGGTCGAGTTCCCGCGCGTCCTCGGCGGCCCGGCGGGCGGCAGCGTGCCGGCTCTCGACGGCGGCGAGGGCGTATTCGGCGACGTCGAGCCGTTCGCGGGCGGAGCAGCGGGCGACGGCCGCCCAGGCGCGGACCGCTCCGGCCAGCCCGGGATCTCCCGGCTGGTGTCCGGGCAGCGGCCAGGCCCGCAGGTCGGCGCTGTCCCCGGCGGCCTGGGCGAGCCGCTGGGCGGTGTGCAGCACCTTCTCGTCGCCGGCCCGGACCCTGGCCTCGGCGGCCCGGCGCCGTTCGCCGAGCAGGGTCTCGACGGCGGCGAAGCGGCGGGTGTCGAAGAGCCGGCCGAGGAGCCGGCCGCGGGCCGCCTCGTCGGCGCGCAGGAACCGCGCGAACTCCCCCTGCGGCAACAGTACGACCTGGCAGAACTGCTCACGGCTCATGCCGAGCAGCTGCTCGATCTCCTCGCCGATCTCCTGGTGGGAGCGGCTGAGGGCCGCCCAGCCCTCGCCTGTGTGCTCGCGCAGCCAGCTCTGCGCCTTGTCCTTGGTGGTGCCCGTGCCCCGCTTCTTGGGACGCTCCTGCTCGGGGCGCCGGGTGATCTCCAGGCGGCGGCCGCCCGCGGTGAGTTCGAGGGTGACCTCGGTGGCGGTGCCGGCGGTGGCGTGGTCGCTGCGCAGGCTGGTGCCGGGGGCCTGGCGGGGGCCGGGCACGGATCCGTAGAGGGCGTAGCAGACGGCGTCGAGCACGGAGGTCTTCCCCGCGCCCGTGGGGCCGTGCAGCAGGAAGATCCCGGCGCCGGACAGGGCGTCGAAGTCGATCTCCTGGGGCTCGGCGAACGGTCCGAAGGCGGTGACGGCCAGCCTGTGCAGCCTCATCGGTGGGTCTCCCGGCAGCTGTCGTCGGCTCGGACGTCGTCGAAGGCGCCCTGGAGGACGGCCCGTTCGGCCTCGTCGGGGTGGCCGCCGCCGCGTACGTGGGCGACGAAGTCCTCGGCGATCTGCTGGTCGGTGCGGCCGCGCAGGCGCTGGGCGTAGGAGGCGCCGGTCTCCTCCCGGCGGCCCTCGGGGTCGAAGGCGAGGGTGAGGGTGTGCGGGAAACGGGTGGCGAGGCGGGCCATGGGGTCGTCGGGGCGGACCGGATCGGTGAGGGTGGCCTCCACCCAGGCGCCCTCGTGCACGGCGTACGCGGGGTCGTCGAGGAGGTCGTCGATGCGTCCGCGCAGCCTCGCGAGGGGGCGCGGCACGGGGGTGTCGATGCGCTCGGCGCCGCTGATCTCTCCTCCCGCGCCCAGTTCGATCAGCCACATGGTCTTGCGGTGGTCGGCCTCGGAGAAGGAGTAGGCGAGAGGGGAACCGGAGTAGCGGACGCGTTCGTTGATCGTCTGGCAGCCGTGGAGGTGGCCGAGGGCGGTGTAGTCCACCCCGTCGAAGACGGAGGCGGGCACCGCTTCGACGCCGCCGACGCTGATGTCGCGCTCGCTGTCGCTGGCCTGCCCGCCGGTGACGAAGGCGTGTGCCAGGACGACGGAGCGGGTGCCGGGCGGGCGGGTGGCGAGGTCGGCCCGGATCCGGTCCATGGCCGCGCCCAGGACCGCCTCGTGGCTGACCTTCCGCGTGCTGAACTCGTCCTTGACCAGGGCCGGCTCCAGGTACGGCAGCCCGTAGAGCGCCACGTCACCGTGTACGTCGGCCAGTACGACGGGGTCGGCGCAGCCGGCCGGGTCGGTCCGCAGGTGGATCCCGGCGCGGCCGATCAGCCCGGCTCCGACCCCGAGCCGGCGCGCGGAGTCGTGGTTGCCGGAGATCATGACGGTGGGCACGCCGAGCTCGGCGAGCCGGTGCAGGGCCCGGTCGTACAGCTCGACGGCGGGCAGCGGGGGCACGGCGCGGTCGTAGACGTCGCCGGCGACGAGGACGGCGTCGACCTCGTGAGTGCGGACCGTGTCGACGAGGTGGTCCACGAAGGCGGCCTGGGCGCCGAGCAGGTTCACCCGGTGGAAGGCCCGGCCGAGGTGCCAGTCGGAGGTGTGCAGGAACTTCACTCGCCGGCCCCGCCGCACATGCCGTCTCCCCCTGGTCGTCTCCCGCTCGCTGGACCCCACTACGCTAACCCGTCCCCGGGGGCGTTCAGGGCGCGTACGTCTCCCCGCCCAGGGTGAGACGGGCCGTACCGGCCGTGCTGTCGGCGAGCCAGGCCTCGAAGGCGGGCAGATCCGCCTCGGGGAGGGCGACCTCGATCTCCACGGCGGTCCCGTAGCGCAGGTCCACCACGGTCCGGCCGGTGGAGCGCAGGTCGTTCTGCGTCTTGCCGGCGCGCTGGTGGTCGACGGTGACGGTGGCCAGCCGGTAGCGCCGCCGGGTGACGGTGCCGAGTTCGTCGAGGGCCTCGCCGACGACGCCGCCGTAGGCGCGGATCAACCCGCCGGCGCCGAGCTTCACGCCGCCGTAGTAGCGGGTGACGACGGCCACGGCGTAGCGGACGTCCCGGCGCATGAGCATCTGCAGCATGGGCACCCCGGCGGTGCCGCCGGGCTCCCCGTCGTCGCTGGCCTTCTGGACGGCGGCGTCGGCGCCGACGACGTAGGCGTAGCAGTTGTGCGAGGCGGTGGGGTGCTCCTTGCGGATGCGCGCGACGAACTCCTGCGCCTCCTGTTCGGTCGCGGCGGGCGCGAGCGAACACAGGAAGCGCGAGCGGTTGATCTCCGACTCGTGCGCGCCCTCACGGGCCACCGTCACGTACTGGTCTGCCTTCACCGCTCCACCCTAATCCGTGGTCACACCCGGCCCGGCCGTCGTGGAAGCCGGACGGGCCCCGGGCGTACAAGGGGAATCGGACGCGGGGGTTTTCGGTTGATGCGGCTGAGCGACAGCGGCAGACGACGACAGACGGCACAGCAGGAGGCGGCGCGCGTGTACGGCGATCCGGCAACCATTCGCAAGATCCTCACCGAGCTCGGTGACACCTGGGCCGTGGTGGGCCTCTCGAACAACAGGGACCGGGCGGCCTACGGGGTGGCGCGCGTGCTCCAGCAGTACGGCAAGCGCGTGATCCCCGTGCACCCCAAGGCCGAGACCGTGCACGGCGAGCCCGGGTACGCCTCGCTGGAGGCGATCCCGTTCAAGGTGGACGTGGTGGACGTCTTCGTGAACAGCGAACTGGCCGGGGCGGTGGCCGACCAGGCGGCCGCCGTCGGCGCCGAGGCCGTCTGGTTCCAGCTCGGCGTTATCGACGAGGCCGCCTTCGACCGGACCCGCGCGGCCGGGCTGACGATGGTCATGGACCGCTGCCCGGCGATCGAGATCCCCGCGCTCTAGGGAGCGGACACGACCCAGGAGCGGCTCAGCCCGCGGCCGGCCCGCCGTGCGCGGTGGCGGAAGCGGTGGCGGCCGGCGGTACCGGTGCGGACACCGGGGGGACCGACACGGCGAGGGTCATCTCCATCGGTACGGAGCCCTCGTTGCGGTAGGAGTGCGGGAGGTTGGCCTCGAAGGTGGCCGCGGCCCCGGCGGGGACGCGGAACTGCTCCTCGCCGACCACCAGCGTCAGCTCCCCGGCCGTGACGTGCAGCATCTCGATGGTGCCGGAGGGGTGCGGGACGGAGTCCGTGCCCTCACCCGGCACCAGGTGCCAGGTCCACAGCTCCATGGGCCCGCGCTCGTCGGTGCCGATCAGCATGGTCGTCGTACTGCCCGCCTCGCTCGACCAGATCCGCACCACCTGTTCCGGCGGGACGACCCGGACCTGCGGACCGCGGTCGTAGTCGAGGAGTGCGGAGATGCTGACGCCGAGCGCGTCGGCCAGCCTCACCGTGGTGCCCACGCTGGGATTCGTACGGGCCTGCTCGATCTGGATGATCATCCCGCGGCTCACACCGGCGCGGGCCGCCAGCGAGTCCAGCGTGAAGCCGCGCTCCCCGCGCCACCTCTTGAGGTTCCGGGCGAGCGCCTGGGTGAGCTGTTCGAGATCCGACACCATTCCGTCCAATATCCTGGATGACACAGTCCAACAGACTGCACTACCGTGTTCTGTATTCGATGCTGCACTGCGGCGTTCACTGCACTGTACTGCGAGGCCCCCCGATGACCGCCTTCTTCGCCCTGGCCACAGCCGTCCTGTGGGGCCTCGCCGACTTCGGCGGCGGGCTGCTGACGCGCCGGATACCGGCGCTCACGGTGGTCGTCGTCTCGCAGATCGTCGCCGTCGTCGTGCTCGGCGCCGTGGTCCTCGGCACCGGCGCCTGGAGCGAGGCCGGTCCGCAGCTGTGGTTCGCGGTCGGCGCGGGCCTGGTCGGACCGGTCGCCATGCTCAGCTTCTACAAGGCGCTGGCCCTCGGCCCGATGGGCGTGGTCTCACCGCTCGGCTCCCTGGGCGTGGTCGTGCCGGTCACCGCCGGGCTCATACTCGGCGAGCGGCCCGGCCTCGGCCAGTTCGCCGGAATCGCGGTCGCCGTCGTCGGCATCGTCCTCGCCGGCGGGCCCGAGCTGCGCGGCGCCCCCGTCCAGCGGCGGGCCGTTGTCCTCACCCTGGTCGCGGCCTTCGGCTTCGGCGCGGTGATGGCCCTGATCGCGGAGGCGTCGACCACCGTCACCGGTCTCTTCCTCGCACTGTTCGTCCAGCGGGTCACCAACGTCACCGTCGGCGGCGCCGCCTTGTGGGCGCAGTCCCGGCGCGGCGTCCCCGCCCTCCCGGAGGGCACCGGTCCGCGGGTCCTGTGGGGACTGCTGCCGGCCCTGGCCTTCGTCGGCCTCGCGGACGTCGCGGCGAACGGCACGTACTCCGTCGCCGCCCAGAACGGCCCGGTCACCATGGCCGCCGTGCTGTCCTCGCTGTACCCGGTGATCACCGCGCTCGCCGCCTTCGCGGTCCTGAAGGAGCGGCTGCGCACCGTCCAGGCGGCGGGCGCCGGACTGGCCCTCGCGGGAACGGTCCTGCTGGGCGCGGGCTGAACCGCGGGGCGCTACTTCTCGGCCTCCGCCAGTCCGGCCTCCGCCAGTCCGGCCTCCGCGAGCCCGGCGTCCGCCAGTTCGGCCTCTGCCCGTTCGACCTCGGCCAGCTCGGCCTCGGTGAGCTCGGCCAGCCCCCGCAGCTGCTCCGGCGTCACGCCGTCCGGGATCGGCACGGGCGCCGGGGTCCGCAGCGGCGGCTGCCACCCCGTCTCCGGCGTCCAGCGCCGTACGATGCGCGCCGGCGCCCCCGCCACCACGGCGTGGTCGGGCACCTCGCCCCGTACGACGGCACCCGCGGCCACCACCACGTTGCGGCCGAGCCGCGCGCCCGGCAGGATCACCGCGCCCGTGCCGAGCCAGCATCCGGGGCCGATCTCCACGGGCGCGCTGCGCGGCCACTGCCGGCCGACGGGCTCGTGCGGGTCGTCGTAGCTGTGGTTCGTGGACGTGATGTAGACACCGGGCCCGCAGAAGGTGTTCGAGCCGATCTCGATGCGCGCGTCGGCGATGACGTGACTGTCCCGCCCGATGACGACCCCGTCGCCGAACACCAGCATCGGCTCGGCGCCCAGGTCGAGGTCCGGCATCATGCCGGCGGTGAGGGTGACCTGCTCGCCGATGATGCAGTGCCCGCCGAGCCGGATCCACCGCTCGCCGAAGACCGTGCCCTGCGGAAAGGCGAGCCGGGTGCCGTCCCCGATCGCACCGAAGCGCAGCCGGCCCGGGGTCTGCGCGGTCACCGCGCCGGCCTGCTGCATCCAGCGCCAGCCGGTGTGGACCACACGGCTCGCCAGCCGACGGCGCAGGACCGCCACGGATGAGAACGTGTTCTTTTTCTTCGGCACCCGGCCACGGTAGTGCGCCCGGCGGCGGTCGTCCGGACCACGGTCCTGTGATCTTCACCCCATCGCCGGAACAGCGGGCGGCGTGGCCTACGGTGCTGTTGGCGCGGCAACCGGACGACCCGACCAGAGGAAAGCGAACATGACGCAGCAGACGGCCCAGGCACTCGTGGCGGGTGTGAACGGAAAGCACCCGGACATCGACCCCACCGCGTTCACCGCGCCCACCTCGGTCGTGGTCGGAGAGGTCACCCTCGCCGCCGGCGCCAGCATCTGGTACTCGGCGGTGCTGCGCGCCGACTGCGGGCCGATCACCCTCGGCGCCGACAGCAACGTGCAGGACAACTGCACGCTCCACGTCGACCCGGGCTTCCCCGTCTCCATCGGCGAGCGCGTCTCCATCGGGCACAACGCCGTCGTCCACGGCTGCACCGTCGAGGACGACTGCCTGATCGGGATGGGCGCCACCGTCCTGAACGGCGCGGTGATCGGCGCCGGTTCCCTGGTGGCCGCGCAGGCACTGGTCCCGCAGGGCATGGTGGTCCCGCCGGGCTCGCTGGTCGCGGGCGTCCCCGCGAAGGTGCGCCGCGAGCTGACCGCCGAGGAGCGCGAGGGCATCAAGGTCAACGCCGTGATGTACGTGGAACTGGCGAAGCAGCACCGCGCCTCGGTGACGCCGGACGCCGTCTAGGCGGTCGGGGCGGCCCTGCCCGGACCGGTACCCGCCGGGCGCTCCGCCGCCGTCACTCCCCGACCGTGGCGCGGGCCGTCGGCTGCGCGGGGATCTCCGCCCCGTCCGCCCCGGCGGCCTCGGCCGCCTTCTTCATCCGGCTGCGCACCACCAGGGTCACGACGAGACCGAACAGCACCGCGAGGCCGAGGGCCAGCCAGGAGAACCGCTTCAGCCAGGGCTCGGCGACGATGCCGACCGAGTAGATGACGGCGGTGGTTCCGCCCGCCCAGAGGATCCCGCCGAGGACGTTGGCGACGAGGAAGCGCCAGTACGGCATGTGCAGCACGCCCGCCAGCGGCCCCGCGAAGATCCGCAGCAGCGCCACGAAACGGCCGAAGAAGACGGCCCACATGCCCCACTTCTCGAAGGAGCGTTCCGCCAGGGCGACCTGCTGGGGTCCGAAGTGCTTGGGGAAGCGCCGGCCCAGCCGCTCCAGCAGCGGCTTGCCGCCCCGGCGTCCGATGGCGTAGCCGATCGAGTCGCCCACGATCGCGCCGGTGATCGCGCACAGCCCCAGTACGACGGGGTCGATCTCCCCGTGCTGCGAGGCCAGCAGCGCCGAGCTGACCAGGATGATCTCGCCCGGCAGCGGGATGCCGAGGCTCTCCAGGCCGATGACCAGACCCACCAGGAGATAGATGCTGACCGCCGGAATCGTCTCCAGCCATTCCTGGATGTGCACCGGTGCGTCCTCCCGAGTCGTCCCCGGCGCGCCCCCTGTGACACGCCGAACGGGCAGCCTATCGGCTCGCCAGCGTGACCTTTGACCTCAGAGGCAGTTCGCGTGAGGAACGTCCCGCGAACACTTCGCGGCGTCCGGAGCCCAGCACCCAGGCGTGCCGCTCCGGGTCCCACGACGACAGCGTCCGGGCGTCGATGTCGACGGTGACGCGCTGCGCCGCGCCCGGTGGCAGGGTGATCCGCCGGTAGCCGGCGAGTGCGCGCACCGGCTGGTCGAGCCGCAGTTCCTCGGACGGGCCCACGTACACCTGGGCCACCTCCGTACCCTTGCGCCGGCCGGTGTTGCGGACCGTGAACTCCACGCGCAGTCCGCCGCGCTGCGCGCGGACCGTGAGCTTCTCGTACTGCCAGGTGGTGTACGACAGGCCGTGCCCGAAGGGGAAGAGCGGGGTCGCCCGCTTGGCGTCGTACCAGCGGTGGCCGACGTGGACGCCCTCGGAGTACTCCTGCCGGCCGCCCACCCCCGGGTAGCGCGCGGGGTCCCCGCCGACCGGGGTGGTCCCCTCGTCGGCCGGGAAGGTCTGGGTGAGGCGGCCCCCGGGGTCCACGTCGCCGAAGAGGACGTCTGCGGTGGCTCCGGCGCCCTCCTGCCCCGGGTAGTACATCTGGAGGACCGCTCCGGTACGGGAGAGCCACGGCATGGTCGTACCGGAGGGGGTGTTGAGCACGACCGTCGTACGGGGGTTCGCGGCGGCGACCGCCTCGATCAGGCGTTCCTGCCCGCCCGGGAGCGCCAGCGAGGTCCGGTCCCTGCCCTCGGTGGCGTCCTCGTAGGCGAACAGGACCACGCTGCGGGCCGCCTTCGCGGTGCGTACCGCCTCGGCGAGGTCCGCGGCCCGGATCGCCCCGGTGACGTACCGCAGGCGCAGGCGCTGGCCCTTGTCCCCGCCTGCGGCGGTGACGGAGAGCCGGTGGGTGCCCGCCTTGAGGGTGAGGGTGCGTCGGCGCACGGCCATCCCGTCGGGTGCGGAGCCGAGGAGTCCGCCCGCGTAGTGCTCGGCCATGCCCTGCCGGACGGGGAACAGCTCCTCCCCGTCGAGGCGTACGCCGGGCCGCTTCCCGGTGTAGTGGACCAGCAGGGTCCACTCGTCGTCGGCCGCGAGGTGGAAGGTGCCTTCGTGGGTCCAGACGCGCCCGGGGCCGACCTCGCGGTGCTCCAGATCGGCGGCCGGAGCCAGCAGCTCCGCCGGCAGCGGCCGCCCGTAGAGGTCCTCGCCGAGGGCGTGGCGCACGGTGCTGCCGTTCCCGGCCCGCCGCCGGATGGCGTTGAGCGGGGCGGTCGCGCCGTCGGGCACGACGTGCGAGCTGCCCCCGCCGCCGGTGAACGGCACCTGGGCGGTGGGCCCGATCACCGCGATCGAGCGGGCCGCGGCCCCGGTCAGCGGCAGGGTGCCGTGCTCGTTGCGCAGCAGCACGGCGCCGGCGGTGGCCACCTTGCGGGCCACCCGGGCCCCGGCCGCGGCGTCGCGCGGGGGCCGGGCGGGCTGCCGGGCCGCCAGCAGCCCGAAGCGGTCCATCGTGGACAGGATCCGGTGCACGGCCTGGTCGACGGCGGCCTCCGTCACCGAGCCGCCGCGCACCGCCTCGCGCAGCGGCCCGCCGAAGTGGGTGCCGCCGGGCATCTCCATGTCGAGACCGGCGTGGACGGCGGCGACGGTGCTGTGGGCGGCGCCCCAGTCGGAGACCACCCAGCCGTCGAACCCCCAGCTGCCGCGCAGCAGTTCGTCGAGCAGCGGCCTGCTCTCGCAGGCGTGGACCCCGTTGACCTTGTTGTAGGACCCCATCACGGCGCCCGCGCCGGCGGCCACGGCGGCCTCGAAGCCCCGTAGCTCGGTCTCGCGCAGCGCCTGCTCGCCGACGGACACGTCGACGGTGTCGCGGCCCTGTTCCTGGTTGTTGAGGGCGAAGTGCTTGACGGTGGCGATGAGTCCCTCGTCCTGGATCCCGCGGACCAGCTCGCCGACCAGGTCGGCGGTCAGCCGCGGGTCCTCGGAGAGGGTCTCGAAGTTCCGGCCGGCGTAGGGGGTGCGGATGAGGTTGGCCATGGGGGCCAGCACGACGTCCTGGCCGAGGGCCCGGCCCTCGCGGCCGATGACGCGTCCGTACTCGCGGGCCAGCGCCGGGTCGAAGGCGGAGGCGAGCAGCACCGGCGCGGGCAGTGCGGTGGCGGGCCGGGATACCCGTACCCCGGCGGGCCCGTCGGCGAGCCGCAGCGCCGGGATGCCCAGGCGCGGTACGCCGGGCACGTAGCCGGCCTGGCCGCGGGGGGCGGGGTCGGGCGCCCCGTGCAGCAGGGCGGTCTTCTCCTCCAGGGTGAGCCGCTCCAGCAGGGCGTCGATCCGGGCGGCGCCACCCGTACCGGTGCCGGTGCCGCTCCCGGCGGCGGGTGCGCCCGGTGCGCCGCTCGCGGAGCCCCGCGGCACGGCGCCGGGCGGTGGCACGGCCGGGGCGCAGCCGCCGGCTCCGAGGACCGCGCCCACCCCGCCCGCCGATGCGATCAGCCGCATCGCCGAACGTCTGGACACGTCCTCGCTCATGGGCGCTCCCTGCGGCGTGGGTCGGCGGGAGCGGCCCGCGCCGGACCGCTCCCAGGGCCACTGTGCTCCGCGTGGCCGCGGGCCCGGCCGAGACGCGCCACCGCGGGCGCCCAGGTTCAGCCCTCCGGCAGGGGCGGGAGGCCGTCGGCCGCGCGCCGGGGCTCGTCCTGACTCTGGATGCGCGCCTCGGTGCGGTGTCCGCGCGCGATGTAGTCCCGTACGACGGCCTCCACCGCGTCCTGCGGCGAGCCGACCCCGGCGAGCACCATCACCTCCACCACGAGCTCGGCGTCGAGGCTGATGTTGACCTTGGCCACGGGTACCCCCTCCATCGTCGTGGCAGGACTCTAGACGCCCGGGGGGACGCCCGCCCGACGGCACGGCCCGCGCACGGGGTCGCCGCGGGCGGAGCGCCGGAAAGCAGGACGTGCCCGCCGCCACCGGGCAGGACACCCCCTGGTGGCGACGGGCACGTACCCGGCAGGCGTTACGCGTTCGGGCGCAGCGTCCAGACGACGGTCATCTCGCCCGTCACGGCCTCGTCCTCGCGCTGGATGGCGATGGTGACGGGGAACTCGGGGCGGCCGCCCGCGTCGAGTTCGGCCACGACCTCCGCGGCCGGGCGGCCGAGGGTGGCGGTGGCGGTGACGACGCCCTTGGCGAGCTTCTTGTAGCCGATCTCGGCCTTCACGGCGAGGGGCACGGCCCGGGAGAGCTGGTCGCCGAAGGCGGCCAGGACGATGGCGCCGCTCGCGGACTCGGCGAGGGTGAACATGGCGCCGGCGTGCGGGCCGCCGACGTGGTTGTGGTAGTCGGGCTGGTCCGGGAGCCGGACGACCGCGCGCTCGGGGGTGGTCTCCAGGAACTCGAGGTTCAGGGTCCGGGCCATCGGCACGGTCGCGGCGAGCAGTTCGCCCACGTTCATCTGATCTGCGCTCATGGAACGCGATGTTACCCGCGAGTAGAGAGGATTGGCCAGAGCTCGGCGGGGGGCGGCCGTGGCTCCCGGCGACCGCTCCCACTATCGTTACCGGCCATGTGGCCAGGACAGCAGCAGCCGCCCGGGGGCGAGCAGAACCCCCAGGACGCGCATCAGAACCCGTACGCGCAGCCGCCGGGACAGCCGGCGCAGCCGAACCCGTACCAGCAGCAGCCCGGTTACGGATACCCGCAGCAGCCCGGCTACCCGCAGCAGCCGGGGTACCAGCAGCCCCCGACGGTTCCGGGCCAGCCCTGGAGCCAGCCCCAGCCGCCCCAGGCCTCCGGCTCAAGCCCGTACTCGACCAAGACCGTGGCCATCGTCGCGGCCGCCGCGGTCGTCGTGGCGGCCGCCGCGACCGGCGCGTACGTCCTGACCCGGGACGACAAGAACACCGAGGCCAACGACAAGCCCGCGACGAGCTCCTCCGCGCCCGTCGAGGCGCCCGCGCCGGCCGGCAGCAGCGCGAACCCCCGGGCCGGCGGCGCCATGCAGCCCGTCATCCCGGGCTGGAAGGTCGTCACCAACACGAAGTACAACGTCGCCTACGACGTCCCCCCGGAGTGGAACGTCAACGACCCCGGCGTCTCCCTCTTCTACGACGACGAGGTCAAGAACGACGGCAAGCCGGTCATCACGATGTCCGGCACCGCCACCCTCAAGCAGGAGTGGTGCACGGTCGACAAGGACGCCGACGGCCACCTCGAGAAGTTCTCGATCGCGGACGCCGGCGTCAAGGGTGCCCAGGGCGCCAAGGACACCGCCCAGGCGGCGACCGACAACACCGGCACCTGGGTGTGGGCGGGCTTCGCGCAGAAGGAGCCCAAGGGTACGGTCAAGGTGACCGACCCCAAGGAGTTCACGACCTCCTCCGGGATCAAGGGCCACATGGTGGTCGCCACCGCGCCGAACGTGAAGAAGGAGCACAAGTGCTCCACCGACGGCAAGGCGGTCGGCTTCGCCTTCAAGAACGCCGCCGGTGACTTCGCCACCTTCGCTCTGGTCACCGCGGCCGGTGTGAAGGAAGAGGTCCCGACCGAGATCTCCGACAAGATCCTCAGCTCCATCCGGCTCTCCACCGGATGATCTCCGGCTGAACCCCTCCCCGCCCCGGCGCAGGGAATCCGTTTGGATTCTCGGCCCGGGGCGGGGATAGTCCGGGGGTGAGTTCTCCCCCCGACGCACCGCACCGTACGCCCGAGCCCCGCCGCAGCCGCAGCCGGCCGGAGTGGGCCGGCCGCAACTACACCCTGCTCACGGGTGCCGCGGTGGTCACCAACCTCGGCAGTCACGGCGCGCTCATCGCCTCCGCCTTCGCCGTCCTGGAAGCCGGCGGATCCGGCGGCGACGTGGGCCTGGTCGCGGCCGCCCGCACCCTGCCGCTCGTCTTCTTCCTGCTCGTCGGCGGCGCCGTCGCCGACCGGCTGCCGCGCCACCACGTGATGGTCGCCGCCAACGCCCTGAACTGCCTCTCGCAGGCCGTCTTCGCGCTGCTCGTCCTCACCGGCGACCCGCAGCTGTGGCAGATGATGCTGCTGACGGCCCTGTGCGGCACCGGTACGGCCTTCTTCAACCCCGCGGCCGAGGGCATGCTCCTCTCCACGGTCTCCGGCGAACACGCCAACCGCGCCTTCGCCCTCTTCCGCATGGCCATGAACGGCGCCGGCATCGGCGGAGCGGCCCTCGGCGGGGCGATGATCGCCGCGATGGGCCCGGGCTGGGTACTGGCCGTGGACGCGGCGGCGTTCGCGATCGCCGGGGCGCTGCGCGCCTTCCTCGACGTCAGCCGTACGCCGGACCGGGCACCCGGCGGCGGCCTGCTGGCCGACCTGCGGGAAGGCTGGGTGGAGTTCCACACCCGGCCCTGGCTGTGGAGCATCGTGCTCCAGTTCTCCGTCGTCGTCGCCGTCGTCGGCGCCGCGGAGGCGGTCTACGGTCCGCTGGTCGCCCGGGACCGGCTGGGCGGACCCGCACCCTGGGGCCTGGCCCTGGCGCTGTTCGGAGTCGGCACCATCGCCGGGGCCGTCCTGATGATGGTGTGGAAGCCGCGCCGGCTGCTGCTGGTCGGCACGCTGTGCGTGTTCCCGCTGGCGCTGCCGTCGGCGGGTCTGGCCGTACCGCTGCCGGTGTGGGGGCTGTGCACGGTGATGTTCGTCAGCGGGGCCGCGATCGAGGTCTTCGGCGTGAACTGGATGACGACGATGCACCAGGAGATCCCCGAGGAGAAGTTCTCCCGGGTCTCCGCCTACGACTGGTTCGGCTCGGTCTCGATGCTCCCGCTGGCCACGGCCCTGGCCGGGCCCGTCGAATCGGCCTTCGGCCGCACCGAGGCCCTGTGGGGCTGCGCGACCCTGGTCGTCCTGGTCACCGCTCTGGTCCTGCTGGTCCCGGACGTGCGCCGCATGACGCGCAGGCCGTCCCTCCACAAGAGCGGGGGTCCCGTCACCTCCGACACCGCCCCTGCCTCCTCGCCCGCCGCGCCCTCCCCGTCCAGTCTCACCCCAGGCTGAACGCGCCCTCCGGCGGAGCCGGCGAGGGAGCGGCGTCCGCGTCGGAGACGGGAGCCGCGCCCCTGACGAAGCGGGCCAGGCCGTCGCCGTACTCGACCCGGGCGGGAAATGCGTCGGACGCGCAGCGCCTGGCCAGTGCCCCCACGTCCAGCGGGGTGTCGGAGGCCAGCAGCACTGCGTTCCCGAAGCGCCGTCCCCTGAGCACCGAGGGCTCGGCGACGAGCGCGAGCCCGGCGAAGGCGGCGGCGAAGTTGGCCAGTTGGCTCCGCAGGAAGTCGAAGGGCGCCCCGTCCGCCAGGTTCGCCGCGTACAGCCCGCCGGGCCGCAGCACCCGTGCGGCCTCCCGCGCGTACTCCAGCGAGGTCAGCTGCGCCGGCACCCGCGAGCCGCCGAACACGTCGGCCACCACCACGTCCGCGCTCCCCGCGGGCGCGGCCTCCAGCCAGGCTCGGGCGTCGGCGGTGTGCACGGTGATCCCGGACCCCTCCGGCAGCGGCAGGTGCTCGGTGACCAGCTCCACCAGGCCGGCGTCGAACTCGACCACCGCCTGCCGGGATCCGGGCCGGGTGGCCGCGGCGTAGCGGGGCAGGGTGAGCGCGCCGCCGCCCAGGTGCAGGAGGTCCAGCGGGAGCCCCGGCTCCGCAGCGCAGTCCAGGACGTGCGCGAGGCGGCGTACGTACTCGAATTCCAGGTGCTGCGGATCGTCCAGGTCCACATAGGACTGCGGGGCGCCGTCGACGGTCAGCAGCCAGGCCCGTTCCCCGTCGACGTCCGGCATCAGCTTGGCGGTGCCCTGGCCCACGTCCCGTGTCACCGGGATCCGTTCGTCGCTCACCGCTCCATTGTCCGGCAGCCCCCGCGATACCGGAGCGGGGGCCTCAGGTCGTCCGGCCGGCGGGCCTCAGTCCGTCCCGCCCGACCAGACGGCAGCCGCCTCGGCGGTGTGCTCCGGGGCCTGCGCCAGGCCGGCGCGGGCGGCCGGGTCGCGCCGGGCCGGGTCCAGGACGTTGCGCCCGAAGGCCTTGCGGGCCGTGGCCGACGGGGTGATGAGCAGCACCCGTGCCCCCGCCTCGCGCAGCCGGGCCGCCTGCGCGGCCGGTGCGGGGACGAGCCCGGAGCCGAGCGCGATCGGGGCGATGATCACCACGCGCGCGTAGCCGGCGGCGAGGTCGGCGTTGGTGGCGGAGCGGATGCCCCCGTCGATGAAGCGGCGTCCGCCGACCGTCACCGGGGGCCACACCCCGGGCACCGCACAGCTCGCCGCGACCGCGTCGACCAGCCCGCTGCCGCTCTCGCGGTCGAAGGTCTTGAGATCGCCGCTGAGCGCGTCGACCGCGGTGACCACGAGCCGCCGCTCGGGCCACTCGTGGGAGACCAGCCGGGCCGCCAGCACCTTGCGGCGTTCCGCCTCGGGGCCGGTGTCCGCGGCCAGGGCCATCGCTCCCACCCGGCGGCGGTAGGCGGCCGCGTCGCGGCGCGAGCGCGCCATCGCCAGCGCGTAGCGGGCGATGACGCCCGCGCCCAGCTTCGCGGCGGTCTCCCCGGCGGCATCGCCGAGCTGGCGCTCGTACAGCTCCTGCGCGCTGAACCGTCCCGAGGTGAGCTGGGCGCCGACCACCGAGCCGGCCGAGGTGCCGACGACCAGGTCCGCGGTGGTGAGGTCCACGCCTGCGCGGGCGAGCCCGTAGAGGATCCCGCACTCCCAGCCGACACCGGTCAGTCCGCCGCCGCCGAGCACCAGTGCCGTGTCGCCGCCCATGTCCGCCCGCCCCCTTCGCTCACGCCTGTGGTGACGGCAGTCTGGCGCAGCCGTCCTGCCGTCACCACAGGGGGGTCCCGATCGGGAGGGTCAGCCCAGGACGGCCGTCACCGTCCCGGCGCCGACGGTCCGGCCGCCCTCACGGATCGCGAAGCCGAGGCCCGCCTCCAGCGGGACGTCCCGTCCGAGCTCGACGGTCATCGTGACCGTCTCACCGGGCCGGGCGACGCCCGCGAGCCCCAGGTCCACGTCCCCCACCACGTCGGCGGTGCGGATGTAGAACTGCGGCCGGTAACCGCTGGCGACCGGCGTCGTACGGCCGCCCTCGCGCCCGGAGAGCACGTACACCTGCGCGCTGAAGCGGCGCTTGGGCGTCACGCTGCCGGGGGCGGCCACCACGTGCCCGCGGCGCACGCCGTCGCGCGGCACGCCGCGCAGCAGCAGCGCGACGTTGTCGCCGGCCTCGGCGGACTCCATCGGCTTGCCGAAGGTCTCCAGGCCGGTGACGACCGTCTCCAGCGGCTCGCCGTCGCCGCCCAGGACGGCGATGCGGTCGCCGAGGCGTACGCTGCCGCGCTCGACGGCGCCGGTGACGACCGTCCCGCGCCCGGTGATGGTGAGCACGTTCTCCACGGGCAGCAGGAACGGCGCCCCGGTGTACCGCACCGGTGTCGGCACGTAGGTGTCCACCGCGTCCAGCAGGGCCTCGATCGCGCCGGTCCACCTGGGGTCGCCCTCCAGCGCCCCGAGCCCGGAGACCCGTACGACGGGCGCGCCGTCACCGCCGTAGCCGTGCGCGGTGAGCAGTTCGCGGACCTCCAGCTCGACCAGGTCGGTCAGCTCGGGGTCCCCGGCGTCGGCCTTGTTGAGCGCGACCACGATGTGGTCGACGCCGACCTGGCGGGCGAGGAGCACGTGCTCGGCGGTCTGTGGCATGACCCCGTCGAGCGCGGAGACGACGAGGATCGCGCCGTCGAGCTGCGCGGCCCCCGTGACCATGTTCTTGATGTAGTCCGCGTGACCGGGCATGTCGACGTGGGCGTAGTGGCGGGTGTCCGTCTCGTACTCGACGTGCGTGAGGTTGATGGTGATGCCCCGGCGGGCCTCCTCGGGGGCCCGGTCGATGCGGTCGAAGGGCACGAAGGAGGCGCCGCCGCGCTCGGCGAGGACCTTGGTGATGGCGGCGGTGAGGGTGGTCTTGCCGTGGTCGACGTGACCCATGGTGCCGATGTTGAGGTGCGGCTTGGTCCGCACGAAGGCCGTCTTGGCCATGATCTCTTCCCGTTGCTCGAAGCGTGGACGGGACCCCTGAACCGAGCCGACCCTCCCCCTGCGGGGTCCGCCGGACGATCCGGGAAGGGTCAGCTTCGTGCGCCGTCGAATGCGGCGAAGGCGGGTGCGCCCGCGAATTCGGCAGCCTTCGGCGCGTCCGCGACTGCGGACGGCGCTGCGGGGAAGGCGTACCGGGACATGTCCTCGATCCTGCCGGACCGTCCCGCGTCCGTCGAATGAATTACCGGGCGAACCGGCGGGCGCTCAGAGGTTCTTGAGTGCTTCGCGCACGGACAGCGGGGAGAGGGTGGCGCGTTCGGCGTCGACGAAGGCGCGCACCGCGTCGGGGTCCGTCTTGGCGTATTCGCGCAGGGCCCAGCCGATGGCCTTGCGGAGGAAGAAGTCCGGGTGCCCGGCCCGGCGCCGGCAGTGGGCGAAGAGCCGGTCGGTGTCGGTGGCGTCCTTGTAGCGGAGTTGGTGGAGGAGGGCGGCGCGGGCGAGCCACAGGTCCTCGCTGCCGATCCATTCGTCCATCACGGGGGCGAGGGCGGGGTCGGCGGCCACCAGCGGGCCGACGGTGTGCGCGGCGAGCAGGTCGACGGTGTCCCACCAGGGGACGGTGGTGATCAGGTGCCGGACGACCGGCAGGAGTCCGGATGAGCAGCGGTCGACGTGGCGGCGCAGGTAGTCCACCGCGAAGTAGTGGTACTCCCGCTCGGGAAGCCGCCAGCAGCGCAGCGCGAGCGCCGCGACGTCCGCCTCCGAAGGCCTCCGGGTGTTCTTCGTCACTGTCTTCGACAGTTCCCGGCGCAGCGGCGTGGGGATGCCGAGGAAGGGGGCGACGTGCTTCATGTACGCGGCCATCGCCTCGGCCCGCCCGGGGTCGGCCGCGGCCGCGTACGTACCCGTCAGTCGCTCCAGGAGGGTGTCCGCGAGGGCGCTGCGGGGAACCCTGGGGGGCCGTCCGCCGTTCGACAGCATGAGGCCCAGATTACGGCGCGATGTCGCACAGCTGGGCTAGTCTCCCGGGATGTCCCTCCTCCTCGCGCCGTGGACCCGGCTGGCGCTGCTCGTCGTGCTGCTCGCCGCGGCCGGCGTGTGCGTGCTGGTCTACGAACCCCAGCGGATCCTCTCGGAGGGTTGGCCCCCCGGCCTCCCGGTGGGCGCGGCCGTCCTGTCGTTCGCAGCCGTGTACGGCGTGTGCTCGGCGGCGTTCGTGCCGCGTCCCCTGCTGAACCTGGCCGCGGGAGCCGTCTTCGGCACGCAGTTCGGCCTCGTAGCGGCGGTCGGGGGCACCGTGCTGGGCGCCGGCATCGCCTTCGGGCTCGGCCGGGTCATGGGCCAGGAGGCTTTGCGTCCGTTCCTGCGCGGGCGCTGGCTGGAAGCGGCCGACGGGCAGCTCAGCCGGCACGGCTTCCGCTCGATGCTGGCGGTGCGGCTCTTCCCCGGGGTGCCCTTCGTGGTGGCCAACTACTGCGCGGCGGTGTCCCGCTGCGGCTGGACGCCCTTCCTGCTCGCGACGGCGCTCGGCGTGGTCCCGAACACCACGGCCTACGTGATCGCGGGTGCCAGCGCCTCCTCCCCCGGATCCCCCGCCTTCCTCATCTCCTTCGGCTTCATCGTGGTCTCCGTGGTGGGCGCGGGAGTCGTCGGCTGGCGCAAAAGGCACCGTCTGGCACCCCCTCGAACCGGCGGTCCGGCGTATGAACTGACGTCCCAGCACCCCCCTGTGGTCAGTGGCGCTTCGCACGGGCCCTAGCATCGGGGGCGAACTGCCCGACGATCACAAGGACGAGCGCACCCCGACATGAGCTGGTTCGAATCCCTAATCCTCGGTCTCGTCCAGGGGCTTACGGAGTTCCTCCCGATCTCCTCCAGCGCCCACCTGCGGCTGACCGCGGCATTCGCCGGCTGGCACGACCCAGGAGCGGCCTTCACGGCCATCACCCAGATCGGCACCGAGGCCGCCGTTCTGATCTACTTCCGCAAGGACATCGCGCGGATCGTCTCCACCTGGTTCCGTTCCCTGTACACGAAGGCCCTGCGCTCCGAACAGGACGCCAAGATGGGCTGGCTGGTGATCGTCGGCTCACTCCCGATCGGCATCCTCGGCCTCGTGTTCAAGGACGCGATCGTCGGACCGGCCCGCGACCTGCGGCTGACGGCCACCACCCTCATCGTGATGGGCATCGTGCTGGGCGTCGCCGACCGGCTGGCCGCCCGCGACGAGGAGGGCGGCCGGCACCGGGCGATCCGCGAGCGCAAGACGCTCCAGCAGCTGGGCGTCAAGGACGGTCTGATCTTCGGCTTCTGCCAGGCGATGGCCCTGATCCCGGGTGTCTCGCGCTCCGGCGCGACGATTTCCGGCGGTCTGCTGCTGGGCTTCACCCGCGAGGCGGCGGCCCGGTACTCCTTCCTCCTGGCCATCCCGGCCGTGCTGGCCTCGGGCGCCTTCGAGATCAAGGACGTGATCGAGGAGCCGGGCCACATCTCCTGGGGTCCGACGGTCTTCGCGACGGTCATCGCCTTCTTCGTCGGCTACGCCGTGATCGCGTGGTTCATGAAGTTCATCACCACCAAGAGCTTCATGCCCTTCGTGATCTACCGCATCGCGCTCGGCATCCTGCTGTTCGTGCTGATCGGCACGGACGTGCTGAGCCCCCACGCCGGCGAGTCCGGCTCGTAGCGGGGCCCCGCACCACCACTTCGCGTGAATCGGAGGCCGACCGGGAACGTTCCCGGTCGGCCTCCGCGTCGTTGTTCACGAAGAGACCGAAAGGCAAGAAGCAGGGGGTGTCCCATGGGTCGAGTGGTGCTGGAGCGTTTTCCGGCCGGAAGTCCGCGGGGGAGCTGGCCCGCCGAGGAGTATGCGGCGCAGCGGATGCGCGAGGGCGTGCCGGCCGAGGTGGTCATGGATCTGGCGAGCGACGCGTTCCTCGTCGTGGTCCGGCAGCGGGAGGCGCGTTCCGGTCACTGACGGGCCGCGCGGAGATCCGGTCGGCGCACGACCCTTGGCCTCGCGCCCGCGCAGCCCCACACTGACCCGATGACTCAGCGTGTGGATCTCGCGACGGTGATGGACCGGCTGGCGATCGACGACGTGGTCACGGGCTACGCGGTGGCCGTGGACGACGGCGACTGGGCGGCCTACCGGGCCCTGTTCGTCGCCGGCGGGCGGGCCGACTACAGCTCGGCGGGCGGGATCGAGGGGCCGGTGGCGCGGGTCGCGGACTGGCTCGCGGAGACCATGCGGCTCTTCCCCGTGCGCCAGCACCTGATCGTCAACCGGCTGATCCGGCTGGAGGACGCCGGCGGCTCGCCCGGCGACAGCGCCGAGGTCCGTGCCGACTTCCTCAATCCGATGCGGCTGGAGGGGCCGGAGGCCGACGGCACGGTCACCTCCCCCAACTTCGTCGCCGCCGGACGCTACACCTTCGCCCTGGCCCGCACCCGGGACGGCTGGCGGCTCACCCATGTGACCGTGCACGAGAAGTGGCGGCACACGGCCGTCTGAACCCGCTCCGCCCCGCCCCGCGGCCCGCGGGGGCCGCTCTGCCGGCCGGGCGCGGAGGGGGCGGGTCCGCCCGGCCCGAGGGGCAAGTCCGCCCGGCCGGAGGGGCAGGTCCGCCCGGCACTGCCCACACTGGAAGCGGAGGCGCCATGGTCCCGATGCACAGCGGGTGGTCGCGCCGGTGGCGGGCGCCCGCGGCGCTCGCGGCCGGCGCCCTGCCCGCGCTCGCCTTCCCCGCCCCGGCCCTCTGGTGGTTCGCCTACGTCGCCCTGGTGCCCTGGATGCTGCTGCTGAGGTCGGCCCCGACCGGCCGGCGGGCGGCCCTGGAGGGCTGGATCGGCGGCGCCGGCTACATCCTGGCCGTGCACCACTGGCTGCTGCCGAGCCTCCACGTGTTCCTGCTCCCGGTGGCCGCCCTGGTGGGCCTGCTGTGGATCCCCTGGGCCCTGCTGGTGCGGCAGCTGCTCGGCGGGCACCCCTCGGCGGGCCGGGCCGCCTGCGCGCTGGTCGTCGTACCGGCGGGATGGCTGCTGTCGGAGGTCGTCCGGTCCTGGCAGGGGCTGGGCGGGCCGTGGGGGCTGCTGGGGGCCAGCCAGTGGCAGGTGCCGACCGCGCTGCGGCTGGCTTCGGTGGGCGGGGTGTGGCTGGTCAGTCTGCTGCTGGTGGCGGTCAACTGCGCCCTGGTGCTGCTGTTCGCGGTGCCCGGGGCACGGGTCCCGGCGGTGGCCGGGCTCACGGGCTGTGCGCTGCTGACGGGCGGGGTGTGGGTGTGGGCGGCCCGGCCCGCGGAGTCGGGCGGGCTGCGGGTGGCCGTCGTACAGCCGGGGCAGGTGCCGGACGGCCCGGACAGCGCGGAGCGGCGGTTCGCCGCCGGGGAGCGGCTGACGCGTCCGCTGGCCGGGCGGGACGTGGACCTGGTGGTGTGGGGCGAGAGCAGTGTCGGCGAGGACCTGTCGGCCCGTCCGGACCTGGCCCGGCGGCTGGCCGCCCTGTCGGCCGAGGTCGGGGCGCCGCTGCTGGTGAACGTGGACGCGCGGCGGGCGGACCGGCCGGGCATCTACAAGAGCGCCGTCCTGGTCGGTCCCGCCGGCCCCACGGGTGACCGGTACGACAAGATGCGGCTGGTGCCGTTCGGTGAGTACGTACCGGCCCGCTCGCTCCTGGGATGGGCCACCTCGGTCGGCCGGGCGGCCGGCGAGGACCGCGTGCGCGGCGACTCCCCCGTGGTCATGGACCTGCCCGGGCGGCCCGACGGGCGCACCGGTGTCCGGGTGGGGCCGCTGGTCTGCTTCGAGTCGGCCTTCCCCGACATGAGCAGGCGCCTCACCCTCGACGGGGCCTCCCTGCTCGTCGCCCAGTCGGCGACCTCCACCTTCCAGGACAGCTGGGCCCCGGCCCAGCACGCGTCCCTGGCGGCCCTGCGGGCGGCCGAGAACGGCCGCCCGATGGTGCACGCCACCCTCACCGGGGTCAGCGTGGTGCACGGCCCGTCGGGCGAGCGGATCGGCCCGGCCCTGCCCACGTCGGCGCGGACCGCGCAGGTGTACGAGGTGCCGCTCGCCCGGGGCTCGACCCTCTTCGTCCGCTTCGGTGCCTGGCCGGTGGCCGCGGCCCTCGCCGCACTGGCCGCCTACTGCGCGGTGGTGGGTGCGCGGTCGCTCAGAAGGCCTGCTCCAGAGCCGAGTTCACCACCGTCTCGCACAGCTCGTGGGTGAGCAGCGCGTCGCGCGCGCTGAGGGTCCGGCCCGCCGCGACCGCCTCCAGGAAGTGGTCCACGACCTGTTCGATCCCGCGCTGGCGGGCGACGGACACCCAGTCCCCGCGGCGGCGCACGGTGGGCTGGCCCTTGTGGTCGATGACCTCGGCGAGGTTGACCACCTGCCGCTTGGTGTCCGTGCCGGAGACCTCCAGGACCTCCTCGTTGGAGCCGGAGAGGCGGTTCATGATGCCGAGCGCGCTGAATCCGGGGCCGGAGAGGTGCAGCACCACCTGGTGCATGAGCCCGTCGCGCACCACGGCGCGGACGTCCGTGCGGTCGGCCTCGCCGGGCAGCAGGAAGCGCAGGGTGTCGACGACGTGGATGAAGTCGTCGAGCACCAGAGTGCGCGGGTCCTCGGGCAGGCCGACCCGGTTCTTCTGCATGACGATCAGGTCGCGCGGATGGTCGGCGCACTGCGCGTAACCGGGCGCGTAGCGGCGGTTGAAGCCGACGGCGAGGGAGACCTCGCGCTTCTCGGCCAGTTCCACCAGCCGCCGTGACGCGGCGAACTCGTAGGCGAGCGGCTTGTCCACGTAGGTGGGTACGCCGGCTTCCAGCAGGTGCGTGAGGATCTCGGGGTGGGCTCCGGTCGGGGCGTGCACGAAGGCCGCGTCCAGGTCCTGGGCGAGCAGGGCGTCGAGATCGGTGTGCCGCCGCGCCGCCGGGACGTGGTGGGCGTCGCCGACCCGCTGCAGGGTGGCGGGGGTGCGCGTCTGCAGGTGCAGTTCGACGTCCGCGCGGGCGGTGAGGACGGGCAGGTACGCCTTCTGCGCGATGTCGCCGAGTCCGATGCAGCCGACCTTCACCGGGGCCTCCAAGTTCGGTCCTTGTGGGATCTTGGCAGCTTAATCCCTGGTGACCGGGGCCCGGTTCGCCGAGGATGATCCTCATGACCACCAGTTCAGGATCACACCGCGACGAACCCTCCACCACCGCCGACGAGCGGGAGATGCTGGACGGCTGGCTCGACTACCACCGTGCCACGCTCCTGTGGAAGTGCGAGGGACTGCAGGACGAAGAGCTGCGCAGGACCCCGCTCGCCCCTTCCGAGTTGAGTCTCCTGGGCCTCGTACGGCACATGGCGGAGGTGGAGCGGTACTGGTTCCGGCAGATCATGCTGGGCGAGGACGTGCCCGACCTGTTCGTCACGGACGAGGACCGGGACGGCGACTTCCACTTCACCGGGGCGGCCACCTGGGCCGAGGCCGAGCAGGCGTGGCGGACGGAGGTCGAACGGGCCCGGCGGGCCGCCGCGGGCCGATCGCTGGACCTGGTGTCGAAGGCGGAGAGCCACCACCGCGGCGAGGTGTTCAGCCTGCGCTGGGTCTACACGCACATGATCGAGGAGTACGCGCGCCACAACGGCCACGCGGACCTGCTGCGCGAGCAGATAGACGGCGCCACCGGCGAATGAGCCGAGGGGGCCCGGGGGGCGTCCCGCGATCCGCCGGTCACCCCGCCGCCCTTCACCCGTGCGGGGTGAATATGGGCTCCCGGTTTTCACAACGGGGTCCTCACACAGCAGAGTTGCGCGGGTGCATCCAACGCGAACCACGACAAAGCTGCTGCTCGGAGTCGCCTGCGCCGTTTCGGCGGTCTCCGGCTGTGTCAATGTGAGCCCCGGACCCGTGCAGCCCGCGGCGGCCCCCGCCGCCGGGGTCCCGCCCCGGCACGATCCGCGCGGCGGGCCCGGGACCTCCCCCGTGGCCGTCCGGGCACCCGCCCTGGAGGCGCTGGAGGCCGTGGAGGCGGCCCCGGAGCAGGCCGCGCGGCCGGCGGCCGCGGCCCCGGCCCGACGGGCCGCCGACAGCACCGCCCGGAGCGCCCCGGGCGGGCCCGTACCGGACGCTCCGCCGGTCCCCGACATCCCGGAGCCCCGGCGGGCCGCCGATCCCGCCCCGGGGCGTCCTGACGGCCCCCGGCGGCACGACCGGCCCGATGCCGAGGCGGAGCGTGAGCTGGTGCGGAAGCTGCCGGTGCGGCCGGCCGACGTCTGCGCGCTGGGCCGGCGCCACGGCCGCTGGCACCCCGACAGCCCCGAAGCCCGGATCTGCGCGGGCGTCCACGGCGGCTGAGGCGCGTCCTACGACTGTTCCGGAAAGGGCCGCGGCCGGGCGCCCGGTTCCGTGGCGAGGCGGCGCTCCAGCCGCGCGATGGCGGCCCGTACGCCGTTGCCGTAGCCGTCGTCGGCCAGTGCCCCGGAGGCCGCCCGGGCCCGCGCCAGGTGGACCCGGGCGGCCTCCGGCCGCTGGAGCTTCAGGTAGTCGGCGGCCAGGCTGAGGTGCAGGGAGGGGTAGAAGACGCGCATCGCGGGGCGCGGCTCCCGCAGCGCCGGCCGCCCGTTGCCGGGCCCGTCGTCCCCGGTCCCGGGCCCTTCGCGCAGGGCGTCGGCGGCGGTCAGGGCCCGCAGGTCCCAGGCCAGCTCGTCGGCGGGGTCGTCCTGGGCGTCGGCCATGTAGTGGGCGAGGGTGCACCGGTGCAGGGAGTCCCCATCCTCGCCGATGTCCTGCCAGATCTCGCCGAGCCGGTTGCGGGCCTCCTCGCGGTCGCCGGCGTGCAGCAGGATGACCGCCTGGCCGATCCTCGTCATGACGGCGTCCTCCGACGCCTCCTGCTGCTCGGTCACGGCGCCTCCGGCTTGCTCCGCCGGACCTGTTCCGGTCCGGTCGTCACGAAGCTAGCCGGAGGTACCGGTGAAGGCGCCGAGGCGCGGTGGGACGTCAGCCGAGGTCCGGGATCCGCCAGTCGATCGGCTCATGCCCCTGGGCGGCGATGGCCTCGTTGATCTGCGTGAAGGGCCGGGATCCGAAGAACTTCTTGGCCGACAGCGGCGAGGGGTGCGCGCCCTTGACGATCACGTGCCGCTCCTCGTCGATGAGCGGGATCTTCTTCTGGGCGTAGGCGCCCCACAGGACGAACACGGCCGGGTCGGGACGCTCGGACACCGCGCGGATCACTGCGTCGGTGAACTTCTCCCAGCCCTTGCCCTTGTGCGAGTTCGGCTCGGCCTCGCGGACGGTGAGCACCGCGTTGAGCAGCAGGACGCCCTGCTGGGCCCACGGCATCAGATACCCGTTGTCCGGGACCTCCAGGCCGAGCTCCTCCTTCATCTCCTTGTAGATGTTGCGCAGCGAGGGCGGGGTCTTGACCCCGGGCTGCACGGAGAAGCACAGGCCGTGGCCCTGGCCGGCGCCGTGGTAGGGGTCCTGGCCGAGGACGAGGACCTTGACCTGGTCGAAGGGCGTGGCGTCCAGGGCGGCGAAGACCTGCTCGCGGGGCGGGTAGACCGGCCCGTTTGCCCGCTCCTTCTCGACGAACTCGGTGAGTTCCCTGAAGTAGGGCTGGTCCAGCTCCCCGCCGAGGACGGGGAGCCAGGACTCGGGCAGCATCTGGGTCACGGCGACAACCTCCGGTACAAGTTCGTGCAACTGCTCAGAACCTACCGGGGCCCACTGACAACGCGTCGGCCGCCCGGGACGATCGCCCGGGCGGGGCCGCGGCTACCAGCTGGTCTTGCGGTACAGCTCCCACATCTGCATGGCGGTCTGCGGGTCGAGGGCCCGCTCGGCGCCTGCGATGTCCTCGCGTGCGGCGACGTACAGCTTGCCCTGCCACAGGGGCAGCAGCCGGACGTCCTCGGCGAAGATCTGCTGGGCCTTCTCGAACTGCTGGACCCCGCTGGAGCGGTCTCCGTCGCGGCGGGACTTGGGGAGCAGGTCGGTCAGGATCTCGTTCTGCTCGTACGGGGTGCCGACAGCGTTCTCCTTGCCGACGAACGGCGCGATGAAGTTGTCGGGGTCCGGGAAGTCGGGGAACCAGCCTCGGCCGAAGACCGGGTA
Organism: Streptomyces virginiae; assembly: GCF_000720455.1. Taxonomy (GTDB): domain Bacteria; phylum Actinomycetota; class Actinomycetes; order Streptomycetales; family Streptomycetaceae; genus Streptomyces; species Streptomyces virginiae. Next base: position 39,148 of record NZ_JOAK01000007.1, on the reverse strand, counting down.
CTCCTGGCTCTTGTAGCCCTCCTGGAAGGCCTTCCAGGGCTGGCTGCGCAGGGTGATGTTGAACAGGCCGCTCTCGTCCAGCTGGCGCTTGATCTCGGTGAACTCCTCGGCGGTGGAGGAGCCGTACCGGTCGGTGGTGTACCAGAAGGTCAGGTCGACCTGCTGGTTGATGCCGGCCTCCTTGAGGATCTTCTTGGCCTTGCCGACGTCCGCGGCGCCGTACTTGTCGTAGAACGGCGTCTTGTGGCCGACGACGCCCTTGGGGACCATCGAGTACAGCGGCTCGGCGGTGCCCTGGTAGACCTTGGAGACGAGCGTGCCGCGGTCGATGACCTGGGCGATGGCCTGGCGGACCGCGAGCTTGTTGACCGCCGGGTCCTTCGGGTTGAAGACCAGGTAGCGGATCTCGGCGCCGACGTTCTCGACGACCTGGACGCCCAGCGCGTGCGCGGCGGGGCTCTGCAGGTCGGTGATCTGCGGGGCCGACAGGCCTCGGTAGGTGGCGTCCAGCTCCTTGGCCTTCAGGGCCGCGACCATCTTCTCGGAGTCCGCGAAGTAGCGGATCGTGACGGCCTTGTTCTGGCGGTTCGCGAAACCGGTGTAGCCCTTGTTCTCGGAGAGGACGGCCTCGCCGCCCTCCTTGTACGAGTCCAGCACGTAGGGGCCGGAGCCGGTGATCTTGCCGTCCTCGCGCACCTTGTCCGCGGGGTAGTCCTTGGGCGCGACCAGCGAGGCGGCCGGGGAGCCGAGGACGTACGGGAAGGTGGCGTCCGAGGTCTTCAGGTGGAAGACCACCGTCAGGGCGTCCGGGGTCTCGATCTTGTCGAGGCTGCCGAAGAGGTCCTTCGGGCCGACCTTGGAGCCGATCGTCCGGATCCGGTCGAGGGAGTGCTTGACGGCCTTGGCGTCGAGGGGCTCGCCGTTGGAGAACTTCAGGCCCTTGCGCAGGGTGCACCGGTACGCCTGGCTCGCGCCGTCCGTGAACTCGCAGTTCTGGGCGGCGTCCGGCTGGGGCTTGGTGGAGCCCGTGGGGAAGGCCAGGAGGGTCTGGTAGACGTTCCGGTACAGCTCCCAGGAGCCGTCCCACGCCGCGGCGGGGTCGAGGGTGCTCGGCGCGCTCGTGGTCCCGACGACGATCCGCTTCGCTTCGTCGCCGTCGTCATCCGACAGCAGGCCGCATCCGGCGAGCAGGGATATGGACGCAAGGGCCGCAGTGATCTGCAGGCATCTGGTCCGGTTGAACACGTGCACGCTCCTCGATCAGCCAGGGGTGCGGCAGACCCTACCGCAGTGCCCCACGAATCCAATGGGTTGGTTTCGTGAGGCACTTGACCGGTTCCGTGCACATTCGATACGCATTTACCTCCCTTTCGGAGGCAAATATGTCCGATTATCGGTCAGTGCACCCCGGCATTGAGGAACATCCCACCGTCGACGACCAGAGTTTGCCCAGTGATCCATTCCGCTTGTGCAGATGTAAGAAACGCCGCGGCCCCGCCGATGTCCTCCGGGAGCCCGAGCCGGCCGAGCGGATAGGCCGTCGCGGCCTCCTGCTCCCGGCCCTCGTAGAGCGCCTGGGCGAACTTCGTCTTGACCACCGCCGGGGCGATCGCGTTGACGCGGACCCCGGGCGCCATCTCGTGGGCGAGCTGGAGGGTGAGGTTGACCATGGCGGCCTTGCTCATCCCGTACGCGCCGATGAAGGGCGAGGCGGAGACGCCGGCGATCGAGGCGATGTTCACGATCGCGCCGCCGTTCTCCTTCTGCCAGGCGTGCCAGGTGCGCTGGGCGAAGCCGAGCGCCGAGATCACATTGGTCTCGAAGACCTTCCGCGCGACCCCGAGGTCCAGGTCCGCGATCGGACCGAAGACCGGGTTGGTGCCGGCGTTGTTCACCAGGAAGTCGACGCGGCCGAAGGCCTCCATCGTGCGCTCGACGGCGAGGGCCTGGTGGGCCTCGTCGTGCGCCTTCCCGGCCACCCCGATCACCCGGTCCGCCCCGAGGCGCTCCACAGCCTCCTTGAGGGCCTCCTCGTTGCGCCCGGTGATGCAGAGCCGGTCGCCCCGGGCGACCAGTGCCTCGGCGATGCCGTAGCCGATGCCCCGGCTCGCCCCGGTGATCAGCGCGACCTTGCCGCTGTCGGTACCGCTGTACGTCATGACGTACGCCCTGCCTCTCGTCGTCGCGTCAGTTGAGGGGGCCGCCGGCCACGTACATGACCTGGCCGGAGACGAAGCCGGCGGCCTCGCCGGTGAAGAACGCGATGGCGTTGGCGATGTCGTCCGGACGGCCGACGCGCTGGACGGGGATCTGGGTGGCCGCGGCGGCCTGGAAGTCCTCGAAGCCCATGCCGACGCGGGCGGCCGTCTGGGCGGTCATCTCGGTGACGATGAAGCCGGGGGCGACGGCGTTGGCGGTGACGCCGAACTTGCCGAGCTCGATGGCCAGGGTCTTGGTGAAGCCCTGCAGACCGGCCTTGGCCGCCGAGTAGTTGACCTGACCGCGGTTGCCGAGCGCCGAGCTGCTGGAGAGGTTCACGATGCGGCCGAACTTGGCCTCCACCATGTACTTCTGACAGGCCTTCGACATCAGGAAGGCGCCGCGCAGGTGCACGTTCATGACCGTGTCCCAGTCGGTCTCGCTCATCTTGAAGAGCAGATTGTCGCGCAGCACACCGGCGTTGTTGACCAGGATGGTGGGGGCGCCGAGTTCGGCGGCGACGCGCTCGACGGCCGCCTCCACCTGGGCGCCGTCCGAGACGTCGCAACCGACCGCCAGGGCCCGGCCGCCGGCCGCCGTGATGGCCTCCACGGTGTCCTTGCAGGCCGCCTCGTCGAGGTCGAGTACGGCGACGGCGCGGCCCTCGGCGGCCAGGCGTACGGCGGTGGCCGCGCCGATGCCCCGGGCCGCCCCGGTCACGATCGCGACGCGCTGCTCGGTGGTGGACATGCTGGTTCTCCTCGCCCTAGAGAGGCGGCCGCCCAGAGGTGAGCAACCGCTTAGTAGCTTCAGCTGAGGAGACGCTAGGAGCCCTGGCACCCCGTGTCAACGCCGACCGGCCCGCGCCCGGCGGCCGGCGGTCAGCGCACCAGCAGGTCCAGCAGCCGCTCCACCTCCGCCGCGGGGTCGGCCGTCAGGCCGGTGTGCACCGGCCCCGGCTGCACCACCGTGCTGCGCGGGGCGATCAGCCAGCGGAACCGGCGCCCCGCGTCGTCACCCGCCGCCTGCCCCGCCGCTTCGCCGCCGCTGCACACGCCCTCGACCCCGCGCAGCGCGGCCCGTACGCCGGCCACGTCGGCCGCCGGGTCCAGCGCGAGGAGCTTGGCCTCGTCGAGGTGGGTGCGCGCGGCGACGTAGGAATGCGCCCGGCAGTAGACGATCACGCCTGCGTTGAAACACTCGCCGCGTTCCATCCGGGGCACCACGCGCACCAGCGCGTACTCGAACACGTCCCGCTCGGTCACTCGTCGCCGCTCTTCTTCTTGTGGGTCTTGTGGGGCCATTCCGGCAGGTGGTCGGTGAGCCAGCCGGGAGGGCCGGCCGGTGCCTTCACCTCGGCCTCCAGCGAGATCCTCTCGTGGATCGTGGCCGCGCGCGGCAGCAACGCCTCCACGTAGGCCCGGCGCAGCGCGTCGGTGGTGTCGAATCCCGGCTCGTCGACCAGCCACTCGTCCGGGACCTCCGCGGTGACCTCGGTGAGCAGTTCCTCGGTGACCAGGGGCGCGAGCAGGGCGGCCGCGCCCTCGATGTCCGGGCCCACGGGGGCGAGTACGTGGTCGGAGGCGTTGTACGGCTTGGCGGCGGCGGCCCGCGCGGTGGGCCAGTTGTGGTGCCAGATCATGGTGGCGCCGTGGTCGATGAGCCACAGGTCCCCGTGCCAGACCAGCATGTTCGGGTTGCGCCACGACCGGTCGACGTTGTTGATCAGGGCGTCGAACCAGATCACGCGCCCCGCCTCGGCCGGGTCCACCCGGTACGCGAGCGGGTCGAAGCCGATGGAGCCCGGCAGGTAGTCCATGCCGAGGTTGAGGCCGCCGCTGGCCTTGAGCAGCTCCTGGACCTCCTGGTCGGGCTCGGCGAGCCCGATCACGGGGTCGAGCTGCATCTGCACCAGCGTGGGGACCCTCAGCCCCAGCCGCTGGGCCAGGCGGCCGCAGATGACCTCGGCGACCAGGGTCTTGCGGCCCTGGCCGGCTCCGGTGAACTTCATGACGTAGGTACCGAGGTCGTCGGCCTCGACGATTCCCGGGAGCGAGCCGCCCTCACGCAGGGGCGTCACATAGCGGGTCGCGATCACTTCTGTGAGCATTTTCCCAGGCTATAGGGCAAGCAACGTGCACGATCGAAGGATTTTCGCGCCGTCACGCGGGCGGCGCGCCCGCCTGCGTCGAGGAGGCCTGGGCCACCGGGATGCGCTGGGTGAAGAACAGCGCGATGAGCGCGGCGAAGGACAGGACGGACAGGGCCGCCCGCAACCCGTCCAGCCTCGCCTCCGCGTTCGCCCCCAGTGCGGCCTCGGTCACCTCCGGGCTGACGCCCGCTTCGGCGAGCGAGCTCTCCAGCTGGGCGTCCGACAGGAAGGGCGCGCCGCTCGCGAGCTGCACGGTCGCCTGGCTCTTGACGGTGCTCGGAACGTCCGGGTTCGCCTGGACGCTCGTCAGGAAGGAGGACGTGAGCGCCGCGATCATGATCGATCCGGCGAGTGCGGTGCCGATGGAGGAGCCGAGGTTGGTGACGGCGTTCTGGACGCCGCCGACCTCCGCGGACTGCGCCTGCGGCACCGCCGACACGGTGACCGCTCCGAGCTGGGACGCCAGCGCGCCCATCCCGAGCCCGATCAGCAGCAGGGGGACGGTGACCACCTCCGCCCCGGCGTCGGCGTCGAGCGCCGCCATGAGGATCACCGCGCCCACCAGCAGGGCCAGGGTCCCGAGCCGGACCACACGGCGCGGCGACACCTCGGGGAGGTACCGCGGGATCAGGACGGCGGCGGCCAGCAGGGTGACCGACAGGGGCAGCAGCCGGGCGCCGGTGGCCAGTGCCGACAGTCCGAGGGCCACCGACAGGTAGAGCGGGACGACGAAGAAGACGCCCATCATCACGAGGTACTGGAAGAAGAACATGGTCAGCCCGCCGGTGAGCTGCTTGTTCTCCAGCATGGCCGGGTCGACGAGGGGTTCTCGGCGCTGCCTGACGAGACGGTGCTCCCAGCGGAGGAAGAGCCAGACGAGGAAGATCCCGAGCAGCATCAGCCAGACGGTCAGGGAGACCCCGAACCAGGCGGGGCCGCCCGTCTTCGGCCTGAACCAGCCCCACTCGTCGGAGCGGAGCACGCCGTAGACGAAGATCCCGAGCCCGAGCGCCGACAGGACGGCGCCGACGAGGTCGATGCGCGGGCGTTCCTCGCTCACGGCGTCCGCGATGGGGCGGGCGAGCAGGAGGATGCCGGCCACGACCAGCACCTCGCCGGCGAAGACCCACCGCCAGGAGAAGTAGGTCGTGGCGATGCCGCCGATGAGGGGCCCGAGTGCGATGGCGATGGCGCCGGCGGCCGCGACGAGACCGTAGGCGGCGGGGCGGCGTTCGACGGGGAAGTTGCCGGCGACGAGTGCGACGATCGCGGGCAGGATGAGCGCCGCCCCCACTCCCTCCAGGAAGGACCAGCCGATCAGCAGCACCGTGAGGTTGGGTGCCAGCGAGGTGACGAGGGAGCCGCAGCCGTAGATGACGCAGCCGATGAGGAAGGCGCGCTTGCGGCCGATCAGCACCCCGACCTTGCCGCCGGGGATCATGAGCATGGCCATCACTAGGGTGTAGGCGGTGATGGCGCCCTGGATCCCGGTGACGGTCGTACCGATGTCGTCGGCGACCGTGGCGATGGAGACGTTCATGACGGAGCTGTCGAGCGCCATCAGGAACTGGCCCGCCGCGAGTGTCATCAGAACGAGTCGCGCCTTGGCCGGGTTCCCGGTCGCCGTCCCTGCCCTGGATGCCATGCATGCATGTTTCCAGCCGCCGGCCGGACAGGCCGGACGACCCGCCCGGAAGTCAGCCGGACGGACAGTCGGTCACCGGGTCGTCGTGGACGAGGGCGCAGACCATCTGTGCGCCGCGCCCGCCCTCGGGGTAGGCGGAGCGGAGTTCGTCCTCGAACGACTTCCACTGGCGGGCGATCTCCGCCGTCGCCCCCGCGGTGGCCCGGCGGAAGTTGTCGTCCGTCTTCGCGCGGGCGGACGCGGGTGTGTCCTTGTTCAGGTCGCGGTTGTGGGCGACACGGCCGTGGCAGCTCGCGGGTTTGACTCCGGTGGAGTCGAAGTCCGGGTAGCAGCCGGTCGCCAGGTCCTCGGGGACGAGGGCGCGGACCTCCCGGGTCCAGTCGGCGTCCTCCATCGCGCTGTAGCGGCGGATGTCGAAGAACGGGGCGACCTCGCTGCGGTCCAGCCCCGGCGGGTTGGCGATCCCGAGCGCGCCGGGAGCCGCCCGGTCGGCCCAGTTGGAGTGCGAGTAGAAGTCCTCCAGCGGGTGCCAGCCGCGGCCGAGCTGTTCGAGGACGGCGCACTTGGCCGGTCCGGGCCGCTCGTCCCAGGTGCAGGGCGTGGACAGGTCGGTCTGGTCCGCGCGCACGCGGCCGTGGGCGTCGACGAGGCCGTCGGCCGCCCGTACGGCCTTGCGGAAACGCGCCACGGACGTACCGACGCAGGCGACGAGCTCGGTGCTGGCCTCGTCCCGGGTGCGGGGGTAGTCGCGGGCGTGGCGCGGCGCCAGGTAGTCGGCGTTGTCGCAGTGCAGGGGTCCGAGGTCGAAGTACGGGCGCTTGTCGTCGGCGTTGACCGCCCCGTCGCGGGCGTCGGCCATGGCGGTCAGGGTGGCGGGCTCCCAGGGCAGCGCGCGCCGGGTGATGTCCTCGTGGTTGTCCCCCGTGAACGCGGCCGCCCGGCCGCCCGGCAGGGCGACGAGAGCGGTGACGGCGGTGAGTGCGGCCGCCAGCAGGGCCACCGGTGCGGGGCTCGGTCTCTTCACGGAAGGGCCCCCTAGGTCGGACGGGCTGTTTCCATGCTGCGCAGCACGCCCCGCCCCCGCATCCCCGTGGGCGCCCGGGCCCGCCGCGGGCCCGGGCGGCAGGCCCGGAGGCCGCCGGCGCACCCCTTCGGCCGGTGTCCCTGCGCAACGCGCCCGCCGCGTACGGTGACCGCTGCGCGCCCTCGCGCGCCCGGCGGTCGGCAGACCTAGAGTTGAGGGCGAGGCGGCGTGCCGGGACTCGGGGCGGCCGCTCCCTTGGCCCCAGTCCCCGCGCCAGGCGCGACAACACCCCAGGAGGACATGCGACATGTCCACTGCATCTGAAACCCCGGTTCTGGACACCCTCGCCGCCATGACGGGCGATTCGCTCGAGCGTTGCGGGATGGACCCGAACATGTTGCTCCTGATCCGGATCGCGGCCCTCGCCGCCTCGGACGCTCCCCCGATCTCCTACGTCGCGCACATCGACCCCGCGCTCAAGGCCGGTCTGACGGCCGAGCAGTTGCAGGACGTCCTGGTCGCCATCGCCCCCATCGTCGGCACCGCCCGCGTCATGACGGCCGCCGGCAACATCACCCGGGCGCTCGGCGTGGCCATCGCCGTCGCCGAGGCCGAGGCCCAGGCCGAGATGGACGCCATGGGCTGACAGGCGGGGCCGCCGCCCCCAGGCACCCCGGGACCCGGCCCGGCAGCCGTTCCCGTGGTGCGGGCGGCGTGCGCACGACCGCGGGCGGTCGGGCGGTCGGGCGCGCAGCGGACCGGTCGGACCAGGCGGTCGGCGAGGCAGTCAGCCAGTCAGTCAGTGCGGCAGTCAGTCAGTGCGGCAGTCAGTCAGGAGGGCCTCATGTCCCGGAGTGCGATCACAGCGATGCGCGCGGTGCCCGGGGCCACGCCCGAGGAGCGCGCGGCCATCGGCAAGGAGGCCCGCGGCCGTTGCCCCCGGTCGGGGCACGCCGTGTACCAGCCCTCCCCCGAGCGGCCGGACCCGTTGGCGATCCTGGAGGCGCAGTCCGCGACGCGGGTACCCGACCTGGTCCCGATCCGCTACGCGCGGATGACGGAATCTCCGTTCCGCTTCTACCGCGGAGCCGCCGCGATCATGGCGTCCGACCTCGCCGGCAGCCCCGACTCGGGGATCGCGGTACAGCTCTGCGGTGACGCGCACCTGCTGAACTTCCGCCTGCTGGCCTCGCCGGAGCGCCGGCTCATGTTCGACATCAACGACTTCGACGAGACGCTGCCCGGACCCTGGGAGTGGGACGTCAAACGGCTGTCCGCGAGTCTCGTCATCGCCGCCCGGGCGAACGGCTTCGACGAAGCGGAGCGCGCCCGCATCGTGAACTCCGCGGTGCGTTCGTACCGCGAGGCCATGATCGGCTTCGCCGGGATGGGCAATCTCGACGTCTGGTACGCGAAGATCGACGCGGAGGGCCTGGAGGCCCTCGTCACCGAACAGCTCGACAAGCGCGGGCGCAAGAAGCTGGCCACGGCGATGGCGAAGGCCCGCTCGCGCGACAGCCTGCAGGTCTTCGACAAGCTCACCGAGGTGGTCGACGGCAGCCCGCGGATCGCGGCGGACCCCCCGCTGCTGGTGCCGCTCGGCGACCTGCTGCCGGATGACGAGCGCGACGAGCTCGTGGACCGGCTGAGCTCCCTGGTCGGCCACTACGGCCACACGCTGGAGAGCAACCGGCGCGCCCTGCTGGAGGACTACCGCCTGGTGGACGTCGCCCGCAAGGTGGTCGGCGTCGGCAGCGTCGGCACCCGGTGCTGGATCCTGCTCCTGCTCGGCAGGGACGGCCGCGACCCGCTCTTCCTCCAGGCCAAGGAGGCCGACACCTCCGTGCTCGCCGACCACGTCGGCGCCAGCCTGTACCGGAACCAGGGCGAACGCGTGGTCTCGGGACAGCGGTTGATGCAGGCGGCGAGCGACATCTTCCTCGGCTGGGAGCGGGTGGACGGCATCGACGGCAGGAAACGGGACTTCTACGTCCGCCAGTTGCGGGACTGGAAGGGCATCGCGATGCCGGAGACCATGCCACCCGCGCAGCTGGAGACCTTCGGCAACGCCTGCGGGATGACGCTGGCCCGCGCGCACGCGCGGTCCGGTGACCGGGTGGCGATCGCCGCGTACCTCGGCCGCGGCGATGTCTTCGACCGGGCGCTCGCGGAGTTCGCCGAGGCGTACGCCGACCAGAACGAACGCGATCACCAGGCCCTCGTCGACGCGGTGCGGGCGGGCCGCCTGCCCGTCCGGGAACTTCCGGCGGCCTGAGCGCGCGTCCGGACGGCGCCCCCTCCCGTGGCGCCGTCCGGGGTAGCGCCCGGTCAGAACGCGAAGACGGCGTTGCCGTTCAGGGTCGCCGCCATGGTGCAGGAGTTGGCGAACGTGTGGTCCCAGGCCACGCGGCGGCCCTCCCACACGCCGACCGCGGACACGGTGACGGGGGCGTAGTGCATCGGGCACGCCCGGTCCGGGTTCGGCTCGGACAGCAGCCGGTCGAACGCGCCGCCGGTGGACTTCAGGGCCGCGCACGCGGCCTTGGGGTCGGGGTGCGTCCCCCGTGCGCCGGGCGCGCAGCTGACCGTGGTGGCGCGGACGACGGTGGGCGCGGCCACGTCGTCCCCCTGGGCGACGCTGAAGACCATGGCCGAGGGGGCGTAGAGGCTGTCGGGCTGAGCCTGCGCGATGCCGGTGGCACCGGCCAGACAGAGGAGTGCGGCGGCGGAGACGGCGGCTGAGCGACGGTGACGCACGAGAAGACTCACTTTCGATTCGATGGTTGAACGCGATGAATACTTTGCGAATCGCGCCCTGTTGCATCGAATCCTTGCTGAGCCGAAGGGGCATTGCACATCGACGACCGATTTACGGACACCCTGTTCGCATACCGGTGCCCGAATGGTCGTTCGGGCAGCTCAGACAGGGTGCGACCGGTCCGTCACTGCGAGCGATCACCGCACGGCCGACGCGGCGACGTGCGACGTTGCGGACGCCGCACCGCCCCTGGGCGCCGCCGGTTCACCGGACGGCTACCCAGCTTGTCCGGATGTGTGCGCTGCGGTCAGCTCGCGCGGCCCCACTCGTCGAGCAGCGCCTCGGTCGTGGTGACGGCCGCCACCAGCGCGAGCGAGTTTCGGATCACCTCGCCGGTGCAGGAGGCGGGCACCCCGGCGATGGCGTCGGCCGGGACGACGACCTGGTAGCCCAGGTTCACGGCGTCGAAGACCGTGTTCGGGATCGCGATGTTGGAGGAGACCCCGGTGACGACGAGGGTCCGGATCCCGAGGTTGCGCAGCAGTGCGTCGAGGTCGGTGCCGGCCATGGGCGACAGCCCGTGCAGTCGGCGCACGACGAGGTCCCGGTCGGCCACGGTGATGGGCGCGGCCACCTCCACCGCGCGACTCCCGGTCAGCTGCCGCACGGGCAGTTTCCCGGCGGCCCGGAAGAGCCGTGCGTTGCTGTTGGCCCCGAGCCCGTCCGGCCGCCGCTCGGCGACCGCGTGCAGCACCTGTACGCCGGCCCCGCGCGCCGCGTCGACCAGCGCGGCCACCCGTTCCAGCATCCCGGAGTCCCGCGCCTCCTTGGCGAGTTCGGGCAGCGCGGACTCCTCGCCCACGACGCCGTTCTGGCACTCGACGGTGAGCAGCGCGGTGGTGGCGGGATCGAGATCCGGCATGACTCCCCCTGGCGTGGCGTCGGAAGAGCCTTCATGATTCCTGACACACAGTCAGATGTGAAGGGGTGCGGGACCGATGGACGAGACTCAGCGGCGGGGGCGCCGCATCATGATGAGCGGGGCGGAAGTGGACGCGTTCCTGCGCGAACAGCGGACCTGCCGGGTGGCGACGGTCTCGCCGGACGGGCGCCCGCACGTGGGCGCCCTGTGGTTCGCGTGGGACGGCACGTCGCTGTGGCTGTACTCGATCACCCGCAGCCGCCGTTGGGCGGACCTGCGCAAGGACCCGCGGATCTCGGTGGTCGTGGACGCGGGCGAGTCCTACGACGAGCTGCGCGGCGTGGAGCTGTCCGGCAGCGCGGTGTTCGTGGGAGAGGCCCCGCGCACGGGCGAGCCGTGCCCCGAACTGGCGGAGCCCGAGCGGATCTTCCCGGTCAAGAACTTCGGGATCGAGGAGATGCCGCACGACGGACGGCACGCCTGGATCCGCCTCACCCCGGACACGGTCGTCTCCTGGGACTTCCGCAAGATCTGACGGTCGCAAGATCTGACGGTCGCAGGATCCGCAGGGCGCGGGATCTGCCGGTCTACGCGTGCTGGAGCTCGGCGGCCGTCGCGCGGAGGGCGTCGACCGCGGCCCGGATGGAGGGCCGCCGGTCGGCGTCCGCGCGCCAAACGGCGTACACGTGGCGGCGCACGGCGTCACAGACGGGCAGCAGCCGCACGCCCGGCGGTACCGGCCCGCGTCCCAGCTTCGGCGCGACGCAGACCCCGAGCCCGGCCTCCACGAAGGCGAGCTGGGTGTGGTGCTCCTCGGCGATGTGCGCGATGCGCGGCTCGACGCCCGTACCGCGCAGGGTGAAGACCAGCCACTCGTGACAGAACTGGCCCTCGTTCCAGGAGATCCACTCGTCGTCCCCGAACTCGGCGAGGGAGATCGTGTCGCGGTCCGCCAGCCGGTGCCCGGCCGGGACCGCGATGTCGACGGAGTCGTCCAGCAGGTGCGTGCGGGTGAGCTCCGCGGGCACCGGCATCCGCTTGTTGTGCCAGTCGATCGCCAGCGCCATGTCCAGGTCGCCGCGCACGACGGCCGCCATGCTCTCCTCCGGTTCCTGCTCGCGCACCCGGACCCGCAGGTCCGGATGGCCGGTGCGCAGCGCGGACAGGGCCCGGGGCAGCAGCCCGCGCATCGCGGTCGGGAAGGCGCCGATGCGCAGCTCGCCGACGGCGCACCCGCGCTGGGCCTCGACATCGGCCTGGGCCTGCTCGACCTGGGAGATGATCCGGGCCGCGTGGTCGGCGAGCAGCCGCCCGGCGTCGGTGAGTCGGACGCCGCGGCCGTTGCGGGCGAGCAGCGGCTGGCCGACCTCGCGTTCCAGCTTGGCCATCTGCTGGGACACGGCGGAGGTGGTGACGTGGAGTCCGTCGGCCGCCCCGCTGACCGAGCCGTGGCGGGCGAGGGCGTCGAGGGTGCGCAGGCGCTCCAGGTTCAACATGTAAGCAATGCTACGCCGTCACGCCGAGAAACTCTCGCTTGTCCTACGAAGTTGATACGAGCACAGTAAGGGGTATGAGCGCACCCGCAACCCCCCGGCCGACCCTTGCGGCCTCTTCCCCGGCGACGGCGTCGGCGACGGCCACGACCACGCCGACCGCGGCCACGACCACGACCACGACCAGTCGTCGGCGCGGCCTCCTCGACTGGCGGGTGCGGTTCGCGATCCTCTCCGTGATCTGGGGCTTCAGCTTCCTGCTGATCAAGGTGGGCACCGAGGCGTTCGCACCCTTCCAGGTGGCCCTGGGCCGGGTCCTGTTCGGTGCGCTCGCCCTCCTCGCCGTGCTCCTGGTCCGCCGTGAGCCGCTCCCCCGGGGCCTGCGCACCTGGGGGCACCTCACCGTGGCGGCGCTCCTGCTCAACACCGCGCCGTTCTCCCTCTTCGCGTACGCGGAGCTGAGCATCCCCTCCAGCCTGGCCGGCATCTGCAACGCCACGTCCCCCCTGTGGGGCATGGCGCTGTCGCTCGTCGCCCTGTCCGAGGACCGCCCGACGCGCCGCCGTTTCGCCGGCCTGGGCCTGGGCTTCCTCGGCGTGCTGACCGTGCTCGGCGCCTGGAACGGCTTCTCCGGCGTCGACGCCAAGGGCACCGCGTTCGCCCTGCTGGCCTCGCTCTGCTACCCGGTCGGCTGGATCTACGTCCGCCGTACGCTGGCCGGCACCCCCGGCTCCCCGGTGGCCCTGACCGGCGGCCAGCTCATGGTCTCCACCCTCCAGCTCGCGCTGGTCAGCGCCCTGTTCACCTCGGCCCCGACCTCGTTCCCGCTCTGGCCGACCCTGTCGGTGGTCGCGTTGGGCGCCCTCGGCACCGGCATGGCCCTGCAGATGCAGTACGGCCTGGTGACGGAGGTCGGCCCGACCACCGCCCAGATGGTCACCTACTTCATCCCCGTCATCGCCACCACGGCGGGCGTGCTGGTCCTCGGCGAGCAGCTGCACTGGAACACCCCGGTCGGCGCCGCGATCGTCCTGGCGGGCGCCGCCCTCACCCAGACCCGCGCCGCGGCCCGCAAGCCTGCTTGAGGAAGGCCGGGGACCGTCCCCTAGTGTCCCGGACGGACCTTCTGACGATCACACTTCCCCGGGGAGCACTACATGGGCATCGGCGTCTTCCTCCTGGCCTGCGGCCTCATCTCGACGACGGGGGGCGCCCTGGTGGCGTTCGACGTCCGCGGCTCGGCGGTGGCGCTGGAACGGCGGGCCGACGCCAACGCGCTGCGGGACAGGCTCGACCGCGGCAGCCTGGAGCCGGCACCGATCCTCATGACGCGCCCGTCGCCGCTGTCCCGCACGGTGTTCCGGTGCCTGGGCGCGGCGGTGGCCCTCTGCGGAATCGCCCTCACCGTGAAGGGCCTGCTGGAACTCGCCGCCTGACCGGTCCGCCCCGCGCCGACGGAGGGGACCGCCGCGCCGGCCCGGTGGTCCCGTCGGCAGGACCACCGGGCCGGCGCCGCGCGGCTCCCCGGGGCGCACCCGGCGCGCCGGCGGACGGGACCCGCGGTCAGTCGCCGCGTCCGCCCGCCACGCCCGGCCGGACCGCCGCGGCCACGGCGTCGGCCAGCACCGGTACCTCCGCGACCTCCAGCTGGGACACCGTCAGCCGCACCCCCGGTCCCGCCTCGACCCGGAAGACGGCCCCGGCGGCCACCCCCCACCCCGCGGCGAGCAGCCTCGTGACCACCACCGTCTCGTCGGCCACCGGCACCCACACGTTCAGCCCGCTCCGCCCGTGCGCCCGTACCCCCCGCTCCCGCAGGGCCTCCACGAGCGCGTCCCGCCGCTCCGCGTAGGCCCGCGCGACCGCCGCCCGGTCCACGGCGTGCGAGGTCCACAGCTCCGCCACCGCGTACTGGAGCAGCCGGCTCACCCACCCCGGGCCCAGCCGCTGGCGTCCGCGGACCCGGTCCAGGGTCACCTCGTCGCCCGTCATCACGGCGAGCCGCAGGTCCGGCCCGTACGCCTTGGCCGTGGACCGGATCAGCACCCAGTGCCGGGTCACCCCGCCCAGCGGGTGCAACGGCAGGTCGACGATCCCGTTTCCGTGGTCGTCCTCGACGAGCAGCACCCCGGGGTGCCGCGCGAGCAGTTCGCGCAGCTCGGCCGCCCGCTGCGCGCTCACCGCCGCGCCGGTCGGGTTCTGCGCCCGCGAGGTGACCACCAGTGCGCGCGCCCCGGCGTCGAGGGCCCGGGCGACGGCGTCGGCCCGGGGGCCGTCGTCGTCCACCGCCACCGGCAGTGTCCGCAGCCCGAGTGCGGGGATCAGGTCGAGCGCGCCGCCCCAGCCCGGGTCCTCGACCGCCACCGCGTCCCCGGGCCTCAGGTGGGCGGTCAGGACCCGTTCGATCGCGTCCAGCGCACCCGAGGTCACCGCGACCGGCCCGGGCGGTACCCCGTCGGCGTCGAAGTCGGCGCGGGCGATCCGCGCCAGGTCGGGCGCGACCGGGTCCGCCCCGTAGAGGGTGGGCTCCCGCTCGTGGCGGCCGGCGGCGGCCGCCAGCGCCCCGCCGAGCGGCGGGAGCAGCGACACGTCCGGATTGCCCTGCGCGATGTCCCGTACGCCGGCCGGCACCGCCATCCGCAGCGCGTCCCGCGGGGTGCTCGACGGGCGCGAGCGCACCCGGCTCCCGCGCCGCCCGTCCGTTTCGATGACCCCGCGCTCGCGCAGTGTCCTGTAGGCGGCCGCCACGGTGTTGGGGTTGACGCCCAGCACACCCGCCAGCTCCCGCATCGGCGGCAGCAGCGATCCGGGCGGCAGCTCCCCCGATGCCACGCCCGCTTCGACACTGGCCGCGATTTCAGATGTGCGGCGCCCTGTAATCCGATACTCTCCTAGCACAAACCATATTATGCACTAGTGCAATGGAGTCTGCACCATGACCGCCACGCCTGCCACGGAGACGACGCAGAGCACCGGGACGACCGGTGCTTACGAGCCCACCGACCGCACGGTCCCCACCCGCTCCCGCGAGCGGGCGCGCTACGACCGCGACACGGTGCACGCGATACTCGACGAGGCCTACATCTGCCACCTCGGCTTCGTCCGCGACGGCGCGCCGGTGGTCCTGCCGACGCTGTTCGCCCGGGTCGGGGAAGCGCTCTACATGCACGGCTCCACCGGATCCCGCCCGCTGCTCGCGGCCGGCCGCACCGACCCGGGCCTGCCCGTGTGCGTCACCGTCACCCACGTCGACGGCCTGGTGCTGGCGCGCTCGGCCTTCCACCACTCGCTCAACTACCGCTCGGTGGTCGTCCACGGCACCGCCCGCCAGGTGACCGACGAGGACGAGTGCCGGACGGCGCTGGACGCCATGATCGACGCCGTCGCCCCGGGCCGCTCCGGTGACGTACGCCCGGCCAACGCCAAGGAGCTCGCCGCCACCGCGGTGATCCGGGTGGACCTGGACGAAGTGTCCGCGAAGCTCCGTACCGGACCGTCGAACGACGACGCCGAGGACCTGGGCCTGCCGCACTGGGCGGGCGTGGTCCCGGTCGGCAGGGTGTACGGGACCCCCGTGCCCGCCGCGGACCTGGACCCCGGCATCGCCGTCCCGGACTACCTCACCGCGCTCTGAGGAACCGGCCGCCCGGCGGCGGGTCCGGTGGGCTCGGCCGGCCCCGCGGGCCGGCCCGCCGGACGGCGGGACTCGGCGGTGATCAGCGCACCGACCGCCGCCAGGAGCAGTACGGTGCCCAGCACCACGGCGCCGGTCAGCCGCTCCCCGAGCACGAGGACGGCGATCGCCGCCGCGCTCACCGGCTCGATCAGCATGATCACCGACACGGTCGCGGCACGGACGGCCGCGGCGCCGGTGAAGTAGAGCGCGTACGCCAGCGCCGTCGGCACGGTGGCGACGTACAGCAGCAGCCAGAGCACCCGCCCCAGTTCGGCGGTGTGCGGCAGCAGCCCTTCCGCCGCGGCGAGGGGCAGCAGGCAGACCGCGCCCACCGCGACGGACCAGGCGGTGGTCACCAGCGGGTCCCCGCCCGCGCCGAGCCGCCCGAGCCGGCGGGCCCGCAGGGTCATCCCCGCGTACCCGGCCGCCGACAGCAGCGCCCAGCCGACGCCGATCGGGCGCACCTCGGCGCCCCCGCTGCCCAGGACCAGGACGGCGAGCCCGCCGAGCGCACCCACGACGGCGACCACGCCGCCGCGGCCGAGGCGTTCGCCCATCCAGGAGCGCGCGCCGAGCGCGATGAGCACGGGTCCGGCGCCGAGGGTGACGACGGTGCCCACGGCCAGCCCGGTCTCGCGCACGGCGGCGAAGTAGGCGGCCTGGAAGACGGTGAACAGCAGTCCGGTCACGATGAGGGAGCCCGCGGACTGCGAGACCGCGGAAGCCCGAGCCCGCCCGGGGCGGCTGCGCCGGACGGCGAGCACCCCGAGCAGCACCACGAGCCCGCCCGCGCACCGCCAGAACGACAGGGCGAGGGGGCCGAGGTCACTGGCCAGGAAGAGGAGGGAGGCGGCCGCCCCGGCGGTGCCCCAGGCGGCTCCGGCGACGACGAGGTACAGCAGACTGCGCCCGGCAGCGGGCGAATGGTTCGACACGTGTGTTCTCCGTGCGTGCGTGAAGGATGAGTGGATCCGGTCATCGCTTCGCGGGCAGCACCGGCCCGCCCGGGGACTCCCCGGGCCTGGCCGTCATCGTGGGGCGCCGCCCGCTAGGACGCGGGAGGCGGAAGCACGGTCGAATGCATGCCGGTCACCCTAGGCCCTCGTCGGTTCGCGGTCCACCGGAGCCGGTTCGGCCGCGGGCTGCGGGGCCGGCCGGGAGGACTGCGCGATGAACGCACCGCCCAGCACCAGCGCCCCTCCGACGATCTGCCAGGTCGAGAGGTGCTCGCCGAGCAGGATCCAGGCCAGCACGGTGGCCACGACGGCCTCCAGGAAGGCCACCACGCCCGCGACCTGGGGCGAGAGCCTGCGCACGGAGACCACACCGGTGACGTACGCGAAGACGGTCGCGACAAGCACGACCCAGCCGAGCAGCACCGGCGCGGCCACCATGGTGCCGCCCACCGAGGCATCGCCGCCCAGCACCTGCCAGTCGATCTCCCACGGCCGGGCGATCACCGTCATCACCAGGGCGCCGATGAGCATCCCGTAGGCGATCACCCCGAGCGGGTCGGGGGCGTCCTCGCCGTCGGCGCCCTGGTCGGCGAAGACGAAGTAGAAGGCCTGGCAGCAGGCCGCCGCGAGACCGAAGAGCACGCCGAGCAGGTCCAGGCTCAGCCCGGCCCAGATCTCGACCACGCAGGCCAGGCCGACGACGGCCACGGCCGCGCCCGCGGCGGCCCCCCGCGTCACGGGCTTGCGCTGCACGAAGCGGATGTAACCGAGCAGCAGCGCCGGGCCCAAGTACTCCAGCAGCAGGGCCACGCCGACCGGGATCCGGGACAGGGAGGCGAAGTAGAAGGCCTGCACACCGGCGACGGCCACCAGACCGAAGCCGGCGAGCAGCGCGGGCCTGCGCAGGAGGAGGTCGCGATGGCGCCAGGCCAGCGGGGACAGCACCAGCGCTGCGCCGGCCACCCTGAGCCAGACCATGTGGAGGGGGTCCAGACCCGCCTCGATCAGCGGCTTCGCAGCCACTCCGGAACCACCGAACGCGAACGCCGAGACGAGGGCGAGGCCCAGTCCGGCGTTTTTCCCTGACGCTTGCATCCGGCCATCATGACAGGACCGGTCAGGAGCGTCACTGCGGTGACACCTGTTGAGACACACCTGAGATCACGTCCCTCGGAGCACCCCCGGACCCCCACCAGATCTGACAGGTCGTCAGTATTGAATGTTCCGGCCGCCGGGGCTACCTTCCGCGCACGTATCCGACGAGAAGGGGTGGTCGCATGGCCGAAGTCACCGCGGAATCACGCATCGAGGCGCCCGCCGCGAAGCTCTGGTCCCAGCTGACGGACTGGGACGCGTACGGGCAGTGGAGCATGACCCACACGAACTTCCCGCAGGGCGGCCCCCGGACCCTGGCCGTCGGATCGACCTTCGCCGAGAACATGAAGATGATGGGCTTCCCGGCCGAGGTCGTGTGGACCGTCTCCGAGCTGGAGGACGAACGCCTCTTCGCCATCACCGGCAAGGGCCCGATGGGCGTCGCCGTCCTGACCCGCTACACGCTGACCCCCGACGGCGGCGCCACCACCGTCCGCATCGACGGCGAGTTCACCGGGGCGGCCGTCTCCCTGATGGCGGGCAAGCTGAAGGACTCGGCCACCGCCGCGCTGAACGAATCGCTGCGCAAGCTCGCCGGCCTGGTCGCCTGACCACACCCGCGCCCACCCGTACGGGGGCCGTCCGGGCTCAGTGCTCGTCGGCCAGGATCAGGTAGAGCTTCTTGCGGGCGTCGTTGAGCACTGCGAGCGCCTTATCCCGCTGCTCCGGCGAGCCGGTCCTGAAGACCTGTCCGAAGGCCTCCATCAGGCCCGCGCCGGCCTGCCGGACCTCGTGCATCGCCTCGAAGTCGAAGCCCCGCCCGGCGTCGGCCCAGGGGGCGTCCGGTCCGGCTTCCGCCTCGGCGCGGCCCGCCTCGGTGAGCGTGAACAGCTTCTTGCCGCCCTCGCTCTCGCTGCTGATGAGCCCCTCGTCCTCCAGCAGGCTCAGGGTCGGGTAGACCGAGCCCGGGCTGGGCTTCCAAGCCCCGCCGCTGCGCTCGCCGATCTCCTGGATCATCTCGTAGCCGTGCATGGGCCGGTCGGCGAGCAGCGCCAGGATCGAGGCGCGTACGTCACCCCGCCGGGCCCGCCCCCGCGGTCCGCCGCGGCCGCCTCGACCCCCGAAGGGCCCCGCGCCGAAGGGCGGTCCGAACGGGCCGAAGGCCGCGCGGAATCCCTGGAATCCCTCCCGACGGTCCGGCCCGCAGTGGCCGTGGCCCCGTCCGTGGTCGTGCCCGTGGCCGTGCTGTCCGTGCTGTCCGTGTGAACGCATGCCTGCGCTCCTCTCGTCACTCTCGTGTCCGTTTCATCGGTGCTCCGATGCATCCACTATCGATGAGCGATCGCGATGCGTCAACGATATATCGGAAACTATTTCACCGAACAGTCTCGAACAAGGCCAGTCACCCCGGATTGGCCTTTGTCGACGATCAAGAAACGGTCCTACCGTCGGTCCATGCGCATCCGAATCGTCGACGCCTTCACCGACCGCCCCTTCCACGGCAACCCCGCCGGAGTCCTGCTCCTCGAGGGCGGATTCCCCCCGGACGCCTGGCTCCAGCAGGTGGCGTCCGAGGTGAACCTCTCCGAGACCGCCTTCGCCCACCCCCTGCCGCCCGGCGGGGACGCCGACTGGGCGCTGCGCTGGTTCACCCCGGCCGCCGAGGTCGACATGTGCGGTCACGCCACGCTCGCCACGGCGCACGTGCTGGCCACCGCCGGCCTCGCCGAGGGGCTGATCCGCTTCTCCGCCCGCTGCGGCGTCCTCACGGCTGAGACCGCCGCGGACGGCACGATCACGATGGACTTCCCGACGTCCTCGCTGACCCCGGTCCCGGCGCCGCCCGCCGTGGACCACGCGCTCGGCGGAGCGCCGATCCTCTCCGTCCACGACACCGCCGCGCACATCGGCGACCTCGTCATCGAACTCGCCGACGAGAAGACCGTCCGCGAGCTGGAGCCGGACCACGGCGCCCTGCGCGCCTTCGCCAAGCGGGGGGTGATCGTCACCGCCGCGGCCGAGGACCCCTCCCGCGGGTACGACTTCGTCTCCCGCGGCTTCTTCCCCGCCTTCGGGATCGACGAGGACCCGGTCACCGGCAGCGCCCACACCGCGCTCGCGCCGTTCTGGGCGCAGCGCCTGGGCCGCACCGAACTGACCGGCCTCCAGGGCGGCGCCCGGCAGGGGCTGGTACGGGTGACCCTGGCGGGCGACCGCACCCTGCTGACCGGGCACGCCGTCACCGTCGTCGACGGGGAGCTCCTCACCTCCCCGTGAACCGCACGGCAGGTGTGGCGCGGCGTAAGGACCGGGGCGCGGGCACCGGCGCGGCGGCGGGCGGGGGCGGGCACGGGGGCCGGGGCGGGTCAGCCCGCGGGCCGGCCCCGCCGCCCGCCGCGCTGCCGGCGGGCCGCCTTCGACCGCGCCTCGGCTTCGGCCGCGCCGCGTCGCTTCCGCTCGTTCTCCCGCCAGGCGTCCGAGTCGATGCGCTTGCGGTAGACCTGCTCCGGCTCCGCCTTGCCCAGGTGGACCGTCCACAGCCACAGGACGGCCGAGATCACGAAGAAGGTCAGCGCCACGCCCAGGTAGGAGCCGATCTCCTCGGACTCGGGGACGCCCTCGTCGTGCATGAAGCCCGGTACCCCGGAGACGAGGGCGTTCACCGACCACGCGAGCGTCGCGTTGAACAGGACCAGGGCGACCCAGTACGCGACCCGCATGCTCCTCGCCGGGCCGGACAGCTCGCCGAGCAGCAGCAGGCGCCGCAACGAGACGGGTCCCGTCCGGTGCCGGCCGCCCGTGTCCGCCTTGGCTCGGCGCACCGACGCGTAGAGGTCGTCCAGCCAGCGTCCCGGTTCCGGCTCGGGGGCCGGGCCGTCGGTCGGGGCCAGCTCCTTGGCCTGGATCCAGCCGGTGATGAACTGGATCTCCTGCTGGGCCTTCTCCAGCCGCCTGCGGTAGTGGTGGTCGGCGCTGCGCGCCTCGCGGCGGTCCCGGATGAGGAGGCTGGCCCCGCCCACCAGGCCGCTGACCACGGGCACCAGGAACGGGGCGAACGGCACCAGGGAGTCCATGACGGCCACAGCGCGCGCCTCCTCACTCCCCCCAGCGTCGCACCGCCGCGGCCCGCGGCCCCGCCGTGCGGGGCCGATCGGGTGCACCGCCGCGTCAGGGCGTGGGCAGCCAGCCCACCTTGCCCGCGAGCAGGGCGTACCCGCCGAAGGCCACGATGTCGAGCAGCGCGTGCGCGGCGACGAGCGGCCCGACCCGTCCCCAGCGGCGGTAGGCCAGCACGAAGACGACGCCCATCACCACGTTGCCGATGAAGCCGCCGATGCCCTGGTACAGGTGGTAGGAGCCGCGCAGCAGCGAGCTGGCGGCCAGCGCCGCCATCGGCGACCAGCCCAGCTGGCCGAGCCGGCGCAGCAGGTAGGCCAGCACGATGACCTCTTCCACGACCGCGTTCTGGAACGCGGAGAGGATCAGCACGGGGAACTTCCACCACACGTCGGGCAGGGCCTCCGGCACCACCGTGAGGTTGAAGCCGGCGGCCCGCGCCCCCAGGTAGAAGGCCAGGCCGGCGCTCCCGATCCCCGCCGCGACGAGGGCGCCGCGGCCCAGGTCCCACAGCGGCCGGGTCCGGTCGAAGCCCAGCACCCGCAGCCCCGGCGCGCCCTCCCGGGTCAGCAGGTGCGCCACCAGCAGTACGGGGACCAGCGCGCTCGCGATGCCGAACAGCTGCCAGGCCAGGTCCAGCCAGGGCCGGCCGGGGGCGTAGGAGCCGTTGAGGGTGGCGGCCTGGTCCTTCAGACCGCCCGGCTTGGTCAGCGAGCCGATGAAGCTGATCAGGGCCGAGACCCCGCTCGCCCCCAGCGACAGCGCCAGGACGAGCAGGGTCTCGGTGCGCAGGAGGTCCCGCCGCCCGTCCTCGCCCAGCTCCACGAACACCGGCTCCGGCTCAGCCCGCACGCCCGACTCCGTCCTGCCATCCCGTTGCGACCACCCCATACTGCCTCGTCGGCCGGGCGGGCGGATCACCGAGGCGAGGTCACGGGGAGCGCGGTCGGGCGGTCACGGGAGGGCGCCGGGCGCGGCGGGGCACTCAGCGCACGACGGGCACCGCCGCGCTCACCTCCTCCGTCAGCCCCACGGGCCAGGTGTGCACGGGGTCGCCCTTGTGCATGAGCTCGCTGTAGCGCCGGGTGGTCGCGGCCAGGGCCTCGTCCCGCTCCAGCCCCGCGGCGAGCGCCCGGTGGTAGGTGTCCACCTGCCAGGTCGCGCCGTTCACCCGTCGCCGGCAGCGCTCCTCGATGATGCCGAGGTAGTGGTCCCGGTCCGCAGGCTCGATGCCCCAGGCGTCCAGGCCCGCCGCCGCCATGGGCAGCAGCTCGTCCAGGACCAGCCGTACCGCCGGCACGCTGACCAGGCCGCCGGCCCGGCCCCGGCGCGGCCACCGCAGCCGCGCGTCGATCCCGTACCGACAGGCCGCGTCGAAGTTCGCCTCCGCCTCGGCGAAGGGCAGCCGGGTCCACACCGGGCGCGGCTCGTCCGCGAGGGTGCGGACGAGCCCGTAGTAGAAGGCGGCGTTCGCGACGACGTCGGTGACCGTCGGCCCGGCCGGCAGCACCCGGTTCTCCACCCGCAGGTGCGGCACTCCGTCCGCCACCCCGTACACGGGCCGGTTCCAGCGGTAGACGGTGCCGTTGTGCAGGACCAGCTCCTGCAGGCTCGGCACCCCGCCCTCGGCCAGCACCCGCAGGGGCTCCTCCTCGTCGCAGATCGGCAGCAGGGAGGGGAAGTAGCGGACGTTCTCGGCGAAGAGCTCGTACGCCGAGTCCACCCAACGCTCCCCGAACCAGGTGCGCGGCCGCACGCCCTGGGCCTGCAGCTCCGGCGGCCGGGTGTCGGTGGCCTGCGTGAACAGCGGCGGCCGCGACTCCCGCCACAGCTCGCGCCCGAACAGGAAGGGCGAGTTGGCGCCGACGGCTATCTGCGCCGCGGTCACGGCCTGCGCCGCGTTCCACACGGCGGAGAACCGGGCGGGCGTCACCTGCAGGTGCAGCTGTACGGAGGTGCAGGCGGCCTCGGGCACGATCGACCCGGAGGTCCAGATCAGCCGCTCGACGCCGTCGATGTCGAGCGTGAAGTCCTCCCCGCGCATCATCAGGATCTGCTCGTTCAGCAGGGAGTAGCGGTCCACCGCCGAGAGGTTGCCGGCGACGAGGTCCGCGCGGGAGAGCGTCGGCAGGATGCCGATCATCACCACTCCGGCGTCGATCCCCGCGGCCTGCCGGTGGGCGTAGCCGAGGCCCGCGCTGAGTTCCTCGGCGAGCTGGTCGAATACCCGGCCGCCGAGCCGGTGCGGCAGGACGTTCACCTCCAGATTGAACATTCCCAGTTCGGTCTGGAAATCGGGGCTGGCAATCCGCTCCAGCACCTGGGCATTCACCATTCGCGGCATCCCGTCGGTTCCCGCGAGATTCAACTCGATCTCCAGCCCCATCATGTTCTTCGGGCGATCGAACCTCTTCTCCGCCAGAAGTCGCTCCAGTCCCTCCAGACACTCGTGGAGTTTCCTTCGATACCGCTGCCGATCGGACAGGTCGAATCCGCCCGCCACGACCTTCTCCCCCATCGAAGCGTCCCTCCTCGAGTGGGCCTGGCTCGGGGCACCCAGGCGCGCGTTACGGTCGATGATGCCCCGGCAGCGTGATCCATAACGCGGCGGGGGCGTGCGTGGCGAGGAGCGCGCGCCGGGTTGGCCGATGGGCGCTTCGGCACATTCATCCGGCAAGTCGTTCCATGCAAATTCCGCGTGGCATTTGCCCGTCCCGGAAAACAGGTGCTTTCCAGCCGAGCCCCCTTCCGGTAACCTCCGAGGTCAGCGCGGCACGTTCGCGCGCATCCGGCATGAATGCCATGTCAGCGGGACCGGTAAGCGCCTTGTCGGCAATAGGCGGGACAGCTAGCCGAAACACTGCGTGAACACATGTCGTATAAACTCCGCAAACGAGGCAGAGAGTTGGCGCGCGGCCATTGCCCCTCGGCCCCCCTCTGGCCCCAGAATGCGACAGCGCCGTCCCGCACCTGCCCCCGATCCAGGTCTCCCAAGTGAGAGGCGACCCACCATGCCGCTGCATGTCCCCCCGGCTCCCGCACCCGCCCTGCGCAGCGTCCTCGCGGCACTCGGTTCCCCCACCGCCGTCCACGAGGCGCACACCCCGTCCCTGCGCGCGATCCAGGGGCCGCTGACCGCCGAGCTGCCCCTCCCGGTCCACGTCCTGGACCGGCTGAACCTCTCGGACCTGGCGTCCGCCGGCCGGCCGCCCCGTACGCGGCTCGTCGGATGGCGGTTCCTGATCCGCAGCGGGGACCGCCACGTCGCGGCGGCGGACACCCGGCTGACGCCCGACGGCTGGGCCTTCTCCCACTTCTTCGAGGGTCCCTACGTCGCCGCCACCGAGCGGGCGCTGCGCCAGGCCGAACTGCTCGCCACCGGCTACCAGCCCCGGCTGCTCTCCGTACCGGAGCTCTACATGCTGACGCTGTGGCTGCACGGGGCGGTGGGTGCGGACGCCTCCGCCGGGCTGCCCGCCGGCGAGGACCTGCTGGTGCCGCTGGCCCCGGCCCCGCCCGGGATCGCCGCGTACCGGCCGCATCCGGTCTCCGAACTCCTGCCCGTGCTGACCCATCGGCTCACTCCCGCGACGGCACCGGTCCCGCCGTCACTGGCCGCGCCCGCCGCCTGACCCGATTGACCCATTCGGCCTAGCCCGCCCGGGCCACCCGCGAACCATCCGAAATGACAGGGGAGTTGGCCTGAACCGCCCGCACGAGTGATGCGTCATCAATCCATGAGGACAGCTGCCGGGAAATCCCTGCGAAGCAGCTGTCGTGGGGGAACACTGATGGCAAGCGCCCCGCGGCTGCGGGGATGACCCAGGGGGACGGCCATGAACCAGGTATCGAGCCGTAGCACACAGACCACACCGCAGCGAAAGAACGCATCCATGTGCCAGCACCAGCCAGCCTGCCCGTCTGCCGAATCCGCCGACCGGGAGGCCGCGCGCCCGGTGGCCAATCACCCGGAGCAGGGCTGGAGCCTGCTGTGCAACGGCGTCCTGCTCTTCGAGGACACCGGTGAGCTGCTGCCGGACGGGCAGATCATCGCCCCGCACCGCCCGCTCGCGGCTGCCTAGACGACGAGGTCCCATGACGAAGGGGCCGGCCCGGGAGAGTCTCCCGGGCCGGCCCCTTCGTCATGTCATACGACGGACGTCAAAGGCGGGGTGCCTCAGTTGTCGTACTCGTCGAGCGGCGGGCAGGAGCACACCAGGTTGCGGTCGCCGAACGCACCGTCGATGCGGCGCACCGGCGGCCAGTACTTCTCGGCGGCCGTGACCCCGCCCGGGAAGACGGCCTCGTCGCGGGTGTACGGGTGGTTCCACTCGCCGCCCAGCGCCGCCGCGGTGTGCGGGGCGTTGGCGAGCGGGTTGTCGTCGGCCGGCCACTCGCCGCCCGCGACCCGCTCGATCTCGGCGCGGATGGCGATCATCGCGTCGCAGAAGCGGTCGATCTCGGTGAGGTCCTCGGACTCCGTCGGCTCGATCATGAGGGTTCCGGCGACCGGGAAGGACATCGTCGGCGCGTGGAAGCCGTAGTCGATCAGGCGCTTGGCGATGTCGTCCACACTGACGCCCGTGGCCTTCGACAGCGGGCGCAGGTCGATGATGCACTCGTGCGCGACCAGGTTGCCCGGGCCGGTGTAGAGCACCGGGTAGTGCGGCTCCAGGCGCTTGGCGATGTAGTTGGCGCCGAGCACCGCCACCTGGGTGGCGCGCTTGAGGCCCTCGCCGCCCATGAGGCGCACGTACGACCAGGAGATCGGCAGGATGCCGGCGGAGCCCCACGGCGCGGCGGAGATCGGGCCGACGCCCGTCTCCGGGCCGGCGGTCGGCTGCAGCGGGTGGTTCGGCAGGAAGGGGGCCAGGTGCGCCCGGACACCGACCGGGCCGACGCCCGGACCGCCGCCGCCGTGCGGGATGCAGAAGGTCTTGTGCAGGTTCAGGTGCGAGACGTCACCGCCGAAGTGACCCGGCTTGGCCAGGCCCACCAGGGCGTTGAGGTTGGCGCCGTCGACGTAGACCTGGCCGCCGGCCTCGTGGACCTGGGCGCAGATGTCGGCGACGTGCTCCTCGAACACACCGTGCGTGGACGGGTAGGTGATCATCAGCACGGCGAGCTCGTCGCGGTGCTGCTCGATCTTGGCGCGCAGGTCGTCCGCATCCACCTCGCCGTCGTCGGCGGTCTTGACGACGACGACCTTCATGCCGGCCATGACGGCGCTGGCGGCGTTGGTGCCGTGCGCGGAGGACGGGATGAGGCAGATGGTGCGCTGCTCGTCGCCGTTCGCACGGTGGTAGGCGCGCACGGCCAGCAGGCCGGCGAGCTCACCCTGCGAGCCGGCGTTCGGCTGGATGGAGACCTTGTCGTAGCCGGTGACCTCGCAGAGTCGTTCCTCCAGCTCGTTGATGAGCGTGAGGTAGCCCTCGGCCTGCTCCACCGGGGCGAAGGGGTGCAGCTGGCCGAACTCGGGCCAGGTCACCGGCTCCATCTCGGTGGTCGCGTTGAGCTTCATGGTGCAGGAGCCCAGCGGGATCATGCCGCGGTCGAGCGCGTAGTCCTTGTCCGAGAGCTTGCGCAGGTAGCGCAGCATCGCGGTCTCGGAGCGGTGCTGGTGGAAGACCGGGTGCGTCAGGTACGCGTCCGAGCGCAGCAGGCCCTCGGGGAGGGTGTCCGCCGCGCTCTCGTCGAGCGCCTCAATGTCCGCGGTGACGCCGAAGGCGGCCCAGACGGCCTCGATGTCGGCGCGCAGGGTGGTCTCGTCGCAGCTGATGGAGACGAGGTCGGCGTCGACCCGGTGGAGGTTGACCCCGCCCTCGCGGGCGGCGGCGACGACCTCGGCAGCGCGGCCCGGGACGCGCACCGTGATCGTGTCGAAGTAGGAGCCGTGCACGGTCTCCACCCCGCCGGCCCGCAGACCGGCCGCGAGCAGCGTCGCGTAGCGGTGGGTGCGGCCGGCGATCGTGCGCAGGCCGTCCGGGCCGTGGTAGACGGCGTACATGCCGGCCATGACGGCGAGCAGGACCTGCGCGGTGCAGATGTTGCTGGTCGCCTTCTCGCGGCGGATGTGCTGCTCACGGGTCTGCAGCGCCAGGCGGTAGGCCTTGTTGCCGTCCGCGTCCACCGAGACGCCGACGAGGCGGCCGGGCAGCGAGCGGGCGTGCTTGTCCTGGACGGCCATGTAGCCGGCGTGCGGTCCGCCGAAGCCCATCGGGACGCCGAAGCGCTGGGTGGTGCCCACCGCGATGTCCGCGCCCAGGGCGCCCGGGGACTTCAGCAGGGTCAGGGCGAGCAGGTCGGCCGAGACGGTGACGATGGCACCGAGCTCGTGCGCCTGGTCGATGACCGGCTTGATGTCCCGGACGGCGCCGGAGGCACCCGGGTACTGGATCAGGACGCCGTAGACGCCGCGCTCGGCGATCTCGGCGGGGATGCCGTCGGAGAGGTCCGCGACGACGACCTCGATGCCGATCGGCTCGGCCCGGGTCTCGATGACGGCGACGGTCTGCGGCAGGGCGTCGGCGTCGACGAGGAAGACGTTGCCCTTGACCTTGCCCACGCGGCGGGCCAGGGTCATGGCCTCGGCGGCCGCGGTGCCCTCGTCGAGCAGCGAGGCGCCCGAGGTCGGCAGGCCGGTGAGGTCGGCGACGACGGTCTGGAAGTTCAGGAGGGCCTCGAGGCGGCCCTGCGAGATCTCCGGCTGGTAGGGCGTGTACGCCGTGTACCAGGCCGGGTTCTCCATGACGTTGCGGAGGATCACCGGCGGGGTGAAGGTCCCGTAGTAGCCGAGACCGATCATGGAGGTGAGGACCTGGTTGCGGTCGGCGAGCGAGCGGAGCTCGGCGAGCACCTCGGCCTCGGTCCGCGCCTCGGGCAGGTCGAGCGCGTCGGCGGTCTTGATCACATCCGGGACCGCGGCGGCGGTCAGTTCGTCCAGGGAGCCGTAGCCCACGTGGGCGAGCATCTTCGCCTGCGCCTCGGCATCCGGGCCGATGTGGCGCTGTTCGAAGGGGATGCCTCGCTCCAGCTGGGAGAGCGGAATGCGGTTGGCGGTCATGTACGGAGGCCTCCTGGTCATATGACCTGCGAGGGGCACCACGGCGCGGGCACCCGGACGGCCTCCCCCTCTGTCATCTCAACCTGAGAGTTTCACCGGACGCCACAGGGGTCTCCCGCGGGCATCCGGCTTTCACCGTCGGTGAGGGGAAGGACCGGCACTGCGCGCCCGGTACCGCCCCTGCTTTCCAGAGTGGCCTCGTCCGTGCGGTACGTATGCCTGAGAGATTCCGGGGAGGATTTGCTCCTTCGGCGCCTCCGCCTTGCTCATTCGGAGGACTCTCCCGCACAGGGTCGACAGCCGTCATCCAGACTACCAGCGGGGTTCAAGGGGCTCCCCGAGTGGCCTCCTGTGGGGAAATGCACTTCTGTAGTCATTACGGAGCAGTTGCGACCATTTGGAGGGACCGTGCAGACCGACATCGATCCGCGCAGCCTGATCGGCCGCAAGGCGTTCGACCGCAACGGTGCCAAGATCGGCACCATCGACGAGGTCTACCTCGACGATGCCACAGGTGTCCCGGAATGGGCTGCCGTCCGCACCGGCCTGTTCAGCCGGGACGCCTTCGTCCCGCTGGAGCCGAGCGAGATGGTCGGCGAGACCCTGCGGGTGCCCTTCGAACGCTCCCTCATCAAGGACGCACCGGATTTCGGCGTCGGCCGCCACCTGTCTCCCGAGCAGGAACTCCAGCTTTACCACCACTACGGCCTGGACACGACCCTTCCGTCCGACTTCCACCGCGACTTCGGCCGCCTGGCGGGCGACGAGGGCTGAGCTCCACGACGAGGGCTGCGCCCCGGTGTAGCGCCCCCTCCTACGAAAGGTCCCCCACCAGCGGCAACGGGTCGGACGGCGCCAGATCCGGGTCGTCCACCCGGAAGGTCCGCACCCGGCCGGGCTCCGATCCGGGCTGCTCGAACCGCACGGTCACCCGCCCGACCCCGCTGCCCTGCACCCACCCCGGCCCGTACAGGACGTGCCGTACGTCGCTCCCGGCCGTCCAGCGGCGCTCCGGAGCCTCCTGCGGCTCGGCGGACCGCTCCGGCCCCTCCGAAGGCCCCGCGCCCCCGACGGTCGCCTCCGGCTCCGCCGCACCGCCCGCACCGTCGTCCTCGTGCTCTGCCGCCTCCGCCTCCGCCTCCGCTGCGGACGACTGCGCGAAGAGGTCCTCCTGCGTGTAGTCCGCCAGCCCCGTCACCCCCACCCCCAGCAGTCGCACCCCGCCCGTGGTGTCCACCGCCTCCAGCAGCCGCGCGGCGGCCTCGCGCACGACGGCCGGATCGTCCGTGGGCCCGCGCAGCGTCTCGGACCGCGTCAGCGTGGAGAAGTCGTAGCGCCGCACCTTGAGCACGATCGTGCGCCCGGAGTGCCCCGAGCCCCGCAGCCGCCGCACGCACCGGTCCGCCAGCCGCTGCACCTCGCCCCGGATCCGCACCCGGTCGTGGAGGTCCACGTCGAAGGTGTCCTCGACCGACACCGACTTCGCGTCCCGCTCGGCGACCACCGGCCGGTCGTCCAGCCCCAGTGCCATCCGGTACAGCCCCGCGCCGTGCGCGCGCCCCACCATCCGGACCAGCTCGTCCTCGCCGGCCTCCGCCAGCTCCCCCACCGTGGTGATCCCGGCGCGGCGCAGGTGTTCCCCCGTGGCCGGTCCCACCCCTGGCAGGGTCCGTACGGACATCGGTGCGAGCAGTTCCCGCTCGGTCCCGGGCTCGATCAGCAGCAGCCCGGCCGGCTTGGCCTCCTCGGAGGCCACCTTGGCCAGCATCTTCGACCCCGCCAGCCCGACGGACCCGCTGAGCCCCGTGGCGGCCCTGATGTCGGCCCGCAGCCGCTCGCCCGTGGCCCGGGCGGAGTCCGAGTCGAAGGCGACGCCTCCCGCCTCCAGGTCCACGAAGGCCTCGTCCAGGCTGAGCGGCTCGACCAGCGGCGACAGCTCCCGGAGCATGGCCATCACGATGTCGCTGACCTGCCGGTAGAGCGTGAAGCGCGGGATCAGGTAGGCGCCGTTCGGACAGAGCCTGCGGGCCTGGCCCATCGGCATCGCCGAGTGCACCCCGAACCGCCTGGCCTCGTACGAGGCGGTGGCGACGACCCCGCGCGGTCCGAGCCCGCCGACGATGACGGCCTTGCCGCGCAGGCTCGGCTTCGACGCCTGCTCGACGGAGGCGTAGAAGGCGTCCATGTCCAGGTGCAGGATGGTCGGAGCGGCTCTCACAGCACCGATGCTGCCCTACGCCACTGACACCCCGGAGCCCCGGTCAGACGGCGCGGTTGCGGCGGGCCGCCAGTTCGTCCGTCGGGTTGTGCCCGACCAGGGTCTCGCCGGTGTCCACCCGCTCCCCGTGCAGCTGCGCCAGCGCGCTCTGCACGTCGCGCCACACCACGCCCACGGCGATGCCGAAGACGCCCTGCCCGCCCTGGAGGAGGCTCACGACCTGGTCCGGCGAGGTGCACTCGTACACCGTGGCGCCGTCGCTCATCAGCGTCATCCGCTCGAGGTCCGCGAGTTCGCGGTCGTGCAGGTGCTGCACGGCCGTGCGGATGTTCTGCAGCGCGACACCGGTGTCCAGGAAGCGCTTGACGATCTTGAGGACCACAACGTCGCGGAAGCTGTAGAGGCGCTGCGTCCCCGACCCGTACGCGGCCCGCACACTGGGCTCCACCAGCCCGGTGCGGGCCCAGTAGTCGAGCTGTCGGTAGGTGATGCCGGCGGCGGCGCACGCCGTCGGCCCGCGGTAGCCGATCTCCTCGGGCGCGGGGTCCCCGCCCACCGGCTGGACCGGCGTCGACTCCGGCTGACGGCGCGCGGATCCGACCGCAGCACCGTGCAGCGGGTACGGCCCGGTGTCACTCCGTACGGGGGTGCCCCCGGTCGTACCGTCGCCCGTGATCCTCACGCCGACCCTCCGTCCTTGACCTGCCCACCTCGAAGGTAGGCAGTCACCAGGGGTGCGTCAACGATCGCCACACTCGGCACGCCGAGTGATAATCACCCTGAGAGTGGTTTCCCGTGTCCGTTCGCGGGGAAAGGCTACTCGAATGGGCTGGAGCCTGACCGTGGATCACGCGGCCGGCACCTCACTGCGGGCCGGTGCCGAAGTCCTCGGGTGAGATCTGGTCGAGGAACTCGCGGAACTTCTCCACCTCGTCCTCCTGCTCGTCCGGGATGGCGATTCCGGCGTCGTCCAGCACGCCGTCACTGCCGTAGATCGGCGTACCCGTCCGCAGGGCGAGGGCTATGGCGTCCGACGGCCGCGCACTCACCTCGACCCCGCTGGCGAAGACGAGCTCCGCGTAGAAGACGCCCTCCCGCAGATCCGTGATCCGGACCTCGGTGAGCTCCTCACCGACCGCCTCCAGCACGTCCTTGAAGAGGTCGTGCGTCAGCGGCCGGGCAGGGGCCATTCCCTGCTGGGCAAAGGCAATGGCCGTAGCCTCCCCAGGACCGATCCAGATGGGGAGGTACCGGTCGCCTCCCACTTCACGCAGGAGCACGATCGGTTGGTTGGAGGGCATTTCCACCCGGACACCCACAACGTCGAGCTCGTTCACACAGCAACCCTAGGACCTGCTCGGCAGGTTTGGGTAGTCGGGGCTCCACCCCGACCGGCGCGCTCAGCGCAACCGGACGCCGAGAGCGGTCTGCACCAGGGCCTCGTGCAGCCGTACGGAGAGCCCCGCGAGCTCCTTCATCGTGGCCTCCGCATGGGCCCTGGTCTGCGGGTTGCGGTGCCGGCGCAGCGGGGCCACGACCTGCTCCACCAGGCCGGCCTCGCGGTCGGCGGCCGCCTTCATGGCGCGCAGGTGCCGCGGCTCCAGCCCGAAACGGCCCAGGTCGGCCACGAGCCGGGCCACCGTGACCGCGTCGGCGTCGAAGCCGCCGCCCGGCGTCTCGGCGAGCAGCCCGTACGACTCCCACTCGACCAGCTGGTCCTCGTCCACGCCGACGGCCGCGAGGAGCTCCGCCCGCCCCACACGGGCCACAGGAGGCCGCTCCTGCCCCACCTCGCCGTAGACGGCGGCGGCGGGATCGGACGGATCGGCGGCTTCGCCGTTCGCCGTGGGCGCAGGGATGCGGATCTGCTCACCGCGGGCGAGCGCGTCGAGCTGCTCCCGGATGACCTTCAGCGGCAGGTAGTGGTCACGCTGCAGGCGCAGGATGCGGGCGAGGCGCTCCACGTCCTCCGTGCTGAACTTGCGGTATCCGGAAGGTGTGCGCCGGGGCTCGACCAGCCCCTCCGCCTCCAGAAAACGGATCTTCGAGATCGTGACTTCGGGGAACTCGTCACGCAGCGTGGTGAGCACCGTGCCGATGCTCACCAGCCGCCCGGCCGAGCCGGCGGAGCCGTTGCCGGCACCGCCTGTCGGATTGCGCAGCATGGGACCTTCCCTCGGGTGCCCCCGGACCGGGTCCGGGGGAGGGTCAGACGCCCCGCAGGCTCGCGTAGAAGACCAGCCGGTACTTGCCGATCTGCACCTCGTCGCCGTTGTGCAGGGCTACGGAGTCGATCGGCTCACGGTTGACGTACGTGCCGTTGAGGCTGCCGACATCGGCCACGGTGAAGCCGCCGTCCTGGCTCCTGCGGAACTCGACATGCCGCCGGGAGACGGTGACGTCGTCCAGGAAGATGTCGCTCTGCGGGTGCCGGCCGGCCGTGGTCAGCTCGCCGTCCAGCAGGAAGCGGCTACCGGAGTTGGGGCCGCGCCGCACGATGAGCAGGGCGGCACCGGGCGGCAGCGCCTCCACCGCGGCCTGGGCCTCGGGGGACAGCGAGGACGACACGTGCGTCTGTCCCGACACCTCGGCCTCGTAGGCCTCCAGGCCCGAGATCGAGATGGTGGACGTGGTCTCCGAGGCACGCTCCGGCGTCAGGCCCGCCCGCAGCGGCGCGCCGCAGTTGGAGCAGAACCGGCTGGCCGCATCGCTGCGGTGTCCGCACCTGCTGCAAACCTGCTCGGCCGACATGGACGGCTCCTCGCGCCGCGGCTGCCCCGCGGAGGCATTGGTGGCATACGGGTCGGGGGCAAACCCTCCACCCGCACTAGAGGTTGATGGTTCACCGAAACCTATGCGGCCGGTACCGGCAGGGTCAACAGACGACGCGCCGGGGGCACCCGGAACCTCACCCGCACCGGCGACCTCGTCGCGGAACAGCGGCCGGTCACCCTGCCCTTCCGCGCCGCCGGCACGGTGCCTGGCCGCGCCGCTCTCCTCGCGGTTCTTCTTGCCGAACAACTTCTCAAACAACTTCACGGGCGATTCCCCTTGACTGAAACAGACCCGCCCGTGGGGCAGGACGAACTCCGAATGCAGACACCTGCCGACCCGGACATTC
Organism: Streptomyces virginiae; assembly: GCF_000720455.1. GTDB lineage: Bacteria > Actinomycetota > Actinomycetes > Streptomycetales > Streptomycetaceae > Streptomyces > Streptomyces virginiae. The sequence goes on along the minus strand of NZ_JOAK01000007.1, from coordinate 5,709 downwards.
TCACAACGTCCGTAACCACCAGACAGTTTCCACCACGCACCGCAACTTCGGTGCGGCGACCCCCCGCAGGCATCAGCCCGCGTGCGCCGCTCCACCCTCCACTCCGCTTCATCTTCACCCCGATGACGACCGAGCGTAGTCAGGCTGCTTCGCAGCCCGCAAGGCGTCCACAATGATCTTCGCCGACCGTGTGACGGCGACCGTGGCCTGCTCCTTCTCCAGCGTCTGGACGACACCGCCGGGGATGTTGAGCGCGGGCTCCAGATCCTGCGGCTTGCCGATCACCCTGAACTCATAGGGTTGTGTGATCTTCTTGCCGTCGATCCCGACACCGCCGTTCTCGTCCGAGAAGTACGAGCCTGCCACGATGCGCACCCCGTTGATCTGGATCGCCTCGGCCCCGGCGGCCCGCAGCTCCTGGAGGGTGTCCAGCAGCTGGTCGGACTGCACCTGCCCGGTGGGATCAGTGATCTTGAGCGTGATGCCCGGTCCCTGTGCTGCCACGGTACCGGCCAGGATGCCCAGTTGACGCTCCTTCTCCACGGTCTGCTTGCGGGCCTCCTCCGCCTGGTTGGAGCTGCTCTCCAGCTCCCGCCGCTGGTCCTCCAGCCGCTGCTTCTCGTCCTCCAGCCGCTTGGTCCGGCCGTCGAGCTCGTCGAGGATGCGGACGAGGTCCTCCTGCCGGGCCCCGCGCAGCGCGCTGGAGTCGCTGTTGGAACGGACCTGGATGGCCAGCCCCAGCCCCAGGACGAACAGCAGCAGCGCGACGATCAGTTGGGCCCTGCTCACCCGCGGCGGCCACAGACCGGCGGCGAGCCGCTGCCGGCCGGTCTCCTCGGTGACCGGCTCGACCTGTGTCTTTCCCTCTTCAAGAGGCTGTTCCGGGACGTTCGGTTCCTCGGGCGGGGTGTCGTTCGCACTCATCCCCATCACGCCCGGAACACGTGCCGGCGGATGGCCGCGGCGTTGGAGAAGATGCGGATGCCGAGGACGACGACCACACCGGTGGACAGCTGCGAACCGACGCCCAGCTTGTCGCCGAGGAAAACGATCAGCGCGGCCACGACGACGTTCGACAGGAACGACACCACGAAGACCTTGTCCACGAAGATGCCGTCCAGCATGGCGCGCAGGCCCCCGAACACCGCGTCCAGCGCCGCCACCACGGCGATGGGCAGATAAGGCTCCACCACGGCCGGTACCTCGGGCCGGACCAGAAGTCCGACCACCACTCCGGCCAAGAGGCCCAGTACCGCGATCACGATGCACCCTTCTGCTGCTCTGCTGCTGTGGCTGTACGTACGATCAGGCTCGCTGCGGGCGGCAGCCGGAGGTCGTCGGCCGGGGACAGCGTGTAGCGGATCCCGTAGCTCTCCTGCAGCACGTGCAGGTACTGGCCGTCCGCCGAATCCTGGAAGGCCGGGCCGAGCCGCTTCTTGTCCCCCACCGCCAGCACTTCGTACGGCGGCACCAGCGGCCGGTTGTCGACCAGTATCGCGTCACCCGCGGCCCTGATCGCCGACAGCTCCGTCAACCGCTGCCCGTTGATCGAGATCGCCTCGGCGCCGGACTGCCACAGCCCGTTGACGATCTTCTGCATGTCACGGTCGCGGAGCCGGCCGGTGTCCGAGAAGCCGCTGCTCTCGCGCGGTTTGCCGCCCTCGCCGGTGGAGGAGCCCTTCGCGTCGTCCACGACCAGCTTGATCCCGGGCCCGCGGACCTCGGTGGCTCCGGAGAGCAGCGACACCAGCTCGCCCTGGCTCCCGCCGGGCTGCTTGAGGGCCGCGCGCTGACGTGCGGCGACATCGGTCCGCAGCCGGTCGATGTTCTGCTCCAGGGCGTCGGCGCGCTCGTCGGCGCGCTGCACCCGGTCGATCAGTTCCTGGCGCTCCTTCGCGAGCACCGGAGCGTCCACGCGCGCCTCGGCGGCACCGAGCGTGACGACCATCGCGGTGATCACGAGACCGGCGGCGAGCCCCAGTTTTGCCTTGAGGGTACGGGGCAGGCCGGCCGTACCGTCCGCTTCGCGCCGGGCCGTCGCCTCCGCGTAGCCCTCGTCGAGGCTGTGGTCCATCACGTGCGTCAGCAGCGACATGGAGGCGTCCGGGCGCGCTGGCACAGAAGACGCCGGAGTCCGGTTGTGGGGCGGCTGCGACATGCCGCACATCGTCGCATGTCGGCGCCGTACACACCCAATGCGTCCATCCGGTGGGCCGGGGCGGGATTCCCCCCGCCGCGGCCCACCGGACTTCCGCCCTACGTCAGCGCACGCCCGGCAGTCAGTGCCCGGCGCCGTCCACCACGGCCGCCCATTCGTCGAGCAGTGCCTGCGCGGAGGCGTCGTCGGGGCCCTCGGCCCACAGGTGCGTCACGGCCTCCGCCGGGTCCGGCAGGACCAGCGCCCACCGGCCGTCGGCCTCGACCACCCGCACCCCGTCGGTGGTGTCCACCTGCCGGTCTCCGGCCGCTTCCACGACCCGCCGCATGACGAGCCCCTTCACCGCCCACGGCGTCGGCACGTCCCGCTTGAGCACGTGCGCCCGCGGAATCCGGGCGTCGATCTGGCTCAGCGTGAGCTGGGTACGCGCCACCAGGCCGAGCAGCTGCACGAACGCCGCCGAGCCGTCGAAGACGCTGCTGAACTCCGGAACGATGAATCCGCCCCGGCCGTCTCCGCCGAAGATGGTGGTCTCGGCCCGACCGACCCGGGTCAGGTCGTCCGGCGAGGTCGTCGTCCACTCCACCTGGGTGCCGTGGTAGGCGGCCACCTGTTCGGCGACGCGCGTGGTGGTCACCGGGAGCGCGACCTTGCCGCTGCGCTTCTCCGCGGCCACCAGGTCGAGCATGACCAGCAGGGCCCGGTCGTCCTCGATGATCCGCCCGCGCTCGTCGACGAGGGAGATCCGCTCGCCGACCGGGTCGAACCGTACGCCGAAGGCAGCCCGGGCCGACGCCACGATCTCGCCCAGCCGCACCAGGCCGGCGCGCCGGGACTCGGCGGTCTCCGTCGGCCTGGACTCGTCGAGACCGGGGTTGATCGTCAGGGCGTCCACCCCGAGCCGGCCCAGGAGGCTCGGCATGACGAGCCCGGCGCTGCCGTTGGTGGCGTCGACGACGACCTTGAGCCCGGCGTCACTGATCCCCGTGGTGTCCACCCGCCGCAGCAGCGAGCCGGTGTAGGCGTCGAAGACGCTGCCCGGGAACTGCAGGTCGCCGATTTCGCCGGGGAACGCCCGCCGGTACTCCTGGCGCGCGTACACGCGGTCCAGCTTGCGCTGCTGCTGGAGCGAGAGGTCCGCTCCGCGTTCGTCGAGGAACATGATGTCGACGGAGTCCGGCACTCCGGGCGAGGTCCGCAGGACGATCCCGCCGGCGCTGCCTCTCGCGGTCTGCTGCCGCGCCACGGGCAGCGGTACGTTCTCCAGGTCCCGTACGTTGATCGCGCTGGCCTGGAGTGCCGAGATCACGGCCCTCTTGAGCGCTCGGGCGCCGCGGGAGTGGTCGCGGGCCGTGGTGACGATCGCACCCTTCTTCAGGGTGGTGGCGTAGGCACCGGCCAGCCGGACGACGAGCTCTGGGGTGATCTCGACGTTCAGGATCCCGGAGACTCCGCGCGCACCGAAGAGGTGGGCCTGCCCGCGGGACTCCCAGATGACGGAAGTGTTGACGAAGGCGCCGGCCTCGATCGTCTTGAAGGGGTAGACGCGCACGTTCCCCTGGACAATCGATTCCTCACCGACGAGGCACTCGTCGCCGATGACGGCCCCGTCCTCGATCCGCGCCGCGCGCATGATGTCGGTGTTCTTGCCGATGACGCAGCCGCGCAGGTTGCTGTGGGGGCCGATGTACACGTTGTCGTGGACGACGGCCCGGTGGAGGAAGGCTCCGGTCTTGACGACGACGTTCGACCCGATGACGGTGTGCTCGCGGATCTCGACGCCGGCCTCGATCTTGGCGTAGTCCCCGATGTAGAGGGGTCCGCGCAGCACGGCGTCCGGACTGACCTCGGCTCCTTCGGCGACCCATACGCCCGGCGAGATCTCGAAGCCGTCCATGTCGATCTGGACCTTGCCCTCGAGCACGTCGGCCTGCGCCTTGACGTAGCTCTCGTGCGTGCCCACGTCCTCCCAGTAGCCCTCGGCGACGTAGCCGTAGATCGGCTTGCCATCCTTCATCAGCTGGGGGAAGACGTCGCTGGACCAGTCGACGGAGACGTCCGCGTCGACGTAGTCGAAGACCTCGGGCTCCATGACGTAGATGCCGGTGTTGACGGTGTCCGAGAACACCTGGCCCCAGGTCGGCTTCTCCAGGAAGCGCTCGACCTTGCCTTCCTCGTCCACGATGGTGATGCCGAATTCCAGCGGGTTCGGGACCCGGGTCAGGCACACCGTGACGAGTGCGCCCTTCTCCTTGTGGAAGCGGATCAGGTCGGTGAGGTCGAAGTCGGTCAGCGCATCGCCGGAAATGACGACGAAGGCGTCATCCTTCAAGGCCTCCTCGGCATTCTTCACGCTGCCGGCGGTCCCGAGTGGCTTTTCCTCGTTGGCATAGGTGAGCTCCATACCGAGCTCTTCGCCGTCACCGAAATAGTTCTTGACGAGCGACGCCAGGAACTGCACGGTCACCACGGTCTCGCTGAGCCCGTGCCGCTTGAGCAGCCTGAGTACGTGCTCCATGATCGGGCGGTTCGCCACCGGCAGGAGCGGCTTGGGCATGCTCGAGGTCATGGGACGAAGGCGTGTGCCCTCGCCACCGGCCATCACGACGGCCTTCATGTCGGAAGAGTCCTCCTTGAGAGATGACAGTCGTGCCGACTCTCACCCGCCTCGTTCGGTGACTTCGCGACTCCTCCGCGTCATCCGGCGTCGGGCGGGCTCAATCGGCCGTGGCGTCAGCCTTCACCAGTCGGCGGACTTGAACCACGTAAAGGATTCCTGCCCACCAATAGAGGGTTGTACCCCATCCGGCGAACGCCCATCCGAAAACTGACGCCAACCAGGCCAACCAGCCGCTTCCGTCACTGAGCAGGAGCAACGGGAAGGCGTACATCAGGTTGAAGGTCGCCGCCTTGCCGAGGAAGTTGACCTGCGGCGGCGGATATCCGTGGCGGCGCAGGATCCACACCATGACCAGCAACATCAGCTCGCGCGCCAGGAGCGCGCCGGTGAGCCACAGCGGCAGGATCTCGCGATAGGTCAGACCGAACAGCGTCGACAGGATGTAGAGCCGGTCCGCGGCGGGGTCCAGCAGCCGGCCGAGCTTGCTGATCTGATTCCAGCGCCGGGCGAGCTTCCCGTCGAGGTAGTCGCTGATCCCGCTGAGCATGAGGACGGCCAGGGCCCACCCGTCGTACTCCGCGAGGATCAGCCACAGGAACAGGGGCACGCCGGCGAGGCGAGCCATGCTCAGGATGTTGGGAATGGTGAAAATTCGGTCAGTCTGAACCCGAGTCTCCTGGACCTCCACCCGGGGGCCTCCACTGTGACGGTAGAAATGGTCGTTCGATGCCCCCTGACCCTACAGGAGACCACACACGTGTCCGGAACGCAGAAAAGCCCCGCACCAGAAGGTGCGGGGCTTTCCCACAATGATTGTTCGGCGGCGTCCTAATCTCCCACAGGGTCCCCCCTGCAGTACCATCGGCGCTGAAAGGCTTAGCTTCCGGGTTCGGAATGTAACCGGGCGTTTCCCTAACGCTATGACCACCGA
>NZ_JOAK01000006.1 GCF_000720455.1 Streptomyces virginiae | reverse complement strand
CCGGCCCGTTCCTTTGGGGGCTTCCCGGCTGTCCTCGTATGTCCGTGGCGGGACGGGCGGTCAAGGGTGGAGCGCAGCGACATCGCGAAGCGACGCGACGAAGGAGCGCCCTTGAGGGACCGGCCCGACACGGAGAGACGATGGGACTGACGGGAAACCCCCAAACCATCCCTGTTCCCGCCCCTGCGGTTCCCGCCCCTGCGGTTCCCGCCTCTGCGGTTCCCGCCCCGCCCGTCAGTGCGTCGGGGGAGGGGGGAGGCGGTGTGCCAGCAGGTCGGCCACCTGGTGGGCGGTCTTCTCGCCCGCCCGTTGCCTGATCAGGCCCTCCTTGGCGGCGCCGCGGACGCGGACGGCGGTGGCCTCCGGTCCGGTGCCCGTCAGCGTCACGGTGACCAGGACCGGGTTCATGTTCCCGAACCCGCCGCCGACGAGGGCCCGGACGACTCGCACGCCGCTCGGGGGCTCGGCACCGGCCGTGCGCACCGGGGTCCCCAGGCGCAGGAGGAGGTCGGCCGTGCGGGCGGCGGCCTCGGAGGGCGAGACACCCCCCAGGGTCAGCTCGACCTCGTGCACGTTCTTCTTCAGCCGTCGGGCCGCGAACTTCGCGCCGAACCGGCCGCCGGAGCCACCGCCGAGGGCTCCCACCGCGCCCAGCGCCTCCGCGAGTATCAGATCCTCGTCGTCCGTCACGGCGGTAGCGTACGCCGCCGCCGAGGCCGCCGCCGCTGGGGTCCCGGAACCGGCCGTACCTGCACGGCAATTGACCGTCCGACCCGGCCCTGGCGGAAAGCGCGCGGAGAGCGTGTCCGAAACCGCCGAGAGCATGACCAAACACGCCGCGGCTCAAGATCACTGGTTCGAGGTAATCCCCACCCCTTCCGATGGGTGACCCGGTTCACGGACGGTTACTGTGCTTCCGGATCTAGAGGGATTGCCCGGGTATTCACCCTATTTTTCTTCTTTCACTGGTGACGTGCACAGGCATGCGCTGATCACCGCCCGCACGAAGGACACGAAGGAAAGGCCTGCGCGATGACCGTGGACACCAGCCCAGAGGCCCAGCTGGAGCCGACCCAGCAGATGAGTCTGGGCACGGCGGCCGCCCGCAACCTTGCCACCACGACCAAGTCCGCCCCCCAGATGCAGGAGATCACCTCCCGGTGGCTCCTGAGGACGCTCCCCTGGGTGGAGACCAAGGGCGGCACCTACCGCGTCAACCGCCGCCTGACCTACACCGTCGGCGACGGCCGCATCGAGTTCGTCCAGGACGGGGCCACCGTCCGGGTGATCCCGCGCGAACTCGGCGAACTCGCCATGCTGCGCGGATTCGAGGACGAGCAGGTACTGACCACGCTCGCCGACCGCTGCGTCCAGCGCGACTTCCGCGCCGGTGAGGTGCTGGTCGAGCGGGGTGCCCCCGCCGAGCGCATCCACCTCATCGCGCACGGCCGCGTCAACCAGACCTCCGTCGGCAAGTACGGCGACGAAGTCGCCGTCGCCGTACTGGCCGACGGCGACCGGTTCGGCGAGAACGCGCTGCTGGACGCCGACGCGACCGCCGACTACACGGTCACCGCCGAGACCTCCGGCATCCTGCTCACCCTCTCCCGCGCCGACTTCGCCGCCGTCCTCGACGCGGCACCGAACCTCCGCGCCCACGTCGAGCGGTTCGGCTCGCTCCCGCACCAGCGGCAGAACAAGCACGGCGAAGCCGAGATCGCGATGTCCGCCGGCCACACCGGCGAGGCGGAGCTCCCCGGCACCTTCGTCGACTACGAACTCAAGCCGCGCGAGTACGAACTCTCCATCGCCCAGACCGTACTGCGCGTCCACACGCGCGTCGCCGACCTCTACAACGGGCCGCACAACCAGACCGAGGAACAGCTCAGGCTCACCATCGAGGCGCTGCGCGAGCGCCAGGAGTACGAACTCGTCAACAACCGGGAGTTCGGCCTGCTCCACAACGCCGACTTCAAGCAGCGCATCCAGACCCACTCCGGCCCGCCCACCCCGGACGACATGGACGAACTGCTCTGCCGGCGCCGCGGCACCAAGTTCTTCTTCGCCCACCCCAAGACCATCGCGGCGATCGGGCGCGAGTTCAACGCCCGCGGGCTCTACCCGGACCACGTCGACCTCGGCGGCCAGCAGGTCCCGGCCTGGCGCGGGGTCCCGATCCTCCCCTGCAGCAAGATCCCCATCAGCAAGGAGAACACCAGCTCCATCCTCGCCATGCGCACGGGCGAGGACAACCAGGGCGTCATCGGCCTGCACCAGACCGGGCTGCCCGAGGAGTACGAGCCGGGCCTGTCCGTGCGCTTCATGGGCATCAGCGAGCAGGCGATCATCTCGTACCTGGTCACCACCTACTACTCCGCCGCCATCCTGGTGCCCGACGCGCTCGGCGTGATGGAGAACGTCCAGATCGGCCGTCGGCGCGACTGACGGCCAGGCCGCCGTCAGCCCGGACCCTCCCGGATCCCGGCCGAACGTGCCCGGGATCCGGGACAGCCCACCCCCTCACCTAGGAGCCACGGATGCCCGTTCCCGGGCCTTCCCCTGCGCAGTCGAGCCTGCCTGCCGCCGCGGCCCGCTGCGGGGCCCACGGCCACGGCCGCGGGGCCGACGCCGTCACCGTAGGCAGTCGCGCGCTGCCGACCGGGCCCGCGCTGCCCTTCGGGCCGGCGGCCGCCCGGCCCTCCCACCTCACCCCCGAAGCATCGCCCGTACCGGGCGGAGGACCGGGCGGTGACCTGGTCGCGGAGCCGGCACGGGGGGCCGCCGCCGCGACGGTCACACCGAACCCCGCCCTGGAGCGGATCATGCGCGGCCCCAGTGGCGTGGGCACGGAGGGGCTGTTCTTCTTCACCCCCCACCGCGCGCAGCCCGCCGCCCCGGTACCCGAGGCGCCCGCACCCCCGCCCGCGGCGGAGGGCCGGCCGATCCCCGGCCTCTACCACCACCCGGTCCCGGAGCCCGACCCCGCCCGCGTGGCCGAGGTCAGCCGCCGGATCAAGCGCTGGGCGGTGGACGAGGTGGAGGCGTACCCGCCGGAGTGGGAGGACCAGTTCGACGGCTTCTCCGTCGGGCGCTACATGGTCGCCTGCCACCCGGACGCTCCGACCGTCGACCACCTGATGATCGCCACCAGGCTGATGGTCGCCGAGAACGTGGTCGACGACTGCTACTGCGAGGACCACGGCGGTTCGCCGGTCGGACTGGGCGGAAGGCTTCTGCTGGCGCACACCGCACTCGACCCCGTCCACACGACGGCGGAGTACGAGCCGGCGTGGGCGGAAACGCTCCTCTCGGACGCGCCCCGGCGTTCCTACCGCTCGGCCATGGAGTACTTCACGCGGGCGGCGACCCCGTCGCAGGCCGACCGGTTCCGGCACGACATGGCCCGGCTGCACATGGGGTACCTCGCCGAGGCCGCATGGGCCGAGACGAAGTACGTCCCGGAGGTGTCCGAGTACCTGGCGATGCGCCAGTTCAACAACTTCCGCCCCTGCCCCACCATCACCGACACCGTGGGCGGCTACGAACTCCCGGCCGAGCTGCACGCGATGCCCGCCATGCAACGGGTGATCGCGCTGGCGGGCAACGCCACCACCATCTCCAACGACCTGTACTCCTACACCAAGGAACTCGAAAGCCCCGGCATGCACCTGAACCTGCCGGTGGTCATCGCCGAACGGGAGGGCCTCTCCGACAAGGAGGCCTACCTGAAGGCCGTCGAGGTCCACAACGACCTCATGCACGCCTTCGAGGCCGCGGCCGCGGAACTGGCCGTGTCCTGCCCCGATCCACGCGTGGTGCGCTTCCTCCGGGGCGTGGCCGTCTGGGTCGACGGCAACCACTACTGGCACCAGACCAACACCTACCGCTACAGCCTGCCCGACTTCTGGTAAGGATGGATTTATTCGTGACCAGCACCGATCTCACCGTTGCAGCCCCCACTACGGCCTTCATTCCCGCCCCGGCGACGCCCTACCAGGGCGACATCGCCCGCTACTGGGACCACGAGGCACGGCCGGTGAACCTGCGCCTCGGCGATGTCGACGGCCTGTACCACCACCACTACGGCATCGGTGACATCGACCACGCCGCCCTCGGGGACACCGAGGATAGCGCATACGAGAAGAAGCTGATCGCCGAACTCCACCGCCTGGAGTCCGCGCAGGCGGACGTCCTGCTGAGCCACCTCGGCACCATCGGGCGCGACGACACGCTCGTGGACGCCGGCTGCGGCCGCGGCGGTTCGATGGTCATGGCCCACCAGCGGTTCGGTTGCAAGGTCGAGGGCGTCACCCTGTCGGCCAAGCAGGCCGACTTCGCGAACCAGCGCGCCCGCGAGCTGGGCATCGACGACTCCGTCCGGGCCCGCGTCTGCAACATGCTCAACACGCCGTTCGAGACAGGGCAGGCCGCCGCCTCGTGGAACAACGAGTCGAGCATGTACGTCGATCTGCACGACCTGTTCGCCGAGCACTCCCGCGTCCTCGCGGTCGGCGGCCGCTACGTGACCATCACCGGTTGCTGGAACCCGCGTTACGGCCAGCCTTCGAAGTGGGTCTCCCAGATCAACGCGCACTTCGAGTGCAACATCCACTCCCGCCGCGAATACATGCGCGCCATGGCCGACAACCGTCTCGTGCCGCAGGCCGTCATCGACCTGACCCCCGAGACCCTGCCCTACTGGGAGCTGCGTGCGACGTCGTCCCTGGTCACGGGCATCGAGGAGGCGTTCATCAACTCCTACAAGGACGGCTCCTTCCAGTACGTCCTGATCGCGGCCGACCGCGTCTGACGCCGGGCGGCGGCGGCCGGGCCCGTGCGTACGGGCCCGGCCGCCACACGTCAGAGGTTGTCTTGTACTGGCCAAACTCGTAAGAGATCGATCAGGTCTCGCGCTACTGTGCGCCCGTGAGTCTTCATGTCGTCATGGGTTTCGGGCCCGCGGGCGCCGCCACCGCCCGTTTGCTGGCCGAGCAGGGACATTCCGTACGCGTCGTCACCAGGTCGGGCAGAGACCCGGAACCGGGGATCGAGCACCTCGCGTTCGACGCGACCGACCGGGAGCGGCTGACGGCCGCCGCACGTGGCGCGGCGGCGATCCACCACTGTGCCGCGCCGCCCTACCACCGCTGGGTGCGCGACTGGCCGCCGCTCGTCGCCTCGGCCTCTGCTGCGGCCGAGGCCACCGGGGCCGTACTGGTCATGCTGGGCAACCTCTACGGCTACGGGCCGGTGGACGGACCCTTGACCGAAGGGCTGCCGCTCGCGGCGACCGGCCCCAAGGGCCGCGTACGCGCCGCCGCGTGGGAGCGGGCGCGGACCCTGCACGAGCGGGGCCGCATCAGGGTGGTCGAGGTGCGGGCCAGCGACTTCTTCGGCCCCGGCGTCACCGACGGCGGGCACCTCGCCGGACGGGTCGTGCCGGCGCTGCTGCGCGGCAGGCCGGTCTCCACGCTCGGTGACCCGGACGCCCCGCACAGCTGGACCTACCTCCCCGACGTGGCCGCGGCGATGGCCGAGGTCGCGGGCGAGGAGCGGGCATGGGGACGCCCCTGGCACGTCCCCACTCAACGCCCGCACTCGGTGCGGGAGATGGCCGACCTGCTCGCCGCCGGTGCGGGGACCGGGCCGGCGGTGGTGCGCAGGATCCCGCCGGCGGTATTCGGCCTCGCGGGGCTGTTCTCCCCGCTGATGCGTGAACTGCGGGAGATCCGCTACCAGTTCGACCGTCCCTTCGTCGTCGATTCCAGCGCCTACGAGGCCGCGTTCGCGGTGCGCGCCACCGGTGTCGACGAACAGGTCAAGGCCACGCTCGACTGGTGGCGCGCACACCCGACCACCACGCGATGACCTCCGTGACAGGGGCGCGGTCCCCGGTGGACGTGCGCGGGGCGATAGCGGTCGTGGGCATGGCCTGCCGGTTCCCGGGAGCCCGGAACCCGAACGAGTACTGGCGGCTCCTGACGGCCCCGCGGGCGCAGTTCACCACCGTCCCGGACTCGCGCTGGCGCAGCGCCGCCTTCCTCTCCGACGACTTCCGCGACACGTCGTCCACCTATACCGACACCATGGCGCTGCTCGAGGACGTGGGCCACTTCGACGCCGCGCACTACGGGATACCGCCGCGCCGGGCCGCCGCGATGGACCCCCAGCACCGGCTGCTCATCGACCTCGCCCGTGAGGCGATCCAGGACGCGGGGTGGGAGGCCGACGGCTTCGACCGCGAGGAGACCTCGGTGATCACGGCCCTCACCGAGAGCGGTTACCGCGAACTCAGCACCATGCGGATACGGATGCGCCAGCTGGCCGGCGGCGAGTTCGGCGCCCCTGCGGCGGACCCCGGGTGGCAGGAGACCGTACGCGCGGTGCCCGGCCTGCACGGCACGTCCGTCGCCGGCCTGCTCCTCAACATGGGGCCCAACACGATCAGTTCGGTTTTCGACCTGCACGGCGAGAGCTACGCCCTGGACTCCGCCTGCTCCGGAGGGCTCATGGCCGTCGCCAACGCGGTCCACGCGCTGCGCGCGGGCCGCTCCCGCATCGCGATCGCCGGTGGGGCCCAGCTGATCCTCGCCCCTGACCTGCTGGTGGGGCTGTGCCGGATAGGTGCCATCTCGCGCAGCGGCCGGTGCCTGCCCTTCGGCGCCGAGGCCGACGGCTTTGTACTGGGGGAGGGCGCCGGCGTCCTGGTGCTGCGGCCCCTGGCCGACGCCCGGGCGGCCGGCGACCGCGTCTACGCGGTGATCCGCGGCGTGGGCACGGCCAACGACGGGACCGTGCAGGGCGGACTGCACCCCCGGGCGGGCGGCCAGCTCAGGGCCCTGCGCCGGGCCTACCGCGACGCGGACCTGTCCCCGGGCGCGGTCGGCTACCTGGAGGCGCACGGCACCGGGACCACCGTCGGCGACCCCGTCGAGCTCGCGGTCCTGGCCGAACTGCGCGGTGCGGACGCCGCTCCCGCCCACCTCGGCGCGGTCAAGGCGGTCGTCGGGCACTCGCTCAACTCCGCGGGACTGGCCGGGCTCATCAAGACGGTCCTGGCCGTGCAGCGGGGGGTGATCCCGCCGCAGCCGGAGTTCGGCCTCGCCGGCACCGCCGCCCTCGACGCGGCGAGGCTGACCGTGGCGACGACACCGGTCCCGTGGTCCGGGAACGGCCTGCCCCGCCGTGCGGGCGTGAGTGCCTTCGGATTCGGCGGTACCGGCGTCCACCTGGTCGTGGAGGAGTGCCCCGAGCCGCCCGCGGCGCGGGCACCGGCCGAGGGGCCGTACGAGCTGGTCCTCACCGCCCGGGACCGGCCCGGACTGGCCCGGTACGCCAGGGACGTGGCGCGGACCATCGCCGAGGACGGGCCGCCGCTGGCCCGGGTGGCGGACACCCTGGCCCGTCGCGCGCCCCTGACGGAGCGCCTCGCCCTGGTGGCGCGGGACACCGCCGACGCCGCCGCCCGGCTGACCGCTGCGGCCTCGGCGCTGGAGGCCGGGCAGGCCGGGGAGGCCGAGCCGACGGCCGCCGAAGCCTGCGCGGCGGGACGCACACCGCCGTGCACCCTGCCGCCGAGCCCGCTCGCCCCGCGCCGCCACTGGGTCGTGGACGATGCGGCACGCCAGGGCGCGGAGCCTCCCGCACGCCCCGCGGCGGTGCGCGCGGACGCCGAGCCGACCGCACACCCCGCCCCCGCCGAATTCGCCGCACCCGCCGAGGACGCCGCGTCCCTCGTGCTGGCTGAGGTGTCGCGCACCGGGGTGTTCCCCCTCGCGGACCTCAGCGAGGACATGACGCTCGTGGCCGGCCTCGGGTTCGACTCCCTCATGCTCCAGGAGCTGGCCGTCAACATCGGCAAACGCGCGCCCGGTTTCCGCTCCGAGGACCTGTTCGCGCCCGAACTCACCGTGGGCGGGCTGATAGCGCTGCTCGATCCGCACCGCGCACGGCCCGCCGCCCCCGCCCGGCCGCCGTCCCACGGTGCACGGGCCGCCGAATGGCGCGCCGATGCCGCGAGCGTCGACGAATTCCCGGAGGTCGCCCTTTTCGAGCAACGCCTGCACACGGTCACCGCCGACGGCGCCGCCTTCCCGTACTTCCGCGTCCACGAGGGCACCATCCGCGACACCACCGTCATCGGCGACCGCTCGTACCTCTCCTTCGGCAGCTACAACTACCTGGGAATCTGCGGCCATCCGGCGGTCAACGAAGCCGTCCACCGGGCCGTGGAGCGGTACGGGACCTCGGTCTCCGCGAGCCGCGTCCTCTCGGGCGAGCGGGAACTCACGGTGCGGCTCGAACGCGCCCTGGCCGACTTCCTCGGCGTGGACGACTGCCTCACGCTGGTCAGCGGCCACGCCACCAACGTCACCGCGATCGGGCACCTCGTCGGCGCGGGGGACCTGGTGCTGCACGACGCACTGGCCCACGACAGCATCCTCCAGGGCTGCGCCCTGTCCGGGGCGGCGCGACGTCCGTTCGCCCACAACGACGCCGACGGTCTGGAACACCTGCTGCGCCTCAACCGGGCACGCTTCCGCCGGGTGTTGATCGTCGTCGAGGGCGCGTACAGCATGGACGGCGACCTGGCCGACCTGCCCGCCGTGATCGAGCTGAAGAAGCGGTACGGCGCCCTGCTGATGGTCGACGAGGCGCACAGCATCGGCACCGTGGGCGAACACGGCCGAGGGGTGGGCGAGTTCTTCGGCGTCGACCGGTCCGACGTGGACGTGTGGATGGGCACCCTCTCCAAGTCCTTCGCCAGTTGCGGGGGCTACCTCGGCGGCTCGGCCCGTATGGTCCGCTGGCTGCGGCACACCCTCCCGGGCTTCGTCTACAGCGTGGGACTCACCCCGGCCAACGCGGCCGCGGCCCTGGCCGCCACGGAGCTGATCGCCGCGGAACCCCACCGCGTCCGCGCGCTCAGACGCAACGCCGCACTGTTCCTCCGTCTGGCCGCGGCGGCCGGTCTGGCGACCGGCTCCAGTCGGGACACCCCGATCGTTCCGGTCGTCCTCGGTGACTCGGCGCGCACCCTGCACGTAGCCGACCGGCTGTTCGCCCGCGGGGTGATCGCCGATCCGATCTTCCATCCCGCCGTCGAGGAAGGCCTGTCGAGGCTGCGGTTCTTCCTCACGTGCGAACACCGCGAGGACGACATCCGCCGGGCGGTGGCCGCCGTGGCCGAGGAGGTGGCGGCGTCCGCCGGTTAGGTGTGCCATCGTCAGAACAGCGTTCGTTCGATCCGGCTGAGCATGGCGCTGGTCCCGGGGTCGCCGGTGGTTCCGGCCTCTCCCGAGGGGGAGGCGCCGTCCCGTCCCTCCGAGCCGCCCATCCGCTGGGAGAGCAGGTAGGCGATGATCTCCGCCTCCTGCTCCTGCACGTCGTCGTAGGCCGCGCGCAGGAGCATGTCGCGTACGAGTTCGGGGTCGAGGTTGGGGAAGAGCAGACGGGCGGCCGTCTCGTCCAGCCCGCCGGCCCCGCGATGGCAGCAGATGATGTGACCCAGCTCGTGCAAGATGATGTGCTCCTGATGCGCGCTGGTGGTGTTGGCGTCGTAGAAGATCAGGTCCTCGTCGCGGGCGGCGACCCACATGCCGCACGGATGCGACGAGGGCATCTGCATCGGAACCAGGATGATCGGGCGTCCCCGCGCCTCGCCGAGGTGGCGGCACAGTTCGGCCACGTCGGTCGCTTCCGGCAGGTCGAGTTCGGCGATCCGCTCCGCGCCGGCCTTCCGGAGCTTCTTGAGCTGACTGCGGCGGTCGTGATCCGCCGACCGCTCCTTCCTGGCGCCCCTCATTCGGGGCCGGAGGGGTCGTCGACGGGCGGGAGGCCCTGCAACTGCCGGTACTGGTCCATGATGGCCGTGATGGCCTGGAGGTTCTCCTTCTTCATCCCGGCCGCCCGCATCGCCACGGCGCGGACCCCGGACTGCCGAAGTGCCTCGATGGCGGCGATCTCGCTCAGAACCGACTGGGCGACCTTGTCGTCGAAGAAGTAGGCGACCGAGACGCCGAAGAAGCGGGCGAGGGCGGCGAGGAGGTCGGGGGAGGGATTGGAGCGTTTTCCGGTCCGCAGCTGCGACAGGTACACACCCCCGACCTTGAGTTCGGGGTTGGCCCGTTTCAGTTCATCCGCCACCTCGGCGTTGGTCCAGTGCTTGCCCTTGGGACGAACCGTCTTGAACAGGTCGTCGAGACGCACTGCGAGCAGGGGCCGGTCATCGCCCCCGGTCTCGGTCTCCGTCATGGTGAACCTTCCTCCCGTCACCTCCTCGGTATAGCCCTTGGCTATACGTCACTTTCCCAGAATAGCGGTCAGTTGACAATTGGCCGGGACTCCGCCAACGTTGGGTCTCGCCGATAGCTGTCAGCTAACGCGACTCACGGGGGAAACGGGGTCGGGTTGCTGCGGAAATCGGACTGGCCCGGCCCTCGGGGGATGGGCCGGGCCAGTCCGGGCGGAAGCCACCCGTCCGGCCCGATGGAACACGGGGGAACGGGAGAAGCCCGCCCGGTTTGACGGGGGATGCAAACCGGGCGGGAGCTCTCAACTCGCCTTGCTGAGCTTACTGTAGGCGGCGGCAACCTGGGTGAGCCAGGCGACTTCCGCTACGAAGTTGTCGGTGTCGCGGTCGTCGAAGTCACCCGCGTCCTTGCTGTGGTCGGGGACGATCCCGGTCCGCTTCGCCTTCAGGGCCTGCTTGATCTGCGCCGCTTCGGCGAAGGCCTGGCGCAGCTCCGCGCCCGCCTCCCCGCTCGCCCTCCCGGCCGGGTCCTTGACCAGCGCGCCGGCCGCGTTCGTCTCGCGGTCGATGTAGGGCCTCAAGTCCCGCCATCCGTCCCGGATTTCGACCACACGGCGGTGCAGCCGGTAGTTCAGGTCGGAGACCGATGCCCCCGGCGGCTCCAGCGCGATGTCCGGCGAGGCCTCGTACAGGTCCCGCCAGAGCGGATGCAGCGCCCGGTAGGACCGGTAGCTGCGGGCCCACTCCGTCAGTCGTGAAACGGGCGGTCCCCAGAGGGAGTTGATCAGGCTGAGGGAGAGGATCACGATCCCCGAGGCGCTGAAGACGTTCGAGGCGAGCTTCCACGCGCCGATGTCCACCCCGGCCGCCGCGCTCAGGATGTTGACCGTGCGGGCCGAGCAGTAGAGGAACAGCACCACGGCGGCGACCGACAGCATGCGCAGGGCCTGCCGCAGCGAGGCGTTGTCCGTCATCCGGGCGTACGGGCCGCACTGGCGGTAGATCGTCACGCACGGCACCGCCTGCGACACGATGAAGACCAGCAGGTAGGTCAGGAGCAGCGGCCTGCTGGTCCCGTCGAAGTCCGAGGTCGGCCGGCCGGGGCCGTCCGCGAGGAAGAACAGGGCCGTCAGCAGCACGTCCAGGACGATGCCGGTGATCAGCCAGTACCTGGTCCCGCGAGCCGCCGCCTCGTCCGTCGCCGCCCAGCGCAGCAGGATGATCTGCGCCGCGACGCAGAAGGCGACGGCGGCCAGGTGCATGATGAGGATGGCCAGGTTGCCGACACCCAGGAAGCTCCCGCCGCCCATGGCGACGGCCCCCATGGTGAAGGTGAGGCACTGGAGCAGCAGGGTGGCGATCAGCGCGCGGTAGGCGCCGTCCCGCCAGCTGCGGCGGGCCTGGGAGAGGCGGTAGAAGAGCGCGGCGTAGGAGGAGAGCGCGGCAATCGCGAAGCAGAGGGTCCGGATCGCGTTCACGTCAGTGGTCGCCCTCGGCCAGGGGGACCACGAGCCCGACGGTCTCCGCCGTCACGGCGACGGCGTAGTCGAAGTAGGCGGCCTCGTCCCGGACGCTGTCGTGCGTCCGGCTGAAGACCTGGAACACCAGCAGCCCGATCAGGCTGCTCCACAAGGCGATGCCGCGTTCGACGATGTCCGAGAACGGAGCCGGGGGAGTGCCGCCGAAGAGGTCCAGGGCCTCCGGCCGCAGCAGCGACGGGCCGGGCAACGTCCGTCGGGGCGGCGTCAGTTCGCCGCCCTCCAGTGCCGAGCGCAGAATGCCGGCGAGCACCGCGGGAGTGCGCGAGGCGGGCGGAACGGTGTCCTGCGGGGCGTGGTAGCCCGGCACGGGCGAGCCGTAGATCAGCGTGAACTCGGCGGGGTTGGCGAAAGACCACTGCCGCAGGGCGCGGGCCGCCGCGAGGAGCCGGGCGCCCGCCGGCGCACCGGCGTCCGCCGCGGCCCGGTCGGCCTGCTCCATCGCGGCAGCGGACGCGTCGTAGGCGTCGATGACCAGCGCCGTCAGCAGGTCGTCCCGGTGCGGGAAGACGGCTTCCACATCGGTGACGGCGAGACCGCTGCCGCGGGCCACGAGGTTCAAGGACAGCCCTGCCGCGCCCAGTTCCACCAGTTGCCGGCGGGCGGAGTCCTTGACCACCGCCGACCGGGCCACGTCGTCGTCACTCGATTGCATTGCGGAAACGTTCATGCGCGAACGGTACCCGCGGACGCCCGCACGGGGAGCCGAGTCGCCCGAACACCCGTGCCACCCGCCGTGATCCGGCCACGGCGGGTGGGGGTGTGCGCGGGGACCGGCGGAGGCCGCTCCGGGCCGCGGGCCCGGCCGGGGCCTCCCGGTCAGGAGACGGTGACGAACTGCCCGATGCTCGGCACTCCTTGGGAGTCGAGTGCGAAGAGCATGTACGTCCCCGGCAGCACCACACCGGTGTCGGAGGGGATCGACACCGTGTAGGCGCCCGCTCCCGCGGGAGTGGCGACGAGCGGGACCCGCCGCTGGTCGTTGTCGGTGGAGTGGGTCGCGGCCGCGGCCCGCATCAGGACGAACGACACCACGGACGACTCGGTGCTCACCGTCAGCGACGTGCCGGGAGCCGCCCTCGGGGGCACGCCCCCGGTGATGACCGGCCTCGGCCTGGGCGTCCCGTCCGCGTTGAGCAGGTAGGGCGGCGTGAAGACCGCCCCGTCGGGATGGTTCGTCGCGCAGTCGCCGCACAGGCCGCCGCCACCGGAGAAGATCCGTCCGTCCGGCAGGAGGTTGGCCACACTGTGGTAATTGCGCGGGACGGCCATGGTGGCGAGCGGGGTGAACCTGCCCGTCGCCGGGTCCCAGAGCTCGGGCGTCAGGACCGAAGTGGCGTCGCTGAACGGCACCGGATGGGCCTGGCCGCCGAATACGGCCACCTTGCCGTCCGGCAGGACGACGCTGTTGCTGAACGCGCGGGCGTACTCCATGTCCCCGGTACGGGCCGCCTGGACCTGGCTCCCCGCGATGCCCACGGTGTAGGCGCGCCGCGTGGCGGGGGAGTCCTGGTACGCCGGCGAGCCGCCCAGCGTGACCAGCTTGCCGATGTCGTACGGGACGGCGTTGCCGGTCATGGCGTCCTGGCTGTCGGCCCGGGTGCCGGCGGGCGTGATGGCGCCCTGGCCGCTGGTCGAGATCCAGTTCATCTGCTTGCTCGGGCCCAGCTGCAGGACCTTGCCGCCCGAAGTGGCGTGCAGCCACATGTGGTTGTCGGCGCGGTAGGGGCCGGCCGGATCGGCGGTCAGTGCTTGCGCCGCGGGGACGCCGGGCAGCTTGCGCCACGTACGCGTGTCCGGCGACCAGACCTCGCCGGCCTTGTCGGTGCTCGCGTTCCCGCTCCAGGAGCCGCCGAGGACGAAGGCCTCACCGGTGGAGAGCAGCGTCATGGCCTGGTAGCCGCGGGCGATGTTCATGCTGGTGGTCGCCGACCAGGAGTCGGTGGCCGGGTCGTAGATGCTGGCCTTCTGCGCGTTGCTGCCCCCGGTGACCAGCACCCGGCCGTCGGCCAGCATGGCTATGCCGGGGCAGAACATGTCGTGGCCGGTGTTGTCGATGCGGCGCTGGGTGACCTTGCCCGTCTTCAGGTCCAGGATCGCCGTCTGGGTGTAGCCGTTGCTGCCGCCGAAGCGGTCGACCGCGTACGCCGACCACGCGAGCAGTTTGTCGCCGGGCAGCGCGGCGGTGGCCACGGGCACCAGCGGGAAGCCGATGATCCGGCCCCAGGAGCCGTGCACGGCGGGGCTGGCCGGCCCGCTCAGGCGGATCTCGCCCGCCGAGGTCCACGGCCCGCGGCCGCCGGCCTCGCTGGTCACGGTGAGGCGTACGTACCGGGCGTGCTCGGCACGGGTGAAGGTGGCGGTCTTGGCGGTGTCGTCGTCCCGCCAGGTGCCGGAGGCCACCGCGGCGCCGAAGGCGATGCCGTCGGTGCTGGTCGCGACCGTGTACGCGCCCGCGCGCCCGTTGGGCCCGTCGCCGCGGGGATGGTAGACGAGGGCGGAGACGACCGCGGTGCGGTGCATGTCGATGGTGATGCTGTGCGGCAGCGGAGCGGGGGCGCCGGACCACTTGCTGTGCCAGATGGTGTTGGCGTTGCCGTCGAGGACGTTGGCGGCGCGGCCGTTCTCGCCGGTGGTCTCCTCGTCGCTCGCCGTCGCCGTCCACCCCGACCGGGGCAGGTCCACGGTAGCGGCGGGGGTCCCGGGGTCACCCAGCAGGTCGATCTCGGCGGCGGAGGTCCAGGGTCCGCGGTTGCCGGCCTCGGTCAGCGCCGTCAGCCGCACGAACCGGGCGCCCGTCGGGGCGAAGCCGAGGGTCTTGGCGGTGGCGTCGTCCGCGAGGGTTCCGGTGGCGAGGGGACTGCCCCAGTTCTGGCCGTCCGCGCTGACGTGGATCGCGTACTCGCCGACGCGCCCGTTGGGCCCGTTCGCGCGGGGGCGGTAGACGAGCGCGGAGACGACCGCGGTGCGGTGCATGTCGATGGTGATGCTGTGCGGCAGCGGGGCGGCCGT
Organism: Streptomyces virginiae; assembly: GCF_000720455.1. GTDB lineage: Bacteria > Actinomycetota > Actinomycetes > Streptomycetales > Streptomycetaceae > Streptomyces > Streptomyces virginiae. The sequence continues at coordinate 426,182 of NZ_JOAK01000006.1, read as the reverse complement.
CGCGGTCCACTTGCTGTGCCAGATGGTGTTGTTGTCACCGTCGAGGACGTTGGCGGCCCGGCCGTTCTCGCCGGTGGTCTCCTCGTCGCTCGCCGTCGCCGTCCATCCGGCCCGGTCGAGAACGGGGGCCGCGGGTTCCATGGCGTTCGCCGGCGCGACGCCGTGGTGCGGTGACTGCACCGCCGCCTGCTGGTCGGTGGGCACGGGCGCGGCCCGCGGTCCCGGTGAGCGGCCGGCCGCGGTGCTCGTGACCGCGAGCCACGGCGTCAGGCCGATCAGCAGGGAGCCCAGGGCGAAGGCTATGAGCAGGTGGGAGCGGCGTAAGAGACGAGAAAGCGCGAGGGAGCGCCTGGACTGCAATCTGACCTCCTGGGGCGAACTGATGTGCCCCGTAGAAGATAGTCAGAGCGGTGACAACTCGTCAGAGAATGGGGAGAGTTGGCGGGATCCCGCGCGGGGCCGCCGGCGGGGGCGCCGGGACGGCATCAGGAAAGGCCCTCCCAGAAGTCGAGGCGGTGCTCCCGCCGGTAGTCGACGGGACCGATCCGCTGCGGCGCCAGGGACTGCGTGTACGGCCGGTCCACGCGGTGCGGCCGCCAGCCCGGCAGGCCGGCCCCCCGCGGCGCACCCGTACGGGCGAACGCCGCCCAGTAGCCGGTCATCGTGGCCGACAGCCGGCGCTGCGCCGGGGTGAAGCGCGGCTCGGCGGCCTCGTCCTCGAACAGGTACGGGACGTCACCGGCGTGGAAGGCCCCGAAGGCGAAGCCGCCCGGCAGCGGGAGGAACATCGGCGCGGCGCGGTCGGCGAACTCATAGGCGTACACGGGCACATGCGGGGCGAGCGCGTCGTGCTGGGCCTGCGTGCCGCGCGCCCACATCCGGTCGGTGACCACCGCGGCCCACGCCAGCGCGGGGGACGCGAAGGCGCCCGGCGGGTACGCGGCCCGCACCCGCGCCGCGGACGCAGCGCCGAACGCCGTGCGCAGCGCGCTGTCGTAGTCCGCCCCGGTGAAGGGCCGGCCGGCCGCGTCGTACGCCATCCCGACGAACGTGCGGTGCTCGTCGCGGGTGGCGCCCGACAGGACGGGCACCCGGTGGAAGCGTCCGGCCCGCAGGGCCGCGGGCGGCAGTTCGGGGAGGGTGGTGTTGCCGTACGCGAACGCCTGGAAGGCGTTCATGACGTACGGCACCTCCAGGATCCTGCGGACGGGCAGGGAGCGCAGGCAGGCGAGGGCGCGCTCCGGGCGGTTCTCACCGCAGCCCAGGGATGAGGTCATCGCCGTGGTGATGTCCTCCATCTCCCGCCCGGTCCGCCAGACGTACCACGGGTATCCCGGAACGCCCGGCCCCATCGCGCCCGCCGGCATGTCCATCGCGCCCTCGCCGCTCGCCATGACCGCCCGGTGGAACAGGCCCGCGGAGGCGGGCGAGGTCAGGTGCCCGGTGATGGCCGACGCCCCGAAGGACACACCCGCGACGGTGACGTTGCCCGGATCGCCGCCGAAGGCCCGCGCGTTCCTCCGTACCCAGGCCAGGGCCGCCCGCTGGTCCTGCAGGCCGAAGGTGCCGGAGCCCTCCAGCCCCGGCAGGGCCAGACCGCCGAAGACGCCGAGCCGGTAGTTGACGGTGACGACCACCAGGCCGCGCGCCGCCAGCCGGCGCCCGTCGAAGAAGGAGCCGCCGCCCACGGAGCCGTCCCCGTGGATCCAGACCAGTACGGGCGCGGCCCGCCGCCGGTCCGCCGCGGGCGGCGTGGTCACGTTCAGGACCAGGCAGTCCTCCTCGGTACTGGAGACGCGTGCGTACGGCGAGGGCACCTGCGGGCACAGCGGTCCCGGCGCGGTCGCGTCCAGCACGCCCTTCCACGGCGCCACGGGACGGGGCGGCGCCCACCGGTGCCGCCCCTCGGGGGCGCCCGCGTAGGGGATGCCCCGGAAGAGGAGGTGCGGGCCCGACCGGACACCGCGCACCGGTCCGGCGTCCGTGCGCACGGTCTCGCCGACCGGCGCCGGTCCCGGCCGCGCTGCGCAGCCCGGCGGCGACGACACCGCGGCGGCCAGCGCCAGGACGCACGCCGCCGCCGCGAGCGGCCGGCGGGCGAGGAACGGGCGGGCAGATCCGCGATGCGTCACCGTCACCCGGCAAGCCTTCCGCGCACCGCCCGGTTCCGCGCGCGGATCCACCGTAGGCGACCTGATCGGACGCGGGCCCCGCGGACGCCGGGGCCGCGGAGACCGCCCGCCGGTCAGGCGCCGACGTACGCGGCGAGGTGCTCCCCGGTGAGGGTCGAACGGTCGGCGACGAGATCGGCGGGCGTGCCCTCGAAGACGATCCGGCCGCCGTCGTGGCCGGCGCCGGGCCCGAGGTCGACGATCCAGTCGGCGTGCGCCATGACCGCCTGGTGGTGCTCGATGACGATGACCGACTTGCCCGAGTCGACGAGCCGGTCGAGCAGGCCGAGCAGCTGTTCGACATCGGCGAGGTGGAGACCCGTGGTCGGCTCGTCGAGGACGTACACACCGCCCTTGTCGGACATGTGCGTGGCCAGCTTCAGCCGCTGCCGCTCGCCGCCGGACAGCGTCGTCAGCGGCTGGCCGAGGCTGACGTAGCCCAGCCCGACATCGGCGAGCCGGTCGAGGATGCGGTGCGCGGCGGGCGTGGCCGCCTCACCGGACCCGAAGAACTCCAGCGCCTCGGTCACCGGCATCGCGAGCACCTCGCTGATGTCACGGCCCCCCAGGTGGTAGTCCAGCACGGACGCCTGGAAGCGCTTCCCCTCACAGTCCTCGCAGGTGGTCGCGACACCGGCCATCATCGCCAGGTCGGTGTAGACCACCCCCGCGCCGTTGCAAGTGGGGCAGGCGCCCTCGGAGTTGGCACTGAACAGCGCCGGCTTCACCCCGTGGACCTTCGCGAAGGCCTTGCGGATCGGGTCGAGCAGACCGGCGTACGTCGCCGGGTTGCTGCGCCGGGACCCGCGGATCGCGCCCTGGTCGATCGACACGACGCCCTCGCCCGCCGGGATCGAACCGTGGATCAGCGAGCTCTTGCCGGAGCCTGCGACTCCGGTGATGACGGTGAGAACGCCCAGCGGGATGTCCACGTCGACGTCACGCAGGTTGTGCTTCGCGGCGCCGCGGATCGGGAGCACGCCGGTCGGCTTGCGCACCGTCGCCTTCAGCGCCGCCCGGTCGTCGAAATGCCGGCCGGTGATGGTGCCGCCCTTGCGCAGCCCGTCGACGGTGCCCTCGAAGCAGACGGTGCCGCCGGCCGTCCCGGCGCCGGGACCGAGGTCGACGACGTGGTCGGCGATCGCGATCGTCTCCGGCTTGTGCTCCACGACGAGCACCGTGTTGCCCTTGTCCCGCAGCCGCATCAGCAGGCCGTTCATGCGCTGGATGTCGTGCGGGTGCAGCCCGGTGGTGGGCTCGTCGAAGACGTACGTGGTGTCGGTGAGCGAGGACCCGAGGTGGCGGATCATCTTCACGCGCTGCGCCTCGCCGCCGGAGAGCGTGCCCGCGGGACGGTCCAGGGAGAGGTAGCCGAGTCCGATCTCGACGAACGATTCGAGGGTGTGGTGGAGCGTGGCGAGCAGCGGTGCCACGGAGGGCTCGTCGAGGGAGTCGACCCAGGCGGCCAGGTCGCTGATCTGCATCGCGCACGCGTCCGCGATGCTGACCTTCCTGATCTTCGAGGACCGGGCCGCCTCGGTGAGCCGGGTGCCGTCGCAGTCGGGACAGGTGGTGAAGGTGACCGCCCGGTCCACGAACTCCCGGATGTGCGGCTGCATCGACTCGCGGTCCTTGGCGAGCATCGACTTCTGGATGCGGGGGATCAGGCCCTCGTAGGTCATGTTGATGCCCGCGATCTTCATCCTGACCGGCTCGCGGTGGAGGAAGTCGTACAGCTCCCTCTTGGTGTACTTGCGGATCGGCTTGTCGGCGTCGTAGAGGCCCGACTCGCTGTAGAGCCGGTAGCTCCAGCCGCCGGGCTTGTAGCCGGGGACGGTGAGGGCGCCGTCGTTCAGGGACTTGGAGTCGTCGTAGAGCTGGGTGAGGTCGAGATCGGTGACCGAGCCCCGGCCCTCGCAGCGCGGGCACATGCCGCCGGTGATGCTGAAGGAGCGGCGTTCCTTCACGGTCTGGCCGCCGCGCTCCACGGTGACCGCGCCCGCTCCGCTGATGGAGGCGACGTTGAAGGAGAACGCCTTGGGCGAGCCGATGTAGGGCTTGCCGAGCCGGCTGAACAGGATGCGCAGCATCGCGTTGGCGTCGGTGGCGGTGCCCACCGTGGAGCGGGGGTCGCCGCCCATCCGCTGCTGGTCGACGATGATCGCGGTGGTCAACCCGTCGAGCACGTCGACCTCGGGCCGCGCCAGCGTCGGCATGAAGCCCTGCACGAAGGCGCTGTACGTCTCGTTGATCAGCCGCTGCGACTCGGCGGCGATCGTGTCGAAGACCAGGGAACTCTTGCCCGAACCGGAGACGCCGGTGAACACCGTAAGCCGGCGCTTGGGGATCTCGATGCTCACGTCCTTGAGGTTGTTCACGCGGGCGCCGTGCACGCGGATCAGGTCGTGGCTGTCGGCAGCGTGCCGGGCGGGGGGCTGCGTGTTCTTCCTCGTGGCCATGCTTGACGTGTCTCCATCCATGGTGCGGGCCTCGGCCGCGGTCACGGGCGCGCCGGGTGGCGCGGCCGTGACCGCGGCCGTCACGGGCGGGGTTCCTACTGCTTGCGGGGCTGGTTGAAACGGAGCATGTTGCCTGCCGGGTCGCGGAAGGCGCAGTCGCGGACACCGTACGGCTGGTCGATCGGCTCCTGCATGACCTCCCCGCCGGCGGCCCGGATGCGCTCGAAGGTGGCGTCGACGTCGTCGGTGGTGAAGATGACGCCGCGCAGCATGCCCTTGGCCAGCAGTTCCGCCATCGCCTGCCGGTCCGCTGCGGGGGCGCCGGGGTCGGCGAGCGGCGGTTCGAGGACGATCTCGACGTCCTGCGAGGGTGAGCCGACGGTCACCCAGCGCATCCCTTCGAACCCGACGTCGTTGCGTACCTCCAGGCCGAGGACGTCGCGGTAGAAGGCGATCGCCTTGTCGTGGTCGTCGACTGCGATGAAGCACTGCGAGAGGTTGATGTTCATGGCTCCGACGCTACGAGGCGCCCGCCGATTCCGCTTCTCCATTCCTGACCGGTTCACGGCGGATCGGCTCACCACCCCTGACCGGGCGCGTCATGAACTTCGCGACGCACGCCGGGATGGCCTCGCCCGCCTCGTGCCGGCGGGCACGGTAGGCGCTGGGGCTCTCGCCGACCAGCTCCGTGAAGCGCGAGCTGAAGGACCCCAGCGACGTGCTCCCGACGGCGAAGCAGACATCGGTCACGCTCATGTCGCCCCGCCGCAGCAGAGCCTTCGCGCGCTCGACGCGCCGCGTCATCAGATAGCTGTACGGGGTCTCCCCGAAGGCGGCGCGGAAGCTGCGCGAGAAGTGCCCGGGGGACATCAGGGCGACCTTCGCGAGCGCCGGAACGTCCAGGGGCTGCGCATAGTCGCGGTCGATCACGTCCCGGGCACGGCGCAGCCTCACCAGGTCTTCCAGGGTCATACGTACCAGCATCGCACGGCACGGTCCGCTCGCCTCGGCATCGGCGGGATCCGGAGATATTCTTGATCCCTGAGATGAATTCCCGGGCCCGCGACTCTTCCCCGAGCCCTTCCCCGAGCGGTTCGACGCAGCGGCCGGGAGTCCCGCCGTCGCCCCGGACGCCGGTGGCGCCGAGCGTTGGCCGGCCGATTTCGGCAGGCGGTCCGTCCGCACGATCGTCATCGTGAGGGAGACCGGTTCCCATGGATCTCAACACCATCACCGAGGTCGTCCGGCAGCCGGGCGGCCGGCCGGGCGCGGACTGGCGCGAGGGCGATGCCTGGCTCGCCGGCGGGACATGGCTGTTCTCCACGGAACAGCCCAGCCTGCGCCGCCTGGTCGACCTGACGGCGCTGCGCTGGGACCCCCTGGTCCCGGACGGCACCGGCCTGGAGATCGGTGCCACGTGCACCGTCCGCGACCTGTACGCCTTCGCGCCACCGGACGACTGGAGGGCCGGCGGACTCCTCGCGGCGAGCTGTGAGGCGTTCCTGTCCTCCTTCAAGGTGTGGAACTCCGCCACCGTCGGCGGCAACATCTGCATGTCCCTGCCCGCCGGTCCGATGATCACCCTGACCGTCGCGCTCGAAGCCGAGTACGAGCTGTGGCCCCCCGACGGCTCCGTGCGCCGCGTCGACGCGCTCGACTTCGTCACGGGCGACCACCAGAACGTCCTCGCGCCCGGGGAGATCCTGCGCCGCGTCCGCATTCCTGGGCGCGCCCTGAAGAAGCACGCCGCGCACCGCCGGTTCACCCTGACCCACCTCGGTCGCTCCACGGTGTTCCTGATCGGCACGCGCACACCGGGGACGGACGACCTGCTCCTCACGGTCACCGCGGGCACCACGCGGCCCGTGCGCCTCGCCTTCGACACCATGCCGGACGCCCGCACCCTCCAGCAGAGCATCGACGCGATCCCCGCCCACCTCTGGTTCGCCGATCCCAACGGCACTCCCGAGCACCGTCACCACCTGACCACGTACTTCGCCGAAGAGATCCGCGGCGAACTCACCGCCGGGGTCTGACATGACGTACACCGTGAACGGCAAGAACTTCGACGAGGTACCGGCACCCGGCCAGTGCCTGCGCACCTTCCTGCGCGGCCTGGGCCACTTCGGCGTCAAGAAGGGCTGCGACGCGGGCGACTGCGGTGCCTGCACGGTATGGGTGGACGGCGATCCGGTGCACAGCTGCATCACCCCGGCCTTCCGGGCGGAGGGCCGCGAGGTGACGACCATCGAAGGCCTCGGATCACCCGGCGGCCTGCACCCCATGCAACGGCAGTTCCGCGACGCCCCCGGCTTCCAGTGCGGCTTCTGCACCGCAGGGATGATCATGACCTCGGCGACCTTCACCGAGTCCCAGAAGGCCGACCTGCCCCGCGCGCTGAAGGGCAACCTCTGCCGCTGCACCGGCTACCGCGGGATCGAGGACGCCGTGAAGGGCGTCGTCGGGATCGAGGACGCCGCGCCGGGCAGGGCCGTCGGTACCAGCGTCGGCGCACCGGCGGCCAACGACGTGGTCACCGGCCGCGCCGAGTTCACGATGGACACCCGCATGGAGGGCATGCTGCACCTGAAGGTGCTGCACTCGCCGCACGCGCACGCCCGCATCGTCTCCGTCGACAAGAGCGCCGCGCTCGCCGTCCCCGGCGTGCACCGCGTCTACACCTGGGAGGACGTGCCGCGCAGGCCCTACACCACCGCCATCCACACCGACCACCTCGTCGACCCGGACGACACCTTCATCCTCGACGACACCGTCCGCTTCGTCGGCCAGCGCGTCGCAGCCGTCCTCGCCGACACCGTCGCGGCCGCCGAGGAAGGCTGCCGGAAGGTCGTCGTCCGGTACGAGCCGCTGCCGGCGGTCTTCGACCCCGAGGCGGCCATGGCCGACGGAGCGCCGCAACTGCACGGCTCCGACGACCCGTTCGTGCGCGACCCCGTCCACAACGTCCTGCTGGAACTCCATTCCCACATCGGCGACGTCGACGCGGGGTTCGCCCGGGCCGACGTGATCCACGAGGGCACGTACTTCTCGCCGCGCGTCCAGCACGCGCACCTCGAGACCCACGGCTCCATCGCCTGGATGGAGGACGGCCGGCTGAACGTCCGCACCAGCTCGCAGTCGCCGTCGATCGCGAAGGTCAAACTCTCCTACCTCTTCGCGCTGCGCCCCGACCAGCTCCGCGTCTTCTGCGTGCGCATGGGCGGCGGCTTCGGCGGCAAGCAGGAGGTCATCTCGGAGGACCTGGCCGCCCTCGCCACCCTGGACACCGGCAGGCCGGTCTGCTTCGAGTACACCCGCGAGGAGGAGTTCACCACGGCCTCCCCGCGGCACCCGATGTCGCTGACGGTCAAGCTGGGCGCGAAGTCCGACGGAACGCTCACCGCCCTCCAGGTCCGCAACGTGTCGAACACGGGCGCCTACGGCAACCACGGCGGCGAGACCCTGTACGCGGGCGGCGCCGCGGTCATGATCTACCGCTGCCCCAACAAGAAGTACGACGCGTACTCCGTCTACACCAACACCATCCCCAGCGGTGCCCTGCGCGGCTACGGCATGACCCAGCCGGCCTTCGCCGTGGAGTCGGCCATGGACGAACTGGCACGCGCCCTGCACATCGACCCCCTCGAACTGCGCCGCCGCAACATCGTGCTGCCCGGTGACCCCCTCGTCGCCATGCACGACGGCCCCGACGACGTGATGTTCACCGAGAACGGGCTCGGCAAGTGCATCGACCTCGTGGACGCCGCCCTGGCCCGTACGGACGACCGGCCGCCCCCGGGACCCGACTGGCTCGTCGGGGTCGGCGTCGCCGCCTCGCTGCACGAGACCGCGCCCCCCACCGACCACGTCTCCGAGGCATGGGTCACCCTCGGCAACGACCTCATCTACGAAGTGGCCGTGGGAACGTCCGAGTTCGGCGAGGGAACGTCCACGGCACACGTCCAGATCGCCGCCACCCAGCTCGGCACCACCCCCTCCCGCATCCGCCTGGTGCAGTCGGACACCGACCGCACGGGCTTCGACACCGGCGCCTTCGCCAGCGCCGGACTCTTCGTCGCCGGCAACGCGGTCCTGCGGGCGGCCAACGCCGTGCGCGACCGGATCCTGGAATTCGCCGCCGCGCAGACCGGCGTACACGTCGTGATGTGCTCGATGGACGACGAAAGCGTCGTCTGTGGAGACCAGCGCATGTCCCTGGCCGAACTCGTGGCCCTCGCCCGCGCGCGCGGCATCCGGTTCACGGCCGCCAGAAAGGCCTACGGCTCGCCCCGGAGCGTCACCTCCAACACGCAGGGATTCCGCATCGCCGTCCACCGGGTGACCGGCGAGATCCGGATCCTGCAGAGCGTCCACGCGGCCGACGCGGGCGCCCTCATCAACCCGGCGCAGGTCCGCGGACAGGTCGAGGGCGGTGTCGCCCAGGGCATCGGCTTCGCGCTGACCGAGAACTACCAGGTCGACGCCGGCGGTGCCATGGTCAACCCGAACCTGCGCAACTACCGCATCCCCACCTACGCCGACGTCCCGCGCACCGAGCTGCTCCTGGTGGACTCCTCCGACTCCGTCGGCCCCATGCGGGCCAAGGGGATGGCGGAATGCTGCATCAACCCCGTGGCCCCGGCACTGGCGAACGCCCTGCACGACGCCACCGGCGTCCGCTTCCGCGCGCTGCCCCTCACCCCGGAGAGGATCTACAGCCGCCTGGGCGAACAGCAGTCCGTACAGAGGGCCTGAGCTCATGTACACCGAGAAGCCCCAGTCCGGCGCGGCGACCGTCATCATCGGCCACAAGGTGTTCCCCGGGCTGGAACGGGAGTACGAGGCATGGCAGGAGGGCGTCAACGCCGCTGCCGCCGGCTACCCGGGGCACCTGGGCGCCGAGATCTCCCCGCCGACGGCCCTGCAGCCCGACTGGGTCGTCGTCTACCGGTTCGACTCGGTCGCGCACCTGCAGGCCTGGCTCAACAGCGCGACCAGACAGAGCCTCCTCGACCTCGCCAGGGGGTACTTCGACGGTCCGGCGACCCAGCAGTACGTCAGCGGCGGCACCCAGCCCGCCGACCCGCTCGTGACCGTCGTGGTCACCCACCGCGTCCACCCCAGCAGCGTCGACGACTTCCTCGACTGGCAGCGCCGCATGACCCTGGAGGAGAGCAGGTTCGAGGGCTTCCGGGGGACGGAGGTCTTCCGCCCGATCGAGGGTCTCCAGGACGAATGGACCACCCTGTACCGCTTCGACAACGCGGCTCACCTCGACGCCTGGCTGACCTCGGACAGGCGGCAGGAGGTGCTCGCCGAAGGCAAGAAGTTCAGCGACTTCGAGCTGCGCACGATCGACAACTCGTTCGGCAGCTGGTTCGCCTTCGAGGAGAACGGCAGGGAGCTGCCGCCGCCCTCGGAGACGAAGACCGCCGTCGCGGTCTGGGTCGGCCTGTACCCGACCGTCGTGCTCCTCACGCTCGCCCTGCACCCGCTGGGCATGCCGCTGTGGCTGGGGCTCCTCGTGGGCAACCTCCTGTCGAGCTTCATCATGAGCTTCGTGACCATGCCCTACTACGTCAACAAGCTGCTCCGGCGGTGGCTGCGGCCCGACCCGGACGAGGCACGCGGCAGGTCCAACATGATCGGACTCGGCATCGTCGCCGCGGCGATGGTCCTCTGGGCCGCCTTCTTCTACGTGATCACCACCCAGATATGGACCCTGCCCTGACCCGGGACCGTGCAGGGCCCCGGTTCGGCCGGACGCTCAGCCGGACGGGGAGTCGCCGACGATCAGGCTCCTGAGGGCCGGCATACCGCCCTCCCGCAGGGCGCGGCGCTGCCGGTCGGCCGGCGTCCCCTCCTGGAGGAGCCGGTGGACGAGGGAAGACACCTCGCGCTCGTCACCCGTCTCCGCCAACCCCGGAGCGACATGCGCGAGCAGGGAGTACAGCACGTCACCGCTGCTGCGGCAGCGCCCGTCGGGATCGACCAGCGTGGAGTTCAGGCCGTGCCGGGCCGCGTGCCAGTTGGCGGCCTGCAACAGCTCCGGCCGGCACAGCACCGGAGCGGCTCCGGCCTTCTCCTCGGCGAGGGCGACCGCGACCAGCGCGCGCACCAGGCCCGCCAGCATCACCGCGTCGTCGGCCCGCAACTGCACGTCCAGGCACCGCACCTCGACGGTCGGGAAGCGGTCGGAGAGCCGCGCCTGCCAGTACAGCTGGCCCCGGTCGGCGATCACCCCGGAAGCGACCAGTGCGTCGATCCGCTGCTCGTAGTCGGCGAGCCCGTCGAAATACGGCGGCGGACCGCTCACCGGCCACCTGCCGAAGACGATCGTGCGCCAGCTCGCGAAGCCGGTGTCCTTGCCGTCCCACAGCGGAGAGTTCGCCGACATGGCCAGCAGCGTGGGGAGCCAGACCCGGATGCGGTTCAGCACCGCGACGCCGGTCTGCGGATCGGGCACGCCCACATGCACGTGCATGCCGTTGATCAGCTGCTCGTCCACCAGCTGCCGGGCCTGGCCCTCCATCCTGAGGTACCGCGGCTTGCGGGTGACCGGCACCGCCGACGTATCCCTGAGCGGCGCCGCCGCGGCCATGGCGACCCGGCAGCCGTGCTCCTCCGCGGCCGACGCGACCGCGTGCCGCAGCCGCAGCAGATGGCCGCCCACCTCCTCCAGCTCCGTGCAGACCGGCGTGGCGACCTCGACCTGCGCCTGGAGCAGCTCGTCCTGCACCTCGCCGTCCTCCGCGAGCGGACCGAGGCCCGCCGCCCTGCGCACGTACTCGGCCCCGGGGACCGGCAGCACCGTCACCGGATCCACCAGGAGGTATTCCTCTTCGACGCCGAATGTGATCACGCCGTGCGGTTACCCCGGGAGCGGCACGATCATCCGCCGAATGCGCCGACCGGCCTAGGCCGCGTCCCGCCGGTCACGGCCGGTACCCGCAAGGCCGCTCAGCGGTCGTCGTGCTCCGGCTCGGCGCGCTCGCCCCGCGGGGGGTGCGGGCGGACCTGTTCCTCCCGGCCGGTGCCCGGCCGCTGCCGCTTCGCGGCATGGGCACCGGCCTCCCCTTCGGCCCCGCCGTCCGAACCGCGCCGGACGGCCTCCTCCGCCTCCCTGCGGGCCTCCCGGTCACCGCTCTCGCCCGGCGCCTGCGACGGCGTGGTCCGCCGCCGGCCGTGGCTCTGCCCGTGTCCTGTCATGGTGTCCTCCTTCGTCGGCGGGCCGGGCTCAGTAGCCCAGCTCCCGCTTCAGCTCGGCCTTGTCCATGGACGACCGGCCATGGAGGTTCTTGCGCCTGGCCTCCTCGTAGAGCTGGTCGTAGGTCGGGCCCTGGGCACCTTTGTGGGAGTGCAGCCCGCCGCGCCTCGCGGACGACATGTCCTCCAGCGACGTCCTGCTCGCCGTCTCGGACTCACCGGCCCGGGCCCGTTCCTTGTTCACGGTCCGAGCGGCGATCTCCTTGGCCCGCTCCGGGCTCTCGCCGCGCTCCTCGGCGCTCTCCTTGATGTGCTCGTACTGGCGTTCCCGCTTGGGGCTGGAACCGCGAGGCATGATCACTCCTCGGCTGGTGTGCGGACGGTCAGGTACCTCCGGCGCCTACCCCCGGCGGGACGCCGCACACGGCCGGCCCCGGCCCGCGGCCCGGGGGCGGGTGGATTGGCCCGCCCCCGACCGGGTAGCCGCCGCGGACAAGGGTTCTCCGGGAGGGCTTGCCATGATCCACGTGTCGATACCGCTGATCCCCGCCACGGACGGCGTACTGCTGATCCCCGCCGACCACGTGACCACCCTGCTGCGCCGCCTCGCGGCGGACTGGGTGGAGTCGGCCGAATCCGGCGAGCTGCGCGGCGACCGGCAGACCGCCGGCGACCTCTCCGGTGTGCTGACGGAGCTCGCCGACCAGATCGACGTCGAGTGCATCGGGTTCGCCTCCGCACTCGACGACGACAACGCCTGAGGGGAGTCCCGCCGGCCCGGTCAGTCCGGTTCCGCCAGATGCAGTTCCGCTGCCATGACGGCCTCGTGGACGGTCGACCGGCCCATCAGCACGCACAGGGTGTAGGCGTCGTCGTCCATGGCGCTGCGGGCCGTCCCGTCGCCCGGGGCCGCAGCGAGTCGCTCCCGCGACGCCCGGAACCGGGCCAGGACCTCCCCGGTCCGGGCCCGGCTGGGCAGCAGCCCCACGCCCCGGACCCCCCGGCCGCCCTCCGGGCCGGGCCGGGGGCCCAGCAGGGCCCCGACCGCCCGGCGCAGCGCCCGGTCCCAGCGGGCCGGAACCGGTTCCCCGTGCGCGCCCGCGACCACCGCGGCCGCGAAGTCCGCCACCGGGACCTGCGCCAGCTCGGCGGCGGCCGCCAGTACCAGCCGTGCCTCACGGGTCCCGCAGGGCGCCAGGGCCATCACCATGCCCGTCGCCCACTCCACCGCCCGCTCGCCACGCAGGACCGGTACATGCCCTTCAGAGGACTGATGAATGCTTTGAGACGTCACCGAACATCCTTTCAACCGAAGGCTGCACGTGCGGTGGGGGGAAGTATGAAAGGTATTCCCGCTCCGGTTGCCTTCCCACACCCGAAGAACGCACCCCGGTCGCCGCCTTCTGGGTTCGGCCGCCCTGTTCCCGGGGCCGGCCGCCCATCGCGCGGCGGCGACCGGGCTGCACCCCCGCGCCGGAAACCCGGCGGCGCGGGACAGCCGCGTGGGAGGTCCGCTGCTGTGGCCGGCCGGCGAGCGGTGGCCGGTGTGCGACGAGCCGCGCTTTCACAGCGGTCCGCTGCTCGCGGTGGCCCAGCTCCGGAACGGGTCACCGAACACGAGCGCGTCGAGGAGCGGGAGGACGCGCGGGAGGAGGCCGCCTGCGAAGCCGCCTGCGAAGCCGCGTACGAGGACGGGTACGAAGCCGCGGACGGCACCGGGGAAGGGGCCCGGACCGTCCCGCCGAGCTACCAGGGCGACCCGTCCGTCGCGCCCGGCTGGAAGGCCGGCGGGCACGCGGCGTGGAACGTCACCGGGCCCGGGAGCACGGACTGTCCCGCCTGCGGCCGCGGAATGCGGCCGCTGCTGACCGTCGACTCCTCCGAGTGGCGCTCCGACAGCGAGAGTTGGCGCTCGCTGCCCGCCGGGGGCGGAGCCGGCGCGAACCGCCCGACCGGGGTGGCCGTGGGCAACTTCGGCAAGCTCAACGTCTTCGCCTGCCCCCAGGACCCCGCCCACCCCCACCGCTTCAGCGTGCAGTGAGGTTGAACGTCGAACGTTCGCCCCGTACTTCGCCCCCGCTTCGTCAGGGCCGGGCGTCGAATCGGTGGGATAATCCTGTGTGGGGAGACCGGCGCGACGCACCGGACTGTGAGGCTCGGGCGACTCGAAGGAGGACGCGATGAGCACCCCCGCCGCTGGCATCGCCGACCTGCTGGAGAACGCACCGACGGCCGCCAACCCGGCCACGCGGCCAACGCCCCCGCCCCCCGAGGAGGCACCGCGCGCCGACGCCCCGTCCCTGCGCATCACGGTGATGTGGGGCGACCTCGCGGAGGTCGCCGCCGACCTGCACGTCACGGGGCACTACCAGTCGGTGGTGCCCGCCGACGCGGAGCTCGCCCTGGACCGTGCGATATCCGTCGGGCCCCGCGGGCTCATCACGGCGCACACCAAGCTCGGCTGGATCGACGCCCAGCTGGGAGAGGTCACGTACTTCCCGTGCGGAGACGGAACGGTGCGGTCCGCCGCCGTCGTCGGCATGGGCCCGATGGGAACGCTGACGGAACGCCGCGCCGGCCAGCTGTACGCCTCCCTGCTCGGCGAAGCCGTCGCACTCGGCCACGTCGGGACCATGGCCACCGTGCTCATCGGATCGGGCACGGGCAACCTCAGCGTGAAACACGCGGCCCGCGCCCTCGTCCGGGGATTCGCCGGGGTCCTCGCCGCGCTGGCGACGTCACCGCCACCGCCCCGCCTCACCGAGGTGCTCCTCGTGGAGGTCGACCGACTGCGCGCCGAGCAGCTCCACCTCGCCCTGACCGAGGCCACCGCGAACCTGCCCCAGCTGAAGATCACCCCGGAGCTGCGCGAGGGCGCGGGCGGCCGGATGTCCAGGCCCTCCGCCGCCGTGTACGCCCTGGCCGCGCTCACGGGGCTCGGCGGACCGGACGACGAGAGCGCCCTGCGCTCCGTACTGAAGGACTTCGACGACAACATCCAGGCGCAGATCCGCGAGCAACTCACCGACCTGGCAACGGTGAAGCGCACCGACCTCTCCCTGACGGTCGGGCGGTCCGCGGAGGCCCCGGACGGCTCCGTGCCGGTCCGGATGTCCGTCCAGTCGGGCGTCGGCGGGCTGCGCTGGGCCGCGCTGACCGGGCGGGCGACCATACCGGAACGGCTCGCCCCCGTGGAGATGGGCCTGCTGCGCGAGCTCGTGGACCGGCTGACGGAGCCGAGCGTCGAGGACGCCCGCGAACTGCCCGACCTGCTCTCCCGGTTCGTGGTCCCGTCGGAGTTCCAGCGGCTGCTCACCGACGACGCCACCGTGCTGCTCGAACTCGACCGGGACACCGCCTCCGTACCGTGGGAGTTCCTCACCGAGATCCGGCAGGCGGGCGCCGAGCGGCGCGACCCGCTGGCGATCCGCACCCAGCTGTCCCGGCAACTGCGCACGCCCTACTCGCGCGTGATGACCGAGGGACTCTCGGACGGGCCGCTGCGCGCCCTGGTGATCGGCGACCCGGGCGACCCGGAGAAGGGCTTCAAGCTGCCGGGCGCCCGCCAGGAGGCCCTCGGCGTCGCCGCCCAGCTCAGGGAACTGGGCGTGGACGTGACCCTGTTCATCGGTGCGACCAACGCCTCCCGAGAGCAGGGCGTCGACCTCGCGCGGCGCCTCGACGTCCTGCGGGTCCTGCTCTGCGGGGGCAACCACATCGTCCACTACTGCGGCCACGGCGACTTCGACTTCTCCGGTACGGGGCGCCGCGCGGGCTGGGTCTTCGCGGACGGCCTGCTGACGTCCCAGGAACTGACCATGCTCGAACAGCCGCCCCTGATCGTCATGGCCAACGCCTGCTACTCGGCCCGCCTCGGCGGCCCGACCGGCCCCGGTACGGGGACCGGGACAGGGACCGGCGGCGGCGCCATCGCGGGCACCGGCGCCCAGCCCGTACCGGCCGCGGTCGCGGACCGGACGCCGTGGGGGAACCCGCAGGCCGCGATGGTGCCGAGCCTCGCCGACGAGTTCCTGCGCGCGGGTGTCGGGCACTACATCGGGGCGGCCTGGCGGATCCCCGACGACCAGGGAGTCACCTTCGCCAGGCAGTTCTACAAGAACCTGTTCCCCGACGGCACCGGCGACGGCCCGCCGACGGTGGGCGGCGCGGTCCGGGCGGCCCGCAAGGCGATCTACCGGCCGGACGCCGGGAGCGAACAGGACCCGGGCACCGTGACGAACGGGCAGCGGCAGAGCGCCTGGGCCGCCTACCAGCACTACGGGGACGCGGCCGAACCGTTCGCCCCGCCCGGCACGTCCGACCGGCCGGGGGGCAGTTAGGAGGTCCGCTCATGGCCAGGATCCCGATGGGTGACGTCGTCGTACTGCTCCCCGGCATCACCGGGAGCGTACTGACCAGGAACGGCAAGGACGTCTGGGCGCCCTCACCGTCCGCCGTACTGGGCGCGCTGGCCAGCCTGGGCGGCTCACTGGACTCCCTCGAACTGCGGGGGGACGACTGGCACGTGGACGACCTCGGCGACGGCGTCGTCGCCGACCGGCTGGTGCCCGACCTGCACACCCTGCCCGGCCTGTGGAAGATCGACGGCTACACGGCGGTCGAGAGGTTCCTGCTGGACCGCTTCGAGCTGGAGAAGGGCAGGAACTACTTCCCGTTCCCCTACGACTGGCGGCGCGACAACCGGGCCGCCGCCCGCAGGCTCGCCGAACGGAGCACCACCTGGCTGCGCGACTGGCGCGAGTCGAGCGGCAACTCCGCGGCCCGGCTCGTCCTGATCGGGCACTCGATGGGCGGACTCGTCGCCCGCTACTTCGTCGAGGCCCTGCAGGGATGGCGGGACACCCGGGCCGTCGTGACCTTCGGCACCCCCTACTACGGCTCCCTCAACGCCGTCGAGTTCCTGTGCAACGGCTTCCAGAAGCGGATCGGCCCGTTCGAACACGACCTCACCCGCCTCCTGCGCTCCCTCACCTCCCTGCACCAGCTCGTGCCCGTCTACAAGTGCGTCTACGGGCCGGACGGCCAGGCCGCGGTCCCCGCCAAGGCCGGACTGCCCGGCTGGCAGCCGCAATGGAGCAGCCACCTCACCGAGTTCTTCGACGAGATGGAGAGAGCCGCCGCCGAGAACCGCAAGAACGCCGCCTGGGAAGCCGACCCGGTGGTCTACCACCCCATCGTCGGCATGGACCAGCCCACCCTGCAGTCGGCCCGGATCACCGACCACAAGGCCGTCACCCTGAGGGCCCGCGACGCCTTCGACGAGGGCGGTGACGGCACCGTCCCCAAGCTGTCCGCCGCGCTCTCCGGCACCGAGGACGCCCGCACCTTCGTCCCGCAGAAACACGGGAGCCTGCAGAACCAGGAGGCGATGCTCGACCACCTGAAGGGCATCCTGCAGTCCCTGCACGACATCCGCATCGACGACCTGCGGTCCGCCGTGACCTCCTGGTTCAGCTACCTCGGCGACGACCTCTACCTCGCCGACGAGCCCTTCGTCTGCGAGATCGGAGCCAACAGCGCCCTGCGTGACAGGGACCTGCCCGAGATCGAGGCCAACCTCTCGGTGACCGACCGGTCCACCGGTCTGAGCGTCCGCAACGTGCCCGTCACCGTCCCCCGGGTGCGCCAGCAGTTCACCCTCGGCCTCCTGCCCCCCGGCACCTACGACCTGCTGATCAGGGCGAAGGCCGACACCGCGCCCCTGTCCGACGTCTTCGTCGTCGCCGACCCGAACGCCACGGAGCCCTGACCCGGCCACCGCTCCGCTCCGCCGGGGATGCCATGCTCCCGTCATGAGCGAGCACATCACGGCGACCGTCGTCCGCAGCCCCGGCCGCCTGGTCCGGGAACCGGACGCACTGGCGGCACTGCTGACCGCATATCACCTGTGCACCGAAGAGGAGAAGGGCAGCCCGGTCACGGACGCGACCCGGCTGCCCCCGCGCTACCGCGCCGAGATCGACGACCCGCGCGCCGCCTTCGCCGACGACACGGTGCTGATCGCCGTCGAGGGAGGCGCTGCGGCGGGCTGCCTCGTGGTGACCGCTCCGGCCGGAGGGAGCGCGGAGATCAAACGGCTGTGGACCGATCCGGCCCGGCGGGGGCGCGGCATCGCCTCCGTACTGCTGCGCGAGGCCGTCGCCCACTGCGCCGACGGCGGTGTCGCCACCGTCCGCCTCTCCGTCTGGAACTGGCGGACCTCCGCGATCGCCCTCTACGAACGGTCGGGCTTCCGGATCTGCGCATCGTGGGACCCGCGCGAGGACCTGGTCTGCATGGAACACCCGGTGGCGTGACGCACCGGCCACCCGCCGGCACCGGCCTGGTTGCGCCGTCGCGGAGCGGGGCGGCGGGAGGATGACGACATGGCCGACACCTTCGTATCGCGCACCATCGACGTGACGACCGGGGACCGGGAGACCGTCCACGACCTGACCTCCGCGTGTGCCGCCTTCCTCGGGGAGGTGGCGCGCGGCCGGAGCGGACTGCTCAACATCTTCACACCGCACGCGACCGCCGGGCTCGCCGTCATCGAAACGGGAGCGGGCAGCGACGACGACCTGCTGACCGCCCTGAAGTCGCTGCTGCCGGCCGACGACCGGTGGCGGCACCGGCACGGCTCCCCGGGCCACGGACGCGACCACGTCCTGCCGGCGATCGTCCCGCCCCACGCGACGCTTCCCGTGATCGACGGCACGCTGGAACTCGGAACCTGGCAGTCCGTCACCTTGGTGGACACCAATCGGGACAACCCCCGCCGTCAGGTCCGGCTCTCCTTCCTCGCCGGCTGACCCGGCCGCCGGGCGGGCGCTACCAGCGCCAGGTGAGGGAACCGCCCTCCGCCACCTCGGACCAGCGTCCGGCGGCGCGGTCGAGCGCCGCGCACGCCAGGGCGACCTGCCGGTCGTCGAGCGGGCTCCGGCCCACGCCCCTGCCCTCCGTGCTCAGCCCGGACCAGACGCGGTAGGCCCAGTTGACGCACAGCTCGGCCCGCATCACCGCGTCGCCGCCGCGCCGCAGGACCTTCATTCCCGACCGGCGGTGGCGGGTCGGTACCACCGGTTCGAACCCCTCGAAGGTCGCGCCCCGCGCCATGGCCCCCCAGAACCCGTCGGTGATCGAGAGCGCGCTCTCGACCGCCGCGTGCACGAGGTCGTGCGGCATGCTCGGACCGGTCGCCTGCCCCGGCAGCCGGACGTCCGGCCCCCGCCGGTCCCGCACCTCGAGATCGTGCCGGTTGTGTGGAAGCTTCCGGAAGATGATCTCCATCGGTCCTTCTCTCGACGCGCCGCCCGGTCCCGCCCGGTCCCGCCCGGTGAGGGTGGCGGCGGGCGGTGGCGGGGGGTCGATCGTAGGCGTGCGGACCCCGCGGCCGCGCGCCCTTTTCCAGCGGGCCCGTTTCCCGCGCGGACAGGCCTCCCGGCATGCCGGAGCTGCCGGGCTGCCCCATCCTGCTCTCATGGAGGGCCACCGCAGCTGACGGGCGCCGTCCGCGGAAGGAGCCGTCACCGTGTCCGGACCGCGCGACAAGCCGCCCCGCTTCACCGTGCCGGGCTGGATGCGCAAGTACACGCCGTTCCTGGGCCGGACCCTCGAACAGTTCGCCCGCGTCAACCTGCTGGACTGCGCGACCCGGCTGGCCGCGCAGGCCTTCCTCGGCGCCATCCCCGCCATCTTCGTCATCGGCGCCCTCGCACCCGACTGGATGCGCAAGCAGCTCGTCTCCACCATCAGCGGGACCCTGGGCCTCACGGGCCCGGCCCTGGACCAGATCCGCTCGGTGGTGCACAACAGCGGCGAAGACACGGCAACCATCGCGAGCACCGGGGCGGTGGGCGTCGTGGTCACGCTGCTGTCCGCCACCGCCTGCAGCCGCGCCCTCCAGCGGACCTGCGAGCGCGCGTGGCACCTGCCGAAGGCGGGCGCCCGGCTCGCGGCCTGGCGCTGGGTCGCCTGGCTGCTGGTCTGGCTGACGGCCCTGCTGTTCCAGGGGCCGATCCAGCAGGCGTTCGGGACCGGCCGGGTCCTCGGAGCGGTCGTCTCGCTCATCAGCGGGACCCTGCTGTGGTGGTGGACCCAGCACCTCCTGCTCGGCGGCCGCGTGGCGTGGCTGCCCCTGCTGCCGGGCGCGGTCCTGGTCGCGGTCGGCGAGAGCGTGGTCAGCTGGGGCTCCCGCTTCTACATGCCCCGCGCCATGAACCACAGCCTCCAGCAGTTCGGCGGCCTCGGACTGGTCTTCGTCATCCTGTCCTGGCTGATCATGTTCTTCGTCGTCGTCACCATGGGCATCTCCCTCGGATACACCCTGGCCCACGAGCCATGGACGGCACGCCGGCTGCACACCCCGGACGACCCGCCGGAGCCGTCCGCCACCGCGCAGCCCGCCCGCACCTCACCCGGTCCGGGTGACCCGAGTGGTGATCACCACCGATGACGGTTTGAGTGGAGGCTGTGGCCCGACCACAGTGCGACCCCATGCTCACGGCCAGATTCACCGCACCGGCCGTGCCGAAGACCCTCGTCCACCGGCCCGAGCTGCTCAGACGCCTGACGGCCGGGGTACGGGGCCCGCTCACCCTGATCAACGGTCCGGCCGGCTCCGGCAAGACGGTGCTCACCGCCCACTGGGCGGCGGCCGGCGGGTGCGCACCACGGGCGCCCCTGTGGCTGACCGTCGAGCCCGACGACGCCCCCGGCGTCTTCTGGGCGTACGTCCTGGAGGCCCTGCACCGGGGCGGGGTGGAGCTGCCCGCCGCCGTCGGCAGACCGACCCGCGCCGAAGGAGTGACCCAGTCGTTCCTGGTGCGCCTGGCGGCGGGCCTGGCCGATTCCGCGCAGCCCGTGGTCCTCGTGCTCGACCAGTTCGACACGGCCCAGCCGCCCGCCATGACCGAGGGCCTGGACTTCGTGCTCCGGCACGCCGCCGGGGGGCTGCGCATCGTACTCACCAGCAGGACGGACTCCCTGCTCCCACTGCACCGCTACCGGGCGGCCGGCGAGATCGCGGAGATCCGGCACGCCGACCTCAGGTTCACCCACGCGGACGCCGAGGCCCTGCTGGGCGAGCACCGGCTGGACATCTCCCAGGCAGGCATCCGGCTGCTGATGCGGCGGACCGAGGGATGGGCCGCCGGGGTGCGGCTGTGCGCCCTCGCGATGCAGCGAAGCCCCGACCCGGAGGCCTTCGTCCGCCAGTTCGCGGCCGACCGCACCACGATCGCCGACTACCTGCTCAAGGAGGTGCTCGACGCGCAGCCCCCGGACACCCAGGACCTGCTGCTGCGCGTCAGCGTCACCGACCGGGTCCACCCCGACCTCGCCGACGCGCTGACCGGCCGCGACGACGCCGCCCGGACACTCGCCGGGCTGGCCCGCGACAACGCGTTCCTGGAACAGGTCGACGCCTCGGCCTGGTACCGGCTGCACCCCCTGTTCGCCGAGGTCCTGCGCGCCCACCTGCGCCAGCGCCACCCCGGCCTGGAGCAGCAGCTGCACGGGCGGGCGGCGCGCTGGCTCGCCGGGACCGGCCGGCTCACGGAGGCCGTGGTCCAGGGGGCCGCCGCCGGCGACTGGCCCTTCGCCGCGGGGCAGCTCGTCGACGACCTCGCGATCGGCCGGCTGTTCACCGGCCTGGAGGCCGAGCAGCTGAACCGGGCCTTCGCGCCCCTGCCGGCCGAGGCGCCGGGCGCGGCACCCGCGCTGGTCGGCGCGGCCGCCCGGCTCGTCGTACAGGACCTCCCCGGATACGAGGACGCGGCGCGGCGCGCGGACTCCCGCCTGAGCCCCGGCTCCGGCGCGGCCGCCCGGCTCAGCCGGGCCTTCCTGGGCGTGCTCGCGGGGCGCACGACCGGCGACCTGGCGGCCACCGAGCGGGCGGCGGCCGACGCCGAACGCGTGCTCGGCGAGCTGCCGCCGCCGCGCGTCGCCGCCCACCCGGAGTTGCGCGCCCTGCTCCTGGCGGCCCTCGGCGCGGTGCGGCTCGGCGCCGGACGGCCCGACGCCGCGGAGAGCGCCCTCGCGGCGGCCGTCGAGGCCTGCGGAGGGCCGGGAACGGAGCCGGGAACGGAGCCGGGAACGGAGCCGGGTACGGATCGGCGAGCCGGCGCGGGCACCGATACGGGAACGCAGTACCCGCTCTGCGACGCGCTCGGCTCGCTGGCCCTCGCCGAGCTGATGAGGGGCCGGCTGCGGCGGGCCGCCGAGCACGCCCGCGCGTCCCTCGCGGTCGCCGAGCAGGCGGCGCTCCCGCCCGAGCGCCGGTCCGGCGCCGGACACCTCGTCCTGGCGGGCGTCGCCGTCGAGCACGACGACCTGCCCGCCGCCCGCTCCCACCTTGACCTGGCCACGGCGATCGCGGCCGCCGGGCCCCGCCCCGATGCCGTGGCCGCGGTCCTGGCCGCCGTCATCGGCGCCCGGATCGCGGCGTACGAGGGCGACGGCGGGGCCGCGCTCGCCGTACTCACCCGCCTGCGCCCGGCAGCCACGGCCACGCCCGCATCCGCGTGGGCGGTGGACGAGCTGGCCGTCGCCGAATCGGCCGCGCACCTGGCGCGCGGTGACGCCGCAGCGGCCCTCCGGGTGCTGGACGCAGCGCCCTGCGGGCGGCCCGAGCACGCCCTGGCCCGGGCCCGCGCCCTCCTGGCGGCCGGCCGCACCGGGCCCGCGGCGCGGGAGCTGGCGGGCCTGCCCGCGGACGACGGCCTCGCGGCACCGGCCCGGCTGGCGGCGTGCCTGCTCAGGGGGCGGCTCGCCGCCGCGCAGGGCGACACCGAGGAGGCCCGGCGCAGGCAGGCCGAGGCCGTGGACCTCGCCCGGCCGGAGGGACTGCGCCTGCCGTTCGCCGAGGGCGGGGCCCGCGTACGCCGGACCCTGCGGGAGGCCCCGCGGCCGGCAGCGCGCCAGGGCCGACCGGCCGACGGACCACCGCCCGCGGTCGCACCGCCCGTGGTGGCACCGCCCGTGGTGGAGTCGCTCAGCGCGCGGGAGACCGAGGTGCTGCGCCAGGCCGCGCGGATGCTGTCCACCGAGGAGATCGCGGCCGAGCTGTACGTGTCGGCCAACACGGTGAAGACCCACCTGAAGAGCATCTACCGCAAGCTCGGCGTCACCCGGCGCAGCGACGCAGTCCACCGGGCCCAGGCCCTCGGCCTGCTGTGAGGCCGCGCGGCGCACTCGCCCGTTACGGGCGATGCCCGAATGCCGGGGCGGGCCGACGATGGCAGGGCACCACCAGCACCTGAAGTCTTCCTACGGAGAGAAGTGAGTGCTCTCATGCGCTACGAGTTCCGCATCTCGGGCGTCGTGCCGGACACACTCGCCGCGAACTTCCCCGAGCTCGACCGGATCCCGGTCCGGGAGCAGACGCTCCTCCTCGGCATCGTGGCGGACGAGGCACACCTGTACGGGCTCCTCACACGCTTCCAGTCCCTGGGCCTGCGGGTGCTCGAAATGCGCCAGGTACCCGCCTGACGCCGCGCCCGCCAACCGACCCGGAAGGGAGGACCACCCGCTTCGGGTGATCACGAGAAGCCGTCGGCCGGACCACACTGCGATGTGTGTCCGGCGCGGTACCGCCAACTGTGAGGTGAGTTCGATGGGCCAGTCGACACCGACCGGGGGAACTTGGAACACCGGCCCCGCGCCGGGCACCACACCGCTGTCCAGCGGTGGCGACGGAACCGGAGGAGCGGTCGGCACGTTCTTCGCCGCGGTCCTCCTCGTCGTGACCGGATGCCTCGCGATCTTCCAGGGCATCGCGGCCATCGCCGAGGACGACGTGTACGCGCGCCTCGGCAGCTACGTCTTCGAATTCGACCTGACGGCGTGGGGCTGGATCCACCTCATCGTCGGACTCGTCGTCGTCCTGACCGGAGTGGGCCTGTTCTTCGGCTCCAACGTGGCCAGGGGCGCGGGCATCGCCCTCGCCAGCCTCAGCATCATCGTCAACTTCCTGTGGCTGCCCTACCAGCCGTGGTGGTCGATCATCATCATCGCGATCGACGTCTTCATCATCTGGTCCCTGTGCACGAGTTGGTCGCAGAAGCCCGCGTGACGTGATGCGGTGACCACGCGAGCACCCGGTCCGATCCCCCGGACCGGGTGCCGCCACGCCCGCTTGCGTGCCCGGACCGGCCCGGAAGCGTACCCGCCCCGCCCCGGGCGCTCCGTGCGTCGGCGACTAGGCTGCGGATCATGGCCTTACGACCTGACGAGTTCTACGACCACGCCCTCGCCGCCGCCGACGCCGAGCGGCGTCTCCCGCTGGCCCGCATGACGGGGTGGGACATCAGCCCCTTCGAGCCCGACGGGCTCCGCGTCGCGCCGCTGCGACCTCCGGTGCTGCCGGAGCCGGCGCGGCACGGCGAGGACCCGTCGGAGTGCGACGCGTGCCGCGGCCGGGACGACGGGATCTGGCTCCACGACCGCTGGCGGCTGACCCGGATCGCGGGCGTCGGCGTACCGCTTGTGCTCATGCTGCATCCGCGCGATCACCACGACCTGGCGGACCTCCCCGACGAGCTGGCGGCCGAACTGGGGGTGCTGACCGCCCACATCGCCCGCCACGTGCAGGCGCTGCCGAACATCGTGCGGGCCCACGTCCACCGGATCGGGGACGGCGGCGCGCATCTGCACGTCTGGTTCTTCGCCCGGCCCGAGGGAATGGCCCAGCTGTACGGGTCGTGGATGGTGGTCTGGGACGACCTCCTGCCGGAGTATCCGGGGGACGTGGCCGAGGCGGACGCGGCGGCCGTGGCGGACGCGTTGGTCGCCTCCTACGGAGGTCGTCGCCCGGCCGGCGGGTAACCGCGGGGCACCTGATCGGCTGTGGTCCGCGGTCCTTGACGGCCTCTTCCCGGCTCGGGGATTCTGGCGGCCTCCTCCCCGCCGCAAGGAGCACCCCCATGTCCCTTCGCCGCCCCCGCACCCTGCTGGCCATGGCCCCCGGGCTCCGCTCCCGTCTGCTGGACGACGCCGCCACCCGCCGGCTCCGCGAAGTGGCCGACGTGGAGCCTGAGTTGATCCTCGACGACTACGCGGAACCCGGCGCGGCGGCGTCGCTGGCGCGGGCGGAGGTCCTGCTCACCTGCTGGGGCGCGCCCGCCGTCGACGCGCGGGCCCTGGCTGCCGCACCCCGCCTCAGGGCCGTCGTCCACGCGGCCGGATCGGTCAAGCAGATCGTCACCGACGCCTGTTGGGAGCGGGGCATCGTGGTGTCCTCCGCCGCGCGGGCCAACTCCCTGCCGGTGGCCGAGTACACCGTCGCCATGGTCCTGCTCTCCAACAAACACGTACTGCGGCTGCGCGAGGACTACCGCGCAGCGCGCGGCCGGCGGCGCGACTGGCACCAGGACCACGGGCACATCGGCAACTACCACCGCCGCGTCGGCATCGTCGGCGCCTCCCGGATCGGTCGCCGCGTCATCGAACTCCTCGCCCCCTACGACCTCGAACTCGCCCTGTACGACCCGTACGTGAGCCAAGAGCAGGCGGCCGGCCTCGGCGCCCGCGCGGTCGGGCTCGACGAACTCTGCCGCACCTGCGACGTCGTCAGCCTGCACGCCCCCGAGCTGCCGGAGACCCGGGCGATGATCGACCGCCGCAGGCTCGCCCTGATGCGCGACGGCGCGACCCTGATCAACACGGCGCGCGGATCCCTGGTCGACGGCTCCGCCCTCACGGCCGAGCTGACCTCCGGCCGGCTCCACGCGGTCATCGACGTCACCGAGCCGGAGGTCCTGCCCGCCGACTCCCCGCTGTACGACCTGCCCAACGTCCTGCTCACGCCGCACATCGCCGGGTCCCTCGGCAACGAACTCCACCGCATGGCCGACTCCGCGATCGAGGAGATCGCCCGCTACGGCGCCGGCCTGCCCTTCGCCCACGCGGTGCGCCGCGAGGACCTCCACCGGACGGCCTGACGCGCGTCCAAGCGGCCCTGGTGACGGGGGAAGTTGAGGAAGGCGGGCCGGCCGTCCGCTCGAACAGGGCCTCGAACCCGCCTTCGCGCGGATACGTCCAAACGGAGGCCGCGCGACACCTCTTCGGGGGAACGGGGCCGTGCGGACTTCGGTCGGCGGTGGTCAGCTGCCGAAGAAGGAGGGGCGGCCCCCCTCGGGGCCGTGCGGTGCTCCGGCACCGCCCTGCACGACAAGGAGATTCCACGTGTCGCGTGTTTGGAAGAGTGCGGGCCTCGCCCTGGTGCTGGGTCTGGCGGTCATCGGCGGTGCGTCCTCGGCCTCCGCGGACTCCGTCGCGGAGGGCTTCGCGGTCGGCTCGCCGGGCATCCTCTCGGGCAACGTCGTCCAGATCCCGATCCACATTCCGATCAACGTCTGCGGGAACAGCATCAACGTGATCGGCGCGCTCAACCCGGCCGCCGGCAACACCTGCGTCAACGTCTGAACGACGTAGCACCGAGCCCGTCCCGGCCGGACCCCCGGCCGGGACGGGCCGTACGCGCGGTCCGGGTCAGGACAGGACGCGTACCTGCTGGTCGCGCAGGTCGTAGCGGGCGGCGACCACGGCCAGTTCACCCGCCGCCACCCTCCCCGCGAGGTCCGGCTCCGCCGCCAGGCGTCCGCGGACGCCGCGCGCGTGCGCGTTGATCGTCGCGTCGACCCGGGCGTCCCCGTGCTGACCCCGCTCTATGGACGGCCGTATCTGATCGGCCAGGTACTGGATGTGGGCGGGCAGCGGCTCGCCCGTCTCGTCCGCGTGGACGGCCGCCGCGACGGCTCCGCAGGACTGGTGGGCCAGTACGAGCACCAGCGGTACGCGCAGTTCCAGCACCCCGTACGCGACGCTCCCGAGCACGGCCTCGTCGAGCACCTCACCCGCGGAGCGCACGGTCAGCAGGTCTCCCAGCCCCTGGTCGAAAACCAGTTCGGGTGGCACGCGCGAGTCGACACAGCCCAGCACGACCGCGAACGGGTGCTGGCCCTGGACGAGCCGGCGGCGCAGCGCGCCGGACTCGTGCGGATGCTCCTGCTGCCGGGTCCGCCAGCGGTGGTTGCCGGCCGCCAGCCGGCGCAGCGCCTGTTCGGGCGTGGTGACGGGCCCGGTGCTCTCGGCATCCCGAGAGGCGGCGGAGGCGGGAGCGGCCGAGCCGAGCGCCAGGCCCGCGCCGACAGCGGCGGCGGTGCCGGCGACGGCGGTGCGCAGCAAGGCCCGTCGACTGCGCGGCAACGCTGCGGGAGTTCGCGGATTCGAAAACATGCGCGGACGGTAACCCGGTTCGTGCGCCGTGGAGTCGGCCCGGCGCGCACAATGGCGCGATCGCTCGGCAGAGGGGCCTGATGGGGCCGGGATCCTCTCACCATGTGGGCCGGGGCGGGTGCTGCTGCTGTCGTAGACCTCGCCCACGAGCCGGAGGAAATGGCGGGAAAGGGGGTGAAGCGGCCCTTCATGAGGGTCCCCGCGGGCGGGTCCGCCCGACCATCGGCAATTCGGCCGACCGGCAGCGGCCGAACGGACGGTGCACGGGATCACGCGGCCGGCGGCGGACCCCCTTCCGGCGCCCCGCCCGCGGCGTGCGAGGCTTGCCCGGCACCCGGAAGGAGATCACACGATGCACACGCCGAGCCGGCCCGAAGACCTCGACCACCCCGAGCAGTTGTGGGCCAGAGCCGCGATCATGGCCATGGTCGACGCCGCCTGCTCCACACGGACGGAGTTCGCCCTCGACGAGGACGGCCTCTGGTGCCACAGCACCGGCGGCGACGGCTGGTGGCGCCTGAGCGTGTTCGACGGGGGACGCGCCGTGTTCTGCGGCCAGGACCCCGACGGCAGCCACACCCACGTGGGCGACGAGCAGATCGACTTCCTCGCGGGCGGGCCCGACTGGCTGCCCTGGGACCTCCTGCGGGACGACGCCGAAGGCAACCTGTTCGGCTTCGTCTACTGGTGGGAGGACGGCGCATGGCACCGCATCCCGTACCCGGAGGAGGTGCGCGAGGACGGGCTGGAGGGGGCCGCGCCCTGGGTCGGCTCGCACGAGGAGTTCCTCGGGCTCACGGCGTCCTCCTTCGACGTTCCCCACGTGCACGAGCGGGCCCTCACCGGGGCCGTCGACCGGTTCGCGGCGCTCGTGCGGGAGGGCAGGGCCGACGCCGACGCGGTGACGGCCCTGCTGACCGTGCCCGGTGCGGAGGGCGGCCCCGCCCCACGTCTCGACGTGGCGCTCGACATCGCCACCCGCGCGGGCATCCTGGCCTGAGCCGGCCCGAGCTGGCCCGAGCCGGCCCGAGCCGGCCGGGGCGTGGGCTACTTGAGGGCGCCGAAGGCCCTGGTGAAGGCCAGCGGCTGCTGGAGGATCGAACTGCAGGTGGCGTCGGCGTGGTTGACGGCTCCGGCGGCGCACTGCTTGTCACGCGTCGAGGACCACATCGCCAGCCGGCCGATCCCCTTCGCCGCCGCGAACTCCACGAGCTGCGTGGCGTCCGCGACGGTGAAGACCTCGCTGGTCACGTCGTTGACACCGATCATCGGCGTGACGGCGACGGCCTTCCACGCCGCCGCGTCGGAGAGCCCGAGCACCCCCTTGATCTGGGCCTGCGTGGCCGTCGCGGCCTGGATCGCGTACTGCCCCATGTCGCCGCTGTACGCGGGACCGTAGTCCATCGCCATGATGTTGACGGCGTCGACGCGGACGCCGTTCTTGCGGGCGTCGGCCAGCAGGGCCACGCCCGGCTGGGTCAGGCCCTCGGGCATCACGGGCAGGGTGAAGGCCACGTCGAGACCCGGGTGGGACTTCTGGAGCTTGGCGATGGCCTGCGCGCGGCGCGCGTTGGCGGCGGTGTCCGGCAGGGCCGCGCCCTCGATGTCGAAGTCGACCTTGGTGAGCCGGTACTGGTCGACGACCTTCCCGTAGGCGGCGGCCAGGTCGTCCACGGTGGAGCAGTTCAGGGCGAGTTCGTGCCCGGCGGCCCCGCCGAAGGACACCCGGACGTCGCCGCCCTTGGCGCGCAGCGCACCGATCTGCGCGGCGACCTTGTCGTTCGCGAGATCGGTGACGCCGCCCCACAGCGGTGCGCAGCTGCCGCCGGAGGTGATGAAGGCGAGGTGGAACTCCTTCACACCGGTCTGGGCGGCGGTGTCGAGCAGGTCGTACGCGGGGTACAGCGAGGTGTCCACGTACGGGGCGAAGCGCGCGCCGCCGCCCGTGGGGGCCGGCGCGGTCGCCGTGGGGGAGGGCGAAGCGGTCCGGGTCGGTGCGGCGGAGGTGGCCGACGCCGTCGGGGCCGTGGTCGGCGCCGCGGTGGCGGTGGGACGGGCGGTGGGGCGCCCGCTCGGCTGGGCCGTCGCGCCCTGGTCCACGGAACACTTCACCCCGTTGATGCGGCAGCCCGTCGGGTCACCGGGGGCGCCGGAGCCGCTCGTCACGAAGCCGACGGTGACGGAGGCGCCGGCCGCCAACTGGCCGTTCCAGCTTGCGGGCTTCACGGTGACGCGCCGGTCGGCGACGGTGTGGGTGCCGTTCCAGAGCGAGTCGATCTTCGTGCCCGCCGGCAGGTCGAACTCCAGCGTCCAGCCCGACTGTGCCTGCCCGGTGCTGTTGGTGATGACGTACTGCCCGGTGTAACCACCGCTCCAGGAGCTGGACTTCGTGTAGACGGCGCCGACGGTACCGGCGTGGGCGGTTCCGGTGAGCGCGAAGGCCGCGCCGCCGATCACCGCCGCCGCCACGATCGCGCCCGTGACCCTGGCCGTACGACTCGTCCTGCGCCGGTGACCGACTGTGCTGCCCATCGCGTGCCTGCCTCTGTGTTACTGGGGAGTTGGGGTTGCGGCAGCACGCTAGCCGCACCGAAACGGACATTCGTTCGTTTCGGTGCGGCCCTGATGAGTCTTAGGTTCCGCTTAAGGAAGGGGAAAGCGGGACATCAGGAAGCGGGCCTGTCGGCGGTCGCCGGGGCGGGGTCGCACGTCCGTAGCCCCGTGACGTAGTTGCCGCCCGTCCCGTAGCCGGAAAACGTCGCCCGGCCGCCGGGTTCGAGGACGCGGCACGGGGCCCACTGGCCGTTCGTGTACTCGACCGTGACGGCCACGGTGTCACCGCAGCCGTTGTGGACGTCGGTGTAGCGCCAGCTCTGGACGTACTCCACGCACGCCGGGGCCGGCGATCCGGTGGCCGCCGCGGCCGACGGGGCGGTGGCCGGGGTCAGCAGGAGACCTGCCGCGGTCATGGCCATGAGGGCGACGGGGCGGACTGTGCGTGTCCTGTGGTTTGCCATGCCCCGAATCCTCGGGCGGCATGACGATGCTTGCAAGTTTCTGCAAGAATTTTCAGCCATGATCTCCTCAAGATGGCCAAAGAGCAGGTCAACCGCCCTTCCAAGGGCTGAAAGAGGAGTCGACGCCGCATCGGGCGATGTGGGGGACGGCCGCGCACGCCCCGGCACAATGGGGGGCATCCGCCACCCGTGCCGGACCGAAAGCGACTGCCATGAACCGCCTTCCTGCGGACCCGACGGTGCTTCACCCGTTCCCCGACCAGCCGCGCGTGGTCCTGCTGAAGCCGCTGGTGACCTCGCCGCTCATCGAGGTCGGGGAGTACTCCTACTACGACGACCCGGAGGATCCGACCGCGTT
This sequence comes from Streptomyces virginiae, assembly GCF_000720455.1. Taxonomy (GTDB): domain Bacteria; phylum Actinomycetota; class Actinomycetes; order Streptomycetales; family Streptomycetaceae; genus Streptomyces; species Streptomyces virginiae. The sequence continues at coordinate 395,734 of NZ_JOAK01000006.1, read as the reverse complement.
CGAGACCCGCAACGTGCTCTACCACTACGGGCCGGAGAAACTGATCATCGGTAAGTTCTGTGCGCTGGGCACCGGGGTGCGGTTCATCATGAACGGCGCCAACCACCGCATGGACGGCCCGTCCACGTTCCCCTTTCCCCTCATGGGCGGCTCCTGGGCCGAGCACTTCGACCTGCTCCGGGACCTGCCCGGCAGGGGCGACACCGTCGTCGGCAACGACGTCTGGTTCGGCTACGACACCATGGTCATGCCCGGAGTCCGCATCGGGCACGGCGCGATCATCGCGTCCGGAGCCGTGGTCGTGAACGACGTCCCCGACTACGGCATCGTCGGCGGCAACCCGGCCCGCCTCGTCCGCCGCCGCCATGACGACGACGCCATCGCCCGTCTCCTCGCCCTCGCCTGGTGGGACTGGCCCGCAGAGCACCTCACCGAACACATCCGGGCCCTCATGTCCGGCACCGTCAGCGACCTCGAACAGGTCGCACCGCCTCGTGGTGTGGGGTGATGCGGGCGGCCGTACGGTGGAAGGGGGCACGGAAACGACCGCGGGTGAGGTGTGCGCCATGCGAAGGTCCGTCCGAACCGCCGGGGTCCTCACCGGCCTGGTCCTCACGCTCGGCGGCATCGTCGCCGCCGCCCCGACCGCTCCGGCGGACATCCCGGCCTGCACGCAGACGGCGGCCCAGGCCGGCACGGAGACCACCGAGGCCGTCACCGCCGCGTGCCGCCGCGGCGTGGTCGGCGATCTCCAGGGCTGCGTGTCGGGCCTCACCGAAGCCGGAGTTCCGGGCGGCGCAGCCACCGGCGCCTGCCGCCTGGCCGCCCACGAACCCCGCTGACCGGCTCCCCGGCCGCCGCCAACGGGTCAAGTAGCCATTAGAAACCCGGCGTTGTGGCGTGCGCGCCCTGACAGGGCTGCTGCGGACCTATACTCCACCTCCTCGGTCGGCGGTGCCGCGGGGACAACTCGGGGGAGACATGGCGGAGTACGCGGACACGGCACTGAGCCTGGGTGTCCTGGCCGTGGCCGGTTCGGCGCTGCTGGTGCGGCTGGTGTCGCTGCCGCTGCTGCTGGGGGCCCAGCAGGCCGTGCGCGAGCGCGCAGCAGCGGTGCGGGAAGGACGTACGGGGCCCGTGAGGCGCTCCGCCGCGGCCGTCGGGGAAACGGTCGCGCAGCTCGTGGGCGGTGTCCTCCTGGTGGTGTTGCTACCGGCGCTGCGCGGGTCCGTCCCCGGCTTCGACCTGCTGGCGGAACCGCTCCTCTGGGGGCAGCCCTACGCCCTGGCGATCGAGTTCAGGCTGCCTCTCGACACCGCACGGACCCTGTTCCTCGCGGGCGGGTCCTGCCTGCTGGCGCTCTGGCTCCTCCTGTCGTTCCTGACACAGCGCAATCTGCACGCCGGCGGTGATCCGGCCGCCGGCTGGGCGCCGCCGGCGGTCCGCGTACGGGTGGTCGCGCTCCTCGCCGCCGGGCTGCTGGTCGGTGCGGTTGCCCCCGTCGGCCTGGCCCTCGGGGCCCTCGTCTGCCGGCTCGTCGCCCTCGTGTCCAGTACGCGGGCCCGGCCCCGACCCCAGCCCCGGCCCACCCCGTCGGCCGCGGCGCCCACCCCGTCGGCTCCGCCCGCGCACCCGGTCGCGTACGTACCGACGCAGGCCGACGCGGGCGCCGACGCAGGTGTCGCCGTCGTGACGGAGGCCCCGCAGATCGCGTGCCGGCCCCTGCACCCCGACGAGCCGCGCTCCATCGCCGGGTATCGGCTGCTCGGCCGGATCGGTGCGGGCGGCATGGGCACGGTGTACCTCGCCCGGCGCGAGGGGGCGGCGACCCAGGTGGCCCTGAAGACCATCCACCCCGAACTCCTCGACCACGCCGAGCTGCTGCTCCGTTTCGAACGCGAGGTGGAGGTGCTCTCCATGGTCTCCGGCGCGTACACCGCCAGGGTGCTCGACGCCGGGGTGGACGCCGGACGGCCCTACCTGGCCATGGAACTGCTGGACGGCCGGCCCCTCGACGTCCATCTGCGGGAGCAGGGTCCGATCGGCTCCCCGCAGGCGCTGCGCGCCCTCGCCCTGGCCCTGGCCGTCGCCCTGTCCGGAGTCCACCGGCTGGGCCTGGTCCACCGGGACCTCAAGCCGGCCAACATCATGCTGACCACCGCCGGTCCGCACCTGCTCGACTTCGGGATCGCGGCGCTCGTGGACGGCACCCGGCTGACCCGTGCCGGCGGCGGCCCGGGCACCCTCACCTACATGGCACCGGAACAGTTCGGCGACGAGCGCGTCGGCACGGCCGCCGACGTGTGGGCGTGGGCCTGCTGCGTGGTCTGCGCGGCCCATGGCACCAGCCCGTTCTCGGCGACCAGCACGGGCGCCGTGATCCGCCGGATCGTGGACACCGGACCCGAGCCGGCCGCGCTGGCCGCCGTACGCGCGCTCGACCCGGTCCTCGCCGCAACCGTCGAGCGGGCCCTGACCGCCGATCCGGCGGCGCGCCCGGCCGACGGGGCGGCCCTCGTCGAGCTCCTGACGGCGCGGCAAGGGACGCAGCCCCCGCTGCCCGACCCGCGCGCGGTCCGGGACCAGATCACCCGGGGCTGGCGCACACTCGCCCTCTGACCCGTGACATCGGGGTACGGGCCGGGCCGGTCCCGGCCGGGGGAGTCAGCCGTGGGTCGCGTCGATCACGCAGAACCGGTTGCCCTCGGGGTCCGCCAGCACCACGAAATCGGGGTCCTCCGGGTAGGAGTCCCAGTCCACGTGCCGCGCACCCAGCGCCACCAGGCGTGCCACCTCCGCCGCCTGCTCCGCCGCGTCCGCCGCGTACAGGTCGAGATGGACGCGGGGGCGCTCCTGAACGGGCGTGACGCTGCGCCCGAGCGCCAGTCCGGGTCCGCCGCCGTCGGCCGGGACCAAGACGGTCCAGCCGTCGTCCACCTCACCGTCGCGCGGTACGTAGCCCAGTGCCCCGGCCCAGAATTGCGCGGCCCGCCGCACGTCCGCGGCGCCCATGACGATCGTTCCGATGGTCAGCATGATCCGATTCTGGCAAACGCGGCCCGGCCGGGGCCGCCTCAGGGCTTCGCGGGCCGCTCGACCGCGACCATCGCCGCGTCGTCGCCCAGGGTGTTCCCGGCCGCGTGCGCGAGCAGGTCCCCGCACAGGTGGTCCAGCAGCGCCTGCGGGGGCGTGCCGGTGCTCGCGGCGACCCGTTCCGCGAGGGGATAGAAGGCGCCCGTCCGGTCGCGCGCCTCCAGGACGCCGTCCGTGTACAGCAGGAGCACGTCACCGGGCCCGAAGGGGAAGGTCTGCGCGGTGACCGTGGCCGCCACGAGCCCTGCGAGACCCAGCGGCGGCGCGGACAGGGCGACGTCGAGGCCCACGACCGCGCCGTCGCGGCGCAGGACCAGCGGCGGCGGATGCCCGCAGCTGACCAGGCGCACCACCGGCTCGTCGTCGGGGATCTCCAGCACCGCCGCCGTCACGAAGCTCTCGCCCTCGTCCCCGCCGTCCAGGTCCGCGGAGACCGCGGCCTCCAGGTAGTCCACCAGCCCGGTCAGTTCGGCCTCCTGGTGCGCGGAGGCCCGGAAGGCGCCGAGTACGAGCGCGGCGTCCCCGACCGCCTCCAGGCCCTTGCCGCGGACGTCGCCGATGATGAACCGCGTCCCCGTGGCCGTACGGGCGGCCGCGTACAGGTCGCCGCCGATCTGGGCCTCCGCCGCCGCGGCCAGGTACACCGAGGCGACGCCGAGCGGTCCGATCCGGTCGCGCAGCGGCCGCAGGACCACCTGCTGGGCGGTCTCGGCCACCGTGCGCAGCTGGACCACCTCCTTCTCGTGCACCTCCCGCAGGTGGGCGAAGAAGGTCACGAAGACCGAGATCATGACGAGCGCGATGATCTGGAAGGTGTGGTTCAGGTCGGTCAGGGTGGTGCGCGTCGCCGAGACGATCACCTGGGCCAGCACGGCCACCAGCCCCACGAAGCCCGTCATCCGGGGCCCCGCGAACGAAGCCGTCATGGCCGGTGCGGCGGCCAGGAACGGCCCGAGGTGCACCTCGGGCGGAGCGAGGATGTCGACCACCGTCACGACGGCGATGAGCGCGAACGGGGCCGCCAGCTGCGCGTGGCTCAGCTGCCGGGACCGGTGGTGACGCGTGAGCGACGGCCGGAGATCCATCCCTCCTGCATACACCGGGAGGCGATCGTGATCCCCGAAGCCAGGCCGTCGGTGGACCGGCCGGGCCACCGACGGTTCAGCCCGTTCGCGTCCGCCGGGGGCCGGTGCCGGTGGGCCGGATCAGAGCGCGGTGCCGGGCGCCGCGAGCCCGGACCGGCCGGCATGACGCCCGCCGGGGCCCGGGGGCACGGCCCCGGCCCTAAGGACGCCGCCGGGGCTTGCCGCCCTTGCCGCCCTTGGCTCCGCCGGAGCCACCGCGCGGATTCTTCCCCGCCGTCTTCCCGGACGCGGCCCCGCGCCGGGCGCCGCCGCCCTTGCCCGCACCCGTGGCCTTCTCCGCCGGCTTGCGCTTCGCCTTCGGCTGCGGAGGGGTCTGCGGACGGCCCCGCGTGCTGTTCACGGTGCGGCCGCGGACGATCCCGATGAACTCCTCCACCAGATCCGGCGTGGGTTCCGCCTGCGGCCACGACAGCGCGACCCGCGACGTCGGCGCGTCCGACACCGGCCGGTAGGTGAGGTCCCTGCGGTGGTGCAGACGGGCCAGGGACTGGGGTACGACGAGTACGCCCACGCCCGCCGCCACCAGCTCGATCGCGTCCGCCGTCGTGGCGGGCCGCTCGATCGCGGGCTGCCCCGGCAGCTTCTCCCAGTCCAGGGTGTCGTCGAGGGGCTGCCAGACGACTTCGTCGGCGAGGTCCTCGACCGTGACCTCCTCGGCGGCCGCCACGACGTGGTCCTTGGGGACGACGACCACGGTGGTCTCGGTGTAGAGGGGGATCGCGCTGAGGTCCGTACGGTCGACCGGGAGCCGGACGAAGCCCGCGTCGGCGTCACCGGAGCGCAGTACGCCGAACACCTCGGCGGAAGAGACCTGGGCGAGGGCCAGCGGGACGTCGGGCAGCCGCTCGTTCCAGATCCGCACCCACTTCGCAGGGGTCACGCCGGGGACATAAGCGAGCCGGAACGCATGGGGTACTTCCGAGCCTGTCACCCCGCAAGGTTACCGGGCGTGGTCGGAACCCGTGCACACGCTCGATACCCTTGACCTCATGACGTCGCACCAGAACACCCAGACGATGAAGCCCGCGACCGCGGCGAAGAAGCTGGGCGTGTACCTCGAGGCCACCCCCGCAGAGTTCCAGGAGGGTGTCGTCTCGCGCAGTGAATTGAGTGCGCTCCAGGCCGACCCGCCCCAGTGGCTCCAGGAGCTGCGCCGCAACGGCCCCCACCCCCGCCCGGTGGTCGCCTCCAAGCTGGGCGTCTCCATCGCGGGCCTCGCCCGTGGCGGAGTCACCGAGCCCCTCACCACCGAACAGATCGAGGCACTGAAGCAGGAAGCCCCCGAGTGGCTCCAGCGGGAGCGGGCCACCCAGGCCGATGTCCGCAAGGAAGCGGTGCGGATCAAGGAGCGGAACGCCGAGCGGGCCGAGAAGGCGCGCAACCAGGAGTCCTGACCCGCGGCCCGGACTTCCGTCAGGCCCGGCCCTCCCTCACGGGGAGGGCCGGGCCTGACGTCGTCCTCCGGGTGCGCCGGCCCACCGGCCCATCGGCCCACCGGCCCATCGGCTCATGGCGCAGGGTCGCCCGCCAGCAGGCGCACGGCCCGGTCGAGCCTGGCCCGCCTGGTCTCCGGCGTGAGCGCCTGCAGCAGGGGCAGGGCCACCAGATAGCGCCCGGTCCGGTCCAGCGCCTCGAAGGCCGCCCGGGCCTCGGGGCGCGCTTCGAGCGCCGCTTCGAGGTCTTCCGGCACCCCCGCGGTCCGCTGCGACGCGTAGGCGCCGCCCCAGCGGCCGTCCGCCTGGGCCCGGCGGACCTCGGCCAGCCCGGGCTCACGCATCCGGCCCGCGGCGGTCAGCACGGCGACCTTGTCCACGTTCACCTGCGACCACAGGCTCTTCGCCCGCCGCGGCACGTACTTCTGCAGGTAGTGGAGCTCGTCCAGGGAGCGTCGCTGCCCGGAGATCCAGCCGTAGCAGAGGCCGATGTCGACGAGCTCGTCGTCGGTGACCGACGGGATGCCGGACTTCTTCTTCGCGACCTTGATCCACACCCCCTCCTGGCGCGTGTGGTGCTCGGCGAGCCAGCTCTCGAACGCCCCGGCGTCCGCGAAGCCGACGATCTCCACCCCGTTGAGTTCGTCCATGCGCCACAGGTTATCGGCCGCCCTCCGGGGCCGGTCCGCGTGCCACGGCTGACGCAGAATCGATTCCTCGGGGCCGGTCCCAGAGGTCGGGTACTCGGGATCAGGCGGCCACGGTCTCCGGGCGGGTCTCGTCACGGTGCCCGGAGGCGGCCGAAGCGCGCGACGCGAACAGGGAGTCCAGTGCGAGGGCGCCGGGGCCGGTGAACACCAGCAGCAGGAAGGCCCAGCAGAACATCGCCGAGGCCTCGCCGCCGTTCTGCAGCGGCCAGAGCGCGCCGGGCTGATGCACCGTGAAGTACGCGTACGCCATCGAACCGGAGGCGACGAAGGCGGCCGCCCGGGTGCCCAGGCCGAGCAGGACCAGGGCGCCGGCGACCAGCTGGATGGCGGCCGCGTACCAGCCGGGCCAGGTGCCGGCCGCGACGGTACCGCCGCCGTGGGCGCCGCCGAGGACGCCGAACAGGGAGGCCGCGCCGTGCGAGGCGAAGAGCAGACCCGTGACGATCCGGAACAGGCCGACGGCGTAGGGCTGGGCAGGGGCGAGACGTGCGTTCATGGGGGGAGGCTCCTTCGGTCGGGGACGGGTCCCGAAGTCGTGCCGAACTGCTCGAAGCGCGAGCGAGCCATAGGTTAGGTAGACCTAACAGGTGTGACAAGCGCGAGTTCCGGCCACCCCACCGGACGCTACGCCCGCTCCCGCGGGCCGAGTCGGCGGCGCGCGCGGCCTTCCCCCGCCCGGCCCGCCGGGCTCGGCGGGGCCGGTGCGGCCGGTGCGTGCCGCGCGATGCCGGCGAGAGGGGGGTGAGGGCGAGGAGCCGGGGACGCGGGGCGGGGGAGACGCGGGGGCGGGGAGACGAGGGGACCCGCCGGTCCGTTCCCCTGTGACGGACCGGCAGGTCTTCGTCCCACCCGAGCCTAGGACCGGGCCACAGCCCGGCCTGTGCAGCGCGCGCACGTTCCGTTGATCTTCCGCGCAGGAGGTTTGGACGCCGGTCGGCGCAGTCGGCCCAGTCCGCTGGCGGTCCCCCTGCACGTGAGGTCCGCTGGAGGCGTGAGCATCCTCCCCGGCCCGGGCTGGTGGGCGGGTCTCCCGCCGGCGGCGGGAGCCGCCGTCATGGCCGCGGGCATCCTCTCCGTCGCGCTGCACATGACGGGACACGAGGCCCTGTCGCTGGTCGCCTTCGTCATCGCCGTCGCCCTGTGGCTCGTACTCGCCGTCGACTTCACGGCGCGGCTGCTGGGCGAGCGCGGGCGGTTCCGTGCCGAGGCCGACACCCCGGCGGCCCTGACGGCCGTCGCCGCCACCACCGTCCTCGGCACCCGGCTCTCCCAGTTCGGCTGGCAGACCCCGGCCGCCGCCCTGCTCGCGCTGGCCGCGCTCGTCTGGCCCGGCCTCCTGCTCAACGTCGTGCGGCACTGGCGCGGCCGCATGCCCGGGGGTGCCTTCCTCGGCTGCGTGGCCACGCAGGGTCTTGCCCTCCTGGCGGCGGTGCTCGCCGCCGTCGACCGCCAGGACTGGCTGGCCCGGGCGGCGCTGGCCGCCTTCTGCCTCGGGCTGCTGCTGTACGTGGCCGCCTTCTTCCGCTTCGACCTGCACGAGGTGGTGGGCGGGGCGGGCGACCACTGGGTGGCGGGCGGGGCGCTCTCCATCTCCGCGCTGGCCGGCTCCAAACTCACCGCGTCACCCGTCTGGTCGGGTTCGGCGCACACGGCCCTGCGCACCGTCACGCTCGTCGCGCTCGCGCTGTCCCTCGTCTGGTACGTAGTCCTCCTCACCGCCGAACTGCGCCACCCCCGGCCGCGCTACGACATCCGCCGCTGGGCCACCGTCTTCCCGCTCGGCATGACCTCCACCGCCTGCCTCTCCGTCGCGGACCCGGCCGGCATCGCCTGGCTGGTGCCCCTGGGCGAGGTCCTGCTCTGGATCGCCGTGGCCGCCTGGCTGTTCACCTTCTCCGTACTGCTCGCCTCCCACCTCACCGCCCGGCGCACCCCGGCCCCGTAGGGGGTGTCCTGCCGGTCAGGCCCGGGCAGGCCGGGTCCGCGGGCGGGCCCCCCGCGCGCCGCTCCTGTGGCGCGGCCGACGCCCGGTCAGTAGGGTCCCGGCATGGCGTACACGTTCCAGGTGACCATCGACTCGCCCGACCCGCACCCGCTCGCCGACTGGTGGGCCGACGCCCTCGGCTGGGAAGTGGAGCCCAGCGACGAGCCGTTCATCCGCGGCCTGATCGCCGCGGGGCACGCGACCGAGGACGACACCACCACCCACCGCGGCACCCTCGTCTGGAAGGCGGGCGCGGCGATCCGCCACCCGGAGGGGCTCGAACGCGCGCCCCGCATCCTCTTCCAGTTCGTCCCGGAGCCCAAGACCGTCAAGAACCGTGTGCACCTCGACGTGCGGACCGGCGAGGACGACCCGCAGGCGCTGGTCGAACGCCTCGTCGCCAAGGGCGCGAAGCACCTCCACGAGGGCCGTCAGGGCCCGAGCGCGTGGACGACCCTCGCCGACCCCCAGGGCAACGAACTCTGCGTCTCCCACTGAGGCGCACACCGGGCCCCGCCGCCCCCGCCCTCCTGCCCGTCCCGGCCGCCGCCCCGCCCCCGCGCGCGAACGCCCGGCACGGCCTACGCTTCCACGGGTGAACGTCATCCTCTTCGGCGCGACCGGGATGCTGGGCCGGGGCGTCCTGCGCGAATGCCTGCGCGACGACTCCGTCGACGCCGTCCTGGCCGTCGGACGCCGTCCGCTCGGCGTCACCCACCCCAAACTGCGCGAGCGGGTGCAGGACGACCCGTCCGACCTGACCGCCGCCGGTGTCGACCCGGCCGCGTACGACGCCTGCTTCTTCTGCCTCGGAGTCTCCTCCGTCGGCATGAAGGAGGAGGAATACCGGCGCGTCACCCACGACCTGACCCTCGCCGTGGCCCGGCCGCTGGCCGCCGCCAACCCCGGAATGACCTTCGTCTACGTCTCCGGAGAGGGCACCGACAGCACCGGACGGGGCCGTTCCATGTGGGCCCGCGTCAAGGGGCGGACCGAGAACGAGCTGCTGGAACTGCCCTTCCGCGCCTACATGTTCCGCCCGGGCATCGTCCAGCCGGTGCGCGGCGTACCGTCCAGGACCCGGCTCTACCGCGTCCTCTACGCCGTCACCGCGCCGCTGGTCCCGCTGCTGCGGCGGTTCGCACCCGACCTCGTCATCACCTCCGAGGCCTTCGGCCGCGCCATGATCGCCGTCGCCACTCCCGGCACCGAGGTCCCCGGCCACATCCTGCGGCCCGCGGACATCAACCGCCTGGGAGGTGCCCGGACCAGGGGTAATTGAGTACCGGGCACACCCTCCCGCAGGCGAGAATGAGCCATCTCAAACCGGGAGGACCCCATGAGCCAGGCGACCCTGACTCTGCACGACCTGCTGCCCGCCCAGGCGCTGGCCGACTCGATCGACGCCGGGTACGTGACCCGCAAGTCGCACCCAGAGCTGCCGCTGTCCATCTACACGTACACGCGGACGGCGCAGTACGAGCGCGTCTGGAACGAGGTCACCACGCGCTGCCGCGGACTCGTCGCGGACGACGAGACCGGCGCGGTCGTCGCCCTGCCGCTGCCGAAGTTCTTCAACGTCGGCGAGCACGAGTCGGGTCAGCCGTACGCCCCGGCCCTCCCCGACGAGCCCTTCGAGGTGTACGACAAGGTCGACGGCAGCCTCGCGATCGTCTTCCACTACGCGGGCCGCTGGCGGGTCGCGTCCAAGGGTTCCTTCATCAGCGCCCAGGCCGTCTGGGCGCAGCGCCGGCTCGACGGCGCGGACACCGCGGCCCTGCACCCGGGCACCACCTACCTCGCGGAGATCCTCTACCCGCAGAACCGCATCGTCGTCGACTACGGCGACCGCCGCGACCTCGTCCTCCTCGCCGCCTTCGGCCTGGACGGCACCGAGGTGCCGCTCGCCGAGGCCGCGGCCCACTGGGCCGGGATCGGCTCCGTCGTCACGGTGTGGCCCGCCATGCCCCTCGACGAGCTGCTCGCGCTGACCGAGTCCAACACCCTGCCCGGCGGTGCCCGCGCGAACGGAATGGACGCCGAGGGCTTCGTACTGCGCTTCGCCTCCGGCGTCCGCGCCAAGGCCAAGCTGTCCGAATACGTACGGCTCCACAAGGTGCTCACCGGCGTGACCGCGCGGGACGTCTGGCGCGGTCATGGCGTGCAGCGTTTCGCCGGCCTGCCCGCCAAGCAGCTCGCGCAGGGCCTGAACTGCACCGTCGCCGAGATCGAGGCCTCGGGCGGAAAGCCCCTGGACGCCCTGCTGGAGCAGGTGCCCGACGAGTTCGACCACTGGGTGCGCGAGGTCGTCGCCGGCCTGGAGGAGGCCGCCGCCCGCCACGAGCGCGCGATCGACGAGGCGTACGCGGGTCTGGCGCACCTGACCGCCGACCGGGGTGCCTTCGCCCGGGCGGTCGCGCAGCTGCCCGACCGCACCGTCCGGCCCGCGATGTTCATGCGGCTCGACGGCCGGTCGACCGAGCTCACGACCTGGCGCCAGGTTCGGCCGGAGACCGCCGACCCGTACATCACCGACGAGGAGAACAGCACGGGGTCCGAGGCGGCTCACCGGACCGGTTCCGTGGCCGAGAACCGGACCCTCTCCGAGGAGGGGGACCGGACCGCGTCCGCGCAGGAGCGTCCCCGCCCGCCCGCCGCCGCGCCCACCCGCACGCCCGGCGCGGCGCCGCGGATCCCGGCTCCGGCGGCGGACCGGACCGGCCGTCCCGCGCGGCGGGAGGCCCCGCTGCCCGTCGTCCACGTCATGACGGGCCTGCCCGCCTCGGGCAAGACGACGGCCGCGCGCGCCCTCCAGGCCGAGGCCGGCGGCCGTATGCGCCGGGTCAACCTCGACGACCTGCGGGCCATGCTCGACCTGCCGGACCCCGCGCGGGGGCGCAGCTTCGCGCACGAGCAGACCGTTCTGGCGGTCCAGGACGCGGCGGTCCGCGCGGCCGTCGACGGCGGCTTCGACGTGGTCGTCGACAACACCCACCTGACCAAGCACATCCCGAAGCGGCTGAAAGCGGCGGTCGGCGGTCTCGCGACCTTCGTCGTGCACGACTTCACCGACGTCCCGCTGGAGGAGTGCCTGCGCCGGGACGCCGCCCGTGAGCGCCAGGTCGGCGAGGAGATCATCCGCGTCCTGGCCGAGAAGCACCGCAACGCCCGCAAGGGCGGCTGGCGGCTGACGACGGAATGGATGAACGGCGGTTCCGGTGCGGTGGCCGCGCCGCCCGTCACGGAGTACGTCCCCGACCCGGCGCTGCCGACGGCGGTGATGTGCGACATCGACGGCACGCTCGCGCTCACCGGCGACCGGGGGCCGTACGACTTCACGCGCTGCGAGCTCGACCTGCTCAACGAGTCGGTACGGCACGCGCTGGACGCCTTCCGGCGCGCGGACGGCGACGTGATCGTCCTGCTCTCGGGCCGTGGCGAGGAGTACCGGCCGCAGACCGAGGCCTGGCTGCGCCGGCACGCGGTGCCGTACGACGAGCTGTGGATGCGCGCGGCGGGCGACACCCGCCGCGACGACGTGGTCAAGGCGGAGCTGTTCGACGCGCACGTCCGCCACCGGTACGCGGTGCGGGTGTCGCTCGACGACAGGGACCGAGTCGTCGCGGTCTGGCGCCGCATGGGCCTGCCCACCTGGCAGGTCAACTACGGCGACTTCTAGGACACGGCCTAGATTGTCCGGGTGAGGACAGTGCTGATCGTCGATGCCGCGAACGTCGTCGGGTCCGTGCCGGACGGCTGGTGGCGCGACCGGCGCGGCGCCGCCGAACAGCTGCGCGACATGCTGGCCGCCCGGGCCGTCGGCCGGGAGGACGACGAGGAGATCGTCCTCGTCGTCGAGGGCGCCGCCCGCGGCGTCGGGTCCGTGCCCGGCGTACGGGTCGAGGCGGCGACCGGCAGCGGTGACGACCTGATCGTGGAGCTGGCCGCGGCCCGTGCGGAGGACGGCTGCCCGGTGGTCGTGGTCACGGCCGACCGTGAACTGCGGACACGGGTCCGGGCGTACGGTGCGCGGTGCGTGGGACCGCGTGCCGTACGCCCGGTGGACTGACCACGGGTCAGCGGCAGTACTTCACCTCGGAGAGGTTCTTGACGTAGCGGGCGGAGACCCAGCGCTCCTTCTCGTAGGCCTTTGCGCGGTTGGGGTCCTGGCGCTCCTCGCGGTCCTCGCGGCCGGAGCCGTTCTCCCAGTTGTCGCGGTCCTCGTGCAGGCGGTACCAGATGCGGTTGCCGGCGACGTTCTCGCCGTACTTCTTGCACTCGATCTCGACCTTGCTGTTCGGCTGCACGTGGCCGACGGCGCGGGACTCGGTGGTCGGCTTGCTGCGGACCTTCAGCGGGCCCTTGGAGACGACCTTGCCGAAGGCGTACTTGTCGTACGGGTACTCGCCGGGCTGCGCGGACGCGGGCACCTCGCCGACGATGATCTCCCGCGGACCCTCGTCCGCGACGGCGGCGCCCACCCCGACCAGACCGAGAACCAGGCTTCCGGTGGCGAGAGCGAGGATGGTTCTGGTGGGCTTCAGCATGAGCCGACTCCTCTGTGAAGACGTCCGACCGGCCGCGGCGCGCGGCACGGGATGACAACCGACGGTTGCCAGGGACGACTATGACCAGGACCGGACCCGCAGCCCCGATGACTCACCGGCTTTTAGCCCGATATGACCAATCTGTCCACCGGAGTGTGGCGGCCGTGCCCGCCCCCGTACGGGCACGGCCGCGCAGCGGGCCCCGGGGGGACAGGGCCGTGCCGGCCGTGCGGCCGACAGACCAGCAATGTACGGGCGCGGCGCTCGCTGCCGCGCCCATCCAAGGGTTGAGACCGGCCTACCGCGTTGGGTGGTGTCCCCGTACAACCAGGGGAGTACGCAAGGGGGTTTGGCGTGCGCTTCGCCGGACATCCGGAGGCGGCCCGGGTCCGCGCCGCGACCGGGAGGGGGACGCGGATGCCGTCCGTACCCGTCGTCGACGGCCGGTTCCTGTTCGGCCTGGTGCCGTGACCGGCCGTTCACCGGGTCGCCCGCCCTGCCGCGGCGCCGGCCGCCCGAATGCGCTGATCGCCGGCCCTCCCGGATGCGGCTGCGGGCGGGGCGCGCCAGAGTGGGGCGCATGGGTATCGATGACTACGGCGGCGGAGCCGGCGCACACGAGAGCGGCGTCCTCGTCGTGACGACCAACGACGTCCCCGGCTACCGGGTCGAGCGGGTCATCGGCGAGGTCTTCGGCCTCACCGTGCGCTCCCGCCACCTGGGCAGCCAGATCGGCGCCGGACTCAAGTCGATGATCGGCGGTGAACTGAAGGGCCTCACCAAGACCCTGGTCCAGACCCGCAACCAGGCGATGGACCGGCTCATCGAACAGGCCAAGGCGCGCGGTGCGAACGCCGTGCTGATGATGCGCTTCGACGTCACCGACGCGGCCGACGTCGGGACCGAGGTGTGCGCCTACGGGACGGCCGTCGTGCTGGTCCCCGCCTCCACCTGACCGTCCTTGTACGGTGGTTGCCCTCCGGAGACGAAGGGGCGGGCCGATGGGTCGACGCAAGTCAGCGGCAGAGGTGTTCGACGCGCTGGGGGAGCGCTACGAGGAGGTGTTCGGGCAGGTGCCCGGCCAGATCGAGGCCCTCGACTGGCTCACGACCCGGCTGCCCGCGGGAGCCCGCGTACTGGACGTGGGAAGCGGCACCGGACGGCCCACCGCCGAGACGCTGGTCCGGGCCGGCTGCGACGTGACCGGCATCGACGTCTCGGCGGCCATGGTCGCCCTGGCCCGCGCCAGGGTCCCGGGAGCCCGCTTCGAACAGGCCGACGTACGCACCTACACGCCCCCGCCGGGCGGCTTCGACGCGGTGTGCTCCTTCTTCCCGCTGCTGGTCATGGACCAGCCGGAGGTGGCGGCGGCGCTGGACCGGATGGCCTCGTGGACCGCACCCGGCGGGTACTTCGTGATGGCCACGGTGCCGGGGGACATCCGGGGCCTGGACATCGAGTGGATGGGCCACGAGGTCACCGTCAGCAGCCTCTCCACGGAAGACCACCTGGCCCGGCTCGCCGACCGGGGCCTGGAGGTACTGCACCACCACACCGCGACGTTCCGGCCCGCCGACGACGGGGCGGTCCCGGAGGAACACCTGTTCTGCTACGCCCGCCGCATGCCCTGACCACCGGGCCCGGTCCGGATCGACCCCCTCGGGCACGGCCGGTCGGCCAAACCGGACGACCGCGGCTGCGGCCCGAGCCGGTGTCGGCGCTCGCGCTCGTCAACACGTGACGGCCCGGTCGCGGGTGCCGGCGGGCAAGGGCGTGAGCGCCCCTGCCCGCCGGCTCCCTCCGCGACCCCGGCCGCCCCCGTACGGCCCGCGGGTCATCCTGCGGCGGGCATCAGCAGGAGCGCCACTCCACCGATGCCGTGCCGTTGAAGTACTTGCCGTTGTCCGCCCACACTTCGATCCACTTGCTGGTGCCGGCCGGGCCGACGCTCGCGCTGGACTTGTGTCCGCCGCCCGCGTAGTAGAACTTGATGAACGGGCACCGGCCGTCGGCCTTCGCGTCGTAGATGGTTCCGGTGGCCCGCGCACCGTCACAGATGTCGCCGCTGCCGCCGCCTTCGCCGCGCCACTCCCGCCAGGGCGTGCACGCCAGCGCGGTGTCTTCGCCGTCCGTGGCGGCCGGTGCCGGAGCTGCCGCGATCGCGACCGCCGACAGTCCGAGGGCGAGTGTCGCCAGCGCACGGCCGGCGAGGCGGCCGTTGGTCCTCATGCTGTTCATCCCCATCAACGTGTCTCCTGGTGAGTGGATGGCAATCCGCCCGGGGCCGGGCGGCGGAGGCCGGATCCTCCTGAAGCAGGCACCACTCTGTCCGGCGGCCGCGTTGTCCGGACCGGGGACGAACCGTATCCGCAGGTCAACGCCCATGAGGGAGGCGGACAACCGGTGTTGTCCGCGGACAATCCGAAAGCGGGCCGGGTGCCGGGCCGGGATGCCGGCGCGGCACCCGTTCCGGCGGGGAGGCCGGTCAGCGGTTGCGGAGAAGGTCGACGATGTCCTTGCGGCCGGAGGCCGCGATGAGGGCCTTGTCGTCACGGGAGGCCTGGCCGAGGCTCACGCGTGCGGCCACCACGGCCACCACCACCGGGTTGTCCCGGCCGCCGGACTCCGCCTGCTCCGCCTGCTTCGCCGCGAACTTCTTCGGGTCCAGGTAGTCGTACTTGTCCTTGCGCTCCTGGCGGGTGGCGATCGCCTCCTCGACGCGGCGGACGTCGCGGGCGGCGACGTAGTCGAACTGGGGGATCTTCGCCCAGACGCCGTCGCCGCCCGTGACGAAGAAGTGGTTGGGCGAACCGTTGGGGTTCAGGGAGCTGTTGTCGACGAGGTAGGTGCGGCGCGAACCGACCGTGAGGGTCTTGCCGAAGAGCGAGGCCCACTTGCCGCCGGCCTTCAGCAGCAGCTCCTCGATCATTTCACCGACCTCGACGGCCTCCGCGACGAACGTGGCGTCGTCGACGGTCGAGTGGAAGAGGCTGTTGAGCGCTCCCGAGGCGCTGTTGGCGCAGTGCCGGTAGGAGTGGCGCTGCAGGGACATGGTCAGCTGGAGCGGTGTGGCGCCCTCGACGCCGAGATTGACGACGTTCCCGGTGATCGTTGCGGTGGCCATGGCGGATCCCCCTCGCGGTCAGGCGCCGGCCCTGCCCCGGTGGACCTGGCGGACCGGCGGCCTCGGCTTCACGACACGTCCACCGTGCCGGGAATCGGTGGACATTCCCTGAATGTCCGCTGAACGACGGCGGCTGCGGAAAGTTTTCCGGAAGTGGCGGCAACCTCCCGGCAGGTCGCGCGTCGTGCGGGGGTGAAGGGGCGCAGTCCCGCGTCCCCGACCCGACCGTGGAGAACCACCGTGAAGAACCTGAAGCGTGTCCCCCTGGCCGTCCGCCGCACGGCCGTCGCCGCAGCCGCCGCGGGGACGGCCGTCGCCCTCGCCGGACCGGCCCACGCCGCCGGCGGCGGCTCGGCCGCGCCCTCCCCGTCGGTGAGCGTCCCGGCCGGCGCTCACCCCAGCGCCTCGCCCAGCCACGTCGGCGGCCCCGCGCCCGCTCCCTCGATCAGCACCCCGCCGAGCAGCGGCAAGGACGCCGGCAGTGCGTCTCCCAGCGCCGCCCCCAGCGCCTCCCCGAGCGTCCCGGGGACCGGTGCCGTTCCCAGCGCGTCCCCCTCGGCCCCCGCCGCCGCGCCCGACGGGGCCGAGCTCGCGCATACTGGCTCCTCGGCGACGACCGTCGCGATGGGGGCAGGGGCGACCGGTCTGGTCCTCGCCGGCGCCGGAGCCCTCTACGCCGTGCGGCGCCGCGCGAACAGCTGAGGAACCCCGTGCTCCACCTCGCACCACCCGTCGGCCCCCTCACGCCCGGTTTCGGCCCGGCGTGGCGGGGCCTGTGGTCGTTGTTGCGCCGCGAGCGCTCCACCGCCCCGCACGTCGCCCCGCGGTCGTACGGTCCGGGGTACGCGATCCCGTACGAGGCCGGGCCCGCGTCCGGGCCTTCGCACGCGCGCGGCCGACCGGGCGACGGCGACCCAGGGCCGCCCACCGTCACCGAGCTCTACCACGCGCACCGGCTGGGCATGGTCCGGCTGGCGGTGCTGCTCGTCGACGACCTCGCCACCGCCGAGGACGTGGTCCAGGACGCCTTCACCGCCCTGTACCGGCGCCACGGCGAGCAGATCGCCGACGTCGACAACGCCCTCGGCTACCTGCGGACCTCGGTCGTCAACACCGCGCGCTCCGTCCTGCGCCGCAGGCGCACCGTACGGGCCTGGACCCCGCCGCCGACGGTCGACGAGCCGTCCGCCGAGGACCACGGCGTCCTGGACGAGGCGCACCGCGAGGTGCTCGCCGCGCTCGCCCGGCTCACGCCCCGCCGCCGACAGGTGCTCGTCCTGCGGTACTGGGCCGACCTCAGCGAGGCGGAGATCGCGACCACGCTGGGGATCAGCCGGGGAGCGGTGAAGTCCAACGCGAGCCGCGGCCTGGACGCGCTGGAACGGAATCTGGAGGGACGGATATGACGCCTGACGGCGAACGCCCCGGCGAGCACCCGGGGGACCGCCCGGGCGAGCACCCGGGCGAGCACCCGGGAGAGCGCCCCGTGGAGCGCAGGCTGCGCCAGGCGCTCGACGCGCGCGCGGACGGCGTCGACGTCCGCCTGCTGCGCCCGGCGAGCCCGCCGGGCGCGCGGGCCGGACGGCGGCCGGTGGGGAGGCTGCGGCGGTTCGCGCTGCCGCTCGCGGGTCTCGCGGCGGCCGCGGCAGCCGGGGTCGGCTACCTGCTCCTCGCCCCGGACACGGGGCCGGGGCCGCAGCTGCCCGCCACTCCGCCGGACGTCACGGCCCCCGGGCCGTCCACCGGCGCCCCGCCGTCGCCGTCGCCCTCGCCGAGCCGGCCGGGCCCGGAACCGAGCGGGGGCACTTCGTCGGGACCGTCCGGCTTCCCGACGCCCGGCCGGTCGGCGAGCCCGTCGGCGAGCCCGTCGGCGCAGGCCTCTCCCCAGCGCTCGGGATCGGTGATGCCGCCGTCGTACGGTTCGTCCGTCACGCCCGGCGCGGTGATCACCTCGTCCCCGCCCGGCCCCTAGGTAGTGTCGGCAAAGTCCCGCCTGCGCGGCGGGGTCCGGCCCGCCCGCCCTCCGGGCGGCCGACGCTACTTTGCACGATTTGCCCGGATTCTCGGCAGGCAAGCGCCGGGGGTAAACCTGCATATAGCGGACGGCGTATCGATCCAGACGACCTTGTGAAACAACCTTTAGGGCGTGTCTTTCGGATCGGGCCGGGCTGGCCGGGACACCCCCTACGGCGTGCGGAGGTTCTCCACCGCCACCACCAGGGGAGCCAGTTCCGGATTGCCCGCGGCCTCGTCCAGGGCCTCGCGCAGGGCGGTGTCGTTGGTGGGACGGGCCGCGGTCAGGAGCGCGAGGCCGGACTCGCTCACGTCGGTGTAGATGCCCCGACGGTCGGTGTCGCAGATGTAGCGGTTCAGCAGGCCGCGGTCCTCCAGCCTGCTGACCAGCCGGGTCGTCGCGCTCTGGCTGAGCACCACCGAGTCGGCGACCTGGTGCATGCGCAGGTGGCCGCCCGGCCCGTCGTGCTGGCGGCTGAGGACGTCGAGCAATGAGTACTCGCGGACGCTGAGGCCGTGGCCGGCCTGCAGGGCACGTTCGATGTGCGCCTCGATCCGGCCGTGCAGGAGCGAGAGGGCGCACCAGCCCTGGGAGAGGGCGGTGAGCGCGCTGTCCGTGGCCGTCATGAGCTCTCCTCCGTCGAAGCCGTGCGGGCGTGCGTGTGAACCCCAGGATATGCCACCCCTGCAATAGCCCGCGTTTGCAAATATCCCGCGTCTGCAATTAATGTGGACGCACGTAAGCGGCGGCAGCATCGATGAGCGCAGGCCGCACCCGCACCACCACCACCTCCCTGAAGGGCACCTCCCCATGCCTCTCGCACTTCTCGCCCTCGCCGTCGGGGCCTTCGGGATCGGCACCACCGAATTCGTGATCATGGGCCTGCTCCCCGAGGTCGCCTCCGACTACGGCGTCTCGATCCCCACCGCGGGCCTCCTGGTCACCGGCTACGCCCTCGGCGTCGTCCTGGGCGCACCCCTCATGACCGTGCTCGGCACCCGCATCCCCCGCAAGCGCATGCTGATGCTGCTCATGGGCCTCTTCATCGCGGGCAACGTGCTCTCCGCGCTCGCCCCCGCCTTCGGCGTCATGCTCACCGGCCGCGTCGTCGCCTCGCTCGCCCACGGCGCGTTCTTCGGCATCGGCGCGGTCGTCGCCGCCGAGCTCGTCGCCCCCGAGAAGAAGGCCGGCGCGATCGCCATGATGTTCACCGGGCTGACCGTGGCCAACGTCGTCGGCGTCCCGCTCGGCACCCTCGTCGGGCAGACCGCCGGCTGGCGCGTCACCTTCATGATCGTCGCCGCGCTCGGCGTCGCCGGCCTGCTCGGCATCGCCCGCCTGGTGCCCGACCTGCCCCGGCCCGAGGGCGGGGTGCGCATCCGCCGCGAGCTCGCCGCCTTCCGCAACGTCCAGGTGCTGCTCGCGATGGCCATGACCGTCCTCGGTTTCGGCGGTGTCTTCGCCGCGATCACCTACATCACGCCGATGATGACCGACGTCGCCGGCTTCGCGGACTCCTCCGTCACCTGGCTCCTCGTCCTCTTCGGCCTCGGCATGGTCGCCGGCAACCTCATCGGCGGCCGCTACGCCGACCGCGCCCTCATGCCCATGCTCTACGTGTCCCTGGGCGCCCTCGCCGTCACCCTCGCCGTCTTCACCCTCACCGCCCACTCCAAGGCCGGCGCCGCCGTCACCGTCGTACTGATCGGCGCCCTCGGCTTCGCGACCGTGCCCCCGCTCCAGAAGCGGGTCCTCGACCAGGCCGCCGGAGCGCCGACCCTGGCCTCCGCCGTCAACATCGGCGCCTTCAACCTCGGCAACGCCCTCGCCGCCTGGCTCGGCGGGCTCGTGATCGCCGCCGGGCTCGGCTGGACCGCCCCCAACTGGGTCGGCGCCGCCCTCGCCGCCTCCGCCCTGGTGCTGGCCCTCGTGTCCGGAGCGCTGGAGCGCCGTACGGCCGGACACGCGGCCCGCGCCGACGGCCGGGTGGTCGCGGCCGCCGCGGCCCCCGCGACGCCCGCCGCCGCAGCCGCCCACCACTGATCCCCCTTCCCCGTACCGTACGAACCCGCAAGGAGAAACCGGCATGTCCACCCCCACCGCCGCCACACGCACCGCCGTCACCCCCCTGACCACCGAGGACGCCGAGCTGCTCGTCGCCGTCGCCGCGTCCGCCGCCGAAGCGGCCGGGGCCACGGTCAGCGTCACCGTCCTCGACGCCGGCGGCCACCTGCTGGCCTTCCGCCGGGACGACCGGGCCGTACTGATCTCCGGCGAGACCAGCACGCGCAAGGCCTACACGGCCCTCCAGCTCGACGCGCCCACCGCCGGTCTCGTCGACGCGGTCCGCCCCGACGGCCCCTTCCACACGCTGCCCACGGCCCTCGACCGTCCCCTGCTCTTCATCGCGGGCGGGCTGCCCGTCCACCGCGACGGCCGGCTCATCGGCGCCGTGGGCGTCGGCGGCGGCGCCCCCGACCAGGACCACGCCTTCGCCGCCGCGGCGATCGACGCCCTGGTCTGAGACGGCCGGGTCGCGCGCCCGTGTCCCCCGTGCCACTTTGGTACGGGGGACACGGGCACATGATGCGGAAGACGAAGAGGCACAAGAGGATCCACGCCATCGCGACGGCAGGGGTCGCCGCGCTGGTCACCCTTGCCCTCCCGGGGTGCACGGCAGCCTCCGACGAGGTACGCGCCCCCAGCCCCACCGCCCCCGGGGCGGCCGGCACGACGACCGCCCCGGCCGCCGCCCCCACGCCGCCGGCCCCGTCCCCGACCTACGCCCTGTCCACGGCCCCGCGCACCATCCCGGCCGTACGGGAACACGAGCCGGCCCGCGGCCCCGGCTGGAAGCCCGCCCCCGGCGCCCGCGTGGTCGTCGCGCAGGACGACGCGGCCGCACTCGCCGACGAGGCCCGGCTGCTCGCCGGGGAACTGGGCCTCGCGTACGGCGAGGCGGCGGCGCCGCGCGCCGGCGACGTGGAGCTCTCGGTGGAGGGCTCGGGCAAGCCCGAGTCGTACACCCTCACCGTCAAGGACGGCCGCGTACGCATCAACGGCCCCGACGAAGCAGGGGTCTTCTACGGCACCCGCACCCTCAAGCAGGCCGTGCGCGCCGCAGGCACCGCCCCCGAGGGGACCGTACGGGACGGCCCGGCCAAACCCCAGCGCGGCCTCAACCTCGACATAGCGCGCAAGCACTTCACGCCCGACTGGATCAAGGGCCGGCTGCGCGAGATGGCCGATCTCAAACTCAACCAGCTCGGCCTGCACTTCTCCGACGACCAGGCCTTCCGGATCCAGTCCGACAGCCACCCCGAGATCGTCTCCACGCCGCACCTCACCAAGGCGCAGGTCCGCGACATCACGGCGCTCGCCTCCCGGCTGCACATCACGGTGGTCCCGGAGATCGACTCGCCCGGACACCTCGGCGCCGTGCTGCGCGCCCACCCCGACCTGCAACTGCGCGACGTGGGCGGCAAGGCCGTCAAGGGAGCGGTGGACATATCGAACCCGGCCTCGGCGAAGCTCATCGACGATCTGCTGCGCGAGTACCGGCCGCTCTTCCCCGGCGGCGCCTGGCACCTGGGCGCCGACGAGTACCAGGCACTGGTCGTCCGGGACCCGCAGGCCTCCTTCCCCCAGCTCGCACGCGCGGCGCAGCAGCGCTACGGGCCCTCGGCCCGCGTGCAGGACCTGGCCACGGGATGGCTGAACGACCGCGCCGCGGTGGTCCGCCCGTCGGGCAAGGCGCTCAAGGCGTGGAACGACGGCTTCTTCACCGGCGGGGTGACCAGCGCCGCCAAGGACATCCAGGTCGAGTACTGGACCGGCAAGGAGATCGGCGCACGCCCGCCGCTGGAGTACCTGCGCGAGGGCCGCAAGCTGGTGAACCTCAACGACGAGTACCTGTACTACGTGCTCGGCGAGCCGAACCAGTTCACCTACCCCACCGGCCGGCGGATCTACGAGCAGTGGACCCCGCTGGTCCTGCGCGGCACCACCCCGGTTCCGGCCTCCTACGACGGCCAGATCCTCGGCGGGCGCCTCGCCGTCTGGGCCGACCTGTCCGGCGCGCAGACCCAGGACCAGGTGGCGGCCGGCATCCGAATGCCGCTGGCCGCACTGTCACAGAAGGTGTGGGACGCGCGGACGCCGCAGCTGCCCTGGACGGACTTCCAGGCCCTCGCCGGCCGGCTCTGAGCGCCTCACACGTCCGCTGTGAGCGCCTCACACGTCCGCGCGCGGCCGGACCCGTCCGCGGCGGTGGCGGGCCCATTCGACGGCCGGCGGCAGGGCCGTCACCACCGTCAGGACCCAGGCTGCGGCGCAGCCCCAGAGCAGCGCCTCGGACACGGTCACCGAAGCCGCCACGAACAGCGCCGCCGTCACCGCGGCCCACACCCCGGCCCAGGCGGCGCGCCGCCGCCGGCGCCCCGACCGCAGCATCCGGTCGAGGGCGCGGTCGCCCTTGAGTTCTGCCTCGATCGCGGAGAGGGCGCGCTGCTCGCGATCGGAGAGGCCTGCTCCGTCCATCACGACGCACCTCCGCGGGCTGCCGCCGCCGGGCGCGGACCGCAGCCTGTGGGCTGCGGATACCCGGCCTGACGCGCGTCAACCCCCGGAGGCCGCCGCTACCGCCGAGCGACGTCACCAGATGGAGTTGACCCACTCCGGGTGGTCGATGAACGGGTTGCGGTTGTGCTGGTACACGTCGAATATCACCTGGTTGCGGCGCTGCTCGAAGGCGTCCGGCGGGTCCATCTGGTTCCACTGCTTCAGCAGGCTGATCCGGCCGAAGAGCGGGTCGGAGCCGTTGTTGACCTTGTCGTTCATCTCCAGGTTCGGGAAGCCGTCCCCGCCCTCGTAGCGGACGGCCATGTAGAGCAGCATGCGGGCCACGTCGCCCTTGACCGCGTCGCGGGGCTCGAAGGAGTCGGCGTCGGTCAGGCTGCCCGGTGCTTCGCCTACGGGGCTGCCGCCCTTGTCGAAATCCTTGTTGCCGCGGGTGCTGTTGACGGTGACGTCCTCGGGCCGCAGGTGGTGCAGGTCCGTTCCCGGGCCGGTGGCCGTGCCGAAGTCGCCGTGGCTCTTGGCCCAGACGTGCTCGCGGTTCCAGTCGTTGGCACCGCCGCCGTTCGTCGACTTGGACTGCGAGCGGCCGGAGTAGAGGAGGATGACGTTGTTCGGGTTCGCCGGGTCCTGGTCGGTCGCCTTCAGGGCGTTCCACACCCCGTCGTAGGTGACCTTGGACTGCGTCTTGATGATGTCGTGCAGGGCCGCCTTCAGGGCGGCACCGGTCTTGCCCTCGGCGGGCGCGTAGTACGAGTCGTACGAGGCGGCCGCGGCGGGGGCGGCCCCCGGGGTCCGGGGCGCCGCCGTGCCCCGCTGGCCGGCGGACGCGGCCGCCGGTACGGCGAACAGGGCGACGGCGGCGAGGCCGGCGGCCCAGGGGGTCAGGCGCGAGATTCTCATCGGGTGGGGGGTACCTCTCCGTACGCACCGTCCCCGCCCGGGGAATTGGCGGGGGATCAGGTGGCAGAGCGAGGATTACATTGTCATGTGCCCATCAGGCAAAAAACATGTGTCGGGGACGTGGAAGCCGGGGTGTGGGCCTCGATCGCCGCGGGCAGGGTAGCGATGGCCCCGGCGGGGCCGCCCGAACGTGAACCGCCTTGTCGACAGCCTCGTCTGGAGCAGCCCATGGCAGTGAAGATCCTCATCGTGACCGGCGACGCGGCCGAGTCGCTGGAGGTGCTGTATCCCTACCAGCGTCTGCGCGAGGAGGGGTACGAGGTCCACATCGCGGCCCCGCAGGTGAAGAAGCTGCGCTTCGTGGTCCACGACTTCGAGGACGGCTTCGACACCTACACCGAGAAGCCCGGCTACACCTGGCCCGCCGACCTGGCCTTCACCGACGTGGTGACCGAGGACTACGCGGCCCTGGTCGTCCCGGGCGGCCGGGCGCCCGAGTACCTGCGCAACGACCCCGAGGTGCGCCGGATCCTGGCCGCCTTCGCGGAAGCCGACAAGCCGATCGCGCAGATCTGCCACGGCCCGCTCATCACCGCCGCAGCCGGGGGCCTGACCGGCCGGAAGGTGACCGCGTACCCGGCGCTGGAGCTGGACATGAAGGCCGCGGGCGCCGATTTCGAGGACTCCGAGACGGTGGTCGACGGCACCCTGGTCTCGGCCAGGGCGTGGCCCGACCACTCGCGCTGGATGCGGGAGTTCCTGACCGTACTGCGCGGCAAGGCCCCGGTGGCCTGACCGGCGCGGCCGTCCCGGCCCCGCAGGACGCGCGGACGCACGGGTGGCGGTGACCCCGGCAAGGGGTCACCGCCACCCGTACGACGGGCGTCAGCTGCCCGTGGTGATCGCCGGAGCCGGCTCGTACTTGTAGTTCGAGCCGAAGTTCTTCTTCACGGCCGCTTCCCAGGACCCGTCCTGGACCATCTTCTTCAGCGCGTCGTTGATCTTGCGCTGGAGTTCCTTCTCGCCCTTCTTGACCCCGATGCCGTAGTTCTCGTTGCTGAGGTTCTGGCCCGTCAGCTTGAACTTGCCCTCGTTGCCCTTGCGGGCGGCGTACCCGGCCAGGATCGAGTTGTCCGTGGTCATCGCGTCGACGCGGCCCTCCTGCAGGGCGACGACGCAGTCCGAGTAGCCGCCGAGCTCCAGCAGGGCGGCCTTGGGGGCGAGGTTCTTCTTGAGGTTCTCGGCGGAGGTGGAACCCGTCACCGAGCACATCGTCTTGGAGTTGAGGTCCTCGGCCTTGGTGATGGAGGTGTCCTCGGCGCGGGTCAGCAGGTCCTGGTGGGCCACGAAGTACGGGCCCGCGAAGTCGACCTTCTCCTTGCGCTTCTCGTTGATCGAGTAGCTCGCGACGACGAATTCGACCTCGTTGTACTGGAGCAGCAGCTCGCGGTCGTTGCTGAGGACCTGCTTGAACTCGATCTGGTCCGGCTTGTAGCCGAGTTCCTTGGCCACGTAAGTGGCGACGTCCACGTCGAAACCGGTGAAGGTACCGCCGGTCTCCCGCATGCCGATGCCGGGCTGGTCGAACTTGATGCCGATGGACAGGGTCCCCTGGTCCTCTTCTCCGCCACCGCACCCGGAGGCGGTCAGGGCGAGGGCGATCACTGCGGCGACCGCGCCGGCCTGGGGAACCTTCATGCTTGCACTCTTTCCTGGGGGAACGCGGTACGCGTCACCGGGATCGCCGGGCGTGTGGAACCGCGGGGACGTACGACACGTCGAGACATGTGTACGAGGAAGCTAGGAAGAGGGCGGCCTTAGCGTCACTACATTTGAGCGAAACTTGAGGATAACGATCCGGCTCGACCGTAATTTCTTCGGTAAAACCGGGTCTCACCAGGAGAAAGGGGCGGGTGTGGGAACAGGTTCGGTACGGGTCGACGGGAATGCATTGGTTTTGGGAGAAGGGGTGCAGATCCGGTTCATACGGACCCTGCGCCTGCCCGAATCCGGAACGCACGCGCTGCCGCCGGGGCTGGGGGAATTCCCGCTGCGCCGGGTCGAGGACCACCCCGACACGGTCCCGCCGGAATGGCTGGCCAAGGGCGGCGTGATGCTGCCCGTCTACCTGCGCGAGGCGATGTGGCTGAGCTTCGGCGGCACCCGGACCCCCGCCGCCCTCCAGGTCGGCGTCGGCAAGGTGTGCGCCGTCTCCGGCGAGCGCTGGAGCGGCAGGCTGGCGCGCACCCCGCAGAACTACGTGGTGCTGCCCCGGCAGCCCTGGCTGGACGGCATCAACTCCGGGGACGGGACCGTGCGCCAGTTCGTCGCCGTGCCCCTGGGGCTCGGCGCGACGGTCGAGGGGCAGGTCACCGGTGAGGAGACCACCGGCGGCGTGCAGCTCCAGGCGTTCGAGCTGGGCCGCGAGGCGCTCGCGCAGTGGCACCGGGCCGAGCGGGCGCGACTGGCCCCGCCCCCGCCGTCCGGGGGCGAGGGGCTCTACGGAGCTCCGCCCGCGCAGGCCCCCGCGGGCGCGGGCTTCGGCGGCCCGGTCCCCGCGCCGATGATGGCCCCGCCCGCGCCGACGGGGGCTCCGGCGCCCCGTTCGGCGGCTCCCGGCGGCAGGTCGGGTCCGCCCGCCGCCCCCGCGATGGGGCTCGGCGTCGGCGGCAGCATGCAGCAGGAGGTCTACCGGGACGATCGCCCGCTCTCCGACTGGGCCGAGGAGCCGGCCGCGCGGGTCTTCGTGCACCTGGTGCCCCCGCCCGCATGGCGCGCGATCACCGGGGAGGAGGCGCCGCCCTCGCCGGTCGACCGGGCCGCCTACACCAAGGCGGGGCTGCCCTGGTTCGACTACTACGACGAATCGGCCACCGACCTGGCGCCGACCGACGCCCTGAGCGGGGTCAAGCCGGTGGGGGAGTGGCTCGGCGACGACCACGCCCCGTGGGCGGAGCCCGCCCCCGGCCAGGTCAAGCCGCTCGGGAACGCCCCGAGGCCGGGCAAACCCGTACAGGACGGCGACTGGTAGCCGCGGGGGCGCCGACGGCACGACCGGATCGGCCCGACTGGCCGGGAACGTACGGCCGTTCGGGCCGCGAAGGGGCGCCCGTGGGATCATGGGCGGGCAGTACCCGCAAACGAAGGGGGAGTTCGGTGACCGGTGTACGCAAGGGACTGGCGAAGGTGGAGGTCGCGCTGCGGTGGGACCCCAGCCCGGCCGGCACTCCCGCGAACGACCTCGACATCGTCGCGGCCGTGTACGCGGCCGCCGATCCGCACGGGACCCCCGTCCAGCTCGTGCACTTCGGCAGCCGGTCGCCGGACGGGACCATCAACCTCAACCGGGACAGCCACACCGGCCAGGGCTTCGGCTTCGACGAGGTCATGACGCTCGAACTGCACAGGATGGCCCCGGAGCTGGGCCGTGTGGTGATCGGAGTGGTCATCCAGGACACCGGCGCCGGAGCGGGCGGTGGCGAAGGCGGCGTGAAGACCTTCGCCGATGTCGCCGGCACGGGCTTCCGGATCCGGGAGGGGCACACCGACCTCGCCCAGGGCGATTTCGCGGGCGTGCCCGCCGCAACCGCCGCCACCGTCGCCGAGTTCACCCGGGACGCCTCGGGCGCCTGGTCGTTCGGCGTACGGCTGGCGGGCTTCGACACCGGCCCGGAGGAATTCACCCGGGCCATGGGCGGGGTCCGCTGAATGCGGCGGAGATCGTCGCCGAGCCGCTCAGAGCGGGCGGCGGCCACTCGGGTGAGTGGCCGCCGCCCGGTCCGGGTGGCGCGCTGCCGCCGTCCCCACGAGGCAGCGCGGGCGGGACGCCGTCCGGTCACCGGGACGACGGCCCGCCGGTTCAGGGGGCCTGGCCGGCCGCCGGCCGGGTGGGGCGGCCGGGCGCGAGACCCAGGGCCGGGAGCATGACCGCCTCCACGAACCGGACCAGGTAGTCGGCGTCGGCGTACCGTCCCTCCAGCACCGGCCGGATGCGCAGCACGCCCATCAGCTGGGCCGGCAGGAATTCCACGGCGGGATGGTCCGCGGCGATCTCGCCGCGCTCCACGGCCCGTCCCACCATCACGTCGAAGGCGGCCAGTTCGGGTTCGACCAGGGCCTCGCGCAGGGCGGCCTGGAGCGCCTCGTCACTGAGCACGGCGTGGCCGAGGGCCTGCGTCAGCCGGGTGTCCCGGCCGGAGGTGCCGGCCGCGATCCGGGCCGCCTCGCGCAGGTCGCCCGCCAGGGTCCCGGTGTCCACCGCGGCGAGGGTGCCCCGCCGGCCGGAGCGCAGGGCGGCGGCGACCAGCTGGGGCTTGGTCTTCCACTGCCGGTAGAGCGTGGACTTGCCACAGCTGGCCCGGGCGGCGATGCCCTCCATCGTCAGGGCCTCGTAGCCGTGCTCGCGCAGCTGTTCCAGGACGGCGTCGTAGAACTCCTGCTCCCGCTCCGGGGTGATCTTGGAGCGGCGCGCGGGGATCGGCGTCGACGTCATGGGTTGCGGCTCTCCTCGGGGCGCCTCGACTGCGGGTTCCGCTTCGAAGTGTACGGGAACGCGACCGTATCGGTACACCAGCGTATCGATACGCCAATGTATCGATACACTGGCGTGTCGCTGTGCGCGCAACAGGAAGAGAGACCGGGGGATGACCGCCCACACCACGCCTGCCGGGGCGCCGGCAGCCGGACCGAGAGCCGCTCGCCGACGCCTCATACGCGAGCTTCTGCTCGTCGCGGGCTTCTTCACCGTCTACAAGGCCGGCCGGCTGCTCTCGACCGACCGCACCGGCGAGGCCTTCCGCAACGCCGACTGGATCTGGGACGCCGAGCGCGCCCTGCGCCTGCCCGGCGAGGGCGCCGTGCAGCGGCTGCTGCTGCACGGCGACGCCCTCGTGACCACCGCGAACACCTACTACGCGGCCGTCCACTTCCCCGCCACCGCGCTCTTCCTGATCTGGCTCTACGTCCGGCGCCCCGCGCACTACCTGTGGACCCGCCGGGTGCTCGCCGTGCTCACCGCAGCCGCGCTCGTCCTGCACCTCGCCTACCCCCTCGCGCCCCCGCGGATGCTCCCCGCCGCCCGGCTCATCGACACCGGACAGGTCTACGGGCCCACCGTCTACCGGGCCGCTCCGGACGCCGACACGCTGGCCAACCAGTTCGCCGCGATGCCCTCCCTGCACTTCGGCTGGGCCCTGATGCTCGCGATCGGTGTGATCGCCGCGACCCGGGGCGGGAAGCGGTCGCGGTGGAGCCTGCTGTGGCTGCTGCACCCGCTGGTGACCCTGCTCGTGATAGTCGGCACGGCCAACCACTACTGGCTCGACGCGATCGTCGCAGCCGTCCTGCTCGGGATCGCCCTGCTGCTGGTCCCGCGGCCGCGCGCGGGCGCCCCGGACACCGACCCGGCGGACACCGGCGCCGCCGCCGGCGTGGACGCGCCGACCGCGGCCGGCCCCGCGGCGGATGCCGACACCGGGGCGCGGGACGCCGTACACGCACTGCCGCACCGCGAGAGCGCCGCCGAAACCGTGGGAGCGGGAAAGTGAACGACACCGCCCTCGCCGTCGGGCTCTGCCTCGCCTCGGCCGTGGCCTACGCGGCCGGAGCCGTCGCCCAGGAGCGGCTCGCCCGCGCCGGGGTCGCGCGCAGCGCCGGGGCGCTGCTGGGCTCCGGCGTCTGGTGGTGGTCGGCCGGACTGAACACGGCCGCCGCCCTGCTGCACGCCGCGGCCCTGCGCTACGGGCCCCTCACGCTGGTGCAGCCGCTCGGCGCGCTCACCCTGGTGGCCGCCGTCCCGATGGGTGCGCGCCGGGCCGGTCGCCGGGTGGCGGCCACCGAATGGCGCGGCACGCTCGCCACCGTCGCCGGCCTCGGCCTGCTGCTGCTCCCGGCCTCCGGGCCGGCCCCCGACGACACCCTCACGCTGGTGGAGGCGTCGGCGGTGTCCGGAGCCACCGTCGCCGTGATCCTGGCCCTGACCGCGGCGAAGGACCCGGGCTCGGGGCTGCGGCACGCCACCGCCTCCGGACTGGCGTCCGCTGTGGCCTCCGCGCTGACCCAGACCGTGGCCGTCGCCGGCGGCCGAGGAGGCTCCCTCTTCAGCGTCCGGGTCGTCGCCGTGGCCCTGCTCGTCGTCGTGTTCGCGGTCGGCGGGATGCTCCTTTCGCAGCGGGCCTACCGGGGCGGCGGCCTCGGCGCCCCGCTCGCCGTGGTGAACCTGGCCAACCCCCTCGCCGCGGCCGCCATCGGCGCGGTCCTGCTCGGCGAACGTCTCCAGGGCGGGGCGGTGGGCCTGCTGCTGGCGGCGGCCGGAGCGCTCGTGGCGGCGCGCGGCGTGGTGCTGCTGACCCGGGCGCCGGCCGCTCCGACGGGCGCCCCGGCTGCCCCGGCGGGAGCCCCGGCGGGAGCACCGGCGGCCCTGGTGCCGGCCGGCGCGGCCGAACTGGCCGTGCCACGGGGTCGGGTGCCGGTCTGATCCGGGCGGCCGCCCGACGTTGTACGGAAACGTTTCCCCTCATCGTGTCCCCCTGCGGCTCACGGCCGGGCCCATCGGGTTCCGGCCGTTGTCGTTCCGGCCGCACGCACCCCGCCGCCGCCGGAACGGGGCCCACTACCCTGGCCGCACCACGCGAAGTCACGAGAACGAGCAGCGAGGAACCGGCACCGAGATGAGCATCACCCCCGTCCCCACGGCCGACCTGTACGACGGGCACGGCGAAGCCCTCGACATCTGCACCACCGGCTTCCGCCAGTTCGGCGGCCGCCGGCTCTTCGCCGGCCCGGTGCGGACCGTCCGCTGCCACGAGGACAACGCCCTCCTGCGCGAACTCCTCCACACGCCGGGCGAGGGCGCCGTCCTCGTCGTGGACGGCGGCGGCTCCCCGCGCACCGCCCTGGTCGGCGACCTCATCGCCGGCGCGGCCGAACGCAACGGCTGGGCCGGCCTGATCATCAACGGCTCGGTCCGCGACAGCGTCGCCCTCGGCGGCCTCGACCTCGGCGTGAAGGCCCTGGGCACCGTCCCGCGCAAGAGCGGCAAGACCGGCGCCGGCGCCGTGGACGAGCCCGTCACCATCGGCGACGTCACCTTCCGCGCCGGGGACACCGTCCACGCCGACGACGACGGCGTGGTCGTCCTGCGCGGCTGACGTGGAGGGCTCCCGCCCGGCCGCGCACGCCAACTCGCGCCCGGCCACCCACGCCAACTCCCGGACGGCCACCCACGCCAACTCCCGGACGGCCGACGGCGGGAACTCCCGCCCGGCCGGCGACGAGAACCGGCCAGGGCCGGCCCGCCGGCCCTGGCAGCCGCCCGGCGCGCCGGGTTTCACTGCCGGTCCATGAGACGACACAGGATCACGGGCCTGCTCGGCGCGATCGCGCTGGCCGCCGGCACCCTGGCCGCCGCGGGACCCGCGCACGGCCTGCCCCGGACGGACCCGCCGCCCGCCGAGTTCGGCACCGACTGGCACGACCCCCTCACCGCCGCGCCGCCCGTCGCGCGCCCCTCGACCCGGTCCTGCCGGGTGACCCTCGCCGAGGCGCAGTTCCGCGACTTCACCCCCTACCGCGGCGACTACGCGCCACCCGCCGGCTGCGGCGCGGCCGACTGGGCGGCGGTGGTGCTCCGCCTCGATGGCAAGGTCAAGGGCCGCCAGTACGACCGGCTGGGCCACCTCTCCCTGGGCGGTGTGGAGATCCTGCGCACCTCCACGCCCCAGCCCTCGCCCGACGGCATCACCTGGTCCGTCGAGAAGGACGTCACCCGCTACCGCGACACCCTCACCCGCCCGCAGCCCGTCGAGATGCTCATCGGCAACGTCGTCGACGACACCTACACCGGCGTCATCGACGTCAAGGTGACCCTGACCTTCTACGCGGCCGAGGGACGCACCCGGGCACCCGACACCCCCGACCGCGTGCTGCCCCTCACCACCCCGGTGATCACCACCCCCCGCAACACCGAACGGCTGCTGGCCGAGGTGTACGCCACCGGCTCCGGCGGCGGCTGCGAGGAGTACTGGTACATGACCACCCCCGCCGGAGCCCCGTACTCCTGCACGGCGGACGGCGGCCCCCACCGCGAGGTCCGCGTCTCCGTCGACGGGCGGCTCGCCGGCATCGCCGCACCCTTCCCCACCGTCTGGACCGGCGGCTGGTCCAACCCGTTCCTCTGGTACGTCACCCCCGGCCCGCGCGCCTTCGACGTCCAGCCGATCCGCTACGACCTCACCCCCTACGCCGCCCTCCTCAACGACGGCCGCCCGCACCGCATCGAGGTGACCGTCGCCGGACTGCCCGCCGGACAGAGCGGCTGGAGCACCCCCACCAACCTGCTGCTGTGGCAGGACCAGGCGCGCCAGGTCGTCACCGGCGCCCTCACCCGGCACGAGGAGGGCGCCCCGTCGGGCCACTCCCGCTGGACGCCCGCCGGCCCCGGCGGACAGCACCGGGTGGACACCGAGGGCGCGCACCGCCTGACCGTCGCCGGGTACCTGAACACCTCCCGCGGGCGGGTGGACACCACCGTCACCCGCTCCGTGCACCACACCTCCGCCCACCGCTGGACCGAGGGCGAGAACCTCGACGCGCTCACCGCGACCTGGACCGACGAGGAGAGCGTGACCCACGGGCCGACGACCACCCGGACCGACCGCACCTACACGATGGACGGCGAGACCACCCTCGGCGCCGGCGACCGCCTGCGCACGGTCCTCTCCCTCGGCGACCGCGCGGACACCGTCACCCTGCGCGGCGGCCGGACCGTCGACGCCTCCCGCCTCGACGACCGGTACACGGGCGACGCCACCTACACCGCGAACGTCCCGCGGGACCAGCGCCACGCGGTCGCCACCACCTCCGCCCGCCACCGGCTGTACGGGTCGCAGGCGCCCGGCGGGTGCTACGACCGCACGGTGGGCACCACCCAGGGAACGGTCACGGTGGACCGGCGACGCTGCTGACGGTGGCGGCGCCTACGATGATCCGCCATGGACACGAGTGAGGCCGGCAGACAGCTGATCGACGGGCGCTTCGAATTGGTCGCGCCCCTGGGCAGCGGCGGCATGGGTACCGTTTGGCGGGCGCGCGACATCGCCCTGCACCGCGAGGTCGCGCTCAAGGAGGTCCGCCCGCCGGACCCGGCGACCGCCGCCGCCCAGCCCGGCCTCGCGGACCAGATGCGCGAACGCGCCGTCCGCGAGGCACGCGCCCTCGCCCGTCTCGCCCACCCCCACGTCGTGACCATCCACCACATCGTCGAGCCCGCGCAGGGCACCGACGGGCACCCGTGGATCGTCATGGAGATGGTCCGCGGCGGGTCCCTGCACGACCGCCTGGAGTCCGGCCCGATGCCGCCCGCGGAGGTGGTGCGGCTCGGCCTCGACGTGCTGTCGGCGCTGTGCGCCGCGCACGCCGAGGGGATCCTCCACCGCGACGTGAAGCCGGCCAACGTGCTGCTGCGTCCCGACGGTTCGGCCGTGCTGACCGACTTCGGCATCGCCGCGCTGCACGACTCCACGGGGCTCACCGCGACCGGCGTGCTGATCGGCTCGCCGGAGTACATCGCGCCCGAGCGGGTCCGCGGCGAGGAGGGGCTGGCCGCCTCCGACCTGTGGTCGCTCGGCATGCTGCTGTACGTGGCCGCCGAGGGGGCCAATCCGCTGCGCCGGGCCACCAGCCTGGCCACGGTCGTCGCCGTGCTCGACGAGCCGATCCCCGCGCCGGTGCGGTCGGGCCCGCTGGGGCCCGTGCTGGAGCGGCTGCTCGTACGGGACCCGGCCGCGCGGCCCGACGGCGCACGGCTGGAACAACTGCTCCGGGACGCGAGCGCTGCTCTGGGTGCCGGTGCCGGTGCCGGTGCCAGTGCCGGTGCCGCGCCCTTTGCCGCGCCGCCGGTCGCCTCCCCGGCCGTGCCGGGCCCGTACGGGCAGTTCGGTCCGTACGCGCCCACGCCCGCCGGCACCCCGCACGCCGCGCACACCCCGCCGCCGTACGGCTCGGGCGCCTCCCCGTACGCGACCCCCACCACGCCCGTCCCGGTGGCCTCCGGCCCGCGCCGGCGCCCGGCCCTGATCGGTGCCGCGCTCACCGCGGTGCTGGCGGCCGGCGTGTTCGGCATCGTCCAGCTGCTGCCCGACGGGAACTCCGGCGACGACAAGGCGAAGGGCGCCGCCACCGCCACCGCCTCCGCCACCCCGCCCGCGCGGGACGCCTCCTCGGCCCCCGCCCCGAAGGCGAGCGCGCAGAAGGCGGACGCGCCCCGCGGCAGCATGATGACGCCGGGGAACGTCCGCACCGCCCTGGAGGCGTTCAAGAAGCAGACGGGGACGACCACCTTCGTCGACATGACGCTCTACGACGGCTACATCCTCGCCTCCATCCCCACGGCCGCCGGCGCCGAGACCGTCGACTCCTGGCAGTACCGGGACGGCGTGGCCAGCCGCACGGGGCCGGACGGCACGGTCGAGGAGGGGGAGCCGCTGATCGACATGGCCGCGGTCAACTGGGACGCGCTGCCCGGCCTGCTGGAGCAGGCCAAGAAGGACCTGAAGGTCGAGAAGCCGACCTCGCGCCACGTCATCGTCGACCCCTGGATGATGGACCAGGCCCCCTCCATCCGCACCTACCTCAGCGACGAGTACGGGCGCGGCGGTTACGTCCTGTGGGGCATCGACGGCAGCCTCAGGAAGGTCTACGGCTCCTGAGCCGGCGTTCCCGTCACGTCCCCCGTCACGTCACCCCCGTACCGTCCCCCGCTCAGGCGTACACCGAGGAGCCCGACCCACCATGCCCAGCTGGCGCACCACCCTCACGACGGCCGGGATATCCGGCACCCGGCTGCGGGACGACTACACGCACGCCGCCCGCCGGGTGCTCCGTCGCGAGAGCGCGCCGTACCTGGCGCTGCGACTGCTCGCCGCGCCGCCCCTGGTACCGGCCCTCGCAGCCGGTCTCGCCTTCATGAACCTCGTCGACGACGTGGCCGAGACCGGAACCCCGCAGCAACGGGCCGCGGGCCTCACCGCCTTGACCGAGCGCGTCGAGGCCGCCCTCAAGACCGGGGACAGCCCCGACCCCGTGCTGCGGGCCTACGCCCACGCGGTGGAATCCCGGGGCCTGCCCGGGCACTGGGTGTCCCGCTTCCTCGCGGGCGCCGCCACCGCGGAGGCCGCCTTCGACGGCTTCGCCGACGAGGCGGACTTCCAGGCCTACCTCGACGCCTACGCCTGGCCCGGCGTGCTCGTCTTCACGGGACTGCAGTACCAGGGCGGCCCCGACCCCGAACAGGCCGCCGGCTGGCGCCGGTTCGTCGACGCAGCCCAGCGCGTCGACTTCCTCGCCGACCTCCACGGCGACCTCGCCGACGGCCGGCTCTGCCTCCCGCGCGCCCGCCTCGACGAGCACTCCGTGACCCGGGCCGACCTGGAGGCGGCCCGTGACACCCCTGCCGTACGGGCCCTCCTCGCCGACGAGACCCGCCGCGCCCGCGCGGCCCTCGACGCCACCCACGGCCTCCTCGACCTCGCGGAGCCCGGCCTGCGCCCCGTCATCGCCACCATGGCGGACCTCATGGCGCACCAACTGAGCGCCGTCGAGCGGGCCGGCGCAGGCGCCCTGCGCCGGGACGTCGGCTACGGGATCGTCGCACCCCTGCGGATCCTGCTGCGCGCCGCCCGGCGCCGCCCGGCCGTCTAGTAGGCGCCGTTGACGTTGTCGATGGAGCCGTAGCGGGCGGCCGCGTAGTTGCAGGCCGCGGTGATGTTGGCCACCGGGTCGTAGGAGTCCAGCGAAGTGCCGGGCACGTGATAGGCCTTGAAGGTCGGGTCGATGACCTGGAGCAGACCCTTCGAGGGGATTCCGTTCTGGGCGTTGATGTCCCAGAGGTTGATCGCCTTGGGGTTGCCCGAGGACTCCCGCATCACGTTGCGGTGAATTCCGTTGTAGCTTCCGGGAATACCGTGCTTGGCCATCACGTCGAGGGACTCGCGGATCCACCCGTCGAGATTGTTCGGGTAGGAGGACGCCGGCTTGGCGGCCGTCTTCACCGCGGTCTTGGCCGCGGTCTTGGCCGCGGTGGCGGCCTTCGCCTGGGCGCCGATGGTCAGTTTGATGCCGGGCCGGATGACCGACGGGTTGTCGCCGACGACCGCGCGGTTCGCCTCGTAGAGCTGCTTCCATCCGCCACTGACGGAGTGGTCCGCGGCGATCTCCGAAAGGGTGTCGCCGACGACCACGGAATACGTGGTGGGAGGGGCGTTCACCGTGGTGACCGCGTTCACCACGGTGGCCGCGGTGACGGTGGTCACCGTGGCTGCCGGTGCGCTCGTCCCGGCCGCGCCTGCGGTGGTCGCGCTGATCAGCGGGAGCGTGAGGGCCGCGCCACCCGTGCCGGCAAGGGCCAGCTTGCGGGTGATCGGGTTCTGCTTCGGCCGACGGTGCTTACCCTTTGCAGGCATGGCGGAATTCCTCACGTGGGGGGACGGGAGATCCGGGTCGGCAGCGCCGTATTCGGCTGCTCACCACCTGGAGTGAGGTGACCGTAGGTGAGCCCGCCGGGAGCGAACAAGCCCCGAATTCCACCCATAGATCGACATCCCGCTATCCGCCCCGGAAATGACCTTGTGGGCATGGCGACGAAAAGGCCGATTTCCTTTCCGGGAAAAGGGAATCGGCCTCTTGCGGGAAATGATGTTGACCTGGTCCGCGTGACTGACATCACGGGGTGGCGGCCCTGGGGTCAATCAGGGCAAGTCCGCTCTCTGTTGGCCTCATTCGGGCGACTCGCGCTTAGGGGTTAAAACGCCCATCCGAGACTCTTTCCGGCGTGTGCGTCCTCCTCACGCCTCCCCGGTCCGGGCCTTCGGGAGCGCGGCCAGCCGCTCCAGGGCGGCCGTCACCGCCGCCTGCGAGGCCGGCAGGAGGGGAAGCCGTACGTCGGGGGTCGGGATGCGGCCCTGGGCGTGGAGCACGCCCTTGACGACGCCCGGACTGGGCTCGGCGAAGGCGGCCGCGGACAGCCCGGCGAGCGCGTGGCCCAGCGTCCGGGCGTGTACCGCGTCCCCCGCCCGCCAGGCAGCGGCGAGCTCCGCGAACCGGTCCGTCGCCAGATGGGCCGAGGCGAGGATCCCGCCCGACGCGCCCAGCGCGAGCATCGCCGACACGTGCGCGTCGTCCCCGGCCAGCACGTGGAAACCGGCCGGCCGGTCGCCGAGCAGTTCCACCGCGTCCTGGTCGAGGGTGCCGACCGCGTACTTCACCCCGACGACCCCGGGGAGCGAGCCGAGGGCCCGCAGTGTGGCGGCGCCCAGCGGCTGCCCCGTGCGGTACGGGACGTGATAGACGACCAGCGGTACGGGGCTCACCGCGGCCAGCCGCTCGAAGTGCGCCAACACCCCGGCCGCCGAAGGCCGTACGAACGACGGAACCGTGACCAGCGCCGCCCCCGCCTGCGGCCACCGCGCCAGCCCGGCCAGCGAGGCCTCCGCGGCCCTGGTGCCGGACGCCCCCGCGCCGACGGTCAGCACGGCGCCGCGCCCGTCGCATACCCGGGCGCACACGCCCGTGACGAGGTCGCGCTCCTCCTCGTCGAGGGCGGCCGCCTCCCCGGTGGTGCCGAGGGCGACGATTCCGGTGGCCCCCGCGTCGAGCACCTCGTGGGCGAGCGCCTCCAGGGCCCCGGCGGCGACCTCCCCGCTGGGTGCGAAGGGGGTGACGAGCGGTACGTGGATCCCGTGGAGCGGGACCGCCCCGGCGATGCCCCGGGGGGCCGCACCCGCGATGCCCTGCGGGGTCTTCCTTGCGGTGTCCTGCGTCGTGTCCTGTGCCATGCCCACGAGCCTGACCCGCTCCGAGCGGCAAATCCAGTTCACGTTTCTTACCCAACCCGTAAGCTGAGCCGATGCTCGACGTACGACGTCTGCGCCTGCTGCGCGAACTCGCCCGCCGCGGCACCATCGCCGCCGTCGCCGAGGCGCTCTCCTTCAGCCCTTCGGCGGTGTCCCAGCAGCTCGGCGTGCTGGAGCGGGAGGCCGGCCTGCCCCTGCTGGAACGCACCGGACGGCGGGTCCGGCTCACCCCCGCCGGGCAGAACCTGGTCCGGCACGCCGAGGCGGTCCTGGAGCGGCTGGAACAGGCCGACGCCGACCTCGCCGAAGCCCGCGGCGGCCTCGCGGGAGCCCTGCGCATCGGAGCCTTCCCCACCGCCTCCCGCGCGATCGTCCCGGCCGCCCTGGTGGCCCTCGCCCGCCGCCATCCCGGGCTGGAGCCGATGGTCTGCGAGACCGATCCGGCGGCGGTCGCCCACGCCCTGCGGGCCGGGGACCTCGACGTCGCCCTCGTCCACGCCTACGACTTCGTACCCGCCGAGCGCGAGCCGGGACTGACCACCGAACCCCTGTACGGCGAGGCGATGTACCTGGCCGAGCCCGCCGCGGGAACACCCGGTACACCCGGTATGCCTGGCACGCCCGGGGCGCCCGGGGCGACCGCGCCCGACCAGGACGCGGTCCTGCGCGCACACGCGGGATCGCCCTGGATCACCGCCACCCCCGGCACCCTCTGCCACGCCATGACCGTGCGGGCCTGCCAGGCCGCCGGCTTCACGCCCCGGGTGCGCCACCAGGTGGACGAGTTCGCCACCGTGCTCGCGCTGGTCGCGGCGGGCCAGGGCGTGGCCGTCGTACCCCAGCTCGGGGTCACGGGCCCCGCCGACCCTTGCGTGCACCTCACCCGACTGGTCATGCAGCGGCGCACCAACCTCGCCTTCCGCAGCGGAGCCGCCGCCCACCCGGCCGTGGCTGCCTTCGGCGCGGCACTTCGCGCCGCCGTACCGCCGGATCTGGCCGGGTCGCGCGCCGAAGCGTGACACAACTCCCTTACCGGGTGCCGTCCGTGTACGTTCGTTGATCCAGACCGAACCGATCAGAACGGGGTACGACGTGACGCATCGCGTACGAGGGGTCATCGCCCGGAGCAAGGGCGCACCGGTGGAGACGACGACGATCCTCGTGCCCGACCCGGGACCGGGCGAGGCGCTCGTCCGGGTGCAGGCCTGCGGGGTCTGCCACACCGACCTGCACTACCGCGAAGGCGGGATCAACGACGAATTCCCCTTCCTGCTCGGCCACGAGGCCGCCGGAATCGTGGAGTCCGTCGGCCCGGACGTCACCTCCGTGGCCCCCGGCGACTTCGTCGTCCTCAACTGGCGTGCGGTGTGCGGCACCTGTCGGGCCTGCAAGCGCGGACGCCCCTGGTACTGCTTCGCCACGCACAACGCCACCCAGCCCATGACCCTGGAGGACGGCACCCCGCTCTCCCCGGCCCTCGGCATCGGCTCCTTCGCCGAGAAGACCCTGGTCGCGGCCGGCCAGTGCACCAAGGTGGACCCGGCCGCCTCCCCGGCCGCCGCCGGACTCCTCGGCTGCGGGGTGATGGCCGGTCTCGGCGCCGCCCTCAACACCGGCAACGTCGGACGGGGCGACTCCGTCGCCGTCATCGGCTGCGGGGGAGTGGGCAACGCCGCCGTGGCCGGTGCCCGGCTGGCCGGCGCCTCGCGGATCATCGCGGTGGACCTGGACGACCGGAAGCTGGAGTGGGCGCGCGGCCTCGGCGCCACGCACACCGTCAACGGCCGCACCGAGGACGTCGTCAAGGCCGTCCAGGCCCTCACCGGCGGCAACGGCGCCGACGTGGTCATCGACGCCGTGGGCCGCCCCGAGACCTACCAGCAGGCCTTCTACGCGCGCGACCTCGCCGGGACGGTGGTCCTGGTCGGAGTGCCGACCCCGGAGATGAAGCTCGAACTCCCGCTCCTGGACGTCTTCGGCCGCGGCGGCGCCCTGAAGTCCTCCTGGTACGGCGACTGCCTGCCCGAGCGCGACTTCCCCCTGCTGATCGACCTCTACCTGCAGGGGCGGCTCGACCTGGACGCCTTCGTCTCCGAGACCATCCCGCTCGACGGGGTCGAGGAGGCCTTCGCCCGGATGGAACGCGGCGAGGTGCTGCGCTCGGTCGTCGAGTTCTGACGCAGCCCCGGCGACCCGGCGGTCAGGCCGCCGGCCTTCCGCGCGCTCCGGCCCACCCCGGTCGCCGCGCGGAAGGCCGGGAGGGCCGGTAAGGCCCCCGGGGCCCCTGAGCCCCGGACAGGTCATAGACTCGGGCGGACCGCCGCGCCCGCCCGCGCCTGACCCGGCCGGGGCGCGGAAATCCGTACCTCGTATCCCTGGGGGCCGTCCGTGACCGTCGTCCACAGCTACCGCCAGCCCGGCACGGTCCTCACCGACCACCGGTTCTCCGTCCCCCTGGACCACGCCTGCCCGGACGGGGAGCGGATCGAGCTGTACGGCCGCGAGGTGGTCGCCACCGGCAAGGACCCGGAGTCCCTGCCCTGGCTGCTGTACCTGGAGGGCGGCCCGGGCTTCGGCGCCCGCCGCTTCGTCGGCCGGCAGGCCTGGCTGGAGCGGGCCCTGCAGGACTACCGGGTGCTGCTGCTGGACCAGCGCGGCACCGGCCGGTCCACCCCGGTGAACCGGCAGACGCTGCCCCTGCGCGGCACCCCCGCCCAGCAGGCGGACCACCTCGCCCACTTCCGCGCCGACTCCATCGTCCGTGACGCCGAGGCCATCCGCCCCGGTCTGACCGGCGGCGCGCCCTGGACCGTGCTCGGCCAGAGCTTCGGCGGCTTCTGCGCGGTCCGCTACCTCTCCAGCGCGCCCGAGGGCCTCACCGCGGCCCTGATCACCGGCGGCCTGCCGTCGCTGACCGCCACCGCGGACGAGGTGTACCGGGCCGCCTTCCCCCGCATCGAGAGCAAGAACCGGGCCCACTACGCCCGTTACCCGATGGACGCCGAGCGGGCCCGCCGGATCGCCGCCCACCTCGCGGAGCGGCCGGCCGAACTCCCCGGCGGCCACGTCCTGACCGTCGAGGCCTTCCAGTCCCTCGGCATCCTCCTCGGCGGCGGCGACGGCAGCCACCAGCTGCACTACCTGCTGGAGGACGCCTTCGTGCCGACCCCCGCGGGACCGGCGCTCTCCGACGCCTTCCTGGAAGGCGCCCGCGCCCTCCTCTCCTTCGCCGGACACCCCCTCTACGCGCTGGTCCACGAGGCGATCTACGCCCAGGACCCGGCCGCCCCCACGGCTTGGGCCGCCGAACGCGTCCGGGCGGACCACCCCCGCTTCGACGCCCGCAAGGCCCTCGCCGGCGACGAGCCCCTGCTCTTCACCGGCGAGACCATCCACCCCTGGCACTTCACCACAGACCCGGCCCTCGCCCCGCTGCGCGAGACCGCCGACCTGCTGGCCGCCCGTACGGGCTGGCAGCCCCTCTACGACCCGGAGCGGCTGGCGGCCAACGAGGTGCCGGTGGCCGCGGCGGTCTACCACGACGACATGTACGTGGACACGGCGGACTCCCTGCGCACGGCCCGCGCCGTCCGAGGCCTGCGCACCTGGGTGACGGACGAGTTCGAACACGACGGCCTCCGCGCGGGCGGCCCCCGCGTCCTGGACCGCCTGCTGGCCCTCGTGCACGACGACGCCTGAGCGGAAGGGCTCAGCAGGGGTCCACGAAGGGGCGGGTGAGGTGGGCCGTGGCCAGGAGGGCGCCGCGTCGCGCCGCCTGCGCCAGCAGGCGCTCGCGGGAGGCGCGGGCGGCGGGCCGGTCGCGTTCGTGCGAGTACGGGACCGCCGGATCGGCCAGCTGCACGGCGTGCACCAGGACGTCGCCGGTGATCAGTACGTCGCGGCCGGCCGGGCCCTGCTCCACCAGCACCGACTGGTGGCCGGGTGTGTGACCCGGCGTCGGCAGCAGGGTGATCCCCGTCCCCAGCCGGTGCGTGCCGTCCACCTCGTGGAGCTGTCCGGTGGCCCGCAGCGGGGCCACCGTCCACTCCCACACCGGGTCGGCCCGGTCGAGGGCGGCCACCTCCGCCCGCTGGACGACATGGCGCGCGGCGGGGAAGAAGGGTTCACCGCCGGGCCCCGAGGTCCAGCCCGCGTGGTCCTCGTGCAGATGGGTCAGCACCACCGTCTCCACGTCCGCCGGTGCGATACCTGCCTCCGCGAGGGCGGCCGGCAGCCGTCCGGGCACCGGCGCCCAGCCGGCGGCGGGCCCGTCCGCCGGTCCGACCCCCGCGTCCACCAGCACCCACCGGCCGCCCGGCCGCGCGACGGCGAAGCACCGGAAGTCCAGCCGCCAGGAACCGCCGGGACCGGCCGCGCCCGGATCCAGCAGCGCGGCGCGCGCCCAGTCGGCCCCGTCCGCGCCGGGGAAGGCCACCCCGGCGGGCTCGAAGAAGGTTCCCGTGGCGTCCAGGAGGGCCACTACCAGCCCGTGTCGGTCCATTCACCTATTGTGCGACGCATGACCGAACAACGTGATCTGCAGGCCCCCTTGGAACCCATGCCCACCGACTGGCAGCGCGCCCTCGCCGTCGTGGCCCACCCGGACGACCTGGAATACGGGTGCGCGGCCGCCATCGCGGACTGGACGGACGGCGGCCGCGAGGTCGTCTACCTCCTGGCCACCCGTGGCGAGGCGGGCATCGACTCCGTCGCCCCCGCCGAGTGCGCCCCGCTGCGCGAGGCCGAACAGCGTGCGAGCGCAGCCGTGGTCGGGGTGTCCGCGGTGGAGTTCCTCGACCACCGCGACGGCATCGTCGAGTACGGTCTCGGCCTGCGCCGGGACATCGCGGCCGCCATCCGCCGGCACCGCCCCGAGCTGGTCATCACCCTCAACCATCGCGACACGTGGGGCGGGGAGCAGGGCGGCGGTTACTGGAACACCCCCGACCACAAGGCCGTCGGCCGGGCCACCCTGGACGCGGCCGCCGACGCCGGCAACCGCTGGATCTTCCCCGAACTCATCTCCGAGCAGGGCCTGGAGCCGTGGGACGGGGTCCGCTGGGTCGCGGTCGCCGGTACCACCACGCCCACGCACGCCGCCGACGCGGGCCCCGGCCTGGAGCGTTCGATCCTGTCCCTGCTGGAGCACAAGGCCTACATCGCGGCGCTGACGGACCAGGACCCGGAGGAGTACGTCCGTACCTTCCTCACCGGCAACGCCGAACGGGTGGCGGCGCGGTACGAGGGACGCCCGGCGGTCGCGTTCGAGGTCTTCCCCCGCTGACCTCTCCACCCCTAGTCTGACGGTCCGTCAGGAAATGGGAGCTGTCGAGCCGGGGGTGCGGACAAGGTGATCGACACCATCTCCACGGAGATCGCGGAGGGCGAGGAGCGGATCCGCCTCGAGGTCGCGGAGGGCGTGGCCGTCCTCACCCTCTGCCGCCCCGACAAGCTCAACGGCTGGAGCTGGGAGTCCAGCCGCCAGCTGGGTCTGCTCGCCGACCGGATCCGCTTCGACCCCTCGGTGCGCGCCGTGCTGCTGCGGGCCGAGGGCCGGGCCTTCTGCGCCGGCATCGACGTGACCGCCCCGGGCGGTGGCATCGAGGGCGCAACGACCGCCGAACGCACCCGCAACTACTACGAGGGCATCCGCTGGGTCCACGAGCGCTTCACGGTCCTCGCCCGGCTCCCGCAGCCCGTCGTGGCCGCCGTCCAGGGCTA
Source organism: Streptomyces virginiae (assembly GCF_000720455.1). Lineage (GTDB taxonomy): Bacteria > Actinomycetota > Actinomycetes > Streptomycetales > Streptomycetaceae > Streptomyces > Streptomyces virginiae. The sequence goes on along the minus strand of NZ_JOAK01000006.1, from coordinate 352,638 downwards.
CTGCCTGGGCTTCGGTTTCGAGTTGGCGCTGATGGCCGACGTCCGGGTGGCGGCGCGGGACGCCGTCTTCGCCCTGCCGGAGGCCCGGCTGGGCGTGGCGGTGGACGCGGGCGGCGACCTGCGCATCGCCCGCGAGGCGGGCGCGGGCTGGGCGAAGTTCCTGGCCCTGACCGGCCGCCGGATCGACGTGGCGACCGCCGAGCGTCTGGGCCTGGTCCAAGTCGTCGTCGAGAACGAGGACTTGGAGGCCGCCTCCCGCGCCCTGGCCGCGGAGATCGCGGCCAACGCGCCCCTCGCGGTCCAGGGCATCAAGCGGGCGGTCGACGCCTACGCCGACGCAGCCCTGCCCGCGGCCCTCGACCGGGTGGCGATGGCCGCGGCCCTCACGCTGGCCTCGGACGACGCCCGCGAGGGCTACACCGCCAAGGCGGAGCGCCGCCCGCCCCGCTTCACGGGGGGCTGACCCTCCGCGCTATCCCCGGCCCGGAGGCGGAGCCGACGGGCGGGGTCCGCCCGGGCGGGCGGTGAAGGGACCGCGCCCCAGCTGCTCACGTACCGGGACCACCTCCGGGCTGACCACCGTCCGGCGCTGCCAGTTGGCGCCGTCGACGACCAGGGTGTGGCCGGTGACGAACCGGGCGTACGGCGAGGCCAGGAAGGTCGCGGCCCAGCCCAGTTCACGCGGCACCCCGACCCGCAGCGCCGGCTGCCGGGCGTCCTTGGCGCCGGGCGCTGCGTGTTCGAGGCCGCCCCGGACGTCCGCGGTCATGTCGGCGTGCGGGAACAGGCCCGGGACGAGCCCGTTGACCTGGATGCCGTACGGCCCCCACTCCACGGCGAGGGTCTCCACGAGGTTCTTGACCCCGGCCTTGGCGGCGGCGCTGTGTGCGAAACCCGGCCCGCCCGTCCAGGCGTACGAGGCGCCGATGTTGACGATCGACCCGGGGGTGCCCGCCGCGAGGTGGCGGCGGCCGAACTCGCGGGTCATGAACCACGTGCCGGTCAGGGTGATGTCGACGACCGCCCGCCAGGCGTTGGGGGAGAGGTCCTCCGCCGGGGACGGGAAGTTGGCGGCCGCGTTGTTGACCAGTACGTCCGGCAGCCCGAGCGCCGCCTGCGCCGCGTCGAAGACCTCCGCGACCCGCTCCGGGTCCCGGATGTCGCAGACGGCGGCGCTCACCCGGCCCGCGCCCGGTACGGCCGCCAGCTCGTCCCGCGCCGCCTGGAGCTGCCCGAGGCGCCGGCCCGCGATCAGCAGGTCGGCGCCGAGCCGGGCGAACTCGGTGGCCACGGCCTTGCCCAGCCCGGTGCCGCCGCCGGTCACGAGGACCACCTGCCCGGCGTACGTACCGGAGGGCAGGGCGGCGGCGCCGAGGGGCGGAGGCGCGGGCAGGCCGTGCTGAGGGTTCTCCATGCGCCCATCGATAGCGTGTGGGCGCTCAGATCACCATGGCGCGGACGCCCCGGCCTTGAGGGCCAGGACACCGCGAAGACGCGCCCTAGCTGCCCGGGTTGTACGCCTGCTTGGTCGCGCAGGTCCAGATCACCGGCTTGAGCTTGCCCTTCGCGTTCACGGCGGCTCCGCCCACGCGGTCGCTGTCCGACACCGCGTCGGCCATGCTCGCCCCGCCCGCGGCCAGCCGCGGCAGGGCCTTGACCGGGCCGGAGCCGGCCCGCAGCAGCGCCTGGTCGGGCAGGGTCATCTCGTCCGGGTGGAACTTGGCCGTGCCGACGGTGACGTTCGTGTTCGGGCTGATCGCCTCGAAGGTGGCGTACGGGTGCGAGCTCAGGCCCCCGGGAGAGGTACCGGGGCCGCCGATCGGCGGCTCCCAGACCCACGTCCGGTACTCGTGCCACGGCCCGGACCAGTCGTAGCCGACGATCCGGCCGCTCTCGTCGAGGTCCTGGACGTAGCTCTCGTTCATCGTGGGAGCCAGCAGCCGGGCGGCGCTGCCGTCCCCGGGCCACAGCACCGGGTGGGTGCCCTCCAGGTGCGCGCCGGTCTCGGGGACCTCGTAGTCCTGCGTGGCCATGCCGAGGATGTCGCCGTGGTTGTTGATCCCGGTGACCATCGTGATCCGGGTGCCCGGGCCGGCGTCGGCGGGGACGGGCAGTTCGCGCACCTTCTGGCCGTCCTTCCAGACGGCACCGGGTCCGCTGTCCGAGCGGGCCACCACGTACCCGGCGTCGTTGACGTCGGCCTCGTCGTCGTAGGCGTAGCTGTCCGGCAGCGGGGTGATCGCCGCGGCGCCCGCGTGGTAGGTGAACAGGGTGTGGACGTCGAAGCCGTGGAGGACGCCCACCATCAGGCCGTGCGCGTTGACGGCGATCACCCGGCCCGAAACGTTCGGGTCGGTCAGCGGCACCTGGTGCACCGTGGTGCCGGTCCAGTAGACGGGCTTGTAGCCCGAGACGCCGACGGCGAGGTCGCCCGCGCCGAAGTCGTGGACGCCCTGGCTGCGCCCCATGTCACGCACGTACGACTCGTCCCCGATCGAGCCGAGCACCTGGATCTTCGGCGCACACTTCGCGTCGGCCGCCACGGCCGGCCCGGCCGCGGTGACGAGGCCGGCCAGAACGACGGCGGCTCCGGCCGCGGACATGCTTCTTCTCATGTGGTGGTCCCCCCTGGACAGGTGCAGTTCCCCGTTGAGTCATGACACGTGCACGCCACATATTGCCTGATGGCGGGGCTGATGTGACCTGAAATGACGCGTGTTGCTTCGGGCCGGCCGACGGTCCACCCCTCCCGGCGATTCACAGAAGGGCAAGCGACCGCTTAGTATGCGCCCGGAGCGTGATTCCTCGACGGCGGCTGGAGGCCCCGGATGCAGGCATGGCGAGTACATACCCCCGGCGAGCCCCGCGAGGCCATGCGCCTCGAAGAGGTTCCCGAACCGGTCCCCGGCGAGGGCGAGGTGAAACTCAGGGTGCTCGCCGCCAACGTCAACTTCCCCGACGCGCTGCTCGTCCGCGGGCAGTACCAGATCACACCGCCGCTGCCCTTCACCCCCGGCGTCGAGATCTGCGGCGAGACCGAGGACGGCCGCCGCGTCATCGCCAACCCGAGCCTGCCGCACGGCGGGTTCGCCGAGTACGTCACCGCACCGGCACGCGCCATGCTCCCGGCCCCGGACACCCTCGACGACGCCGAGGCGGCCGCCCTCCACATCGGCTACCAGACCGGCTGGTTCGGCCTGCACCGCCGCGCCGGCCTCCGGGCCGGCGAGACCCTCCTCGTGCACGCCGCCGCCGGCGGCGTCGGCAGCGCCGCCGTCCAGCTGGGCAAGGCCGCCGGGGCCACCGTCATCGGAGTCGTCGGAGGCAAGGACAAGGCCCGTACCGCCGAGGAACTCGGCTGCGACCTGGTGATCGACCGTACGGCGGAGGATATCGCCGCCCGCGTCAAGGAGTTCACCGCCGGACGCGGCGCCGACGTCGTCTACGACCCGGTCGGCGGCGACGCCTACACCGCGTCGGCCAAATGCGTCTCCTTCGAGGGCCGGATCGTCGTCGTCGGCTTCGCGAGCGGCACCGTCCCCGCCCCCGCCCTCAACCACGCCCTCGTGAAGAACTACTCCGTGCTCGGCCTGCACTGGGGCCTGTACGCCGCCAAGGACCCCGCCGCCATCCTCGCCTGCCACACCGAACTCACCCGGCTCGCCGCCGAGGGCGCCGTCAAACCGCTGGTCAGTGAACGCGTCCCGCTCGCGGACGCCGCCGACGCCGTGCAGCGCCTCGCCGACGGGACCACCACCGGCCGCCTCGTGGTCCTGCCGGGCCTGGACGGAGCCGCCCGATGACCACCGGCGCCACCCCCACCGGCCCCAGCACGCCGATCACCGCCGAGACGGTGCGCGCCCGCACCCGGGAGCTGCTCGCCGCGCAGCCGCCCGCCGGCACCGACCGCACCGCGTTCCTCCGCGCCCGCTTCGACGCCGGACTCGCCTGGGTGCACTACCCCGAGGGCCTCGGCGGACTCGGCGCGCCCCGTTCCCTCCAGGCCGTCGTCGACGCCGAACTGCAGGCCGCCGGCGCCCCCGACAACGACCCGCGCCGGATCGGCATCGGCCTCGGCATGGCCGCGCCCACGATCCTCGCGTACGGCACCGAGGAGCAGAAGCAGCGCTTCCTGCGCCCCCTCTGGGTGGGCGAGGAGGTCTGGTGCCAGCTCTTCAGCGAGCCCGGCGCCGGATCCGACCTCGCGGCGCTCGCCACCCGCGCCGTCCTCGACGAGGGCGCCGGCGAGTGGGTCGTCGACGGCCAGAAGGTCTGGACCTCCAGCGCCCACAACGCCCGCTGGGGCATCCTCGTCGCCCGCACCGACCCGGCACTGCCCAAGCACCAGGGCATCACCTACTTCCTCTGCGACATGCACGACCCCGGCGTCGAGGTCCGGCCGCTGCGTCAGATCACCGGCGAGGCCGAGTTCAACGAGGTCTTCCTCACCGGCGTGCGCATCCCCGACGCCCACCGCCTCGGCGCCGTCGGCGAGGGCTGGGCGGTCGCCCGCACCACCCTGATGAACGAACGCGTCTCCATCGGCGGCATGCGCATCCCGCGCGAGGGCGGCATGATCGCACCCGTCGCAGCGGCCTGGCGCGAACGCCCCGGACTGCGCACCCACGCCCTGCACCAGCGGCTGCTGGAACTGTGGGTCGAGGCCGAGGTCGCCCGGCTCACCGGGGAGCGGCTGCGCCAGCAGCTCGCCGCAGGCCAGCCCGGCCCCGAGGGCTCGGGCATGAAGCTGACCTTCGCCCGCCTCAACCAGGAGATCAGCGGCCTGGAGGTCGAACTCCTCGGCGAGGAGGGCCTCCTGTACGAGGACTGGACCATGCGCCGTCCCGAACTGGTCGACTTCACCGGCCGCGACGCCGGCTACCGCTACCTGCGCGCCAAGGGCAACAGCATCGAGGGCGGCACGAGCGAAATCCTCCTCAACATCGTCGCCGAACGCGTCCTCGGCCTGCCCCCCGAGCCGCGCGACGACAAGGACCTCGCATGGAAGGACCTGTCCCGATGACGGCACCGACAGCGCCGACGGCGCCGGCCGACCTGCTCTACTCCGAGGCCGAGGAGGAGCTGCGCGCCGCCGTACGCTCGCTCCTCGCCGCCCGCTGCGACGCCGGGGCGGTCCTCGCCCGCGCCGAGACGGGCCGGCCGCACGACCCCGCCCTGTGGCACACCCTCGCCGCCGAGATCGGCACGGCGGGGCTCCTCGTACCCGAGAAGCTCGGCGGGCAGGGCGCCGGGCACCGGGAGGCGGCCGTGGTGCTGGAGGAGCTGGGCCGGGCCGTGGCTCCCGTCCCCTACCTCACCAGCGCCGTGCTCGCCACGGAGATCCTGCTCGGCTGCGACACCGCCGAAGCCGCCCCGCTGCTGGCGGAGCTGGCCTCGGGACGCACGGTGTGCGCCCCGGCCGTTCCGCTGACCCTCGCCCCCGGCGCCCCCCTGCCCGCCCCCGTACGGGACTCCGGCGCAGGGACCCTCACCGGCACGGTCAACGCCGTGGCGGACGCGGTGGCCGCCGACGTCCTGCTCGTCCTGGCCGACACCGGGCTGTACGCGGTCCGGGCCGCGGACGCCGCCGTGACCCCGCTGGTTCCGCTGGACCTGACCCGCCCGCTCGCCACCGTCACCCTGGAGGCGGCCCCCGGCACCCGCCTCGCCGACCCCGCCACGGCCCGGGCCGCCGTCGCCGGAGCCCTGCTCTGCGCGGCGGGCCTGCTCGCGTCCGAGCAGGCCGGGCTCGCCGAGTGGTGCCTGACCGAGACCGTCGGACACGTCAAGGGCCGCTACCAGTTCAACCGGCCCGTCGGCTCCTTCCAGGCCCTCAAGCACCGCCTGGCGAGGCTCTGGCTCGACGTGGCCTCCGCCCGGGCGGCGGCCAGGGCCGCGGCCGACGCCCTCGCCACCGGAGCCCCCGACGCGCCCCTCACGGTCGCCGTCGCCCAGGCCTACTGCTCGGGGGTCGCCGTCCGCGCCGCCGAGGAATGCGTCCAGCTCCACGGAGGCATCGGCATGACGTGGGAGCACCCCGCCCACCTCTACCTCAAGCGGGCCAAGGCCGACTCCCTCGCCCTCGGCACGGCGGGCCACCACCGCGGCCTGGTCGCCGACTTCGCGGAACTCCCGGCGCCGTAGCTGCGGCTCCGGGGGGCCCTTGCCAGACTGGATCCATGCCCGCACGACGCGGGGCCCCGCCGTCGCGGGCCGCGGCGCGCCGTCCCGGTCGGCTCACCGCGGCCGTCGCGGCCGCGGTGGCCCTCTCGGCTCCCGCGGCCCTCGCCCCGGCCGGTCCGGCAGCGGCCCGGACCGTGGCCCGGGACGCCACGGACCCGCCCGCCGACCGCGGCCCCCGGGGGGACTTCGAGGGCACGGTCCCCCTTCCCGGAGGCCGCCGCATCCATGTCGAGTGCCGGGGGACCGGCACACCGACGGTGGTCCTCGTGTCCGGGGCGCGCGGCGCCGCGGACGAATGGACCCACGCGGCCGACCCGGCGCACCCCGGGGCAGCCCCGGTGCCGAGCGCCTCCGCGGTGCTCCCGGCGGTCGCCTCCTTCACGAGGGTGTGCGCCTACGACCGTCCCGGCACCACGCGCTTCGACGACACGCGGAGCCCCTCGACCGCGGTGCCCCAGCCCACCACCGCGGCCGACGGGGTCGCCGATCTGCGGGCCGTGCTCGCCGCAGCCGGGGAGCACGGCCCCTACGTGCTGGTCGGCGCCTCATGGGGCGCGATGATCACCGCCCTGGCCGCACGCGCCGGCGATCCCCGGGTAGCCGGCCTGGTCACCGTCGACGGCGCCTCGACCCACCTGCGCGACACGCTGACACCGGCCCAGTGGTCCGACTGGACGCGCAAGGTCGACGCGATGCGGGGCCCCGAGGGCCTCGAAGTACCCGACTACACGACGAGCGTCGCCCAGATCCGCGCCGCGCCCCCGCTCGCCCGCCCCCTGCCCGCGGTCGTGCTCAGCTCCGACGAGCCGTGGGACCTCCGGGTGGGCGACAGCGGTTCGACCTGGCCGGCCTGGACGGCCGCCCAGAACCGCCTCGCCGCCGAACTGCGCGCCCGGCACGTCAGCGACACCGACAGCGGACACGGCATCGCCGTCGAACAGCCCCGCACGGTGACGAACGCCGTGCGCGAGGTGGTCGACCGGGTACGCGACGGACAGCAGGGCCCGGGGCGTCGCGCCCACGCTCCGCCTGCGGACGGCCGCGATCCGCACCTGCGCCCGACCCGCCCGCGGGACGTTCCCGGCTGATCCCTATGCTCGCCGCATGACCGCCGTGATCACCGCCCTGTCCGCCGCCGGACTGCGCACCCACCGCGACGAACTCGCCGCCCTCCTGCACGCCGTGGTCCTGGACGGCGCCTCGCTCGGCTTCCTCGCGGGCCTCGACCACAGCGCCGCCGCGGCCTGGTGGGACTCCCTGCTGCCCGCCGTCGAGGACGGATCCCTCGCCCTGTGGGTCTCCCGCAGCGGCCCCGACGGCCCCATCGACGGCACCGTCAGCTGGTACCGGGAGTCCAAGCCCAACGGCCGCCACCGCGCCGAGCTGCGCAAGCTCATGGTCCACCCGGCCGCCCGGGGCCGGGGCACCGCCCACGCCCTCCTCGCGCACGCCGAGACCGAGGCCGCCCGCGCCGGGGTTCTGCTGCTGTTCCTGGACACCGAGACCGGCAGCGGCGCCGAGCACGCCTACCGCTCGGCGGGCTGGACGGAGGCCGGCACCATTCCCGACTACGCCACCGACCCGGAGGGCCGGCTGCACCCGACCACCCTCTTCTACAAGCAGCTGCACGGCGCCCACGGGTGACCTCGCCCGCCGCGCGGCGTTAGACCCGTAGCCGCCGGCCACCGAGCGAGGGAGACCGCATGTCCGCAACCGCCGCCGCACCCCTGACCCGACGCGCCCTCCTGCGCACGGCGTTCACCGCGGCCGTGCTCGCCGGTACGGGCGCGGCCCTGGCCCCCGTACTGCGCGCACGCCGGCCCCGGCAGACCCTCACCCCGGCACCGCTCGCCGAGGAGACGTACCGCGGCCGGCACATCGCCGTGGACGTCGCCGGGGTCCGCATCGACGGCCGCCCCCTGCACGTCATGCGCCGCGCCGACGGCAGCTACCTGAGCGGGATCAACCACTTCCAGTCCTATCCCACCCCACTGGAACTGGCCCGGGCCGCGGTCGACGAACTGGGCACCACCCAGCTGGCGTTCGCCGCCCCCCACCACGGCTGACAGACCCAAGGGAACGGGAGGACCCCCGCTTTGCACGTCCGGCAGAACCAGAAGAACCTCACCAGCGCCCAGAAGAAGCGGTTCACCGCGGCGGTCCTGGAGCTGAAGCGCAGCGGCGCCTACGACGCCCTGGTGCGCACCCACGACAAGTACTTTGTGCCCGACCGCGACCGCAAGCTGCGCGTCGGGCACATGTCCCCGTCCTTCTTCCCGTGGCACCGGCTCTACCTGCTGGAGTTCGAGAAGCAGTTGCGACAGATCGACCCGAACGTGTCCGTCCCGTACTGGGACTGGACCACCGACACCAGCCCGGTCTCCTCGCTCTGGGCGGACGACTTCCTCGGGGGCACCGGCCGCGCGTCCGACCGCAAGGTGATGACCGGGCCGTTCGCCTACGACAAGGGCAACTGGACGGTCACCGTGGGCATCACGGAGTCCGCGTTCCTCACCCGCAACCTGGGCAGGCCGCAGAACCCGATCACCCTGCCGACCCCGGCCGAACTGCAGTGGGCGATCGACGACCCGGTCTACGACGTCTCGCCCTGGGACTCCACGGCCACGGCCGGCGGCTTCCGCAACAAGCTGGAGGGCTGGGCGGCCCCCAGGAGCGAGCGCTGGCGCAACCACAACAAGGTCCACCAGTGGATCGGTGGCCACATGACGGGCGGTACGGCGCCCAACGACCCGGCGTTCTGGCTGCACCACGCCTTCGTGGACCTGATCTGGGACCGCTGGCAGCAGCGGCACCCCCGCTCCGGCTACCTGCCCGCGGCCCCTCTGGCCCTCGGCGACCTCCAGCGCGGCCGGGTGATCGCCCTCGACGAGCCGATGCCGCCGTGGAACGTCACGCCCCGCGAGGCCCTCGGCCACCAGGGCCTGTACCGCTACGAATGACCCGGTGCACCCGGATACGAAGGACCCGGTGCACCCGGACCGGGCCGGGACACCGGGCACAGGGGAAGGGCCCCCGCCGAGCGGCGGGGGCCCTCCGGTCGATCAGACGATCAGTGACCGTAGTCGCCACCCTCGGTGTGGTGGTCGGCGCCGCCGCCCGAGGCGTTGACGCAGGTGTTGCCGAACGCCGGGTTCAGCAGGGCGATCACGTTCACGGTGTTGCCGCAGACGTTGACCGGGACGTGCACCGGAACCTGGACCAGGTTGCCCGACAGGACACCGGGGGAGCCGACCGCCGCACCGTGCGCTCCGGCATCGGCGACAGCCAGGCCCGCACCGGCGACCACGGCGCTACCGGTGACAGCGGTGATGGCGAATGCCTTCGCGATACGCGACATCAAGATCTCCTCCTGAGATGTGGGGCGCCACAGAATCTGTGGCATTTGACATGGCATACAACGCGGGGAGGGCCGTGGGGTCACGGCCGCTGGGCCTACCCGGTGACGGGAAAGGCGACGGAGGCGAAGGACGGCCGCACCTGAGCCACCTCCCCGGGCCGCAGCGTCCCCAGGACGCGGCCCGTGCAGCGGGGGCCCTGGTAGAGGGTGGCCGAGCCGCGGGTCGTGTTGGTGACCGCCCTCCCGCCGCCGCCCTGTGCCGCCACGCAGCCCCGCGGCGCGGTGAGTCCGTGGACCCGGTCGTCCTGGCCCACGTACTGGAAGTCCGGCCCGGCGGCGTGGGCCGGACCGGTGACGCACGAGATGCCCGCCAGCAGGAGGACGGGCACAGTGTGGGGGATACGCAAGATTCGCATGCCCGTCCAACCGGGCCGGTCCCCGGCCCGGTCACGCCTTGTCACCCGTTGGACGGCTGTGCGACCGTGCGGGACCGGCACCAGCTGCAGGAGGACGGGATGAGCACAGAGGGCGTCGCCGCCGGCGTCGGCCGGCCGCGGGTCAGGACCGGGGCCGGCGTGGTCGAGGGCCGCACCGGGACCGACGGGATCGCGGTCTTCCGGGGCATCCCGTACGCGGCCCCACCCGTCGGCTCCCTCCGCTTCGCGCCACCCGCGCCCCCGGCCGCCTGGGACGGTGTGCGCCAGGCCGCGGCCTTCGGCCCGACCGCACCGAAGGTGCCCTACCCGGCCACCTTCGCGGCCCTGCTGACCGACCCGGAGATCCCCGGCGACGACTGCCTCAACGTGAACGTGTGGACCCCCGAGCCGGCCCCCGGGGCCGGGCTGCCGGTCATGGTGTGGATCCACGGCGGGGCACACACCCGGGGCTCCTCGGCCGTGCCCGTCTACGACGGCACGGCCTTCGCCCGCGACGGCGTCGTGATGGTGTCCTTCAACTTCCGCCTCGGCGTCCTCGGCTACGGGCTCTTCCCCGACGCCCCCGCCAACCGGGGCCTGCTGGACCAGATCGCCGCCCTCGAATGGGTCCGCGACAACATCGCGGCCTTCGGCGGGGACCCGGCCCGCGTCACCCTCTTCGGGGAATCCGCCGGAGCCATCAGCATCGGCGCCCTCCTGGCCGCTCCGCGCGCGGCCGGCCTCTTCCACCGGGCGGTCCTGCAGAGCGGAGCCCCCGAGGCCCTGCCGCGCCCCCGGGTGCGCGCCATGGTCCGGCGGATGGCCTCGCTGCTGAAGGTGGACGCCACCGCCGGGGCCTTCACCGCCACCTCGCTGCCCGACCTGATGGCCGCCCAGGCCGCCGTCCTGCGCAGATCGGGCCCCCTCCTCGGCGGACCCGCCTTCGGGCTGGTCGTCGACCCCGACACGCTCCCCGTCGACCCCCTCGACGCCCTGACCGCCGACGCGGACGCCGCCTCCGGCGCGGTGCCGCTGCTGTTCGGATGGACCACCGAGGAGTACCGGCTCTGGCTCGCCCCGACCGGCGGCATGCGGCTGCTGGACCGGATGGGTCCGCTCGCCGTGGCGCTGGCCCGCGCCCGTGCCGGCAAGGACCGGGCCGCGGTACGGGCGCTGCGCGCAGCCCAGCCGGGTGCGGGGCCGGCCGAACTCGCCGGGCAGCTGCTCACCGACCGGCTGCTGCGCGATCCGCTGCGCAGGCTCGCGGGGGCCCGCCGGGCTGCGCCGAGCCACCTGTACGAGTTCGCCTGGTGCTCGGGCATCCCGGGCCTCGGCGCCTGCCACGCCCTGGAGCTGGGCTTCGTGTTCGACACGCTGTCCGTGCCCGAGGCCGCGTGGCTGGCCGGGACCGAGGCCCCGCAGGCGCTGGCCGACGAGATGCACACCGCGTGGGTGCGGTTCGCGACGACGGGCGACCCGGGCTGGGCGCCCTGGAACGGCGACGGCCCGCCGAAGGTGTTCGGCGGGCCGGAGCGCGATCGGACGGAGGTGCCGGTGGCTATTCGACCGGTCCTTCCATGACCTTGCTGATGTACTGGATCGGCCCCTCGCCCATGTTCGGGACGTAGGTCTTGGCGTTGTGCTGGCCGCCGGGTATCACCCGCAGGCTGGTGTGCACGGGCCCCTTGTTGCCGAAGGTGGCGACGAACTTCTGCACGTCCGGCAGGGTCTTCTTGTTGCTCTCGTTGTCGCCGACCTGGAAGGCGATGTAGACGTCCGGACCCTTGGTGTCGATGAGCTGCTTGGCCAGCAGCTCCGGGTTGTTCTCGGCCTTCTCCTTGTCGTGGCCCTTCCACAGGGAGGAGTCCGGGACGATGTCCGGGCCGGAGGCGATCACGGCCTTGAACTTGTCCGGGTGCTTCAGCACGGCCTTCATGCCCGCGAAACCGCCGGTGGAGGAGCCCATGAAGGCCCAGCCGTCCCGCGACTTCACGGTGCGGAAGTTCGCCTTCATCAGGTCCGGGACGTCCTCGGTCAGCCAGGTGCCCATCTTCGGCTGGCCGGGGATGTCGGAGCCGTCCCAGTAGACGCCCTTGTCGTCCGGGCCCGGGTTGAGCACCGGCATGGCCAGCAGGAAGGGCTTGCTCTTCCCCTCCGCGTACCACTTGCTGATGCTGGTCTGGAGGCCGAGGTCCGCGCCCATCCAGTAGTTGTTCGGGTAGCCGGCGCCGCCCGGCAGGGCGATCAGGACCGGGAAGCCGCTCTTGGCGAACTTCGGGTCGTTGTACTCCTTGGGGGCCCAGACCCAGACCTTGCCCTTGAAGCCGGACTTCTTGCCGTCCAGGGTGGTCACGGCCACGTGCGTGCCGTCGGCCAGGGTCATCGAGTTCTTGAAGTCGGCGGCCGGCCCGGTCGGCATCAGCATCTTGGAGTTCGCCGGCTGGGCCGCCGCACCGCCCTTGTCGGGGCCCTTGCCGCCGCCGGGCTGCTGCCCGAAGGAGACCGCGGAGCCCTTGTCGGTGAACGGGGGTATCTCGTAGTGGTTCATCACGCCGGCGGCTATGCCCGCGAGCGCGAGCACGCTGACGCCGGCGATCAGCCAGCGCCTGCCCCGGCGGCGCGGGGGCTCGGGCCGCTCCTGCTCCCAGTGGCCCTGCGGCTGCTGCCCGTACGGCTCGCCGTGCCCGTCCTGCCGGGGGTACTGCTCCCCGTACGGCGCCGTGTACTGCTCTCCGTGCGGGGACTGTCCGTGCGGCTGCCCGTACGGACGGCCGTACTGGTCGCCGTAGGGCGGCCGCGGGCCTTGCCCTCCCGGCCCGTACGGCTGGTGCGGCTGCCCCTCGGGTGCGTACGACATGTGCGGTGGCTCTCCGGCTGGTGCTGCCCCAGAGGGGCGGGGTGGTCCGACGACTCGGTTCTTCCGTTCGGAAGATGAACGAAAGTACGTCAGGGTTCCGCACTTTTCCTTCTCTTGGGGTTCCCTAGGCCAGCGCATTGCCCGGTGGCCGCCCGCCGCCGGGGGTTCCCGATCCCGTGGCCGTCCGTGCCTGGTACCCGCACATGCCGCTGGGTAGGGTGCCCCCGCCCCGCTCCCGGAACGCCCACCCCGCCCGGAGTCAGCCGATGACCCTGCAGCGCCGGATCCTGATCTTCGCCGTCACCCTCGCCGTGCTCACGGCCGTGGGCCTGATCGCCGTCCTGCGGGCCTCCTCCGCGGCGGACGAGAAGGACCGGGCCCGCGCGGACGGCCCGCGCACCGCCCGGGGCGACGTCTCGCTCGCCCCGGACGCCGGGGGCCGGCGGATCGTCTTCCGGAACATGGCCTGGGGCCCGCACCGGGACGAGCTCGCCACCGTCGCGGCCGACGCGCCCGAGCGGGCCCGCACCGTGTCGGGGGTGACCTGCCTGCGCTTCCACGCGGCCGGCGGCACCGGGATCTGCCTCCAGGCCGACAGGAACGGGGTCCAGGACGGCTACCGGGCCGTCGTCCTCGACGCCCGCCTGAAGGAGGTCTCCGCCCGTCCGCTGGCGGGGATCCCCACCCGGGCCCGGGTGTCGCCCGGCGCGCACCTGGCCGCCTGGACCGTCTTCGTCGGCGGGGACTCCTACGCCGGTGCGGACTTCTCGACGCGGACCTCGGTGCTCGACCTGCGCACCGGCAGGTTCGACGCCTCCCTGGAGGACTTCACGGTCCACAAGGACGGCAAGCCGTACCGGAGCGCCGACGTGAACTTCTGGGGAGTCACCTTCGCCGCCGACGAGCGCACCTTCTACGCGACCATGGCCACCGGCGGCCGGACCCACCTGGTCCGCGGGGACCTGGCCGAGCGCACCGTGACCACGCTGCGCGAGAACGTCGAGTGCCCGTCGCTGTCGCCCGACGGGACCCGGGTGGTGTTCAAGAAGCGGGTGGCGGGCCTGCCGGCCGAGGCACCCTGGCGGCTGCACGTCCTGGACCTGGCCTCGGGAGCCGAGACCCCGCTCGCCGAGGAGCGCAGCGTGGACGACCAGGCGGTGTGGACCGACCGCGGGACGGTCGTCTACTCCCTGCCCGGTGACTTCGGGGCCGACCTGTACGCCGTACCGGCCGACGGGAGCGGCGCCCCCGCCCGGCTGATGGACTCGGCCCTGGCCCCGGCCTTCCTCGGGTGAGGGGGCCGGGACGCGGGCGGGGCAGGACCGTTTTTCCGTCCTGCCGTCCGGTCTGCCGTCCGGCCTAGGCCGGGATCAGGGTCTTGCGGCGGCGCTTGCGCTGCGCGCCCGCCGACAGCCTCAGCTCGATGATCGACCGTACGGCCGGCCACTCCTCGTCGAGGATCGAGTAGAAGGCGGTGCTGCGGACGGCGCCGTCCAGCCCCCGCGAATGGGCCCGGCGGACCCCTTCGCAGGTGAAGCCGAGACGTTCCATCGCGGCCCGCGACCGGCCGTTGCGCGCGTCGGCGCGCAGCGAGATGCGCCGGACACCCCAGGTCTCGAAGGCATGGCGGAGCATGAGCAGCTTCGCCTCGGTGTTGATGCCGGTGCCCTGGGCGGTCGGGGACAGCCAGGTGTTGCCGATCTCGGCGGCATCGGGGATCGCCGTCGCCGGATCGCCGAACGGGACGCCGGGCACGGCGGGCCACACCAGCGGCCCCTGCCAGTAGTCGAGTTCCAGGAACCGGGTCGAACCGACCACGCGCCCGTCAGTGGCTCTGACGATGGCGAACGGGAGAGATCGACCCGCTGCCTGATCGGCGAGGGCGCGGTCGATGTACTCGTGTGACGCCTGCACCCCATGGGGTACGGGGGTGAAGGCGTAAGTCGTACGATCCTCGGCCCCGGCCACGGCCAGGGCCTCGGTGTGGTGGGGGGCGAGGGGCTCGAGCCGCACGGTGCGGCCCGCGAGGTGTACGGGTACGGGCACGGAGCCTTCGGTCCTTCTGGGCGGTGGGGTGGTTGCACAGTCTGCGTCCATGACGTCGCCCCCCGTGCAAAACACGAGTGAAAGGCAACCGGCTGTCAGGTGAACGCGAGTGGCTCAATGTAGCCCCTTAAAGTCCTCTCATGAAGCCCCAATTTGGCAATGGTGTGACGCTTGTTTTCGACGACTTGGGTCCCCGCCCCGGAGCGCCCGTAATCCTGATCCACGGACATCCCTTCAACCGCACCATGTGGGCCCCCCAGACGGCCGCCCTCACGGCCGCCGGATACCGCGTGATCACCCCTGACCTGCGAGGATACGGAGACAGCCCGGTGCTGCCGGGCAAGGCCCTGCTCGCCGACCTCGCGGACGATCTCGCCGCCCTCCTCGCCGGACTGGGCCTCGAACAGGTGGTCGTCGGCGGTGTGTCCATGGGCGGTCAGATCGCGATGGAGTTGCGGCTGCGCCACCCGGGTCTGGTACGGGCCCTGGTGCTGTCCGACACCTCCCCGGCACCCGAGACGGAAGCCGGCGCGAAACTCCGCCGGGAGACCGCCGAACGACTGATCGCGGAGGGCATGCGGCCCTACGCCGAAGAGGTGATCGACAAGATGCTGGCGCCCTACAACGTGACCGGCATGCCCGAGACCGCCGCGCGGGTCACGGCCATGATGTGCGCGACCGACCCCGAGGGCGCGGCCGCCGCCCAGCGCGGCCGGGCAGAGCGCCCCGACTACCGGCCGCTGCTCGCCGGAGCCACCGAGCCCTGCCTGGTCGTGGTCGGCGCCGACGACGTCTACACCCCGGTCGCGGAGGCCCGGGCCCTGCACGCGCTGCTGCCGAACTCGGTGCTCACCGTCATCGAGGGGGCGGGCCACCTGCCGGGGGTGGAACGCCCCGAAGCCTTCAACCGGGCCCTGCTGGACTTCCTCGACGGCCTCTGAGCCGGGCGGGCCTCGCGGGAACCGTCCGGGCCCGCCGGGCCGCCGTAGAGTCGGGGCGAGATCACGTCGAGGAGGCTGCACATGCTGCGCGGATTTGCGACGATCAACTTCTGGGCCGACGACCTGGAGGCGGCGAAGGCCTGGTACACCGAGGTGCTCGGGACCGCGCCGTACTTCGAGCGGCCCGGCTACGCGGAGTTCCGCATCGGCGACTACCAGCACGAGATCGGCATCGTCGACCGCCGCCACGCCCCGCCCGGCGCCGCCGAGGGGCCGGGCGGCGCGGTGGCCTACTGGGCCGTCGACGACCTCCAGGAGGTCCACAGGCGGCTCCTGGAGCTGGGTGCCGAGGAGTACCAGCCCGTGACCGCGCACGGCGACGGCGGGTTCGTCACAGCGGCCGTCACCGACCCCTTCGGCAACGTGCTCGGGATCATGCGCAACCCGCACTACGTGGAGGTCCTCGAAGGAGCGACCCCGGACCCCGCCTGACCGGACCCCGACCGATCCGGGACTCGGGTGACGTGAGCACGTCCATGCGCAGGGCCCGGTACTGA
Source organism: Streptomyces virginiae (assembly GCF_000720455.1). Taxonomy (GTDB): domain Bacteria; phylum Actinomycetota; class Actinomycetes; order Streptomycetales; family Streptomycetaceae; genus Streptomyces; species Streptomyces virginiae. The sequence goes on along the minus strand of NZ_JOAK01000006.1, from coordinate 336,280 downwards.
GATCATTCCGGGTATGGACGACGTACTGCGGCGACTGGCCGCCGTGGGGCCCTTCTTCACCGTGCCGTACGGGCCGGAGCCGCCCGGGCCCGGCTTCCGGCCGCTCACCGCGCTGTACGGCGGGCACCTCGCGCCGTACGTGGCCGAGGTGGGCCGCCGGATCGGCAGCGGACCCGGCAGGGTGGCCGCCTCGACCGCCCAGTTCGGGATCGCCTCCCGGCTCTGGTCGATCGGGCTGGGGTGCGCGGCGCTGGCCGGGCGGGTGCCCGACCTGGCCGCCGACCGGGTGTGGTGGCGGCTGCCGGACGAGGGCTCGCTCCAGCTCTGGCTGCCCGAGCCCGCCGCACGGCCGGCCGAGGGCCTCGGGGAGTCGGTCCTGGGAAACCTGGCCCTGCTGGAGACCGGTCTGCGGGAGCGGTACGGGGTCTCCCCGACGGTCCTGCGGGGGAACGCCGCGTCCGGTCTGGTCGGCGCGCTGCGGGTGCTGGTCGACCGGGTCCCGGGCGGCGCGGCCGTCGACCTGGCACGCGCCCTGCTCGCCGAGGACGGCGCGCTCGCGGGCACCGGCACCTTCGTCCACGAGGACGGGCTCGGCGTGGCCTTCGTACGGCGCAGCTGCTGCCTCTACTACCGCGTCCCGGGCGGCGGCCTGTGCGGCGACTGCGTCCTGCGCACCCGGCGCAGCACCTGAAGCCGCCCGCGCGGGGAGCCCGTTCGGAGCAGGGGAGGGCGCGGCACACCCCCGCGCGCGGGGGTGCGTCGTAGCGTCCCCTGCATGACCGCAAGCACACCGCACCAGCCCGCTGCCCTCACCCGCCGCGCCGCCCTGACCGGCCTGGCCGCGGGAGCCGGCGCCCTCGCCGTCGGGAGCACCGCCTGCACCGCGGCGGCCGCGCCCACGCCGCCCGCGACGGCATCCGAACCGGCTCCGGGAGCGATGCGGCTCTTCGCCGATCCCGGCTTCAACTTCGCGGGACTGCTCGCGCTCGGAGCCGCGGGCATGCGCGCCTCCGAGGTCGGCGAGGTGCTGACCGCGGTCAACGCCATCAACGCGGCGGGCCTGTCGGAGCAGACCTACACCGACACCTTCCGGTCCTGGGGCGACAGGCTCGCCGCGCCCCCGGCCGCCGGCCGGGACGGCGGTACACCGTCGCAGACCCGCCGCTTCCGTTCGCTGCGCGCTGCCCAGTACTACGCCCAGGCGCTGTTCTACGTGCTGGGCACCGACAAGCCGGGTGACGAGGAGGCGGTGTACCGGGCCGGACGCAAGGCATGGGACACCTTCGCGAGGCTCTGCACACCGGCCGCCGTCACGGACCGGGTCCCGTGGGGCAAGACCCGTCTGCCGCTGTGGTTCTTCCGCCCGGACGGTCCCGCCGAGCGGCGCCCCACCGTCATCCTCACCAACGGCAGTGACGGGCAGAACCTCGACATGTGGACCTACGGGGTGTCCGCGGCCCTCGACCGGGGCTGGAACGCCCTCGTCTACGACGGCCCCGGCCAGGGGCAGTTGCTGTTCGTGGAGGAGATCCCCTTCACCACCCGCTGGGAGACGGTGGTCAGCCCGATCGTGGACTGGCTGCTCCGGCGCGAGGACGTGGACGGCGAGCGCATCGCCATCACCGGACTCAGCATGGGCGGCAACCTCGCCCCGCGCGCCGCCGCCTTCGAGCACCGGCTCGCCGCGGTCGTGGCCCAGCCCGGGTGCCTCAGCCCCTGGCTGGGCTTCGACAAGGAGCTGCGCGACATCGTCACGCCCGACAAGGCGGAGACCAACCGGATCTGGAACGAGGAGGTGGTCCCGGAGCTGACCCCGCAGCTGGCCTTCACCGTCAAGAAGCGCTTCGAGATCTTCGACCGGCAGGCGCTGCGCCAGGCGCGCGAGGGCAAGGTCCTCACCGACATCTGGACACCGGCACAGGTGGCCATGGGGCTCGACATCACCAAGGTGGTCGGGAGGATCAAGGCCCCGACGCTCGTACTGGACTACGACTTCGAGCAGTTCTACCCCGGCCAGCCGCGGCAGATGTACGACCTGCTGCGCACCCGCCGCGAGTACGTGAAACTGACGAAGGCCACCGGGGCGCAGTTGCACTGCTCCCCGATGGCCCCTCAGCAGCACTGCGACGTCGTCTTCGACTGGCTGGCCGACGTACTACAGCGCTGAGTGCTCCGGTGCGCGTCCTCAGAAGGTGAGGTTCCAGGAGTCGATCTTGCCGGTGTCGCCGCCGGCGTTGTCGTTGACCCGGAGCTTCCAGGTGCCGCCCGCGACCTCGGAGGAGGCGTTGACGGTGTAGACCTGGTTGATGTTGTCGGTGCCGCCGCCGGAGCGGTTGTGGACCGTGTAGACGGTGCCGTCCGGGGCGATCAGGTCGACCTTCAGGTCACCGATGTAGGTGTGCGCGATGTTCACGCCGACCTTGAGGGTGGCCGGGGCGTTGCCGGTCACGCCGCTGACGGTGATGGGGCTCTCCACGGTGGTGTTGTCACCGATGGCGAAGTCCGCGGTGTTCTCGAAGTACTTGCCGGGAGGCGGGGTGCTGCCGACCGCCTTGAGGGCGTCGACCTGGCCCTCGCCGAAGAAACCGTTCTTCGCCGTGGTGCCCTTGCAGCGGCTGTCCGACGGGCAGGCGACGTCGTTGGCCTGGGTGGCCAGCTTGTCGCGCAGCTGCGCCGGGGTGATGCCCGGGTTGGTGCTGGCCAGCAGCGCCGCCACGCCGGCGACGTGCGGCGAGGCCATCGAGGTACCGCTCATGGAGCCGTACTTGCCGCCCGGAAGGGTGCTGTAGATGCCGGTGGTGTCTCCGCCGGGGGCCGTGACGTCGACGACGTTCAGACCGTAGTTGGAGTACGAGGCCTTCGCGGTGGTGCCCATCGCCGAGACCGTGACCACGCCCGGGAGCTCGGTCGGGATGTCGAGGCAGGCGTTGGTGATGGTGCGGGTGACCGGCGTCGAGTCGTTCGGGCTCTCGGTGTCGGTCGTCTTGTTGGCGAGGTCGATGTTGGAGTTGCCGGCCGCCGCGACCTGCAGCGAGCCCTTGCCCTCCGCGTACTCCTGGGCGCGCTTGACGCCCTCGATGATCGCGGCCTGGTCGGCGTTGTCCGGGCAGTTGAACTGCCACGGGTCCGTGTAGTAGCTGTTGTTGGTGACCTTGAAGCCGTGGTCGCCGGCCCACATGAAGCCGCAGACGGTGTTCTCGGCGAAGAAGAGCGAGGAGTTCGGCTCGGCGATGCGCACCGAGGAGATCTTCACGCCCGGGGCGACGCCGATGACGCCCTTGCCGTTCTTGGCGGCGGCGACCGTACCGGCCACGTGCGTGCCGTGGGTGCCGACGTCGCGCCAGGCGCCCGAACGGGTGTCGGGCTTGCCGTAGGCGCAGGACGCGGAGTCCGCTGCGTTGAAGTTCGGCGCCAGGTCCTGGTGCTGGTCGTCCACACCGGTGTCCAGGATGCCGACCTTGACGGAGGCGGAGCCCGTGGTGACGGCCCAGGCCTGGTCGGCCTTGATCTGGGTCATGTCGGCGCGGACCGGCTCGCCCGAAGGGGTCGTGGACTGCGCCGGGTTGGCGGGCAGCGCCGGGTTGTAGGCGTCCGCCGGCACGTCCGAGGTGCGGGTGGCGCCGACCTGCTGGACCCCGCTCACGCCGCGCATGGTGGTGGCGAAGGAGGCGGACGCGGAGTGGGCGGTGATGACGCCGATCGCGTCGTAGTACTGGAACACCGTTCCGCCGTTGGCGGTCACCGCGTTGCGGACCGCCGTGGTGTCACCGGGGGCGGTGATCACGAGGTAGGCGCGGGTGCCGGCAACCCAGGTCGCACTCTGGGAAGCGGGGGCCGCGGCCTGGGGAGCCGCCGCCGCGGGGGCGGGGACGGCCGAGCCGGAGGGAGAGACGGGGGCGGTGCCGGCGAGCGCGGCGGGAGCCCCGAAGGTCAGCGCCGCGCCGAGCGTGGCGGCCAGCACGAGGGCACGTCGAGGTCGGCCGGATATGTGGGGTATCAATGCGTCCTCCGAAGACCCGGTGGTCAGGCCGGGTCGTACGAAACAAGTGGTGGACGCAAGATGTCATGCACGCGGCCGGTTACGGAAGTACCTTTTACAGCCCGGGGGTTCGTTTATCGGTGGCCGAATACCGACTATGGGTGCAAGTGGGGAGAATGCGGCGGCCGGCCGGGCTGGGCACCGTGGGGGCGAGCCCTGCCCGGCCGGCCCCTGTGCGGGCGGACCGGTTGAGGAGGAGTACTAGACCGGCACGCCGTCCTTGGGGTTGTGCGCCGCGACCGGCGCTGCGGTCGGGGCCGTGGCCGTGTCCGGGGTCGCGGTCGTGTCGGGCGCGGCCGGTTGCGTCCCGTGGGCGTCGTCGACCAGCGTCTGCTCGTCGAACGGCAGCCGCCCCGCGAGGACTTCCGCGGCCCGGTCGCGGTCGAACTCCTTCGTCCACGTTCCGATGAGCACCGTGGCGACCGCGTTCCCGGCGAAGTTGGTCAGAGCCCGCGCCTCGCTCATGAACCGGTCGATGCCCACGATCAGGCCGACGCCGTCGACCAGTTCCGGACGGTGCGACTGCAGACCGCCGGCGAGGGTCGCCAGCCCCGCGCCGGTCACCCCGGCCGCGCCCTTCGAGGCGATGATCATGAACAGCAGCAGGGAGATCTGCTCGCCCAGGGCCAGCGGCGTGCCCATGGCCTCGGCGACGAACAGCGAGGACATCGTCAGGTAGATCGCGGTCCCGTCCAGGTTGAAGGAGTACCCGGTCGGCACCGTGATGCCGGTGACCGGCCGCGAGACACCCAGGTGCTCCATCTTCGCGATCAGCCGCGGCAGCGCCGACTCCGACGAGGAGGTCGACAGGATCAGCAGGAACTCCCGGCCCAGATAGCGCAGCAGGGAGAAGACGCTGACCCCCGTGCACACGCGCAGCAGCGTGCCCAGCACCACGAAGACGAAGAGCAGACAGGTCGTGTAGAAGCCGATCATGATGACGGCGAGGGACTTCAGCGCGTCGATGCCGGTCGCCCCGACCACCGCCGCGATCGCCCCGAAGGCCCCGACGGGAGCCGCCCACATGATCATGGCGAGCACCCGGAACACCAGCTTCTGCACGTGCCCGATGCCCCGCAGCACCGGCTCGCCCGCCGTGCCCATGGCCTGCAGCGCGAACCCGCACAGCAGCGCCACCAGCAGCGTCTGGAGCACCTCCCCGCCGGTGAAGGCGGAGACCAGGGTGGTCGGGATGATCCCCAGCAGGAACTCGGGGGTGCTCTCGGCCCCGCCCGCCTTGGCCTGCGCCTCGCCGGCGCTGCGCGCCGCCTCGGTCAGCTGCAGCCCGCTGCCCGGCTCCAGGAGGTTGCCGACCAGCAGACCGATGGCCAGCGCCACCGTGGACATGACCATGAAGTAGCCGAGGGCCAGCCCGCCCACGGCGCCCACCTTGGCGGCCTTGCGCACGGAGCCGATGCCCAGCACGATCGTGCAGAAGATCACGGGCGAGATCATCATCTTGATGAGGTTCACGAAGCCCGTGCCGAGCGGTTTGAGCTCGACGGCCACGCCGGGTGCGGCGAAGCCGACCACGATGCCGAGCAGCACCGCGGCGATCACCGCGATGTAGAGATAGTGCGTTCTGTCGCGCCTGGCGGCCACGATGCCTCCTGGTGGTGAAGTCGTCCGGGGAGACCATCGCCCAGGGCTGTGACCCCGGTCACCCTTGCGTTCATTGAGTTCACGACCCGGTGCACACTGAGCGCCATGTTCCGCTTGCCTCGTCCGCCGCGCAGCCTCGCCGGCCAGCTCTTCGCCATGCAGGTACTGCTCGTCGCCGTGGTCGTCGCGGGCTGCGCCGTCTTCGCCTACGCCACCGCCCGGGGCCAGGCCGAGGAGGCCGCCAGGCGCCAGGCCGGGGCCGTGGCCCGCGCGGTCGCGGACTCACCCTCCGTGCGGGAGGCGGTACGGGGAGCGGCGCGCGGGAGCGACCCCTCGGCCGAGCTGCAGCCCTACGCGCAGAAGGTCCGCGTGGACTCGGGCGTCGACTTCGTGACGATCATGGCCCCGGACGGCAGGCGCTGGACCCACCCCGACCCCCGCCGGATCGGCGAGCCCTTCATGGGCAACACCGCCCCGGCCCTGCGCGGCGAGACCTTCAGCGAGACCTACACCGGCACGCTCGGCCCCTCGATCCGCGTGGTCACCCCGCTGGAGGACGAGGGCCGGATCGTCGGCCTGGTCAGCGCGGGGATCACCGTCCGCGCCATCAGCGACCGGCTCGGGGCGCAGCTCTCCGCCCTCGTCTGGGTCGCGGGAGGCGCGCTCGCCCTGGGCGGCGCGGGCACGTACGTCGTCAACGCGCGGCTGCGCCGCCACACTCATGGCATGAACGCGGCCGAGCTCAGCCGGATGTACGACTACCACCAGGCGGCCCTGCACGGGGTGCGCGAGGGGCTGCTGATGCTCGACGGGCAGCGCCGGATCACCCTGATCAACGACGCCGGACGCGAACTGCTGGGACTGCCGGGGGACGTCACCGGCACCGGGGCCGCCGATCTCGGGCTGCCCGCTCCCCTCACCGGCGTGCTGCTCGCCGACCGGCCCCGGGTGGACGAGGTGCACCTCACGGCGGACCGGGTACTGGTGGTCAACAGTTCGCCCGTCGCCGGCGGTGGCCGCCGCGGCACCGTGGTCACCCTGCGCGACCACACCGAACTGCAGGCGCTGACCGGCGAACTCGACCACGAGCGGGGCTTCACGCAGGCGCTGCGCTCCCAGGCCCACGAAGCGGCCAACCGGCTGCACACCGTGGTCTCCCTGATCGAACTCGGCCGTGCGCAGGAGGCGGTGGACTTCGCCACCGCCGAGCTGGAACTGGCCCAGGCCCTCACCGACGAGGTGGTCACCGCCGTCGGTGAGCCGGTACTGGTCGCGCTGCTGCTGGGCAAGGCGGCCCAGGCGCACGAGCGGGGCGTCGAACTCGTCGTCACCGCCGACAGCCGCAGCCTCGCCGACCTGGGCGGACTACCGCCGGCCCGGGACCTCGTCACGGTGCTCGGCAACCTCATCGACAACGCCGTCGACGCGGTGACGGCGGTACCGGGGGCCCGTATCGCGGTCACCCTGCGGCCCGAGCGCGAGGAGCTGCTGCTGCGCGTCGCGGACAACGGGCCCGGGCTGCCCGAGGGGGTGGACGTGTTCCGCCGGGGCTGGTCCGGCAAGGGGGAGGGCCGCGGCCTGGGCCTCGCACTCGTCCGTCAGGTCGCACAGCGCTACGGCGGCGCGGTGCTCGCCTCTCAGGGCCCGGGCGGCGGCGCGGAGTTCACCGTACGGCTGCCCACGGCCCCCGAGCGGGCGGCGGACCGGGACGCGGCCGCGGGAGGCGCGCGGTGAGCGGCGGCGAGGTACGCGTGCTGGTCGTCGAGGACGACCAGGTCGCCGCCGACGCGCACGCGCTCTACGTCGACCGGGTGCCCGGCTTCACCGCCGTCGGAGCCGTCCACTCGCTCGCCGAGGCCACCCGGGTGCTGGAGCGCACCCGGGTCGACCTGCTGCTGCTGGACCTCGGTCTGCCCGACGGGAACGGCCTGCGCTTCGCGCGCGGACTGCGGGCCGCCGGGCATCCGGTGGACGTGATCGTGGTGACCTCGGCCCGGGACCTGGCCGTGGTCCGCGAGAGCGTCTCGCTGGGCGTCGTCCAGTACGTCCTGAAGCCCTTCGCGTTCCCGACGCTGCGCGAACGGCTTCTGCGCTACGCCGAGTTCCGCCAGGCGGCGGGCGAGGCGGCCGGCCAGGACGACGTCGACCGGGCGATGGCCGCCCTGCGCGCGCCCCGCCCGGCCGAACTCCCCAAAGGGCTGAGCGCGCCGACCCTGGACCGGGTCGCCGCCCTGCTGCGAGCCGCCCCCGAGGGGCTGACCGCGGCGGGGGCGGCCGAGGCGGCCGGGATCTCCCGGATCACCGCCCGCCGCTACCTGGAGCACCTGGTGGACACCGGCCGTGCGGACCGGACGCCCCGGTACGGCCAGGTCGGCCGCCCCGAACTGCACTACCGCTGGCTGGCGGCGGCCGGTTCGGTGTCGAAGGTGTAGAACTTGCGGTGGTCGAGCATGTCCGCCGGGGTCACGTTGTTCCACGGCCGCATGGTGTCGTTCAGGTCGACCACGTTCGTCGTGCCCGCGGCCGGCAGGTACGTGGACTGCGGGTGCTTGGCCTGCCAGTCGGCCCACAGCTTGTCGATGAAGGCGTGGTGCATCCAGAACACCGGGTCGTTGGGGGAGACCCCGGTGGACATCTGCCCGCCGACCCACACGTGCACCCGGTTGTGCAGGTTGGCGCCGCGCCAACCCTCCAGGTGGTTGCGGAAGCCGTTGGAGGAGCTGTTCCAGGGGGCCATGTCGTAGACCGGCATGGCGAGGACGGAGTCGACCTCGGCCCGGGTCGGCAGCTGGGCGACGCCCGCGCCGAGCGCGCGCCGCAGGTAGGGGCGGCCGTCCACGCGCACGTCTACGTTCCACCGGCCCGTCGCGTAGGCGAAGGGTCCGTCGATGACCTGCCCGTCACGGGCCCGCCCGGTGCCACCGAGGAAGTCGGGGGCCCAGAGGGAGGAGCGGGTGGTGCGGTCGACGGTCCAGTCCCAGTACGGGAGCGCGACGCTCGCGTCCACTTTCTGCAGCGCCTCCTCGAACTCCAGCAGGAAGCGGCGGTGCCACGGCAGGAAGGAGGGGGAGCGGTGGCCGACGCGGTCGCCCGAGTCGGTGTCGCCCATGATGAAGCCGTTGTGGGTGGTGACGAAGCGGTCGTAGCTGCCGTTGCGCTTGAGCTCCAGCAGGGCCGAGGTGAAGGCGCGCTTCTCGTCGGGGGTCAGCGTGGCCTGGTTCTTGCGGACGGTCATGCCATGCCTCCGAAGGGGACGAGGGGCGCGCCCTGGAGGTCGCGGACGGCGGCGCGGGCGAGCAGCTTGGGCTCGGTGAACGTCTCGTAGTGGTTGATGACGCTGATCCAGCTGCCGTCGGCGTTGCGCATGATGTGGAGTTCTCTGCCGTCTATTCGGACGGTGGGTTGGTCGGGGGCGTGGTGGCCCCCGTGGTGGCCTCCGCCGCCCGTGGTGATCTGGATGCGGCGGCCCTGGTAGACCTCGTCGACCGTGCCCGGGGGTGTGGGCGCGGCGGGGGTCGCGGCGGCGCTCGTGGCGACGCTCGTTGCTGCAGCGGTCAGGCCGAGGACGGTGAGTGCACCGGCGGTTGTCCCCAGGGCCTGACGGCGGGTGATCTTGTTCATGCCCGAAGAGGTATCAGCGCTCGGGAAGGGGCTGGCCGGTATCCGGACATCGGCGGATAAGTTGCCGGTAGAACAAGTTGGATGATCTTCCCGTCCGGACCGGCTCCTGAGGTCCGAACGGGAAGATCTGCGGTGCTGAGTCTACTGGACGGTAATTTCTTCTGACCGACAGGGGTCGTATGAACGGTGTCACACTGCAGAGTCGGCCGGAAGCAGAGCGTCAACGGGGCCGTCAGGTGGACGCGGCCCGGCCCTGCGGGATGTCTTTGACGAACACGAGCCCGTCGGTCGCCGCCAAGTGGGCCGGGTCGAACGGGAAGTAGCCGAACCAGGCGGACGCGCGGGGCGCGGCGAGCGTGCCGGCGAGGGCTGCGCCGAGGCCGGGGGAGTCGACCACGCAGACGTCGTCCGGGAGTGCGTACAGCAGCCCCTCCAGGGTGCCCGGCCGAGGGGTGTCCACTCCCCGGTGCCGGATCGTGCCGAGGGCCGTCGCGAAGAAGGCGTAACGCTCGCCCAGGTGCGCGCTCGCGATCGAACCGGCGCTCCACCACTGCAGCGGCCGGTCACCCATCCGCATGGAGCTCCTGTCCCGCTGGAGGTGGCTGTTGTGGGCGTGGACCAGGGTGGGGCCGCGCTCGGCGAGGGCGAGGAGGTTGTCGGCCATCATCAGGTCCCGCTGGCCGACCAGCCGCGCCATGCGCCCGGGGGAGGTGTCGGCCATCCAGTAGTGGTAGCGCAGCAGGCCGGTCGCCGTGCGCCCGTACAGCCGGGCCCGCTCCCACGTCTCCCGCGAGGTCTGCGTGATCAGGTGCGGGGTCTGCGCGTCGAGCAGCGCCACGAGGTCGTCGGCGAGCAGCCGCAGTTCACCGGCCTCGGCGCAGCGGCCCGCCGACCGGGCCGGGTCGCTCATCGCGGCCGGTTCGGTCCACCGCTCGTCGGCCCCGAGCAGGCGGTCGAGCGTGTGCGCGGTGCAGGGGAGCAGGTCCGCGTCGACGTGGGGTGCGAGGTAGTCGTGGAGCGCGGTGAGGGCCTGCCGGGGGCTCGCGGCGCCGGTCATCTCCAGCGGGCCGTCGACGCCGGCGAAGCGGAGCCGCTCGGGCGCGGGCCGGCCGTCGTTGTACGCCCGCATCCAGGCTACGAGTTCACGGTTGGCCGCGGACCCCCCGAAGCCGTGGCTGAACCCGCGTTCCATGACCTCGTCGAGGCTGCCGGTGCCGGAGGTGACGTACGCGTCGACGGCCAGCCCCGCCATGCAGTCGCTCTCGATCGCGATCGTCCGGTAGCCCTCCTCCTCGACGAGCTGCCGGAAGAGCTCGTTGCGCACGTCGAGCAGTGCGTCCTCGCCGTGGGTGGGCTCGCCCAGCGCGAGCACCCGCGGCCGGGTCGCGAGGAGCCCCATGACGGCGGCGGCGTCGACGGCGTGGACGGTGTCCTTGATGTCAGTAGCCATGCCTTCAACGCTATCGTTGAAGCTCCGGTTGAGACTTTTCCGCGATATCGTCGCGCCTGTGGCGCAAAACCTTCAAAGCGGGATACAGCTGAGGCCGGTCGACCTGGCGCGGGGGCACGGTCTGTCCACGCAGGCCGTCAGGAACTACGAGGAGGCCGGAATCCTTCCGGCCGCAGGCCGCACGCTCCACGGCTACCGCACCTACACCCCGCTGCACGCGCGGGCCCTGGACGCCTTCCTCGCCCTCGTGCCGGGCCACGGCCACCGGACGGCGACGTCGATCATGCGGGCCGTGAACGAGGGCGCCGTCGAGGAGGCGTTCCGCCTCATCGACGAGAGCCACGCCCAGCTGCTCGACGACCGGCGAACCCTCCGCGCCGTGGAGAACGCCCTGCGCGACCTGGCGCCCGTCACGGAGGTGCCGGCGTCCGGCGAGTCGTTCATCGGGCCGCTCGCGCAAGAGCTGGGGATCAAGCCGGCGACCCTGCGCGCATGGGAGAGGGCCGGGCTCGTCCGCCCGCGCCGCGACCCGCTGACCGGCTACCGCGTCTACGACGGGGCCGCCGTACGGGACGCCCGCCTGGCCCGCCAACTCAGGCGCGGTGGCTACCTGCTGGAACAGATCGCCCCACTGCTCACCCAGGTCCGCTCGGCCGGCGGCCTGGAACCCCTGGAGGCGGCACTGCTCACCTGGCGCGAGCGCCTGGCGTCCCGCGGCCGTGCCCTGCTGGCGGGCGCCGCCGAGCTGGAGGCGTACCTCCGCGCCCACGACTGACGGCCCGGCGGGCCGCCGGCACCGGGCGGGCACTTTCCAAAAGAAGTTCTGCAAAAAGACTTTTGGGAACCGTGCGGGCCGCTCTACCCTCCTCTTCATGCCCAGCGAAGATCAAAAACGCGTACTCGATCCCGAACGGGACGCGGCGGCGCTCAAGGCCCTCACGCACCCCCTGCGCATCCGGCTGCTCGGGATGCTCCGGCAGGACGGCCCCGCCACCGCCAGTGAACTCGCGGTCAGGACGGCGGAGTCGTCCGCATCCACCAGCTACCACCTGCGCGTCCTGGCGAAGTACGCGTTCGTCGCCGAGGCCGAGCACCGTGACGGCCGGGAGCGCCGCTGGCGGGCCGTGCACGCCCTGACCTCCTGGAGCAACGAGGCCATGGAGGCCACCCCCGGCAGCCGCGCGTACGTCAACCTCTCCCGCAGGGCGCAGATCCAGCACCTGGCGGTGTCCCTCGCCCGGCACGAGGCCGACATCGCCGACGGCCGGCTGGGACGGGAATGGGTGGAGCCCTCCGGGATCAGCGACCTGATGCCCCGGCTGACCCCCGAGTCCCTCGCCGAACTCCGGGAGGCGTTCGACCGGCGACTGGAGGAACTGACCGCGCGGGACGCGGGCGATCCGCGCGCGGTGCAGGTCGTCCTGCTCACCGCAGGCCTGCCGCTGGCTCCGCGCGAACCGGGGGCCGGCCCCGGCGCCGCCGGGGACCCCGGGGGCGGGGACGCCGGGGACCCCGGGGCCGGGGACGCCGGGGGCGGGACGTGAGCCGGGCGGCGGACCTGCCCGCCGCGCGCCGGCGCTACGTCACCGTCTGCGTCCTGTACTGGCTGCCCCTGGGGCTGACCATCGCCCCCCTGATCCTGCTGCTCACCGAGCGCGGCCTGTCCCTGGCGGCCATCGCCGGCTGCCTGGCCGCGCACTCCCTCACCGCCGCCGCACTCGAACTGCCCACCGGGGGACTGTCCGACGTCGTCGGGCGCCGCGTCGTCCTGGCGGCCGCCGGTGTGTCGAACCTGGCCGCACTGGTCCTCGTGGCCCTGGGCACGGCCGCCTGGCAGCTCGCACTCGGCATGGCCCTGATCGGCGCGGGCCGCGCCCTGTCCAGCGGGCCGGCCGAGGCCTGGTACGTCGACACCGTCCACGCCCGCTCCGGCCCCGGCGCCGAACTGCGCACCGGTCTGGCCCGCGGCGCCGCCGCGACGTCGGCCGCGCTCGCGGGCGGCACCCTGCTCGGCGGCGCCCTTCCCTGGCTGCTCGGACTCGGGCCGGACCTCGGCGCCCGGCTGAGCGCGGCGACCTACGGGCTGGCCCTGCCGCTCTCCTGGCCGCTGCTGCTGGGTGCGGCGGTCGAGGTCGTCTTCGTCCTGTACGTCCTGACCGCCCTGCGCGAGCCGCCCCGGCCGGCGGCCACGCTGCGCGACGTACTGCGGGGCGTACCGGCCACGGTGGCGGGCGGGCTGCGCCTCGGCGGACGCGACGCGCTGGTCCGCCGGGTCCTTCTCAGCGCGGCGGGCGCCGGCAGCGCGCTGGCCGTGGTCGAACTGCTCACCCCGGGCCGTACCGCCGCCCTGACGGGTGCTCCGGAGTCGGGTGCGGTGCTCTTCGCCGCGCTCGCCTGCGCCGGATTCGCCTGCTCCGCCATCGGCAGCCACCTCGCGCCCCTCACCGCCAGGCTCGCGGGCGGCGGGCAGCGGGCGGTCGTGGTGGGCCTCGCCGCCAGTGCGGGCGGCCTGTTCCTGCTGGCCGCCACGGCGGCGTCCACCGGCATGGCTCCGGCGGTCCTCGGGGCCGCCGGTTTCGGGCTGGTCTACCTCGGCCGCGGTGCGGCGGGGCCGAGCGAGAACGAGCTGCTGCACCGGCGTGTCGAAGGGTCGGGTCGGGCCACCGCCCTGTCGGTCCAGTCCCTCGCCCTGCAGCTGTCGGCGGCCCTCACCGGTTCGGTCGCGGGCCTCCTGCCGCGAGGGCCGCTGCCCTGGCTGCTGGGCGGCGTCGCGATGCTGGCCGCGGCCCTCCTGTGGGTCGGCCGCGGCCGGTACGCAGCCGCTCCGTCCGCCGCCGGCAGCACCGCGCCGCCGGTCGGCGCGGTGACCGGCGACGGCCCCCCGCACGACGGCCCCTGACCCGGCGCGCGCCCGTCCGCCCGCGCCGCGAGCCCGCATCGCGTCGATGTCCGTTCTGTCGATGAATGATGCGGTTCGTCACATATAGTCCAGGCATGGCTCTGCATGAGACGAAGGACGTAACCCGCCAGGACGCCGATACGGACGTGTTCGCGTCCACGCTGAGCGGCCAGATCCTCCCCAAGTACCGCATTCCGGAGGACCACTCGCCCACCGAGGTCGTCTACGAACTGCTCCGCAACGAGCTCCTGCTCGACGGCAACGCCGCCCAGAACCTCGCGACCTTCTGCACCACCTGGTCGGACGAGGGCGTGCACCGCCTGATGAACGTCTGTCTCGACAAGAACATGATCGACAAGGACGAGTACCCGCAGACCGCCGAGATCGAGTCCCGGTGCGTCAACATCCTGGCCGACCTGTGGAACGCCCCCGCCGGCACCACCGCGACCGGATGTTCCACCACCGGCTCCAGCGAGGCCGCCATGCTCGGCGGGCTCGCCCTCAAATGGCGCTGGCGCGAACGCCGCCGGGCCGAGGGGCTGCCCACGGACCGCCCGAACCTCGTCTGCGGCCCGGTCCAGATCTGCTGGGACAAGTTCGCCCGCTACTTCGACGTCGAGCTGCGCCAGGTCCCGCTGGAGCCCGGCGCCACCGGTCTGCAGCCCCATCAGCTCGCCGAGTACGTCGACGAGAACACCATCGGCGTCGTCGCCATCCTCGGCGTCACCTACACCTGCGACTACGAGCCCGTCGCCGAGCTGGCCGCCGCGCTCGACCGGATCCAGGCCGAGCACGGCTGGGACGTCCCCATCCACGTCGACGGCGCGAGCGGCGGCTTCGTCGCGCCCTTCCTCCACCCCGACGTGGTGTGGGACTTCCGGCTGCCGCGCGTCGCCTCCGTCAACACCTCCGGCCACAAGTACGGGCTCGCGCCCCTAGGAGTGGGCTGGATCATCTGGCGCTCCGCCGACCTGCTCCCCGCGGACCTCGTCTTCAAGGTGGACTACCTCGGCGGCGACATGCCGACCTTCGCCCTCAACTTCTCCCGCCCCGGCGGTGAGATCGTCGCCCAGTACTACCTCTTCCTGCGCCTGGGCCGGGGCGGCTACCGCCGCGTCCAGCAGGCCTGCGCCGACACCGCCCAGTACCTGGCCGGGCAGATCGCCGACATGGGCCCCTTCACCCTCCTCTACGACGGCAAGGGCGCCCTGCCCGCCGTCTCCTACACCCTCACCGACCCGGCCGCCTCCCCCTTCACCCTCTACGACCTCTCCGACCGGCTGCGCATGCGGGGCTGGCAGGTGCCCTCGTACCCGCTGCCCGCCAACCGCGACGACACCGTCATCCAGCGCGTCCTGGTCCGCCACGGAGTGACCCGCGACCAGATCGCCCTGCTCGTCGAGGACATGCGCCGGGCCGTGGAACACCTGACGGCCACACCCCCGCCCGTACCGGCCACCGAGCCCCGGTCCGGCTTCCACCACTAGCCGCCCCGGATGGGACACGGGCCGTCCGACGTCTGGGCGGAAGGCGGCGCCTACGAGCGCTACATGGGCCGGTGGAGCCGCCGGGTCGCCGAGGTGTTCGTGGACCGGCTCGGCGTCCCCGCCGGGCTGCGCTGGCTCGACGTCGGCTGCGGAACCGGGGCGCTGACCGCCGTGGTCGCCGCCCGGTGCCGGCCGCGCGCCGTGCTGGGGCTGGACCGGTCCCCCGGATTCCTGCGCGCGGCCCGGGACGCCGCGCCCGCGCAGGCCCGGTTCGCCGTCGCCGACGCGTCGGCGCTGCCGGTCCGCGACGCCTCGTTCGACACCGTCGTCAGCGGGCTGGCCCTCAACTTCCTCGAACCACCCGGGACCGCGGTGGCCGAGGCCGCCCGGGCGGTCCGGCCGGGCGGGCTGGTCGCGGCGTACGTGTGGGACTACGCCGGCGGCATGGCCCTCCTGCGCCACTTCTGGGCCGCCGCGGCCGCCGTCGATCCGGCGGCCGCAGCACTGGACGAGGGCCGGCGGTTCGCGCTGTGCCGCCCCGGTCCGCTGCACGCGCTCTGGACCGCGGCGGGGCTGGACGAGGTGACGGTCGCCCCCGTCGAGGTGCCCACCGTCTTCGGCGGTTTCGAGGACCTGTGGGAGCCCTTCCTCTCCGGCCAGGGGCCGGCTCCCGGCTACGTCGCGACCCTCACCCCCGCCGCCCGGGACCGGCTGCGCACCCGGCTCGCCGCGACCCTCCCCACCGGCCCGGACGGCTCGGTCTCCCTCACCGCCCGCGCCTGGACGGTCCGGGGCGTGCGCCCGTGAACACCCACACCCCCGGGCAGACCCGTCGCGTCCGACGCGTCGTCTCGGCAGGGCGACGGCCGGCGGCGGCGCCTCGGACGGAGGGCGCCGCCGGTGTCCTGCACCGTCTCCTCCCGGACGCGCAGGACACCGGAGTCACCTCCGACACCGCTGCGGCCCTGCGGGAAGGACGGGCGGTGGCCGGAACGCCTCCTACTTGGCGCCGAAGTTCTGCGTCCACCAGGGGCCGCCCGCGCCCTGGTGGACGCCCACGCCGATGTCCTTGAAGGAGCAGTTGAGGATGTTCGCCCGGTGGCCCGGGCTCTTCATCCAGGAGTCCATGACCGACTGCGCCGTCTGCTGGCCCTTGGCGATGTTCTCGCCGTACGTCGACCAGCGGTAGCCGGACGCCGTCGTGCGCCGGCCGGGGTCCTCGCCGTCGGGGTTGGTGTGGTCGAAGAAGTTCCGCGCGGCCATGTCGTCGGAGTGCCCCTGCGCCGCGGCCCGCAGCTGCGGGTCCTCCTTGAGGGGACCGCAGCCGGCCGCCGCCCGCTCGGTGTTGACCAGCGCGACCACCTGGCCGGCGATGCCGGGCGGCGCGGGCGCCGGCTTGGGCGCCGAGGCGCGCGGGCTCGGCGAGCTGCTGCGGCTCTGCGTCGGGCTCGGGCTCGCCGACGGGCTCGCCGAGGCCGAGGCGGAGGCGGACGGGGAGGCCGACGCGGACGGTGACGGGGAGGCCGACTGCGAAGGGACCCCGGCGGACTCCGTGGCCGAGAGCGCGGCCAGCGGCGCGGCGGACGCGCCGCCCTCGTCCGTCGGGCTCCCGGAACCGGGGAGCCCGCCGAGGTAGGCCAGCCCGCCGCCCGCGACGCAGGCGGCGACCACCGCGCCGCCGACCACCCGCCGGCGGCTCTGCCGGCGCTTGCGCAGCGCGCCGCGGCCGCCGGTGCCCGTGCTCTCCACCGCGGTGAGCTGGGTCGCCGTGTCGGTGAAGGCGCCGTCGGCGCCGCTCTGGCCGCTCACCCCGCCGCTCGCGTCCGCGCCGTCCGCGTAGGCCGCCGTCACGGGGTCGAAGCCGGCCGCGCCGGCGCTGCGCATCCCGGCCAGCAGGGCCGCCGAGACCGGGACGAGGGCCAGGCCGGCCAGCAACCCCTCCGCCGGAACCAGTCCGCTCCACAGGCCGGAGCAGCGTACGCATTCACGCGCGTGACGGGCTATTCGCTTGCGCCACAGCGCAGAGGGCTGCCCGTCCCAGCCCGACAGCACCGTCCTCAGCTCCTCGCACGCCGGCTGGGCGTCGAGGGCGCGCTCCACCACCCGCGCCGCCTCCAGCTGCGCCTTCATTCGCTGCACGCGCACCGCCGTGTGCTGCGGGGACAGCTCCAGCGCCGAGGCCACCTCCGCCCGGGTCAGCTCCCCTGCGCACTCCAGCCACCACAGCGACAGCAGCGCGCGGTCCTCGGGATCCAGCCAGCGCGTCGCCCGGGCCGTCTCACGCCGCTGGCCCGCAAGGTTGAGGCGTACGACGGTCAGGTCGACGAAGTCCGCGCCCGGGTCGGCCACGTCCCAGGCCGACTCCAGGGTGCTCTCGCCGAAGCCGCTCTGCCGGGCCTGCCAGTGCGCCCGCACCCGGTTCATCGCGATGGCCACCAGCCAGGACCGGAAGGACTCGTCCGCACGCAGCCCGCCCAGCCCGTCCAGGGCCCGCAGCATCGTGTCCTGCACCACGTCGTCCACGTCGCAGGAGCCGCCCAGGGCCCGCCCCACGATGTTGTAGACGAGCGGGAGGTGGGCGCCGACGAGCTCGTCCTGTGCGCGGGGATCGCCCGCGCGAGCCGCTGCCACCAGCGCTGCGGTGTGCTGAGTAGTCATGTGAATGTCCCTGTCCGTACCGGCGGTCGATGATGCCCGATACATGGGAGACCGCCGACGGGGGCCTCGATAACAGTTAATCGGAAGAATTTTCCCGGAGGCCATTTCCGGGCACCCACCGGGGTCACAGCAGGGGCGCCAGCGCCTCCGCGGCGGCGCGCAGGGCGGGCGCGTACGACTCGATTTCCTCGCGGGAGACGAGGAAGGTCACGGTGGTGACGCTCACTCCGCCGACCGGGCGGCCCGACGGGCCGAGGACCGCCGCCCCGATGCAGCGGATGGTGGGCTCGTTCTCCTCGTCGTCGATCGCGTAGCCGAGGGAGCGGACCGCCGCCAACTGCGCGTACAGCGCCTGCGGGGTCGTGAGGGAGTTCGGTGTCCGGCCCGGCAGCCCGGCGGCGGCCACGAGGTCGCCCACCTCCCCGGCGGGCAGGTGGGCCAGCACGCCCTTGCCGATCGCCGTCGTGTGCAGCGGCATGCGCATCCCGACCCGGGAGGCCGTCCGGAAGGGCTGGTCGCCCTCCAGTTTGCGGATGTAGGTGATCGTCTCGCCGCTGTGCAGGGCGAGGTGGACCGTCTGGCCGGTGGTCCGCCGGAGTTCGCCGAGGACGCGCCCGATACCGGCCGGCTCCCCACCGTCGACCAGGGCGGACAGTGCGCGCAGCCGGGGCCCCACGACATAGCGGCTCCCGGGTGCCTGGCGTACGAACCCCTGGTCGATCAGCGAGGCCAGGATGCGGAAGGCGCTCGACTTGGGTACCGCGGCAACCGCCGCCACATCGGTCAGCCGGTGCGGGCCGCCCGGCGCCGCCACCGCCTCCAGGACGCGCAGGGACTTCTCCGCCGCCGAACCGGCTGCCGACGAGCGGCCCGTACGCGCGCTCCCGGAGGCTTCCTCGGCATTCGACGGCACGACAACTCCCGTTGTGTGTAAGGTCTGGACCACATCGTTCCGCCAGACGATACGCAGTTCCACTACGTGGAACAAACGGGGAGGGAACCATGTCCAGCCACCCGTACGCGGTGCTGGCAGCCCAGCGCCTCCTTCCGGTGCTGCGCAACGCCGACGCCGACGACGCGGTACGCGCCACCACCGCCCTGCTCGCCGCGGGCTGCCGCGCCGTCGAGCTGACCACCTCCACCCCCGGCTGGTCCGCGGCCGTCACCCGTACGGCCGCGCTCGCCGACGCGCACCGACGTCCCGCCCTGATCGGCGTGGGTACGGTGACCACCACCGTGCAGGCCGAGACCGCCCTGGACGCCGGCGCCGCCTTCCTGGTCTCCCCGTACCCGGCGCCCGAGGTCCGCGAGGTCGCCCGGCGGCGCGAAGCCGTCTTCATCGAAGGGGGGTTCACCCCCGCCGAGATCGCGTCCGCCGTCCGGGCGGCCGGGGCGGCCAAGGTCTTTCCGGCCCACGTGGGCGGTCCGCGGTTCCTCCGTTCCGTCCGGGCCGTCCTGCCGGACGCGGTGCTCATCCCGACCGGCGGCATCCGGCCCGGCGAGGTCCCCGAGTGGCTCGCCGCCGGCGCGACCGCCGTCGGCATCGGCGACGGCCTGCCCGCCGACCCGGCCGAACTCGCCGCCGTGTTCACCGGAGCGGCCCTTCCGGCCCGCGCCCACGAGGAGCGGAGCACCGCCGGTCACCGGGCCGCGGCCCCGGAGCCGCGGCCGTGACCGTGACGGCGCGGGCCGCCGCGGACTACGACGTCCTCGTACTCGGCGAGGTCCTGGTCGAGATCCACGCGGGCACCGCCCTGCGCGAAGCCGCCGACGGCACCGCGGCCCGCATCTCCTACTCCGGCGACGCCCTCAACGCGGCGGCCGCCGCGGCCGCCGCCGGAGCCCGCACCGCCCTGCTCGCCGTGGTCGGCGACGACGAGCTCAGCGTCCCGTTGCTGCGCCGGGCCGCCGAACTCGGCGTGGACGTCTCGCACGTGCGCCGCGCCCCGCACCCCAACGGTGCCTACCTGCTCTCCGCCGACCCCGACGGCGACCGCGAGTTCGTCTACTGGCGCACCCGCAGCGCCGGATCCACCCTCGCCCCCGGGCACGTCGGCTCCTGGCGCGACCTGCTGACCCGCTGCGGGGCGCTCGTCACCAGCGGCATCACGGGTGCCCTGTCACCGAGCAGCCGGGCCGCCGTACTGGCCGCCGCACGCCTCGTCCACGCCGCGGGCGGGCACCTCACCTACGACCCCAACTTCCGCCCCCGGCTCACCGGCCGGTCCGAGGCCAGGGAACTGCTCACCCGGATCGCCCCGCTGACCGGACTGCTCAAGACCTCCTGCCCGGCCGACGCGCAGGCCCTCGTCGGCACCACCGACCCGCGGCGGGCCGCCGCCCGCCTGCGCGCGCTCGGCGCCCGTACGGTCGCCGTCACCGCCGGCGCGGGCCGGCTCCTGCTCGACGACGGCAGCGGGGCGGACTACCACCCGGTGCCCGTCAATCCCGCGCCCGTCGACGCGACGGGCGCGGGCGACTGCTTCACGGGCACCGCCACCGCCCGCCTCGTCCTCGGCGACAGCCTCCAGGAGGCCGTGGCCCACGGCATCGCCGCCGCCTCCCTGTCGGTGTCCGGCCGCGGCGGCACCGGGCGGGTCCCGCCCTTCAGTGAGACGGCGGCGCTGGCGGCCGTGCACCGGAGCGGGGCGGCGGGGCGAGCGGGCCGGCCGCGCCGCGCCGATGCTCCGCCGCCGGATCCGGATCGGTGACCCAGCCCGCGGCGAGGACCAGCCCCGAGGCGCGGTGGACGGCCAGGAACCCGAACGGCCGGTCGAACCGGACCTCGGCGCGCCGGGCCCGGTGGCCCGGCTGCCGTGCGGCGCCGCCGGGCCGGGCGGCGATGGCGGTGACGGCCGCCGCCTCGAACCCCGCGGCGTGGAACCGGGCCATCGCCGACTGCCGCGCGGAGCTGATCGCCAGCGGGCTGGTGCTGATGCCCGGGAAGTGCCCGTAGTCGCTGTCCGTCGCGGTCAGGAGTCCGAACAGCGACGCGTCCTCCAGCAGATCGTGCTCCGCGGACAGGGAGAAGGCCACCGTGGTCACGCACAGCCGGGGCTGCGGGCTGAACGCGTCCACCGTCGCGATCCCCAGCCCGGGCCCCGGGCTTCCGTCCGGGAGGGCGTCGCCACCCACGGACGGGAGGGCTCCACGCGTGGCGGCGATGCCGGTCGCCAGCACCTCGGCGGCCGGCGCCGCCGGGCCGCCGAGGAGCAGGTGCACGTCCATGTCCATGTCCTCGGCGCCGGTGACCGCAAGGATCGTGACGGGCCCCGCGGGGCCCTCGGCGACCCGGACCGGCGCCAGCGAGGACGTGGTGTGCACCAGCTGCCGCAGGCTGCGGCCCGCCCACGGGCCGTCGGACACGTGGCCCGGGAATTCCCGGAAGGGTTCCGCCCACTTCAGCGTCAGCGCGAGCGCGGAGGCGAGGACGAGGCGGGTGTCCGGCCGGAGGGTGACGGGCATGCGTTCGATCAGGCCACCGGTCCGGTCCGACGCCCACCCGTCCAGGACCTTTCCGTCGCCCTCCAGGTCCCCGGTCAGCGTGCCCCGGCTGCCGGGCGGCAGCTTCGCCGACCAGCCCTCCTCCAGCGGCAGGTCGGCCGCCGCCCACAGGCCCGTCGCCGCTCTGAGTCCCCGTACGCCGTCCAGCGCGGCCAGCAGCTCCCGCGCTGCCGCGGCCGCGTCCTCGGCGGGTATGCCCAGCGCCTGCGCCAGCTCGTCGCGGGCCGGTCCGGCGGAGCCGTCCGCGAGCAGGGCGAGCAGCGGCCAGACCCCGGCCGCGGTGAGGACCGTGCCCCCGCCGCCGGACGCGGCCCGCGCGGCCCAGCGCGCGGTGAGGTGGTTGACCGCCCGTACCGTCGAATGCGTCTGCGTCTGCGTCTGCGTCTGCGTCTGCGTCTGCGTCTGAGCCTGAGCCTGAGCCTGAGCCTGAGTCTGCTTCTGCGTCATGCGGGGGAGCGTACGTGGAGGGACGCCGCCGGGCCGGACGGACGTCCACGGCCCGGCGGCGCCGGTCAGCGGCCGCGCAGGCCCCGGTCGACGGCCGTGATCAGCTCGCCGTCGGCCGTGTCCGCGTCGAGCGACCAGAACATCGCACCGCCCAGGCCGTGTTCGCGGACGTATCCGGTCTTGGCGCGCAGCACCTGCGGGTCGTCGTACGTCCACAGCGTGGTGCCGTCGAACAGCCAGGCGTGGCCGCCGCGCCGGTCGCGGTGGACCTGGTACGCGCCGGAGTCGGCCAGCTTCTTCAGCGCCTTGTAGTCCTCGTACCCGGCGGCCCAGGTGGCCGGCGCCGGCCCGGTGGCGGGCTGTCCCATGCCATTCCCGCCGCCGCTGACGCCGGTCCAGCCCTGCCCGTAGAACGGCATGCCCATCACGAGCTTGTGCGCGGGCGCGCCGCGCCGCTGCCAGGCCTCCACGGTGCCCTGGACGCTGAAGTCGCCGTGGGCGTACAGCGCGGACTGCTGCGCGGTCCTCGGTTCGCCGGAGACGTGGAAGTCGTAGCCCTGGAGGTTGACGAAGTCCAGGTCGCGCATGATGCGGCGGACGTCGAAGCCCGCGTCGATCTTGGCGGGTGCGGTCGGGACGAAGGCGGTCAGCTCGTACTTCGTGCCCCGCTTCTGGCTCCGCGCGTAGGCGTCGAGCTGCGTGCGGAACTCCTTGACGAGCTCGGTGAAGTTGCGCTTGTCCTCGGGGCGGTACGTGGTGTCGGTGTCGCCGGCGGAGCCGGGCCACTCCCAGTCGAGGTCGATCCCGTCGAACACCCCGGCGGCGGCTCCGGCGCCGCCGCGGGTGCCGTCCTGGGGGAGGTTGCCCTTGATGTAGAGGTCGATGCAGGACGCGACGAAGGCCCTGCGGGAGGCGGGGGTGAGCGCGGCGTCGGAGAAGTGGGTGGACCAGCTCCAGCCGCCCAGCGAGATCAGCACCTTGAGGCCGGGGTGCTTGGCCTTGAGCTCGCGCAGCTGGTTGAAGTTGCCGGCGAGCGGCTGGTCCCAGGTGTCGGCGACCCCGTCGACGGAGTTCGCGGCGTCGAGCGGGCGGGCGTAGTCGGCCCAGGCGTCGGCCTCGCCGGGTACGTTGCCGGTGAAGCACCTGCCTTCCGCGCTGACGTTGCCGAAGGCGTAGTTGATGTGGGTGAGCTTGCCGGCGGAGCCGTTCGCTTCGAGGTCCTGGACCTGGAAGTCCCGCCCGTAGACGCCCCATTGCGTGAAATAGCCGACCTTCTTGTACGAGCGGCCGGATCCGCCCGGGGCGCCTGCGTCGTCACCGCCGGCGGGGGCGAAGGCGGTCAGCAGGGAGAGGGAACAGGCGGCTACGGCCAGTCTGCCGAGCATGCTGCGGCGCATGGGCTTCCTTTGCGGATGCGAGGAGCGGGCGTGAGCGCGTGCGGCGGTGCATGCCGGAAACTATTGGTCTGGACCAGAGTGGTCAAGGGGGTGGCCGAAACTCGGCCGAGCCGGCCGGTGAGGGCGGCCCGGTGCTGCTCGATCCCGAGAAGACCCTCCATGGCCGACTGGTGCGCGAGCGCCGAACGCGCCGGTGGGGCGGTGGTCCTGTCCCTCGACGCGCTGCCCGACACGCTCGACCGGCCGCACCTGTTGCGCTCCGGCACCGCCCGCGGCGGCTTCCTCCCGGCCCTGGCCCGACGTGCGGCGGCGCCGCCTCGGTAGTGTGTGCGAGTGACGCTCACCGACGATCGACAGTTCCCCGCCGCGCTCGCGGCCGCGATGGCGGTTCCCCTCGACTACGCGGACGGCGCCGGCATCGACTTCGAGCCCTACGGGGCCTTCCTCTCCGCCGAGGACACCACCGACTGGTTCAGGGCGTGGACCGGGAACAACGAACTGGACGGGGACGCCTTCCGCGTCTTCGGCCAGGACGGCACGGGCGGCTACGCGGCGTTCTGGCTGGTCCGGCCGGGCCTGCCGACGGCCGAACAGCCCGTGGTGTTCCTCGGGTCCGAGGGGGAGACGGCCGTCGTGGCACGCGATCTGGGCGACTTCCTGTGGCTGCTGGCCGACGGCTGCGGCCCGTACGAGGCGGCCGCCCCGTACGGCGCCGAATGGACCTCGCGCCCGGACGACGCCCTGACGGCCGTGGCCGAGCGGTTCGCCCCGGACTCGCGCCGTTCGGCGGGCGCCGTGATCGAGCTGGCGGCCGAGGAGTTCCCCGACTTCGAGGGCACCGTCATGGACCTCTGCCGCTGACCCGAACGGCCCCCAATTCACTGGCGCCCCCGGCGTGACCGTGCCATCGTTGCTCTCACCGAAGGGGTGTAGCTCAGCTGGTCAGAGCAACGGTCTCCAAAACCGTAGGCCGCAGGTTCAAATCCTGCCGCCCCTGCCAACCGTTCAGATCACCGCCGTCGGGCCGGGTCCTGTCAGGACCCGGCCCGACGGCGTGCGGCCGCGACCGGTTAAAGTCCGTGCTGTATGCAGCGAGTTGGGGATCCCCCCAAGGAGGACACGGACCATGCAGCCCCGTACGGCGACCACCGCCGACATACCCGAGCTGATCCGGCTCCGGGCGACGGCACTCGACGCGCTCGGCGTCGATCCCGGACCGGCCGACGCGCCCTGGCGGGACATCGCCCGCGGCTGGTTCGCCGAACGCGTCTCGGGGGGCCGCGCCGACTGCACCTGCCTGGTCGTCGGCGGCGGACCGGGCGAGCCCCTGTGCGCCGCGGGCATGGCGTGGGTGACGTACCACCTGCCCGGCCCCCGGTGGCCGGACGGGCGGCGCGGCTACATCGACGGCATGGTCACGGACACGGCGGCCCGCGGGCAGGGGCACGCCGGCCGGATCGTCGCCGGACTGGTGGACTGGCTGAACGCGCTCGGCGTCCACTACGTCCAGCTGCACGCCAGCTCCGCGGGCGAACCCGTATACCGGACCGCGGGCTTCACCGCCGCCCAGTACCCCGGGATGGACCTGATCACCACCCCCTAGGGGGTGGAGCGCGGCGGAGCTACTTCTTGGGCGTCGTCTTGTCCGCCAGGTCTTCCTGGAAGGGCTTCTCGCACGCGGGCCCGGTGTCATCGGCGATGAAGCTGTCCAGGTCCGTCCCGTCCACCCGGCCCTGGGGCTGGTGGATGGTGATGAGGCGCCAACCGCTCTTGTCGAACGCCTTGGTGACCGACTGCCGTTCCTCGTAGCTCCCGCTCTCCTTCCAGCCCCCGTTGACCAGCGTGGCGACCGTGGTGTCGTAGGACTTCCTCGAGTCGGTGACCTTCGCGCCGTCCGACTGCCACCTGACCGTGCAGGACGCGAGGGCCGGCGGGATCTTGTCCGGGGTCCTCTCGGTGAACCCGGCCGCCGTGGCGGCGTCCGCTATCTCCTTCCTCACCACCGCGATGTCCAGGCTGCCGTCCGAAACCGCCTTCGCCGGGGCGGAGCCGCCGGCTGACGGTGCGTCACCGCCATGGCTCCGGGCCGAATCGACCTCACTGCCGCACCCCGCGATCAACAGCACCGCACCGGCGGCCGCGGCCGCCCACCTCACCCTGCGCACTTCGACGCATCCCCCTTCGCGTCCGCGGACCCGTGTCCGCGATCAAGGAAGCAGTCTGCCACCGACCCGCGCCGGCGCGCACTCGCCCCGTGATGCCTCACGGGCGACGTTGCCCGAGGGGGTCGAGGCCGTCGAGGGCGACTTCGCCGTGCCGGAGTCGCTGAAGCCCGCACCGGACGGGGTGCGCGCGACGTTCCTCGTGTCGCGGATGGGCCCGGACGCGGACGTCCTCACCGCAGCCCGGCGGTGGGGCGTGGAGCACGTGGTGCTGGTGTCGTCCCTCACCGTCCAGACCCATCCGCACTTGGGCGCCGCCGACGAGAACCTGACGGTCGAGCGGCTGCTCCAGGACAGCGGCATGGCCTGGACGATCCTGCGCCCGACGCAGTTCGCCTCGAACGCCATGATGTGGACGCCGTCGATGAGATCGGCCGGCAGCAGGCCCGTGCCCGGATGGCCGCGGTCTTCGGGGAGGAGGCCGCGGACGCGGTCCTCGATGTCTCGGGCGGCGACCTCAACGACGGGCTGCTGGCAGTGCGCGACACGGTGTCACGGGTCACCGGCGCCCCGGGCAGGTCGTTGCGGCAGTGGGCCGAGGAGAACGCCCACCTGTTCCGCTGAACCCGGGAGGGGCCGGAAGGTGTGCGGCCCCCACCCCACCTCACGTGCGCGTTCTGGCAGACTGGGGCGCGTAACCAGGCGGTGCAGGACAGGAAACCGGTGCGATTCCGGTGCGGTCCCGCCACTGTGACCGGCTCTCCCCGCGCGGGGAGGCCGGGAGTCAGACACTGACGCACCGCCTCTGCTCCTTCACGTCGACCAGGGGACGCGGATCCCCCGGAGAGGCCCCGCCATGTCGCGTACCCGCGCCGCCCTGCGCGCGTTCACCCCCGTCGCGCTCCTCATATCCCTGGCCGGCTGCGCCGGTTCACCCGGCGACGGGCAGGACGGGGCGGCCGGGGATCCCTCCGCCGCGCCCGGTTTCCCGTACACCGTCACCAACTGCGGTGTGAGCAGCACCTACCAGGCACCGCCCCGTCGCGCGGTCACCATGAACCAGCACGCCACCGAGCTGATGCTCGCACTCGGTCTGGGCGACCGGATCGCCGGCTCCGCCTACCTCGACGACGCCGTACTGCCCGCCTACCGGCCCGCCTACGACAAGATCAAGGTGCTGGCCGAGGAGTACCCCTCCAAGGAGATCCTGCTCGGCGCCGACCCGGACTTCGTCTACGGCGGCTATGCCAGCGCCTTCGACAAGACGCAGGGCCGCGACCGCGAGGGGCTCGCCAAGTCCGGCATCAACTCCCGCCTGAACGTGGAGTACTGCACCGAGGGGACCGTCGGCCTCGACCAGCTGAAGACCGAGATCACCGAAGTCGCGCGGACCTTCGGCGTGCCCGAACGCGGCGCGAAGCTCATCGAGGACGAGCAGCGCCGCATCGACGCCGTGACCACACGCGTCAAGGACCGGCCCCGGCCGACCGTCTTCGCCTACGACTCCGGTGAGGCCTCCGCCTCCACCTCCGGCGGCAACGGCATAGGCAACGAGATCATCTCCCTCTCCGGCGGCACGAACGTCTTCGCCGACCTCAAGGACACCTTCGGCGACGTCGCCTGGGAGAAGGTCATCGAGCGGGGGCCCGAGGTCGTCCTCATCTACGACTACGGCGGCACCACCGTCGAAGCCAAGAAGCAGCGCCTGCTGAACGACCCGGCCCTCGCCGAGGTGCCCGCCGTCAAGAACCGGCGGTTCGTCGTCCTGCCGCTCTCCTCCGTCGTCCTCGGCGTCCGGGTGGCGGACGCCGTGGAGGCACTGGGCGGCCAGCTCCACCCGAACCCCTCGTGAGGCTGCGGACCGGGGCGGTCCTCGCGGTCCTCGCCGCCGCGCTCGCCGTCTCGGCGATCGCGGGCCTGGCGCTGGGCCCCGTACGGATCGCCCCCGACCGGGTCTTCGACATCGTCCTCGGCGGTCTGACGGGCAACCGGCCCACCGGAGCCTTCGCCTCCATCGTGTGGGACGTGCGCATGCCGCGGATCCTGCTCGGCGCGGTCGTGGGGGCCGGGCTCGCCGTGGCGGGCACCGTGCTCCAGGCACTCGTACGCAACCAGCTCGCCGACCCCTTCCTGCTCGGAGCCTCCTCCGGGGCCTCCGCCGGAGCCGTCCTCGTGATCGTCTTCGGTACGGCCGCGGCCGGATTCGGCATGGGCGTGCCGCTGGCCGCCTTCGCAGGGTCCATGGCCGCGCTCGTCGCCGTCTACGCCATGGCCCGCCGCGGCGGCACCATGACCACCGGCCGGCTCATCCTGGCCGGAGTGGCCGTCCAGTACATCCTGTCCGCCTTCACCAGCCTCGTCCTCGTGCTCGCCGCGCACCCCGACCAGATCCGCTCCGTGCTCTTCTGGACCCTCGGCGGCCTCGGCGGGGCACGCTGGGACGAACTGGCCCTGCCCGCCGTCGCGCTGCTCGCCGGCGGCGCCCTGCTCCTCGCCCTCGCCCGGCCGCTCGACCTGCTCCTCGCCGGAGAGGAGGGCGCGCACACCCTGGGCCTGGACACCGGACGCTTCCGCGCCGCCGTGTTCGTCCTCACCTCCCTCGTCATCGGCGTGCTCGTCGCCTGCAGCGGGGCGATCGGCTTCGTCGGACTGATGGTCCCGCACGCCGCACGGATGGTCGTGGGCGCCGGACACCGGGCCCTGCTGCCCGTCGCCGCGCTGGGCGGTGCGGTGTTCCTGATCCTGGCCGACCTGATCGCCCGCACGGCCGCCGCCCCCGAGGAGATACCGGTGGGCGTGGTCACCGCCCTCGTCGGCGGGCCCTTCTTCCTCTGGATGCTGCGCCGCTCCAGCCGTACCGAAGGGGTGACCGGATGACGGGCGGGACCGGACCGGCCCGGCCGGTGGAACTCGCCGTCGAGGGCCTGCGCTACGACACCGACGGGCACACCCTGCTCCACGGGATCGACCTCACCGCCCGGCCCGGCGAGACGGTGGGAGTCGTCGGCCCCAACGGCAGCGGCAAGACCACCCTGCTGCGCTGCGTCTACGGCGCCCTGCGGGCGACCGCCGGCCGGGTGCTGCTGGACGGCGCGGACGCGGCCGCGCTCACCGTCAAGGAACGGGCGCGGCGCGTGGCGGTGGTGCCGCAGGACGCGACCGGCACCTTCGGGCTGACCGTCCGCGAGGTCGTCGCCATGGGCCGCAGCCCGCACAAGCGCTTCTGGGAGCAGGACGGCCCGGACGACGTACGGCGCGTCACCGACGCCCTGGAAACGCTGGGCACCGGCCCCTTCGCGGCCCGCCGCTTCGACGAGCTGTCCGGAGGCGAACGGCAACGCGTCCTGGTGGCCCGCGCCCTCGTCCAGGACCCGGGGCTGCTCGCCCTCGACGAGCCGACCAACCACCTGGACATCCGCTACCAGCTGGAGGTCCTCGGCCTGGTCAGGGCGCTGCCCGCCACCGGTCTGCTCGTCCTGCACGACCTCAACCTGGCCGCCGCCTTCTGCGACCGGCTGTACGTCCTGTCGGGCGGCCGCGCCGTGGCCTCGGGGCCGCCGCGGGAGGTGCTCACCGAGGAGCTGCTGGCCGAGGTGTACGGGGTGCGCGCCCGGGTCGGGATCCACCCCGACACGGGCGCGCCCAACGTCGTCTACCTGCCGGTCGCGGCGGGCTCCTGATAGCCGTAGGGACGCGTGATGATCTCCATCCCGTGCCCCGCTGGGTCCGTGAAGTAGACGCCGCGGCCCCCGTCGTTGTGGTTGATCTCGCCGGGGAGCCTGCCGTGCGGGTCGGCGAAGTACGGCACCCCGGCCGAGCGGATCTTCGCGAACGCCACGTCGAACTCCTCCTCGGAGAGGAGGAAGGCGTAGTGCTGCGGGGTGATGGACCCGGCCGGGACGGTGGCGAAGTCCAGGGTGACGCCGTTGGCGGTGTCGACGGGGATGAAGGGCCCCCACTCGGCCCCGACCTCCAGGCCGAGGACGTGCGCCAGGAACTCGGCGGACTCCCGGTTGTCACGGGAGTGGATGATCGTGTGGTTCAGCTGTACGGACATGGGTGAATGCCTCCGGAAGGCACATCACGGGCACCTCCATGCCTCACCCGGTCGGTGACCGGCACGCGATGCCGTGATCGTGATCCTAGGCAGCCGACCGGGGCGGAGCCAAGCGCTTTGCGCGTGCACGCCGCCCCGGACGCCGTCCGGCCCCGATGTCAGGAACTCCCGTACACCGTCTTGACGTTGTCCTGCGCCGGATGCGACCGGCCGGCCGGGCCCGCCGCGAACACCCGCAGGAGGTTCTCCGTCACCCGGGTGGTCAGTGCCCCGGACCGCGCGTCGAGCCCGTGGTTGCGTCCGCTGCGGCCGTCGCCCGTCGCGTCCAGGGCCTCCACCCACCGCATCGTGCCGGTCGCGAAGACCCCCGCCCCGCTCGGCACCGTGTAGTAGGCGGTGTCCTGGTGACTGGGGCGGCCCTCGCACACCACGGGGGAGTGGGCCAGGATCTCGATCGGCCGGGGCGTCGTGAAACCGGTGTTGACCTTGTCGTACTCCACGCCCACGAGGTGTTCGAAGCGGTCGCCCGCCTTCGCGCCGGTGCCCTCGAACAGCCAGTGGCCGGGGTTGGTCACCACGTACGGGGCGTCCACCGGATAGCCGTCGTAGATCACGCCGAGCAGGGAGCTCTCCGGGTCGGCACCGGGAGCCGAGCGGAAGTCCACCGTCGCGGGATGGCCCCGCTTGAAGCCCGGGTCCTGGCCGTAGGAGGACTTGTAGCAGACCAGCGTACGGTCCGGCCCCAGCTCGGAGGCCTCCAGCCGGATCCGGCGGAAGCAGCAGTTCGCGCCCAGGATCGCGATGTTCGTGCCGGCGTCGCGGGCGGCCGTGAAGTGGGCGCGCTGCTCCGGCGACCAGTACTCGTCGTGCCCGAGCGAGAGCACCGCGGCGGCTCCCTCCAGCAGCCGCTTCTCCCGCGCCACGTCCGTGGTGGTCGCGTAGGCGAGGGGTGTGCCGAGCCGTTCGGCCAGGGCGATCAGAGGGGCCTCGTACACCAGGAACAGGCCCGCGCCGTCGTCGTACTCGTACGGCCGGTCGAAGGAGACGGAGAGGGAGCGCGAGGCGAAGCCGCCGCCGGGTCCGTCGTAACTGCCGTAGCCGCCCCAGCGATTGTAGGCCTGCCAGGTGGCGACGGCGTTGACCACGACCGTACGTCCGGTCGTCGCCGCCGACCGGACGGTGACCGGCACGAAACGCTGGCCGCCCTCGCCGCCCTGCGCGTCGAGGCGCAGCAGGTAGCTGCCCTCCGGCCAGTCCTTCGTCTCGACCGTGGTGGTGCGGGCCCACCGGGTGCGGACCATCCGGGTGTCGGAGTCGACGGTGTGCTCCGGCTGTCGTACCCCGGGCAGGGCCTCCGAACGCCACACCAGCCGGGCGCGGGCACCGCCGTACCAGCCCATCCGGTAGGCGGAGACGGTGAACCGGGGCGCGGTCGTCGACACGTACAGCCCGAAGGACTCGCCGGGGAGCACGCTGACCTTGTCGGCGAAACCCTCGACGGCGCGGGCCGGACCGGCCTTCGTCACGGCCCAGTCGGCATGGCCCGGGCGGGCGTTCTCGGCCTTGACGTCGAGGCCGTGGCCTCCGGCCGCCGGCGCCGGGGACCCGTTCGTCCCGTCGGCGCGGCGGTCGCCGTCGTCCCCGTCCCCCTGCGCGCAGCCGGCCACCGCCCCGAGTCCCGCGGCCGTCGCGGCGCCCGTGGCCATCGCGAGGAACCGCCGCCTGCCCGCGCCGTCGCCGTCCCCGGGCGGCCCGGCTATGTGCTCCTGATCCATGAGGGGCACGCTATGTCACGCTTCGAGCCCGGCTTCCACCGCCCCGACCCCCTGCTGACCTGGGGATGTGCTGCCGGCTGGGGCCGGGGCGGCGGAGCGGGGCGCCGGTGCCGGGCCGGCCCGACACCCGCCCGGGACTACCCGAGGGGCAGTACCAGGTGGGCCGCGGCGTCGTCGGCCGAGGTGATCGTGGTGGTGCTGCCGTCGGTGTTGGCGTCGGAGTAGAGCCGGTCCTGGCTGTTCACGACCAGCATGAGCCGGTGGTTCGGGGCGAGGTCGTAGCCGGCGGCCTGGAGCGGCCAGATGACCACGCGGTCCTCACCGGGGGAGAGCTCCCGCACGGTGAAGGGCTCGTGCGTGATGATGCGGGCCGTGTCGTCGGGGCCGACGTCGAACAGGTAGGCCACGAGGGTCGTGGCGGCGGCGGAGCTGCGGACGCTCAGGGTGAGCCGGGGCACGCCCCGGATGCGGCGGGCCGTCTGGAGCGGGCCGCTCGTCCACACGGCGAGGTGCCCGCGGTCGAAGGTGCCGGTGGAGTACGACTTGGGGTTGCCGTTCCATTCCGCCTGGCCCGTCGTGATGACGGCGTCCACCGCGGTGGCGGAGGTGAGCTGCCCCGCGGTGAACTCCCTCTTCCAGCCCGTCTCCGGCGCGGTGCCGAGGCCGCCGTCGCGGCGGTCCGTCGCGCCTGCGGTGAGGTACCAGCGTTCGGTGGAGGTGGTGACGTCCGCCCAGGACTGCGCTCCCTCGCGGACCGCCGGTTCGGTGATGACGTCCTGCCCGGCCTCGGGGTCGGGCTTGGTCTTGTACGTGAACATGATCTGGCTACTGACCGGCTTCCACCCGGGAACGTCGTTCTGGGCCCCGAGGACGTGGTGGTCGAGCCAGGCGAAGGCCTCCTCGACGGGCAGGTTCGGCCCGCTGAAGGGGATGGTGAGGCCGGCGCCCTCCGGCGCGGCGTGGTCGCCGATCCAGAGGTTGAGCCGCTTGGGGACCGACAGCCGCTCGAAGTGGTCGATGGTCTGGTTGGCCGGGAACAGCGTCTCGTGCCAGGTGTTGGAGAAGAACGTGGGAACGCCGCGTGCGTCGGTCCGGTCGGCGTACGACGAAGGAGAGCGCTCCTTGCCCCACTCCACCACCTTGTCGAGGTTCTCGCCGGCCATGAAGTCCTTCAGGATCTGCTGGGTGGCCGGATCGAACTTCCGCTCGATCGGGCCTCCGGTGAAGTCGATCAGCTTCTGGACCGCCTCCAGGTGCCTGGTGTCGTGCTGGTAGAGGCTGTCGGCCAGGTCGCCCCACGTGCTCAGGGCGACGACCGCCGCCACGCGGTTCGCCGGGTCGTGCGCCGCGACCAGCTGGCTGATGCCCGACCCGTAGGACTCGCCGAGGAAGGCGACCTTGCTCGGGTTGAAGTGCGCTTGCGCGTAGTCGATGACGGTGGAGCCGTCGGCCCGGTCCAGGGGGCCGGCCACGTCGATCGTGCCCCCGGAGGTCCAGGGCGCGTCGATGAAGGCGCCGCCCTGGACGGGGAAGGTGAGGCCGATGCCGCGAGGGGTGTAGGCGAGTACGTGGTACCCGCGCAGCGCCAGCTGGAGGTACGCGTACTCGAAGATGATCCAGCCGAAGGGCGTCCAGCCCGCCGGCACGATCACCACGGGGCGGGGCTCCGAGGTGGTGAGCTTGATCGTGTGCGCCGACAGCTTCACCCCGTCGTCGGCGGTGATGCGGGGGAAGCCGAAGGTCGCCTTCTGCCGGACCTGTTCCGTGAGCTCCTGGAGTTCGGGGGTGAGCAGCGGCGTCTCGGCCGTGCCGTTCAGCGTGGCGACCAGGGCCTCGGCGACGTTGACGGCGGCGGGGTCGATGGCGGTGGCCGAGCTGTAGATGCCGTGTCCGGCGATCCGGTTCAACTGTGTCGCGGTGACGGGGATGATCGGGTTGTCGTCCTGCGAGTGGCTCACGGAGCGGTCCTCTCGAAATCGCCGACCGGGCGTGCCGGCCGGTGCCGTGGGGGGCACCCGTTCTAGCCCGGCCGGATCACCCCATGGCGCATATCAGGACATTCATGCTGTTGGCGCCATTCGGTGGGCTTCACCCGTCCAGACGGTTTGAACGCGCCAGGCCCTCCCGGGCCGCAGGGAATGATCAATGTCCGCCGTCGGGTGGTCGGACGCGGTCCCCGAGGGGCCGGGAGTGATCGACTTGATCCGGCCCCAGTTGTGCCGCAGAACGGGGGAGAGGGCCTGCCGCGGCGCACTCGGGCGTTCTAGGCTGACCCTTTGTCGTTTCCGAACATCAACCGGTCACGGTGGAGCGCGAGATGGCGCACTGCGGCGTAGATGAACGATTCCGCACAGGCGGGCCGACTCAGTGAAGTACGCCTTCTCCACGCTCGGTCTGCCCGGCGCACCACTCGCCCGCAGCGCCGCCCTGGCGGCGGCGCACGGCTTCCACGGCCTCGAAGTCCGCGCCCACCCCGAGGAACCCCTGCACCCCGGCAGCACCGCCGCCGAGCGCGCCGCCGCCCGGCGGACCCTCGCCTCGGCGGGTGTCGCCGTCCTCGGCGTCGCCGGCTACACGAGGGTCGCGGCCGCGGGTGCGGACGAGCCGGTCCTCGCCGAACTCCGCGCCCTGGTACGGCTCGCCGCGGACCTGGAGGCGCCCTGCGTGCGGGTCTTCCCGGGCGGCGCAGGCCTGCCCGCGGCGGCCGCCGACGCCCACGCCGTACGCCGGCTGTCGGCCGGGGCCGCGTTCGCCGGGCGGCACGGTGTGCGCATCCTGCTGGAGACCCACGACTCCCACCGCACCGGCGCCGCGGTCGCCCGGGTCCTCGACCGGGTCGCGCATCCCGCCGCCGGCGCGCTCTGGGACGTACTGCACACCTGGCTGGGCGGGGAGCCCCCGGTCGCGTCACGGCACGCGCTGGCCCCGCACCTGGGCTATGTACAGGTGAAGGACGTGCCGTCCGCGCGCGAGCTCACGCCGGTCGGACTGGGCGCCGGAGTGCTGCCCCTCGCCGAGGCCGTGGCGGCGGCCCCGCAGGACGGCTGGCTCTGCTGGGAGTACGAGAAGCGCTGGTATCCCGCCGCCGCCGAGCTGCCGGGCGGGCTCGCACGGGGCCGGGCGTACCTGGAGCGGCTGGTGGCGACGGTCCGTTGACGGCCCGCTCGACACCTTCCTATATTCGGCGGCGTCCGGCGTCCGGCGTCCGGCGTTTGGCGTTCCGCCCCGCCCCACGGCACCACGACCCGTCCGGGAGTCAGCGCATGCTCACCTACGACCAGGACGGCTTCCGGCGCGCGGACCGCCCCCACCGGATCGTCTCGGGGGCCCTGCACTACTTCCGCGTCCACCCCGACCTGTGGGAGGACCGGCTCACCCGCCTGCGGGCCCTGGGCGCGAACACCGTGGACACCTACGTCCCCTGGAACTTCCACGAAACCGCTCCCGGCAAGGCCGACTTCACCGGCTGGCGCGACCTCGGCCGCTTCCTGCGCACCGCCCGGGACCTCGGCCTCGACGCCATCGTCCGCCCCGGACCGTACATCTGCGCCGAATGGGACTTCGGCGGTCTGCCCGCCCGCCTCCTCGCCGTCGACGGCCTCCACCTGCGCTGCTCCGATCCGCGGTTCCAGGCCGAGGTCGACGGCTGGTTCGACCTGGTCGTCCCCGAGCTGCTGCCGCTGCTCGCGAGCCGCGGCGGGCCCGTCGTCGCCGTGCAGGTGGAGAACGAGTACGGCTCGTACGGGAACGACACCCGCTACCGCGCCCACGTGGAGCGCGCCCTCGCCGAACGCGGCGTGGACTGCATGCTGTTCACCGCCGACGGACCCGAGGACGCCATGCTCCAGGGCGGCACGGTCCCCGGCAGGCTCGCGACCGCCACCTTCGGCGCCCGGCCCGCCGAGCGCCTCGAGACCCTGCGCCGCTACCAGCCGACCGGCCCGCTGGCCGCCATGGAGTTCTGGATCGGCTGGTTCGACCACTGGGGCGAGGACCACCACCTCCGCGCCGTCGACGAGGCCGCCGCGTCACTGGACGAACTCCTCGCCACCGGCGCCTCCGTCAACCTCTACATGGCCCACGGCGGTACCAACTTCGGCTTCTGGGCCGGAGCCAACCACTCCGGGACGCGCCCCGCGGACCCCGGCTACCAGCCCACCGTCACCAGCTACGACTACGACGCACCCATCGGCGAGGCCGGCGAACTCACCCCCAAGTTCCACGCCTTCCGCGAGGTCATCGGCAGGTACGTGCCGCTGCCCGACGCACCCCCGCCCGGGCCGCTGCCCCGGATCACCCCCGCCCTCGCCACCCCCGCGGGCAGCGCCGACCTGCTCGACCACCTCGACCTGCTCTGCGGCGGCCCCGCCGTGCTGCGCCCCGCCCCCGAGCCCATGGAGCGGCTCGGACAGAGCCACGGCCTGATCCACTACCGCACCACCGTCACCGGCCCGCGGCCCGCCATGCCCGTCCGCATCGACGGACTCGGCGACCGCGCCTACGTCTTCGCCGACGGCGTGCCCCTCGGCGTCCTCGACCGCAACGCCCCCGACGAGGGCCTCGACCTGCCGGTCGGCGATGCGGGAGTCGTCCTCGACGTACTCGTCCGGGCCCAGGGCCGGGTGAACTACGGACCGCTCCTCGACGACCGCAAGGGCATCTGGCGCGGCGTCCGCCACGGCCACCAGCAGCTCTTCGAGTGGGAGATCCGACCGCTGCCGCTCACCGACCTGAGCGGACTCGACTGGTCCGTGCGCCCCCACCCGACGGGGCCCGGCGGGCGGCCCGCCTTCCACCGCTTCACCCACACGGCCGCGCACGGCCCGGCCGACGGCTTCGTCGACATGTCCGGATGGGGGACCGGTCTGCTCTGGCTGAACGGCTTCCTCCTCGGCCACTACGACACCCCGCGCGGCCCCCAGCGCACCCTCTACGCCCCCGGACCCCTGTGGCGGGAGGGCGAGAACGAGATCGTGGTCCTCGAACTGGAGCGCCCCGGCAGCCGGCTCCCCCTGCGCGACCACCCGGACCTGGGCCGCACCACGGTCGTCACCCTCCGGTGAACGGTCCGGAGGACCGCGGCCGGTCAGGGAACGGTGCGCTCGACGGTGGAGAACACCCTCACCAGGGCGGGTGACGCGGGGGCCGACGCGAAGCCGAAGCGGACGGGCGGGACGACGGGAGCCGGCGCGCCGAGGTCGGTCCCGTCGAAGGAGGCCCGGGCGGCGGTGATCGGCCACAGGCCGACTGCCGCGTACCACTGGCGGCATCCGGGGCGGGAGCTGCCCCGGGTCCGTACGCCGGCCATCAGACGGGCGGGCACGTCGGTCACGGCCGCCCACAAGGGCCGTCGGGCGAGCGGCCGGGGGACGGCCCGCAGGACCAGACCGAGGACTCCCTGCCGCCCGACCCGGAAGCGCAGGTCCACAGGGCCCGCCGTGACGTTCCACGTGCCGCCGCCGATCCGTACGCTCACCGGCTCCGTCCGGACCTCGTCGAAGTGATAGACGCCGGCGATGTACCGGGCCGTGCGGGCGGTGGGTGCGATCAGCGTGCGCCGGCCGTCGGCGCGCTCCAGCATCACGTCACTGAAGGGTCCGAAGGGCGAGCGCGGCCAGTGGCCCACGACCACGCGCGTGCCCGAGCCCGTGCCCACGGCGGCGATCCAGCCGTCGAACGTCAGCCGTTCGCATCCCACGCCCCACGCGTACCCCGCGACACGGCCCCGCACACCGGAGCTGCTGCATACGGTGTGCGCGGTGGTTCACAGCCGGCCGCGAAGCCAGGACCCGTCAGCTCGCGGGCCCTCAGTGGGCCCGCGTCGCCCTCCGGTCCTCGCAGGCTGGATGCCCGGTGGTGTCGCGCACGGCAAAGATGAACGCGGCGACGGGGTCCGGTACGGCCGGGACTCCGGAGCGCTGGATCCGGTAACCGTCGGCTTCGACGCCGTGGACGGTGAGCTGTCGCTGCAGCCCTTCCTGAGGCTGGTCCACCGTGCCGGCCCTCCGCCGATACCGCAGCGCGTCGGCCCCCGCGGCGATGACTTCGGCGAGCTGGTTGGCGAAGGCCGCGTTGCACCCTCCGAGCCGGACGAAGCCGTGGCCTGCCACCGGCCCGTCGTTGCTGAGGGAAGGGAGGGTCAGGTCTGCGAGCGCGAGCGCCGCCTGGAGGTTGGTGACGGCATCCACGCCGGCCTGGTAGGCGGTGTCCTGGCGCCGCTTGTACTGGACTCGCTCTGCGTGGGTCAATTCGTACATGTTGCTGACCTTTCGTGATGGGAGTGGCGTGGAGTGGTGCGGAGGGGAGGCGCCGGAGCGCGTTGTGCCTTCGGTTCAGCGGGGTGCGGCCTTCCGCCCGGCGCGCCGGCCCCGGACGGGCTCGCGAGGGGGCACGGGCGGGTAGACCGTCGGACTGAGTCTGCGTGCGGCCCGTGACCATCGCTTTCGATCTTCGTTTCAAAGGTGCAGGCGAACACCCCTTTGATGCGTGGGAAGGACCGGGTTGGCAAGGGAGTTGGCGGCTGCTACCGCCTTGGCTCTTCGCGGTCGCCCCTGCGTCGCAGTTGACACCGCCGCACGCGTGGGGCCGTCATGCGCCGTACCTGAATCTGTGACCGCCGGACGGGGAGCGGGCAGCCCTCTTTCCTGCCATGAGGTAGCCGGGTGGGACGCCGGCCGGGCCGCGCCCGCCGGTGGTCGTCCGGCCGAGCACGGAGGCGGGCGGGTTCCGGTGCCGTGGCGAGGCATGGCGCGGGGGCCGTGTGAGGGTGATCTGGCGGACCAGCTGCTGGAAGCAGGCCAGCGCGGCGACGGCGGGAAGGGCCGACGACGTTCCGGCAGCGAGCGTTCTGGGTGCCTGGGCAACGCACAGAAGGGTGGCCAGGGTGGAGAACAGCAGGACGATGGCCCAGGAATGCAGGGCGCGGCGCTGGTGCAGTGCGGATCTGAGGATGGAGAGGGAAGCGACCATCCAAGGGCCGTAGATCAGCAGCGGCCACCAGCCGACCACTTCGCGGGCCGTGTGGAGTCCGGCGCTGTGGCGCAGGGTTTCGCAGATGGCCAGGCCGCTGAGGATGCTCACCACGGCGGCGATGACGGCGACCAGCACGGCGGTGAACAGGCTGCCCGTGCGCAGCAGGGTCACGACCGGCCGCTTGGACTGGTTCCGGCGGTGCCCCCTGGAGGTCTGCCCGGACGGCCGGTCGACGGGGCTGTGCTTCAGCCCGGCGACGAGGCCCATGGCGCTGACCGTGTCGGCCGCGGTGTCGAAGCCGACGCCTGCGAAGGGCTCCGGTTGCCGGGGCGCAGCGCTCTCCTGGAGGAGGACGGCGAGTTCTTCCACCGGATCCCACGGCCGGTCCGGCTCTCCGGGCCCGCCGAACGCCTGTCCTGGGGAGTGGCGCTGCACATGGTCCGGCTGACGCCAGAAGGCGGTGTCGTCCGGGTGGGGGTGGGGGGCGTGGACGTCCGGCGGTCCGTACGGCTCAAACACAGGAGCTGCCGCCTGCACGCCGGTCGCCGGGCATCGTGAACCGGTCGATGTTCCCCGACCGCCGGTCAAAGTCGATCTGGATCATGCTCATCGTATGGAGGAAGTCCTCAAAGACCGAGGACGAGTAACTCAGGTCGACCGCCAGGCTCTCGTGTTCCAGCGTGGCGTTCCCGGTCCCGCTGCAATCGGATGGACGCGGAGTGAAAGTCCACTTTCCGATCTGAGTGGGCCCGTCCTGGGAGCTGCCTCCCTGTCCGTCTCCTTCCCCAGGCCCGCGGAAGGAGATGGAAGGCTTTGCTTTTGTCATATGCCGTAAACGCCGTTGATGTTGGTCCGGGTATGGGCCAATCGGGTGGTGATGGCGGATGAATGGGTGTTCCCTGCCGCTTATCGTTTCTGCAAATAGAGCAAGGGGAGCGGTTATGCCCTGCCGCGCCCCGGTTCAAGGGGTCGGGGAACAGCGGGCCGAAGCGGATCCGGATGTGGCGACCCCCCGCCGCCGCGTGAGCGCGATGGTCGGCCCCGGGGGCTGCTGAGGCGGCAGTCGTCCACCGCTTGCGCCACCCCGGCATCGACCGACCATCATCAAAGAAGCTGAGATGCCAAAGCCTGCGGATTGCTGCGCATGGCTGCAATCAGAGGTGGGGGCGCAACTCTGCATATGCCTCTGCGTTATGCCCGGCGATCGCGGGGCTCTGATCGTGTGGGCCCTGCAACCGTCAGCCTTCGAAAGGACCGGCTATGGGGAACGTTCTCCTGTGGATCGTGCTGATCTCGACCGCACTGGGCACAGGTTGCACCGCCTTGACGTCATCAGGGACTGGCCGCCTGTGGCGCGTGGACGCACTTGAGCTGCGGCGCCAGCAACGCTTCAAGCACGTCCTGTCCTGCCACGTGGACGCTGTCCGGCTGTCTCCCCGGCGGGCTTCGGCGCCGGTGCGACGGGGAGAGAGGAGTGCCGGCGCCGCGCCCTTCCTGGCGGCTGACCCGCTCCGGGACGGCGAGGAGGCGGTCGGCCACTCTTCGCGGAAGGCCTCCACGCCGACGTCCCTCCACACCGTCGGCTGACACCACTCGCTCCACGACTTCGTCATTGCGGCGCCCGGCGCCCGGGATGCGGGCGGGTGTCGCTGAATTCCTTAAAAACCCCGGCAATCCACACGCGGCGGCCCGTCGTCTAAAAACCCCGGCAATCTGTACATTGCTGGCTTTCGTCGCGATATTGAGTTCGTGTCAATGTGCTGCGGCTTGCCCAGTTTCTGTTCGACAGATCTCAGTTCTGCATGCCCGGGCGAATTCGAGAAGCGTCAAGAATAAAAAAAGTATCATCTGTGCGGAGATCTCTGGTCCGAAATTCGCAAGGGGCTGCCACCCTTCCCCGGAGCGCCTCCCTGGCGGCAGGGTCGGCACTTGCGCCCCGCCCGATCGGGGAGGGGAGCGTTTCGCAACGGCCGACGATGCCGGAGGTCATGGGGTCATATGAATTTTCCACGAGAAAGGGGCGCGTGAGCATGGCGCCTTACGGTGACCGATCCGGTCCCGGGCCGAAGTCGACCGCCCTGCGCGGTGTCCTGCCTGCAGCGGTACGGGTCGGGAACACGGTGAGGGCGGCGCTGATGCGGGTGGTACGCCGCTTCGCCCAAGGGGGCGGGGCTGGGCGCACCGCCTCGATCCGGACGAAAATATGCTCGGAGCGGGTGCGTGCGGATGAATACAGGGCGGGTTTCTCCCTGCCCTCGCCGCGTGAAGCGAGCGCCGCGAGCGACCTCCACGAATGTCCGTGGTGCCTCTCCCTCGGAAATCCCGGTGTCGACGGCCGGGCCGACCTGGACGGGCCCTGACGGTGACGGTGCCCGAGGGGGGCCTTGTGGTGCACCGGGTCGAGTACGAGGCGCTGCCGACGTTCGCGGGCCGGCCCGCTCGAAGGCGAACTCCGCCTTCGAGCGGGCCGGCAGGCAGGCCGACCGGCGCGCCTACTCCTCCCAGGTGACCCTGACCACGGTGTCGTTGGAGTCCGACGGCTCCTCGAGCTTCTCGCCGGCCTTCAGGACCCGCTCGGTCCGGCCGATCAGGATCGCGTCGCTGTCCGTCCGGTTCCACCATGCCGAGACGTTCTTGGCCATGCTGCCCCCACCGGGAAGCGGCAGCAGCGCCAGGTCCACGTCGAAGCCGGCGCCGATTCCGTAGCCCGGTCCCTTGCGGTTGTAGTCGCGGTACAGGCCGAGCGTCTTGGGCGGACACTCCGCACCGTCAGGGGTGATCGCGACGACGCCGGCAGGCAGCTGAGTGCTCATGGCTCTCTCCGTTCCTCAAGCCGGCCGGTGTCTCCGGCCGGGCAGGTGGCGACAACGTTCCACAGCCCGACTGCAGCGGCGGCATCCATCCGGAGCCTGATCGTTCCTGCAATGAACATGACCACCCGCACGGCCCAGTCGTCAGCCCGACACGGCGGGACGCGGGCCCGCCGGGCCGGCGCCGGCGGCTGTTCAGAGGTCCGCCGCCTCCTCCATCGCGGCGTCCTCCGCCTCCCAGCGCAGCAGGTCGCCCGGCTGGCACTCCAGTACCTCGCAGAGCGCGGCGAGCGTCGCGAAGCGCACCGCCTTGGCCCGGCCGTTCTTGAGGACCGCCAGGTTGGCCGGGGTGATCCCCACCCGGTCCGCGAGCTCGCCCACGGACATCTTCCGCCTGGCCAGCATCACGTCGATGTCGACGGCGATGGGCATCAGATCACCTCGTCCAGCTCGGCCCGCATCTGCGCCGCTTCGCCGTCGCGCGCTACGGCCTGGGTGAGCAGCATCCGCAGCACCAGCACGATGAGCGCAACGCCCAGGACGGCAAGGCCGATCCCGCCCATGATCACGGTGACGCCCGGGTCCTCCCGCTGGCCGGGGGCGTTGACGGCCGTGACCGCGAACCACAGCAGGGCGGCCGCCACGATCGCCCAGATCACGCCGTCCACGTACCGGAACGCGGCGGGCGAGAACACGGTTCCGCGTCGCACCATCGTCACCAGCCGCCACACGCAGACCAGGGCGACCTGGGCCGACACCATGCCCAGGATCGTGATCACGCGCATCGGGGTCAGGGGCAGCGACCCGTCCTCCGGGTCGTGCCCCAACGCCCACACCATCGACGCCTGTACGAACACGGTGCCGGTGAGCACCACCGTGAGAACGGCGCGCAGTGCACGCACTGGCAGTTTTCCCATGACCCATCCTTCCATCGACTCGCGATGGAAATCTATCGAATCTCGATAGGTCGAGCAAGGGGTCAGGGCGAGGGGGTGCGATACGGGCCCCGCCCGGCCCGGCGCGCGACGCACCGGGCCGGGCAGGGCAGGGCCGGACAGGCCGGGCCGTGGTGGGGCCGGTGTTCAGAAGTCCCAGCTCTGGCTCCGCGCGCCGTTGCAGCTCCAGCTCACCAGGAGCTGGCCGTTCTCGGGCCGCCCGGCCAGGATGTCGAGGCACTTGCCGTTCACCCGGTTACGGATCTCGCTGCCGTTGCGGTACCACTTCTGGTGCAGACCGCCGTGGCAGTCCCACATGGCGACCGAGCCCTGGTCGCCCAGGTGGGGGCCGTAGATCTCCAGGCACTTCCCGTTGAGGTTGGAGCGGATCTGCTCGCCGTCCCAGTACCACTGCTGGTTGGTACCGCCGTGGCAGTCCCACGTCACGGTGGAGGCGCCGTTCTCCTGATGGAACATGAAGACGTCGGCGCACCTTCCGTTCAGGTTGGACTTGAGCAGCGGCGCCGCGGCATACGCCGGCGAGCCCGTCACGGTCACTCCGGCCAGCAGTCCCGTGACCGCCGCCAGCAGCACCATTCGTCGCACGGACCTCATGATTTCCCCTTCCCGTCGTCGTTGCGCGGTTGCGCTGGCCCATGTCTAGCCCCGGGTTGATGTCCGGCGCCGGAACGTGGGTTCCGGACATCAAAAGCTGGACAAACACCACCCATCACGGCCGCGGAAAGCCGCAGGAAGGAAGGCAATGCCACGCCCCGAACGCCCGCTCGACCTGGACTCCGGTCCGCAGACACGGTTCGCAGCCGACCTCCGCAAACTGCGTGAGGCGGCGGGACGGCCCCCCTACCGGGCACTGGCGAAAAGGGCGCACTACTCGTCCACGACACTGTCGGACGCGGCGGGCGGCCACACGTTCCCGAGCCTCGCCGTCACGCTCGCGTACGTCGAGGCCTGCCAGGGCGACCGCCGCGCGTGGGAGTCCCGGTGGCACGCGGTCGCCGCCGAGATCGCCGCGAGCGCGACCGCACATGCCGACGAGCCCGCCGGGGCCGGCCGGGCCAGCGCGCCGTACGCGGGCCTGTCGGCCTTCCAACCGGAGGACGCCGACCGCTTCTTCGGGCGCGAGCAGCTGACCGGCGAGCTCCTCGCGAAGGTCCGCGGCCACCGCTTCCTGACGGTCTTCGGGCCGTCCGGATCAGGAAAGTCCTCGCTGCTCCGGGCCGGTCTCATCGCCCGCACACGGGCGACGGGCCAGCCGGTGATCCTGCTGACGCCCGGCCCGCACCCCGTACAGGAGTGCGCGATCCACCTCGCCGCCGCAACGGGAGAGGCCCCCGGTCCCCTGGCGAGCGAACTGCTGGGCGATCCCACGGCATTGCACCTGCGGATCCGCCAGTCCCTGATCGACCACCCGTCGGACGCCGACGCGCTGCTCGTGGTCGACCAGTTCGAGGAGGTCTTCACCCTCTGCGCCGACAAGGACGAACGGGACGCGTTCATCGCCCTGCTGGTCGCGGCCGCCACGGCGGCGACCAGCCGGACCCGGGTGGTGCTCGGCGTGCGCGCCGACTTCTACGGCCGCTGCGTCCAGGACCCCCGGCTCGTCGAGGCGATGCGTGACGCGCAGATCGCGGTCGGACCGATGAGCAGCCAGGAACTGCGCGAGGCCATCACCCGGCCGGCCGTACTCGCCGACTGCACGGTGACCGGCCCGCTGCTCGCGGCCGTGGTCGCGGACGCGACCGGCCGGCCGGGCGCGCTCCCCCTGGTCTCCCACGCCATGGTCGAAACCTGGCGGCGACGCAGCGGCAGCCGCCTCACCCTGGAGGGATACCTGGCGGCCGGCGGAATCGAGCACGCCCTGGCCCACACCGCGGAGGCGACGTACGCATCCCTGTCGCCGGCACAGCAGGACCTCGCCAAGTCCCTGTTCCTCCGGCTCACCGCCCTCGGCGAGGGCACCGAGGACACCAGGCGCCGGATCACCGACGACGAACTCGACCCGAGCCCCGACACCGCGCACGTGCTCGAATCCCTCGCCCGCCAAAGGCTCGTGACGCTGTACGACGGGTGCGTCGAGATCACCCATGAGGCGATCATCCGCTGCTGGCCGAGGCTGCGCGGCTGGCTGACCGAAGACCGCGACCGGCTGCTCCTGCACCGCCGGCTCACCGAGGCGACCGCCGGCTGGGAGGCGCACGACCACGACCCGCACGCCTTGTACCGGGGTGCCCGGCTGGCCGCGGCACTGGACCTGGCCGCCGCCGACGACAGCCGCCTCACCTCCAGGGAACGCCGGTTCCTCGATGCGAGCCGCGAGGCGCAGGCCGGCGAGATGGCGGCGGTCCGGCGACGCACCGTCCGCCTGCGACAGCTGGTCACGCTGCTCACCGTGCTGGTGGTCACCGCGGCGACCGCGGGCGGGCTGGCCGTCGATTCGCGCGACTCGGCCATCCGCCAGCGCAACGTGGCCATCGCCCGGAAGG
Source organism: Streptomyces virginiae (assembly GCF_000720455.1). GTDB lineage: Bacteria > Actinomycetota > Actinomycetes > Streptomycetales > Streptomycetaceae > Streptomyces > Streptomyces virginiae. The sequence goes on along the minus strand of NZ_JOAK01000006.1, from coordinate 291,961 downwards.
CCGCCGCGGACGCGGCAGAGGTGCGCCGCCACGACCCCGCGCTCGCCGCGCAACTGAACCTGGCCGCCTACCGGCTGGCCGCCACCCGCGACGTCCGCGACCAGCTCATGAGCACCTTCGCCACCCCGTACACGAGCCGGCTCACCGGCCACACCTCCGACGTGGTCTCGATCTCCGTCGCCCCGAACAGCACCGTCCTGGCCACCGCGAGCTGGGACCGCACGGCCCGGCTGTGGGACATCGGCGACGCCCACCACCCCGTGCAACTGGCCGTCGTCGACCAGCCCGACCGCCTGGCGTCGGTGGCCTTCGACGCGGACGGCCGCGTCCTGGCCACGGCCGGCGACCGCGCGGTGCGGCTGTGGGACGTGACCGACCCGCGCGCGCCCGCCGGGCTGAGCACCCTGCCCGACCAGCGGGCCGCGCCGACGTGGGTGGCGTACCGGCCGGCCGGCGGTGTCCTGGCCACCGGCCACACCGACGGCACGGCGCGGCTGTGGAACGCGAGCGACCCCCGCAACCCGCGGCTGCTGGCCGCCTTGCCCGGCCACTCGGGCACGGTCACCTCGGTGACGTTCGGCCCGGACGGCCGCACGGTGGCGACCACCGGAGACACCACCACCCGGCTGTGGGACGTCGGCGACCCGGCGAACCCGGTCCTCCTCGACGTCCTGCGGGGGCACACCGACACCGTGACCTCGGCCGCCTTCAGCCCCGACGGCAAGACCCTTGCGACCGGCGGCTGGGACCGCACCGCACGGGTCTGGGACATCACCGCCGGATCGCCGACACGCCCGCGGACGCCGGTCGTCCTGACGGGCCATCCCGCGATCGTCTGGTCGGTGACCTTCAGCCCGGACGGCGGCACCCTGGTCTCGGTGGGCGGGTCCACCCAGTTCTGGGACGTCACCACCCCGGGAGCGCCGAAGCGCACCAGCACGATCCAGGGCGGCTTCTACCAGGCCGCGTTCAGCCCGGACGGCCGGGTGCTCGCCAACTCCGACCTGCTCCTGGACCTGCGGGACCTCACCCTCGCGACCCACGACGACGTGGTCACCTCCCTGGCGTTCGCCCCCGGCGGCCGGCTGCTCGCCAGCGCCAGCTGGGACGGCACCGCACGGCTGTGGCAGGTCACCGGCGGCCGCGCCCTGTGGCCGCTGTCGGCCCTGCACGGACACACCCGGTTCGTCCGCTGCGTGACGTTCAGCCCGGACGGGCGCACCCTCGTCACCGCCGCCGAGGACGGCACCGCCCGCGTCTGGAACGTCACCGATCCGCGCAAGCCCCGCCTGACATCGGTCCTCGCCCCCGGCGGCGGCGAAATCGCCGGCACCGCCTTCGCCCCGGACGGCCGCCTCCTCGCCGTCTGGGACCAGCGGACGGCCGGCCTGTGGGACCTGACCGACCCCGGCGCTCCCCGCCTGCTGAGCCGTATCTCCGAGGGCGGCCCGCACGTCACGACGGCCTCGTTCCGGCCGGACGGCCGCACGCTGGTGACGAGCACCGGCGAGTCCGGTTCGCTGAGGTTCTGGGACATCGGCGAACCGCGCAGCCCCCGGGAGCTGCCGTCCCCCTTCCGGTCCGACCCGCTGACCGGCGGCGTGTTCAGCCCCGACAACCGGCGACTGGCCGCATTCCACCGGACGGACAAGACGGTCTGGCTGATCGACGTCGGCGACATCCACCACCCCGCGAAGACGACACAGCTGACAGCCTCCGGCTCCTGGCTCTACACGATCGTCTTCGACGCGGAAGGCCACCGGCTGGCAGCCGGCGCCGCGGACAGCAAGGCCCTCCTGTGGGACCTGAGCGGCGGCCCCGCCACCCCCACCGTCCTCACCGGCCACACGAACCCCGTACCGGCCGTCGCCTTCGGCCCGGGCGGCGACACCCTGGCCACCGGCGGCAACGACTTCACCGTCCGGCTTCGCGACACCCGCCTGGACCGGGTCACCGCCCGCGTCTGCGACAGCGCGTACCCCAGGATCAGCCGAGCCCAATGGGCGCAGCACTTCCCGGCGGTGGACTTCGGCCCACCCTGCCCGGCCACCCGCGCGGAGCCGGCCGGACGCGATCCGGGCCGGGGCGCCGGCTGGTCCGATCGGTCGGATCTGCCGGTGGTTCGCGCCGGGACGCTCCGGGCGGCCGCGGACCCGAGGCTATGAATGGGTCGCCTGACCGTCCACGAGCGTCAATCTCAGGAGCCACTCGATGCGCCCCATCAGAGCAGCCTCTCTCGGCACGGCCACCGCGCTGGTCGCCCTCCTCGCCTGCGCCCCCGTCGTGTCCGCCACCGCGGCGGACGCCGACCCCGCCCCCAAGAAGGACCGGGGCCAGGTCATCGTCCTCACCGGCCGCCTCGCCGAGCAGTCCCGCTTCCCCGTCAACCCCGGCGGCGCCCCCGCCCAGGGTGACCGGACCGTCTTCCGCTCCGTCCTCTTCGACCAGGACGGCAACGAGGTCGGCGAGACCGGCGGTACGTGCACCACCACCCGGGTCGCCAACGGGGGAGCGGAGGAGTGCGTCGTGACGTACGTCCTGCCGGGCGGGCAGCTCACCGTGCAGGGAATGGTCTTCGGCCACCTCGTCCCGGGCCCTCCGCCGTCGTTCGACAACGCGATCACCGGCGGCACCGGCAAGTACGACCGGGCCCGCGGCTCGGTCCACGCGGACACGATCGCCACGGGTACGCGGCGCTTCACGATCGACCTCCAGCGCTGAAAGACCCCAGCTCCCGCCGCTGAGCGGGCCCTCGGCGCGGGCCCGCTCACCGGTGCGTGACGATCGCGATGATCCGCTTAGCATGTTCTCGTCATGGTCAACGTGAGGGTGCTCGGCCCGTTCCGGGTCGAAGTCGACGGCCGCGCGGTCGGCACGGGCGGCCGGCTCGCCCGGATGGTCCTGGTCCAACTCCTGCTCGCCCGTGGGACGGTCGTCCCCACCGAGCGGATCGTCGAGCGGCTGTGGCCGACGGGTGCCCCGGCGAGCGCGCAGGCATCGCTCCACGCCTACGTCGCGCGCCTGCGCCGCGTCCTCGAACCGGGGCGGCCGCCGCGCACGCCCCCGCGCCTGCTGGTCAGCGCCCCCTACGGCTACGCCCTCCACCTGGAGCAGGACGCGGTGGACGCCTGGCTCTTCGAGCGCCGGGTCGCGGCCGCCTCGACGCCGGAGTCGCCCGCCGGCGCGGCCGCCGAGGGGCTCGCCGCGGCGCTCGACGCGTGGGGCGGGCAACCGTACGCGGAGTTCTCCGACGAGCCGTGGACCGCGGGCGAGCGCACCCGCCTGGAGGAGGTGTACCGCACCGCCCGCGAACGTCTCGCCGCCGCGCGGCTGGCCTGCGGGCAGGCCGCGCAGGCCCTCGCCGACGCCGGGGCCCTCACCCGGGAGCAGCCGTTGCACGAGGAGGGCTGGCGGCTGCTGGCCCTGGCGCTGTGGGCCCGCGACCGCCAGGGGGACGCCCTGGCCGCGCTGCGCCGGGCCCGGCACGTCCTCGACGAGGAACTCGGCGTGGAACCCGGGCCCGCTCTCCTGGAGTTGGAGCACGCCCTGCTGCACCAGCGCCTGGACGTGCTCCGCGGGGCGACCGGGATGCGGACGCCGGCACCGTCAGCAGCCCCGCTGCCGGGACCGGCCCTGCCGACCGAAGGCGGGACGGCGCCGGCCACCGTGCTGGCGGCGGACCGGCTCCTGGGCCGTGACGAGGAGTTGGCGGAGCTGGCCGCCGCGGCCGACCGGGCGCTGCAGGGCCGGGCGCAGGTGGTCGTGGTCAGCGGTGAGGCCGGCATCGGCAAGTCGAGCCTCCTGGAGGCCGCCGTCGGCCAACTGCCCGGACAGGGCTGGCTGGTCGGGTCGGGGCACTGCCCCGAAACCGACGGAGCCCCGCCCGGCCGCGCCTGGTTCGACATGCTGCCGGGCCTGGCGGAGGCCGCGCCGCCCGGCCCCTACGCCGCCGAGCTCGCTCCCCTCCTGGCTCCGGGCACCGCCGGCGACTCCGGGCAGCGGGACGGCAGTCCGGCCGGGCGCTTCCGCCTGCACAGGGCGCTGCTCGGCTGGCTCCGTGACACGGCCCTGCGCCGGCCGCTCGCGATCGTGCTCGACGACCTGCACCGGGGTGACCAGGAGAGCGTGGAGCTGTTCCTGCTCTGCGCCGAGCAACTGCGCGACGTACCCCTGCTGCTGGTCGGCTCGTACCGCACCGGTGAGGGCGATCTGACCGGGGCCCTGGCACGGCTCGCCGCCTGCTCGCCCGTACGGCTGGCACTGGGCGGGCTGTCGGCCGCCCAGGCGAAGGAGCTGCTGCGGCGCGGCGCGGCCGACATGAGTGATCACGCCGCGGTGGCCTTGGCCGAACGCGCCGGAGGCAACCCCTTCTACCTGCGGGAGAGTTCGCTCCTGCTGGCCGGCGAGGGCGAGCAGCAGGCGCTCGCGCGCGTCCCGCAGGGGGTCCAGGACGTGCTGCGGCGACGCCTGGCCCTGCTCGCGCCGGGCGTCACGGCCGGCCTGCGTCTGGCAGCCGTCGCCGGACGCGAGGCTCCGGTGGCCCTCCTCGCCCACGCCGCCGACGCCGACGCCGAACAGCTCCTCGACGCGCTGGACGCGGGGGTCACCGCCGGGCTGCTCACCGAGCCGCGTCCGGGCACGGTCCGCTTCACCCACGCCCTGGTACGCGACGCGCTGGAGGGCGACCTCACGCGGCTGCGGCTGGCCCGGATGCACTCCCGCCTGGGCCGGGGCCTGATCGCCCTCGGCTCCGACGACGTCGCGGCCACGGCACACCACCTGCTGAGGGCGGCGGCGGTCGTGACCGCCGATGCCGGACCCGCGGTCCACCACGCCCGGCTGGCGTGCGAGCAGGCGGTGCGCCGCTACGCCCCGCAGAACGCCGAGGCCCTCCTCAACGCGGCCCTCGGCCTCCTCACCGACCATCCGGCCGCGTTCGCCGACCAGGACGCCGCTCTGTTGCGGGTGATGCTGCTGGGGCAGCTGGTGGAGTGCCGGATCCGGATGGGCGCCGTGGTGCCCGCCCGAGAAGCACAGGACCGGGCCGTACGGGTGGCCCGTGCGGAAGGCCGGGCCGACCTGCTGACCGCCGCCTACACCACCTGGACCGAGCCGACGCCCTGGCGCGTCCGACCGTACGCGGAGTCCGACCCGGAGGCCGTCGAGGAACTCGGGCGACTGCTGGAGGCCCCGGACCTGTCCGACCGGCAGCGGTGCCTGCTGCTCGACCAGCTGTCGGACGCGCTCGACGACACCGATCCCCGTGCCGTGGCCGTGGCGCGCCGCGCCGTGGAACTCGCCCGGAGCACGGGCGAGCCCCGGCTGCTGGGCCTGACCCTCACGTCGCTGCTGCGCAAGGTCGACTGCGAACTGGAACCCGCCCTCTACCTGGAGCTCCACCGGGAACTCGCCGAGGTGGCCGACGCCCAGGACAGCCCCGAGTACTCCTGGATGAGCTCCTACATCGCGGCCCGGCTGGCCGCCGGCCGCAACGACCCTGCGGAGATGGAGCGGTGCCTGGTGCGCGCGGACGAGATCGCCCGTACCTACGAGCTCCAGGGCGCGTTCGCGGTCGCCAGGCTGCGCCGTCCCATGCTCGCGATGGCCCAGGGGCGTTTCGAAGAGGCCGAACAGGCCCTGGGGACGACGGTGGCCGAGCTGCGGGAACGCGGAGCGGTGGACCTCAGCGGGCTGGCCGCCCTCAGCATCGGGTGCATCCGCCTGCAGCAGGGCCGACTCGCCGAAATGCTGCCTGTGCTGCTCACGGTGTGGGAGCGCTACCAGCCGTACAACGAAGCCCTCGCGGCGCTCGCGCTGCTGGCTGCCGGGCGCTCCGAAGAGGCCCGGCAGGTCTTCGCCATGCGCGTGGCGCACCGGCGCGACTTCGCCTACCCCATCCTGGCCGGACTGCGCGGCGTGGCCGCCGTCGTCTTCCGCGACCGGGAGGCCGCCGCCGAGGTGTACGAGGACCTGCTGCCCCTGCGGGGGCTGGCGGGTGGGGCGAGCAGTCTCAGCGTCGTCTACCGGCCCGTCGCGCAGACCCTGGGCGAACTCGCCCGCTTCCTGGACCGCCCCGAAGAGGCCCGCCGGCACTTCCTGGAGGCCGAACGGGTGGCGGCCGCGTGGAACTCGCCCCACTGGGCGGGCGCCGCGGCCGCCGCCCTGGCCGAACTGCCGCCCGCGCCCCAGGTCGTGCCCGCTCCCTAAAGGTTGTTTCACAAGGTGACCGAGCCCTGAGCGTCAGGCTCGGACCGACTCGACTAAGGGCGATTTGCCTGAATTCTCGGCAGGCAAGCGCCGGGGGTAAACCTGCATATAGCGGACGGCGTATCGATCCAGACGACCTTTTGAAACAACCTTGAGGTCGTGTCCGCAAAGTCCCGCCTGCCCGGCGGGTGCAGGCGCTACTTCGCGGACACTCGCCAGGGGGTCAGTTCGGCCATGAACGCCGCGGCCAGATCGAGGTACTCCTCGGGCGAGTCCGTCGCCAGCTGGAGGTCCACGAGCACCTCGTCGGTACCGGTACCCGTCTCGCACACCGCCCTGAGGTGGTCGCAGAGCTGGCGCACGGTCCCGCGGTGGTGCGTCTGCGCGGGGTCGGTTTCGGCGGTGGTGACCTCCGGGTTGACGCGGAACACCCGGCGCAGCCCCGCCGGGTCACGCCCGGCGCGTTCGGCGGCCTCGACGGCGACCGCCCAGAGACCGTGGAGGTGGGGCAGCGGCATCGAGGCCCCCAGCCAGCCGTCCGCGCGCCGGCCGACGCGCTCCAGCGCGGGCGGGGTGAAGCCGCCGAGCAGGACCGGGGGCCTCGGGCCCTGGAGGGGCTTGGGCAGGACGGTCGACTCGGGGATCGTCCACAGGGGGCCGGTGTGGACCACCGGGTCGCACCGCCATACGGCGTCGAGGACGTCGAGGGTCTCCTCCAGCCGTGCTCCACGCCCCTGCCAGGGCACCCCGGCGGCCTCGTACTCCTCGCGCATCCAGCCCAGCCCGATGCCGACGTCCAGTCGCCCGTGGCTGATCAGGTCGAGGGTGGTCAGCGCCCGGGCCAGTACGAGGGGCGGCTGCCAGAGGGCGTTGAGCGTGCTGCTGCCGAGACGGACCCGTTCGGTGGCCGAGGCCGCCACGGCCAGGGCGAGCAGCGGGTCGAGATGGGTCCCGTACCGGACGGGCATCGGCTGCCCGCCGGGGTAGCCCTCGGCGGGAGTGAGAGGTGCCAGCAGCCGGTCGGCCGCCCAGAGGCTGTCGCAGCCCAGCGCCTCCAGGGCGGTGCACATCGCGGCGGTGCGGTCGGGGTCGGCGAACGGGCCGAACTGGGGGACGGAGAATCCGATGCGCATCGGTGGGACTTCCTCGGGGGGCAGGGGGCGGGCGGCCACGACGCGGGGCCGGGAGGGGGAGTACGGCACGTCAGACGGCAGAGCGTCGGCCACGGACCCGGTCGGTCTCACGGCGGTACTGCCGCTGTCCGAGCAGCCTCCACATCACCCGGGCCGGCAGCGGCAGCCGCGCCAGGAACTCCCGGCGCTCCTCGGGCGAGGTGTCCTCCAGGATGGCGCCCAGCGCGATCAGCAGCCGGTTGCGGGGCGTTTCCGCCAGGCCCCGCTCACCCACCGCATGCCACTGCTTCTCGTCCACGTGGAGCGCGACCAGCGGCATGACCTCCCGTTCCTCCTCGTCGAGGTGGGCGCACAGCTGCCGGTGGTGCCGGCGCAGCGCCTCGGCGAGCTCGTCGCGGTCCTCGCGAAAGGCCCGCGCCTGCCACCGGTCCATGTGCCGCTGGACCTCGGCGATCCCCTCGTCGAGCTCGCGGTGCTGCGCCTCCATCGCCAGGACCTGCTCGGCATCGAGGTCCAGGTGGGGCAGCAGCACCGGCCAGAGCATCTCGTCCTCACCGGTGTGGTGGGCGTGCAGCCCGATGGAGTAAAGCCGCCAGTGCTCGGCGAGGATCCCGGCGCGGGCGGTGTCACCGGGAGGCGCGTCCTGGACGAGTTCGGTCAGCAGCCGCGATTCCCGGCGGAACACCTGGTGGATCATCGCCATCTCGCGGGTGTAGGGGTGGACGGGGGAGTCGGAAGTGTTGCGCGAAGTCATGACTCCCAGTCTTCGGACCCCCCTTGCAGGCCTCTTGCAGACGACTTGCCGCGCGGGCCGTGACGGCACAGGGCGCCCCGTCGCCCCGACCGACCTGCTGCGCTGCGACGGCGGCGGCGACGGCGAACGGACCGTGCGGCATCAGCGCGGGAGGTGACGGGGAACGGGGCGCCCTGGGGCGGCGTCGGGGTGTCAGTTGTCGGAGCCGACGGTGTTGTCGTGGCCGGCGCTGAAGGTGTCGTCCCCGGCGACCTGGGACCAGTCCCCGAAGACGAAGGTGAACGACGGCTGCGGCTGGTAGTTCACGGTCACGTCGGCGCCGGCGACACCTGCGGTACCGAAGACGACGGCGCCGGCGGCAAGGGCGGTCAGAAGGAAACGCATGCTGCACCTCTCTGGGGAAGGGCAATGGCACGCCCAAGCTGAGGACCCCGGACCGCCTGACGGTTCTGACCTGCCGGTGCCGTCCCCGGTCTCATCCGATCGGCGGCCGCACCAGCACCCGAGCCGCACGGAACGGCCGGCACCGAGCAGCGGATCGGTCCGCGGGTCACCGCCCCGGTTGCACCTGCTGCAGGCGGGACACCGCGTGCTCCTGGCCGGTCGTGCCCTCGCGAATGGTCTGCGCCCGGTCCATGACCGCCCAGCCCGCCCGGCCATCCGCGTTGACCTCGTCGCGCGCGTCACGCACGCCGTAGTGCCTGTAGAGCTGCGCCTCCTCCGCCACGGACAGGACGCTCCCACAGTCCAGGGCCGCGCAGGGAGCCCGTTCGATCACCGTCACGGGATACGGGACGACCAGGCGTCCGTTGTCCAGGTCCGCTCGGCGCAACGGGACGAACACCCCGCCCAGTCCGGACGCCCGATCGATGATCCGCACCCACTCGGGCCTGCCGGTGGTGTCGTCCACCAGGATGTACTCCACCAGCCCCAGGCGCTGCCCCTGGTCCGTGAACGCCGTGCATCCTTCCATGGCCGCGATCTGCTCCTGTGTGATCACTGATGCTCCTCACCACTGCCGCGCGCTCTGTCGTCCCTCGGCTACCCAGCCGGGCCGGGGCGAAGCACCGGGGCGGCGGCGCGCGGTGGTGACCGGCGTCCGGACGGGCTACTCCGCCGGGTGTGGTCGGCCGCCGGCTTCGATACTGGCCGGCAGGCCCCCGACGGCGGGGCGCGACGACGAAGGAGTACGGACATGAACGCACCGATGGCCGCGGAGACCGGTTGCCAGCTGATGAAGCGCCTCGCGAAGGACCTCAAGGAGAGCATCACCAAGGGCGAGAAGCACGCGGACGAGGTCAAGAGCAGGATCGCCCAGCTGGAGGCGCAGGCGAATCCGGACCAGAGCCAGATCAGCGCCTTGAAGGCGACGCTGGAAGTCATCAGGAAGAAGATCGAGGACGAGCGCACGTCGCTGTCGGAGCTGGAGGACGTGATCACAGAGAACTGCTAGGGCCTGTCCGGCGGATCCCGCCGGACAGGCCCTGGGCCCCGGGGAGGGGTCAGCGCTTGAGCGTGAAGGTGAAGTCCCCGGAGAGCCTGCCGCTCAGCCGGACCGCCGAGACGAGCTTCCCGTCCTTGATCAGTCTCTCGACCTCGGCGCGTGAAAGACCGCACCCCTCAGAGATCAATCGCACCGGCCGGACCGGGATCCGCGCCGCGAAGCGGACCGAGACGTCGATCACCTCGCTGTCCGGATGGTCCGATCCGCCGGTGTCGAGGCGCCAGGCGCCGTCCCAGTCGAGGGCGATGTGATTGCGGCGCCGCACGACCGGATCCTGGAGCAGTTCGGCTGCCAGGCCGGGGTCGTTGTCGTGCAGTCGGTCCAGCAGCTCGGGTCGTACGGAGCGCACGTGCACCCGCTCCAGGACGGTGAGTTTCGCCGTGGCCCCGCAAGCGGTGCAGAGCACGAGGAGCCAGGCGTCGAGGAGCTTGTGGTTGGCGTTGACGCGAAATTTGCCGTTCGCCCGGAAGCGCCCGGACGCGCACGTGTGGCATCGGCGGAGAACGAGCGGCAGGCAGGTGGGAGCGACCACCCAGGTATTGAGCACAGAAGTACACCGGTTCCAGTGAGAAGACCGCAGCAGAAGGGAGCGCGGCGCACATGCGCGACGCGCGACGAATCAGCACTCGGGGGGTCTCACACGGTGTACAACGGAACGTCCTTGCCCAGACGACTAGTTCGGCAGCACGGTAACGGCGCGCAGCGGTCCGGTTCCACTGGTTTTGCGGCGCCCCGTGCGGACGGGCCCGTCGCACGTGATGCGCGACGGGCCCGTCTCGTCAGCCGTCCTCCCGATCACCGGGTCGGCCGGCCCGCGCAGCGGACGCAGGTGGTGGCCGCCGGACGGATCTCCAGGCGTTCGGGCGCAATGGTGCCGCCGCAGCCTTCGCAGCGTCCGTACTGTCCTCGTTCGAGCCGTCGCAGGGCCTCGTCCAGTTCTTCCAGGTGTTCGCGCGCCTGCGCCATCAGGGCGGCCACGTGAGCACGCTCGAAGGCGGTGGTGCCCCCCTCGGGGTCGTGCTCGTCATCGACCGCGACCAGGGCGTTGGCCGCGACGATCCCGTCGAAGTCGCGCCGCAGTGCGGCCGCCCGCGCGAGGGTGTCGGCGCGGTCGGCCGCGAGGCGTGCGCGGACGTCCGAGAACGCGCACGGCTCGGGCTCGTCCTGGCCGTACCGGGGTGCGTCGCCCATGCCGCGACAACGCCGATCCGCTGCCCCCCATTCCCCCCCTCGCCGGCCGGACCCGCGGTTCCCGCCCCCGCGACCCTGCCCGGAAAACGCCGCGTGCGCCGACCTTCCCCTTTCGGCACAAGCGCGATGGCCGCCGAAGCGGAGTCCGCCCCTGGCGGCGGGGAGGGGGTCAGTCCTCCAGCAGGTCGTCGCGCACCGGGATCCAGTCCAGGGCGGATCGGATGCCTTCCTCCAGGGACAGCTTCGGGGTCCATCCCAGCAGCTCGGCCGCCCGGTCGCTCTTGGTGTAGCCCCCCGCCACGTCACCCGGGCGCGGATCGGCGTCCACGGTGGCCAGCGGCGTGCTGACGACGTTGTTGAACGCGGCGCACAGCTCCCGGACGGTGGTGCCGGAACCGGTGCCCAGGTTGATCGCGATCGAGCGCCGCGACTCCATGAGGATGGAGTCGAAGCGCTCGATCGCCGCGACGTGGGCCGCGGCCAGGTCCCAGACGTGCACGTAGTCCCGGATGCCCGTGCCGTCGCGCGTCGGGTACGTCGTCCCGGTGATCGGGAACGGGCGGCCCTCCTGGTGCGCCTGGATGAGCACGCCCAGGGCGTGGCTGGGCCGCTTGAGCTGCAGACCGGTCCGCAGTTCGGGGTCGGCGCCGACGGGGTTGAAGTACCGCAGCGACAGCACGCGCGGCCCGGCCACGGCGATGTCGGCGAACATCTCCTCGCACACGGCCTTGGTCCGCGCGTAGGGGCTCTGCGGCGCCAGCGGCGAGTCCTCGTTGACCGACGACCCGTCCTCGGCCCGGTAGATCGAGGCCGAGGAGCTGAAGATGATGCGGTCGCAGCCGTTGCGGTGCAGGTGGCCGACGAAGGCGAGGCTCTTGGCGACGTTCGCCTCGTAGTAGCCGATCGGGTCCGCGACCGACTCCGGCACCACGATCAGGGCCGCGCAGTGCACCACGGCGGAGATGTCCGGGTGCTCCGAGAAGATGCGGTCGACCAGCGCGCCGTCCGCGATGTCGCCCTCGTAGAAGGCGCGGCCCGAGGTGAACTCCCTGCGCCCGCGTACGAGGTTGTCGAGGATCACGGGGGTGATGCCCGCATCCGTGCAGGCCGACGCGACGGTGCTGCCGATGTAGCCGGCACCCCCGGCGATGAGGACGGTGGTCACGATGATCTCTTTCCGGTCGTTCGAGCCCAGCAGTCAAACGCCGGCCAGGCTAGCCGAGAAGCGATCACCGGCAGCGCCGCGGCGGGGCCACGGCGTTCAGGCTGTGGCCCCGCCGTGCGGCCGGGTTGCTGCCGGTCCCGAGCGGTGCGGCGACGGCGGGAAGCCGGGGCGTCGCTCAGGCGTGGCGATGGTGGTGCTTGTTGCCGGTGACCAGGCGGTAGACGGCGAGAAGGATGACGGAGCCGACGATGGCCGCGATCCAGGTGGAGAGGTCGAAGAATCCGTCGATGGAGTCGACGCCGAAGACGACCTTGCCGAGCCAGCCGCCGAGGAGGCCGCCCGCGATGCCGATCAGCATCGTGATGATGATTCCGCCCGGGTCTTTGCCCGGCATGAGTACCTTGGCGATGAAGCCGGCGAGCAGTCCGATCAGGATCCAGGCAATGATGCCCATGCGCTTCTCCAACCTCGTGAAATGAGCCGGTGTTGACGCTCGTCTTCACCGTTGCGAGGTTTCCAAACGTCGGTTTCCGGATGTCGGATCCACTGGCCGACGGCGCTGCGGCGGCGGGGACCGGTCATCCGTACGGCCGCGGGGACGCGGCCCGGGCTGGCAGTATGCGGTGGGGGCCGTGACTCCCTTGATCGTGTACCCGTCGAGTCGGAGGAACGAAAACGCATGCGCTATCTCCCCCTGGGCAGTTCAGGTCTGCAGGTGTCCGCCGTGGGCCTCGGCTGCAACAACTTCGGCGGCCGGCTCGACGCCCAGGCCACCCGGGCCGTCGTGGACGCCGCCCTGGAGGCGGGCGTCACCCTGCTCGACACCGCCGACATCTACGGCGGCGGGGGCGGTTCCGAGCGGCACCTCGGGCAGGCCCTGAAGGGCCGGCGCGACCAGGTCGTCCTCGCCACCAAGTTCGGCTACGACGGCGTCGACATGAAGTACGGTCCCGCGGCCGGCTCCCGCGGCAGCCGCGCCTACATCCGGCGCGCCGTCGAGGAGTCCCTGCGCCGTCTCGAAACCGACCACATCGACCTGCTCCAGCTGCACAGCCCCGACCCGGCCACCCCCATCGCCGAGACGCTGGCCGCGCTCACGGAACTCGTCGCCGAGGGCAAGGTCCGCTACATCGGTCACTCCAACCTCAGCGGCTGGCAGCTCGCCGAAGCCGCACACGTCGCCCGCGAGACGGGCTCCGTCCCCTTCGTGTCCGCGCAGAACGAGTGGTCGCTGCTGGAGCGGTCGGCTGAGCGCGAGCTGGTCCCGGCGGCCCGGCACTACGGCGTCGGCGTACTCCCGTACTTCCCGCTCGCCAACGGCCTGCTGACCGGCAAGATCCGCCGGGGCGCTCCCGTCCCGGCCGGCTCCCGTCTCGAAGGCAGGAGCTCCTACCTCACCGAGGAGCGCCTCGACGTGGTCGAGGCGCTGGCCGTGATCGCCGACAAGCACGACCGCACGATCCTGGAACTGGCCATCGGCTGGCTCTCCGCCCGGCCCGGCTGCGCCTCCGTCATCGCAGGCGCCACCTCCGCCGGGCAGATCCGCGCGAACGCGGCCGCCGGCGAACGCCCGCTGGACGCGGACCTGCTCGCCGAGATCGACGCGATCGCACCGGGCGTCCCCGCGTAAGGCCCCCGAACGCCGACGAGCGCTCCCCGCGCCCCCGCGAGGGCATGAGGAGCGCTCGTCGCGCAGCGGCCGGCCGGCCCGCCGGGTCAGGACACGATGTCCTTGCGGGAGAAGCCGCGGAAGGCCAGGGCGAACAGCACCAGCGCGTACGACACCGACACCACCGCCCCCTTCACCATCCCGCCCCACTCCAGCTGCGGCTGCAAGGCGTCCGCCCACGCGAACTGCCAGTGCGCCGGCAGGAACTCGCGCCACGAGCCGAGCGCCGTCACCGCGTCCAGGACGTTGCCGACGATCGTCAGCCCGACCGCGCCGCCCACCGCGCCCAGCGGCGCGTCCGTGCGCGTGGACAGCCAGAACGCCAGCCCCGCCGTCACCAGCTGCGACACGAACACGAAGGCCACCGCCAGCGCGAGCCGCGGCACCGTGTCCCCGGCCGCCAGCGCGCCGCCCGCCGGGAGTTTCAGCGGCCCCCACCCGTAGGCGACGGTGCCCGCCGCCAGCGCCACCACCGGCAGCAGCACCATCGCCGCCAGGCTGAAGGCCAGCGCCACCACCAGCTTGCTCCACAGCAGCCGCGCCCGCGGCACCGGTGACGCCAGCAGATAGCGCAGCGAGGACCAGCTCGCCTCCGAGGCCACCGTGTCCCCGCAGAACAGCGCCACCGGCACCACCAGCAGGAAACCGGCAGACACGAACAGACAGGTCGCGGCGAAGTTCGCGCCCGAGGCCGTGGCCGTGTCGATCAGGGTGATCCGGCCGTTCCCACCACCCCTGCGGTCCGGGCCGCCGCCCACCGCGAACGCGATGATCATGATGAAGGGCAGTGCGGCAAGCACCCCGCCCATCACCAGCGTCCGCCGCCGGCGCCACTGCCGCAGCGCCTCCACGCGCAGCGGCAGCGTACGGCTCGCCCGGTAGCCCGGCGCCACCTCCCGTGCCGTCGTCGCCGTACTCACGCCGCACCTCCGATCAGGGTGAGGAACGCGTCCTCCAGTCTCCGGTGCGGCCCCACTCCGCTCACCGGCACCTCCAGCCGTACGAGTTCGGCGATCAGCCCGGCCGCCGTCGCGCCTTCGAGCCGTACGAGCAGCCCGTCGTCCGCGGCCACCACCGACCCCACCCCTTCCAGCGCCGCCACCTTCTCGACGGCCACCCCGTCCACCGGCTCGGCCAGGGTCACCAGCAGGGTGTCCCCGCCACCGGTGATCTCGGCGACCTCGCCCGCCGCCACCCGCTGCCCGCGGTCCATGACCACCAGGTGCGTGCAGGACTGCTCCACCTCCGACAGCAGGTGGCTGGAGACGATGACGGTCCGCCCGCCGGCCGCGTAGCGGATCATCACGTCCCGCATCTCGCGGATCTGCGGCGGGTCCAGACCGTTCGTCGGCTCGTCCAGGATCAGCAGGTCCGGCATCCCGAGCATCGCCTGAGCGATCGCCAGCCGCTGCCGCATGCCCTGCGAGTACGTGCGCACCGCGCGCTCCAGCGCGTCGCCGAGCCCCGCGATCTCCAGGGCCTCCGCCATGTGCGAGTCCTCCGCCGGCCGGCCTGTGGCCTGCCAGTACAGCTCCAGATTGGCGCGGCCCGTCAGGTGCGGCAGGAAGCCCGCACCCTCCACGAAGGCTCCGACCCGCGACAGGACCGGCGCCCCGGCCCGCACGGCGTGCCCGAACACCCGGATCTCCCCGGCATCCGGCGAGATCAGCCCCATCAGCATGCGCAGCGTGGTGGTCTTTCCGGCCCCGTTGGGTCCGAGCAGCCCCAGCACCTGCCCCTTCTCCACCCGGAACGACAGGTCCCGCACCGCGTACCGGTCCTGTGCCTTCGCGTACCGCTTCGTCAGTCCCGTGATCTCCAGCGGTACGTCGGCCAGCGCCGGGTCCGGCTGCGGTACGCCGGCCCGTGCGCCTGCGGCGCCCCCGCCGGTCCGGCGGAACCCGAGCAGTGCCGCGGCCAGTGCCAGCGCGCCCAGCGGCAGCCCCCAGGTCCAGGCGGGGAGCCCCGCCGTGGCGGTCCGCACCCGCGGAGCGACGGGCACGGCCAGCGGGCCCTCCACCGCGACCGTGTAGGCGGCCGGCGCGGCCGGGCTCGCGTAGCCGAGGTCCGTGGCGGCGACCACGAGCCGCAGGCGGTGTCCGGCCGCGACGGAGTGGTCGATCGCGGGCAGCCGCAGCCGCACGGTCGCACCCTGCTGCGCGTCCTCCACCCGCAGCGGGGCGACCAGCTGGGAGGGCAGCACCTGCTGCCGCCCGTCGGGCCCGACGTCGTACACCTTGCCGAACAGCACGGCCGAACCGTCCGCCGCTGTCGACCTCACCTTCAGGGTTACGGTCGGGGTTCCGGTGATCTGGAGGTCCTCGGTCAGCGGCGCCGACTCGAAGCGGGCGTTCTGCCCGGGGAAGTCCAGCGAGAGGCCGGCCCCGAAGGAGGCCAGCTGCCCGCCGATGCCGGGCAGTGAGGACAGCGCGGGAGGTGCGCCGCCCGCCGGGTTGGTGAAGGTCTGCTCGCGCCCCGTCAGGGCGAACTCCCGCGGGCCGGAGACCAGCCCGGGGTAGCGTTCGCCGCTCGCGCCGCGCAGTATCACCTCGCCGTCGGTGGAGTCGATGCCGCCGGAGCGCGAGACCCGGAAGGCCGGGCCGCTGTCGGCGCCCTCGTCGCCCTTGAGGTGGCGGTCGAACCAGGCGGCCACGCGGGCCTCCACCCGGTCCGCCTCGCGCATGCCGCCGTCGTGCCCGCCGGCCGCCCAGTCCACCGACACGGGCGCGCCGTTGGCCGCGACGGCCGCGGCCATGGCATCGGCCTGGTCCAGCGGGAAGAGGGAGTCGTCCTGGCCCTGCACGATGAGGGCCGGCACCTCGATCCGGTCGGCGACCGCCGACGGACTGCGCTGTTCCAGCAGCGTGCGGGCCTCGGCGTCGGGCTTCCCGGCCACGGCGACGCGTTCGTACATCGCGCACAGCTCGGGGGTGAACCTCCCGCAGCCGGGACCGGCCGGGGCGGCGTCCTGCGGACCGGACCCGGAACCGGTCGCCGACCCGGTCGCGGCTCCGGACCCGGTCTCAGGGCGTCCGCCCCCGGCCTCCGGCCGCCCGGCCCCGGCGTCCTGCGGGGTGTCCTGCGGTGCGGTCCCGGCCTGCTGCATCCCGCCCGCCGAGCCGGTGGTGAAGAAGATCCCGGACCACAGCTTCTTGAAGACGCCGCCCGGGAAGAGGGAGTCCGCGAGGTTCCAGTAGGTGATCTCCGGGGCGATCGCGTCGACGCGCCGGTCGTGACCGGCCGCCAGCAGCGAGACCGCCCCGCCGTAGGAGGCTCCGGACACGCCCACGCGCGGGTCGCCGTCCGCGTCGAGGCGCACCTCGGGCCGGGCCGCGAGCCAGTCGATGAGCCGGGAGACGTCCTTGACCTCGTGCTCGGGGTCGTTCAGCCCGATCCGGCCGCCGGAGCGGCCGAAGCCGCGCGCCGACCAGGTCATGACGGCGTAGCCGTCGCGCGCCAGACGTTCGGCCTGCTCACGGACGTCGTCCTTGCTGCCCCCGAAGCCGTGCCCGAGGAGCACGGCTGGACGTTTCGCCCCACCGTCCTTCCCGTCGTCCGCGACGAAGTAGGAGGTGTCGATGTCGGCACCCGGCATGGTCAGGACCTGGTCCCGGCGGTGCACGGCGGGCGCGTCGCCGGACGCGGACGAGGCCGTCCACGTACCGGCCCCCGCCACGACGGCCAGCGCGGCGGCGCCCGCGAGCAGGCGGTCTCGGCGGCGCCTGGGCATACGGAGCTTCATACGGGCACCCTAAGGGCCCGGTAGCCGGCCTCCGAGCACCCACAGGCGGAACTCCCGACCTTCTCAGGTACCAGGCCGCCGCCCGCGCGTACCGCGCCTGCGGTACGCGCGCCCCGTCCGTCCGCCCACCCCTGCGGTACGGGCGCCCGACCTGCACATCGCGCCGCCCGGCGGGAGGATGGCCGCATGCTCCTGGCCGAGGTCGCCCGTGTGTCCCGGGAAGTCGCCGCCACTTCCGCCCGGTCCCGCAAGACCGCGCTGCTCGCGGAACTGTTCGCCGCGGCACCCCCCGAGGAGGCCGGCCTCGTCATCTCCTACCTCTCCGGACGCCTCCCGCAGGGCCGTCCCGGCGTCGGCTGGCGCACCCTGGGCCAGGACGCCGCACCGGCTTCCGAGCCCACCCTCACCGTCCACGACGTCGACGCGGCGGTGAGCGGACTCGTCGCGGAGGCCGGCGCCGGGTCCGCCGCCCGGCGCAGCGGGATCGTCGCCGGGCTGCTCGGCGCGGCCACCGAGGCCGAGCAGGCCTTCCTGCGGAGCCTGCTGTCCGGCGAGGTGCGCCAGGGCGCGCTCGACGCGGTGGCCCTGGACGGCGTGGCCGCGGCTGCCGGAGTACCCGCCGCCGACCTGCGCCGGGCGGTGATGCTGGACGGCTCCCTGCCACGGGTGGCCGAGGCGGTGCTGGCCGACGGCCCCGAGGCGCTGCGCTCCGTGACGCTGCGGGTGGGGCGCCCCGTACAGCCGATGCTGGCGGGCACGGCCGCGTCGGTCACCGAGGCACTGGCCGCGCTCGGCCCGTGCGCGGTGGAGGAGAAGCTCGACGGGATCCGCGTACAGGTCCACCGCGAGGGGGACGACGTACGGGTCTACACGCGCTCCCTCGACGAGATCACCGGGCGGCTGCCGGAAGTGGCGGACCTGGCCCGGTCGCTGCCGGGGGAGCGCTTCATCCTCGACGGGGAGGTCATCGGGCAGACGGCGGACGGCCGCCCCGTCCCCTTCCAGGAGATCGCGAGCCGGGTCGGCTCCCGGGTGGACGTGGACGCCGCCCGGCGGACGCTCCCGGTGGTCCCCTACTTCTTCGACGTCCTGGCCGTCGGCGACGACGTCCTCCTCGACCTCCCGGTCCGCGAGCGGTACGCGGCCCTCGCCGGCCTCGTGCCCGAAAGCGCCCGGGTCGGCCGCCTGGAGGTGCGGGACCCGGCGGGGCAGGAGGCCGAGGCCGTGGAGTTCTGGGCCGAGACCCTGCGCCGCGGTCACGAGGGCGTGGTGGTCAAGGCCCTGGAATCGGCCTACGCGGCGGGCCGGCGCGGCAAGCACTGGCTGAAGGTGAAACCGGTGCACACCCTGGACCTGGTCGTGCTCGCCGCGGAATGGGGCCACGGGCGGCGCACCGGACTGCTCTCGAACCTGCACCTGGGAGCGCGGGCCGCCGACGGCACGTACGCCATGCTCGGCAAGACCTTCAAGGGCCTCACGGACGAGATGCTGCGCTGGCAGACGCAGGCGCTGGGCGCGCTCTCCACCTCGGACGACGGGTTCACCGTACGGGTCCGGCCCGAACTGGTGGTGGAGATCGCCTACGACGGCCTGCAGCGCTCGACGCGCTACCCGGCCGGAGTGGCCCTGCGCTTCGCGCGGGTGGTGCGGCACCGCCCGGACAAGACGGCGGAGCAGGCCGACACCGTCGAGACGGTCCTGGGCCGGGGGAACGCCACCTGAGGGCACGGCCCGGCACGCCCGAAGCCCCGCACCCCGGCGGGCGGCCGGAGCCCCGGCCGGCCGCGTCATCGGAGCGTCATAGGACGGCCGTAGACGGGCGGGCCACCGTGGCTGTCCAGGTGCCGGCCCCTGACGGCGGGCGCGCACCACGACGGGCCCGTCCCGTCATCCGCTCGACCGTGACCGTGACCGTGACCGTGACCGTGCCCGTGACCCGCCGTGCCAGGAGCCGCCATCGTGGACCTCGACTCCGTGCCGACCCGCCGGTCCTTAACCGGCCCTGAGGCGCCCCGCGACGACACACCGCCCCCGAAGGGGTCCGGGCGCCTGCACCGTGCCCGGGCCGCCGTCGCCGCGGCCCTCCCCGGCACCGGCGCGGTCGCGGGCGTCCTCCTCGCCCTCGCCGCCCTCGGCGCGATGATCGGCGAACCGGTCCTCATACCGTCCCTGGCCGCGAGCGCAGCCGTCCTCCACCACACCCCCACCCTGCCCACGGCACAGCCCCGGACCGTCGTCGTCGCCCACCTCCTCGGCGCCGCGGCCGGCTACGCGGTCCTCGCCGCGGCGCCGAGCAGCCCCTGGAGCGCGGCGCTCGCCGGTGGGCTCACCTTCGCCGCCACCAGCCTCGCCCGGACCCCGCACTCGCCCGCCTGCGCCACCGCCGTCGTCGTCGTGCTGCAGACCCCGGCCCCCGCGCGGTTCGTCCCCCTGCTGTTCGCAGCCACGGTGATGCTCGTCCTCGGCGCTCTCGCCGTCTCCCGCCTGCACCCGGCCGCGCCGCGGTATCCCGTGCGGTGGTGGTAGCGGCAGAGGCCACGCAACCACCGTGATTTGCCTCAGAGGCAAGAAGGTTTGCCAGCAGGGCAAGATTCTGGCTCAATCGGGGGCATGAACCCCGGTCCCGCACCCGGCTGCGAAGACGCCGCCGACGAGCTGCCCGCCGTGGCGCCGCAGCTGCGCGAGCTGCGCCGTCGCGCCGGCCTCACCCTGGAGGCCGCCGCCGCCCGGGCCAGGCTCTCGCCCGCCCACCTGTCCCGGCTGGAGACCGGTCGGCGCCAGCCTTCGCTGCCGCTCCTGCTGGGGCTCGCCCGCACCTACGGTACGACGGTCTCCGAGCTGCTCGGCGAGACCTCCGCCGTCGCCGATCCCATCGTACGGGCCGGCGGTCCGGGCGCCCGCGAGGCCGACGGCTGGACGTACTGGCAGGCGGGCGGCGCCGGGCGCGGCATGCAGGCGCTGCGGGTGCACGTCCCGCACGGCCGCGGTCCGGACGACCTGGTCCGCGTCCATCCCGGCGAGGAATGGCTGTACGTCCTGGACGGGCGGCTGCGCCTGCACCTGGGCGAGGCCGAGCACCTGCTGGAGCCGGGGGACAGCGCCCACTTCGACTCCCTCACCCCGCACCGGATCGGCGCGGCCTCCTCCGGCGGGGCCGACCTGCTGTTCGTCCACACCCTGCTCCAGAGCAGCCTCGCCGGGCTGTGCCTCGGCGGGGCAACGACCACCACGCACCACCGATAGGCGAGGAGCCCACCATGACCCCCGTGCCCCCTGCGGACGAGCCCGTCGGCGTACGCGCGCGTTTCGAGGCCAAGTTCCCGCGCGGCCTGATCATCCGGCTGATCGCCTACCTCTTCGTGGGCCACCTCTTCGCCTTCTTCGTCTACCTCCTCTTCGTCCTGGGTGGCCAGAACCAGTAACCGCCCGGAGCGCGCGAGTCGGGGCCGCGCGGCTATGGAAAGGTGCGGGGGCGGTGGCTACCCTCCGCGCATGATTCCCACGGTTGTCTGGGGTACCGGCAACGTCGGCCGTCTGGCCATCCGCGCCGTCGCGGCCCATCCCGCGCTGAAACTGTCCGCAGTCATCGTCCACAATCCAGCCAAGGTCGGCCGCGACGCGGGCGAACTCGGCGGGCTCGACCACCTGTTGGGGGTCGAGGCCACCGACGACGTCGAAGCCGTACTGGCCGCCCGTCCCCGGGCCGTGGTGTACGCCGCGTCCGGTGACGTCCGGCCCGACGAGGCCCTCGCCGACATCACCCGTGCGATCCGGGCGGGCGCGGTCGTCGTCAGCCCGGCCCTCTACCCGCTGTACGACCACCGCAGCGCCCCGCCGGAGTTCCGCGACCCGGTGCTGGCGGCCGTCGCGGAGGGCGGCGGCTCGCTCTTCGCCTCCGGCGTCGACCCCGGCTGGGGAAACGACGTGCTCCCGCTCCTGATCAGCGGACTCGGCACCACGATCGACGCCATCCGCTGCCAGGAGATCTTCGACTACTCCACCTACGACCAGCCGGACTCCGTCCGCAACCTCGTCGGCATGGGCCGTCCCATGGACTTCGAGCCGATGATGCTCATGCCCTCGGTCCCGACGATGGTCTGGGGCGGCCAGATCCGGATGATGGCCCGGGCGCTCGGCGTCGAACTCGACGAGATCCGCGAGACGTCGGAGCGCCGCGCCCTCGACACCACCGTGACCACCCGCACCATGGGCGACTTCGAGGCGGGCACCCAGGGCGCCATCCGCTTCGAGGTCCAGGGCATCGTCGCCGGCGAGCCGCGCATCGTCATCGAGCACGTCACCCGTATCCACGCCTCGTGCGCACCGGACTGGCCCGCGCCGCCGGACGGCGGCGACGGCGCCCACCGCGTCGTCATCGAGGGCCGCCCCCGCATCGAGGTCACCATCGAGGCCACCGACGAGGGCGAGAACCGCTCCGCGGGCGGCAACGCCACCGCCGTCGGGCGTCTCGTCGGCGCCATCGACTGGCTCACCGAGGCGGAGCCCGGACTCTACGACGCCCTCGACGTCCCGCTGCGCCCCGCCACCGGCAGACTCGGAAGGAAACCGTCATGAGGATCGACATCCCCGAAGGGCAGCACCCGATCGAGTACGTGTGGGGCGACATGGTCCCCGGGATCGGCATGGCCGCCGCGAACTTCTCCCTGTCGGTGTACGCCCACACCACGCTGGGGCTGCGCGAGTTCGAGGCGGCCCGGCTGCGCGTCGCCCAGATCAACGGATGCGTGTTCTGCCTGGACTGGCGCACCGAACGGGACGGGCAGAAGGTCGAGGAGGAGTTCGCCGACGCGGTCACCGAGTGGCGCACCACCGACGCGTTCGACGAGCGCACCCGGCTGGCGGCGGAGTACGCCGAGCGGTACACCCTCGACCACCACGGGCTCGACGACGAGTTCTGGGAGCGGATGACCGCGCACTACAGCCAGCTGGAGATCGTGGAACTCACGATGAGCATCGGGTCCTGGCTGGCGTTCGGCCGGCTCAACCACGTGCTCGGCCTCGACAGCGTCTGCGTGCTGCCCGGGCACTGAACCGGGCGGGGCGCGGCGGAACGTGAAGAAGGGGCCGTTCGGCGCATCCGAACGGCCCCGGCCGCTGGGGGGAGGACGCGGCCCTACGAGAGGTCTGTGGCGATGATCTTCTCGATGTTGCGCTCGGCGAGCGCGGTGATGGTGACGAACGGGTTCACGCTGGCGTTTCCGGGGATCAGCGCGCCGTCGATCACGTACAGACCGGTGTAGCCGTGCAGACGGCCGTAGTTGTCGGTGGCCCGGTCCAGGACGGCGCCGCCGAGGGGGTGGTAGGTGAGGGTGTCGTTCCAGATCTTGTTGCCGCCGAACAGGTCGGTCCGGTAGATCGTCCCCTCCTTCGAGTTGATCTTGTCGAAGATGGTCTTGGCCATGGTGATGGACGGCTGCTTCCAGGCCGTCTGCCAGCTCAGGTCGGCCCTGCCCGTCGCGGCGTTCCAGGTGAACTCGGCCCGGTTGGGGTTCTTCGTGATCGACAGGTAGAAGGAGGCGTAGGTCTCGATCCCGGTGGGCAGCGGGGCGACCTCGGCGAACGCGCCGCCGGCGTCCCAGTTGTCGATGCCGGAGCAGGGGATGGTCGACTGGAGCTTGCCGGTCGGGTCCCACATGTGGTTGGCGCGGCCGCACATGACGTTGCCGTTCTCGCCCCAGCCCTTGCCGACCTCGCCGTTGAGGTTCGGCAGTGCTCCGGTGGCCTTCAGCTTGACCAGGAGCTTGCTGGTGCCGACGCTGCCGGCGGCGAAGAACACCCGGTCGGCGGTCACGGTCTTGGTGGCCACGGTGTCGCCGGTGGTGTTGAGCTGGTCGATGGCGACCGTGTAGCCGCCGCCCGCGGCGGGGGAGACCGTGGAGACCCTGTGCAGCGGCGAGATGGTGACCCTGCCCGTCGCCCTGGCCTGTGCGAGGTAGGTCTGGACGAGCGACTTCTTTCCGGCGTTGTTGCCGTAGAGGATCTCGCCGGCCAGGGCGGACTTGGTGGCGGTGCCCGCGGCCTCCCGCTTCATGTGGTCCCAGTCGTACACGTCGGGCACGAAGGTCCAGGCGAAGCCGGACCGCTGGGCGTGCTTGCGGCCGACCCGGGAGAACTGGTAGCAGTCGGCGGTGTCGAACCAGGCCGGGTCGATCATCCCGACGCCGAGGCCGGCGTTGGCCCTCGGGTAGTAGGTGTCGTACATCTCGTCGGCGTTCACCGAGGGGAGGACGGCGGCGAAGTTCGCGCGCTTGGGCGTGACCGCCATGCCGCCGTTGACCAGCGAACCGCCGCCGACGCCGCGGCCCTGGTAGACCGTGATGCCGGCGAAGTCCTCGGCGTCCAGGATCCCCGTGTACTTGGGGACGTCCTTGTCGATGGGGAAGCCGAGGAAGTTGCTGAGCGGCGCCTTGGTCCGTGTGCGGAGCCAGAACGAGCGGTAGTCCGGACTGGTCACCTTCGGGAAGACCTTGCCGTCCGGGCCCGGGGTGTCCCAGTTCATGCCCATCTCGATCATCTGCACGTCCACTCCGGCCTGTGCCAGCCGCAGGGCCGCGACCGACCCGCCGTAGCCGGTGCCGATGACCAGGACCGGTACCCGGGCCCCGTCCCCGATCGGTCCCGGCGCGGCGGCGGCCGCGGCCGCCTGCGCCGCCGGGGGAGCGAGGTGACCGGCCAGGGCCACGGCCCCGACTATGGAACCTGTTCTACCTAGGAATCCGCGACGTGAAATTCCATTGGAGCCTCTTTTGGGCAGGGCGTTGTCACCCATGTGACGTTCCTCACTCTCGATGGAATGGGAACGAGTTCTACTGCTGCCCGCGTGTGAAGTCACTACATACGTCTAGGTAACTTTCGGTCGATCAGCGGTCCCCGGCGGCCGGTTCCCGGCCCCCGACCCAGCCCAGGACCAGCAGCGAGGCGACCGCGGCGACGGCGCACCAGGTGGAGGCGAATTCCAGCCGCCACAGCGCTGAGCAGGCCAGGGCTCCCGCGGTCGGCACCACCCCGAGGGTCCGCAGCCGCCGGTCCCCGGCGAGCAGCAGCGAGCCCAGAGTGGCGAGCAGGTAGCCCGTCAGGACCAGCGGCGTCCACGGAACCTTCACGCCGTAGCCGATGGTGCGGCCCCGGATCTCGGCCGTCACCGGCCCCGTCGCGAGGGCGTGCGCGAATCCCGGACCGCGGCCTCCATCAGCTGGTGCACGCCCAGCAGCGGCAGCGTCGCCACGAGCAGGTCGCGGGCCCGTCGTACGCGCGCCACGCACACGAGTCCGACGGCGGCGACGGCCGTGCCCGCGACCAGGTCGGCCGTCGCGCTCCAGCACACGGGGATCAGCCCGGCGCGGTACGGTCACCCCGCTCGCGGGGTTCGAGTGGCGGGGAGGACAGTGCGCAGTGCGTGTGGCACTGCGGGTGGCACGCGTCGGGCGCGGGGGAGCGGACGGTCGCCCAGGCCACGACGGATCCGGCCACGAGGGCGCCCGCGCACCACGGCATGGCCCGCCCGAACGCCGCGTCGAACTGCGTCGCCGAGAGGTACGACTCCGGGCCCATTCCTGCCAGCAGGGGCAGCGCCGCCACGGCGAGCAGCCCGGCCGCGCGCGCGGCGGCGTTGTTGATGCCGCTGGCCAGGCCCGCCCGCCCCGGGTCCACCGAGGACAGCACGGTCGCCGTCAGCGGAGCCACCAGGGTCACCATCCCCAGTCCCATCACCACCATGGCCGGCAGCACGTCCGCCACGTACGAGGCCCCCGGGCCCACCCGCAGCGTCAGCAGGATCCCGGCCGCGCACAGCAGCGGCCCCACGGTGAGCGGGATGCGCGGCCCGATCCGCTCGCCGATCTCGCCCGAGCGGGCCGACAGCAGCAGCATCAGCAGCGTCGTCGGCAGCAGCGCCGCACCGGCGCCCAGGGCCGAGTACCCGGCCACCACCTGGAGCTGCAGCACGACGAGGAAGAAGAAGCCGCTGAAGGCCGCGTACACGCACAGGGTGACCAGGTTGACGGCCGTGAACTGCCGCGACCTGAAGATGTCCGGCGGCACCATCGGATCGGCCCGGTGCCGCTCCACCCAGACGAAGGCGGCGCCCAGCAGCACGCCCCCCACCGCCGCGGCGACGACCGGGGCGGTGTCCGACGAGGCCTCGATCAGCGCGTAGGTGACCAGACCCAGTGCGCCCGCGCCGAGCACCGCCCCGGCCACGTCGAAGCGGCCGTGCGCCTGGGGGTCCCGCGACTCCGGTACGTGCCGCAGCGCCACCGGCACGCACAGCGCGGCCACCGGCACGTTCAGCAGGAACACCCACCGCCAGCCCGGCCCGTCCACCAGCCAGCCGCCGAGGAACGGACCCACCGCCGCGCCCACACCGCCCAGCCCCGACCACAGGCCCACCGCGCGGCCCCGGTCCCCGGCCCGGATCGAGCCCTGGATCAGGGCGAGGGAGCCGGGCGTCAGCAGCGCCCCGCCGACGCCCTGCAGGGCCCGGGCGGCCACCAGCACTCCGGCGTTCGGGGCGATCCCGCACAGCAGGGAACCCACCGCGAACCACACCGTGCCCAGCACGAAGATCCGCCGCCGGCCGAAGCGGTCGCCCAGGGCCCCGCCGACCAGGATCAGCCCGGCCAGGGTGAGCAGATAGGCGTTCACCGTCCACTGGAGCACCGCCAGATCGGCGTCGAGGTCCTCCCCGATGCGCGGGAGCGCCACGTTCACCACGGTCGAGTCCAGCATGGCCATGGTCGACCCGAGCACCGTGGCCAGCAGGATCCACCGGCCGCGCGCCGACGCCAGCGCTACGGCGGGCTCGGGCGGCACCTCGGGCGACTCGGCGGGCACGGTCATGCCTTCAGGCTGGCGCGCCCGGCGCGGAAGGGCCACCGGGGCACGCCGCCGGTCCGCGCGGCCCGGGGGTGTCGTGCCGATCCGCAAGACAGCCCCGGGGACGGCTCATAAGGCCCTCTTGTAATGAGCATGACGTCTACTTCACCATGACCCGCGCACGTCACGCGCACCCTTCCCGCACATCCCGCACACGGCGTACGAGGAGACAACACGTGGCCCAACGCGACAAGCGGTCCTCACGAGCCTTACGGCCCACGAGGCCGGCCCGGCCCGCACGGTCCTTACGCACGGCGCTCGCCGCCCTCACCTCGGTCCTGCTGCTCCCGCTCGGCGCGGGCGTCGCCGCGGCCGCACCGGATCCCGGCCCCGGCGTGCCGAGCGCGGCCGAGCGCAAGATCGAACCCAAGCTCCGCGCCCAGCTCGACGGCTCGGCCAAGGCCGTCTTCTGGGTCTACCTCGACAGCGCCGCCGACCTCACCGCCGCGGGGAAGCAGCAGACCCGCGCCGCCAAGGCCGAGACCGTGCTGAGGACGAAGAAGGACCACGCCGCGCGCAGCCAGGCCGACGTCATCAAGGCCCTGGAAGGCGCCGGGGCCGAGTACACCTCGTACTGGATCGTGAACGCCGTGCGCGTCGTCGGCAGCGAGAAACTCGCCGGAACCCTCGCCCAGCGCCCCGAGGTGGCCCGGATCGACGCCGACGACAAGGTCGACCTCCCCAAGCCCGCCGAGGGCAAGCGCGAGAAGGCCGTCGCGGACGCCGTCGAGTGGAACATCGACCGGATCAAGGCCCCGCAGGTGTGGGACCGGATCGGTGTCCGCGGCGAGGGCGTCGTCGTCGCCAACATCGACAGCGGGGTCGACTTCACGCACCCGGCCGTGGCCAACCAGTACCGCGGCAAGAACGCCGACGGCAGCTACTCCCACGCCTACAACTGGTTCGACCCGGCGGGCGTCTGCGCCGGCGCCGCACCCTGCGACAACAACGACCACGGCACCCACACCATGGGCACGATGGTCGGCGACGACGGCGGCGCCAACAAGATCGGCGTCGCCCCCGGTGCCAAGTGGATCGCCGCCAAGGGCTGCGAGTCCAACTCCTGCTCCGAGGCCTCGCTGCTCGCCTCCGGACAGTGGATCGTCGCCCCGACCGACCTGAACGGGCAGAACCCGCGACCCGACCTGGCCCCGCACATCGTCAACAACTCCTGGGGCGGAGCGGGCGGCGACACCTGGTACCAGCAGATCGTCGACACCTGGCGGGCCGCCGGCATCTTCCCGGCCTTCTCCAACGGCAACGCCGGACCCGGCTGCTCCACCAGCGGCTCGCCCGGTGACTACGCCAGCTCCTACAGCTCCGGCGCCTTCGACATCAACAACACGATCGCGTCCTTCTCCTCGCGCGGCGCCGGCCCCGGCGGCATCGTCAAGCCGAACATCTCCGCTCCGGGCGTGAACGTCCGCTCCTCCGTCCCCGGCGGCGCGTACGAGGCCTTCTCCGGCACCTCCATGGCCTCACCGCACACCGCGGCCGCCGTGGCCCTGCTGTGGTCCGCCGCCCCGTCCCTGGAAGGCGACATCGCGCAGACCGAGTCGCTCCTGGACGGCACCGCCCTGGACACCGACAGCAGCCAGTGCGGTGGCAACGCCGCCGACAACAACGTCTTCGGCGAGGGCCGCCTCGACGTCCTCGCCGCCGTCAACGCCGCCCCGCGCGGCGCGCTCGGCGCCCTGGGCGGCACCGTCCGCTCCGGCGGCCAGCCCCTCGCGGGCGTGAAGGTCACCGCTGACGGCCCGATCGACCGTACGGCCACCACGGCGGCCGACGGCAGCTACTCCTTCCCGGCCCTCTCGGTCGGCGAGTACACCCTGACCGCGGCCAAGTTCGGCTACGGGCAGCAGACCGCGACCGCCACCGTGACCGAGAACGGCACCGCCACCGGCGACTTCACCCTCACCCAGGCGGCCTCCGGCAAGGTCACCGGCACCGTCGCCTCGGCCTCCGGGCCGACCGCGGGAGCCGCCGTCACCATCGCCGACACCCCGGTGACCGCGACCACCGACGCACAGGGCCGCTTCGAGGTCACCCTGCCCCACGGCACCTACCGGGTGAACGCCACCCACGCCTCCCGCTGCCTCAGCGGCGGTACGGCCGAGGTCACCGTCGGCGGCGACACCACCGTCACCGTGAACCTGCCCGAGCGCACCGACGGCTACGGCTACGCCTGCGCCACCGCCGGCGACCGGCCCTACGCGGCGGGCAGCCGGCAGCTCGCGCTCACCGGCGACAACACCACCGAACGGGTCGACCTGCCCTTCCCGCTGCCGCTGTACGGCAAGACGTACGCCCAGGCCTGGATCGGCACGAACGGCACGGTCAGCTTCGGCGGCAACAACACCGGCGACATCAACGGAGACCTTCCGAGCACGGCCACGCCCAACGCCGCCCTCTACCCCTTCTGGGACGACCTGGTCGTCGGCGCGGCGGGCAGCGGCTCGGGCGTCTTCACCGCGGTCACCGGTACCGCCCCGCACCGCGCCTACGTGATCGAGTGGCGCGAGGTGGCCCACTGGTCGGCGCAGGCCGAGAAGTTCTCCTTCTCCGCGGCGATCGGCGAGGACGGCACCGTCACCTACTCCTACAAGGGCACCGGCGGCACCGGCATCAAGGGCGGCTCCACGGCCACGGTCGGCGTGGAGAACGCCACCGGAACCGACGCCTTCAAGTACTCCTTCAACACCCCGGTCATCACCGACGGCCTGTCCATCGCCTTCCGCACCACCAAGAGCGGCGTGGTGGCCGGCCGGGTCCTCGACGCCAACGACGGCAACGGCGTCGCCGGGGCCACGGTGACCGTCGGCACGGGCGACACCGCGGTGTCGGCGACCACGGCCGCGGACGGCGCGTACGTCGTCCAGAGCCCCTCCGGCTCGCGGACCGTCTCCCTCGCGGCGGCGCAGTACGAGCCCGCCACGGCCACGGTGGACGTCAAGGCCGCCGACGTCACGACGGTGACGCAGTCCCTGCGCACCGGCAGGGTCACGGCCTCCAAGCCGGCGCTGGAGGTCGTGCTCCCGGCCGACCAGCAGCGGACCCGGACCCTGGACCTCACCAACCCGGGCCTCGGCACGGCGTTCACGGTGTCCGAGGACGCGGCCTGGCTGACGGCCACACCCGCGAGCGGCGACCTTCCGACGGGCGGGAAGGCCCCGCTCACCCTCTCGGTCGACACGACGGGACTGGCCCCCGGCACGGTCCTGACCGCCGACCTGAAGATCGCCTCGGCGAGCGGCCGCACCCCGGTCCTCACCGTCCCGGTCAAGGTCGTCGTCCCGCGCTACCAGGTCGGCCTGGACGCGGGCTCCGGCTACGGCTCCACCGACGCCCTCGGCGACGCCTGGTCCCCGGACCGCAAGTACACCGCGGGCTCGTACGGGTACCAGGGCAACGGCACCGTCCAGTCCACCGGCCGCACCATCGCCGGCACGGACGAGCAGCGGCTCTTCCGCAACGCCCGTGAGGGCATGTACGAGTACCGCTTCGACAACGTGCCGAACGGCACCTACACGGTGGAGCTCGGCTTCGCGGAACTCTCCTCCACCAAGGCGAACAAGCGCGTCTTCGACGTCCTCGCCGAGGGCACGCAGGTCCTGCCCTCCCTCGACATCGCCCTGGAGGCGGGCACCTACAAGGCCCTGACCCGCACGTACACGGTCACGGTCACGGACGGGGTGCTCAACGTCCGCTTCGTGACGCACTCCGGATTCGGCAAGCCCCTGCTGAACACCCTGCGGGTGACCGACCGGCCCGACAAGAACTGACCCGGTGAGGGGGCGGGGGCCGGCCGGTCCCCGCCCCCCTCCTTCCGGCCCATTCGGGTGGCGGGAGCGGCCGATTCGCGCGACCTGCCACGGGCCCGCGGCCCGGGTCGTTAGCGTGAGCGACCATGACGCTCCTGAGCGACCAGGCAGACGCCGTCCGGGCCCTCGTGGAGTCCGCCGATCCCGGGGCGGTGTGGGCCGTCGGCGGACCGGACGGCCCGCACGCGTGTTCGGGCGGGGCGGACGAGGTCCTCGACGTCGGCGGCCTCACCGCCGTCCTCGCCCTGTGGCCGACGGTCGGGACCCTCGTCGACGAGGGCGCGCTGCGCCTGCACACCCCGCTGGCCGCGTACGGGGACGAGGCCGCGGCGGGCACCTCCGCCGGGACCACCGCCCACCAGCTCCTCACCCACCCGGGCGGCACGGCCGCCCTCACCCGCCTCGTCGAACACCTCTGCGGCAGCACCCTCGCCCAGGCCGCGGCCACACGCGTGTGGAACCCGCTGGGCATGACCCGCACCCGCATCACCGACGGAGCCCTCCGTACGCCCCTCGCCGACCTCGTCCTCTTCCTGAGGCACCTCCTTCACCCGAGTGCACCGAGCGCACCGAGTCCCGCGAGTGCACCGAGTGCACCGAGTCCCGCGAACGGGTCGAACGACCCGGGCGACGCGTCCGGCCCCGCGCCCCTCACCCGCGCCTGGACGGCCGAGTCCCTCCGCATCCGCACGGGCGAACTCACCCCCGCCCGCGGGCTCCTGTGGCAGCCCGCCCCGCACGGCGTCTGGACCCACCACGCCTCGGCCGACCCGGGCCCCGCCGTCTGGATCTCCCCCCGCCACCACCGCTGGGCGGTCCTCCTCCCGGCCGCCTCCGGCCCGCTGCGCACCACCTTCCGCGAGGCCGTCTTCGCCCCGGACGGATCCCCCCGGAGCACCAGGTCGGACGGGGTCCCCCGCGCGTAGGCCGGGTCCGGCGCTCGGAGCGCGCGCTCCGCGGACGGGACGTACGGTGATGCCGATGTCACCGACCGTTGTCGTCTTTCCCGCCGCGGAGGTACACGGATGCGTACGGTCCAAGGGGCCGCCCTCGACGGGCTCAAGGCCCGGGTACGGGCTCTCGCCGAACGGACCGGGCTGCCGGTGCGGTCCGCGTGGGGCGAGCCCCGTCCGCGCGCCACGGAGCGGGCCGGACGGGCACCCCGGGGCGGAGCACCGCTCGCGGACACCGGGTCGGCCGTGCCGCCGCTCGGCGCGGACGACCCCGGCCGGCGGACATCCGTGAAGGAACCGGCCCGGCGGACGTCCGCCGGCCGGCCGGCCGGTCCCGCCGCGGCCCTCGCGCCCGCCGGGTCCCCCGCGGCCACGCCCACCGTCCTCGCCTCCCTCGGCGCCCTGCTCACCGCCGCCGGCCGGCCGCGCCCCCGCCGGCGGCCGGGCGGGGTCCGCGCCTCCGCCGCCGAGCTCCGCGCCCTGCGCGCACGCCACGGGGACGCGCCCGCGCTCGTACGCACCCGGTCCGGCCAGACGCTCCTCGTCCTCCTCGATCCGCAGGACCTGCGCCGCTTCTACGCCGAACCCGTCAGCGTCCTCGCCGCCGACCCGCCCCAGAAGTGCCGGGGCCTGAGCACCCACGAGCCCGGCCGGGACGGCGACGGGCCCGGCTGCGCCCGCGGTGAACAGCGCCCGGAACGGCGGCGGATGAGCGCCGACGTGCTGGCCGCGGGGCTGCCCGTGCACCCCGCCGCGGGCCCGATCCTCACGGTCGTCGCCGAGGAGGCCCGGCACCTGACCGCCACCGGAACCCTCGAACTCGCCCGCGTCCGGCGCGCCGTGAACCGGGCCGCCCGGCGGATCGTCCTCGGCGACCCTGCCGCCGAGGACGACGAACTCGCCGGATGGCTCACCCAGTTGCGCGCCGAGGACGGGCGCCCTCGCGGCGGCCGGACACGCGCCGCGCGTTCGGTGCAGGACAAGGCCCGCGCACGCGTCCGGGAGTACGTCCGCCACGCCGGCGACGACACCCTCGCCGGACGCGCCGCCCGCCACGCCGGCCCCGTCGACACCACCGACCCCGACGGCGCCGTCGACCCCGCGGACGAGGCCCGGCTCTGGCTCCTGGCGATGGACGCGGTTCCCGACACCCTGCTGCGCACGCTGCTCCTGCTGGGCGCGCACCCCTGCGAACAGGACGCGGCCGCCGCCGAAGCGTCCGCCGAGGTCGCCGCCGGCGGGGCCCGGGGCGAACTGCCCAGGCTGCGGGCCTGCGTCCGGGAGTCGCTGCGCCTGTACCCGGTGGTGCCGGACCTGATCCGCGTCACCCGCGGCGAGACCGAATGGCGGGGTGTGCGCCACCCGGCCGGCACCGCCGTGCTCCTGCCCGCCGCGTTCCACCAGCGAGACCCCGAACGGGTCCCGGCCGCCCATGTCTTCGTACCGGGCCGGTGGAAGAACCCGGCCGCCGACCGGGACATCCGGATGGCGCCCTTCAGCCACGGCGGCGGCCGCTGCCCCGGCGACCAGCTCGGGCTGATGATCACGGCCGCCTTCTGCGCCGAGGTCCTGCGCGGCCACCGGATCACGGGCACCCGGCCGGTCCTGGACCCGGTCGGACCGCTGCCCGTCACCCTCGACCCGCGCGGCGTCCGGCTCACGCTCACCCGCCGCTGACGAGGTCCGCGCGCCGGCGCCGCCACACCGGGACGCCGCCGCACCTGCCCCGCCCTGCCGTCCCCGCCCTGCCGTCCACGCCCTCAGATCCCTGCCGAACCCCACGAGGAACCCATGTCCGACGCCGTGACCTCCGCGTCCACCGCCCCGGACGTCGACCAGCTCGACGCCCCGTGCCGCGCCCTTGCCGAGGCCGCCGACGCGGTCGGTGAGGCCGCCCGCTACGCCTCCGGCCTGGCCTTCGGCACCCGCCTGCCCGCGGCGGCGCTGGCCAGAGGAGGCCGCAGCAGGCGCGGCTGGCGCACCCTGGTGCGTACCCTGACCGACCCGGCGGGCCTCGGATGGGCCGCGCGCGGCCGGGGCGCGGCCCGCGCCGGCCGCCTCGCGGGGGTCCTGGCCGGCCGGGAGAGCCTCGCCGTCAGCATCGCCGTCTGCGGACTCAGGGCCAGGATCCGGGCGGCGAGCGCGGACCGTCCCGAACTCCTGGAGGACGCCGGCACCGCGGCGGTCCTGCGGGCCGTCGAAGCCGGCCGGCAGGCCGAGGCCGTCCGCCTGTTCCGCGGCATCATGCGCGAGCGGGGCGCCGAGCACGCGTTCTCCCTGCTGGCGCCTTCGTTCGCCGACATCCTCGCCTGGCACGCCCTCACCGACGCGAACCCCTTCAACGACCACGCCGGATGGCAGGTCGCCACCGGCCGGGCCGAGACGGCCCGGCCGCTCCTCGGACTCGGCGCGGCCCTGTGGGCCTTCTGCGACCGCGGCTCCGGTCTGCCCGTACGGCCCCCGACGGGGCCGGCCCCGGAGCGCGGGCCGGTCCGGCGCCGGGTCGCGGACCGGCCGCCCCGCACTCCCCGGCCGCTCCGCCCGGCGGCGCGGCCCCCCGGCGGGAGCCTGCGCGACCACGCCGCCGCGCTGGGCGCGCACGCGGTCCGGCTGCGGGGGGCCGCGGCCTGGTCGCCGGGATGGCAGGGCCGGGAGACCGAAGCCCTGCGCGCCGAGGTCGAGAACCTCGCGGCCCGCTGTGCGACGGCGGCGGGCGGTCTCGCCCTCGCCGCCGCCCAACTGCGGGACCCGTGACGGCCGGGGAACGGGAACGACAGGACTACAGGACCAGGGACAGCAGGAGGACGCAGCCCAGCCCGACCACCGAGATGACCGTCTCCATCACCGACCACGTCTTCACGGTCTGACCGACGGTCATCCCGAAGTACTCCTTGACCAGCCAGAAACCGGCGTCGTTGACATGGCTGAAGAAGAGCGACCCGGTGCCGATGGCGAGGACCAGCAGCGCCGTCCCGGTGGTGGACATGTCCGCCGCGAGCGGGGCCACCAGACCGGCGGCCGAGATGGTGGCCACGGTCGCAGAGCCCGTCGCCAGCCGGATGGCGACGGCGATCAGCCACGCCAGCAGCAGGGCCGGGACGGCCCAGTTCTGCGACAGGTCCAGGACCATCTGCCCCACGCCCACGTCGATGAGGGTCTGCTTGAAGCCGCCGCCGGCGCCCACGATCAGCAGGATGCCCGCGATGGGGGCGAAGGACCTCTCCACCGTGACCGAGATCCGCGCCCTGGTGAAGCCCGCCGCCCGGCCGAGGGTGAACATGCCCACCAGCACCGCCGTGAGCAGCGCGATCAGCGGGGAGCCGACGACGTCGGCGACGCGCTGCACCGGGTTCGCGGGATCGTCCACCACGATGTCGACGAGGGCCTTGAGCAGCATCAGGGCCACGGGCAGCAGCACGGTGAACACCGTCGCCCCGAACCGCGGGCGGTGCTCCGCACCGGCCGACGGGCGGGCCCGGACGATCATGTCCTCCGGCACCGGGACGTCCACGCACCGGGCCGCGTACCGGGAGAACAGCGGCCCGGCGATGATCACGGTCGGGATCGCGACGACCACACCGAGGGCGAGGGTGACACCCAGGTTCGCGTGGAGCGCGTCGATGGCGACGAGGGGCCCGGGGTGCGGAGGTATCAGCCCGTGCATCACGGACAGGCCGGCCAGCGCCGGGATGCCGATCCGCATCAGGGAGTAGTTCCCCCGCTCGGCCACGAGCAGCACCACCGGGATCAGCAGCACGATGCCGACCTCGAAGAAGAGCGGCAGCCCGATCACCGACGCGATGAGCACCATCGCCCAGGGCATGGCCCGGCCCCTGGCCCGGGCCAGGATGGTGTCCACGATCTCGTCCGCGCCGCCCGAGTCCGCCAGCAGCTTGCCGAGGATCGCGCCCAGCGCGATCAGTACGCCGACGCCGGCGACCGTGGCGCCGAGTCCGGCGGTGAAGCTCGCGACGGTCTTGGCCAGGGGCGCGCCCGCGAGGACGCCGAGGGCCAGCGAGCCGACCGTCAGGGCCAGGAAAGCGTGGAGTTTGAGGCGGGTGATGAGCAGGACGATGAGTGCGATGGCTGCGAGGACCGCTATCCCGAGCCGGGTGTTGCCGGCCGAGGTGATCGGCGCGGCACCCGCGGCGGCGGTCGTCAGGCTTGCGATGCCGAGACCGGTCACGAGCACGTCCCCTTGCTCTCGGGGGCGCACAGCGGGCGCAGCGCGGCCAGGGCCCGTTCGGTGACTTCCTCCGGGGAGCCGGACACGTCGACCGCGACGCCGAGTTCGTCGTCCTGGAGCCGCTCCAGCGTGGCGAACTGCGATTCCAGCAGGGTGGTGGGCATGAAGTGGCCCCTGCGCGCCGCCATCCGCTCCTCGATCAGCGGGCGTTCACCGGTGAGGTGCACGAAGACGGCCCGGGGGGCCGCGGCGCGCAGCCGGTCGCGGTAGGCGCGCTTGAGCGAGGACGCGGCGATCACACCGCCGCAACGGCCGGCGCGGTTGCGGATCCACTCGCCCACGGCGTCGAGCCAGGGCCAGCGGTCCGCGTCGTCCAGCGGGTGGCCGGCCGCCATCTTGGCGACGTTGGCCGCCGGGTGGAAGGCGTCGCCCTCCGCGTAGGGAAGGCCGAGCCGTTCCGCGAGCAGCCGGCCCACGGTCGTCTTGCCCGTGCCGGCCACGCCCATCACCACAATGACGCGCTGGGTGCTCACGTCCACCTCGCTGTCCTCGTCGACATCGGTTCGTGCGGCACCACTGAAGCGCATTAAGTAGTACGTATTCAAGCCTCGCGTCGAAAACATCACATCTTTTGCCCGAGGGGGTGTCACCGTACGCTTGCGCCATGACCACCGAAGGCGCCGAAAGCGGTCCAGGACCGGGCCTCCACTCCCACGTGCTGGACACCATCGGCCTCGCGATCGCCGCGGGCGAGTACCCGCCCGGCAGCGTCCTGCGCACGGACGAGATCGCCGAACGCTTCGACGCCTCCCGCACCGTGGTGCGCGAAGTCGTCCGCGTCCTGGAGTCGATGCACCTGGTCGAGTCCCGCCGCCGGGTCGGCGTCACCGTGCGCCCGGCGGACGCGTGGAACGTCTACGACCCGCGGGTGATCCGCTGGCGGCTCGCCGGCCCCGACCGGCCCCGGCAGCTGCGCTCCCTCACCGTGCTGCGCTCCGCGATCGAGCCGGTGGCCGCCGGGCTCGCCGCGACGCTGGCCACGCCCCAGCACTGCGCCGACCTCACCGCGGCGGCCCTCGGCATGGTCCGCACCTCGCGCGGCCACCAGCTCGAGGACTATCTGCGCTACGACATCTCCTTCCACCGAGTGGTGCTCAACGCCTCCGGGAACGAGATGTTCGCCCGGCTCGGGGACGTCGTCGCGGAGGTCCTGACGGGGCGTACCGAACACGAGGTGATGTTCCACGACCCCGACCCCGCCGCCGTCACCCTGCACGTCCAGGTGGCCGAAGCGGTCCGCGAGGGCGACGCCGCCCGGGCCGAGGCACTGACCCGGCGGATCGCGGTGGGCGCACTGGAGGAACTGGACGTCCTGCTCGCCCGCTAGGGGGTGTCCGGCGGATCAGGGTCGGACACCCCCCAGGACCGTGCTCCGGAGGATTGCCGGTG
This sequence comes from Streptomyces virginiae, assembly GCF_000720455.1. Lineage (GTDB taxonomy): Bacteria > Actinomycetota > Actinomycetes > Streptomycetales > Streptomycetaceae > Streptomyces > Streptomyces virginiae. Next base: position 255,289 of record NZ_JOAK01000006.1, on the reverse strand, counting down.
GGCGCGGACTACGGTGGAGTCGACCGGACGGTCCAGCCGAAGTCGTCACCGGCGTCCGCGGCCGCCGGTGCCCCCGCGGTTCAGGCGGCGCCCGTCGTGTCGTTGATCTGGAAGGTGACTACGTCGACTTCGTCGGTTCCCGACAGATCCGGGTAGTGGCCCTTGAGACCTTCACGGAGTTCGGCAGCGGTCGTCAGCCCCTCGGCCTGGGCGTCCTGGTCGGTGAGTTCGCTGACCAGGCAGTGCCTGACGCCGGTCACCTCTGCCGGCAGGACGACTTCGGGATCGCTTTCGAACACCAGCCGTGCCGGCCCGAGCCGGGCCGGGTCCCGGAAGCGGGTGGTTTTGGTCTTGGCGCCGGAGCGGACGCCTTCCAGGTAGCGGGGGTTGAAGCGGATGATCGGGGGACCGGCCGTCTCGGGGTCCTGGTAGAGCGACGGGTCGAGACTGCTCATGCCTTCCGGGGTCCATCGCTGCGTCAGCGGCATCAGGTCGGCGGCGAGAACGGACCTCGGCCCCGCCGGCGTGGGCACGATGACGCGCATGGTGGGGTAGTAGTCCACGAAGACCTGCCTGTCGCGCCCGCACGGGCCGATGATGCCGCGCCCGTGGTTTCCCACGGCAACGATGCAGCGCATCTGGCGGGCGCCCTGGGCTCGTGCGGCTCCCAGAGCCACGAGTTCGGCGCAGGGTCCGCCGGTGAAGTGGTAGAGGTTCACGCCGGCGAACATCCGGTAGTCGGCGGCCATGACCGCGGCGCCCATCGTGTGGACGCCGTCTTCGTCGGGCCCGGCGTCGGTATGCGCGTCGATGGTGCGGCGCGCCAGCTCCACGAGCTCACGCTCGTCATCATCGAGAGCCCGTGCAGATGGCGGTACGTACACGTTTCAGCCTTCCCGTTCGTCATCATTCGCCGAAGATCATTTCACGCGACGCAGCTGGGCTCCACGGGATTTCGGCCTGCCCGGTCCCGTGGGCAGGGACGACGATCCCGGGCCGTGGACCATCGCGCCCGGTCGCGGGCGTCGTGTCGGCGGCCGATCCGGAATCCTCACGCAGGGCCGCACCGGCGATCAGCTGTCTGCGGAAAGGACCCCGACCGCGAACCCCGCCGCAGGCGGCGGGCGACCTACGACCGCTACGGCGGAGTACGGCACCTGTTCGCCGCCCTGGACCTGGCCAAGGACAAGCTCCACGGCCACATCAAGCCGATGAAGAAACGGCTCCTGGCTCAACCGCGTAGAAGCCCAGTTCACCGCCCTGCGCTACTTCACCCTCGACGGCACCGACCACGCCGACCACAAGGAACAGGGCAGCATGATCCGCCGCTACATCATCTGGCGAAATCGCCACGCCGACGACCGGCGCCTACGCTCCGTCGTCGACAGGGCCAACACCGCCTAAAAGCACGGCAGTAGCTACATCTTGAACGGGATAGGGACAGCCGCCATTACGGCACGTTCCACCCCAGCACGACTGGCAGCTTGTGCTCGTACCCCAGCGTGTTGATCGTCCCCGGATGCGGGTGCCCGAACTGCCGCGCGGCCGACGCGTCGAGCCCGAGCCAGCGCGCGGTGAGTATGCGTGACAGGTGGCCGTGCGCAACGACGGCCACGTCGCCCTTGTCCAGCAGCGGCCGGACCCGGCCGAGGAAGGCGTCGACCCGCACCGTCACGTGCCCGAGGTCCTCGCCGGCGTCGACGCCGTCGCGCCACAGCTCCCAGCCGGGCTTGAGCTCCTGGATTTGCTCGGCGGTCAGCCCCTCGTAGCGACCGTAGTCCCACTCGATCAGGTCGGTGTCGGGCTCCGCGCCGCTCAACCCCGCCAGTTCGGCGGTCCGCACGGCGCGAGTCAGCGGGCTGCTGTAGACGGCGGCGAACTCCCGTTCGGCCAACCGAGGTGCGAGCGCACGCGCCGCGTCCTCCCCCGCCGCGGTCAGCGGCAGGTCGGTGCGGCCAGCGTGCTGGCCGGTCCGGCTCCATGCGGTCTCGCCGTGCCTGATCAACACCAGTTCGCCCATGGCTGAGGACCATATCGCACCCCGAACACAGGGCGAACGTTGCCTGATACGGCACTAGTTGTCGTCAACCCGGCACCCTGACCAGGGAGTCTCTGGGCCGCTCACTTGTTGCAAGTAAAGGCGGGCAAGGGTCAGGATTGCGTGGTCCGGAACGTGAGATACCGGCTGAAGGCTTCGTGACTGTCTGGGGTGAAGCACCACTCCAGCAGGGCCGACCGCAGCTCCAGCTCGGTCAGCCAGCCGTGCCAGGCGATCTCATCGGGATCGGGGACAACGGCATCCGGCACCACGGCTTCGTGCACACCGAGCCAGTGAGGGCTCAATCCGCTGCGGTTGAGGAACGTGAACAGCAAGCGCGGCAGCACACGAATGCCCAGCTCTTCTGCCAGCTCCCGCGCAGCGGCCTGCTCATAGGACTCACCGACATTCGCGGCGCCACCGACCTGGACCTCGTAGAGCCCGGGGGAGCGCGACAACTGCTCCGACCGTCGGTGGACGAGGATCCGCCCACTCTCGTCGCGACACACCGTCACGGCGATCCGGTGCAGCCACCCCTCCCGGACGGCCTGCCGACGACTGACCACCACCCCCAGCACACGATCTTGATCGTCGACACGCTCCACCAGTTCATTCACGACGCCACCCTGGCAGAGCCCACCGACAACGCCGCTTCCCGGCGTCCCGGGGAGAGCGTCCCGAGAGCACCTGCACCAGGAGGTCGGACGAGGAAGGAAGGGTCGGCGCGGACTCCCTCGGGCTGCGGGTCCAGTCGGTCATGTCGCCGATCTCGGGCAGCGCGGAGGGCGTCCTCCCGGGAGGGGAAGGCGGCGAGGCCGCGGCCGGAGACTTGGCCCAGCCGCCCGACGACACGGTGAAGGTGAGGCGGGATCCATGGAAGCGCATCTCCTACTCGCTCCCTGGCAGTGCCGGCGTCGAAGACGGGCGGCCGGCCTCCGGCGCGGCCTCGCCGCAGACGATGGCCGATCTGGTCGGACGGCTGGGGGATGTCAGCGGGGATTCCCCGTCGACGGAGGGGAATTCGGATGGCGCGGGATGAGTACGCGCGGTCCGCGAGCACGGTACCGGGGGCGGGTTCTCGGTCTTCCGGGCCCGCATCGCGGCACACGGATCGCGGCCATGACGGTTTGAAGGCCGGGGCGTCGCCCGCCCGGCCTGCGCTGGCGCGAAGGCCAGTGGTCGTGCACGGTGTCGCCGGCGAGGTGGACCTTCGTGCTCAGGCCGTCTCGGGAGCGCCCGAGGGCGGGTTCGTCGGGATCGGCCCGGCCTGGAGTCTCCTCTTCCCGGCTCGGGCGGCATGCTGGTGGGCCCGGCAGACGGTGGGGTCCGCCGATACGGTCCGGTCGACGTCGTCGCTTCCGTCCGTCGCTGGCTGGACGGCCGCAAGGATCCGTTCCCAGGTGCCGTACCCATCCGCACGGGCACCGATCCCGAGTGCGTGGCCCCGTCCCTGCCCACCCCGGATCCACTCAGGCTCGCGCAAGCCGCCCGGTTCTGCGCTGCGCAGCGCTCGCCGGGCCTCTCGTGACCGCCACCGAGCGAACACCGGCCCCTGAGCGGATGGCGACAGCCGTCTCGCTTGCCTCAACCGCCGGCCGCCCTGCTGCACCCCGCTGGTCCATGCAAGGCGTGCCGTGACTCAGGCCGCCGTGGTGCGGAACGTGCTGGGGCTCAGGCCCTTGTGGCGTTTGAAGGCGGCGCTGAAGCCGAAGGCGTCGGCGTAGCCGACGGTCTTGGCGATCTGGCCGATGCTGAGGTCGGTGTCGGCCAGGAGTGCCTCGGCGTCGTCCATGCGGCACTCGGTGAGGTAGGTCAGGGGCGGGCGCCCCATCAGCTCGGTGAAGCGCCGGGCGAACAGGGCGCGGGAGACGCCCGCTTGAGCGGCCAGCGACGCGACCGTCCAGCTCTCGGCGGGCCGCCCGTGGAACGCGTGCAGGGCGGGGGCGAGGACCGGGTCGGCGAGGCCGCGGTACCAGCCGGGCGCGTCGGCGCCCGCCCGGTCGAACCAGGTGCGCAGCGTGCAGACCAGCGCCCAGTCGAGGAGCCGGTCCATCAGCGCCTGCGAACCGGCTGAGAGACGGGCGGCGTCGGCGGCGGCGTTCTCCAGCCAGGCGCAGACCTCGGCGTCCTCGGAGATGACCAGGACGGGCGGCAGGGCGCGCAGGAGCCGTTCGTGGCGGTGTCCCGAGGCGCGGTAGGCGCCCACGATCAGCGCGGTCGCTCCCTCCGGGCAGGTGCCCCAGTGGATGCCGTCGAGTTCCTCGCCGGTGCACGCGGCGTCCGCGGTGAAGCAGTTGATCTCGTACGCGGTGTGGGGGCGGTGGACCGTGGCCGGCTCGTCCGCGAGGCGGAACCGTGCGGGGCCCCGGACGATGGCCGTGTCGCCGGCCCCGATCGCCCGCTCGGTGCCGTCGGACAGCAGCAGCGTGCCGCCCCCGCGCAGCACGCTGACCATGGTGAGCGGAGCGGCGTCGGCGAAGGTGATGCTCCAGGGCGCCGTCAGGACGGCGTGGCTGACGACCGAGCCCTCGGCCCGGATGCCGCTCAGCAGGCAACTCAGAGGATCCACAGCGCAATCGTAGACGATCTCCTATGTCGTGGAGATTTTCACCCATGGATCATCTACGGCGCCGCGGTTGTACTGGACCCACTGCACAGATCGAGCCCTCGGGAGACACCGTGCCGCCGCAGCACAGCAGTGACACCAGGACAGCCCTTGTCGTCGTCGCGCACCACCGCAGCGATTCCCTCACCGCTCACACCGCCCGTCGCGCCGCTGCCCAGCTCGAGGCCGCCGGATACCGCGTCGACCTGCTCGACCTGCACGCCGAGGGGTTCGACCCGCGGATGAACGTGGAGGACCAGCCGGACTGGGGCAACCGGGAGAAGACGTACTCGGACGAGACACACCGCCACATGCGGCGGATCCTCGACGCCGATGTCGTCGTCGCCGTTTTCCCGGTGTACTGGCAGAGCGTGCCCGCCGTCCTCAAGGGATGGATCGACCGCGTATGGAACTACGGGTTCGCCTACGGCCGCAGCAAGCCCCGCCTGGCGGGCAAGCGCATCCTGTGGCTGGCGCTGGCCGGCGCCACCGCCGACGACCCCGTCGCGGAGTCGATGCAGTCCGTCCTCGAGGCCAACCTGAGCGACGGCATCGCCTACTACTGCGGCTTCTCCCGCTCCGCCGTGGGCCTGCTCCTGGACGCGGAGGAGCGACCGCAGCGCGTCGACGCCGAGGGCAACCTGCTGGTCGGCGAAGCGGTCGCCGGCGCCGAGCGGGAGGCGCAGTACGCCGATTTCGACCGTCGGGCACGGAAGCTCGTCGAGGAGTTCCTCGCGGACGGGCTCGTCGCTGTCTGACCGCGCCGACCAGGCCCGGCGGTGGCTGACCACGCCCGCAGAGCCGGTGCCTGCTGCAGGCACCGGCTCTTGTCAGCGACCGTGGGGGCCGAGCAGTGTGGCGGCCGCGGCGATGAAGGCGGCGGCGGCTTCCTTGGCGGCGTGCCGCCGGTCGTCCAGGTCGGCCCGGTCGGTCGCCCTGCGCAGCGCGTAGGTGGCGTCTGCGGCTTGCTGGGCGGGGACGGCCAGTTCGGGGACCAGAATCTGCAGGCGGATGTGGGGCGCGGTGATCGCGGCGCGGGTGTCGTGGGACCGCGTCTGCGCCTCCAGCTCCGGGTCGGATCCGGCCCCGGCCAGGGTGAGGCGCTCGCGGTGGAACATGGCCGACCGGTGTGCGTCCAGCGCGGCCGCGAACTCGGTGACGGCGGCAAGCTGGTCCTGACGGTGGCCGTCGGCGCGCTGCTCGGCCCGCGCGGTGCGGGCCGAGCGGTGCTGGAGGAGCCCGGCGGTCAGGGCTCCGGCGAGGGTGCCGAGGACGGCGACGATCGACGCCCACATCAGGCGGTCCGCCGCTCGCAGCAGAACCCGCGGACGGAGCAGTGGGCGGTGCCGTTCTCGGCGTCGGCGCCCGCGGCGGTGGTGGAGGTCCTGCTGCGCTTCTCGACCGCGTTTCCCATGCCTGTCTCCCCGTCATCCGGCGCCGTTCCTCCGGCTCTCGACAAGGCAACTTAACAAGAGCCGGAGAGGGAGCGCGTCGCCGCCGTAGCGCGGCCACCGAGGCCGAGGAAGCGGGCCGTCGGCAGTGGCAGTCGGCAGAGTCCAGCCCGGATACTGCCCCGCCGGCGTCCGCAGGCCGGGCAGCAGGTCCGGCGACGCGCGAGCCCGCCCGGCCTGGGCGCCGCGATCGCCGCCAAAGCCAGGCGGACGGTGACATTCCGTCTCCCACCGCGCCAGGAGCAGAGTAAGGGCTGCTTCGACAGCCTGGCCGTACGATGCGCGCCCCCGTCGGCGAACCCGGCGCCGAGGGCTGATCCGATCCAGTGGACGGTCGGACGAAGCTGTCGCGGGCCACCGCGCAGGACACGTGACCAAGTCGCACTTCGACGACATCGGATCCGCTTGATCAGCCGCTGCGGGGCGAGGGATGCTGCCGCAGGATTTCGATCCTGCATGCAGCACCATGCGCACCGCACTTCCGAAAGGCAGGCTCCAGGGCGTGTCCTTCGGATCCTGCCGGCCCCTGGGGGCGCGCCCGTCAGCCGCAGCCTCCGCAACCGCCGCAGCCTCCACCACAGCCGCCGCCGCAGCCGGCCGCCGCGGTGTCGGAGCCGCGCGACTCCTCGCGCTCCCGGTCCCGCTCCCGTACGGGTGCGAAGGCGGCCGGGACCCGCACGCGCAGCCAGCGCCGGGCGTCGTCGACGTCCCAGAAGCGGACCGCGCCCTCGGGTACGGACGCCCCGGGCAGGTGCTTGACGAAGTCGGTCACGGCGCCAGTATGGGAGCGCCGTGCCGGGCCCATAAGGTGCGGCCCCGGCACGGAATCGCTACAACCGCTTCGGGGGCGGACTCAGTCGAGCACTGCCAGTTCCAGCTCGGCGAGGCGCTCCGGTTCCGCCACGACGTCGATCTCGGTGATCAGGCCGTCCTCGATCGTGAACCGGAGGACGAGGAACAGCCGTCCCAGCGGGGCCATCGCGAGGCCGACCGTGCCGCCCACCAGCGCGGGCTGCGTGGCCCGCGCCCGCTGCATGGCGGCCATCGCGCCCGTGGCGACGGGGACCGCCCCGGTGACCACGAGGGGGCGGGGGGTGGGGCCGACGGCCTTGTCGGCCCGGAGCACCACGTCGGGGTGGAGCAGCGAGACGAGGTCGTCGAAATGCCCGCCACGGGTGGCGGCGAGGAAGGCCTCCACCACCCGGCGCCGGCGGGCCAGGTCCGCCTCGGCCACCAGCGGGGCCCCCTTGACGCGGCGGCGGGCGCGGCTGGCGAGCTGGCGGGTCGCCGCCGAGGACTTCCCGAGCAGCGGTGCGATCTCGTCGAAGGACACGGCGAACAGGTCGTGCAGCACGAACGCGAGGCGTTCGGCGGGCGTCAGCGTGTCGAGCACCACCAGCAGCGCCAGCCCGACCGAGTCGGCCATCACCGCCTCCTGCTCGGGGTCGACGGTGTCCTCGCGGCCGACGGCGGGGTCGGCGGGGTAGGCGGGGTAGGCGTCCATGGAGTCCTCGCGCCGGGTCTCGCGCGAGCGCAGCATGTTCAGGCACACCCGCGACACGACCGTGGTCAGCCACCCGCCGAGGTTCTCGACCTCGCTGACGTCGGAGCGCCTCAGGCGCAGCCACGCCTCCTGGACGGCGTCGTCGGCCTCGGCGAGCGAGCCGAGCATCCGGTAGGACACCGCCCTCAGATGAGAGCGGTGCTCTTCGAACCGCTCGGTCAACAAGGAAGCCCCGTCCACCCGTACCACGTCCCCTCCTCGCAGTGGATCTTCAAAATAGACCACCGGAAGTCGCTCCGGGGATTCGGGGATAATGTCCGCGAACGGCAGCAAGCAGTGGAGACGCCGGGTCACATGGTGGTCCGGCAGGAGAGGGAGCCCCCGATGGACGTGCAGCACTTCGAGCGGATCACCGCTTTCATCGAGGCGCGGCTCACCCCGCTGTTCGACGCGGAGACGGGAAGCGAGCGCGGCTTCTCGATGGACGACACCTCCCGCGCCCTGCGCGCGCTGCGCAACTCCGTCCTGGAGGCCTCCGCCATCAAGGGCCTCATCGAGAAGCGGGAAGCCGCCGAGCCGGCCATGCGCCGCGTGATCGACCAGTCCGTCGAGCACAACTGGGACGTGCTGCGCGGCATCGCCCGCCAGTGGGAGGACCACGCCGACTTCCGCCACGAGTTCAAGCACCACGCCTGGGAGCTCGACCACCACCACGCCGCCGCGCAGGGCTGATCCCGCCGGACGCCGTCGCACGGTGCTCCCCGCACCGTGCGAAGCGGCGTCCCGCCCGGCGCCGGCCGCGGCCGGCGGACACTACGCCATCACGCCCCGGGTTCCGCCGACTTGCGCGGCGTGGTCTGCTGGACCGCCCAGCCGTTGCCGTCCGGGTCCGAGAAGTAGACGAACGAGCCCCACGGCAGGTCCTGGATCTCCGTCACCTCGACTCCCCGGCCGCGCAGGTCCTCGTAGGCCTCCTCGATGTCGGTGACGACGACCTGCATGTTGTCGAGGGATCCCGGGGCCATCCGGGTCAGGCCCCTGCCGATCGCGATCGAGCAGGCCGACCCCGGCGGGGTCAGCTGCACGAAGCGGATGTCCTCGCTGACGGTGACGTCGTGGTCGGCATTGAAGCCGATCTTCTCGTAGAAGGCCTTGGCCCGGTCGACATCGGTGACGGGGACGGCGACGAGCTCCAGTTTGATGTCCATCACAGCATCATGCGCCCCGGACCGGTGCCGCGCCGTCGGATTCCATGCCGGCGGGCGTGTCCGCCGCGGCGAACTGCGTGCGGTACAGCTCCTCGTACCGGCCGCCCGCGGCCAGCAGCTCGGTGTGCGTGCCCCGTTCCACGATCCGGCCGTCCTCGACCACGAGGATCAGGTCGGCCGCCTGCACGGTCGACAGCCGGTGGGCGATGACCACGGCGGTCCGGCCCGCCAGGGCCTCGCCCAGGGCTTCCTGCACCGCCGCCTCCGAGGTGGAGTCCAGGTGCGCGGTGGCTTCGTCGAGGACCACGACCCGCTGCCGGGCCAGCAGCAGCCGGGCGATCGTCAGCCGCTGCCGCTCACCGCCCGACAGCCGGTAACCGCGCTCCCCGACCACCGTGTCCAGCCCGTCCGGCAGTGAGGCGACCAGGCCGTCCAGCCGGGACCTGCGCAGGGCCTCCCAGATGTCCTCCTCGGTGGCGTCCGGGCGGGCCAGCAGCAGGTTGGCCCGTACCGACTCGTGGAAGAGGTGCCCGTCCTGGGTGACCATGCCGAGCGTCTCGCGGATCGAGTCGGCCGTCAGGTCCCGTACGTCGACCCCGCCGAGCCGGACCGCGCCCGCGTCGGCGTCGTACAGCCGGGGCAGCAGCTGCGCGATGGTCGACTTGCCGGCGCCCGACGAGCCCACCAGGGCGACCATCTGGCCGGGCTCGGCACGGAAGGACACCTCGTGCAGGACCGGCGTACCGCCCCGGGCGTCGAGCACGGCGACCTCCTCCAGGGACGCGAGGGAGACCTTGTCGGCGGCCGGGTAGCCGAAGGACACCCGGTCGAACTCGACGGTCACGGGCCCCTCCGGCACCCGGCGGGCGTCCGGCTTCTGCGCGATCAGGGGCTTCAGGTCGAGGATCTCGAAGACCCGCTCGAAGCTCACCATCGCGCTCATCACCTCGACACGGGCCCCGGCGAGAGCGGTCAGCGGGGCGTACAGCCGGGTCAGGAGCAGCGCGAGCGCGACGACGGAACCGGCGTCCAGGGTCCCGCGCAGGGCGTAGTACCCGCCGAGTCCGTAGACGAGCGCGAGGGCCAGGGCCGAGACCAGGGTGAGGGCCGTGATGAACGCCGACTGGGCCATCGCCGTACGGATCCCGATGTCCCGTACCCGCGCCGCCCGGACCGCGAACTCCGCGGACTCGTCGGCGGGCCGCCCGAACAGCTTGACCAGCGTCGCGCCGGGCGCCGAGAACCGTTCGGTCATCTGGGTGCCCATCGCGGCGTTCAGCGCCGAAGCCTCCCGCTGCATCGCCGCCATCCGCGCCCCCATCCGGCGGGCCGGCAGGACGAACACGGGCAGCAGCACCAGCGCCAGCAGGGTGATCTGCCAGGAGATGCTCAGCATCACGGCGAGGGTCAGCAACAGGGTCACGGTGTTGGCGACCACGCCCGACAGGGTGTTGCTGAACGCCCGCTGGGCGCCGATGACGTCGTTGTTGAGGCGGCTGACGAGGGCGCCGGTCCGGGTCCGGGTGAAGAAGGCGACCGGCATCCGCTGCACGTGGTCGAAGACCGCCGTCCGCAGATCCAGGATCAGCCCCTCCCCGAGGGTGGCGGAGAGCCGGCGGGCCAGCAGCCCGAGTCCGGCCTCCGCGACCGCGATCAACGCGATGAGCACGGCGAGCCGCGTCACCGTGGCGCCGTCCCGGCCGTCCACGATGGCGGTGACGACCCTGCTGGCGAGCACCGGGGTGGCCACCGCCAGCAGGGCGGTCACCACGCTCAGCAGGAGGAAGAGAACGAGCCCGCGGCGGTGCGGGCGGGCGAACGCGGCCACGCGGCGCAGACCGGCCCGGGAGAGGGGGCGACGGTCCTGCTGGGCGTTGATCGCGCTGTGCAGCGAGGTCCAAGCGGTGACTTCCATGTCCATGACCCGAACGCTAGGACCTCAACCAAAGTAGAGGTCAAGGGTTCGGCTCCGGACCCTCCACCGGGGGACCAGCGGGGGACCGCCGGGGCCGTGGCGGGGCTGCCGGGGCCGCCGGGCAACTTCGTTGAACAGCAAGCGATTTCGAAGGCTCCTCCGTTGTCGGTGCACGGTGGCATCATCGGTCCATGACGCAGGGATCCGAGTCCGTCCGCTCCACCCAGGGCACCACCGACACCGTCCTGCACCACTTCGAACGCTGGGCGCGCGACACCCCCGAGGCCCCCGCCCTCATCGCCGGTTCGAAGAACCTGCTCCCGTACGGGGTGCTGGACGCCCGCGCCAACCGGCTGGCGCACCATCTGCTCGCCTGTGGGCTGCCGCCCGGCGGCCTCGTCGCCATCGGCACCACCCGGCCCGCCGAGATCGTCGTGGGCATCCTCGCCGTCCTGAAGGCCGGCGGGGTCTACGCCGTCCTCGACGCCGAAGCGCCCCGCACCGGCCGCCGGCAGCTGGCCGCACTCCAGCCCATGGCGCCCTTCGCGCTGCTCACCCACGCGCCCCACCGGGCCGCCCTCGACACCGCCTTGGGCCTGCGCGCGATCCGGACCGACGACGGCGCCGCCGAGATCGCCGCCCGGCCCGGCTACGCACCCGACCTCGCGGAGACGGCCGGCGGATCGGCCGCGACGGCCGGCGCGGCCGTCCTGTTCACCGCGAGCGCCGAACCGCGCCCCGTGCCCGTCGGCCACGCCCTGCTGCTCGCCGCCCACTCGGGCTGGACCGAACTGGCCCGGCCGACCCCGCAGGACCGCCACCTCATCACCGCCCGGCCGGACGTCACCGGCTTCGCCGCCGGCTGGACCCGGGCCCTGTGCACGGGCGGTGGCCTCGTCCTGCCCCCCGGGCCCTCCTGGCCGTCCGGGAACCCGCAGCAGGTCCGCACGGCGGTCGACGTCCGGAAGGTCACCGTCGTGCACACGGATCCGGCCGGCATCGCCGCGCTGGTGGTCGCCGGCCCCAGGCCCACCGCCGCGGACCGCAGGACCGGCCCCCGGCCGCTGCGCTCGCTACGGCTGGCCAGCGTCACCGGTGACCGCCTCCACCTCGACGAACTGGACGCCCTGCACGTCCGGTTGCGCCCCGGCGTGCGGATCCTCAACGTCTACGGGCTCACCGAGACCGCCGGCGTGGGCACCTGTTTCGAACTCCCGCAGCTGCCGGCCCCCGTCAGCGAACCGGAACGGCTCTCCCTGCTGGGCACCCCCTTCGCGGGATGCCAGGTCCACCTGCGCGGCGGGGAGATACACCTCACCCCGCCCGACGGGGGAGACGCGATACCCACCGGCGACCTCGGCGTGTCCCGCCCCGACGGCCTGCTGGAGTACGCCGGCCGGATCCGGGACCGGATCCCCCTCCACGGAGGCTCCTTCGACCCCCATGAGGTCGAGGCGGCGATCCGTACCCATCCGGGCATCGGCGCGGCCCTCGTCGCCGGCGTCGACAAGGACGGGCAGCGGCGGCTCGTCGCCTACGTGTCCCCGCCGCCCGGCGACCCGGCCTGGGACGCCTCCGCGCCCCTCCCCGAGATCCACGGCCTGCGCAACCACCTGGCGGGCGTCGTCCTCAAGGAGGTGTCCCCGACCGTCCTCATCCGGCTCCGGGCCCTCCCGCGCAACCGGGGCGGCCAGGAGGACCGCTCGGCCCTGCCGCTGCCGACACAGCCCGCCTCCGAACGGCCCGCCGTCCACGGGAGCAAGTTCAGCCGGGCGTCCGCCACCGTCACGGACCCCGACGGCGGCCGTTTCGTCGCCGCCGGCTGCCTCACGTTCGTCCTCGCCTTCTTCACCCTGGTGTTCACCCCCGTCGTGTGGTCCGGCTCCACCGACCTCTCGGCGGTGCCCTACCCCTGGGCGGCCCTGTTCTTCCTCCTGTACGTGGCGGAGAGCCTGGCCTTCGGCGCGGGGCTCGCCTTCCTGTTCACCGGTTACCGCCTGATCGAACGCCGCGAACGCGGCCGGCCCCCGGGCCGTATCAGGACCGTCCACCTCGCGGCGAGCTACCTGCTGCTGGCCTGGTGGCCGCAGGACAACGCCTACCGACTGGCGGCCAAACAGGACTGGCCCCTCCAGGCCCTCCTCGTCTACGCCTTCAACATCCCCCTGATGGTCGCCGGCCTCGTCCTGGCCCTCCACGTGGCCCGCAAACCGGACTCGCCCTTCGACTTCGAAGACAAGGACTGACCGACAGCCGGCACCGCCGAGCGGTCCGTCAAGGCCGTCCCCCGGCCCCCCGAGCAGGGCCCGGGGGCCGGTCGGCCGGCTCGAAGGCATCGAACATGGCGCCGACGGCCGCCGCCTCGGAGCGGACCAGCGCCTCGGCCGCGTCCAGCGTCTCCAGGCTGCGCGCGGCCACCAGCACACCCATCCAGGGTGCCGGATCGAAGGCGCCCGTCGGGATCGCGGGGACGAACACCGCCCCGAGTTCCGCGCACCCGCGGGCCAGGTCCGCGCACAGTTCGTCCAGTTGCGCCTCGGGCAGCCGTGCACCGAGCTCCACCCGGTCGGCGATCCGTACGAGGTGCCCCGCGCCCCGCAGCGCGTCGAGCCGGGCCGCCACCATGAAGGCGATCGACGGCCCGGTCAGCCGCAGGTTCGTCTCGGTCGGCGCGAGCCGCCCTTCGGCGTCCACGACGAAGTCCACGTCGAACCAGCCCCGGTAGCCGGACGCCGCCAGCCCCCGGCCCACCGCGGCGCCGAAGGCGAGCAGCGGCTTCTCCGCCCAGTCCGGCACGGCGCCGGGGCCCACCGTCGCCCCGCGGTAGGCACCCGCGGTCACGTCCATCAGCGCGGCGCCGACCTCGTGGACCCGGCCGGCCGGGTCCACGAAACCGTCGTACGTCAGGTCGCGGGCCGCGCCCGGATCCGCCGGCCCGTCGACGAACTCCTCCACCAGCAGCGGTCCGCGCGGCAGCCGCCGCAGGAGGGCGCGGGCGCCGCCCGCGGCCCGGACCTGCCCGGCGGTGACCACGGTCGTACCCGAACCCCCGACACCGTGCTCCGATTTCAGAACGGTGCTCTCGCCGGCCCGAGCCCGGGCGGCCAGCAGCCGGGCCGCCGCCCACCGGCCGGCGGCCCGCACCTGTGCGGGGAGCACGATCCCGGGATGCCCGCCCTCCGCCAGGATCCGCCCGAACAGGCCGTGCGCCGCGGCCTTCGACTCGTAGCGCAGCTCCCCGGCCCGCCACGGCCGCCCCGCGAGCAGCCCGAACGGCCGGGTGAGCCCCCACGGTACGAGCGGCTCCCCGGCCCCGGTCAGCCGCGCGGCCAGCGCCGGCCGGGCCCGTACCGCCTCGACCAGCCCGGGCCCGCGCTCCACCAGGCCGTCGTACACCTCGACCCCGGTCCAGCCGAGCTGCCGGCAGACCAGCTCGGTCCAGCCGGCGGGCACCGCCCGGGGCAGCACCAGCGCCGACGGGTAGGGGCTGTAGAAGGCGGCCAGGCAGGAGTAGTGGTGCGCGGCCGACTGCTCCCGGTCCAGGGAGGAGTCGCCGAACTGCGCGTTGAACTCCGCGACGTTGCCGACGTGCACGGCCCGCCCGCCTCCGGTCCAGGCCCGTGCCCAGTCGGCGAGCGGGGCCGGGGCCGCCTCGAACCGCACCAGAGCGCCCGGCAGCCCGGCCGGTGAGGCCGACGCGGTCGACGCCGTCGACGCCGCGACCGCGCCCATCGCCCGGTAGAAGCCGGCCGCATGCGGATCCGAGTCGATGACCAGCCTGCGCACCCCCTGCTGCACGGCCCGGCGCAGCACGTCGCGGTACAGGATCCGCCCCACGCCCTGCCCGATGGCGGAGGGTTCCACGAAGAGCAGGCCGAGCGTCGCCAGCGGGGCGCCGCCCTCCAGGGATGCGAGCCCGAGGACCGTCCCCTCCGGGTCCTCGGCCACCACGATCCGGCGTGCCGTCACCTCGTCCGGCCGGATCCGCAGTTCCGCGGCGCAAGACGCCAGGAAAGCGGCGTCGTACCCCCAGTGCGCCTTGGACCGCATGACCAGCCCGGTCAGGGCCTCCGCCTCGGCCGGCCGCGCGGCCCTGACCTTTACCATTCGCTGACCTCCCCATGGTCTGCGGGAAGGCCGTGCGATAGATTCGGCCTCCCCACGGCACATATTTTCCCACCACCGGAGACAGGCTTCTCAATGAGCGACATCATCAACGGACTTGGCCGCACCAGCGCCTACGGCGCCCTGGGCCTGGTCCTGCTGATCCTCGGCATCGTCCTCGTGGACGTGCTGACGCCCGGGAAGCTCCCGAAGCAGATCTGGGAGGAGCGCAACCGCAACGCGGCCCTCTTCCTCAGCTCCGCGCTCCTCGGCATCGGCGGCATCGTCTTCACCTCGATCTGGACCACCTACGACGACTTCGGCAAGGGCCTGGCGTCGACCGCCGCCTTCGGTCTCCTCGGCCTGGTCCTGATGGCGTTGGCCTTCCTGGTGCTCGACCTGGTGACCCCGGGCAAGCTCGGCGCCATCGTCGTCGACCCGGAGCCCCACCCGGCCGTCTGGGTCTCCGCCGCCTGCAACCTCGCCGTCGCCGCGATCGTCGCCGCCTCGATCGCCTGACGCGGGAGCACCCGTACGCGTGGAGAGCGCCGCTCCGTCAGGGGAGCGGCGCTCTTTTCGTACCCGGGCTCCGAACGCCCGCAGTCACCGTCCACCGTCCGGGCTTCGTCACGCCAGGCCCAGCGCGAACAGCCCGAAGCCCACCGCAAGCAAGCCCGCCACCGCACGCCGCAGCGCGCTCGTCGGCCGGCCCGCCGCCGCCGGTGCCTCGAACCGCCGCGCGTACCGGGCGATCGCGACCAGCAGCCCCGCGAACACCGGCATCCATGCCAGCCGCGCCACGATCCAGCCCAGGCTGTCCGGCGCCGTCGTCAGCCCGGCCAGCCCACCCGCGAACGAAGCGGGAACGGCCGCGGCCAGCATGGCCGTCTGGTGCCAGCACAGGATCGTCATCGCGCACAGGTTGACCACCACCACCGGGGCCCACAGGACCGGCCGGGCCAGCAGCCGGGCCAGCCGGTCGCGCAACAGGATCGCCGCACCCGACTGCGCCGAGGCCAGCGCGAGCACCAGCAGCGACGGCGGGTGCGAGTTGGTCCGCGCCGCACCCGGCACCCCCACCATCGACGCCGGATAGTGGAACACCGCCAGCAGCGCCGCGAACAGCAGCGCCCCGCCGGCCAGCAGCAGCCAGCCCCCGCGCCGCCCGATCCGCCGCTCGCCCCAGGACACGCCCAGCTGGTACGCGAACAGCCAGCCCGGCAGGATGTTCAGCAGCGACAGCCAGGACGGCACGGACGGTGCGAGCGGCCCGTACCGCAGGAGGTCCACCACCGCGACGGAGGCGAGCAGCGGGGCCGCCGCCCAGCCGCCGAGCCGGCCCGCCGCCCGCACGCAGTACGGGGTCAGCGCGGTGACCACCACGTACACCCCGACGAACCACAGCGGCTGGACGACCAGCTTCGCGCCGGTCCGCAGTGATGCCTCCGGCACGCCTGCCGCGTACAGCACGGGCGCGGCCAGCGCCCACACCGCCGTCACCCCGAGCACGGGCCGCCCCAGACGGACGATCCGGCCCTTCAACCATGCAGCTGCCGACCCCGGGCGGCGCCGGTAGGAGAGCGCCGAGGCGTACCCGCCGACGAGGAAGAAGACGCCCAGCATCTGGAGCACCCAGCTGGCCGGCGCGAGCCCGCCGAAGGCGGACAGGGGACTGGCGTTGTGCAGAGCGCCGTCCGCGTCGAGCGTGAAGCCGCCGAGCAGCCAGTGGCCGGTCGGTACGGCCAGCAGCGCCAGGGCGCGCAGCCCGTCGACCGCCCGGTCGCGGTGGGCGGGGGTCCGCCGGTCGATCCGCTCGGCTGCCTCGCGCAGCGGTGCCAGGACGGTGGAGGCGCTCATCGGGCCTCTCCCTTCGCGATGGCGGCGAACGCCGCGAGGGACTGCGTGCCGGGTGTGAAGTAGCCCGCGTGGCCGCGTACGTCGGCGGCGGGCACCCGGCGGGCGCCGAAGGCCGCAGAGGTGGGGTCGGCGCCGTGGCCGATCCCGGCGAAGCTGACGTTCGGGACGTCCGCGATCCAGTCCGAGGGGCCCCGGCCCGCCCACACGCGCGCTTTGGTGCGCAGGTCGTCGGCGGTGTCCGCCCGCATGCCGGGAGATCCGAGGGCCACGATGTCGGCGGCGTCGGTGTGCCGGGCCGCCAGCCCGCAGACCACCGAGCCGTAGCTGTGGCAGAACAGCACCGGGTCGGGCGCACCGACCGCGTCGAGGCCGGCGGTGAAACGGGCCAGCCGCGGTGCCCCCGCGGCGGCCAGCCGCCCGTCGGCCGCGTCGAGGCCCACGCCGACCGGGGTGGTGTACCCGGTCCACGCGATGACGGCCACCGACCCGCCGGCCACCGAGCCAGTGGCCACCGACCCGCCGGCCGCCGGCGTTTCGGTCGCCGTGCGCAGCGCCCGGGCCATGCCGGCCGGGCCGGTGTGCGGCGCGCGCCGCGCGTCGTGGGAGGTGGCGTCGTTGTCGGAGCCGGGCACGATCACCGACACGTGCGCGGCGTGCTCCAGGTCCCCGAAGACCTCGGCCACCTGGCCCCGGCCGCGCGGGTCGAAGGCCAGGATCCGCCGGCCCGGCGCGGACAGGGACGCGTACCGCGCCTCGCCCGTGGCGACGACGGCGAGCCGGTTGGCCTCGTACCGCAGGGGGACCGGAGCCCCGTCGAGGTTGCCCACCACCAGAGGGTGGTTGCGTACGAGTGCGGAGCGCGCCGCGTCGTCCAGCCCGGCGAAGAACCGGGCCACCTCGTGCGGTGTCGCCGTCGCCGGATCGGGCAGCGCCCGGCCGTACGCCGTGTCGGCCCGCCAGGCGGCGGTGCCCGGCGGCGGCCCGGTGACCGCCGACTGGCTCTCGCCCGAGGCCCATCCTGCGGTCCCCCCGACGACGGTCACCGCCAGCGCGGCCGTGACCAGCGTCCTTCCGAAGCGGCGCATGCCCCTTCTCCTCTCCTCGTGACGAGGGGGAAGGTAGGAAGAGGGCACCGGCGTGCACGTCGGACCGTGGAGCCAAGTCGGATGTCATACCCCGGTAGGGGGTGGAGGAGACGGACCGCGCACGACGGGATCCGCCACCGGATCCGGTGGGGTCAGGCCGAGTCGCCCGGGCGCACCAGGCCCGCCTCGTAGGCGAAGATCACGGCCTGGGCCCGGTCCCGCAGGTCGAGCTTGGCCAGGACCCGCCCGATGTGCGTCTTCACCGTCTGCTCCGCCAGCACCAGGTGACCGGCGATCTCCTGGTTCGACAGCCCTCGCGCGATCAGCTCCAGCACCTCGGTCTCGCGCGGCGTCAGACCGTTCAGCCGCAGCGCCGGGTCCTTGCGCGGCGCCGGCCGCTGCTGGACGAAGTCCGCGATCAGCCGCCGCGTCACCGACGGCGCGAGCAGCGCCTCGCCCGAGGCGACGACCCGTACCGCCGCGATCAGGTCGGCCGGCGGGGCGTCCTTGAGGAGGAAGCCCGAGGCCCCGGCGCGCAGCGCCTCGTACACGTAGTCGTCGATGTCGAAGGTGGTCAGCATCAGCACCTTCGGCCGGTGCACCACCCCGGGCGGCGGGTCGAGGATCTCCCGGGCCGCCGTCAGGCCGTCCATCTCCGGCATCCGTACGTCCATCAGCACCACGTCGGGATGGGTGGAGCGGGACACCTGCACCCCCTGGCGCCCGTCGGGGGCCTCGCCCACCACGTCGATGTCGGCCTGCGCCGACAGCAGCGCGGCGAACCCCGCGCGCACCATGGCCTGGTCGTCGACGATGACCACGCGGATGGTCAACTGCGCTCCTCGTTCGTGTCGTCGGTGCCGTCCGTGCCGGCGGTCCCGCTACCGGCGTGCAGCGGCAGGCGCGCGGCGACCCGGAAACCCCCGTCGGGCAGCGGCCCGGTGTCCAGCGTCCCGCCGGTCAACCGTACGCGCTCCCGCATGCCCACGAGACCGTGACCCGTGCCCGGACCGTCCGGCTCCAGCGCCGCGTCCCGGGCCGCGGGACCGTTGACGACGAGCACGAGGACCTCGTCGTCGTCGACCGTCACCGACACCCGGGTGGGCGCGCCCGGCGCGTGCCGCACCACGTTGGCGAGGGCCTCCTGCACGATCCGGTACGCCGACAGGTCCACCGCGGGCGGCGCGGCCCGCGCCGCGCCGGCCGCCAGCGACAGCTCCACCGGCTGGCCCGCCCGTACGGTCGCCTCCACCAGCTGCTGGAGCCGGCCGATCCCCGGCTGCGGAGCCCGCCCGCCGTCGGCGCCGCCCCCGGGGCCGCCCGCGCCACCCGCCCCGTCGGGGGCCCGCAGCACGGTCAGCAGCCGCCGCATCTCGCCGAGGGACTCCCGCGCGCTGGCCGCGATCGCCGCGAACTCCTCCTGCACCGGCTCCGGCATGCCCGGCAGCCGGTAGGGCGCCGAGTCGGCCTGCACGGTGATCACCGACATGTGGTGGGCCACCACGTCGTGCAACTCGCGCGCGATCCGGGCGCGTTCCTCCAGCAGGGTGCGCCGGGACCGCTCGGCCTCACTGATGCTCTCCTGCTCGGCGATCCGCTGGCGCGCGTCGCCCAGACCGCGCAGCGCGCCCGTCAGGGCCAGCACGACACCACCGAGGACGAAGAGCAGCGCGGCGGTGTTCATGGTGTCCGCGGGCTGGAAGAAGCCGAGCACCGCACCGAGCGCACCGGTCACCAGCCACACCCCGACCAGGGTCCGGACGGACTCGCGCAGCCCCAGGCAGGCCATCAGCACCAGGTAGCCGATGACGGCCATCGGCGTCCACGGCCAGGAGTGCCCGGCGACCTTGTCGGCCTGGGTCAGCAGGACCGCACCGAAGGTGTCCGCGACCAGGACGAGGAGCCAGGCCTGCAGGGGCCGGGTCACCGCGAGGAGCAGGGGAACGGTCTGCGCCACCCCGAGCGCGCCCGCCCAACCGCCGTCCATCCCGTAGTCGTTGGTCAGCACGGCGATCGTCGTCGGCAGCAGCGAGACCACGACGGTGGCGACCAGGAGGTACGGAAGTGCCCGCTGCCAGGCCTTGGGAGCCTGGGCGAACAAGGGCTGGGCCGCCCCGGCCGGGGTGCGCAGGGCCGCGGCGAGCTGCGCCAGGGCGCCGGGCTCCCGGGCCCCGGCCGCACGGGCGGAGGCCCCTTCCCGGGTCCGGCCGCCGGGCCGCCCGGCCGGTCGGCTGCCGAGTCTGCTTCCGGTCCGTTCGCGCGGTTTGTCGCTCATGATCGCACCAGCCTATGCGCCGCCGGGCCCGGAAGGGCGCAGGGGTAGGGTGCACAGCAGTCGATCATGGGGGAGATGTTCGCATGGGCGGGGCGGCCGCGCTGGAGAAGCTGGTGCCGGTGCTGCTGGCCTTCGGCGGCGGAGTCCTCCTGGCGCGCCGCAAGGTCGTTCCGGCCGAGGCGTCCAAGGTCTTCTCCGACTACGCCTTCCTCTTCGCCATGCCCTGCTACCTCTTCGGGAACATCTACGCCAGCGACCTCGCCGCCCTGTTCAACTGGCGGGCGATAGGCGGGTACGCGGCCGCCGCGGCGGCCGCCGTGACGGTCGTGGCCGTGGCGGCGGTCGCCCGCGGCCGGCGGGAGCCGCGCGCCGTGGCCCTGCGCGTGATGGCCGGAGTCCAGGTGAACACCGCCTACTTCGCCGTCCCCGTGTTCATCACCGTCTTCGGGACGGCCGCGCCGATCTTCCCGATCCTGCTCTTCCAGGTCTGCGTACTGTCCCTGGTCGTCATCGCCCTCATGGAACTGGGCCGCGCCGGACCCGCAGAGGGCGGCCCGGGCCGCCGCCTGTCCCGGGCCGTCGGCGCCTCGCTCGCCACCCCGCTGGTCCTCGCCTGCAACGCGGGCATCCTGCTCAACCTGCTGTCGGTGCGGGTCCCGGCCGTGGCCCTGGAGGGAGCCGCCTTCGTCGGGAACAGCGCCTCGCCGGTCGCCCTGTTCGCCCTCGGCCTGCACCTCGGCGGTGTCGGCCTCCACCTGCGGGGCACGACGCGCGAGGAACTGGCCCTGATCGGGTTCAAGTGCCTGGCGTTCCCACTGCTGGCGTGGGCGGTGTGCGGGCTGCTGTTCGGGGTGCGGGGCGACTGGCTGGCGTACCTCGTGCTGATCGCGGCGATGCCGACCCCGCAGAACCTGTTCATCTTCGCCCAGCGCTACGACGTGGGCGTGGACCTCTCCGCCTCGGTCGTGATCAAGACCTCGCTCGTGTCGCTGGTGCTGCTGCCCCTCTGGCTGCAGACGGTCGCCGCCTGAGCGCGCGCCGCCCGATCGCCGCCGGTCGTCTGCCGCGCGGGCGGCGCGAGCCGGCGCCGTCGGGTACGTACCCCGGGGCGGGACCGGCTCGTTGAACCGGCATGGAACTGCCGACCATCGCGGCGCCGGGCGTCGGGGAACGGGCCGACGCCGCGGCCGATGCCGCCTGCCACCTCTACGACACCGTCGCGCCCTGGGGGCCCGGGGCGCCGGGAGGGTGGAGCCGGACCGCCGCCGAGGACGCCGCCGAGGCGATCGAGACCACCGCGTACGCCCTCGCCTCCGCCGCCCCGGGCGCCGAGGTGGTCCTCGCGCCCGTCCACGCGGCCCTGGCCGACCTGCGCCGCCGGCTCGGCCTCGCGCCCGCCGAGCTGCTGACCGGCGACGGGCTCCCGGCGGTCCCGCGCACGGTCGGCAACCCCCGCAGGACCCGGTGGGTACGGGCCCTCACGACGCCTTCGCCCCGGCAACCGCCTTCTCGTACAACTTCCTGATGTCCGTGCCGAAGTAGGAGCTGTACGAGACGTCGGGCTTGTCCCCGCCCGTCTTCCAGCCGCCGATCACGCCCACCACGTCGCCGGTCCCGGTGCGGCCGTCGAGCCGCAGCAGGAACGGGCCGCCACTGGTGCCGCCCGGGTAGCCGGTGCAGGCGATGCGCAGGAACGAGCCCGGGATCCGGCTGTCGGTGCTGGTGTACTTCGTCGTCCGGTTGACGCACAGGCGCGGCCGGGCGGCGGTCGACGGGTGCCCGATCAGCGTGGCCCGGGCGTGCGCGTAACCGGCGCCGGTGACCAGCCGGTTGCCGCCGACCACGTCCTGCACCCGGAGCCCCTTCGCTCCGGGGCCGACCTGGGCGAAGGCCACGTCGAGGGCGGCCGCGCGGTTGACGCCCTGGGTGCGGTAGCGCTGGTCGATCCAGATCTTGGAGCGTCCGGCCGCCGTCCGCACCACCGGGAACATGCCGAACGGCCGCGGTTTGGCCCGCGTGTACTGAGGTACGAAGGCCACCTGCTGGGTGTCGGCGCCGAGCAGGCAGTGCGCTGCGCTGATGACGAGGTTGCGGCCGGGGGACGCGACCACGCTCGCGGTGCAGAAGTAGGAGCCGCCGCCCTTGACGAGGAACATCCGGCCGACGACCGGGAGGCCGCCGAAGTCCTGCCCGACGCCGGGGCCGGCGGCCGGGATGCGGGGGAGGGCCGGACGTACGGGCGCGGGCGCGGGAAGGATGCTCGGCGTCCCAGCGGGCTCGGGCGCGGGCGCGGGAAGGATGCTCGGCGTCCCAGCGGGCTCGGGCTCGGGCGCGGCCACGGTGGGGGTCCCGGACGGTGAGGGCGTGGCCACCGGGGCCGGCTCCGGCGGCTCGACCGGGGGGACAGGGGGTTCGACGGGTGGGATCTGCACCGGGTCGGCGGGGGTCTGCGGTTCCTCGCCCGGCAGCGGGGGAACGGGTGGCAGGGGGCGGGCCGACGCCATCCGCTCGGGCGTCCACCAGGACTCCGCCTCGTGCGCGCCCCACCGGCCCGCGGCCGCCGGAGCGGCCGCGGCGCTCCCCGCCCCGGCCGCGGGCAGCGGCCCCGCGGACACCAGCAGGGCGGCCGCCGCCGCGGCCACCGTCAACGTACGTCGCATGCCGGACACTCCCTAAACGGCCTGGGGGAAACGGAAGAGCCGGTCCGGATCGTGGGCACGCCGGACCTCCTCCAGCCGGGCGAGGTTCGGGCCGTAGTAGGCCTCGCGCCAGCCGCTGAGCTTCGGGTCGATGTAGTTCTGGTACGCCCGGCCGCTCGACCAGGGGCGCAGGTCCCGCCACAGCCCGTCGAGCCAGGCCTCGTGCCGGGCCACGTCGGCGGCGGGCGCGGATTCGGGCCAGTAGACGAGGTACTGCGCCAGGAAGGCGGCGTCCCGGTGCGCGAAGGCGGTGGCGCCGACCGGGACCCGGTTCACGGCGCCGCCGCAGACCCCGTCGAACTGCACCACGCCGAGGCCGCCGCGCGGAGCGTCGGCCCCGTACCGCCGGACGGCGTCCAGGACCGCGCCGATCGCCGCGTCCGGCAGCCCCGCCCCCGCCCAGAAGTCGGAGCGGGCGGCGTAGGAATCCCTGCCGAGCCGCCCCCGCGGGTCCCGGCCGGGCAGCGTGCCCGGCAGCCGGCACTCCGCGGCGCTCAGGTCCAGGCATCCGGACATGGCCCGCACGGTGTCCCCGTGACTGCGCACGACGCCCCAGCTGTCCCGCGGCGCTGCCCCGACCAGGTCGGACAGCCGCGTCAACTGGCGTTCCAGCTCCTGGCGTCCGTCGAGGCACACCACCCGGACCGAGGGCACCACGGCGGCCGCAGCCCCCGGCCCGGCTCCGGTGCCGGCCTCGACCGTGAACTCCACCTGGCTCCAGAACGGGTCCGGCAGGCCGGCCAGCCAGCGCTGCCAGCCGCGCAGGACACCCGCGGAAGCGCCGTCCGGCCAGTGGAGTTCGGCGAAGGCGCAGTCGCCGACCGGGTGGGTACGGAAGCGGAACTCCGTCACCACGCCGAAGTTGCCGCCGCCACCGCCGCGCAGGGCCCAGAAGAGATCCGGGTCCCGGTCGGCCGAGACCTCGCGGACGGTCCCGTCGGCGGTGACCACCCGCGCCCCGGTCAGCCGGTCCGCGGTGGTGCCGTACGCCCGCGAGGCCAGACCGAGTCCGCCGCCGAGGGTGAGCCCGGCGATGCCGACGGAGGGGCACAGCCCGGTCGGGACGGACAGGCCCCGCCCGGCGAGGGCCGTGTGCACGTCACCGAGCCGGGCGCCCGCGCCGATCCGTACGCCGTCCCCCTCGACCGCCACCGCGGCCATGGCCCCGGCGTCGAGGACCAGGGCGCCGGTCCGGGTGGACCAGCCGGCGTAGCTGTGCCCGCCGCCGCGCGGCACCACCGGTACGGCCGCGCGGCGGGCGAAGTCCAGGCAGACGGCGACGTCCTGCGCGTGCGCGGGATAGGCGACCGCGGCCGGCGCCACGGCGTCGTAGCGGGGCTGGAACAGCCGCCGCGCCTCGGGGTAGTCCCGGTCCCCGGGAAGCACCAGCCGCCCGTCGATCCCGCGGGCCAGCGCGCCGTAGTCCGGGCCCCCGGCGGCCGCGCCGACGGTGGCGAGGACGGCCGCGGCCGCACCGCCGAGGACCTGGCGCCGATGGAGGCTCATACCTCTTTCCTGCCACCGTCCGTCCGGATCGCCGTGCAGGCGGGTCCCACGCGCACCGCGTTGACCCCCGAACGGCTCATCGCTGAAACGGTTCGACTCGTCATATGTGCGGACCGGGGCGGCAGGGGGATCCGGCGCTCCCCGACGACCACCCCTCGCGCCCTGAACCGCCGCCGTACGCTGCACCCATGAGTCTTGTGGACCTCACCGCGCACGCAGATGAGTTCAACGCCGACCCGTACCCCTTCTACGAGGCCCTGCGCGCCGCCGGCCCCGTCCACCGGCTGGTGCTGGGCGGCGAACGCGCTTGGCTGGTCGTCGGCCACGAGGAGGCCAGGGAGGCCCTGAGCCACCCGGCCCTTTCGAAGAACTGGCTCGGCTCCGAGCTGTTCGAGGTCGCACAGGTCCACGCCGTCGCCACCAACATGCTGGACTCGGACCCGCCGCACCACACCCGGCTGCGGCGCCTGGTGGCCCGCGAGTTCACCTCCCGCCGGGTCGAGTCGCTGCGCCCCCGCGTCCAGCAGATCACCGACGGACTGCTGGACGCGATGGATGCCGTGCCCGAACGCCGGGGCGACCTGATCCGGTCCTTCGCCGTGCCGCTGCCGATGACCCTGATCTGCGAGCTGCTGGGCGTCCCCAACCTGGACCGGGCCCGGTTCCGCTACTGGTCGGGCGAGATCGTCGCCCCGCTCGACGGCGTCGGCGCGCACCCCCGGGTCCTGGAGGAGATGACCTCGTACCTCTGCGAACTCGTCGCGGCCAAGGCCCGGGAACCGGGCGACGATCTGCTCAGCGCCCTGATCCGGACCCGCGACGAGGACGGTGACCAGCTCTCCCCGGACGAACTGATCGGCATGGCCTTCCTGCTGCTGGTCGCCGGCCACGAGACCACCGTCAACCTGATCGGCAACGGGGTACGGGCCCTGCTCGACCACCCCGAGCAGCTCGCCGCGCTGCGCGCCGACCCGGACGGGCTGATCGACGGCGCGGTGGAGGAGATGCTGCGCTACGACGGGCCCGTGCAGCACGCCACGTACCGCTTCGCCGGCGCCGATCTTGAGCTGGGCGGCGTGCCGATCGCGACCGGATCCTCGGTCCTGGTGGCCCTCGCGGCGGCCGACCGGGATCCGGCGCGGTTCACCGGGCCGGGGCCCGGGCCCGAGGCGTTCGACATCCGCCGCGCCGGCCCGGGCCACCTGGCCTTCGGCCACGGCATCCACTACTGCCTCGGCGCGCCACTCGCCCGCATGGAGGGGCGGATCGCGATCCGCTCACTGCTGGAACGTTTCCCCGGACTGGCCGGGGACCCGGACGCGGGCCCGCTCGACTGGCTCCCGGGCACGCTGATGCGGGGCGTGACACGGCTTCCGCTGCGCTGGTGATCAGGCCTTCCCGGCGAACCGGGCCAGCGCCTCGGCACCGCCGCGGGGCAGCTCGTCCACGGCCGCCCCGGGCAGCTCCGCGATGACGGCCCGCAGCCGCGCTTCGAGCTCGGGGAGCGCGGCCCACGCCCCGGCGGGCACCGACACGGTCGCGAGCAGCAGGTCCCCCTCGTGGAAGTGGGCGTCGAGCAGCGGTTCGTCGGCCAGCAGCCGCACGGCGAGGGGCAGTACGAAGGGGAGCGCCACCTGCTGCGTGACGAGGGTGAGCAGATCCGCCGGACGCAGGTCGCCCAGGGGTACGGACCGCAGCCCGTGCACCTTGCGGACCAGGCGGGTCGCCCCGTCGGCCGGATCACCCCAGCGCGGCGGATCCAGCTCGTCGAGCGTACGGCCGAGATGCAGCAGCAGATTCCCCATGGCCCTCATTCTCGGCCGGTGATCCGCCCGCAGTCGCTCAAGGTGCCAGGGGCGGGAGGCGGCGGTGGAGGAGGCAGAACTCGTTGCCCTCCGGGTCGGCCAGGACGTGCCAGGTCTCCGTGCCGTCCTGTCCGATGTCGACGGGTCTGGCGCCGAGGGCGAGGAGGCGTTCCAGCTCGGCGGGCTGGTCGCGGTCGGTGGCGTTGACGTCGATGTGCAGCCGGAGCTTGCCGGTCCGCGGGTCGGCGCTCGGGCTGAGGACGAGCGTGGGCTGCGGGCCGCCGAAGCCGGCGTCGGGCGGGCCGATCTCGATGCCGCCGTCGTCCTCGCGGCCGAGTTCGACGTAGCCGAGGACCCTGCTCCAGAACTCGGCGAGCCGCTCCGGCTCGGCGCAGTCCAGGACCAGCTCACTGATGCGGCATGCCATGCCCGTCAGTCTACGCGGCCGACCTGGCTCGGACGCCCTTCGCCCCGGCGGGGATCGCCGCAGACCGGACACCCCTTTCGCCCTTCACCGCCGAGGTCCGAGGAGATCCACGGCCGACACCGTCGACTCACTGGTCGCCCGTGTTCACGAACTGCTGGTGGGCCACACGACGCACGGCGCAGCCTCACAGGGGGTGAGGTCACCGCGGGCCTCCACGACGTCGTCGCGCGTGCCACCGCGCTCGGCCCGGAGGGCACCTGGCTCGTCGCCGCGGGCCACGCGGGCCTCGCCGGCACGGGCATCGCGCGCGGTGAGGTGGAGCGGACCCCCTTCCACCTCGACGCCGCCGTGGCCGCCGGCTTCAACGACTGCGTGGCGCTCCACGTCGCCCCCGTACGTCCGCTGCGCGACGATCCCCGCTTCCGCGCCCTGTACACGGCCGCGAGCGTCGACAACGTCGGCCGCCTCGACACCGGGGTGTCGCTGCTCCCGCAGGCTCCCTGCCGACCCGCGAACCGAACACCGTCGGCGTCCTGATCACCCGCCTCGATCTCGCCGCCGCCCAGACCGCCGTCCAACAGGCTTTCCTGAAGGCGGAGTTCCAGCGAAGCTCCGGCAACACCGGTCTCAGCCTCATCGACGGCGCGTGGGACGACCACCGGACCACGCGCGACGCCCTGTACGCCGACGAGCGGGAGACGCGGCGCCGGCGGGCCGCGGAGGCCAGGGCCGTCGAACGCCCCGGCACCGGCGCCACGCTCGTTCCCTGCCCGCCACTGGGCTCGATCACCTACCCCGCCTGAGCGGGACCCCTGGGACCCCTGGGACCCCTGGGACCCCTGGGACCCCCGGGACCCCCGGGCCCGCCGGGTCCGTGCGCCGTCAGCCCTTGCGGGCCAGCAGGAAGCCCTGCGGGCAGCTCTCCCCGGGGGCCGGTTCGCGGAGCAGGCGGGCCACCTCGGCCAGTCCGGCCCCGGCCAGCAGGGCGGCTGTCCGGCCGGGCGGCATCCGGTACACGTCGAGGTCGACGGGGTGCCCGTACGCGTGCTCCAGCCGGACCCGCCCGTCGCCCGCCTCGAAGGCGATCAGGGCGTGACCGCCCGGCGCCAGCACGCGGGCGAACTCCGCGAACACCGCGGGCAGTTCCGCGGGCGGCGTGTGCAGGGTGGAATACCAGCCGAGGACCCCGCCCAGCACCCCGTCGGCCACGTCCAGCGCGGACATCGACCCCACCTCGAACCGCAGCCCCGGATACGTCCGGCGGGCCACCGCCACCATCGCCGGGGACAGGTCCACACCGAAGGCCCGTACGCCCAGACCGTCCAGATGCGCCGTCACCCGGCCCGGCCCGCAGCCCAGGTCGGCGACGGCCCGGCCGGCGCCGCCCCCCTCCGCGCGCACACACTCCGCGAAGGCGGCCAGCATGGCCCGGTCCAGCGGCTTCCCGGCCAGTTCCGTGCCCAGCAGCCGCGCGCAGTCGACGGCGACGGCGTCGTAGGACGCCCGTACGGAGTGCAGGTACGAGGAAGCTGTCATGCCCCTGAACAGTAGCCCGCCCGGCGCCCCGGATCATCCTCCAATAAGCGGATTGGGCAGTTCCGCCCACTGGTCTCCGGGGACCCCCGGACTCAGTCTCATGAGGGTGAGCGCCTTCGTCGGCAGCCGCTCCGTCAGCAGCGCCCCGGTGTCGGCGGTGGCCGGCAGGGCGGCCGCCACCGCGAGCGCCTCGGCGAAGGCTGCGGCCGAGCCCGCCGTGGCACCGAGCGCCCCCGTCAGCAGGGACCCGAAGAGCTTGCGGCGCAGGACGGTCACGTCGTCCGTGACCAGCCTGCCCGACAGCGGCGGCACCGCGAGCCCGTGCGCCCGCAGCCGGGCCGGGCTGATCCGGATGTCGGCCAGGTCGCGGTAGACCAGCCGCAGGGGCTCGCCGTCGGGGGAGAGGACGACGAGGAGGTTCTGCCCGTGGGCCTCC
The DNA here is from genome assembly GCF_000720455.1 of Streptomyces virginiae. GTDB lineage: Bacteria > Actinomycetota > Actinomycetes > Streptomycetales > Streptomycetaceae > Streptomyces > Streptomyces virginiae. Next base: position 226,838 of record NZ_JOAK01000006.1, on the reverse strand, counting down.
AGGGCCACCCCCAGCTCCAGCACCCGCAGGCACACCGACAGCGCGAGGCGGGCGAACCGCGCCCGCCAGGCCGCCGAACGGGCCGGCGGGTAGCAGCCCAGCGCCGCCACCGGCAGCACCCGCTCACCGGCGGCGGCGTCCGCGTACGCCTCCGGCGGCTCGCGCAGCACGGCCGCGAGGTCGGGGCTGTGCGCGGTCGCCGCACCCAGGGTGCGGGTGATGTGCAGCCGCCCGTCGAGCCGCTCGGCCAGACCCTGGGCGAAGGCGGACACCGCCGCCGCCGTCTCGATGGAGTAGACCGAGATGTCCCGGACCGAGGAGGTCAGCCGGGCGCTCAGCGCGGTCTTCACGTGCGGGCCGCCCTCGGCGGGCGCCAGCGTGCGCAGGGCCATCAGCGGATGCGCCGCGAAACCGGGCCGCACCCGCTCGTGCTTCAGCACGTGCGCCGCCTGCCACGGGTGCACGGGGACCAGGATCCGCCCGCCGTCGCGCAGCCGCGCCGGCCAGTCCCCGGTGACCAGGCACTCCTCGGCCCGTACGGAGACCAGGCCCAGCTCCACCACCGGCCGGTGCTCGGGCGCGTACGCCAGCTGCTCGGCCACCGAGAAGCCCGGTCGGGAGCGGCAGTTGGGATGGTACGGATGGCCGTCGACCACCCGCTGTTCCCACTCCCAGGTGGCGCGCGCCGCGTGGTCCCCGTGGTCGTCCCCGGCGGGCGGCTGTCCGGCGCGGGAGAGCGCGAGGGAGGCCGTACTGGCGTCCAGCTCGGCGGCGAACTCCTCCCCGTGCGGGACCCCGAGCGCCCTGACGAGCCGCCCGGCCCGATCGTGGGACCCGCCGTCGAGCAGCAGCTCGTCCACGTACGGCCGGGTCGCGTACGGGTCCGGCGTCGGGCCCTCCAGCCGGCGGCCCCCCGCCAGCAGCAGCGCCAGGCCGGCCGGCGTCGCCTCCCGGCCCACGACCCACGGCAGCGGCTCGAAGGCCAGGGCCCGCCACAGCCGGGTGAGCACGGCCGCCCGGGCGACGCCGAGCGCGGCGGCGTACGGGGGCCCGAGTGCGGGCCGTACGGTGGCCAGTTCGGCGGCGACGGCTTCTTCGGCCGCGGAGGAGGGAATGGGCATGCTGGACTCCGCCTTCGGAATGTCGCTTCACGGGATGATCAAGTAATCATTGCGGATACCGACGATCATGGCCGGTGGTTCCGCTTCGCGGGCCACCGGCCCACCGGATGGACCGAATGGAACCAGTGGACCTCAACGCCGCCGCCGACGCTTACGCCGCCGCCCCGCTCCTGAACTGCCTGCTCCGGGAGGCGGCCGAGCCCACGGGGCCCGCCGGGTCCGGGCCGGCCGGAGCGGCCGTGCACCGGCTGCGGGGCAGCGGCCGGCTGCTCCGCGTGCGCGGCGGCCGCCGTCCCGTACACCCCGAACTGCGGACGGCGAACGGCTGGCACCCGCTCAGCCACACCGAACTGGTCAAACTCGTCTCCGACGAACTCGGCCGGTTCACCGGCGTCACCAACGACGAACTCCCGGTCGAGATCGCCGACAGCCGCGACGCGCTCCTCGCGCTGCTGGCCGCCCGCGCCGGCGCCGAGCCCCCGGCGGACCCGTACGTGCTCTCCGAGCAGTCCCTGGTGACGGGTCACCCGCACCATCCCGCCCCCAAGGCCCGCGGCGGGGCGCCGGCCGGGAGCTGGCTGCCGTACGCGCCCGAGGCGCACGCCCGTTTCCCGCTGGTCTTCCTGGGGGTGCGCGAGGACCAGTGCGTCGAAGAGGGCGGACGGGCCGCCTCCGAGGCCGTCGACTCCCTCGCCGGCCTCCTCGACGGGCCGGCCGCCCCCGCCGGCTACCGGCTCCTGCCCGCGCATCCCTGGCAGCTCGACCTGGTCGAGGACCGGCCCGCGGTGCGCGAGGCCTTCGCCGACGGGCGGCTGCTGCGGCTCGGCGTGAGCCGCCGCCCGGCCTGGCCCACCGCGTCCATCCGGACCCTCCACGTTCCGGATCCCGAGGTCGACCTCTTCGTGAAGTTCAGCCTCGACGTGCGGATCACCAACGACGTGCGCCGGCTGTGGCGGCACGACCTGCTGAAGCTGCGCCGCACCGACGCGGCCGTCGGGGCCGGTTTCGCCGCACTGCGCCGGACCGGCTCGGACGCGGCCTGGCTCGCCGACCGCGGCTACCGCACCGCGGCCTTCGCCTTCGAGGAACTCGCCGTCCTGGTCCGTGACGGCCTGCGCGCCCACACCGTGCCCGGGGCGACGCCGCTGCTGGCCGCCGCGCTCGCCGAGGGATATCCCGGGAGCCCGCCGGCCGGGGTGGCCGACCCCGCCGCCTGGTGGCGGGCGTACCTGCGCCAGGTCGTGCCGCCGGTGCTCGAACTCTTCGCCCGGCACGGCGTCGTCCTGGAGGCCCACCTGCAGAACACCCTGGTCGCGGTCGACGTGTCGGGCATGCCCGTGCAGGCCCTCTTCCGGGACGCGGAGGGGGTCAAGCTCCTGCCGGACCTGCCGCGGGCGGACGCCTGGCAGCGCCTGGTGTACTGCCTGGTGGTCAACAACCTGTCGGAGGTCGCGGGCGCGCTGGCCGATCGGTATCCGGACATCTCGCCGCTCCTCTGGCCCGCCGTGCGGGAGGAGTTGCTGCGCTACGACTCCCTGCGCGGGCTCCCCGAGATCGCCGGACTCCTCGCCGCACCCGCCCTGCCCGCCAAGACCAACCTGCTGCTGCGCTGGACCCGCGCCGACGGCGCGGACGCCCGTTACCGGCCCCTGGCGAACCCGCTGCGCGAGTAGGGAGGGCGGCCCCCGCCCGGGACGGGGGTCGGGAACCGGCCAAGGCGGGCGGCGTACCGCGATGCCCTCTCACCCAAAGGTATAGACCAATGCTAGGTTGGTCGGGCACCGCGCAGTCCGTGACCACCCGTCAGAGGAGAAGCCATGCCCTCCCCTTCGCGGGGCGGCGGCCCGGCCGCCATGCCCAAGTACCAGCGGATCGCCGCAGCGCTGCGCCGCGATCTCGACCGCGCCGCGCGCACCCCCGGCGGAAGACTGCCCTCCGAACGCAGCCTGGCCGCCCGGTACCAAGTGAACCGGCAGACCGTCAGGGCTGCCCTCCAGTACCTGCGCGAGGACGGCCTCGTCGTGACCGGGCGCCGCGGCTCACGCCCCGCCGTCTCGGCCGAGGTCGTCCCCGCGGCGGCCGATCCGGTGGCCTTCGCGCCCGCGTCCCCCGCGCCCGCCCTCAGCCGGAGCTGGGTGACGGTGGTCACCGTCCCGCCCTCGCTCGCCGTGCTGCTCGGGATGTCGGGCGGGGACCGCACCCTGGTCCACCACCACCGCGAGCGGGGGCGGACCGGGGAGACGCTCCGCCACGCCGTCACCTACTTCAGCCCGGACGTCGTCGCGCGCAGCCCCGAGCTGGCCGCCTGCCGCGGCCGCGCCGGGCACGCCGGCGAGCGGGACCTGGCCTCCCTCCGGGGCTGGCTGGAGCGGGCCGCGGCGGCCGGCCGGGTCGCCGAGACCATCACCATGACCCGCACCACGCACCCGCCGGCCTCGGCCCCCTCCTCCGCCCCCGCCTGCGGGCTGACCGTGCGCCGCACCGTGCACGCCCCGTCCGGTCCGCTCCTGGCCGTGACCGACCTGGCCTTCCCCACCTGGGACCATCTGACGATCCATCGTGACCGCCGTCACCCCGCCGCCGCCGGCTTCCGCGTCGTCTAGGAGTGTCCGGCGGGTCAGGGCCGGACAGCCCCCGGGCCGCTCCTGGCCGGCTCCGCGCACCCCGCACGTGAGGTGGATCACTCGTGCGTTTGCCGAAGTGAATGCCGGGCATCGGCACAGCTGGAGCGGAGCCTCGCCCTCCGGTGCCCTGCGCCGGGGGGCGACGCGCATGCGGGCGGATCCCGTCCCGCTCCACGGCCGCGCCGGACCGATCCGCGCGAGCCGTACCCGGTACGACCCGCGAGGTGTATGTGTCCACGCTCCAGGCCGAGCACGTCTACAAGGTGTTCGGCAACCGGCCCGACGACGCCGTGCGCGCACTCGAAGGCGGCGGCGACCGCAGCGAGCTGCGCGCCGACGGAGCCACGGCCGCGGTCATCGACGTCTCCTTCGACGTCGAGCCCGGCCAGATCTTCGTCGTGATGGGCCTGTCGGGATCCGGCAAGTCCACCCTGCTGCGCATGCTGAACGGCCTGCTCGAGCCCACCGCGGGACGCATCCTCTTCGGCGGCCAGGACCTCACCGCCCTCAGCGCGCGCGAGCTGCGCCGGGTACGGTCCACGAAGATATCCATGGTCTTCCAGCACTTCGCTCTCTTCCCGCACCGGAACGTTCTGGAGAACGCCGGCTACGGGCTGGAGGTACAGGGCGTGCCCCGCGCCGACCGGGACCGCCGGGCCGCGGAGGCGCTGGCCCTGTGCGGCCTCGAAGGCTGGGAGATGGCCTGGCCCGACGAGCTGTCCGGCGGCATGCAGCAGAGGGTCGGCCTCGCCCGGGCCCTGGCCACCGACGCCGAGCTGCTGCTGATGGACGAGTCCTTCAGCGCGCTGGACCCGCTGATCCGCCGCGACATGCAGGACCAGCTCCTCGAACTGCAGCGCACCCTGAAGAAGACCATCGTCTTCATCACCCACGACCTCAACGAGGCCATGCGCCTCGGCGACGGCATCGCCGTCATGCGCGACGGCCGCGTCGTCCAGCAGGGCACCGCCGAGGACATCCTCACCCGCCCCGCCGACGACTACGTCGCCTCCTTCGTCCAGGACGTGGACCGCTCCCGGGTGCTGACCGCGGACGCGGTGATGACGACGACCCGGCCGCACCGCCCCGGCGCGGACTCCTGCGGCTGTCCCACCGTCACCGCCGACACCCCGCTGGCCGAGCTGTGCGCCGTCAGCGCGCGGGTCCCGCACCCGGTCACCGTCACCGGCACCGACGGCGCCGTCGTCGGCTCCGTACCCCAGGACCGCCTCGTCGCCTTCATCGGCGACGAGCAGCGGGCCCCGGTCCGCTGCTCGGAGGTGGCCGCCTGATGCCCCGCCTGCCCCTCGGCGCCTGGGTCGACAGCGGAGTCGACTTCCTCCAGAGCCGCCTGTCCTGGCTGTTCGACGCCATCAGCGCACTCGTCACCGGCCTCTACGACGGCCTCGTCGCCGTCCTCTCCGCCCCCGCCCCGCTGCTGTTCGCGGGCATCCTCGCCATCGCCGCCTGGTGGCTGCGCGGTCTGCTCGCGGGCCTGCTCGCCTTCGCCGGTTTCGCGCTCGTCGACTCCGTCGGGCTCTGGCCCGACGCCATGTCCACGCTGTCGCTGGTCCTGGTCGCCACCCTCGTCACCCTGGTCTTCGCGATCCCGCTCGGCATCTGGGCGGCCCGCTCCGACCGGGTCAGCGCCGTCCTGCGGCCGCTCCTGGACTTCATGCAGACCATGCCCGCCATGGTCTACCTCATTCCCGGCATCATCTTCTTCGGGGTCGGCGTGGTGCCCGGCATCATCGCGACCATCGTCTTCTCGCTGCCGCCGGGCGTACGGATGACCGAACTCGGCATCCGCCAGGTCGACGCCGAACTGGTCGAGGCCGCCGAAGCGTTCGGCACCACCCCGCGCGACACCCTCGTCCGCGTCCAGCTGCCCCTGGCCCTGCCCACCCTCATGGCGGGCGTCAACCAGGTCATCATGCTCGGCCTGTCCATGGTCGTCATCGCCGGGATGGTCGGCGGCGGCGGCCTCGGCGGCGCCGTCTACCGGGCCATCGGCAACGTCGACATCGGCCTCGGCTTCGAAGCCGGCCTGTCCATCGTCATCCTCGCCATGTACCTCGACCGGATGACCGGCGCGCTCGGCCGCCAGGTCTCCCCGCTGGGCCGGCGCACCCTCGCCCGGGCCCGGTCGGCCGCCACCGGCGCCGCCCGCGTGTGGAACCACCGCCCCCAGCCCGCCTACGCCGCCACCGGAGCCGTCGTACTGGCCCTGGTCGCGGGCGGCCTGAGCACCTTCGGCGGCTCCGGCGGCGAGGACGGACCGGAGGGCGCCGACAACATCGGCAAGGGCCGCACCGTCTCCATCGGCTACATCCCGTGGGACGAGGGCATCGCCTCCACCTACCTCTGGAAGGAGCTCCTGGAACGGCGCGGCTTCAAGGTCGACACCCGCCAGCTGGAGGCCGGCGCGCTCTACACCGGCCTGGCCGGCGGCGGCCTCGACTTCCAGACCGACGCCTGGCTGCCCGTCACCCACGCCCAGTACTGGGAGAAGTACGGCGACAAGCTGGAGGACCTCGGCTCCTGGTACGGCCCGACCTCCATCGAGCTCGCCGTGCCCTCCTACATGAAGGACGTCCGCTCGCTCGCCGACCTCAAGGGCAAGTCCGGGCAGTTCAAGGGCCGGATCATCGGCATCGAGCCCAGCGCCGGCGCCATGGCCCTGCTGAAGGACAAGGTCATGAAGGAGTACGGCCTGGAGGGCGAGTACCAGGTCGTCGACGGCTCCACCCCCGGCATGCTCGCCGAACTCAAGCGCGCCTACGACAAGAAGGAGCCGGTGGTCACCGTGCTGTGGTCGCCGCACTGGGCGTACTCCTCGTACGAGCTGACCAAGCTGGAGGACCCGAAGGCCGTCTGGGGCAAGGGCGACGGCATCCACACCCTCGCCCGCGAGGGCTTCGCCGCCGATGAACCCGAAGTGGCCGCCTGGCTCCGCTCCTTCAAGCTCACCGAGGAGCAGCTCACCGGGCTGGAGGCGAAGATCCAGCAGACCGGCAAGGGCAAGGAGCAGCAGGCCGTCCGCGCCTGGCTCCAGGACCACCCCGACGTCGCCGCGCTGTCCTGACACGAGGCACACCGGAAGGGCCTCCACAGGCGCCGGTGTGCGCGGACCCCGTACGGGAATCCGCGCACACCGGCGCCTGCGCGCGTACGGGCCCCGCTCAGGGCACCGGCACCCGCTCCGGTGCCTGCGCCCCGGCGCCGGGCAGCGGCGCCGCCGGCCGCGGCCGCGCCGGCCACCACAGGGACCGGCCGAGCAGCACCGCGCACGCCGGGACCAGGACGATCGACAGGACGAAGGCGGAGAGCAGGATCCCGAGCCCCGTCGCGAAGCCGATCTGCTGCGTGGCCGCGACCGGGTTGACCGCGAGGCTGCCGAAGGAGGCGGCCAGCACCAGCCCGGCCGTCGCCACGGCCGGCGCGGTGTGCCGCACCGCCCGGGCCACCGCTTCCCGGGCCGGACCGGGCCGCTCCATCTCCTCCCGGATCCGGTCGGTCACCAGGATGTTGTAATCGGTGCCCAGCGCCACCACGAACAGGAACAGCACCAGCGGCAGCGTGAAGGCCACGCCCGGCTGGTCCAGCCCGTGCTGGAAGACGAGCGTCGCGGCGCCCAGCGTGGCGGCGAACCCCAGCCCCACCGCCAGCATCAGGATCAGCGGGGCGAGCAGGCTCCGCAGCAGCAGGAAGAGGATGAGCGCGATCAGGACCGCCGCGACCGGGAACACCAGCCGCAGGTCCTCGTCCACGGCCGTCGAGACGTCGGCGAACACCGCCGCGGTACCGCCCACATGGGCCTCGGTGCCGTCCGGCCGGTGCGCGGACACCGCGTCACGGACCGCGCCGGAGGCCAGGTCGCGGGCCTCCTGGCCGTGCGGATCGGCGTTCGGGAACAGGTCGATGCGCGCCGCCCGACGGTCCTCGCTCAGCACCGTCGGGGCGACCTGCCCCACCCCCTCCACCCGGGAGAGCGTCCCGGACAGGGCGTCGACCCGGCCGGTGGTGAGCTGTGCGCCGTCCGACGCGGTGACGTAGACGCTGATCGGGTCCGACACGCCCGCCGGCATCGCCCGGGAGATCTCGGCCGCGGTGGCCGCGGCGGCCGTCCGCTCACCGCCCGCGCCACCCGACCCGTAGTCCATCCGCATGCCGGCCATGCCCGCGGCGAGGGCGCCCAGCAGCACCACGGAGCCCAGGGCCGCCGTCAGGGGCCGCTTGACCAGCCAGGTGCCCAGCCGGCCGGCCGAGCCGCCGCGGGCTTCGCGCCGGTGGGCCCGCGAGGGCCAGAACATCCTGCGCCCGGTGACGGCGAGCAGGGCCGGCATGAAGGTGAGGCTGCCGAACAGCATCACCAGCACGGACACGGCGATGGCCGGACCGAGCACCCGGAACTGCCCGAAGGAGGCCACCCCGAGCGTGGCGAACGCCGCGACGATCGTCAGCGCGGCCGAGGTCACCGCCGTACCCACCCGCCCGGAGACCTCGGCGGCCGCGGCACGCCCCGGCTGTTCGGGGCGGCGGCGCAGCTGCTCGCGGAAGCGGAACAGCAGGAAGAGGAAGTAGTCGATGCCGATGCCGACCAGTACCACGCCGATCAGCTGCGGGGTGGACGGGTCCAGGGTGACGCCGGTCAGCATCGCGACGCCGACCACCGTGCCCGTCGCGGCGCCGCCGATGACGGTCACCACGATCAGCGGCAGCAGTGCGGCGAGCACGCTGCGGAAGACCAGCACGTGCAGCAGCACGATGACACCGAGCATCACGATGCCGACCACCCGGGACCGGGTCTCCTCGGCGTCGACGCCGTCGACGGTGGAGGCGAGCCCGCCCGTGTAGCCGGTCCGGAACCCGGCCTCGGCGAACCCGGCCCGGGCGTGCTCGCGGAACGCCCGGTAGGTGTCGTGCAGTCCGGGGTCCTGGGGGTTGCCCTGCAGTTCCACGGACAGCAGCCGGAAGCCCCGCTCGGGGGCCGTCATGACCGGGGCGACCTTCGGAGTCTGCGAGTGGTCCCGGGCGAACGGCGTCTCCTGCTCGGGCTTCGGCATGGCCACCCGGTGGCGGCCCAGCTGCGCGGCCTCCTCGTCGATGCGCCGTTCGTCGGCCCCGCTCAGCGGCGCGCCGTCCGGCCGGGCCACCAGCACGGTCAGCGTGTTGGCGTCCGGTTTCACCCCGAACCGCTCCTCGGCGACCTTCAGGGCCGCCGCCGAGTCGTAGGTCGAGGGCAGGAAATCGCCGGTGTTGCTCTGGGTGGCGCGGAAGACGAGCGCCTGCCCCAGGATCGTCAGGGCGATGCCGAGCACGGCCCACAGGGCGATCACCTTCCACGGATTCCTCGTCGAGAACCCGGTCAGGGCGCGGATCACGTGACTCCTCAGGTCAGTGGGGCGGACCGGGGGTTCCCGGCCCGACTCCAGACCATCAGCCGGGGGCCGCGGAAACGTCGACGTACGGGAGGAACCGCACCCCGGGACCCGGGTCCGGGCGACGCCCCCGACCAGGACCCTGGTCCTGGTCGGCAACCGGCCCACGGGACGGCGGCACCGGTCGGCCGGGCTGCCAGAATGGATCGAGAGGAACCGGCACGAACCGCCCCCGCACCGGCGGGGAGCAGGCCGGCGGGGGAGGGCCGGCACGGATGAACAAGGGCGCCGACAGGCTGCGCTGGACACGCAACGACGCACTGGTGGCCATCGGGGCCGCCGCGGTGGACCTGCTGGGCTTCTCGGTCGGCGCCCAGTCCGAGGACATGCCCCTCACCCTCTCGGCCGTCTGCGCACTCGTGGCGGCCGGCATGTGCCTGCTCGCCCGCCGCCGGCGACCGGTCCCGGTGCTCGCGGTGGTGCTGCTCCTCGGGATCGTGCCCAACGTCGTCATCCCGGACGTCACGCCGCACTTCCCGCTCGGCCTGGCCGTCGCCCTCTACTCGGTGGTCCGGTTCAGCCGGCCCGCGGTCGCCGCGGCGGCCGTCGCCCTGACCGTGCCACTGGCCTCGGCGGGCCAGGGCGGCATGCTGGTCGCCTCCGGCTGGTCCCTCGTCGCCAACGCGGCCGCCGCGGCCCTGGTCGCCGGCGCCGCACTGGTCATCAACCGCTGGCAGCGGGAGGTCGCGGCCAACCAGGCCCTCCAGGCCGAGCGCGCGGTCGCCGAGGAGCGCCGCCGGATCGCCCGGGAACTGCACGACATCGTCGCCCACCACATCACCGCCATGCAGCTGATGGCGGGCGGCGCGCGGGCCAACCTGGCGCACGACACCGAGGCGGCCCGCGAGGCCCTCGTCTCCCTGGAGGACTCGGGCCGCATGGCGCTGCGCGAGATGCGCCAACTCCTCGACGTCCTGCGGGCGGGCGAGGAGGCGGACGAAGCCCCGCCGGCGCCCCAGCCCGGCGCCGCGGACCTGGAGCGGATCGTCACCGAGTCGCGGCTGGCCGGAACGGAGACGGAGTTCACCGTCGAGGGCCCCGTCCGCCCGCTGCCGCCCAGCGTCGGCCTCACCCTCTTCCGCATCGTGCAGGAGGCGTTGACCAACACCCGCAAGCACGCGGGGGAGGCGCGGGCCCAGGTACGGCTGACGTACCGCTCGGACGAGGTCGCCGTAGAGGTGTGCGACGACGGGGCCGGTGCACCGCCGCCGGCCGCCCGGCCCGCCGCGGGCAGCGGGTACGGTCTGATCGGAATGCACGAACGCGTGGCCCTCCAGGGCGGCACCCTGGAGGCGGCCGCACGCGCCGGCGGCGGATTCCGGGTGGCGGCACGCCTCCCGGTCCCGGCGGGGCGGGGCGGCGAGGGAGGGGAACGACACCGATGATCCGTGTGCTCATAGCCGACGACCAGCCGCTGGTACGGCGGGGCCTCGCCCTGATCCTCGGCCCGGACCCGGAGTTCGAGGTGGTGGGCGAGGCCGAGGACGGCGCCCGCGCCGTCGCCCTGGCCCGGGAACTGCGGCCCGACGTGGTCGTCATGGACATCCGGATGCCCGTCCTGGACGGCGTCCGGGCCACCGCGGAACTGGCGCGCAGCCTCCCCGGCGTCCGCGTCCTGGCGCTCAGCACCTTCGACATGGACGAGTACGTGGTCGCGGCCCTGCGCGCGGGAGCGTACGGCTTCCTCCCGAAGGACGTCTCCCCGGAGGAACTCGGCGCCGCGGTCCGCATCGTGCACGGCGGCGAGGCGGCCGTCGCACCCCGGCTGCTCACCCGGCTGCTCTCCGCCTACGTGACGACCCCCGCGCCCGCCCGCCCGGCCGCGGCGGCCGCGGTCCCGCCCGACATGACCCCGCGCGAGCGGGAGATCTGGCAGCTCCTGGCCTCCGGCCTGGACAACGCGGAGATCGCCGCGGAGCTGGACATCAGCGTCTCCACGGTCAAGAACCACATCACGGGCATCTTCGGCAAGCTGGGCGTCCGGGACCGCGCCCAGGCGGTGATCGCGGCCTACGAATCGGGGCTGGTGGAGGCGGGCAGCGGGAGCGGTTGATCACAAAGTGCCCGCAAGAGGACCGGAATCCTCCTGGTGACCGTACCTCTGACCAGCCAGAACACTGGATGATTCGCCCGTGCGCAGGGGGCCTCCTCCATGGCACAGTGCGAGCAGCCCAACCGCACGAGCAGGGAGCCTCCATGCGCGATCCGCACGTCACGCCGCTCGCGGCCGCCCCCGTGCGCCCGCCGGAGCCGGGCCCGTTGCCCTGCTGTCCGGTGTGCGGCGGCGTGCCGCAACGCATCTCCTGGCGCCAGCGTCCGGGAGATCCGGTGCTGCTGGTCTTCGACCCCTGCGGCCACCGCTGGAGCACCCCCGCCCCGCCCGTCCTCGCGGTCACCCCGCCACGGGCACACGGTCACGCCGACGCCGGCTGAGCCGGCGCCGGCGCGAGGTCCGGTCAGCTGGTGAACACCTGCACGATCCGGTCGCCGTTGACCGCGACGCCCGTCTTCGTGAAGCTGCAGTTCTTGATGTTGCCCGCGTGGCCCGCGCTGTTGAGCCAACCGTCGACGTGCACCTTCTCGTCGCCCGAACCCCAGGCGATGTTCTCGGCGTACCCGTTGAACGTGGCTCCGGCCTTCTTCAGCCGGTCCGGGATGGAGGAGCCGTCGGAGCCCGTGTGGCTGGTGGTCGTGTCGTTGGCGTATTCCTGGGCCGCGGCCTGGACCTTGGGGTCGACCGTGAGAGGCTGGCAACCTGCGGCCGTACGGGCCTCGTTGACGAGCTGGAGGACCTTGTTGGGGTCGGCCTGAAGCGGAACTGCGGCGCGCGTGCCCACCGTTGCGGGCTCCGCGGCGGCGGCTGCCCCGGCGCCGATGGCGCCTCCGAGCACCAGCAGTGAGGACGCACACACGGCGGTGCACCCGCGCCGTACCCGGCCGGATCCGAAAGCCATGGGATTACCTTCCTTCTCGACGAGAAGCGGCAGACGCGGCGGACGCCGCCGCCGGTCCCCCCATCCCTGCCGATTCTCCGCCGCACCCCACCCAGCCGCATCTCCCGGCGGTAAATACCCAGCTCAGACGGGTCGAGCGGCAGGGCGGGGGCCGGCGACCGCCTCGGCGAGGAGGCGCCGGCCCGCCGATGTGGTGAGCGCACCGCGCAAGGCCGTGTCGCGGACCGCCCGGGCGGGCGCCGCACGCAGGGTCCAGGCGCGCGTGGCGAGGTCCGTACGGGCCAGGACGCGCAGGGCGTCGGCGCGGCGGCCGCGGCGCCAGGCCGCGAGGCCGTCGGGGCCCGCACCCGGCAGGGCCGAGGCCAGGGACACCGCGTCCCGGAGCCCGAGGTTGAGGCCCTGTCCGCCGATCGGGCTGCACACGTGGGCGGCGTCCCCGATCAGCAGCACCCGCCGGCTCTCCGCACGGCCGGCCAGCCGCCGCTCGGTGCGGAAGGTGCTCGTCCAGCGGCACGCGCGGACACTCGCCGTCCAGCCCCGGACCGCAGCCTCGGCGACGAGCGCCTCCGGGTCCTGCGCGGCGCCCGGCGGGAGCCCGTCCGGCCGGTGCAGCACCACCCGTGCCCAGCCGTCCAGGTGCATCGGCAGTACGACGAGCAGTCCGCGCGGACCGCCGACCATGTGCACCCGCGCCGGATCCAGGGAAGGCCCGTCGACCTGGAGGTCGGCGAGCTGCCAGGTGCCCCCGTACGTCCGGCCGCGGAACGCCGTCCCGGCGAGGGCGCGCAGGGTGCTCGACGCGCCGTCGGCCCCCACCACCCAGCGTGCGCGCAGCGGTTCGAGCGCGTCGCACCGCACGGTGACGCCGTCGGCGTCCTCCTCCACCGACGTGACGGACGTCGAACGGTGCACGCGCACGCCCGCGCGCCCGGCCTGCGCCGCGAGCAGTCCCTCGGTGGCGCACTGCGGGACGGTCAGGATGTACGGGTAGGGGGTGGGAAGCCGCGCCAGGTCGAAGCCGCCCAGCCTGCGCCGCCCGGACCACATGTCGACCGTGTCCACGCGCCGCCCCAGCGGGTGCAGCGACTCGGCCAGCCCGCTCGGGGCCAGGGCCTCCAGGGTCCGCGCGTGCAGGTCCGTCGCCCGCGACTCGGTGACCGGGCCGGGACGGCGTTCCAGGACGGCGACGCCCAGGCCGGCCCGGGCGAGCAGCAGCGCGCTGCTCAGCCCGACCGGCCCCGCCCCCACCACCGCGACGTCCACGTCAACCATGCCGGGAACTCTAGGGGGTCGTGAGGACGACGAGCTGCCGGGTCGCTCGGGTCATCGCGACATAGCGGTCGACCGCCCCCTCGACGCCCTCGCCGAACCGGTCGGGGTCGACGAGGACGACCAGGTCGAACTCCAGCCCCTTCGACAGCGCCGGCGTCAGCGACCGGACACGGGACGTCGGCCGGAACGCGGGGTCGCCGATGACGCAGGCGGTGCCTTCGGGGTGTTCGGCCAGCCAGTCTTCGAGCACCGGCTCCAGGTCGGTGACGCAGCCGTGGACGACGGGGATGCCGCTGCTGCGGATGGACGTCGGCACGTTGGCGTCGGGGAGCGCGGCGCGGATGGCCGGCTCGGCCGCCGCCATGACCTCTTCCGGGGTGCGGTAGTTGATGCTCAGGGAGGCCACCGTGATCCGGTCGACACCGACGCGTTCGAGCCGTTCCCGCCAGGACTCCGTGAACCCGTGGCGGGCTTGGGCCCGGTCGCCGACGACGGTGAAGCTCCGCGACGGGCAGCGGGCCAGCAGCATCTGCCATTCGGCGTCGGTCAGTTCCTGGGCCTCGTCCACGATGACGTGGGCGAACGGGCCGGCCAGGAGGTCCGGTTCGGCGGTGGCCAGCGCGCTCTCGTCGATCAGGGTGTCCTGGAGGTCCCGGCCGCGCAGCATCCCCATCGCGCCCTCGCTCTCGTCGATCACGACGTTCTGCAGCAGGCTTTCGACGGCGTCGGCCCGGCGGGCGCGTTCCGCGGCGACGGCGGCCTCGTTGCGGCGCTTGCGGACCGCGGCCCCGGCGTCGCCGAGCCGCTGCCGGGCGGCGTCCAGGAGCGGCAGGTCGGACACCGTCCAGGCCCGGGCGTCCGCCCGCTGCAGCCTGCTCACCTCGTCGGGGGCCAGCCAGGGCGCGCACTTGCGCAGGTAGGCGGGCACCGACCACAGGTCCGAGACGAGGTCGGTCGCCTCCAGCATCGGCCACGCCCGGTTGAGGGTCCGGATCAGCTCCCGGTCCTGCAGCAGGGACCGCCGCAGCAGCTCGGGCGGGACGTCGTGCCCTTCGCCGCCGTCCTCGTGCTTGTCCATGAGGAGGGTGAGCAGCTCCTCCCGGATCTGCTCGCGGGCCTCGTTGTGCGGGGTGCCCGGCTCCACCGCTTCGAACGCCGCGGCCCAGTCGTCGGGGCTCAGCCAGACGTCGGACCAGTGGCTGGATACGGTCATCCCCCGGGTGGGCGGCTCCTCGTAGATGCGGACGGCCGCGTCGACCGCCTTCACCAGGTCCGCGGAGGACTTGAGCAGGGCCACGCGCGGGTCGCGTTCCTCGGCCGCCCCGGCGCCCTCGGCGACGAGGTCGCGCAGCGTGCAGGTCTGCACGCCCTCCTCGCCGAGGCTGGGCAGGACGTCGGCGACGTAGGCCAGATAGGGCTGGTGCGGGCCGACGAACAGGACGCCGCCGCGACGGTGGCCGAGCCGGGGGTCGGCGTAGAGGAGGTGGGCGGCGCGGTGCAGTGCGACCACGGTCTTGCCCGTGCCCGGGCCGCCGTCGACGACGAGGGCGCCGCGGGACCCGGCGCGGATGACGGCGTCCTGGTCGGCCTGGATGGTGGAGAGCACGTCGCGCATCCGGGCGGACCGGTTGCCGCCCAGGCTGGCGATGAACGCGGACTGGTCGTCGAGGGCCGCGTGTCCTTCGAGCGCGTCGGTGCTGAACACCTCGTCCCAGTAGTCGCTGATCCGGCCGCCGGTCCAGCGGTACCGGCGGCGGCTCGCGAGCCCCAGCGGGTTGGCGTGGGTCGCCGCGAAGAACGGCTCGGCGGCGGGGGAGCGCCAGTCGAGCAGCAGCCTGCGCCCGGTGCTGTCGGTGAGGCCGAGGCGTCCCACGTACACGGGTTCGCCGCCGTCGGCGGGGACGATGCGCCCCAGGCACAGGTCCAGGCCGAAGCGGCGCAGGGTGCGCAGGCGGGCGGTCAGGCGGTGGATCTCGGCGTCCCGGTCCATGGCCTCCCGGCCGATACCGCCGGGCGCCCTGCGCGCCGCCTCCAGGCGGTCGGAGAGTTCGCCGATCGACTGCGCGAGGCTTTCCGAGATGGCCGCGAAGTGCCGCTCGTCGCCGTCGATCAGGGCCGGGTCGGCCTTGGGGGAGAGGTGGTCGGGAAGGTCGAACGCGCTGCTGTCCCGCGGAGCGTCCGCGACCGGCTCGACGTCACCGCGCGATTCGTGAACCGGCAAAAACGCATGCACTTCGTGAATCTCCCATTTCTGCAGCTTCTGGCTTCGGTCCGCGATTTTGCCCCAGCACCAGGGCCTTGCCGCAAGCCCCCTGGTGCGCTATAAGTTGAGAGTGGCAAGGAGTGGGTTCACCTCCTTGCTTTTCTCGTCCGTTCCGGACAGCTTCCTTCCGCACCCCGGCCCAGCCCTCGCTCGTCCGCGCCCACCGTGGCCGGCCGTGGCTTCCGCGTGCCCGGCTGAGGCCTGAAAGTTGTTCAAAGATGCTTGATGGAAGGTGACTTCGAGCAGCATCCTTCAAAGGAGGCCGCCGGAGCGCTATCTTGCCGGGAGCATGCCAAAGAGCTGTGTCCGTTTTCCGGACCGCACGAGGAGCTGCCCCATGAGACTGCCGAGCATCCGCAGGAGCCGACGGGTCCCCTTATCCGGCCGGCCGCGCTCACCACGCCGGCGAGCAGGGCGGCGGCTGCGAGCCCCGGGCGCCGCCCTGCTCGCCGCCGCCCTCACCGTCGCGGGCCTGGCCGCCGCCGGACCGCTCGTCGCACCCGCCACCGCGGCCCCCTCCGGGACCACGGCCACCGCGGGCGACGTCACCGGCCTCACCCGGTCCGGGAACACCTTCACCGTCACGGCCTCCAGCGGCGCCAAGGCCCGGGTGGTCGTCGCCCGCGCCGACATCTTCCGCCTCTGGCTCTCACCCGACGGCACCTTCACCGACGATCCGGCCGGCTCCGACCTCGCCGTCACCACCGACTTCGGGTCCGTCCCCGTGAACCACACCGACGCCGGCGCGTACCACCGGATCAGCACGGGCTCCCTCGCCATCCGGGTCTACAAGTCGCCGCTGCGGTTCGCCGTCTACCGCGCCGACGACACGACCCCCGTCTGGCAGGAGACCCGGCCCACCAGCTGGACCGGCGGCCGCACCACGCAGTACCTCGCCCGCGGCGCGGACGAGCAGTTCTACGGCACCGGCCTGCGCCTGGGCGAATGGGCGCTGCGCGACAAGAGCGTCCCCATCGCCGTCGACAACAAGTGGCGCGAGAACGGCAACGCCAGCCCCGCCCCCTTCTACATGTCCACCAACGGTTACGGCGTGATGCGCAACACCTGGGCCCCGGGCTCCTACGGATTCAACGCCCCCACCACCCTCACCCACGACGAGAAGCGCTTCGACGCCTGGTACTTCACCGGCGATTCGCTGAAATCCGTGCTCGACGCCTACACCGACGTCAGCGGAAAGCCGTTCATGGCCCCCATGTGGGGCTTCGAGCTCGGCAACGCCGACTGCTTCAACGCCTCCAATCCCGAGTACCAGGGCGACCACGCCCGTCCCCGCCACCAGACCACGCCCGATGTCGTCGGCTACGCGGCCGACGCGCGGGCCGCCGACATGCCCTCGGGCTGGTTCCTCCCCAACGACGGCTACGGCTGCGGCTACACCGCACCCCTGAAATCGACCGTCGACGCCCTCCGGGCCAAGGGCTTCCAGACCGGCCTGTGGACCTCGACCGGCCTCGGCTCCATCGCCGACGAGGTCGCCGCCGCGGGCAGCCGCGGCGTGAAGACCGACGTGGCCTGGATCGGCAGCGGCTACAAGTACGCCTTCGACGGCGTGCAACAGGCCGTCGACGGGATCGAGAAGAACTCCGACGCCCGCCGCTTCGTCTGGACCGTCGACGGCTGGGCGGGCACCCAGCGCAACGCCGTCGTCTGGACCGGCGACACCCACGGCACCTGGGACGACATGCGCTGGCACGTCCCCGCCATCACCGGCGCCGGACTCTCCGGCCTCAACTACGCCGCCGGCGACATCGACGGGATCTTCGGCGGCAGCCCGCAGACCTACACCCGCGACCTGCAGTGGAAGGCGTTCACCCCCGCCTTCATGACCATGTCCGGGTGGGGCGCCACCAATCCCTCCACCGGCTACCACGACAAGCAGCCCTGGCGCTTCGCCGAACCGTACCTGTCCATCAACCGCAAGTACCTCCAGCTGAAGATGCGGCTGATGCCCTACCTGTACACGATGAGCCGCGTCGCGCACGAGACGGGCGTCCCCAGCACCCGCGCCATGGTCCTGGAGTACCCCGACGACCCGGTGGCGCGTTCCAACGCCACCAGCGGCCAGTTCATGGCCGGCGACTCCCTCCTCGTCGCGCCCGTCGTCTCCGACACCACGGTCCGCGACGGCATCCACCTGCCCGCAGGTACCTGGACGGACTACTGGACGGGCCGGACGTACCAGGGCCCCGGCCGGCTCGACGGGTACCGGGCGCCCCTCGACACCCTCCCGCTGTTCGTCAAGGGCGGCGGCATCGTGCCGATGTGGCCGCAGATGAACCACACGGGGGAGAAGCCGGTCTCCACCCTCACCTACGACATCCACCCGCGCGGCGCCTCCTCCTTCAGCCTCTACGAGGACGACGGCCGCACCCGCGCCCACGAGTCGGGCGCCTACGCCCGCCAGCGGGTCGACGTCACCGCCCCCGCGTCGGGCACCGGCACGGTCACCGTCTCCGTGGGCGCCCCCACCGGCAGCTACGCCGGCAAACCGGCCTCCCGGGGCTACGAGTTCACCCTCCACGTGGCCTCCGCGCCCACCGCCCTCACGGTGGACGCGGCCGCCCTGCCGCGCCTGGCCTCCAAGGCCGCCTACGACGCCGCCGCGACCGGCTGGTTCTTCGACCCGGCGGACCACGCCGGGATCCTCCGGGTCAAAACCGGTACCAAGGCGGAGGCGTTCACCGTCAAGGCCACCGGCACCACCCTGCCCGCAGCCGAATCCCTGCCCGCCTCCGCGCCGATCGACCGGACGGGCTGGTCCCTGGTGCACGCCGACAGCCAGGAGACCGCCGCCGAGAACGGCGCGGCCGCAGGCGCCTTCGACGGCAACCCCGCCACGATGTGGCACACCGCCTGGTCCTCCCCGAAGCCCGCCCCGCTGCCGCACGAGATCCAGATCGATCTCGGCGCCCGCCACACCGTCGACGGCCTCGGCTACCTCCCCCGCCAGGACGGCGGTGTCAACGGCCGGATCGGCGGCTACGAGATCCACCTCTCCGACACCACCACGGACTGGGGTCCGCCGGTGGCGAGCGGCACCTTCGCCGACACCGCCGCCGCCAAGACCACGGCCCTGACCCCGAAGACCGGCCGCTACCTGCGCCTCAGAGCCCTGAGCGAAGCCGGCGGACGCGGCCCCTGGACCAGTGCCGCCGAGATCACCCTCACCGGCCGCCCCGCACCGGTGAACACCGCCTAGGTCGTGTCCGCGAGCACGGCCTGGCACTCCCGCCAGGCCGGCTCGCTCAGCAGCCCCCGCAACCGGCCGAACAGCGAGAGGAGTTCGCCGCCCCGCGCCTCCCGGAAGGCGGGATCGATCCGCGCCAGGTCGAGTTCGTTCGCCGCCGACAGCTCGGCCAGGTCCCGCCGCGACTGCAGGGCGGGGGAGTGGACGGCGCCCGTGAACCGGTCCCGGAAGGCCGCCTGCGCACGGTCGAGCGTCGGATACGAAGCCGCCCGGTCGCAGGCGGCGTACAGGTAGACGATCGACTCGGCCTCCTCGCCGATCACCGCGGCCAGCTCCGCCCGCCGGGCGAGCGGCAGCAGAGCGGTGGGAAACCCGTCGGTTCCGTAGAACGCGTGGCACAGGCCCGCCGTTCGCAGGGCGGGCCGGGCACCCCAGGACGCGAGCAGCCCCCGGACGCGCTCCAGATGCGCCGACAGGGTCCCGCCCGGGTGGGCGACGTCCTGCGCACCGAGTTCCCGCAGCCAAGCGACGGCACGTTCCGACACGGAAGCCTCCCCGGGACCGTGGTGGTGGGTCGGCACCCGTCCACACCTTTCGCCGGGGGTCCGGACCCCGTGGCGAAGGCGGGGACGGGTTGCCGCCCGGGCCCTGCATCGATCTTGATCCACCCCAACACCCAAGTCAATCCTCCTGTTCGCTGCCCACATCCAAGGAATATCTTGGGTCTCATGACCCTCGACGACCTCCGCGTGTTCGTGGCCGTCTGCCGCGTCGGCAGCCTCAGTGCCGTCGCACGCGACCTCGGCTGCACCCAGTCCGCCGTCAGCCAGCACGTCCGCCGCCTGGAGAAGCAGACCGGCACCAGCCTCCTGGAGCGGCACGCCCGCGGCGTCGTACCCACCGAGGCCGGCCGCATCGTCCAGGCGGCCGCCGCCGACGGCATCGCGGGCCTCGACGGCGCGCTGCGCCGCGTGGACGACCTCGTACGGGGCGGCGGCGGCACCGTGCGCATCACCACCGGCGCCACGACCGTGCGGCACTTCATGTCCGAGGCCGTCGTCTCCTTCCGCCGCGACCACCCCGAGGTGAGCCTGGAGTTCCAGACCGAGAACTCCAGCCGCAGCTGCTTCGACGCCCTCGCGGCGGGCGACCTCGACCTCGCCTGGATCACCATCGGCGCCCCCGTGCGCGGCATCGAGCAGCGCCCCGTCATGGAACTGCCCTGGGTGCTCGCGGTCGGCGCCGACGACCCCCTCGCCGGCCGGGCCGGCCTCACCCCGGCCGACCTCGCCGGCATCCGCCACATCCGGCTCCCGGAGAACTCCGCCTCCCGCTCCCACCTCGACGCCGCCCTCGCCGAGTCCGGCATCCACGTACGCTCCGACACCAGCGTCGCCGACTGGGACACCGCCCTGCTGCTCGCCGAACTAGGCCTGGGACACGCCGTCGTGCCCGCGCTGCCCGGCTGGCAGGTCCCCGGTCGCGACGGGCCGCTGCGCCTCGTGCCGATCCCCGCCCTGCCGCCGCTCGCCGTCGGCTGGGCCGTCCGCCGCTGGGCCGCCCTCGCCCCGCCGGCCCTCGTCTTCGCCGACGAGGTCGCCCGCAGCTGCCGGGCGCGCGCCGCCGGGCAGCAGTGACGCCGCGACCAGACCGACCGCGGCCAGCGCGGCCAGCGCCACCAGCGACGGCCCCTCCACCCCGGCGCTCGCGGCGACCGCGATGCCCAGGGCCGGACCGACGTTCATCGCCGTCTGCTTGAGCCCGCCGACCACCCCGGCGTACCCGGCCGGGGCCTCGCCGACCACCGCCCCGGTGGCGGTGACCATGACGGTCGTGAAGCCGGCGCCGAGCACCGCGAAGGCCGGCCCGGACGCGGAGCCGAGCCCGGCGATCCCGGCGACGACCAGGGCCGTACCGGTCAGCGCGGTCCGGCGCGCCCCGAACCGGCGCAGTGCCATCCCGGCCACCGGAGCGCCCGCGACCATCACCGCCGTCAGCGGCAGCACCCGCAGTCCCGTCTCGAGCGCGTCCAGCCCCTGGACGTCCTGGAGCCGGAACGTCGCCGTGAACAGCGCCCCGAACATGCCCGCGGACACCACCAGCAGCAGGGCCATCGAGGCCGTCACCGCCCTGGCCCGGGCCACGGCGGGCGGCACGAGCGGCCGCGCGGAACGCCGTTCCCGCCGTACGAACCAGGCGGCGAGCACGGCGGCGCCCGCGAACCCGAGCAGCGTCGCCGCGCCGCTCCACCCGTGCTCCGGTACGCCGACCAGCGCGTGCACGAACACCGCGACGGCCGTCGCCAGCAGGGCCGCACCGCCGAGCTCCAGCCGCCCCGCCTCCTCGCGCGGCGGCGCGGGCGCCCGTACCGCGAGCGTCAGCGCGGCGATCACCACGGCCACGGGCACGTTGACGACGAACACCGCCCGCCAGTCCCACTGGGCGACCAGCAGACCGCCCAGCAGCGGACCGGCCGCCGCGGCCACCCCGATCGCGCTGGTCCGCACGGCCACCGGCGTGGCCAGCCGGTCGGGCGGATACGCGAGTCTCAGCAGCGCCAGCGTGGCCGGCTGGAGCAGCGCGCCGAACACGCCCTGCACGGCGCGCAGTGCGATCACCCAGCCCACGCCGGGCGCGAAGACGATGCCCGCCGAGGCCGCGGCGAAGCCGAGCACGCCGACGAACAGCAGCCGGGAGTGCCCGTACCGGTCGCCCAGCCGACCGGCGACGACCAGGAACGCGGCCACCGCCAGCATGTAGGCGGTACTGGTCCACTGGACCTGCGTCACGCTCGCCCCGAGGTCGTGGCTCAGGCTCGGCTGCGCCACCGTCAGCACGGTGCCGTCGAGCGCGACGAGCATGGCGCCCGCCACACTGACGAGCAGTGAGATCCGCTGCCTCACGCCGGGACACCCCCGAGGTGCGCGCCGACGGCGGCGTCCACCAGCCGCTCGACACCCGCGGCCCGGTCCTCGCCGAGGACCAGAGGCAGGCTGCCCCAGCGCCACAGCTGCGCCACACCGTGCAGGTTGGCCCACAGGGCGGCGGCGGTGACGGAGGGCTCCCTCGCCCCGCACCGGCCGACGAGCGCTACGAGCAGGGCGAACAGGGGGAGGGTCGACTCCCGCAGCCGCGGCTCGTCCGAGGGGTCCTGCCCCGCGCTGTCCAGCAGGTCGTGCCGGAACATCAGCTCGAACATCCCGGGGTGCTCCAGCGCGTAGCCCACGTAGGCGCAGCCGATGGCCCGCACCCGCTCCCGCGGAGTGGACTCCCTCGCTCCGGCGGCCACCTCCGCGAACCGCTCGCCGAGATCGGCGAAGCCGCGCCGGGCGATCGCCGACAGCAGGGAGTGGTGGGTGGGGAAGTACCGGCGCGGCGCGCCGTGCGAGACGCCCGCCCGGCGGGCGATCTCCCGCAGCCCGAGGGCGCCGGTGCCCTCGCTCATGACGAGTTCCGCACCGACGTCGATCAGCCGTTCCCGAAGGGGTCTCTCCTGGTCCATGGACCTTTGTCTACCAGCGCGCGTAGACACTGTCTACTCACGCTGCCCGGGGCCGCGGCGGCTGGCGAGGACGCGCGGCGCGGTGCGGAGGATGATGGACTGGGCGGGGGCCCGAGGAGGAGGTGCACGTGCCATGACGGAGCACGACGGCGGTCCGTCGGCGCAGGACCTTGAGGAAGGCCGGCTGCTCAAGGAGCTGGAGGCCATCCACCGCACGCGCCACGAGACCCTGTTGCACGGGTCCGACGACGCCCTGGTCACCCATACCAAGCGGATGAACGAGCTGGAGCACGAGTACGTGCGCCGTCACCCGCAGCGGGCCAAGACCGCCTCCCGCACCCGATCGGGCGCCCGCGCCCGCACCAACGGCGAGCACTGACACCACACGCGCCGGCTCCCGCCGTCGACGGCGGGTGGGCTTTCTTTGCCTCGAATGAGACAATCTTGTATCGTTCGAGGCGAAGGAGGCTCAAGATGGTGCATGAAGAAGAACTGCTCGACGGCGCCGCCCGCGTCCTCGCCGGAGACCACAGCGCCTCGATGGTGCAGATCGCCGCCGGAATCGGGACGAGCCGCGCCACGCTGAGCCGTCGCTACGCGACCCGAGAGGCCCTGCTGAAAGCCGTAGCGGTCCGGGCGATCGAGGTGGTCGACGGCTGCCTGGCCCCGCTCGACCTGGCGCAGAACGCCGACGCCGCCGCCTTCGACGCCGCCCTGGAGGAACTGGTCGTCGCGCTGCTGCCCGCCGCCCACCTCTACGGCTTCACCTCACGCGACGCCACCGTGCTCGCGGACCCCGCGTTCCGGGCCGGCGTGGACCGGCAGGACCAGCGGGCCCTCGCCTTCCTCGCCCTCGGCCAGCGGCTGGGGCGGCTGCGCGCCGACCTCCCGCCGTACTGGATCTGGTACTCCCTCTGGGGACTCCTCGACGCCGCGGCCGAAGGAGTCCGGGACGGGCACCTCGCCCCCCGGCAGATCGGCCACCTGGTCCTGACCTCCTTCCTCAGCGGGACGCGGCCCTCCGCGCCGCCCCCCGCCGGCTCCCCCGCACCCTGATCCGCCCGTCACCGCGCACACACCCCGAACGGAACCCCATGCACACCCCCACGCCGGACCCTCGCAGGTGGATCGTCCTGGCGATCCTCTCCGGCAGCCTCCTGCTCATCTCCATGGACACCACGATCCTCAACGTGGCCTTCCCCTCGCTCGTCGGCGACCTCCAGCCCGGCGCCGTACAGCAGCTGTGGATCATCGACGTCTATGCGCTGGCCCTGTCCGGCCTCCTGGTCACCGCGGGCGCGCTCGGTGACCGGTGGGGCCGCAAGCGGCTGCTCATGGCGGGCTTCGGCATCTTCTCGGCGGCCTCGCTCATGGCCGTGTTCGCCACCGAGGCCTGGCACCTGATCGCCGCCCGCGCCCTGCTCGGCATCGGCGGCGCGGCCATCATGCCGGCCACGGTGTCCATCCTGCGCACCGTCTTCACCGACGCCAAGGAGCGCGCCTTCGCGCTCGCCGTCTGGGCGGCCGTCTTCGGCGGCGGCATGGCCTTCGGGCCCGTCGTCGGCGGCCTCCTGGTCCAGGACTACGGCTGGCACTCCGCCTTCCTCCTCAACCTGCCCGTCGCCGCCGTCATCGTGGCGGCCGGCCTGCGCTACCTGCCCGAATCACGCTCCCCGCGCAGCGGCGGCCGGTGGGACTGGTGGGGCGTCGGACAGTCCGTCG
Organism: Streptomyces virginiae; assembly: GCF_000720455.1. Lineage (GTDB taxonomy): Bacteria > Actinomycetota > Actinomycetes > Streptomycetales > Streptomycetaceae > Streptomyces > Streptomyces virginiae. Next base: position 202,731 of record NZ_JOAK01000006.1, on the reverse strand, counting down.
TCGGCATGCTCGCCCTCGCGGGCGGCATCAAGCAGCTCGGCAAGAGCGGTGTCGCCGACCCGCTGCCCTGGACCCTGCTCCTCGTCGCGGCCGTGGCGCTGACCGTCTTCGTCCGCCGCCAGACGAGGCTGGACAACCCCCTGCTCCAGGTACGGCTGTTCGCCAAGCCCGCCTTCAGCGTCGCGGCCACCGCGATCTTCCTCCCCATGGTGGGCATGGGCGCCATCCTCTTCCTGGTCACCCAGTGGTTCCAGTACGGCGAGGGCTACACCCCGCTGCAGGCCGGACTGCGCCTGCTGCCGGCCCCGCTCGCGCTGATCGCCGCCTCGATGGTCGCCCCCTCGCTGATGCAGCGCTTCGCGATCCGCCACGTGCTGGGCGCCGGACTCGTCGTCCTGGCCGCGGGCATGGCACTGCCGTGGACCCTCCAGCAGTTCACCGACCTCGGCTACCCGGCCTTCGCGGCCGCCCTCGCCGTGATGGGCCTGGGCGCCGGCACCGCGACCACCGTCGCCTCGGTGACCCTGGTCTCCGCCGCCCCCGCCGCCGAGGTCTCCAGCGCCGCCGCCATCGAGGAGACCTGCTACGAACTCGGCTCGGCCATGGGCGTCGCCGTCCTCGGCTCCACCGCCGCCGCGCTCTACCGGGGCAACCTGCCCGACCTCGAACTGGACGGCCCCACCGCGGCCGCCGCACGGGACTCCGTCGGAGAGGCCGCGCACATCGCCGAACGCCTGGGCGGCGCCGTCGGCCAGGCCCTGCTCGACACCGCCTCGCACGCCTACACCCTCGCCATCACCCCGGCGTTCCTCATGGCCGGCGGCCTCGCCGTCGCCGCGGCGGCCACGAGCTGGGCGCTCATTCCGCGCGATCTGCGTCCCACCGAGAACCACTGACCCGGGCGGGCCGGAACGCGCCGGCCGGCGCCGGCCCCAGGGTGGTGGTGCCCGGCGCCGCCCGGTGTCCCAGACCCGTGCGGTACGCGTCCATCGCGGCCTCGACCCGGCCGGTGCGCCGCAACAGGTCCCCCAGCAGCCGGCACAGGTCGGCGAGGTCGCCCGTCGCCCCGCTGCGCTCCAGCAGGGCCAGCGCCTGTACGTAGTGCTCCTCGGCGGACTCCGACTCGCCGCGCTCCTCGGCCATCAGGCCGAGGAGCCGGTGCGCGCCGCCGGCGTGCACGGCGCCGTGGCTGTTGCCGAGGTCCAGCAGCGCCGCGAGCAGCCCCGCGGCCTCGTCCTGCCGGCCCAGCCGGCGCAGTACGTCCGCGAGCTCCACCTCCACCTGGGCCGTGTACAGGCCGGCCCGCCGGGCCGACAGCATGTCCCGGGCCGTGCGCAGCTCCCGCTCCGCCGGTTCGAGTTCGCCGTTCTGGGCCAGTACGTAGCCCCGCATCCAGTGGCAGTGCGCCAGATCGGTGCTCAGCTGCAGCCGGCCGTAGATCGCCTGCGCCTTGGCCAGGGAGGCGTCGGCCTCGGCCATCCGCCCCTCGGCGAGGAAGGTCCGCGCCACCTGCCGGTGCATGCCCGCCACCAGCGCCGGATCGCCGACCTGCGGCGCCAGGGCGAGCGCGATCTCCGCCGAGTGGGCGGCGCGGGCGTGGGCGCCCATGTCCATGTACGGCCCGATCACCGCGGCGTGCAGCAGGACCAGCGCGTCGGGGTCGGCCAGCCCGCTCGCGCCCAGCTCGTCGATGGCGGACTCCAGCAGGTAGCAGGCGTAGCGCAGTTCGCCCGCGAGCAGGTGCGCCACGGCCCGGCCGCGCACGGGCCGGGCCCGCAGCGGTAGCGGCTCGTCGGCCAGCAGGCGTTCGGCCTCCTCGAAGTGGCCGATCGCGGCGGGCAGTTCACCGGACTCCAGCGCGCACTCGCCGAGCCCGAGGCGGGCCTGCGCCTGCTCGGGGGCGAGCCCGAGCTCCTCCGCCTCGGCGAGCAGCCGGCGGTAGCGCACGGCGGCCTCGTCGGCCGCGCCGGTGGCGAGCGTGCGCTGCGCGTCGGTGAGGGCGAGCCGCAGCTCGGTGGCCAGATGGGCGGGGCGGCCGGTGGCCAGCTCCTCGTACGAGGTGCCCAGGCGGGCGGCGAGGAAGCGCAGTGCGGTCTCGGAGGGGCGCACCTTGCCCGACTCCAGTGTGGAGACGTAGGCCGAGGTGTAGGAGGGGTGCGCCAACTGCTTCTGGGTCAGCCCGCGTTCGACACGCATGCGCTGGACCCTGCGGCCGATCTGGCCCGGTTCGTCCATGGAAATTCCCCTGGTTGCTCGAACTCCCCAGTATTCAACCGGAGTACGCCATTGCGCACCTCCTGTGCGCCGCCTAGTTTAAGCAGCCGATTCAGTGCGTTTATCAGCCTGCTTAACTTCCTTTCCCGGGGGAGGACTTCATGGATCCGGTCAGAGGTGCGATCAGACGACGGACGCGGCGTCCGGCACTGCGCGCGGCGCTCGCGATGGTCTGCGCGACCGCCGCGCTGGTGGCCGCCGGCCCGGCGGACGCGGTGGAAGCGGCGGTCGGTCCGGCCGGGCCCCGGGTGGAGGTCGAGATCCCCGGGCCCGAACAGGGCGGCGACGCCGGATCCGGGCATGCCCTGGTGCCGTCGGCCGGCAGCCCCGCCAAGAGCGCGGGCCGGCTCACCGAGGCCGAGCGGTCGGCCGACGGCGAGGTCACCAAGATCATCGACAACGGCTCGACCGCCGACCGGCTCGACGTCGTCGTCATCGGCGACGGTTACACCGCCGCCGAACTGCCCCGGTTCCACGCGGACGCCGAGCAGAAGTGGGCCGAGGTGGCGGCCGTCGAGCCGTACACCACCTACCGCGGCCTCTTCAACGTCTGGACGGTCGACGCGGTCTCCCGGGAATCGGGCGTCTCCGGCGACCCGGACCCGGCCGCCGTCCGCGACACCGCCCTCGGCTCCTACTTCTGGTGCGACGCCATCGAGCGGCTGCTGTGCATCGACCAGCCCAAGGTAGACGCGTACGTGGCGAAGGCGCCGGCGGCCGACCTGGTGATCGTCCTGGCCAACAGTGCCAAGTACGGGGGCGCCGGCTACAACGAGCCCAGCGCGACCCTCGGCTACGAGGGGATATCGACCGCCTCGGCCGGCCACCCGAAGTCCGGCCAGGTCGCCATCCACGAGACCGGCCACTCGCTGGGCAAGCTCGCCGACGAGTACTTCTACCCGGGCGTGCCGGAGTACGAGAAGTACACCGGCCCCGAACCCGTCGAATCCAACAGCTCCGGCCTGCCCGCCGACCGGATGGCCGCGCAGCGGGCCAAGTGGTACCGCTGGCTCGGCGAGGAGTCGCCGGACGGCGGCACGGTCGGGGCGTACGAGGGCGGCAACTACTACGTGACGGGGCTGTACCGGCCCACCGACAACTCCCTCATGCGGGTCCTGGGCAAGCCCTTCAACCTGCCCGGCGTCGAGTCGATGATCGCGGGGTTCTACCAGCACGCGAAGATCGCCACCGCGCTCACCCCGACGGACCGCACCCTGCGGCTGCGCGACACCGCGAAGGTCGCCGTCCCGAAGCTGGCCGGAGCGGACGGCAGGCAGCTCGCGGTCCGCTGGTACCTGGACGGCAGGGAACTGAGGCGGTTCGAGGGGCGCACCGAGGTGTCCGTGGCCGAGCTGTGGCTCTTCGACCTGCGGACCCACCGCCTGTCGGTGACGGCCGAGGACCGCACGCCGTCGGTCCGCGACCCGAAGACCGCCCGCACGCTCCGCTCCTCGGTGGAGTGGAAGGTCCGGCTCTAGGGGGGTCCGCGAAGTGGCGCCGGCCGCCCGGAGGGCGGGCGTGCCGGCCCCGCCGGGTGGCCCGTGGACATGCATGCTGCCTGCGCCAAGGCGGGCTTTGCGTCCCTCGAGAAGCTGGCGAAGAGATGACGCTCGCCGGACGATGGAGGCCGGAGCTGGTGCTGCTCGTCCCGGGCCGCTCACGGCAGCTGCCGAATCCCTCCCCGGGGCTTCAACTCAGCTGGTCGCGCACGAGATCGAGGAATGCCTGTCGGCTCGGACGGATGTGCGCCCAGACCTTCTCGTCCTGTGGCTCTCCCGGGTCTTCGGGGCCCTTCCTGATCACCTCCTGTACTGCTCACGCGAGGCTGCGTGCCGCTTCGCTGACCTCGGACGCGCACAGTACGTGGATCGTCTTCTGCGTCACCCACACCCTGTCGAGGACCTGACTGCCCGGGCCTGCCACTGCTCGTCAGCCAGGTTGTGGTGATACCGATCCACCGCGACTCGTTCTGCTTCCTGCACCGCAGACAGAAATGCGATGAGGTGCGTGAGACGCTCGTTGCGGCGCGCCTCGGCGAGTTCACGGACACTGCGGCGCGCCTCGCCGCGTTCCACGGCGCGTCCTGCCGAGCGTTGGGCCAGCATCGACATGAGCCCGCCGAGCAGGACGCCGATGAGCGGCGCAAGCGTTGTCCACACAACGTCCGATTATGACATCGATGGCATGAACACGGCACGGGGTTCGGGCAATGTCGGGCCGGGACCGGGACGCGCAGACGGCCAGGTTGTCGCAGCCTTCGACAACCACTGGATCATCGACTCCACCCCGGTCGAGTGCGGCCGGTCACGCCCCACCGTGAAGCGGTCGGACCTGGCCGGCTGGGCCGGATACGGGTACTGCGCCAGCCATTCCCGATTCTTCCGGGCCTGCGGCTGTACCTGGTGTGCACGCCAACCGGGATGCCGATCTTGTGGTCCCTTGCGAACCCGAATCTGGCCATGCGCGGGGCAGAGCTGCTGCGGCCCTCGTTCAAGCGGGAGAAGCGCCGCAAGGGCGAGTCACTGCTGAAATCGGTGCGGCAACTGATCGAGTCGGTGAAGGACACCCTCAAAGGCCGGCTCGACCTGGAACAACACGGCGGCCGGACCTTTGAGGGCGTCGCCTTCCGCGTCGCCCAACGCGTCCTCGCGCTGGCCGCAGCAATCTGGCACAACCACAAGACCGGACAAGCAATCACACGGTCCCCGATCGCCTACGGCCACTGATCACTTAGGAATGGCTCATCCAGAGGGGTGAGGTCAGCGGGACCAGTGCGGATCACGCCCGGTGAAGGCGAGGAGCCGCTCCGCGCGGCCCGCCCCCTCCGCCACGGTCCGCGCCGGCGCGTACTTGCCGAACGAGTCGCGGACGAAGTCGACGGGCCTCGACGCGATGTCCTCGAGGGCCTCGGCCATCTCCTCGGTCAGCGGCAGGTCCTGGCCGGTGGCCCTCGCGATGTCCCAGGCGTGGATCCCGGCATCGAGCGCCGCCGCGGCGGCGCCGACGCCGGCCGGCATCGGTCCCATCGGGGTGGGCACGCTCTCGTCGTCTCTCCTCGACTCCCACGCCGCGGCAGCCGCCTCCAGCACCGCCGCCAGTTCCGCGACCGGGTCGCCGCCCGTGGCGTCCGCCGGTTCGAACGGGTCACTCGCGGGTGCGACGCCCGTGATCTGCATGACCAGCGCCTGCTGGTCCAGGCGTGCGTGGTTCAATACCTGACGCACCGTCCACTGCGAGCACGGCGTCGGATCCCCCCACGCCCCGTCGGGGACGCCGCGCACGGCGGCGAGCAAGAAGTCGTGTGCGTCAGCGAGCAGTTCGAAACCGTCGACAGTCATCTGTCGCCCTCCCGTGGCCCCGTCATCGGTCCGTCACCATAGAGCGGCCCCGCCCCGCCCGTCCCTCCTTTTCCCGGCGGCCGGTGTCGGCGCGGAGGGCCGCGTACGCCCCGCCGCGCGGGCCGGGGCGGCAGGGCCGATGCTGGACGCATGGACACCATCCACCGTCCGAGAGCGCACCGCGCGGGCAGGCGTCTGACCGTCTACGTGGCTGTCGCGAGCATGCTCACGCTCGGGTCCGCGGCGACGGCCGGGGCCGTGCAGCACGTTGCCGACCGGCCCACCCTCACCTGGGGCGAGACCAGAACCTACGGCGATGGCCTGGAGGTCACCGTCGCCAGGCCCACCGCCTTCACTCCGAGCGCCACCTCCGCGGGCCACCGGTCGGGCAACCGGGCGGTGGCCTGGAAGATCACTCTGAGGAACCCGGCCGGCGAGGCCTTCGAGACGGCGTTGGTCGCCGTGTACGCGAAGTACGGGAAGGCGGGAGAGCAGGCCGAGCGGGTCTTCGACAGCGCGAAGGCCATCGGGTCCGGCTTCGAGGGCAGCGTCAGCCCCGGACGGTCCGCGACCGCGACGTACGTGTTCGACATCCCCAAGGCCGGCACCGACCTGCTCGACCTGGAGGTCGTACCCCACGTCGTCACGCACGACGGAACCCACTGGACCGGCCCGCTGAGTCCGAAGACAGGACGAGGCTGACCCACGCATCCGGCGCCGCCGGCCCGCACGCCGGAGCCGGACCCGCTACGACACGGCGGCCGGTGGCCGCTGCGACGGCGGTCGCGGCGGACACCGGCCGCGGCGCGGTGAGTGCGGTGGGGCGCGCAGGCTACATCGGGTCCATGCCCCGGTCGTCCATACGGCTCTCCTGCTCGCTCTGCTCCTGCAGTCGGCGGGCCTTCTCCTTCAGCCGGCGGCGCTCCTCGGGATCGGTGGACCGCTCGGCTGCCTCGTTCAGCTCCTTGGCCTTGGTGCGCATCTGCTGGGACCGGCCGCGGGACTCGCCTGAAACGCTCATGATCGCTCCTTGCGTGTGGGGAAGAGCAGGCGGATTCAGCGAACCAGCACTGCCGTACACCCGCATCTCGAACCGTCACCCAAGGTGATCCGCCGCGAACGCCCCCCGTCGTCCGAGGGGCTTTCGAGGTCCGCCGACACCACACGGTCGGCGCATCGCGAGACCGGCGGCGCCGGCCGCCCTCGGCGGGCCGCCACCGCCGCACGTCCGGTCAGTACAGGCCCGGCCGGGCGAGGTCCTCGTCCGAGTCCGCCCCGAGCTCGGTCGTGAGGGTGAAGAGCGCCCCGTCGGGGTCGCGGAGCGTCACCCACCGCTCCACCGCGTTCGAGGTGATGTCCGAGACCATGCGCCCCCCGAGCATGACGGCCGCCTCGATCGCCGGCCGGAGCCTGGGGACACGGAAATGCACGTGCCAGCGCGGCCGGGTGTGCGGCGAGTACGAGGCGAGCTCGACGGGACCGCTGTTCAGGCGGGCCACCGGCTCGCCGTTCTGCCGCAGGACGACCTGGTCCTCCTCGTAGGAGACCGCGCAGCAGCCCGGGCGGTCGGTGGCCCATTCCAGGACCGCGCCGTAGAACATGGCCGCGTCCAGGGCGTTCCTGGTACGCAGTTCCAGCCAGGCCGGGAGCGGGCCCTTGCCGGCCCGCCAGTCCGCGGCGACGTCGCCCTCCCAGATCCCGAAGACCGCGCCGTCCGGGTCGGCGACGAGCGCCGCGCGGCCGCCGGACTCGAAGGAGACCGGACCGACCGCGATGGTGCCCGTCCGCTCACGGATGCGGTCCACCGCCACGTCCGCGTCGTCGACGGCGAAGTACGGGGTCCAGGCCGCCGCGACCCCCAGATCCGCCGCCAGCGCCCCGATGCCCGCCACCGGGACGCGATTGAGGAACGCCACCGAGAAGGCCTCGCCGAGGCGGGCCGGCCGGAACCGCCACCCGGCCACCGCTCGGTAGAAGCGCTGGGCCGTCCCGAGATCGCGCGTCATCAGGCTCACCCAGCACGGCGCCCCGAAGACCTCCCGTGTCGAAATCTCCACCGCACGCTCCGTCCCTGAGGCACCCGTCGTTCCATTCTGGTCCTTATCGTGACGATCCTCGCGGTCGGCGGCCGCGGATGCGCACACAAAGTGGCCGAGAATCACTTTCCGTGTCGATCCCGTCCGGTCGCGCGCGGCGATAGCCTCGGTCGCGGACACCACCGCGCAGCGTCGGAAGGCAGGTCTCCCATGACCGGATCCCAGGTTCCCGTGATCGATCTCGGGCCGTGGCGGTCCGGCGGACCTGAGGAGCGGGCCCGTACGGCCGCCCGCGTCGACGAGGCCCTGCGCGCGGCCGGATTCCTGCTCGTGACCGGCCACGGCGTCGACCCCGCGCTCCCCGCCCGGATCCGGGACACGGCCCGCACGTTCTTCCGGCTGCCGGCCGCCCTGAAGGAGCCGTACGCCGTCACGGTCGGCGGCCGGGGCTGGCTCGGCCCCGGGGCCGAGGCCAACAGCTACGCGGAGGGCGCGGCCTCGCCGCCCGACCTCAAGGAGTCCTGGTCCTTCGCCGCCGACGAACCGACCGGCAACGCGGCCGTGGACGCCGAGTGGTTCCGGCCCAACACCTGGCCGGCGGAGGTCCCCGAGCTGCGGGCGCTGGTCACGCAGTACCTGGCGCGGATGCGGGCCCTCTCCGACGAACTGCTGGAACTCCTCGCCACCGCCCTCGGACTCGACCAGGACCACTTCACGCGCCACACCGGACACCCCACCTGGGGGCTCAACCTCAACTGGTACCCCGGCACGGAGACCGTCGGCACACCCCTGCCCGGACAGTTCCGCATCGGCGCCCACACCGACTTCGGCACGGTCACCGTCCTCGACCGGCAGCTCGGCTCGGGCGGGCTGCAGATCCACACCGACGCCGAAGGCTGGCAGGACGCGCCCTACGACCCGGCCGCGCTCACCGTCAACATCGGCGACCTGATGGCCCGCTGGACCGGCGACCGGTGGCGGGCCGGCCGCCACCGCGTCCTGCCCCCGCCCGCCGACGCCCCGGCCGAGGAGCTGATCTCCCTCGTCTACTTCTACGAGTGCGACGCGCACACCCGGGTGGAATCCCTCCCCGCCCCCATCGGCCGGGTGGTGCACGACCCCGTCGACTCCCACACCTACCTGCGGGAAAAGCTCCGGGCCATCAGCGTTCCGGCAGGCACCGATACTTCGGAGTGACAAGCGGCGCGTAGCCCTCCCCAAGGGCTACGCCCGGATCAACCGGCAAGGTGACGACCGGCCCGGCCGCGGTGCATAACGTCCCTTCCATGACACGACGCCGAACAGCCGCAGCCGCCGCCTTACTCGCCCTGATCCTGCCGCTCCCGCTCGCCGCCGCCGGCACCGCCGCCGCGGCAGGCACCCCGTCCGCCACCGAGCGCAGCCGCCCCGCGGTCGAACTCCCGCGCCCCACCGGCCCGTTCGCGGTCGGCCGGGAGGACCTGCACCTGGTGGACCGCAGCCGCACCGACCCCTGGGCCGGCTCCGGACCGCGCGAACTGATGGTCACCATGCGCTACCCGGCCCGGCGCGACACCGGCGGCACCGCGCGCTACCTCACCCGCGAAGAGGCCCGGCTGCTGCTCGTCGACAAGGGCCTGGACCAGGCCGTCCCCGTCGAGACCCTGGCCGGCACCGCGAGCGCCTCCCGGACCGGTGCCCGCCCCCTCGCCGGCCGCCACCCGCTGGTCGTCCTCTCGCCGGGCTTCACCGTCCACCGCGCCACACTCACCGCGCTCGCCGAGGACCTGGCCTCCCGCGGCTACGTCGTCGCCGCGGTCGACCACGCGTACGAGAGCGTCGGCACCGCCTTCCCCGGCGGCCGCGTCCTCACCTGCCTGGCCTGCGACAAGGCCCAGCAGACCGGTATGCAGGCGGTCAGCGACAACCGTGCCCGGGACGTGTCCTTCCTGCTGGACCGGCTCACCGGACCCCACCCCGCCTGGCGCCACGCCGGCATCGTCGACCGCGGCCGCATCGCCATGGCCGGCCACTCCATCGGCGGCGCCTCGGCGATCGCCGCGATGGCGACCGACCCCAGGATCCGCGCCGGGGTGAACATGGACGGCGGCAACGCCACGCCCGTACCCGCCGCCGGCCTCGGCGGCCGCCCCTTCCTGCTCCTCGGCGCCCAGGGCCGGGGCCCCGGCGGCAACGCGAGCTGGGACCGGGACTGGCCGCAGCTCGACGGCTGGAAGCGCTGGATCACCTTCGACGGCTCGGGCCACTTCACCTTCAGCGACTTCCCGTCGATCGGCCAGCAGCTGGGCCTCGACGACCCCGAGGCCCCGCTGCCCGGCGACCGCTCCGTCGAACTGACCCGCCGCTACGTCGGCGCCTTCCTCGACCGGCACCTGCGCGGCGAGCCCCGGCCCGTCCTGGACGGCCCCTCCGCCGACGCCCCGGAGGTCCGCTTCCACGCTCCGTAGGCCGCCCCCGTGGCTCAGACGACCGTGACCGGGTGGCGCACCACTGCGTCGAAGAGGTAGCCCTGCGTGTTGTGGACCGCCGTCTCCGGCTGGGTGCGCCCGGTCCCGTCGCTCGCGCGGGCCAGCAGCGCGGTCGGACCCGTCGTCCGCGGGGTCCACGGCACCGACCAGCGCACCCAGCCGCCCCGCTGCGGGGTGTCGTGCATCCGGGCGCGCCGCCAGTGGCCGCCGCCGTCCGTACTGACCTCGACCCGGGTCACGGGGGCGGCGGCGGACCACGAACGCCCCGTCAGCAGCCGCGTCCGGTGCACCGGAACGGTGGCGCCCAGCGCCAGCTCGAAGGCGCTCTTGAGGGTCTGCCGGGTGAGCGGCGCACTGCCCTCCGCCGGCTGCCCCGGCCCGAACAGCCGGTACATGTCCGTGTTCCACGGCGAGTACAGCGCCTCGTCGCTCACCTCGATGTCACCGACCCACTTGATCGACGAGATCCCCACCCAGTCGGGGACCACCAGGCGGACGGGACCGCCGTGGTCGGGCGGCAGCGGACGCCCGTTCATCTCGTAGGCCAGCAGTACGTCGTCCAGCGCCTTCGTCACCGGCAGCGGACGCCGCACCCGGCCCAGGTTCACCCCGTTCGCCACCACCTCGTCGTCCAGCCCGCGCGGCAGGACGTCGACCGCACCCCGGGTCACTCCCGCCAGCCGCAACACGTCCGACAGCCGCGCCCCCCGCCAGTGGGCGACACCGATCGCGCCCAGGGTCCAGGCGGTGCCGGTCACCGCCTGGCCCTGCTGGGTGGAGTAGAAGCTCCGGCCGTTGCCCGCGCACTCGATGAACAGCGTCCGCTCGACCGCCCGCAGGGCCCGCAGCCGCGCGTACGAGAACTCCACCGGGCCGCCCGCGAGCCCGTCGCCCCACACCTTCAGCCGCCACGCGTCGGCGTCGATGCGCGGGGTCGAGGTGTGGTTGCGGACGAAGAAGCGGTCGATCGGAGTGAGCCGGCCCGTGCCCCGCAGCGCGGCGAAGTTCGTCTCCGCGTTCGTCCCGCGGATCGTGAACAGCTCCGGCGGCAGCGGCTTGACGATCCCCGGCGCGGCGTCCGCCCCCGCCGCGGAAGCCGTACCCGCCCCGGCCACCCCCAGCGATCCGGCCGCGGCCCCGACCGCGAACAGCTTCAGCAGATCGCGGCGGTCCACCCCGGCGGAGCGGGCGCGGCCGCGGGCCCACTGCCGCAGGCGCGTCCGGTCGTAGCGGCTCTCGTCCGACAGGTCGATGGGCATGGCGGGGACACTCCTCGGTCGCGGTTTCCCGACGGACCGTAAGGGCCCGGGGCGAACCGCGGAAAGCTTCCCCGGCGGATGGCCACGAACCCGCAACACCGCCGCAACGGCCGATTACCGCTGGTCCGGCGAATTTCGGCAGGATGTGGGGCATGACCGAGATCCGTACCCCCCGACTCCTCCTCCGCCTCTGGACCGACGACGACCTCGTCCCCCTCTCCGAGATCCACGCCGACCCCGAGGTGATGCGCTGGATCGGCGACGGCTCCACCCTCGGTCTGGACGAGACGGCCGAGGCGATCGAACGCTGGGAGGAGGAGTGGGACGAGGAGGGCTTCGGGCTCTTCGCCGTCGAGCTCCTCGGCTCCGGAGAGCTCATCGGGGCCGTCGGCCTCTCGGTCCTCGAAGACCTGCCCGACGCGCGGGCGGACGTACAGATCAGCTGGCTCCTCGGCCGCCAGTACTGGGGCCAGGGCTACGCCTCCGAAGCCGCCCACGCCACCTTGGAATTCGCCCTCCAGGACCGCGGCCTGGACCGCGTCGTCGCCGTCAGCCGGCTCGGCGACACCGCCTCCGAGAACGTGATCCGCAAGCTGGACATGGTGCGCGAACGCGAGACGACCGACCCCCGCCACGGCCACGCCGTGGAGATCCACGGCATCGACCTCACGGAGTACGAGGGCTAGGGCGAGTCGTTCGGATCGTGCCGGGCTCGCGGCGACCGGAAAGACACGGCCCGGAGCCCCCGCATCAGCCGATCGGACGACCCCGGGGTCGTCCGGTCCGCCCGGCGGGTCCGTCCGCCGGGCGGACCGGCCGCGGGCCGCGGCGCGGCGAGCATGGACCGGGGGAGCGGGAGGGCGTACGCGGCCCTCCCCGCCCCGGAGCCGAGAGGGACACCATGAACGCGCACGACCGACTCCTCCTCGACGCGGCCCGCCGCGGCGACGCGGCCGCGGTGGGTGCGGCGCTCGCCGCCGGCGCCGCCGTGGAGGCCCGCGACGAGCAGCTGCGCACACCGTTGCTGCTCGCCGCGCTCGGCGACCACCTGGCCGCGGCCGGACTGCTGGTCGCCGCCGGAGCCGACCCGAACGCCCCGGACCACCGCGAGGACAGCCCCTGGCTGGTCACCGGCGTCACCGGCAGCGTGCGGATGATGCGCCTGCTGCTGCCCGCCGGACCCGACCTGAAGCAGCTCAACCGCTTCGGCGGGATCTCCCTCATCCCGGCCGCCGAGCGCGGCCACACCGCCTACGTTCGCGCCGTCCTCGCGGAGACCGGCACCGACGTCGACCACGTCAACCGGCTCGGCTGGACCGCCCTGCTGGAAGCGGTGATCCTCGGGGAAGGCGGCCCGCGCCACGAGGAGGTCGTCGCCGTCCTCCTCGCTGCGGGCGCCGATCCGCTGCTCGCCGACCGCGACGGCGTGACCCCGTACGAGCACGCCTCACGCCGCGGCTTCGAGGGCATGGCGCGGATCCTGCGGGCGGCCGGGGCACGGCCCGGGGCGGACCGGTGAGCCGCAGGGCACCGCGCACCCGTGCCGCCTTCGTGGCGCTCGCCGCCGCGACCCTCCTCGCGGGGTGCACGCAGGACGCGACGCCGTCCACACCGGGCCCGGCGCCGTCCGCGGCCGCGCCGCTGCCCGCCGGTGCGCCGACCCCGCAGGGCATGCTCCTGACGGCCGACTTCGGCGGGGACACGGTCACCTTCGTGGACCCGGAGCGCGGCGCGGTCGCCTCCGTCCCCGTGGGCCGGGCCCCCTACGCCCTGGCCGTCGGCGCGGACGGCCTCGCTTGGGTGGCCACGGCCGAGGACGTCGCCGTCGTCGACACCCGCGCCCGCGTCCGGGTGGCCCGCATCCCGTACCGCACCGCCACCGGCCCGGTCACCGACGGCGAGTACCGGGGCGGTGGCATGGGCATCGCCCTCTCGCCGGACGGCGCACGCGCGTACGTCGGGGTCAACGTCCCCGGCACCACCGGCGTCCTGGAGGTCCTCGACACGGCGACCCGCGAGGTCACCGCCGTCGTACCGGTGGGCAGGCGCCCCTTCGACGTGGACGTGTCGCGGGACGGGGCCGAGGTCTACGTCACCGGGCACGACTCCTTCGACGTCACCGTCGTGGCGGCCGGACCGCTGGGCACCCGCCGCATCGAGGTGGCGCCCTACGGCACCGAGGGCGGCCTCGGCTCATGGCTGAAGCCGCACTACACGGCCGTCCGCCCGTCCGACGGGAAGCTGCTGCTGCCCTTCGAGGGCGAACGGCTGGCGGTGGTCGACCCGCGCACCGGACGCACCACGGTCGAGCCGATGACCGCCGACACCCACCAGCACGGCGCCGCGCTCACGGCCGACGGTCGGCTCCTGGTGGTCGGTACGGGAGCCGTGCGGCCGGGAGGCGGCAGGGGGCCGTCGCTGACGGTCCGGTCCCCGGACGGCACCGAGCGGGTCCACCCGCTGGAGGGCCCGCACGAGGACGTGGCCGTCTCCCGGGACGGCCGGACCGCCTACGTCACGGGCGGCCACACCAGGGACGGGTACTGGAACGGCATCACGGTCGTCGACCTCGACACGGGCGCGACCCGCCGCCTGCCCGCGGGCACCCGGCCCCTGGGCATCGCCGTGCTGTGACGCGCCGGCGCGGGCCGCCGCGTCGCGGCCCGCACGGGACCGGACGGCCCGCGCGGGCCGCAGCGCGCCGGCTGCGGCGAGTACGTCAGATCCAGACGATCTCCACGTCGTTGACGTTGCCCCAACTGCAGTACGCGTAGGTCTTGCCGGCGCCGGACACGGTGCTGCTCTCACCACTGCCGCCGAAGGTGCACCAGACCCGCACCTTCCACAGATAGCTGCCCGAACCCCGGCACTGGCCCCATCCGTTGGTCTGGTTCTTGCCCTTCGAGCAGGTGGGTGCCGCGACGGACGCGTCGGATCGGGCGGAGGCCGCCGAGGCCGTGCCCGCGGGGACGACCGAGAGGCCTCCCAGCAGGGCGGCGGCCGACAGGGCGAGAGCGGCCTTGCGAACGGACTTCGATGCCATGGCTGTTTCCTTTCCGGAGAGGTGTGGAGGTCGACGGGGGCTCACGATGGGGAACGGGCCGCCCGTCGGCCCCAAAGTCTTCGACCCCGCCGCGATCGCCGGCAAGAGCGGGCGGCAGTCCTGGACTGTCCTGCGCCGTCGTACCTGGTCGCCGCCCTGTCCTGGACACCGTGGCGCCTCCGGCCCGGTCAGGTCCTCGCCTTGCGCAGGCGCTGGCAGCCCCGCAGCTGTGCGCGGCCGTCGGAGTCGCAGACCTCGAACCACACGTTCTTCAGGCCGTACCGGATGTCGTCCTTGCCGGCGTCGGGTTCGCCGTCCGGGTTGTCGGTGAGGTCGACGGTGTGGGCTCCGAAGCGGTCCTCGTAGTGCATCCGCAGCTTGCCGCCCCAGCCGTCCTGGTGGGCGTCCGGTTCGTCGCGGGAGTACGGCGTCACGTACTCGATCCCGAACCAGCCGTCCCCGGTGTCCCAGAACCGGTAACCGACGCTCGCCGCCGTCATGCCCTTCTGCGACCGCCCCTCGAAGAGCGTGAATCCGGTGGCGGGCCGCTTCGCCGGTGTCGCGGACGGCGCGACGTCCCCGGAGGAAAGGCTCGTGGCGGCGCCCGGGACCCCTTTCACCAGCCAGTGGCCGAGGCCCAGCGCGGCCACCACGGCGCCGATCACCAGCAGGAGCCGGTGCTGCCGTAATCGGCCGCCGGGGACGGCCTTCGGCGCAGGCCGGGGCGCCGGTTCGGGCGTCGGTTCGGGCGTCGGCCGGGGCGCCGGAGGGCCGGTGGCCGCCGCCGGGGACCCGGCCTCCCGGGAACCGCTCTCCGGCCCGGCGGTGAGCCGCTCCAGGGCGTCGAGCCAGGCCGCCGTCTCGCGTTCGTGGCCGCACGCCGCGACGAAGGCGGCCAGCATCTCGGGGCGCGGCAAGGACGGGCGGGTGAGGACGTACGAGATCGTGCTGCGCGTCAGGACCCGGCCCTGCTCAGCGGCCCGGCGCTCCAGCCGGCGATAGCTCAGACCGGACCGGCCGTGGAGGCCGCGCATGAGGGCCACCAGCTCGGCGGCGTTGCGTGCGCTGCTCGGGTCGATGTCTTCGTGGAGTCCCATGCACGGCATCCTCGATGACGAGCCGGGGCGGGGAAAGCGCCGCACCGGACACCCTCGGCCCGCCTCAGACGGGCCCGTCGCCGGGGGCCACGGCCCCGCCTCCCGCACGGACCGCGGCGACGGCCGCGGCGTGCAGGGCGGCCGGGGCGCCGTGATGGGGCCGGGGGCTGCCCGTGAGGGTGTACCACTCGTCGGCGTCCTTGTACTGGACGTCGAACCGGACCAGCCCTGCGCCGGTCACGGTGGTGCGCACGGTCAGCGGGCCGGTGATGACCCCGACCTCGTCGGTCATGGCGCCGCCCGGCCCGGCGAGCACCTCGTCCTGCCACTGGTCCGCCCCGGTCATGAGGCGCAGGTGTCCAGCATCGTGGTGAGCATCTTCTTCTCCGGCTCGGTGACGGTCAGCTCGTACACGGATTTCACGGTGGTCCAGGCCCGTCCGTACTGGCACCAGCTCGAACGGTCCGGCGGCTGCCACAGGTCGGGGCTCTGGTCGCCCTTCGACCGGTTGGAGGCGGCGGTGACCGCCAGCAGCTGAGGGTGGGTCAGGTCGTTGGCGAAGGCCTTGCGGCGGGCGGCGTCCCAGCCGGACGCGCCGGAGCGCCAGCCCTCGGCGAGGGGCACGATGTGGTCGATGTCCAGTTTGCCCGCGTCGGTGACGACCACCCCGTCGTACAGGCTCTTCCACCTACCCGACACGGCCCGGCACTCGCCGTCCCGCTTCACCTCGGAGCCGTCCCGTTCGAGGACGGTCTCGCGGGTGTCGCACTTGTCGCCCTGCTCCGTCCAGTGCGTGAACCTGGCCCGGCTGTAGCCGGCCATCGTGCCCACCGGAGCCACCTTCAGCGCGGCCAGCTGCGTGCGGGCCACGGCGGTGGTGACCATGCCGGGCAGCACGTCCCCGCCGGCCGGCGCCCCGCCCGCATTCCCCCCGGCCGGCGGTGCGGCCCGGGAGCCGGACGGCTTCGGCTTCGCGTCCCCGCCGCCCGGCGCGTCCGGACCGGAGCACCCGGCCGCCAGCAGCAGGGCGGCCAGCAGCACACCCGGTACACGTATCTGACGTCCCATAACCCCACCCCGAGCCCGAACCGCTCCGCCACTGTCCGGGAAAGCCTACCCAGAACCGGACAATCAACCTATGGAGGCCCCTCCGGCGGGCGTTGTCAGTGGCCCTCGCTAGTCTCCCGACATACCGCAGCTCAGGGGGGTTTGCTCCCCCCTGTCAGGGCTGCGCGCAAACACGTACGGGACAGGCGGAGGGGCACAGTCTGATGGCATGGCTGGCGGCGGGCGAGGGGTACGAGATCGCCCTGGTGGAGGGGCGGGTGGCGGCGAGGTCCGTCACCGGCCGGGCGGCGGGACGGCAGTTGAAGACGCTGCCCAAGGCGCTGAAGGACCATCCCGAGGTGGACCGGCTGCGGCGGCTCGCCGAATGGCTCGACCGGCACGCGGCGGCCTGCGTCGCGCAGGTCGACGGCTGGATGGTGTCCTCGCTGCCCGTCCCGACCGAACTGCTCGCCCGGGTCTGGCCCGACGAGGCCTGGCAGAACGCCCTGCGCGACCTGGCCGTCGTCGGCGACGACCCCGACGAGGTGGGCTTCCTGCGGGACGCCACCGCGTCGGGTGAGCTCAAGGTGGTCAACCTCGACGGCGAGACCGTACGGCTCTCCCCGCGCACGGTGACCCTGCCCCACCCGGTACTGCTGCCCGACCTGGACGACGTACGCGAGTTCGCGGCCGAGCTGGGCATCGTGCAGCAGGTCGAGCAGATCCACCGCGCGACCTGGCGCAAGCCCGACGAGGTCTCCGTCACCGCCACCGAGGTCCGCGACTACGCGGGCGGGGTCTTCCCCACCCGCTTCAGCCTCGCCGCCCGCGCGACCGCCCTCGGCTACCGGGTCTCCGGCGGCTACGCCACCTGCAAGGTCCGCGACGCGGGAGCCGGCTCCGGCACGGAGGCGGCGGTGTGGATCGGCGAGCCCTACTACGACGACGAGACCACCACCGGCGCCCTGAGCTGGCACGACGAGGACGGCCGGGCGGTACCGCTGACGAAGGTCGGACCGGTCGCCTGGTCCGAGGGAATGCGAA
The DNA here is from genome assembly GCF_000720455.1 of Streptomyces virginiae. Lineage (GTDB taxonomy): Bacteria > Actinomycetota > Actinomycetes > Streptomycetales > Streptomycetaceae > Streptomyces > Streptomyces virginiae. The sequence continues at coordinate 185,125 of NZ_JOAK01000006.1, read as the reverse complement.
TGGCCGCGGCACTGTACGCCGGGCGCAAGATCGAGGAGGGCGGGGACGCATGAGCAGGAACCTGAGAAACACGGCGGCGACCGAGACCGAACTGCTGCTGCAGGCCGGCGCCGTCCTCCCCAACGGCACCACCGGGGCCGGAGCCGACGCCGTCGACCTGACCGCCCGCACCTACCGCCACCCCGGCCTCGACGAGGACCGCGTCGTCGTCCGGCTCGCCGCCGCCGAACTCGGCGCGGCCGAGGACCTCGCCGCCGGCTTCCTGGGCCTCGTACGCGACGAGGGCGAGCCGCCCGTCGTCGGCATGAGCCGGCGCCAGGCGCTCGGCTTCCCCGAATGGGTCCTCGTGCACCACCCCGAGGACGGCCACCACGCCCTCGCCGTCGTCCCCGAACTCGACCGGATCGCCCGCCAGGCCAAGACCAAGCCGAAGGCCGCGCTCGACGCGTGCACCGAACTGGCCGACCGCCTCGCCGCCTCCGTGCCGCACTTCCTGCCCCTCTTCCACGAGCAGGCCGCGCGCATCTTCCTCGCCGTCGAGAACACCACCTACGCCGCCCAGCTGTTCGGCCGCGCCCGCACCGCCGAGGCCCAGCACGGCCTGCCCGTCGACGAGGACCGCCTCGACTCCGTCTTCCTGGAATTCGCACTGGCCGGCGCCCTGCCGGTGAAGGTGCTCGCCGGCTACGGCAAGGCCCTGGCCGTCCGCGTCAGCCCCGCCGAGGCCTACGAGCGCTTCCGCCGCCTGTGCGTACGCCGCACCGCGGGCGGCCTGCCGCCCTCCGCGCAGGCCGCCGTCGAACTGCGCCGCCTCGCCCGCACCGCGGGCCTGACCGGCACCGAACCCGAGCAGGACTACCTCGCCGAACTGCTGCCCCTGCCCGCCACCCTGCGCGCCGCGCTCGGCTGGTGGAAGGCCCACCGCGGCGCCCTCGTCGCGCTCGCCCGCCGCGTCCCCGCCGTACGCGGCACCCTCCTCGGCCTGACCCCGCCCGGCGGCGACGTCGACCTGATCGACCTGTGGCTGGACGTCCTGGAGGAGTCCGGCGCCACCGCCGGACTCGCGGACGGCAACCTGCCCGAGGAGGAGCGCTGCTCCGACGGCACCGCCGGCTGGCTCGAGCGCTTCGCCGCCGCCCGCCGCTCCGGCTGGGGCCGCCGCCCCACGAACCCGGTCCTCCTCGACGTCGTCGAGCGCTGCGCCCCGCAGCTGCGCGCCGAACTCGACCGGCCCGGGCGGGAGGCCGGCCTGCAGGTCGGCGTCCAGGACGCCGACCTCCTCGACCTGCTGCTCACCCTCGAAGTCCCGGTCGCCTCCCCCCAGGAGCACGAGACCCGCCACCGGCACGACACGCTGAACCTGTCCGACTGGGCGGGCCGCGACGAGCGGCGCGACCTGTCCGCGGTCGCCGCGGACACCCGCTTCCAGCCCGCCTTCCGCCGGGCGCTGAACGGCATCGGCAGCGGCGGGGCCGACATCGTCCGGCACGTCGCCGCCTCGCCGGGCGCACGCCCGCTGCTGACCGAGTGGATGGTCGAAGTGGCCCGCGCCTCCGTCGCCGCCGGCCTCCCCGGAGTCCCCGACGCCATCGAGCGGCTGACCTGGCTGCCCGTCGAGGCGCTGGCGCTCGCCCCCGAGGAGGTCGCCGCCGCGGCCGCCGCCGACCTCGGCGAAACCCTCGCCCGCACCCTGCGCGGCGGCCTCTTCGAGGAACTGGCCTGGCCCGCCTGGGAGAGCGCCGTCACCGAACTGACCCCTGGCAAGGACCGGGGCGGCCTCGTCGTCGTCGAGGCCTGGCCGTACCTGATCGTCGCCAACACGGCCCAGGTCCGCGTCATCGACGCCGACTCCACCGTCCTCACGCACGACCTGCGCGTGCCGGCCGGCTCCACACGCCGCATGGGCTTCCACTACGTCGACGGCGAACTCCTCGTCTTCTGGGCCGACTGGAGCGCCAACCGCGTCGAGGGCTACTGGCACTCCTCGCCCGGCACCGTCTTCACCCTCGACACCGACCGCAACTACTGGTCCCTGCGCAGCGACCACCTCTCCCTGCAGCTGCCCGGCGGCGGGCGCACCACCGGCGGCGGCGTCCTGCACCGCGGCGACACCCGGCTGCCCGACGAGCGGCCGGTCCTGTCCGACGGCACCTCGTACTGGGTGTGGCGCCAGCGCGACCAGGACAACGACAGCGGCTGGCTCGAATACGACCCGGCGAGCGGCGCCCACGGACGCTCCTCCATGCCCGCGTTCTTCGCCGACACCATGAGGGCGTACAACGGCAAGGCCTCCTCCGGGTACTCCAGCCGGCTGCTGCCCACGCCCACCGTGGAAGGCTCGGTGCTCGGCGCACCCGTCGACGGCCTCCTCGGCTGGCACGCCGTACGCCTCCCCGAAAACGGCTGGGCCGGCACCGACACCGGCGGACGCACCGTCACCGTCCCCGAAGGCGGGGACAAGCCGGTCGCGGCCCTCACCTTCCCCGGCGACGACCGCCCGCGCGCGCTCTCGCACAGCTGGCGCGAACTGTCCCTCACCGATCCCGAGGGCGTCGTCACCGCCCAGACCCGCAACGACCGCCACGACACCCCCTTCAGCACCGGCAGCGTCGACCTCCCGCCGCTCTCCCACTGGTACGCGCTGCGCCCGCGCGACCCGCAGGGCTCGGTGGCGCTGCGCACGGCCGACCGCGAGACCGTCGGGGCCCTCCTCAAGGCGGCGGCCGCCGCACCGAAGGTCACCGACCTGCCGGACGTGGTGAGCGCGGCCCTGCCGCACGTCACCGACCCGAAGCTGATCGGCGGCGTCGTCGAGGTCCTGCGGTTCGCCCTCACCCAGCAGAAGGCCCTGGACGGGATCTCGGCCCGCCTCGACGCGGACACCGCCCCCGAGGAGGAGCGCGAGCTCGGACCCGCCGACCAGCTCCTCGGCGCGGCCCTGAACGGCCTCCTCGACTACGGCCACTACCGCTACAACGACGACAGCGACGGGGCGCACCGCACCCTGACCCTCCTCGGCGCCGCCCGCGCCGAGACCGACACCGCCGGGGTGCCCGGGCTGCTCCACTTCGACACCCCCGCCCTGCCGTACTTCACCTTCACCTGGACGCCGCTGCTGGAGCAGCCCGCGGCCGCCGCCTACCGGGCCGTCGCCGCCACGACCACCGACGAACAGCGGGCGGCCCTCCTCACCGTGCTCGGCGAGGTGGACACCCTCGGCATGGCCTCGGCGCAGGGCTCGGCCGGCAGCTGGCGCCAGGTCCGGGTCCACCTCGGCCACTCCCACCTGACCGGCCCCGACGGCCGCGACCGCAACGTCTACCACCGCAGCCTGCTCCCGCTGGGCGGCGGAGCCGTCCTCGCCATGACCGAGCACGGCGACTCCGTGCCCGACGGCCACGAGTTCGGCGCCCTCCTCCACGACCCCACCGGCCGCTTCACCGTCCCCGGCCCCTACACCGTGCGCCACGCGACACCCATCGGCGACCCCGAGCGGGAACCCGGCTGGCTGACCGCCTTCCTCGGCGCCGCCGCCGAGCACGGCCCGCTGCCCTTCCGCCCGGAGGCCGCGGAGGAGTTCTCCCGGCTCACCGGGGTGTCCGGCACCCTCGCCCGCCTGGTGATCGCCGGACTCCCGCACCTCGACAGCTACGACCGCAACTTCCTGCCCGCGGAGGTGCGCACCGCCCTCGGCGTCAAGGCCACCGACGCCGCCTACGCCCGTGACGAGCTCAAGGGCCTCGGCGCGGAACTCCGGCGCGCCCTGGTCGCGGCCCTGCTGCCCGCCGATCCGGTACGCCTGTGGAACGAAGGCCCCGACGTGGCGGCCGCCGCCGAGCTGTGGAACCGGCGCGTGGGCCGCCGTACCCCCGTACCCGACTGGCTGGCCACGGAGGCCGCGCGCGCCGTCCGCGGCGGATGGGCAGCCCACCGCGTACTGGCCGCACTGCTCGACCCGGCCGCCTCGCGCGAACTCTCCGTCGACGTTCCGTGGACCGTCAAGGGCGACCACGTGGAACCCGCCGTGGCCACCCCCGACGCCTTCAACGCACAGGTCCTGAACTCGACCCTCGCCATGAGCGCATGGCTGGCCCACCGGCTGCCGGCCGGCGACCCCGTACGAGCGGCCCTCCCGCCCGCACTGACCGCCGTACGGCAGCGCCTCGCCGGGCCCGAACTGCTCCTGGAGCTCGCCCACTACACCAGCCTCCCGGACTTCCGGAAGGTCGCCGGCACACCGACCGAGACCGGCGAGGGCTACGAGCGCTACGGCGCCGTCGTCATGGCCACCCACGACAACCAGCCCAAGCCCGCGGTGCGCCCGGCCCTGCTGGACTCCACCGGCTCCGACCCCTACCTGCCGGCGCTGCGCGGCGACGACCAGCAGCCCCTGGCGACCGAGAGGGCCCTGCGGACCGCCCACGACCCGCGTTTCGCCGCACTGCTCGCCGACCCGGGCGCACCCGCGGCCGGCACGGTCGGCGCGGACGGCACGTGGTGGCCGCAGGACCCGAGCCGATCGGTACCCGAGCTGGTGCAGGAGGTCGCCGCCGAGTACGGGCTGGGCGCCGACGCGGCCGCCCTGTACCTGGCACTGCTCGCCATGCCCGACCCCACCGACCGCAACACCGCCCGGTGGACGGGCTGGAAGCCGGCCCGGCTCAAGGCCGCCCGCGCCGAACTGGCCGCCACCGACCTGGTGGTGTCGGCCGACCGCAGCCGGGCCGGACGCTCGCTGTTCCTGCCCGGCGCGTGGGCCGACATGGCCTCCCCGGCGCTGCCGGTGGAGCAGTGGAAGCTGCCGATGTACGGCCTCACCACCGGCGCCCGGCCGCTGCTGGGCGTCCTGGCACCGGCCGAACCGGCCGCGGAGCTCTACCGCCGCGCCTGGCAGCGGATCCGGGAGGGCGACGTCCCGCGCTTCCAGGAACTCAAGGTGAAGCGCACCCGCGCCCGCCGCCGCTGAGCCGGCCGCCACCCCGACGCGGAGCCGGTGCGGCCCACCTGCCACGGTGGGCCGCACCGCCCCGCGCCCCCGGCCACCACTTCGCACACCGCGCACCCCTCGCGCCCCCCGTACACCGCGCACACCCGCAGAGGAACACGATGACCGTCACCGCACCATCCGCCCCCGCCGACCGGCAGGTGCTGCCCGCCGAGGAGCGGCACGCCGCCGAGCTGGCCTTCCTCGCCGCCCACGACACCGGCCCCCGGCCGCCCGGCTGGGCGCTGACCCCGCGCGCCGTCGTCACCTTCGTCTGCGGCAGCGACGGCACCGAACTGGCCCTGCCCAAGCGCCGCGCCGGCCTCCCGGCCAAGCTGGCCATCGCCCCCAAGTTCGTCGGCGAACGCGCCCTGGTGGAGCGGTGCGTCGTCACCCTCGCGGGAGAACGCGGACTGCTCCTCACCGGCGAGCCCGGAACCGCCAAGTCGATGCTGTCCGAACTGCTGGCCGCCGCCGTCTGCGGTACGAGCGCCCTCACCGTCCAGGGCACCGCGGGCACCACCGAGGACGCCTTCCGCTACGGCTGGAACTACGCCCTGCTGCTCGCGCAAGGCCCCACCCCGCAGGCTCTGGTCGACTCCCCGGTGCTGTCGGCCATGCGCACCGGGCGGGTCGTCCGCGTGGAGGAGATCACCCGCTGCCTGCCCGAGGTGCAGGACGCGCTCGTCTCGATCCTCTCGGACCGCCGGGTCAGCGTGCCCGAACTGACCGCCACCGAGGACGCGGTGGTCTCCGCGGCCCCCGGCTTCACCGTCATCGCCACCGCCAACCTGCGCGACCGCGGCGTCTCGGAGATGTCCGCCGCCCTCAAGCGGCGCTTCAACTTCGAGACCGTCGCCCCGATCGCCGACGCGGACGCGGAGGCCACGCTGATCCGCCGCCAGGCCGTCGCCGCCGTCCAGCGGGCCGGCGCCGCCTTCGGCGTGGACGACGCCGTGCTCGACGCGCTCGTCACCGTCTTCCGCGACCTGCGCTCGGGGCGTTCCGCCGAGGGCTGGGACGTGGAACGCCCGGGTACGGTCATGTCCACCGCCGAGGCGGTACAGGTGGCGGCCTCGCTGGGAGTCGCCGCCGCGTACCTGCCGGACGGGGACGTGCTGGACCTGCTGCCGGGGCACCTGCTGGGCGTCGTGCGCAAGGACGACCCCGCCGACCACGCAAGGCTGCTGGGGTACTGGGACGGCCCCGTCCGGCGCCGCGCCGAGGACGGCTCGGCGATGTGGCGCCGCCTCTGGGACCTGCGCGGGAGCCTGCGTTGACGCACACCGACCCGCGGGCCGCCGTCGACGCGCTCGCCGCGGCCCGCGAGCCCTACCTGATCGGGGTACGGCACCACAGCCCGGCTCTGGCCGTGGTGGTGCCGGACCTGCTGGACGCCTCCGGCGCGGACGTCGTCTGCGTCGAGCTCCCGGCGGACTTCCAGCCGTGGCTGGAGCACCTGGCCGACCCGGAGACCGTCGCCCCCGTCGCCCTGGCGGGCACCGGCGAGGACGGCCGCCTGGCGTTCTACCCGTTCGCGGACTTCTCCCCCGAGCTGGCGGCCATCCGCTGGGCCCGCCGATCGGGCGCGGCCGTCCTGTGCTGCGACCTCCCCCTGTCCGATCCCGGCTGGACCCCCCACCGGGCCGTCCCGCACCCGTCCCCACCCACGGACGGCCCCGCCGCCCCGCCGCGGGCCGTGGACACCACGCCGAACTCCGACTCAGGCACGGGTTCGGGTGCCGCAAACCTCCCGGCTCGGGACACGGCCGGTCTGCCGGACGCCGCCGACCGGGCCCCGGTGAGCGGCGTCGGTACGGCCGGGGCTGCTCACACGGGTACGGACCCGGGTGCCGGCAGCGCCTCGACGCGGGACACCGCCGACGTGCGACAGACCGCCGCGGGCCCGGTGCCCGCGACGGGAGCGGCCGGGGCGCCCTGCGGGGGCGCGGACGCCGCGTCGAGCACGGCCTCCCGCACGGTTTCGCTGCGGGCCACGGGCACGACCACCCTGACGGACACCGCCCCGGAAGCGGCCGGCGGCCCGCGGCGCGCGGGCGGTTTCGCCGACGCCCTCACCGCCGCCGGCACCGGCCGTGACGGCGACGACATGTGGGACCGCGCCGTCGAGGTCCTCGCACCGGGCTGCTCCCCGGAGGCCGTGCGCCGGGCCGCGCTCGGCGTCGGCTGGGCGCTGCGCACGGACGGCCCCGTGCCGGACCGGGACCTCGCCCGCGAGGCACACATGCGCGCCGTGATCGCGGGCGCCGCCGCCGACGGCCACCGAGTGGCCGCCGTCATCGGCTCTTTCCACGCCCCGGCCCTCCTCGCCCCCGAGGCGAGCGGCGCGGCCGTCGCGGGGACGGACGCACCCAACGGGCGTGCGCCGCAAGCGGACTCCGCGACCGCACCGGAAGGCACCCCCGGGCCCGCGCCGGACGGCGCCTGCGGCACCGGGCCCGACGCGCTCCATGAGCCTTCCGCGGCCACGGGTTCCTCCGCGGGAGCGGAAGCAGCTTCCGCGACCGGTACCGATGGCACGTACGGCCCGGGGGCCGCGCCGAACGGCAGCGCCGGTGCGGGTTCCGGCGCTGAAGCGGGCGCCGGGTCCGAAGGCGCCTCCGGCGGCGTCGCGCCCGGCGTGACCCCCGCGACGGGCGAGCGCCCCGCACCCGGCCGCGGCCCGGCCGGCAAGGCCTCCGGGCGGGGGAGCGGCGCAGGCGGGGACACCGCCGTCACCTCCTTCGTGCCGTACTCCTTCGACCTGCTCGACTCCCGCTCCGGGTACCCCGCCGGCATCCGCGACCCGCTCTGGCAGCAGGCCGTCCTGGAGGCCGGCGGTGACCCCGAGCGGGTCCGGGAGGCCGCGTCCGTCGCCGTCACCGGGATCTGCCGGGAGCTGCGCCGGGCCGGACACACCGCCGGCACCGGCGAAGCCGCCGAGACGCTGCGGCTGGCCTGCGACCTCGCCGTCCTGCGCGGGCTGCCCGCGCCCGGCCGCGGCGAGCTCCTGGAGGCCGTCGCCACCGTCCTCGGCCAGGGTGAACCCCTCGGCCGGGGGCGGGCGCTGGCCCACGCCCTCGAAGCGGTGCTCGTCGGCACCGCCCGGGGGCGGACCACCCCGCACGCCCCCCGCTCCGGCCTCGGCCCCTCCGTCGAGGCCGAACTCGCCGAGCTGCGCCTGCCGTGCCCCGAGGACCCCGCACCCCGCGAGGTCCGCCTCGACCCGCTCCGCTCCGCCCTCGACGGCCGCCGCGAGGTCCTCCTGCAGCGCCTCCTCGTCTGCGGCGCCTCCTACGGTGAGCCCCTCACCGTCGCCGCCACCGGCGACGGCACCGCCCTCGGCACCAAGTGGCGGCTGTCCTGGACGCCTTCCGTCCCGGCCCGGCTCGACCTCACCGGCGTGCGCGGCGTCACCGCCGCCCAGGCGGCCGCCGGCACGCTCGGCGAAACCGCCCGCCGCGCCGCCGCCGACGGCGGCCCGACCCCGGCCCAGATCCTCGCCGGGCTGGCCGCCGCCGCACGGTGCGACCTGCCCGAACTGGTCGACGTACGCCTCCACGAGGCGGCCACCGCCCTGCCGCGGACGGCGACCCTGCCCGAACTCCTCGACGCCCTCGACCTCCTGGAGGCACTGCACCGCGGCCACCTCCCCGGCACCTCCGCCGCGTCCCGCGCCGCTTGCGCCGCGCTCACCGACGACCTCCTCGAAGCCGCCGTACGCTCCCTGCCCGGCCTCGCCGGCAGCGAAGACCCGGCCGACGCCGCCGCCCTCGTGGCCCTCGCCGACCGGGCCGCCGCCCACCACCTGGGCCTGCGCACGGACGACGCGCTCGCCGTCCTCGCGGCCTCCGCGTCCCCCCTGATGCAGGGCGCGGCCCTGGCCGTACGGGTCCTCCTCGACCTCGACCCGGCCGACGCGCTCGGCGACCGCGCAGCCGGCTGGATCGACAGCGCCGGCACCCCCGACAGCCGGCGCGCCCTGACCCGCCGGCTCGCCGGACTCCTCACCGCCGCCGGCCCGTTGCTGCAGTCCTCCCCGGCCGCCCTCACCCCGCTCCTCGACCGCGTCGACCACCTCGCCGACCAGGACTTCCTCGACCGCCTCCCCGCCCTGCGCGGCGGCTTCGACGCCCTCGCGCCGGCCGCCCGCGACCGGCTCCTGGACACCGTCACCGAACGCCTCGGTGACCGCATCGACCTCGCGCTCGACGCCCCGCCCACCCTGCTCGCCCTCTGGGCCGCCGCCGACGCCGCCGGTCTCGCCGCACTCAAGGCCCTTCCGCTGCCCCGGCCGCAGGAACGGGCCGAGGACCCGGCCCCGGCAGGGGACCCGGCCCCGGACGTCCCCGACGCGCCGCCCGCCCCCACGCCCCGGCCGGAGGAGCACCGGCTGGCCCCCGCCGACCGCTGGCGGCTGCTGCTCGGCCGTGAACGCGACCGGCTCCCCGCCGGCGCCCGCCGCTACGCCCACGCACTGGACGAGCTGTACGGCTCCGGACACGGCGAAGGGGCCGGTGACCTCGGCACCGGCCAGGGACCGGGCCGCAGCGGAGGCCAGGAGGCATCCTTCCCCACCGCCCGCGAATGGTCGCAGGAACTCGAAGCGCTGTTCGGCTCCGACGTACGGGAGGAGGTGCTGGCCGGCGCCGCCGAAGCGGGCCGCACCGACGTGCTCGCCCAGCTCGACCCGGCGGCCGTGCGGCCCTCCGTGGAGCTGCTGAGCTCCGTACTGTCCCTCGCCGGAGGACTGCCGGAGGCCCAACTCGCCCGGCTGCGACCCCTGGTGAAGCGACTGGTCGACGAGCTGTCCAAGGAGCTGGCCACCAAGCTGCGCCCGTCCTTGTCCGGCCTCACCACACCCCGGCCCACCCGCCGCCCGGGCGGCGCGCTCGACCTGGCCCGCACCCTGCGCGCCAACCTCGCGCACGCCCGCCGGCGGCCCGACGGCACGGTGGTCGTCGTACCGGAGCGGCCCGTCTTCAGCACCCGGGCGAGCCGCGAGGCCGACTGGCGGCTCGTCCTCGTCGTCGACGTGTCCGGCTCCATGGAGGCTTCCGTCATCTGGTCGGCCCTGACCGCGGCCGTACTGGGCGGCGTGCCCACCCTCTCCACCCACTTCCTCGCCTTCTCCACGCAGGTCGTGGACCTCACCGACCGGGTCGACGACCCGCTCTCGCTGCTGCTGGAGGTGCGCGTCGGCGGCGGCACGCACATCGCGGCCGGCCTCGCCCACGCCCGCTCCCTGATCAGCGTCCCGAGCCGCACCCTCGTCGTCGTGGTCAGCGACTTCGAGGAGGGCGGCCCGATCGGCGGACTGCTCGGGGAGGTCCGCGCACTGGCCGCCTCCGGCGCCCACCTGATGGGCTGCGCCGCACTGGACGACACGGGCAACCCCCGGTACTCGGTCCCGGTCGCGCGGCAACTCGTCGCGGCCGGCATGCCCGTGGCCGCCCTCAGTCCTCTCGCCCTCGCCCGCTGGGTGGGCGACCGCCTCCGTGGAGAGTCCCGTTGAGCACCGAACTGCCGCCCGTCGCACCCGAGGTGCTCGCCGAAGCGGTCGAAAGCCTCACCGCACGGCTGCGCAAGAAGCTGGACGACGCCACCGCGGGCTGCGCGGACGCCGCCACCCGCGAGACCGACGGGAGCGTCACCTTCCGTTTCGGTGAGGACGCCGTCGTCACGCTGCGGCCCGGCCCGGCGGGGACGGTCACCGAGGCCGGGCAGGCCACCTGCACCTGCCTGCTCGCGCCCCGGTGCCTGCACCGGGCCGCCGCCCTGGGCGCCGCCCCGCTCGCCGACGCGGCGCCGCCGGAGCCGGAGCCGGTGCCCGAGTCGGCCGGGTCCGCGGCCGACGGGACGGAGCGGGCACCGGCAGCCGCATCAGCCGAAGCCGAAGCCGAAGGCGCATCAGACGAGCCCGCCGAGTCCGTCCCGGCCCTCACCGCGGCCCAGCTCGGCGCCGCCGCCGCGCTCTGGCACGCCGCCGCCGAAGCCCTGGCGGCCGGCGTGACCGCCGGGGGAGCCGTCGTCCAGGCCGAGCTGCTGCGCGCCGCGCACACCGCCCGCCTCGCCGGCCTGCCCCGCGCGGAAGCGGCCGCCCTCCGGGTCGTACGCGGTCTGCGCGCGGCCCGGGAACGCCGCACCGCGCACCGCCTGGGCGACCTCACCGGATCCTTCCGCGAACTCCTGCACACCGCCGGGGTGCTGGCCTCCGGCACGGCCGGCCCGGCACTGACCGGTACCTCCCGGCGCGCCTACACGCCGGGCGGCAGCCTGCGGGTGCAGGGCCTGTGCCGGGAACCGGTGCTCTCGGCCACCGGCTACGGCGGGGTCGTCACCCACCTGCTGGCCCCGGACGGCTCCCGCTACTCGATCTCGGACGTCCGCCCGGGAGGCCTGGCCCGCGCCCGCGGGGCCGGACGGGCCTCCGTCGCCCTCGGCGGCGCCACCCTCGACCACGCCGGCCTGGCCCGGGGAGGCCTGCGCATCGTCGGCGCGACGGTCTCCCCGGAGGGCCGGCTCGGCGCCGGACGCGGGGTCAAGGCGACCCCGCTGCCCGGCGCCGCGTGGACCGACGGGCCCGCGGCCCCGCTGTTCGCCCGCCCCGCGGCCGAGGCCGTCGCCGAGCTGCTGGCGGCCCCGGCCGAGGCGGCCGAGACGGAAACCGCCCTGATCGGCTGCGACGTCACGGTCGTCGGCGCGGCCGGCGACCACCTCCTGGTCCGCGAGGCAGTACCGCACGCACCCCTGCTGAGGCTGCTGCCCGCGCACCCGCACCCGGAGCTGCCGCACACCGAGAACCTGCGGCGCATCGCCTCGTACCCCGGACTCCGGCTGCGCGTCCTGGGCCGCCCCGACCTCGACCGTGCCGCCACCCTGCGCCCGGTGGCCGTCGGCCCGGTGCCCGGCGCGCAGTACACGCTGCGGCTGCCCGAGGACTGGCTGGGCCGGGCCGATCTCGGCTACGACCGCCTCCAGGGCGAGCACTTCCCGGCGCCGGCCGCCGCCACGGAGGCAGCCGGTGAGGCCGGCCCCGTACCGGCGGCCGACGCCCCGGACCCGCTGGCCGACGCGCCACTGTGGCGGGTGCGCCGCCTCCTCGAGACGGGTGTCGCCGGCGGCCGCCGCGCGGTCGCCGAGGCGGCCCGCGGTACGGCGGCGCAGGCCGCTTACGGTCCGCTGCGCCGGGCCGGACTGACCGCCGCGGCGGACCTGGCCACCGCCCTCGCGGCCGAGGCCGACCGGCGCCCGCGCGACGCCTTCGGCCGGCTCGCCGACCCCTCGCCCGACGGTTACGCCTGGGCCTGGCTGGCCGCGGCCACCCACCTGGCGGCGGCGGAACGCTCCCTGGTCGCCGCGTCGTGGACGGCTACACCGAACGGAGCCACGCCCGCAGCGTCGTGAAGTCCCCGGCGGTCAGGCCGATGCCCGGGTCGACGCGGTGCAACAGGGCCGGGCCCGGGTGGTGATCGGCCACCCGGGCCCGGTCGGCGCCGGTGATCTCGTCGTCGATCCACACGAAGGGCCGCCCGGCCGCGTGGGCGAGGAGGGCGGGCGTCTTCCAGTGGACGCCGCCGCGCCCGTCCTCGTCGGAGGGCTCCGGCCAGGCCACCACCGGCAGCTCCGGCAGCCCGAGCCGCGGGGCGACGCACTCGTTCGCCTCCGCCATCCAGGTCGTGGCCCACCACAGTTCGCACGGCAGCCCCGCCAACAGCGGCCCGAGGGCCGCGTCGACACGGACGAGCAGGGGGTGGGGGCCGCCGTCCCCGGGCGGGTACGGGCCCGCCCCGAAGGGGATGAGCGGTCCGTCGACATCGAGGTAGAGGAGAGGAAGGGGCGTTGAGCTGCTCATGACCCCACGGTAGCCCGGCCCGACGGGCTGCCGGGGCCGGTGCACTACCGTCACAGCGGTGGCGGACGACGTGGGCGTGATAGAGCGGTTGTGGCGGTACCCGATCAAGTCGACCGGCGGTGAACCGCTGCGCAGCGCGGAGGTCGACCTGCGGGGTCTGGTGGGCGACCGGCTGTACGCGGTGCGGGACGGCGCGGGGAAGTTCGGCTCGGGCAAGAACACCCGGCGCTTCCGGCGCATGGACGGACTGCTGCACCTTCGTTCCCGCTACGCGCGGGCTACGGGGGAGCCGGGCCCGCCGGCAGGGCCCGGACCGTCCGGATCACCGGAACCGTCCGGACCGCCTGAGCTGGTCGACCCCCACGGGCGTGTGGTGGCCGACCCCACGGCTTTCCTCCGCACCTACCTCGGCCGCGACGATGTCGAACTGGCCCGCGAAGGCGAGGTGTCGCACTTCGACCAGTTGCCCGTCAGCGTCCTCACCACCGCCACCCTCGACTGGATCCGCAGGGAGGTGCCCGACGTGCCCGTCGACGAGCGCCGGTTCCGGCCGAACCTCCTGGTGCGCACACCGCCCGGTACGCCGCCCTTCGTCGAGGACGAGTGGATCGGCCGCGAGGCGAGCCTGGGCGACACCCTGCGCCTGGACTTCCGGCGCTCCAGCGAGCGCTGCGTGATGACCAATCAGGCCCAGCAGGACCTCCCGCACTCACCGCTGGTCCTGAAGGCGATCGCCGCCGCCCACGACAACCGGCTCGACGTGCTCGCCACGGTCCGCACCCCGGGGACGGTCCGGGTGGGCGACCCGCTCGTCCTCGGCTGAGCCGCCCCCCGGCGCCGTCAGTGGGCGGGGAACAGACGGAAGCACGAGTCGGCGCCGGATGGAACCGCGGCCGCCGTGACGGCCTCTTGCAGGCCGAAGGGGGATGGTCATGACGAAGACAGCGGTGTCCGTGACCGGGCGCGTGGTGGTGGCGGGGCTCCTGTGCGCCGTTCTCGCGGGGTGCGGGACCACCCGGGCGGGGCAGGCCGCCCCGCGGGCCGGGGCACCCACGCTCGCGCCGGCCGACTGCGGTGCGGACCTGACGACGGACGAGGGTGCGGGCGGCCACGCCGGTCCGCCGACCGACGAGGAGACGGGCGGCTACGCGGGCCCGCCCACGGACGAGGAGACGGGCGGCTACGCGGGTCCGCCGACCGACGAGGAGACGGGCGGCTACGCGGGCCCGCCGACCGACGAGGAGACGGGCGCCCACGCCGGTCCGCCCACCGACCAGGAGAGCGGGGCCTCCGCCGGGCCCCCGACCGACGGCGACATGACCAACGGCGGCGGCCCCTGCGGTCCGGCCGACTGGTTCGACATGACCCGCGAGTTCAGCGCCTACCACCGGGGGCACCGCACCGAACGGGACGAGAAGGTGTCGGTCACGGAGACCCGGGTCCGCAAGGTCCGGTCGGTCGGTGAGGCACGGATCACCTTCTCCACCTGGCAGGTGGGCAAGGGCGCGGCGGAGGACGCCCGCCGCATCGCCGAGGTGTTCACCTCCTGGCGCCGCGAGGTGTACGGCGACCACGGCACCCTGACCCTGCGTACGGCCGAATACGAGGTCATCACCCAGCAGTGGTGACCCCGGGCCACCGCTCGTCCCAGAGCGCGCAGTGGTGTTCGGCCCGCCCGTCCACCGTACGGATTCCGTCCGCCCCCGGAGCCAGCGACAGCACCCGCGCCGACGCCCCCAGCCGAGGCCACTGCGGGGCACCGGGCGCGGCCGGAACACCCGTCCGCGCGAAGCCGGTCCAGTAGCCGGTCATCCGGTCCGCGAGCCCCTGTTGCGCTTCGTTCAGCGGGGCGATCGTGAACAGGTAGGGCAGCTCGAAGCCGTGGGCCGCGCCGAGCGGCAGCTCCGGCACCGGCGGCAGCCCGGTGAAGTCGGGCGCGTCCCGGTCACTGAACCGGTAGGCGTACGTCGGCACGTGGCGCCGCAGCGCCTCCGCGTCCCGCAGCGTCGGGCAGATGAACGAGGCGTCGGTCAGCAGTGTCGCCCAGGCGATCGCCGGGGTCGGGTACGCCGACACCGGATAGGCGGTCTCCAGGGCCCGGGCCGTCTCCACGCCGAACGACCGCTCCATCCGGGCCCGGTAGGCGTTCCCGTCGCCGATCGGGTACGCCGCCAGTGTCTGGGCCAGGAAGAGGCGGATCTCGTCCCGGGTGGTGCCCTGCACCACCGGCACCCGGTGGAACCGCCCGGCCCGCAAGGCCCGCCGCGGCTCCATCGGCAGGGTGCTGTCCCCGTAGGAGACCAGGGAGAAGCGCTGCATCAGGTCGGCGGTCGCGAGGGTACGGGCGTCCAGCGCGCGCAGGCAGTCCAGCGCGCCCGAGGGCCGGCCGCAGCCGAGCCGGGCGGCCGCGAGGGCTCCCTCCTCGACGGTGCGCCGCGCGGGCACGAAGGGCTCGTACGTACCGAGGCCCGGCAGCAGCGCCGACGGCGGCGTCGTGGTCGAGCACGATCCGCTCTGCACGACGGCCCTGTGGAACAGGCCGGCGGAGGCGGGCGAGGTGAGGTGCGCGCAGACGCTCAGGGCACCCGCCGATTCGCCGAAGACGGTGACGTTGCCGGGGTCCCCGCCGAACCGGTGCGCGTTCGTCCGTACCCAGCGCAACGCCGCCCGCTGGTCCGCGAGGGCGAAGCCGGGGGCGCCGCCCAGCTCCGGATGGCCGAACAGGCCGAAGACGCCCAGCCGGTAGTTGACCGTCACGACCACCGCACCGCCCTGTACCGCCGGCCTGTGCGGTCGGTAGACGTCGCCGGAGCCGCTGAAGAAGCCGCCGCCGTGGAACCAGACCATGACCGGTCGAGGCCGTGGTCGTGGCCGCGCACCGGCCGCCGGGCCGCTCGGACCGGCCGGGACGGTCACGTTGAGGTACAGGCAGTCCTCCGATCCGACCGGCCCGCCGCCCCCGAGCGCGGGCAGCTGCACACAGCGCGAACCGGGCGCCCCGGCGTCCCGTACCCCCTGCCACCGGCGCGCCGGCTCCGGCAGCCGCCAGCGGCGCGGGCCGGTCGGGGGAGCCGCGAAGGGAATGCCCTCGAACGTGCTGTACGCCCCGTGCGTCCGCCCGCGCACCGGACCGCGGTCGGTGTCCACGACGGGGCCCTCCGGACCGGCCGCCGCGCCCATCAGCAGAAGGACGGCGGGCAGCAGCAGCGCGCACCGGCGCCGGACCCCTCGCATGTCGGGCACGGGCTTCGCCTTTCCCTCGGGCCCGGGCGGGCCCCCCGTTTGCCCGCCCCGAATGGCGCAGTGGGCGGAAGTGGCACTCAATGTAACAAAGCGTGCGCTTCCCATGACGCACGATGACCGGCGCGCGATTGCGTAGACCCGCGCGTCGGCGAACGGAGCTTTCCATGAATGACCCCATCACTCTCGCGGCGACGCAACACGAAGACCGCCACGGGAATCCCGACACCACGGTCCCGGACACCCCGGCCACCACCGAGGTCCCGGACACCCCCGACATCCCCGACGGCCCGGACGGGCCCGACGCCTCCGACGCGCAGACCACCCAGCGCATGCGGACCCTCCTGGAGACCGCCGCCACCTGTCGTCCGGTGGAGGAGGTCACCGCGCTGGTGAGCCTCCTCAAGGAGGACGGCCCCCTGCCCGACGCCGGACACGACGCGCTGCGCGCGGCCGCCGTGACCCGGCCCGTGCAGGACGTGCAGCGGATGGTCACCCTGCTGGGCGAGGCCCCGCACGAGGTGGGCGAAGCGGACCTCACGCTGCGCGCCGCCGCCGTCGGGCGGTCCATCGAGGACGTCGCCCTGCTGGTGAACATCCTCGGCAAGGACGCGCCGGGCGAACCGGAGCAGCAGCCCCGTAGCGGGCCCGCCGGAGCCGCCCGGGCGGCCGCACCGCCCGCGCCGGCCGCGGCGCCGCCCCCGGGGCGGCCCGAGGAGCCGTACGCAGTCCCGTACCCGGCCCTGTACGACGCGCCCCAGCCGGTGCGGTCCCGGCGGCCCGCCCCCGCCCCCGCCGGGGAGGCGGCCCGCACCCCGGCGCTGCGGCACGTGCTGCGCTGGCCGGTGGCGATCGCCCTGCTGGTCAGCGGCGCCCTCCACCTGCCGCAGGACCTGATGGCCCTGCCGTCGGTGAGCCCGCTCGGCCTCCTGCCCCTCCTGGTCACCGTGGCGTGCCTGGGCGTCGGTGCGCTGGTGGCGCTGCGCGACACCACGGCCGTGTGGAGGGCCGGCGCGGCCACGGCGGTGGGCGTGGTCGCCCTGCACGTGATCGGCGGCTCGCTGGCCTTCGACCCGCTGGCCGGCACCGTGGGCGGCTCGCAGGCCTGGGCCGGAGCCGCCGTCATGCTGAGCGCGGCGGCCGGCGCGGTCCTCGCGGGTCTGGCGCTGAGGAACCGTCAGGAGACCTCGGCCTGACCGGCAGCCGCAACGGCAACGCCAGCAGCGGCACCCCGCGCGACCGTGCGCGGGGTGCCGCTGCGTCGGCGCCTCCGCCTCAGGCGAGCAGGTTGACCGCCCCCGTGAACACGCGCGGCAGCCGGGCGGCCAGCGGGACGATCCGGGGCGCGAGGCGCGGCCGCCGACGGGCCCACAGCAGCGACTCGGTGAGGGCGCGGTAGCTGCGCGACAGGTCCCGCCAGGCCTGCTCGTAGGCCTGCGGCCGGCCCGCCCGTACGCAGCGCACCAGCTCGCCTGCGGCCGTCACGGCCAGGGTGAGGCCCTCACCGGTCAGGGCGTCCACGTACCCGGCGGCGTCCCCGACGAACAGCACCCGCCCCGAGACGCGTACGCGTGCGCCCTGGCGCAGCGGCCCGGCGCCGCGCACCGGTGTGTCGGCGGGACCGGAGATCCGGGCCGCCAGTCGCGGGAAGCGCGCGAGCTGTTCGTCGAAGGGCGCCTGGTCGGTGGTGAGGACCGCGACCCCGATCCGGTCGGGCGCCAGAGGGGTGACGTAGGCCTCGGACCGTGCCGACCAGTGCACTTCGACGAGGTCGCTCCAGGGCTCGACGGCGTAGTGGCGGCGCAGACCGTAGCGGGCCGGCCGGCGGGGGGTGGCCGGCGCCGAGAGGCCCAGTCCGCGCCGGACGGGGGAGTGCAGGCCGTCCGCCGCGACGAGGTAGCGGGCGGTGAGCCCGGCCGCGGTGACGTGGTCGACGCCCTGGCGCACCTGGTCGACGCGTTGCGCCAGGACCCGTACGCCGAGCCGCGCCGCTCGTTCCGCGAGCGCGGCCTGGAGATCGGTACGGCGGGCGCCGAGGCCCGGCCCGGACCGGAAGAGCCCCTCCGCCCGCAGGCCGCTCGCGTCGTCGACGTAGCGGATGCCGCGGAACGGCTGCCCGGCCACGGACACGCCCAGCTCTTCGAGGCGGCGCACCGCCCCGGGCATCAGGCCTTCGCCGCAGGCCTTGTCGATGGGGGTGGGCCGCGGCTCCACCACCACGACCTCCAGGCCGGCGAGGGCCCCGTGGATGGCGGTCGCCAGCCCGGCGGGACCGCCTCCGGCGATCAGCAGGTCGATCATGACGGCGTGCCCGCCGACGGGACGGAGGCGGGGGCGCGCAGCCGTCCGCCGTCCGTCAGGGCCGCGTCCTCGCAGCCGATCCGTACGCGCAGCAGCACCAGGTTGAGCACGGTGAAGCCGAGGGCGGTCACCCAGGCGGAGTGCACCAGCGGCAGCGCGGCCCCTTCCGCGACCACCGCCACGTAGTTGGGGTGGCGCAGCACCCGGTACGGGCCCCGCTCCACCAGGGGCAGCCCGGGAACGACGAGCACCCGGGTGTTCCAGCGCGGACCGAGGGCGGCGATGCACCACCAGCGCAGGCCCTGGGCCGCGACGACGACGGCGAGGGCCGACCAGCCGAGCAGGGGGACGAACGGCCGTCCGGCCGCCAGTGGTTCGACCAGGCAGCCCACCAGCAGCGCGGTGTGCAGGGCGACCATGGCCGGGTAGTGGCCGCGGCCGTACTCGCGGCCGCCGCGCGCCAGGCTCCACGCGGTGTGGCGGCGGGCGGTGACCAGCTCGGCCAGCCGCTCGGCGGCGACGAGGCAGATGAGGAGCAGGTACAGGCTCATCGAGGTCAGCGAGGTCAGTGAGGTCAGTGAGGTGGGAGGGGTCAGAGCGGTCGGAGAGGTCGTTGACGTCAGGAAGTTCATGGAGTTCACCGGGGTCACCAGCGCAGGAGGACGAGTTCGGAGGCGAAGCCGGGGCCGAAGCCGAGCATCAGCCCGATGGACCCGGGCGGCGGTCCGGCACTGCGGACGCCTTCCAGGATGTGCAGGACCGAGGCGGAGGAGAGGTTGCCCACGGCGGCCAGCGAACGCCGGCTCGCCGCGAACGCCGACTCCGGCAGCGCCAGCGCGTCCGAGAGCGCGTCGAGGATCTTCGGGCCGCCGGGATGGCAGATCCAGGCGTCGACGTCCGCGGGTTTGAGGTCGTGGGCGGCGAGGAAGCTCTCCACCTCCTCGGCCACGTGCAGCCGTGCCAGGTCGGGGAGTTCACGGCCGAGCACCATGCGCATGCCCCAGTGGCCGATGTCCCAGCCGAGGAGGTGTTCGGTGCCCGGGTAGAGGCGGCTGCGGGTGGCGACGACCTCGGGGCCGGTGCCCGTCGCGTGCAGGGGATGGTCGCGGCCCACCGCCACCAGGGCGGCCGCACCGTCGCCGAAGAGGGCGCCCGCCACCAGGTTCGCCATCGAGGAGTCGGTGGACTGGAGGGTGAGCGAACACAGCTCGGTGGACAGCAGGACGGCCGCGTCACCGGGCCGGCCGGCGAGGAGGTCGTGGAGATGGCCCACCCCGGCGGCTCCGGCGGCGCACCCGAGGCCGAAGAGCGGCAGCCGCCGTACGTCGGGACGCAGACCGGCCCGGGTGGCGAGCCGGGCCTCCAGCGAGGGCGTGGCGAGCCCGGTCACGGTGGTCGACATGACCAGGTCGACCGCGGAGGCCGTCAGGCCGGCGTCGGCGAGGGCGAGTTCGAGCCCCCGGGGCCCCAGTTCGAGGGCCGTCTCCACGAACAGCGCGTTCGTCGTGCCGAAGTCGTTCGAGGGCCCGTAGCGGTCCAGGGGGAGCGCGAGATGGCGGCCTTCCACGCGCACCGAGGCGTGGACCCGGCGCAGCAGGGCGGTGTCGGAGCCGGGCGGCAGGAAGCGGGCGAGCGCCTCCGTGATCTCGGCCTGCGGATGGCGGTGGGGCGGGAACACGCTGCGCACTGCCAGGACACGTGTCATTGAGTCACCATAGGAAACAACTGACACTTCGTGATGAATCACCTGATTCGGGCGCGGCGCCGCATAGCGTGTCGCCGTGCCCGCGCGAACCACGCAGATCACCGAGAGCGGCGGCAGCGGCCCGGTCGCCCGCGCCGGACGTGCCCTGTCGGGCCTGCCGGCGGCATGCCACCCGCTGCCCGCGCTGGCCGTGACCCTCTTCACCGCCGTGCTGGCGGTCGCGGCGGGGCACGGCCCGTCGGGGGTGGCCCTCACCACCGGGGCGGTGGCCGCCGGACAGCTGTCGGTGGGCTGGTGCAACGACCGGGCCGACCTGCGGCGCGACCTGGTCGCGGGCCGACGGGACAAGCCCCTGGTCGCCGGTACGGCGTCACCCGCCGCGGTGGCCCGGGCGGCAGCGGTGGCGCTCCTGGTCTGCGTGCCGCTGTCGCTGGCGGCCGGGGCGCTCGCCGGCGCCGTGCACCTGGCCGGTGTGGCGGCCGCCTGGGGCTACAACCTGCGGCTGAAGGGCACGGTCGTCTCCTGGGCCCCGTACGCCCTGGCCTTCGGCCTGCTGCCGGCCTTCGTCACCCTCGGGCTGCCCGGTGCGCCCTGGCCGCCGCCGTGGCTGACGGCGGCCGCGGCCCTGCTCGGCGCGGGCGCCCACTTCGCGAACGTCCTGCCCGACATCGACGACGACCTGGCCACCGGCGTGGTGGGTCTGCCCCAGCGGCTCGGGGCCCGGCGCTCGGCCGCCCTGGCCGGGCTGCTCGTCCTGGGGTCGGCCGCGGCCCTCGTGGCGGGACCGCCGGGGCGGGTGTCGGCGTACGGCTGGGCGCTGCTGGCCGCGACGGCCGGGGCCCTGCTCCTGGCGTCCCGCAGCCCGGCGGGCAGGTTCCCGTTCCGCACGGTGATGGCGGTGGCCGGAGCCGATGTGGTCCTTCTGGTGGCCGAACTCCGCCCCTGAGCGCCGCGCGGCCGCTCAGGGCGCGTTCCGGGTGCGGGTCCAGGTCAGGAGGTCATCCGCGGGCCAGGTGTTGACGACGCGGTCCGTCGGGACACCGCATTCCACGGCCCGCTCGCAGCCGAGGACCTGCCAGTCCAGCTGGCCCGGGGCGTGCGCGTCCGTGTCGATCGCGAAGAAGGTTCCGGCGGCCACGGCCAGTCGCAGCAGCCGCCGCGGCGGGTCCAGCCGTTCGGGCCGGCTGTTGATCTCCACGGCGGTGCCGGCCTCCGCGCAGGCCGCGAAGACCGCCTCGGCGTCGAACTGCGACTGCGGACGGCCGCGGCCGGTGACCAGCCGGCCCGTGCAGTGGCCCAGGACGTCCATCAGCGGATTGCCCACCGCCGCGACCATGCGCCGGGTCATCGCGGGCGCGTCCATCCGCAGCTTCGAGTGGACCGAGCCGACGACGAGGTCGAGGCGTTCCAGCAGCTCCGGTTCCTGGTCGAGCGCCCCGTCGTCGAGGATGTCGCACTCGATGCCGGTCAGCAGCCGGAAGGGCGCCCAGCCGGCGTTGAGCTCGGCCACCACGTCGAGCTGTTCGCGCAGCCGGTCCGGGGAGAGGCCCCGCGCGACGGTCAGCCGCGGCGAGTGGTCGGTCAGTACCGCCCACTCGTGGCCCAGTCCGGCCGCCGCCCGGCCCATCGCCTCGATCGGGCTGCCGCCGTCCGACCAGTCCGAGTGCACGTGGCAGTCCCCGCGCAGCGCCGCCCGCAGCGCGGCGGCGGCGGGCGAGGCCGGGGGGCCCTCCGGGAGCGCGGCGGCCTCGTCCTCCAGGGCCTGCAGGTAGGACGGCACCGCGCCGGCGAGGGCCTCCCGTACGACCTTCGCCGTCTTGGGGCCGAGGCCCTTGACGGCCTCCAGGGAGCCGGCGGCGGCCCGCTCGGCCACCTCCTCCCCGCCCATCCGCGCGACGACCGCGGACGCGGTCCGGAAGGCCCGTACCCGGTAGGTGGGTGCCAGTGCGCGCTCCAGCAGGAACGCGATCCGGTCCAGCGCCGCAACCGGGTCCATCGGCCACCTCCTGCCGCACGCCGCACGGGTCGGGTGGCCCCAGTGTCCGCCGCGGACGGCGGCTACGCCTCCTGTGCCTCCCGTGCCTCCTCCATCGGCACGGCGGCGTCCAGCGCGGCGGTGAGACGGCTCAGACGGGCCTGGAGGTCGACGACCTCGGTCAGGTCGAATCCGGTGGCCGCCGCGATCCGCCGCGGCACCTCCACCGCGCGGGCGCGCAGCGCCGCGCCCTCCCCGGTCAGGCGGGCGCGCACGGAGCGCTCGTCCTGCGTGCTGCGCTCGCGGCTGATCAGCCCGGCCGCCTCCAGCCGCTTGAGCAGGGGCGACAGGGTGCCCGAGTCCAGCCGCAGGTGCCGGCCGATCTCCTTGACCGGCATCTCGCCGTGCTCCCACAGCACCAGCATCACCAGGTACTGCGGGTACGTGAGCCCCAGGTCCTTGAGGACCACGCGGTAGAGGCCGCCGAAGGCGCGGCTCGCGGCGTTCAGCGCGAAGCAGATCTGGCCGTCGAGGCGCAGGAAGTCCTGGTCGGCGTGGGTCGCGGTGGGCTGCTCGGTCATGTCGGCCAGTGTACCCGGGCAGAACTTGAACGGCATTGAATTGTGCACAACTGAATTGCGTGCTCTACTGGTGGAGCGCGGTCGGGGAACACCGGCCGCAGCCACGGTTCATTTCTGCGAGAGGAACTCTCATGGACGCGCTCTACACCGCTGTCGCCACCGCCAACGGCCGCGAGGGCCGCACCGTCAGCTCCGACGGCCAGATCGACCTCGCCCTGGCCATGCCCCCGGCGCTGGGCGGCAACGGGCAGGGCACCAACCCCGAGCAGCTCTTCGCCGCCGGCTACGCCGCCTGCTTCGCCAGCGCCCTCGGCCTGGTCGGCCGCCAGGCCAAGGCGGACACCAGCGAGGTCTCGGTCACCGCGGAGGTCTCCATCGGCAAGGACGGCGCCGGCTTCGGCCTCGGCGTCACCCTGCGCGTCGAGCTCCCGGACTCCCTGGCCGGCGAGACGGGCGCCCTGCTGGTGAAGCAGGCCCACGAGGTCTGCCCGTACTCCCGCGCCACCCGCGGCAACATCGACGTCGACCTCGTCGTCGAGTAACCGAGACCGCACGAGGACCGCGCGAAGACCGCACGGATATGCCGAACGCCCGGCGGGCGGCCACCATGGAGTCAGACCGACTCCGACGGGGGCCGCACGCCGGGAGACGCCTGTGGGGCACAGCAGCACGACGGACGTACTGGTTGTAGGCGCCGGCCCCATCGGGCTGACCGCCGCCGCGGAGCTCCGCCGCCGCGGCGTCTCCTGCCGCATCGTCGACCGGCTCCCCGCCCCGCTGCCGTTCGCGAAGGCCGTGGGCATCCAGCCGCGCACCCTGGAGATCTGGGACCGCATGGGGACGGTCCGCGCCGTCCTGGACGCGGCCGTCCCCATGCGCGGACAGATCACGTACGTCAACGGCGCCGAGCAGCCCCGGATCGACCTCGTCCTGCCGCCCGAAGTGCCCTACCGCTTCGCGGCGCTGCCGCAGTACGAGACCGAGCGCATCCTCGGCGAACACCTGGGCCGCTGGGGGACCGCCGTCGAACGCGGCACCGAACTGGTGTCCTTCAGCCAGGACGCCGACGGCGTCACCAGTCGGCTGCACACCCCCTCCGGCGCCGAGGAGGAGCTGCGCACCCGGTACCTCGTGGGCTGCGACGGCGCACACAGCATCGTCCGCAAGGGACTCGGGCTCTCCTTCGAGGGCGGCGCCTTCCCCGAGGAGTACATGCTCGCCGACGTCGAGGCCGACTGGGACCTGCCCCACGGGTACTCCCTGCGCGCCCTGCACCTCGACGGCGCCGGCGCCGTCGACGACGTCCTCGTGTGCATCCCACTGCCGGGCCGCGGCCGTTACCGGATGTCCATGAAGGTGCCCCCCGAACTGTCCACCGCCCAGCAGGCCGCCGCCGCCGCCGACGGTGTCGCGCACGGCCTCCAGGGCGGACGGGCCCCGCAACTCGCGGACATCCAGACCGTCCTGGACCGGCTCTCACCGACCCCCGCCACCGCCTCGAACATCCGCTGGTCGTCGGTCTTCCGCATCAGCCACCGGATCGTCGACCGGTACGGCCACGGCCGGGTCTTCATCGCCGGGGACGCCGCGCACATCCACCCGCCGACCGGCGCCCAGGGCATGAACACCGGCATCCAGGACGCCTGGAACCTGGCATGGAAGCTCGCCCTGGCCGTCGAAGGAGCCGCCCACCCCGGCCTCCTGCCCAGCTACGACGCCGAACGCCGGCCGGTCGGCGAGGAGGTCGTCGGCCGCACCGTGCGCCACGCCTCCGCCCAGGGCGTCCAGTCCGACCCCGAGGACGCCGACACCCTGATGCTGCGCGAGGCCCAACTGCTCGTCGGCTACCGCGGAAGCCCCGTCGTCGACCCGCCCGGCGAGGGCCCCGGACCCCGCCCCGGCGACCGGGCCCCCGACTGCGGCGGCCTCACCTCACCGATCGCCGCCGCCCCGCTGCGCCTCGCCGACCTCCTGCGCGAACGCGAACACGTCCTGCTGCTCTACGGGACCGGCCTCGACGAACTCGCCCGGACGGCCCGCGAATCCTCCGGCGGCCGCGTCGGGACGTGCGTCGTCCTGCCGGCCGGCACCCCGCCCGACGCCCCGGCGGGCCCGGCCGTACTGCCGGCCTACCACGACACCGGCGGCGAGTTCGCCCGCGTCTACGCGGCCGAACAGCCGACCGCGTTCCTCGTCCGCCCGGACGGATACCTCGGCGCCCGGCTCTCCCCACCGACCCCGCAGCAACTGGCCGCACACCTCGCGACCGTCTTCGCCCCGACCGCCCGGCACTGACCCCGGCACTGACCGCCCGGTACTCACCGCTCCGGCCGGGTCACCTCCCGCTCACGCCTGCGCGTCGCCGCGCGCGGCCTCCCGGCGCTGCCGCTTGCCCAGCGGAGCCAGCGACAGGTCCTGAGTCTGCGACCGCAACTGCTTGAAGCCGTACCCGCGTTCCGTCAGCCATTCCTCCGCGGCCAGCTCCGCGCGCGCCGTCGCGTCGAGGATGTCCTCCTCCGC
Source organism: Streptomyces virginiae (assembly GCF_000720455.1). GTDB lineage: Bacteria > Actinomycetota > Actinomycetes > Streptomycetales > Streptomycetaceae > Streptomyces > Streptomyces virginiae. Next base: position 159,964 of record NZ_JOAK01000006.1, on the reverse strand, counting down.
CTCGCCCGAATCCAGGAAACGGAAGGTGAAGAACGGACGGGCCGCGAGGTCGTACGTCAGATGCCCCTCGGCGGTGAACTCCGCGCGCAGCATGTCGTGCTCGGGCGCGGCCGCGAGCAGCTCGGCCCGCTGGCCCTCGGTCAGGCCGTCGAACGCGCCGCGGACGGTGATGCGGAAGGTACGGGTACTCATCTCGGCAGCCTAGGCCGGGCACCGCGTCCCGCGCATCCGGATATCGACCGGTCCGCCCGGGCCCGTTTTTGGATTGCCGGACGATCCTCAATACGATCCGGCGATGATCACTAGAAAACGGCTTGCGGCCAGGGCGTGCGGCCTGTTCGCCGCACTGGCCGTCGGGCTCTTCCCGGCGAGCGCCACAGCCGCCGACGGACCGACGGCGAAGGAACCCCCCAAGGTCGACCTCGTCCTGGACGTCAGCGGCTCCATGCGGGCCAACGACATCGACGGCGGGTCCCGCATGGCCGCTGCGAAGCAGGCTTTCAACGAGGTCATCGACGCCGTGCCCGCCGAAGTCCAGCTCGGCATACGGACCCTGGGGGCCGACTACGCGGGTGACGACCGGACACTCGGCTGCAAGGACACCAAGCAGCTCTACAAGGTGGGACCGCTCGACCGGACCGAGGCCAAGACCGCCGTCGCGACCCTCGCCCCGACCGGCTGGACACCGATCGGACCGGCCCTGCTCGGCGCGGCCCAGGACCTGGAAGGGGGCAAGGCCACCAAGCGGATCGTGCTCATCACGGACGGCGAGGACACCTGCGCCCCGCTCGACCCGTGCGAGGTGGCCCGCGACATCGCGGCCAAGGGCATCCACCTGGTCATCGACACCCTGGGCCTGGTCCCGGACGCCAAGACCCGGGCCCAGCTGACCTGCATCGCCGAGGCCACCGGCGGCACGTACACCTCCGTCCAGCACAAGGCCGAACTGTCCGGCAGGGTCCGCCAACTCGTCGACCGGGCCGCGGACCCGGTCGTCAACCCCGTGGCGACCGAGGGCGCGAAGCAGTGCGAGGGCGCCCCGCAGCTGAAGGCCGGCCTCTACAGCGACCGCGAGACCTTCGGCGAGCACCGCTGGTACCGGGTGGACGTCCTGCCCGGCCAGGAACTCCGCGCCTCCGTGAGCATCGGCGCCGACAGAGCCGTCAACAACGACTACGGCGTCCTGCTGCGCGCCACGACCGTCCACGGGCGGGAGATCGTACGCGGCTCGGAGGCGGGCGACGGCCGTACCGACGTCCTCTCCACCGGCCTGCGCTACCCCAAGGCCGAGACCGACGACGACTCGGGCTCGGACGCGAAGCCCGCGGCGGAGACCGTCTGCCTCCAGGTCAGCAACTCCTTCTCCGCTCCCGCGTCCGTCAAGACCACCCCCGGCATGCCCGTCGAACTGACCATCGACCTGGTGGACGGTCCCGACAGTGCCTCCGACGCCGCCGCCTTCGGCCTCGGGCGCGGCTGGTGGACGCTGGCCGTGCTGGTGCTGGCCGGACTGCTGGCCGGTCTGGTGTGGGGATGGATCTCGCGCTGGCGCATCTCCGTCTGGAGGACCAACTGATGCGTACCGTACGCACACTGACCGCGGGCCTGCTCGCGGCGGCCGCCGCCCTCGCGGTGGCCGGTACGGCGGCGGGCGCGGCCTTCGCGGACACCCCGTCGCCGAGCGCCACCACCGGTAAGGGCGGGGCCGGCGCCGAGTCCGCCCCGACCGAGGCGGGCACGGGCTTCCGTACCGCCACGCCGTTCCGGCCCGGCCAGAAGGCCACGGCCGGCGCCTCCAGCGGCGACTACCTGTACTGGGTCCTCCCGGTCGACGCGCAGCAACGCGTCACCGTGAAGGCCAACGTCACCCTGCCCGAGTCCGCCGCCCGGCACGGCGCCTCGACCTGGCAGCTCGACGTGTACGACGGCCTGCGCCGCCGCCAGGCCTGCACGTACGGCACGCAGAGCCGGGCGGCGGCCAAGGAGGCCACCTCGGTCGAACTGTCCTGCACCCTGCGCACGGTCCGCGCCGGAGCGGAGCCGTGGGCCAACGACCCGCTGCCCGGCAGCTACTACGTCCGGCTGACGGTCGTGGACCTGCCCGATGAGGACCTGGGCCTGCCGGTGCGCGCGGCCGTCGAGGCCGACGTACACGAGGAGGGAGGCGCCTACGCGGTGGACGGGGCCCTCTCCACCCCACTGGTCGCCGGCACCGTGACCGGTTCCCTGCGCGAGCCGGAGGACGGCTGGTCCGGCGGCTGGTGGTCGGACCGCTGGCTCTGGACCGCGGCCGGCGGAGTGCTCGGAGCCCTCGCGGGCATCTTCGGGTACTCCCTGACGCGCGGCGCGGGCCGCCCGTCCCGGGTGCCGCCCGGCGCCTGACCCGGCGCACCGGCCGGGCAGGGCGGTCACGGCACAGGCCGTGACCGCCCTGCCCGCTGCCGCGGCGGAGGACGTGTCCGGCGGCGGGCACTGGGCCATGTGAGGACGGGCCCCTCAAGCCCTCCCGGACCCCGTCCGAAGGAGAGGGAGGCCGCGACCGAGCACCGGCGAGGACACGGCCGTCTCTGACGAACGCCGACCTCCCGGGGAGTGCCTCCATGCGCCTGCTCGCACGTCTGACCACCGCGGCCCTGATCGCGGCGGCCCCCGCACTCGCCGGCGCCGCGGCCGCGGACGTCCCGGAACCCGTGCGGGCTCCGCTCCTGGTGTCCGGCGCCGCCGTCCCCGGCAAGTTCATCGTCAGCCTTGAAGAGGGCGTGGACGCCGGCGGGCTCGCCGAACGGCTGGGGCTGGAGCCCACCTTCGTGTACGGGTCCGCGATGAACGGCTTCGCGGTACCGCTGACCCCGCAGCAGCTCGACGACGTCCGCACGACCCCCGGCGTCCGCTCGGTGGAGGCGGACGCGGAGGTCTCCGCCCCGCCGACCCCGGCCGGCCCCGCGGCCCTCTCCGCCGGGCTGCCCGCCCCGACCTGGGGCCTGGACCGCATCGACCAGCGGACCCTCCCGCTCGACGGCGACTTCACCACGGCCGGCGACGGCGCCGGGGTGACCGCGTACATCCTCGACACCGGGATCGACTACGACCACGCCGAGTTCGAGGGCCGCGCCGAGCCCGGATTCGACGCCGTCGGGGACGGCGGCGACGGCCGGGACTGCGAGGGCCACGGCACGCACGTCGCGGGCACCGTCGGCGGCCGGACGCACGGCGTCGCACGCGCCGCCCGCCTGGTCAGCGTCCGCGTACTCGGCTGCGACGGGCGCGGCGAGTACTCGGCGGTCGTCGCCGGACTGGACTGGGTGGCGCAGAACGCCAGGCAGCCGGCCGTCCTGAACGTCTCCCTCGGCGGGAGCCGCTCCGACGCCGTGAACAGGGCCGCCACCGCCGTGGCCGAGTCGGGCACCCTGCCGGTCATCGCCGCGGGCAACTCCGCGGCCGACGCCTGCACGGTCTCTCCGGCCTCCGCCGACCGGGTGATGACGGTGGCCGCGAGCAACCGGGCCGACGAACAGTCCGGCTTCTCCAACCGCGGTGAGTGCGTCGAGATCCACGCCCCCGGCGAGCAGATCGACTCGGCGATGCTCGGCGGCGGCAGCGTCGCCCTGGACGGAACCTCCATGGCCGCCCCGCACGTCACCGGAACGGCCGCCCTCTACAAGGCCGCGCACCCGGCGGCGACGCCCGAGGAGGTCGCCGGCTGGCTCGTCGAGAAGTCCACCAAGGACCTCCTGACCGGAACCGGGCCGATGCTCCGCATCGGCTCCCTCCTCCGCCTTGCAATCGCACGCACCGGACCCCGCCGCGCCCGCCCTCCGGGCGGCCGACGCTACTTTGCGGACACTCCCTAGGGCCCTAGCCGATACGGGTGAGCCTGGTGCCGAACGAGGGCTCGGCCAGGGCTCCCTGAACGGCCACCGGAACGCTCTTGGCCCCCTCGCCCTCACCCGCGGTCAGCACGGCGACCTCCGTGCCGGCCTTCGCGGTGTGCGGCAACGCCGAGTCGCCGGCCTTCAGGGACAGCTTGAAGCGCTGCCCGGGCACGCTGATCACGTTCAGGTCCTTGACGGCCACCAGCGGAGTACGGCCGCCGAGCCCGTCGTCCACGTAGCCGACCGTGTCGCCCTTGCGGACCAGCGGGGCCGACGCGAGGCCCGTCCGCACCGACTCGATGATCTTCTTGCTGTTCGTCTTCACCAGGGCCAGGCTCTGGAGGGCGTCCTGGTCGGGGGCGGGAGCGCGCTGCTCCATCAACGAGCCGATGATCAGCCGGGTCTCGTCCCCGACCGTCTTGTACGCCGCCCACACGAAGGTCCCGCCGGCCGGCGTACTGGAGCCGGTCTTGATGCCGCGGATGCTCAGGTTCGACTCCGTGAGCAGGTGGTTGTTGTTGACGAGCTTCTCGCCCAGGCCCTTGATGGGGGCCTCGGGCAGGGCGACGATCGAGCGGAACGTCTCGTCCTTCATCACCGCCTCGGCGAGGTTCAGCTGATCGGTGGCGGTGCTGACGGTGCCCGCGTCCAGCCCGCTCGGATCGGTGTAGGTGGTGTCCTTCATCCCGAGTTCCCTGGCAGCGGCGTTCATCTTCTCCACGAACGCGGCCTCGGAATCGGTGCCCGTGTCCCAGCGCGCCAGCAGCCGGGCGACGTTGTTGCCCGAGGGGATCATGAGCATCTTGAGCATGTCCTGCTGGCTGAACTTCGAGCCGGCGGTGAGGCCCGTGATCCGGGACTCGTGCTCGGAGTTGCCGTCCGCCACGGTCTTCGCGTCGACCGTGATGTCGGGACCCGGCTCGCCCTTGCGCAGCGGGTGGCCCTTGAGGATCACGTAGGCCGTCATGATCTTGGCGACGCTGGCCGTCGGGACGGGCTTCTGCTCACCGAAGGTGCCGATGTCGCCGGAGCCGACGACGCGGACCGCGCCCTGGCCCTTGCCGGGCCACGGTATGGAGAACTGCCCGTCGACGGTGTGCTCGGTCTCGGCGGCGACGAGCCGGGGGTCGGGCAGGGGCCGCAGCATCTGGCCGCCGATGCAGGCACCGGCGAGCAGCAGCAGGATCGGCGTCCACACCCTGACGCGACGCAGCGCGGTCCGCCGGGGGGTCTCCGGCGGGGCCGGGGTGTTGGTGAGCTCCGCCAGCAGGTCGAGCGGGGGCAGGGGCGGGGGAGTGGCCGCCTGCGCGGCCGACTGCGGCTGGGGGCGGGCGGGAACGGGCGGCGGGACGTCGAGGTCCTTGAGCGCGACGAACTGGCTCGTCCGCTCGGAATCCGTGTCGTCGGCCTTGGCCCATCCGGGCACCCGCGGCCCGCCGGCCGACGCCTTGGCGCCGTCCGTCCTGTTCGCGGCGGGGCGCGGCCCGGCTCCGCCGGCGCTGCCCTTGTCGTCCTTCTCCGCGGCGCGCGCGCCGGGCTTGTCGTCGGCCTCTGCCCCGGCTTCCGTGCGCCCGGTCCCGCCCTTGGGATCGTCCTTCGCCTCGGAAGCCCTCGGCTCGGACACCTTCGGCTTGGCAGGGCTGGGCGCGGGCATCTTGAGCACGCGCGTGACGTCGGAAGCTTCCGGAGCCTCGTCCTCGTCGGCCTGGGCCGGGGTCTTTTCTGCGGCGTCGTCGGGCCCTGCCGGCGCCTTGGCTGTCTTGGTGTCGTCGGGGGTGGTGGTGGCGCGTGCGGGCATTTTGAGCGCGCGGGTGGCGTCGTCCCGCTTCGGGGCTTCGTCTTCCGCGTCGGTGCCCTCGGTTTCGTCGGCCTGGGCCGGGGTCTTTTCTGCGGCGTCGTCGGGCCCTGCCGGCGCCTTGGCTGTCTTGGTGTCGTCGGGGGTGGCGGTGGCGCGCGCGGGCATCTTGAGCACGCGCGTGGCGTCGGAAGCTACCGGGGCCTCGTCCTCGTCGGCCCCGGCCGAAGTCTCTTCTTCCGCGTCGTCAGCCCCTGTCAGCGCCTCGGCGGACACGGATGTGGCGTCGGAGGCCTCCGGGGCGTCGTCCTCCGCGGCGGTGGGGTCGGGCTCGTCTTCTGACTCGGTGCGGCTCCGGGCCGTGGCCTTGGTGGGGCTTTCCGGCCCGGCCGAGGTCTCCTCTTCCGCGTCGTCGGGCCCTGCGCCGGGGGCTTCAGGCCCTGCCGGGGCCTCGTCCTCCGTGTCCGTGCCGCTCGGGGCGTCGGTCGTGGACCCGGCCTCGGGCGCGGTGCCGGTCCGCTCGTCGACCTCGACCTCGACCTCGACCTCGACGTCGACCTTGACCTCGGCCTCCGGCTCGCCGCTCGCGGGTTCGGGCCGCCCTGCCCGGCCTTCCGGCACGGCACCGGCACCCGCACCCGCACCGGCAGACGTGTCATCAGGGTCCGCCCCCGCGACGGTGGTTCCCTCGATCTCCGGGTCGTCCGAGGAACCGCCCGCCACCGTTACCGCCTTCATCCCAGCCCCGCCTTGCCGCTCACACTGTGCAGATACCGTTCGGCGGCGCCCGAAGAGGGCCCCGCCGCACTTCTAGATGCGGGCCGTGCACCACGCGTTCCCCGAGCCCGATCTTGTGACCGTTCGGTCATATTCGGTGAGTACGGCTACTCATGACCGCGCAGTCACCCCCGCCGACGATGGACCGCAACACCACCGCACCGCCGAACGGGGCCGTCCATGCTCAGCCGAATCGCCTCCGCCCTGGTCCCCGCCTTCGGGCGGCTGACCGTCACCGCCGACCCCGGTGCCCGACCCGCCACCGGATCCATCCTCGTGGCCAACCACACCTCGCTCGCCGACCCCGCCGTCGTGGTCGCGGCACTGCGCCGGCACGGGATCGAGCCGGTCATCCTGGCCACCGCCGGACTGTGGCGCGTACCGCTGCTCGGGCCGGCGCTGCGCCGCGAGGGGCACATCGCCGTCCACCGCGGTACCGCCCGGGCCGCGGACTCCCTGGACGCCGCTGCCGTGGCCCTCGCCTCGGGCCGCAGCGTGCTGCTCTACGGCGAAGGCGGCCTGCCCGCGCGCCGCGACGCGGGGGAGTCCGCCCCGGGCCCCTTCCGCAGCGGCCTGGCCCGCCTCGCCGCCGCCACCGGAGCCCCCGTCGTGCCCGTGGGCCAGGCCGGCTCCCGCCGACTGTGCTCCGGAAGCCGCACCAAGCAGCTCGCGGGGGTCTTCACGGCGCCGCTGCGCAGGCCCTGCCTCCACGTGCACATCGGGTCGCCGCTGCAGCTCCCCACCCGGGTGCCGGAGGCGACGGACCGGGCCCGCGAGGCCGTCACCGCGGCCTGGCGCACCGCCGCCTCCGCCGTCGGGGAGACCTGCGCGGCCGCGTGACGACGGCTCAGCCGGTGCTGTGCCCGAGCAGGACATGGGCCGCGGCCTCCCGGTCGGCGTCGGTGTCGATGAAGGACACGACCACCGGGCTGCTGCCCGTCGGACCGCCGGCCGTCGCGCGCAGCCGGTAACGCTCGACACGGACCGCCCCGCGGGCGAGCGGCCCGCCGCCCGTGAACAGCGGCAGGGGCCTGGCGTCGTTCGCGACGCGCAGCTCGGCCGGCCGCCAGGTGCCGGATGCCTGGTCGAACCGCTCCAGCAGGAATCCAGGCCCGCTGCCCGGCGCGTGTCCGGGTTCGCCGACGAGGAGCTCCATCTGGAGGGCGACCAGCAGATGCCGGTAGTCGGCGGAGTTCCCGTTCCGGAGGGTGACGGTGAACTCCTGCGCGGCGCCGCCCCGTACGAGGGCGAGCCGGCCGCCACGGGTGTCCACCGCGACGTTCAGCCGGGTCGGAGCCGGAGGCGGCGTCGTGGCGGCCCGGGTCGTGGGCGCGGCCGATGCCGGCGCGGTACCGGGCACGGAGGCAGCAGTCGAGGGAGCCCCGGAAGCCGTGGCCGTGGCGTTGGCCGTGGTCGAAGTCGTGGCCGGTACCTGAGCGGAGACCGAGGACTCCCCGTCGTCCGCCGTCCCGCATCCGGAGGACCCGGCGAGCAGGACGGCGGCCACGGCAGCGGCGCACAGGCCGCTGCGGGGCACTCGGGCTACGGGCATGGGATCGGTTCCCCCGGGGTCGACGACGCCAGGAACCTAACAAGCGGGTGCCGGGCCGACGAGCCCGATCGGGACTCGGGGCGGCGACGGTTCGGTCACGGAAGACAGGGCCGTACCTTCAGCGGAGCGGCTTTTCGAAGCTGAAGGCGGTCACGGCCATCCGCTCGCGGAAGTAGAAGCGGTGCGCGTCGGTCCGCTGGGTGCCGGAGTCCAGGGCGAGGACGGTGCACCGGGCTTCCAGGGCGTGCTGCTCCAGGTGCGCGAGCAGCGCGTGGCCCACACCGGTGGAACGGGCGGTGGCGGACGTGACGAGATCGTCGACGTAGAGCTTGCGGACCACGGACGTGGTGGCGACGATCCGCCAGCCCGCCGCGCCCACGCACGCCCCGTCCGCGTCGTAGGCCGCTGTGAAGCGCAGCCCCTGGCCCCGCCCCTCCGCGAGGACCGCGAGGAAGAGCTCCTCGGTGAGGTGGGGACGCAGTTCGAGCAGCACGGGAAGCAGGTCGGTGGTGAGCCGGGCGTCGCCGGGCTCCAGGTCGATGATCTTCATGGCGGCAGGGTACGGGCTCCCCGGCGCGGCGTTCTCGCGCGGTTGCGGCCCACATGTCGAAATGGGAGGGACGGCTCCGACGTCCCGTGCGAGAGGCTCCCCACCCGGGAGCCCGCGACCAGAACAGAAGGAGTGGCACCCCATGAAGTACATGCTGATGGTCCTCGGGAGTCAGGCGGACTACGACGCCATGGGCGGCCGGGCGAGCGCCGGCAACCCCGCATGGTCGGAGGCGGAGCTGAAGGCGATGTTCGACCACATGGCCGCACTCAACGACGACCTCGCCGAATCCGGCGAATGGGTCGACGGACAGGGCCTCACCGAACCCCGCCTCGCCCGGCTGGTGACCGCGGGCGCCGACGGCTCACCGGTGATCTCCGACGGACCGTACGGCGAGGCCAAGGAGGTGCTCGCCGGCTACTGGATCGTCGACGTGCCCGACTTCGCCCGGGCCGCCGAGATCGCCGCCCGCGCCCACGCCTGCCCGGTGCCCGAGGGGGCACCGAACTACCCGGTCGTCGTCCGGCCCATCGACTCCGCCTCGGGCACCGAAATGTGACGACGCCGAGACGCACCCTGATCCCGGACCTCTGATGACGCGCCCCTGATGACGCACTCCGCCCCCGAACCCGCGAGTGAGGACCTGCTGCGCCGGCTGGCGCCGCAGGTCCTCGGCGCGCTCGTCCGCCGCTACGGACACTTCGACGCCGCGGAGGACGCGGTGCAGGAGGCCCTGCTCGCCGCGGCCCGGCAGTGGCCCGAGGAGGGCCGCCCCCGCAACCCGCGCGGCTGGCTGATCCGCGTCGCCTCCCGCCGGCTCACCGACCAGCTGCGCAGCGAGGACGCGCGCAGGCGGCGCGAGGAGACGGCCGCGGCGCTGACCCCCCGCGACGAGTTCGTCGCGCCGCCACCCGGCGAGGGCCGCGCCCCCGCCGAGGACGACACCCTCACCCTGCTCTTCCTCTGCTGCAGCACCGACCTGCCCGCCGCCGGCCGGATCGCCCTCACCCTGCGGGCCGTGGGCGGCCTCACCACGGCCGAGATCGCCCGTGCCCTCCTCGTACCCGAAGCCACGATGGCGCAGCGCATCAGCCGCGCGAAACGACGTGTCAAAGCCTCCGCGTCGCCGTTCGGCACCCCCGACGGGCAGGAGAACGCGGCACGGCTCGCCGACGTGCTCCACGTCCTCTACCTGATCTTCAACGAGGGCTACACCGCCAGCTCCGGCCGACAGCTCCAACGCGCCGACCTCGCCACCGAGGCGATCCGCCTCACCCGGGCCGTCCACGCACTGCTGCCGGACGACGGCGAGGTGGCCGGCCTGCTCGCCCTGATGCTGCTCACCGACGCCCGGCGCGCCGCCCGCACCGGGCCGGACGGCAGCCTGATCCCCCTCGCGGAGCAGGACCGCACCCGCTGGGACCGCGCCGCCGTCGCCGAAGGGGTCACCCTCGTCAGCGACGCCCTCACCCGCACCCCGCTCGGCCCGTACCAGCTGCGCGCCGCGATCGCCGCCGTCCACGACGAGGCGGCGAACGACGAGGACACCGACTGGGCGGAGATCCTCGCCCTCTACGAGGTGCTCGTCCGGCTGGTCCCCGGGCCCGCGGAACGCCTGGGCCACGCCGTCGCCGTGGCCATGGTGCACGGCCCGCACCGGGCCCTGGACCTGCTCGCCGCCCTGGACGACGAGGACCACCCCGCCGGCAGCCACCGCCTGGAAGCCGTACGGGCCCACCTGCTGGAGATGGCGGGCGACCGCGCGGCGGCCCGAGCCGCCTACGCGAAGGCCGCCGGCCTCACCCTCAGCACCCCGGAACGCCGCTACCTCCGGTCCAGGGCCGCCCGTATCGCCGACTGAGTCCACCACGGCGGGACGCGCCGTCCGCATGCCGGACACCGGCCACGGTTGTCGGACCCCGGCCCTACTCTTGATCACGTGAGCCCGACGCCTGACGACCACCCGGCCCCCGAACGCTCCCTCGCCGAGATCAACGCCGACATCCGCTGCCTCTTCGCGCGCGCCGAAGGCCGCCTCTCCGACGCGGAGCGGATCCGCCACGCCGCACTGCTCCAGGAATGGGCCGCGGCGATGCGCGCCTGCGTGGTCCCGGCCGCGTAGCCGAGCAGGCGGCGGCACCCTGGGCACTACGCCGGGCCCTCCCTCGAAAAATCGGCTGCACGGCAGCTGTCATCATGGCGCCGTGACGAGAACACCTCACGCACGCCCCGACGAAGCCACCCTCGAAGACCTGCGGTCCGCGTTCCCGGCCGAGTGGCGCGAGCCGGCCCTGGGACACCCGGCGGTCGAGGCGTGGGAGGCGGCGAACGGCGTGACGCTGCCGGAGCCCTACCGGTCGTTCGTCGCCGAGATCGGCAACGGTGTCCGGCCGGGCCCGCTCGGCGTCGGGCTGCAGCCCCTGGGGCAGTTGCCCGGCTGCTGGGCCCGTGTGGAGCCGAGGCGACCTGGCGCGTTGTTCCCCCTGGAGGCGGAGTGGATCTGGGAGGACGACGAGTGCGTCGAGGGCGATGAGGACGCACGGATCGGCGCGGTGTTCACCCACGGCTCGATCGTGCTCCGCGCCCAGGACGCCCAGGCGTTCTGGCTGCTGGTGACCACCGGACCGCAGCGCGGCCGGGTGTGGCTGGTCACGGACGTAGGCGCCAGCCCGGCCCCCGACGGCGAACCCGCGGATTTCGCGCAGTGGGTGAGGCGCGGACGAACCGGGGACGGCGTCTGGCCCTAGGTCGTGTCCGCAAAGTCCCGCCTGCGCGGCGGGGCCCGCCCTCCGGGCGGCCGACGCTACTTTGCGGACACGCCCTGACGGCTGAGGAGGCGCCGGAGCCGGCGGATGCGGGCCTCACGGGCGTCCCGGGTCAGGGCCGCGGCCGGCGCGGAGGAGTCGAAGCCGTGGAACGCCCCCGGCCGTACGTGCAGTTCGGCTTCGCCGCCCGACCGCCAGATCGCGTCGGCGAACGCCACGTCCTCGTCACTGAACGTCTCGGCCGACCCGACGTCGATGTAGGCCGGGGGCAGCCCGGACAGATCGGTCGCCCGCGCGGGAGCCGCGTACGGCGGCACGTCCGCGGTGCCGTACAGGTCGCCCAACAGGGCCTGCCACGCAATCGCGTTGGAGGTCCGGTCCCAGATGCCGACGCCGGCCATCCAGTGGCTGGAGACGCTGTCGCCGCGGTCGTCGAGCATCGGGCACAGGAGCAGTTGCCCGATGGGTGTGGGCCGAGTGGGCCCGCCCCGGTCGCGGATGAGCAGGGCGAGCGCCGCGGCGAGGCCGCCGCCCGCGCTCTTCCCGCCGATCACGATGCGTTCCGGGTCGATGCCCGGCTCGTCGGCGTGCGCGGCAGCCCAGACGAAACCGGCGTAGCAGTCCTCCACCGGTCGGGGATGGCGCACCCGGGGCGCCATCCGGTACTCGACGGAGATGACGGCCAACCCCAGGGGGAGGGCCCACTCGCGGAGCAACAGAGTGAAGGGCTCCCACATGCCGGTGAACGTCGTCCCGGAGGGACGCATTGGCCGTCTGTTGTCGCGTGGGGAGTCTGTTGAGGGGTCAATTGAACAGTCCACATCCTCGACTTGCAAGCCGCCCAGCCAATGACAAGCTGTAAGCGAACCGCGTGTGTGGGCTCGACAGGTCGAGCGAAACAATGACTCTTCACCTTGGGATCCACCTCATGGAAAACAAACTGTCGCGCATTGATGACGTCGCCGTGAATGGGGACTGTGTGGTCTCCGCAAGTCGTGATTCGGCCGTTGAGCTTGTGAAACAGGCGGTCGAGGGCGGAATCTCGGCGTCGTTCTACGTTCCCCGCAACATCGCCGAAGCTGTTTTGGCCTGGTACTGGACCGCCGAAAGAATTCGGGAAGTCGGAGTGGAGGTCGTGTCGAACGAGGAGCAGCGAAGTATTGAGAAGGAGTTCGGACTCGAGGACGTCATCCACTTCGCGAATCGCATCGAATGCGAGAACTGCGGTCACGTGTACGGGGCCTTCGAGTTCGTGGAGCAGGGCATTCGGACGCATGGGAAGGAAGCGGTCGAAGCGGTCCTGGACCTCAAGAGCGCCGTCCTGATCCGCGTCAACCCCACCGAGGTCTCCATCTGCCCCAACTGTGAACAGCGGATCACGCAGGGTGGCCTCAAGCTCGGGGAAAGAATCGTCGGCGGGACCGAAGTCCCTCATTACTACGGCGGGACGTCTGCGTATGCGGGCTGCTGCAGAGGAGGGCAGCTTCAGAGGTAGCGCTCGTTGCGTCGCCCGGCCGACGGGTCTGTCAGTCCTCGTCCGGCGTCGGGACGCTGCCCGCAGCCTTCTGCACCATGGCCGCCAGCTCGTCCCGGTCCAGACCGGTCGTCTCCGCGTAGTGGTCGAGGGCCGTATCCAGCAACCACCAGGGTTCGCGGGCGTCTTCCCACGCGTCCCGCCAGGTCACGTGCTGCTCGTCGGTCCATTGAGCCGCTTCGCCGAGCTTCTCCTGAAGCTGCGTCAACTCGGCGTGCGCCGCGTCGGACGCCTCCTGCAGTTCCACCAGTTCGTCCAGTGCTTCGGCCAGTTCGATTTCCACCCCGGGATCTTAAGCGTCAAGAGGACGCACGGACAGCACGGCCGGACGGTCAGGTGGTATGGGTTACTTCCTCCCGTTATGCGCGCCCGCCATCGGTGGCCGACGCCGCGCGGGCGCGCAGGCGGCGCTTGTCCGGTTTGCCGCGGGGAGTCAGGGGGATTTCCCGGAGCCAGAACACCGCAGTGGGGCGGTGTGCGCGGGCCAGCTCCCGTTCCACCAGCTCGCAGGCCCCGTCGGCTGCGCCCGGACCGGGCGCGTGCCCTGCCGTCGGGACGAGGAAGGCGCACACCTCCTCCCCGGTGAGGTCGCTGTGCCGGCCCACCACCACGGCCTGTGCCACGGCGGGGTGCCGGGCGAGCGCCGCCTCGACCGGCAGGCAGTACACGTTGTCCCCGTCGACCATCACCACGTCCGCGGCCCGGTCGTCGAGGTACAGATAACCGTCCGCGTCGAAGTGGCCGAGGTCCCCGGTCCGCAGCCAGCCGTCCCGCAGTACCTCGGCCGTCAGCGCGGGCCTGCCCCAGTAGCCGGACATCGCGGCCTCCGACCGGGTCCACACCTCACCCGTGTGCCCTGCCGCCACCGCCCCGCCCCGCTCGTCGCGGACCTCGGCCTCCACACCGTCGACGGGCCTCCCGACCGACGCCAGCAGTTCCGGCCGCCCACCCACCGCCGCGTCGTGGTCGGCCGGGTTCAGCCGGCAGATCACCCCCGCCTCGTTCGTGCCGTAGCCCTGCCGCCACTGCCCGCCCCAGCGCGTCACCGCCTCCCGCAGCCGTTGCGGATGGACCGGCGAGTCCCCGTAGGAGATCGCCTCCAGCCCCGGCAGTCCATGGGCGGTCACGGGGTCGTCCAGCAGCCGGTACACCATCGACGTGGTCAGGTACGTGGACACCGGCCCCAGACGCAGGCAGGCAGCTGCGAACTCCCGCGTCCCGAACGGCTCGACGATCTCCACCCGCCCGCCGGCCCGGAACTGCTCCAGGCACCGGCCCCCGGACCGCTGCGCGAGCGAGGTGACCGACAGGTAGTCCGTCTTGGCCCAGCCCGTCGGCCGTACGGAGTTCCGCGCGGCCATCGCACCGAAGGTCGAGGCCACCCCCTTGGGCCGCCCCGTCGTCCCGCCGGTGTACGTCACCCTTGCCACGTCCTCGTCCCGCGCCCCTACGGACACCGGCCCGGCAGCCGTGCGTCCGCGAGCCTCCCGGACCGCTTCGTCCAGATCCAGCCGCCGCGCTCCCGTACCCGGCACCGGTACGTCGTGCACCACCAGGTCCGGCCGGCAGTCCCGCAGGATGAAGTCCAGCCCGTACAGCGCGGGTCCGGCGAGGACCTGCGTCAGCCGCGCACCCAGCAGGTGCGCGGCGATCCGCACCAGCAGCACCTCCGGCCGGTTCGAGCCCGCGACACAGGCCAGCCCCGAGCCGCGCCCGATCCCCGTATCGGCCAGCACTCCGGCGAGCCGCCACGACGCGTCGAGCACGTCCTGGAACTCCAGCACGACCGGTCCGGTCCCGAGCGCGGGCCGCCCCGCGTGGCGCTCGAACGCCCCCACCAGCTCCGTGACATACCGCGCGGCCACCATCCGCGATCCGCCTCTCCACGTACCGTGGGCGATCGTACGGGCCGTCCCGGCCACACCGGCCCCCACCACACCGGCGGCCCACTCCACGGAAGGGCGGCCCGGCGGCATCATGGGCGGCATGACGACCGAATCCCGTGCTCGTTCATTCAGCTCCGCGGCCGCGCGCTACGCCGCGAACCGCCCCTCGTATCCGCCCGAGCTCTTCGACACGCTGGAGCAACTGGCCGGGTTTCCCCTGGCCGGCGCCCGCGTCGCCGACGTGGGGGCGGGTACGGGAATCGCCACCTCCCTGCTGGAGGCCCGCGGCGCCCGCGTCGTCGGGGTGGAACCGGGCGAGGGCATGGCCTCCGAGTTCCGGCGCCGCAACCCCCGCACTCCGCTGGTCCGCGCGGACGGCAACAGGCTGCCGCTGTCGTCCGGATGCCTGGACCTGCTGACGTACGCGCAGTCCTGGCACTGGACCGATCCGGACCGCGCGGTCCCCGAGGCGCTGCGGGTGCTGCGGCCCGGCGGGGCGCTCGCGATCTGGCACAACGACCCCGACGTCACGGTCGGATGGATCGCGGAGCAGCAGGCACGCATCGAGGCCCGGTTCGGGCCCGGCTGGTACATCAACGAACGCGCCCGTTCCCAGGACGGGCTGCGGTTCACCGACCGTCACCTGTCGTGGTCGCGCCGGGTACCGGTCGACACGCACCTGGCCAAACTGTCCACGCATTCCCTCTTCCTCGTCGGTGAGCCGGGCACGGACTCGTTCCTGTCCGACGAACGCGCCCTCCTCATGGGCCGCTTCCCCGACGGATGGGTGGAGGAGCACTACGTGGTCGAGGTGAACGTGGCCGTCCGAGGAGCGTGACGAGGAGCATGCGGCCGATCGGGTGAAGCACCGGAACCCGACGTCGCCCCGGCCGTTGATCAAGGCGCTCACCCCCATGCACTCGTGTGACATAAGGACCCCTGATGCTCAAGAAGATCATGGCCACCGCCGCAGCCACCGCATCCATCGTCGGCGCGGGCGCCGCGGTCGCCGCCCCGGCCATGGCCGTCGGCAACGACAACGGGATCAACACCGTCAACGGCAACGGTGCCCAGCAGATCTACGGCAACCAGAAGACCCACGGCGACCAGAGCCCGCAGCTCGGCCTGGTCCAGGGCACCCTGAACAAGCCCTGCATCGGTCTGCCCGTGAAGGTCAACGCCCAGTCCGTGCTGGCGCTACCCGCAGAACCAGCAGTGCACCGAGAACTCCACCCAGGCCAAGGGCGACGAGCCGCTCTCCCACATCCTGGACAACATCCCGGTCCTGTCCGGCAACGTCTCGGCCGGCAGCTGACGCAGTCCCCTTGTACGAGCCGGGGCCTCCGACGCCTGCGCGAGTGCCCACGGGGCCCCGGCTTGTTCCACCCGGATCCGCCGATCCGGCGCTCCGAACGGCGCGCGCCGGCCCGACGGCCGTCGACGTGGGCACCGAACCTCACGCCACAGAGCCTCCCGCCCGACCGGGCCGGAGGCTCTGTCGCGTTCCGAAAGCCGCGTCAGAAGGGCCTGGTCGGCAGGTACTTGCCGTCCAGCGTGATGACGGCCCGCTCGCCGCCCTCGGGGTCGGCGACCTTCCGGACGTCGAGCCTGAAGTTGATCGCGCTGATGATGCCGTCCCCGAACTGTTCGTGGACCAGGGCCTTCAGGGTGGTGCCGTAGACCTGGAGCATCTCGTGGAAGCGGTAGATCGTCGGATCGGTCGGGATGCCGCCGGGGACGGATCCGCGGGTCGGGACGGTCCGCAGCAGGCGCACCGCGTCCTCGTCCAGGTCCAGCAGCGCGGCGACCGCCGTCGCGGCGGACAGCGGCAGGGCGTGCTGGCCCAGCAGGGCGGCGGTGACGAAGGCCACCGACAGGCCGGCGGCGTCGGCGAGTTGCTGCCAGGTGAGGTCCCCCCGGGTCTTGGCGTCGACGACGGCGACGGCCAGCTCCTGGCGGGCGGTGGCGTCGAACTGGGCGTGCAGCATGAGCGGTTCCTTCGCGTTGTTCGAGAGGCAGGTGGTGGGGGAGCGGTCAGAGGGCCGCTGCGGGGCCGACGTCCGAGACGCCGCCGGAGGGGATGTCGTAGACCCAGCCGTGCAGGGTGAGGGTGCCCGCGGCCCGCGCCCGGGCGACCGCCGGATGCGTGGCCAGGTTCGCGAGCTGGGCGCGGACGTTCTCGCGGATCAGCGCGGGCAGCCGGCCCGGTCCCGTCTCCGTGGTGCGGGCCACCGAGGCGTCGGCGTGCCGCAGCCAGCGGGCCACGGATCCGGCGGCGCTCAGGTCCGCGCCCTCGGCCAGGGCGGTCATCGCCCCGCACCCGGAGTGCCCGCACACGACGACCGAGGTGACCCCGAGGACCGAGACGGCGTACTCGATGCTGGCCGTCACCCCGTCCGGATCCGGCATGTGGGCGGGGACCAGGTTCCCCGCGGTGCGGACGACGAACAGCTCGCCCGGCTCGCTCTGGGTGATCAGCTCGGGCACCACGCGGGCGTCCGAGCAGCCGATGAACAGGGCCGTCGGACGGTGTGTACCGGCCAGCCGGGCGAAGAGCTCCGCCTTGGCCGGAAACACCTCGCGCTGGAAACGCGCGACGCCGTCCGAGAGATCGTGCAGGGGGCCGAGGCCGAGGGTCTGCATGGCGTGCACAGCCACCCCTTCCGGTGGGATGCGCCCCGTGGGGCTTGACGTGTTCCACCATGCATGAGCTGCATCTATTGTGTCCAAGACGCAATATCCATGTCTCCTATCGATGCCATCTATAGTCGAGTGCATGGCCCTGGAACTGCGTCACCTGCGCTACCTCATCGCCGTAGCCGAGCACGGCAGCTTCACGCGCGCCGCCGAGGCGCTGCGGATCTCGCAGCCCACCCTGTCCCAGCAGGTGAAGCAGCTCGAACGCGCCGTGGGCGCCCAGCTGCTGGACCGCACCGGGCGCGCCGTACGGCTCACCGACGCCGGCGCGACGTACGTCCACCACGCGCGCGGCGCCCTACGGGACCTCGCCGCCGCCGAGCGGGCCGTCAAGGACCTCGCGGACCTCTCCCGGGGCCACCTGCGCCTCGCGCTGACCCCGACCTTCACCGCCTACCTCGTCGGCCCGCTCGTCGCCGGCCTCCACGAAGCCCACCCCGGCGTCACGCTGGAGCTCCTGGAGATGCCGCAGGACGACATCGAGGCGGGCCTGCTCGCCGACCACCACGACCTCGGCCTCGCCTTCGACCGGCCGCACCTGCCCGGCATCACCGCGACCCCCCTGTACACGGAGACCCTCGGTCTGGTCGTCGCCGCCGCCGAACACGACGGCCCGGATCCGGGGACCGGGCCGCTGCCCGTACGCGACCTCGCCGCGCGCCGACTGGCCCTGCTCAGCGGGGACTTCGCCACCCGCGGCCACGTCGACGACTACCTGGCCACCCACGGCGTCCGGCCGCACATCGCGGTCGAGGCGAACTCCGTCCAGGCGCTCACCGAGATCGTCCGGCGCACCTCGCTGGCCACCGTCCTGCCCGACGCCGTCAC
Organism: Streptomyces virginiae; assembly: GCF_000720455.1. Taxonomy (GTDB): domain Bacteria; phylum Actinomycetota; class Actinomycetes; order Streptomycetales; family Streptomycetaceae; genus Streptomyces; species Streptomyces virginiae. The sequence goes on along the minus strand of NZ_JOAK01000006.1, from coordinate 141,708 downwards.
CCACGACCACCCCCACCTCCGCCAGGTCGCCCTCGACCCCGCCCTGCCCGCCCGCACCGTGACCCTGCTGCGCCGGGAGAGCGCGTACGAGAGCGCCGCGTCCCGCGCCTTCACCGAGCTGACCGCCCGCCTGATCCGCACCCGCGGCTATCCGCGGTCGGCGGGCTGACCGGTCGGCGGGCTGAGCGGGCGGCCGGCCGAGCGGGCGGCCGGCCGAGCGGGCCGACCGGGGCGTGGCGCTGCGTGCTCAGCGGGGCGGCGTGACCAGCCCCATGTCATAGGCGGTGATCACGAGCTGGATCCGGTCGCGGGCCCCGAGTTTCGTGAGCAGGCGTGACACGTGCGACGTGGCGGTCGCGACCGTGATGAAGAGGTCCCGCGCGATCTCGGTGTTCGAGTGGCCGCGCCCCACCAGGGTCAGCACCTCCCCCTCCCGGTCGGTGATGCCCTCGACCGGCCGTGGCGCGCGCTCCGGGCCGGCGGCGGGACGTCCGACGAAGTCCGCGATCAGACGGCGCGTCACGCCCGGTGAGATCAGGGCGTCGCCGGCGGCGACCACGCGGACCGCGGTGAGGAGGTCGTCCAGGGCCATGTCCTTGACCACGAAGCCGCTCGCGCCCGCCCGGAGCGCGCCGTGGACGTGCTCGTCCTCGTCGAAGGTGGTCAGGACCAGGACGCGGGCCGTCCCCGGACCGGTGGTGATCAGGCGGGTGGCCTCGATCCCGTCCATACCGGGCATCCGGATGTCCATCACGACCACATCGGGGCGGACCTCTTCGGCCAGCCGGACCGCCTCGGCGCCGTCGCATGCCTCGCCCACGACCTCCAGGTCGGGCTGATCGGCCATGAGGACGCGCAGACCGGACCGCACCAGCGGCTGGTCGTCGGCGAGCACCACCCGTACGGTCATCGCCCCTCCACCGCGGCCGCGACGGGTGCGGGCAGCGGCAGCCTGGCCGCCACCCGGAAGCCGCCCCCGGGCCGCGGCCCCGCGCTGAGGTGGCCGCGCAGCAGCCCCACCCGTTCCCGCATGCCGACGATGCCGAAGCCGTGGCCGGCCGGTGCGCCCGCGGCGGCGCCCGGGCCGTCGTCGACGACCTCCACGCACAGCTCCTCCCGCTCGAAGCCGATGGCCACCCGGCAATGCCCGGTATCCGCGTGACGGACCACGTTCGTCAGCGCCTCCTGCACGATCCGGTACGCGGAAAGCCCGATGTCTGCCGGCACGGGACGCTCCTCCCCGCTGCGCCGCACCTCGACGCGCACCCCCGCGTCCGCCGTGGCGGCCGCCAGCCGTTCGATGTCCGCCAGCCCCGGCGAGGGGGCGAGGGAGGACCGCTGCGCGGCGGCCGGGCCGCCGTCCGCCTGACGGAGCGCCACCAGTGCGCCGCAGCCCGGCCAGCGTCTCCCTGCTGGTGGCTTCGATGGCGCGCAGCGCCTCGTGGGCCTGGGCCGGCTGGGTCTCGATCACCCGGCTCCCCACTCCGGCCTGGATGGCGACGATCCCGATGCTGTGGGCCACCATGTCGTGCAACTCCTATGCGATCCTGAGCCGTTCGGCGGTCACCGCCTCCGCCACCTCCTGCGTTCGCAGGGCCACCGCATGCTCGCGGCGCTCCCTGCTCAGCAGCCCGGCCATACAGCACGCGGCCATCGCCAGCAGGGCGATCACCGCGTTGACAGCCAGAGCGTCCCCGCCCGCCAGGTACGCCAGGAACTGGCCCTGGTACGCGGCCTCCGCACTCCCGTACAGGGTGTCCGGGGTGCCCACCACGACCACGGTGGAACCGAACAGGGCCGTGCCCAGCGCGACCAGGGGCGCGCGCCGGACGAGGCCGACGAGCAGGCCGGCCGCCAGCAGCGACCCGACGGCGTGGACCGTGCCCGATGCCCGGGGGGCGCCGCCCACCAGCAGACCCACCGCGAGGAGGTAGGCGGCGGCGCCCGCCCGGGCGCCGGCGCGCCCCGGCCCCGTGCAACACGGCCTGGGAGACGAGGAAGGAACCGGCTGAGGCGAGCGCGCCCACCGCGGCCCACAGCGCGGGACGCCGCCGTGCCGGTCACCCATCCCGGCGTGCCGCGGGCGCTGGTGGCGTCCGCGCTGGTGGCCCCCGTGTCCGCACTGGTCGGTCTGGGCCTGGGCGTACTGCTCAGGCACGTGGCCGCGACCATGCTCACCGGCGTCTTCACGCTGCTGATGCTGCCCACGATGTTCTCGGAGAGCGCCCTCTGGTCGGCGGACGTCAACCACGCGATGGTCCCGGCGGCCTGGCGACGGCTCGTCCAGAGCTGGGAGGCGGACCCCGGATCGCTCGGGTACGCCGCCACGGTGCCCGGGTCCTGGGCCGTGTACGCGCTCTGGCCGCTGACCGCCGTGGCCCTCGCGGTGATCGTGGTGCGGCGCCGCGACGTGTGAAACCGGCTCCGCGGTGCCCCATCCGGTAGCTTCGGTTCCATGACCACTGAGCCGCAGAGCTTCGAGATCCTGGTGGTGCCCGAGCACATCGAGAACCTCCGTGGCGCCTCCCCGGCGGACCGCGCTCTGAGGTCGGCCGTGGTCGAGGCGACCGGCGAGCAGGGGGCCTCCGGATACCCGCGCTACCGGGGGCAGGGCATGGAGGCCGACATCGACCCCGGCACCCGCACCATCGAGGCCCTGCTCGTGGACGGCGCGGAGCTGGACTACGGGCTGATCGCCATGATCGCCCCCGAGGGCAGGGGCCGGGGCGGCCGCCCGAAGTAGCGGCGCACGGATGGGTGAACCGGGGCGTTTCGGTCGTATTGATGTTGGCCGGGAGCGGGCCAGCGCGGGCCGGGTGCGGCGCCGTAGCGTCTTTCCCACAGGGAAGAACGTGACTGGCGCGCATCGAGGAGACCGACGGATGACCAAGCCCGTTCCCCAGCAGACGAGTTCGCGCGGCGCCGTGCAGGAGGTCCTGGACCGCGCGGTGAGCGGGGCCGGCCTCCCCGGCATGGTCGTCGAGGTCCAGGACCGCCGGGGCCGGTGGTTCGGCGCGGCGGGGGTGGCCGACACGGCGACCGGACGTGAGCGGCTGCCCGAGGAGCAGTACCGCATCGGGAGCACCACCAAGACCTTCACGGCCACCCTCGCCCTCCTGCTCGCCGCCGAACGCAGGCTCTCCCTGGACGACACCGTCGAGCGATGGCTCCCGGGCCTGGTCAAGGGCAACGGCAACGACGCGGGCGCGATCACCGTCAGGCACCTGCTCGGCATGACCAGCGGGCTCTTCAACTACTCCGTGGACGAGGGGCTGCTTTCCCGGCACTACGGCCCGGCCTTCCTGGAGCACCGCTTCGACCGCTTCAGCCCCGAGCAGCTGGTGGAGATCGCGACCGCCCACGCCCCGGACTTCGCACCGGGCGACGGCTGGACGTACAGCAACACCGGCTACATCCTGGCCGGCCTGATCATCGAGCGGGCGTCCGGCCGGACCTTCGCCCACCAGGTGGAGCAGCGCATCGCCCGCCCGTTGGAGCTGACCGGCACCTACGTCCCGGGCGGCGACGAGCACGGGCTGCGCGGACCGCACGCCCGGCTCTACAGCAAGAACTTCCTCACCGCGCCCGACGCCGAGGTCCACGACGTGACCGAGCTGGACGCCAGCTTCGCCTGGTCGGCCGGCGGCATGGTCTCCACGGCCGGCGACCTGAACCGCTTCTTCGCCGAGCTGCTGGGCGGCCGGCTGCTGCCGCCGGCCCAGCAGGAGGAGATGTTCGCGGCCCGACCGACTCCCGAGGGCAAGTGGATCCCCGGTGCCTCCTACGGCCTGGGCATGTCGTCGATGACGGTGTCCTCGGGCGCGAAGGTCTGGGGCATGGGCGGCGCCATCAACGGCTCGTTCTGCTACACCTACGGCACGCGCGACGGCGAGCACCTCGTGGCCCAGAGCGTCAACGGCGACTGGAACGACCCGATCGGCCTCTTCACGCAGGTCCTCGAAGCGGAGTTCGCCGACGAACGCCCCGCGTGAGGGGCAGGCGTCCGGCCCGGACCCCGTCGGACGGGGCCCGGGCCGGACTTCGGCGGGTCAGGCGGGCATCAGCTCACCTGGAGGGTGACGTCGTCCACGACGAAGGAGGTCTGCAGGGACTGGTCCTCCACGCCGTTGAACTTCAGGGTGACGGTCTGGCCGGCGTATGCCGACAGGTCGTAGGACTTCTCCACGTAGCCGGAGTTCGCGTCCAGGTTGGAGAAGGACGCCAGCGTCTGGCCGGCCACGGACACGGTGAACCGGTCGTAGACGACGTTCTCGTCCTCGTCCGTGTCGATGTGCAGGAAGAAGCCGAGCCGGTACGAGGCGCAGCCCGAGGGGACGGCCAGCGACTGCGAGGCGCTGTCCGTGTGGGTGGACCCGTACCCGTTGAGCCAGGCCTTGTAGCTGCCGCCGTGCGGGGCCTGACCGGACTGGTTGGTGATGACGCCCGCGGTCGCGCTCCACGGACCGGAGCCGGTCTCGAAGCCGCCGTTGACCACGAGCTGGCGCGGGGTGCAGGAGCCGCCGCCGGTGACGGTGAGGGTGTAGGTGGTGGTGTGGCTGACGGTGCCGGAGCCGGTGACCGTCAGGGTGTAGGTGCCCGGGGCGGTGCTCGCGCCGACCTGCACGGACAGGGCGGAGGAGCTGCCGGACTGGACGGAGGACGGGCTCAGCGTCGCGGTCACGCCGTTCGGCGCGCCGGAGACGGAGAGCGCGACGGTCTGCGCCGCGCCGCTGACGGTCGCGGTGTTCACCGTCGCCGAGGTGGAACCGCCGGGAGCCGCGCTGCCCGCGGACGGGCTGACGGCGACGGAGAAGTCCTGCGCCGGCGTCTCACCGCCGACGGCCTGCTTCCAGACGGCGTAGGCGACACCGTCGGCGCTGCGGTTCAGCACCGTGGCGTTGATGTTGTTCGTCGTGTCGCAGGAGCTGTGGTAGCAGGGGTCGTAGGCGGCGTTCGCGGTGCCGCCCCACTTCGAGGCCTGGGCCGAGGTCTTGCGGGCGCTGGCTCCGGCCGCGTAGCCGGAGGTGGGGATGCCGCCCTGCTGGAAGGAGTAGTCGTCGCTGCGGCCCTGTCCCTCGGTGTTCTCCTCCGGCGCGAGGTTCAGCGAGGTCCAGTACGCCTTGAGCGGCGCGGCGGTGGCGGAGTTCAGGTTGTTGATGAAGTAGCCGCCGTTGGTGGAGCCGACCATGTCGAAGTTGTAGTAGCCCTTGATGGCCGCGCGCTGGGCGCTGCTGAGCTGGTTGACGTAGAACTCGGAGCCGTTGAGGCCCTGCTCCTCGTCGGTCCACCAGGCGAAGCGCACGTGCTTGGTCATCGTCGGGTTCTTCTGGGCGAGGACGAGGGCGTTCTCCAGCAGGGTCGCGGAGCCCGAGCCGTTGTCGTTGATGCCGGGCCCGGCCGAGACGCCGTCCAGGTGGGCGCCGAACATGACGGTCTGGTCGGCGGGGCCGCCGGGCCAGTCGGCGATCAGGTTGTTGGAGGGGTAGGTGCAGGAGGAGCAGTTCTGCTCGGTGACGGTGTACCCGGCGGCCTGCAGCTTGCCCTTCACGTAGGCCAGCGACTGGGTGTAGCCGGCGCTGCCCGCACGGCGGTGGCCGCCGTTCTGGGTGGCGATGGTGTTGAACTGCGCCAGGTGCGCCTGCACGTTGGCGACATTGATGTCCGGCGGGTCGTTGCCGGGCTGGGTCCCGCCGACGTTCAGCGTGTAGTCGACGGTGTGGGACAGCGTGGTGCCCTGGCCCTTGACGACGATCGTGGACGTGCCGGGCGCGGCGTTGGCGGTGGCGGTCAGGGTCAGCACGGAGGACTGGCCGGACTGCACGGTCGCCGGGTCGAAGGAGGCGCTCACCCCGGCCGGCAGGCCGGAGGCGGTCAGCGTCACGGACTGGGCGGTGCCGGTGGTGACGGTGGTGCCGACCGTGGTGGTGACCGTACCGCCCTGCTGGACGGTGCCCGAGGACGGGTTCAGCGCCATCGAGAAGTCGTTGTTCTGGCCGCTCGGGGTGCAGGTCGGGTCGGCGGACTGGGCGGGCACGGTGATGCCGTCCCAGGCGGCCTTGGTCTTGTTGAAGAGGTCGCAGGTGGCGTCCAGCGACTTCGCCGAGTTCAGCGTCGCCGTACGGTACTTCTTGTAGGACATGCCGCTGGTCTTGAGCAGCATGCCGCCGTAGAAGATCTTGCCGGCGTTCTGCACGCCCACGCCGGTCAGGGCGGACCCGTTGCAGGTGCTGCTGCTGGGCTTGCCGCCGCCCGGGCTGGTGCCCTCGGCCAGCAGGTAGAACCAGTGGTTCAGGGGACCGGCGGCCGCGTGCACCTCGGTGCCGGGTATCGCGGAGCTGTAGCAGGCGGGGTCGTTGTTGACGGCCGGCGGGTTGTACATGTTGCGGATCGGGCCCCGGCCCTGGAGGTTGATCACCTCGCCGACCGTGTAGTCCGGCGTGTCGTACGGCGCCGGTTCGTTGGCGAAGGCCTCGGTCAGCGCGCCGAAGATGTCGCCGGTGGCCTCGCCGAGCCCGGACTCCTGGCCGCTGGTGCCGCCGGGGGTGTTGGAGTCGATGGCGTGCCCGTACTCGTGGGCCACCACGTCGATGCCCGCGATCCACTCGTTGGCACTGTTGCGCCCGATGGTGACCGAGCTGCCGTCCCAGTAGGCGTTGAGGTCGCTCAGGCCGACCTTGGCGGGGAAGCTGCGGCCGTTGCCGCTGACGCCGTTGCGGCCCAGCCACTGGCTGAGCATGTCCCACTGCTTCTGCGCGGCGAACATCAGGTCGACGCAGCCGGTCTCCTTGCTCGTGGGGTTGCCGGTGCCCCAGGAGTCGGAGGACTTCGTGAAGACCGTGCCCGTGCTGTAGTCGGCGCAGCTCAGACCGGTCCGGTTCGGGTCGCGCAGGGTGTAGGTGGAGCCCGAGTTGGTGGTGTCGATGGTGACCGGGCCGGGCCCGTTCCACTTGCTGTTGCCGGTGCCCGCCACCACGTCGTCGTAGCTGTCGACGAAGGCGCCGGTGCGCGCGTCGACGAAGACGTGGAGCTTGCTGGGCGCGGTCCTGGTACGGCCGCTCAGCACGGTCTCCCAGGCCAGCACGGGCTTGTCGTCCTTGAGCCGGACGACGAGCCGGCTGCTCTCGACCTTGTCGACCGCGGCGAGCTTCGCCCGCGAGGTGGCCTCGGCGTCCTTCGCGGACACCGAGGGCCGGGTGGCGACGTCGATGCGTACGGAGGAGGCGGACTGGAGGGCGCGGACCTTGCCGGCGCCGTCCGCGAGGACGACCGCGTCGCCGCCGACGACCGGCAGGCCGCGGTAGCTGCGCTCGTACGACACCGAATAGAGGTCCTTCACCCAGGGGGTGACGAGTCGTCGCTCGTACTGCTCCTGCGCGGAGTTGACCAGGGAGTCGAGACCGCTGTCGACGGCCTGGTCGGCGGCCGCGACCGCACGTGCGGCGGGTGTGTCCTTCTGGGACGGTGCGGGCTGCGCCTGCTGCGCTGCCGATGCCGTCCCGGCCAGGGCGCCGGCGAGGCTCGCGGTCAGCGCCATCGCTGCCACGGCCGCCGTCCATCTGGTGGGCTGCAACGTCCACTCCGATCGTGGGGGGTGCGGGGATGAGTGGGTGTTCGTTCGCGGCCGAGTATGAGCGTGGACATGACGAGAATGGGACATCTCGGCAGGCATAAGGTCCGCGTTATGGTGCGGTCGCGGCGCCCTGCGTACGCTGCCCGGATGCAGCTGGAGTTGAGGCATCTGCAAGCCGTCCTCCGGATAGCGGAGGCGGGCAGCCTGGGGGGCGCGGCGCGACGGCTGGGAGTCTCGCAGCCGGCCCTGTCCGCCCAGCTGAGGCGCATCGAACGGGTCACCGGAGGCGACCTGTTCGTACGGGGACGCGGCGGCGTGGAGCCCACGGCGCTGGGGCAGTTCGTCCTGGCGAAGGCACGGCGCGTGCTGAGCGAGATGGACGCACTGGGGGCGGAGGCGCGCGCCATCTCGACCGGCGGCCCGCTGCGGCTCGGCTGCATCCTGCTCGTACTGCTCGACGGCCTCCTGGCTCAGACCGACCTGTCGATGTCGGGCCGGGAGATCGCCGTGGACCTGGAGGACTCGGTCACCGCGCTGGCCCGGATGCTCGGCGCCGGACGCTACGACGCGATCGTCTACGGCGAGGTCAACGACCACGAAGTGCCGCTGCCGGAAGGGGCCTTGGCCAGGACGCTGATCCCGAAGGAGCCCTTCGGGATCCGGCTGTCCGCGCGGCACCCACTGGCCGGCCTGGACCGCATCGACCTGGCCGACCTCGCGGGGGAGTCGTGGATGACTCCCGTGGAGGACGACGACGGCGGCCCCGAGGCACTCGTCGCGGCCTGCGCGGAGGCCGGGTTCAGCCCGTCACTGCGCTACCGGATCACCGACCGCAAGATGCACTACGACCTGGTCGCGGCCGGCCGCGCGGTCTCGCTCTGCCAGCCGACGGCCCCGACGGCCGAGGGCACGGTGATGCGCCCGCTCGTCGGCAGCCCCATCACCGGACGCATCCGTCTCGCCTGGAACCGCTCGGCGCTCTCGGCCGGGCAGGCGCGGCTGCTCTACGGGGCGGCGGCCCGCGCCTACCTGGCCAACGTCGACAACAACCGCTTCCACCGGGAGTGGTGGGACGCGCACCCGGAGGTGCACCCGGTCATCGACTGACCGGCCGTGTGCCCCGGGGCGGGGTGTCGTCAGCCGCGGCGGTGGGCGGTCAGCAGCAGGTACTCCCACTCCATGACGCCGTCCGTGGTGTGCTCGGCGGCGAGGGCGTCGAGCGCCGCGTCCAGCGCCGCGACCTTCTCCGGATCGTCGCCCACCGCGCGGTACACGGCGATGGTCGGCCCGTAGCAGGCCTTGAAGAACTCCCGGAAGTCCGACGGGTTCTTGAAGAGGGTCACGGGGACCTTCCGGCGGCGGGCGACCACGTCGGTCACCGCGTCGCCGAGCAGCTCGTGGACGTACTCCTCGCTGCCCCACAACGGCGGCGGCTGCACACCGGGCGGGGGCGGCGGGGCGTACGGCTTCATCGTGGCGAAGAGCCGGCCGACGAAACCCTCGGGGGTCCAGCTGAGCAGCCCGACCGTCCCGCCGGCCCGGCACACGCGGAGCATCTCGTCGGCGGCGGTGCGGTGGTGGGGGGCGAACATGATGCCGATGCAGGACATGACGACGTCGAACTCGCCGTCCGCGAAGGGCAGGTCCTCGGCGTCCGCCTCCCGCCACTCCAGCTGCGCGCCCTGCACGGCGGCCAGGTGCCGCCCGACCTCCAGCAGTTCGGGGGTCAGGTCGGACGCCACGACGTCCGCCCCGGCCAGCGCGGCCGGGATGGCGGCGTTGCCGGAGCCCGCCGCGATGTCGAGGACCCGGTCGCCGATCTGGATCCCGCACTCCTTCACCAGCAGCGGCCCCAGTGGGGCGACGACATGGGATGCGACGGACGGGTAGTCGCCCAGCGCCCACATCGCCCGGTGCTTGGCCTTCAGGGTGCGGTCGGCCTGCCCCGCCTCGCTCGCATCGGTCATGACAGCCGTCCTCCAGCGCTCGAAGCGGTCCTTCCCCGAGCCTAGGGACGATCGGGCGGACCGGCCCGTCGGCGGAGCCACCCGGGTGGCGGGCCCGCCGAGACCGGGCCGGTAGCGGGCCGTCAGCCGTGGCCGTCAGTCACGGGCCGCGAGGCCCCCGAAATCGCGGGCGAAGCCCTCGCGGAAGCCGGGGCGGTCCAGGGCGCTCTCGAAGGCCAGGGCGGCGCGTGCGAGAGCGGTCGCGTTCTCCTGGGCGGCGGTGAGTTCGGCGAGGTACGCGCGCAGGCTCAGTCCGCGGTCGGCGGCGAGCACGGCGAGCCGGTCGCGCACGTCGGTGTCGACCTCGACGGTGGTGGTGTCGGCCATCCTCCGAGTATGCGCGCCCGACGCCCTCCCGGGGGCCCGTTCGCCCCCGCCGGCCCCCACCCGCCAGGGGGGTGTCCCGCCGAGCAGGCCCGCTACCCCGCCCAGCGTCCGGTGAGGAAGGTGATGGCCACCGTGGTGCACAGCGGCCCCGCGACGTACAGGTAGGCGCTGCGCACCCAGGGGCGGCGCATGCTCCAGCCCGCCAGGGCGATCCACAGCGGCCACCACAGCAGGGTGGAACGGGGCACGGAGGTGTACCAGTAGGACGTGCCCAGGGCCCACAGGGTGAGGGCGATGTAGAGGGCCTCCGGCCAGCGGCGACCCCGTACCAGCACGCCCAGGAGGACGACGCCGGTCACCATGGCCAGGAGCTCGGCCTGCGACATCAGTGCGTAGCCCGTGGGCTGGGTGTGCTCGAAGGCGGCGGTCCAGGTGTTGGACCAGGCCTCCCACGGCAGGTGGAAATCCCGGTACCAGCCCCGCTCCTGGGAGTGCTTCCAGGCCATCCAGTCGCCGGTCCACGAGTGCAGGTACCAGCTGTGCAGCACCGGCGCGAGGGCCGGCAGGAACAGCCAGGGGGCGGACCGCCGGGCGGCGCGGGTCCGGGCGGTCAGGAGGAAGTGCAGGGCGAGCGCGGCCGCGAGGAAGAGCCCGGTGACGCGCACCGAACAGGCCAGGCAGGCGAGGACCGAGGCGGCGGCCCAGTTCCGGCGCTGCGCCGCCAGCCAGGCGGGCAGGGCCAGCGCGAGGAAGAGGGACTCGGTGTAGCCGGCGGCGAGGAACACCGCGCAGGGCGAGACCAGCAGGAAGGTCACCGCCCGCCGGCCGGCCTCGTGGTCGCCCAGCAGACCGCGGGCGATGCGGGCGAGGGCCACGACGGCGACGCCCCCCGCGACGAAGGAGATCAGTGCTCCGGACGCCGCCCAGGAGGGGACGACCGTGTGCACGGCGCGCAGGGCGAGGGGGAAGCCGGGCAGGAAGGCCTCCCTGTTGTCCCAGCCGATCGTCCAGGGTCCGGCCCCGTCGGGGAAGTAGCCGTCCTTGGCTATGTGGAAGTAGAACGACCAGTCCCATCGCTGCCAGGGCGAGAGCAGCGACATGGGCCGGCGGCTCTCGCCGTCGGAGGGGAAGAGCCGGCCGACGGCGGCCGCGGTGGCCCAGATGCCGACGCGGGTCACCAGGTAGAGCCACAGCACCTCCCGGTCGGCCCGCCCGAGCCACCGCAGGGTGGGGATCGGGCGGCGGGGGCGGGGGATCGCGGGACGACGCGCGGGGGCGGGCCGCGAGCGGGGCGTCCCGGACGGCCGAGGCGGGGCTGATACGGACATGAGGGATCTCCTGGGCCGTCTGAGGACGTGCGGAACCGCCGGCCCGGGATTCCGGGCCGGTGTCCGCGGGCGGCGGTGCGGGCTGGGGTGAAGGCGGGGCGGGCCGGCTGCGGTCGGCGGGACGCCGCTACGGCGGCGGCTGCGTGGTGGCGGTGGGGGTGCCGGGGTACCTCGACCCCTGGGGCGGGCGGGCGCTCATCGTCCAGGTCGGGTCGGGGTCACCACCCACGCCCGCGGTCGCGGAGGGCGGCGGGTTCAGCGCTGTCGTGGTGCTCTGCGCGGAGGGCGGAGCGGAGGGGGGAGGGGACGTGGGGACGGAGGTCGGCAGGTCGGACGGGGCGACCGGAGAGGGGGTGGTCGCCGGGAGCGTCGGCCGGCCGGAGTCCTGCGGGAGGAACGCGGCCAGCGCCGCGCCCGATCCGCCGAGGAGCAGGCAGCAGGCGGCGGCGATGCCCACGATCCGGCGCCGCCGGACCAGTTCGCCGCGATGCTCGATGGCGGAGACGGGCGGGAGCGAGGTCGCGGCCTGCCCGGCGGAGGCCGCGGCGCGGAAGGCCGACCGCAGCGGGTCGTGGGACTCAGGCATCGGGAGCCTCCTCGGTGCGCGGATCCTGCAGATGACGTGAGAGGGCGGCGCGGCCGCGGGAGAGGTGCGTCTTGACCGTGCTCGCGGACAGCGAGGTCTCGGCGGCGATCTGTTCGACGGTCAGGTCGCACAGGTAGTGCAGCGCCATCGTGCGGCGCTGCTTCAGGGGGAGCAGCCGCAGCGCCTCGACGAGGGCGACCGCCTCGGGGCCCGGCCCCTCCACGTGCGGCGCGGGAGCGGTGCGCCGCCAGGCCTCGGCGCTGCGCCGGCGCACCCGCCAGCGGCTGACCGCGAGCCGCCACGCGACGGTACGGATCCACGCTTCCGGGCGGCCGTCACGGTCCAGCTGGCGCCGGCGACCCCACCCGCGGACGAAGGCCTCCTGGACCACGTCCTGTGCCTCGTGATGATCACCGAGCATCACGTACAGCTGTCCTGTGAGCCTTCCCGCCGCTTGTGCGTAGAACGCTTCGAACTCCTCGACGGTCAAAAATCGCTCCCGAATCCATGTGTCCCTCTCACCGGGCATACGCCCGGCGCACCGCATCCGGTCGACAACGGACGACAGGATTCTCTGTGACTGCGGTCACATGGCATGCGGCCGGTTCATCGTCGCGTCGGCCGCCTCGGGGGCGGCGGCGCCACGAGTCCGGACAGGGCCCGCCGGGTGGGGCGGATCGGGACCCGAAGGGAGTGCGGGGCTCGGCGCGGCCGGACGCCGCAGCCGCCGGAAACGACGGAAGGGCCCGGATCCACAAGGATCCGGGCCCTTCCGGGCAGTAGCGGGGACAGGATTTGAACCTGCGACCTCTGGGTTATGAGCCCAGCGAGCTACCGAGCTGCTCCACCCCGCGTCGGTGAACCTCACCCTACGGCATCCGGGGGACGCCCTTCGACGCATTTTCGGGCGGCGCCGCCCGGCAAGTCCGTACAAGGGCGAATTCCCGCCGCGCAGGCGTGATCATTCCCCCTGGTGACAGTGCGTGCAGGCGTGTACCTTCTCCGGTAGCTGTCGTGGTTCCAAGTGCCTTGCCCACGCCTTCTGGTGTGGGCAGTTTTGCTGTGTTGTGCCGTAGGACCAGGGCGATCACCTCCGTCCTCCACGCCGTGTGGAGGACGTACGTCAACGGGAAGGCATGAACATGGCTACGGGAACCGTGAAGTGGTTCAACTCTGAGAAGGGCTTCGGCTTCATCGCCCAGGACGGTGGCGGCCCGGACGTCTTCGCCCACTACTCGGCGATCAACGCCACGGGCTACCGTGAGCTCCAGGAGGGTCAGGCCGTGACCTTCGACATCACGCAGGGCCAGAAGGGCCCGCAGGCGGAGAACATCACCCCCGCCTGATCCCCGGCCGGCCCGGGCTGTGGCCCGGGCTCCGGAGAACCGTTTCCTCCCCTGGTGTGAACCGGGGGAGTGGACGATCAGGGCCGTGCGGCATCGCCGCACGGCCCTGATCCGTGCACGGGCCGGGACGCCGGCCGGCGCGTGCTCCGGATCCGGACCGCCGCCCCGACGGCGGCGAGAGCGACCGTCGCGATCCCGGACGCCGCCAGCACCCCCCGGGGGCCCATCAGCGCGATCAGGGGCCCGCCGAGTGCCGTGCCCACCGGGCCGGCGGTCAGCAGGGCCGCGCTACGCGCCGCGAGGACCGTCGTCAGCCAGGCGGCCGGGGTGCGTTCCTGGAACAGCGTGTACGAAAGCGCCGTGAACGGACCGTAGATCAGGCCGCCCAGGGTGAAGCAGGCCAGCGTGACGGGTGCGGACGCGCCCAGGCCGAAGGGGACGAGAGCGAACCCCCAGCCCGCGACGATCCCCAGCGTCACCGGCCAGAGCGGGAACCTCCGCAGCGCGCCCGCGGCCAGCCCGCCCAGCACGGCGCCCGCGCCGAACAGCGCCCAGTACAGCCCGAGAAGACCCGCCCCGGCATGCAGGTCGTCGGTGACGTGCAACGGCAGCGCGACCTCCGCCGGCCCGTACAGGAAGTTGAAGAACCAGGTCAGGGCCAGGACGCCGAGGAGTTCGGGCTGCTTGCGCAACAACTGCAGGCCGGCGGTCGGCCGGTCTGAGCCGGTCACGGCGCCCCCCTGCCCGTTCGCCCCGGCCTCGGCCCCCGCCTCCACCTCCGACCCCGTCCGCCACTGCGACTTCGTCTCCGGCTCCGGCTCACCGCCCGGGGCCCGGACCCTGCCCACCTGCACGGCGAGCACGGCGAAGGACAACGCGTCGAGGCCGATGAGCCAGGCGGGGCCGACCACCGCGGCCAGGAACCCGGCCAGGGCCGGGCCGATGACGATCGAGGCCGAGACGCTGGAGGACAGGAGGGCGTTGGCGGCCAGCCGCTGCTCCGGCGGGAGCATCTGCGCGACCAGCGAGTACCGGCCCGCGTTGCCCCAGGCGTGCAGTACGGACGAACCCGCGAGCAGTGCCACGTACAGCACGGGATGCAGCAACCCGGTGGCCCAGGCCAGGGGTACGCAGCCCAGGAGGACCGCGCGGATCCGGCTGTCGGCCGCCAGCAGCCGCGCCGCGGGAAGGCGGCGCAGGAGGCGCCCGAAGAGCAGCGCGCCGAGGGCGCCGGGAAGCGCGTACGCGGCGAGCGCGGCCCCCAGGAGCAGGCCCGAACGGCCGGGAGGCGCGATCTCGATGGCCAGCCACGCCACCGCCACCACGCTCATCCCGTCACCGAGATCGGAGGCCGCCAGGGCGGGCAGCAGCCGTTTGAACCCGGCGTGGGCGAAGAGCGGACGGTAGGCCTGCGGCAGGAGGCGAGTTGTCTGTGCGGGAGTCACCGGGTCAGACTCCTGGTTCAAGCGCACTTGAGGTCAAGGGGGAGTGATCGGTGCGACAGCTCGGCATAGGTGAGCTCGCGCGACGGGTCGGCATGCGGCCCTCGGGGCTGCGCTACTACGAGAGCGTCGGCCTGCTGCCGTCCGCCGAGCGGGCGGCGGGCCGACGGGTCTACCCGGTCGCCACCGTGCGCCGGATCGCCCTGATCAAGATGGCGCAGCGGGCCGGCTTCACCCTGGCCGAGATCCGCGCCCTGCTGGACACCGACGGGGACCGCGGCACCACCCGGCAGTGGCGCGCCCTCGCCGAGAGCAAGCTCCCCGAGCTGGACCTGTTCATCCGGCAGACGCAGATGCTGCGCGACGCCGTCGCGGACTGCCTCGCCTGTGGATGCATGAACTTCGACACGTGCGGGCTGCTCGCCGAGGACGGACCGGGGGCCGCGCAGCCCCGGGGATGAGGCATGATCGGGGGATGTCTGATCGCATCATTGCCGCCTGTGACGGAGCGGCGAAGGGTAATCCCGGGCCCGCCGGCTGGGGATGGGTCATCGCCGACGCCGAAGGACGCCCGGAGCGCTGGGAGGCCGGTCCGCTGGGACGGGCCACCAACAACATCGGAGAGCTCACCGCGCTCCAGCGGCTGCTGGAGGCGCTGGCGCCCGGTACCTCCGTCGAGGTGCGGATGGATTCGCAGTACGCGATGAAGGCCGTCACGCAGTGGCTGCCCGGCTGGAAGCGCAACGGGTGGAAGACCTCCTCCGGCCAACCCGTCGCCAACCGTGAACTCGTCGAGGAGATCGACCGGTTGCTGGCCGACCGCGACGTGACGTTCCGGTACGTTCCCGCGCACCGCGAGGACGGCGACCACCTCAACGCGATCGCCGACCAGGCCGCCAGCGACGCGGCGCTGCGGCAGGAGGCCGCGGGCACGGCCCTCGGGAACGCCGACCTGCCCGTTCCGGCGCCCGCCGCGCCCGCGCGGAGCAAGTCCGCCACGGCGAAGAAGCGAGCGGCCGCCGGCTCCGCCACGGGCCGCGGGAGCCGGGCGATCAAGGCGAAGTTCCCCGGCAGCTGCCCCTGCGGGAAGCCGTACGCCGTGGGCGACATGATCGCCAAGAACGGCAGCCGCTGGGGCCACGAGAACTGCGCGGCCCCAGCGGCCGACACGGCCTAGCCTAGGTGGTCAGGTCGCGGCTCATGTCCCACAACCGGGCTGCGACGTGGGGGTCGGCGAGGTGGTTCCACACCGGTTCGCGCCGGGGCTCGCCCCGCAGGCCGAACACCCGCGGTCCCCACAGCTCGCCGCCGCGCACGGCGGGGTCGAGCACCGCCCGGACCGCGGGCCAGGCGCCGGCGTGCTTGCCCTGGAGCACCAGGGCCGCCGGTGCCGTGGCCCATCGTGCGCCGGCGCCGCGCACGTGGAACGGCGGCCGCGACGGGGTGAGGGAGTCCAGTGCGCCGCCGGGATGGACCACCACGCTCGCCACCGTGCTCCCGGCAGCGCGCAGGCGGCGGTCGAGTTCGACGCCGAAGTACATCTGGGCCAGCTTGGAGCGTCCGTAGGCGCGCTGGGGCCGGTAGTCCGTACGGGACTGCAGGTCGTCCAGGTCGAGCCGCTCGGACTTGGCCGCGAAGCTGCCCATGGTCACGACGCGGGCCGCCGGCGCGGCCGACAGGAGCGGCATCAGCGACCGGCTCAGGGCGAAGTGCCCGAGGTGGTTCGTGCCGAACATGAGCTCGTGACCGTCCCCGGTCACCCGGCGGGGCGGGTCGTCGAGCGCGACACCGGCATTGTGGACCACCGCGTCGAGGCGGTCCTCGGCCAGCGACTCCACGGCCGCGTCGAGCGAGGCGAGGTCGGCGAGGTCCAGCCGTACGGCCCGGACCCGCGCGCCCGGGACCCGCGTACGGATCGACGCCGTGGCGGCCTCGGCCCGGCCGGGGTCCCGGCAGCCGAGCACGACGGTGGCCCCGGTCGCCGACAACTGCTCCGCGACGAAGTACCCGATGCCGGCATTGCCTCCGGTGACGAGGAAGACCCGCCCGTCGGCAGCGGGCAGCCGGTGGATGTTCCAGGGCGGGGTGCAAGAGGTGGACGGCATCAGGGCGGGCTCCCATGCGGTGGCGGCCGGCCGCCCCCACGGGCGGCCCGGCCCCCACGCTCCCGCCCCCCACCGACACACCGCCGACGGACCACCGACACCGTCGTGCTCCCCGCGGACACTCCCTAGGGGCGGATCACGCGGAGGTAGGCCACCTCGAACGACATCTCGGACACGGCCCGGTCGGGGGCGGGGTGGTAGCGGCCCGCGCAGACCGAGAGGTTGACGATGAGGTACGCGCGCCAGCGGCGTCCCACCCCGCGCCGGTCGGCGAAGACCTGCTTGCCGTTGACCCACCACACGACCGAACGGGACCCGAACTCGACCTTGAGGTCCACCCAGCGGCCGGGGCCCACCGACGGGTCGCGGTGGTAACGGGAGCCGCCCTTGACGTGGTTGGACAGTTCGAGGAGGTCGGGGTTGTCCGGGTGGTACTCGAAGACGTCGATCTCGTTGTCGCCGTCCAGCCAGGTCCAGATCGCGGGCCAGGCCCCGAGCTCGGCGGGGAGTCGTACGCGGGACTCCAGCACGTCCCCGGTCCGCACCATGAAGCCTTCTTCACTGCCCTCGGTGGTCAACAGGCCCGTGTTCCAGTTGCCGTCGGGGCGGCGGACGGCCCGGAAGGTGCCGCTGCGGCTGAAGGAGGGGTCCGCGACGAGGTGGTCGAGCTTGTTGTCGCCGGGGTTGGTCGGGCCGCCGTTCGGATAGGCCCAGGAACGGCCGGCGACCCATTGGCGGGTCGAGCCGAAGTCCGCCGTGAAGACCGGGGCACGGGCGCTCGCCGGGCCGGCGCTGTCACGTTCGGGAGTGGGGGCGGAGGTCGAGGCCGAGGTCGAGGCGGAGGTGGAGCGTCCGAGGAGCCGTCGGATCCGGTCGAGAACCTGAGTGAGCACATCGCTCCTTCCCGAGAACGCGAGCCCTTGCAGCATGCCCGCCTCCCGGGCAATACATACCGGTCCACCGGTTTGTATGTCAGCCGCCCCGACGTGTAATAATCCCAATGCATTTTCAGCTATTACTTGCGAGAGTGGGTCCCCTGGCGGCGGCACGCGTCCGGGACGCCGACTCGAAGAGCCGAGCAGGGAGTTGCACCGGTATGTGGAAGTGTGAGCGGGTCATCGGCGCCGACCTCGACGTCGAGGAGGTGCTCGGCGTCTACCGCGCCTCCACCCTCGCCGAGCGGCGCCCCGTGCACGACGTGGAGCGGTTCGCCCGCATGCTGGCCGGAGCCAACCTGGTCGTCGTCGCCCGCGACGAGGACGGCCGTCTCATCGGCATCGCCCGCTCGATCACCGACGGCGCCTACTCGACCTACCTCGGCGACCTGGCCGTCGACGTCGCCCACCAGGGCAGGGGTGTGGGCCGCGACCTCGTCCGGGTCACCCGGGAAGCGGTGCCCGAGGCGAAGGTGGTCCTGCTCTCCGCGCCCGCCGCGGTCGACTACTACCCGCACATCGGCTTCACCCGCCACGAATCCGCCTGGACGATGGACCGCCTGTTCTAACGTCGCATTTCGTGCGCCAACAACGGTTGTGCATAAGCCAGTTGCGCGCGCCCACGGCGGGGTACGATCCGTGCCGTGGGGGGAAATGTGACACGACGTGATGTCGCGCTGCGCGCCTGCGGCTGCGCGGCGACAGGCTTGTTCATCATGGTCATGGCCGGCTGTACGGTCGGCGGAACGGCGGAAGGCGAGGCGACGAGCCGCGCCCCGGCCGCGTCAGCGGCCTCATCCGCACCGCCCGCGACCACCGCTGCGCCCTCACCCGGGGCCTCGGCCGTCTCCCTCGTACCGGAGCTGGACGAGTCCAAGCAGCCGAAGACGGCCGCCGAGGCCCGGGCGCTGCTCGACCGGATCGTCATCGTCGAGGACGCCTTCGGCCCGGACGTCGTGCGCCGCACCCCGTTCGAGAGCCGGCCCGGTCGCTGGCCCGTGCTCGACGAGAAGTGCGTGTGGCAGACCAGCGACCTGCCGCAGGACGTACTCGCCACCAACACCCGCTACTTCGAGGTCCCGGCCGGGAACGGCCACGGCCGCGTCCGGATCAACGCCACGGTGACCGTCCACCACAACCGGGCGGAATCGGGCTGGGAGACCGCCCGCGCCATGGAGGAGGTCGTGCGCTGCCCCGACCAGAAGCTGCGCGAGGGCGAGGACCTCAAGGGACTCCTGGGCACCGCGAACCACCAGGGCGAACAGATGAACAACTGGAGCGAGGACGCCTTCAGCGAGTTCGGCACGTACGTCGGCCCCCAGGGCGGCGAACCCCAGCGCTACTTCTGGTACCAGGCGCAGTTCGGCCCCGTCACGGTGGCCATCGCCGGCAAGGGTGCCGAGGGCTTCAAGCAGGAGACCCTCACCCAGCTCGTCGTGCAGGGCAACAGCCGCATGATCGCGCAGGCCAAGCAGGCGCTCGGAAAGGCGGCCGGCTGATGGAACAGCTGCACCCCTCGGACCCGTCCCGGATCGGCGGCCACCGCCTCCTCGGACGGCTCGGTGCCGGCGGCATGGGCGTCGTCTACCTCGGCCGCACCGACGACGGCGCGCTCGCCGCCGTCAAGGTCATCCGCGCCGAGTACGCCGAAGAGGCCGACTTCCGGGCCCGTTTCCGCCGCGAGGCCGAGATCGCCGCCGAGGTCGACACCCCGTGGGCCGTACGGATCACCGGCGCCGACCCCGACGCCCGCGAACCGTGGCTGGCCACCTCCTTCGTCGCCGGCCCCTCCCTGGCCGAGGCCGTCTCCGCCCACGGGCCGCTCCCGCTGCGCGCCGTACGGATCCTCGGCAAGGCCTTGGCCAAAGCCCTTCAGGTGATGCACGCGCAGGGCCTGGTCCACCGCGACGTCAAACCCGGCAACGTACTCCTCGGCATGGACCGGCCCCGGCTCATCGACTTCGGCATCGCCCGCGGCGGCGAGCACACCGCCCTGACCTCAGCGGACGCCGTCCTCGGCACCCCCGGCTTCATCCCGCCCGAGCAGGCGGAGGGCCGCCCCGCCGAACCGTCCGGCGACGTCTTCTCCCTCGGCTGCCTCCTCGCGTACGCCGCCACCGGCCGGCTGCCCTTCGGCGCCGGTACCGTGGAGGCCGTGCTCTACCGCACCGTCCACGACGAGCCCGACCTCGGCCCGGAACTCCTCGCCGACCCCGAACTCACCGGCCTGCTGCGGACCTGCCTGGCCAAGCACCCCGACGTCCGCCCCACCGCGGCCGGGCTCGACGAGGCCCTCACCGAGGACACCCCGGGCGAGGGCACCGACTGGCTGCCCGACCCGGTCGTCGCCACGATCGCCGAACGGGCCGCCGCCCTGCTGGCCCTGCCCGGCATCGAGGAGACCGTCGCCGACCCCAAGGCCGCCCCCGCACCCGGCAGCACCGGCGCGGCGCCGTCCCGCAGGCGTTTCCTCGGCTTCGCCGCCGGCGCCGTACTCGCCATCGGCGGCGGCACCGCCACCTGGCTGGCCCTGCGCGAGGACGACGACCCCGGGGGCACACCGGCCGCCGCACCCCGGGCGTGGGTGATCGGCGTACAGGCCGACCTCTCCGGCCCGCAGAAGGCCGCCGGACTGGCACAGGAACGCGGGGTGCGGCTCGCCGTCGACGCCTTCAACTCCCGCAAGGACAAACCCTTCACGCTCACCGTCGCCACCGCCGACGACGCGGGCGCGGCCGACCGCGCCCCGGCCGCCGCCACCGGCCTCATCTCGAACCCGGACGTGCTCGCCGTGATCGGCCCGACCGGCAACGCCACGGTCACCCCCTGCCTGGAACTGTACGGAGAGGCGGCCCTGCCCCTGCTCACCGTCTCGGCCCTGGCGAGCGCCTTCAGCGTCGCCGACCGCCGCAGCTTCTTCCAGCTCGGCCCCATCTCCTTCATCCAGGGCTCGGCCCTCAACAAGGCGCTGGCCCGCCAGCAGGGGGTGAGCAGGCTGGGCGTCCTGTGCGACCGGGACGGCGACGGAGAGGGCTGGCAGGCGATCCTGAACGCGAGCCGCACCATCGCCGGCTTCGTCCCCGGAGCCACCGTCTACCCGCGGGTCGTCCCGCGCGGCACCCAGGACCTCTCGCCGGTCGTCACCGACATGCTCGCGCACGGCGTCGACGCCTTCTTCTACTCCGGCACCCCGCAGGGCGCGGCCAGGACCGCCACCGTGCTGGCCGCCGCCGGCTACCGGGGGCACCGGGCCGCCGACTACGTCTCCATGGGCCCGGACTTCCTCGCCGCGGCGGGCCCGGCCGCAGAGGGCTGGCAGTTCGTCGCCCCGTACACCGGCCCGGAAGCCCCCGAGACCGCCGAGCTGGCCCGCGCGCACCAGGCGGCGTACGGCACCGCGCCCGACGTGTGGACGGCGGAGGCCTACGACGCGGCCGGCCTGGTCATCGACCGGCTCGTCACGGCGGCCCGCGGCGGCGGCCGCCCGGCCCGCGCCGAACTGCTGACCGCCCTCGCGCAGGGCACCTTCCGCGGCCTGACCAAGGAGTACGCCTTCGGCGAGGACCGAACGGTCAAGGGCAACACCTACTTCCTCCACCGGGTGGAAGGCGGCCGGATCCGCTACGTGGGCCCGGCCGCCGACCCCGCGGCGGGATAGCGGCCGATGCGCCCCCTCCTCCCCGCCGATCCGGCCGCGATCGGCGGGAACCGGCTGCTGGGCCGCCTGGGATCGGGCGGCATGGGCACCGTCTACCTGGGCCGTTCCCCCGAAGGCGTCCTCGTCGCCGTCAAGGTGATCCGCGCCGACCACGCCGCGGACCCCGCCTTCCGGGCCCGGTTCCGCCGCGAGGCGCAGGCCGCGGGCGGGCTGACCGGACGCTGGGTGGTCCCGGTGATCGCCGCCGACCCCGAGGCCCGCGAACCGTGGCTGGCCACCCCGTTCGTCCCCGGCCCCTCACTGGCCGAGGCGGTGGGAGGGTACGGTCCGCTGCCCGCCCGGACCGTACGGATCCTGGGCGCACGCCTCGCCGAGGCCCTGGCCGAGGTGCACGGGGCCGGGCTGATCCACCGCGACGTCAAGCCCGGCAACGTCCTGCTGGCCCCGGACGGGCCCCGTCTGATCGACTTCGGGATCGCGCGGGCGGCCGGCGCGACCACGCTCACGGCCGCGGACGCCGTCGTCGGCACTCCCGGCTACCTGGCCCCCGAGCTGGCCCGCGCGGGCGGTCCCGTCGCGGGACCGGCCGGCGACGTGTTCTCCCTCGGCTGCGTGCTGGCGTACGCGGCGACCGGGACCGGCCCGTTCGGCGGCGGGCACGCGGCCGCGGTGGTCTTCCGCACCGTCCACGAGGAGCCGGAACTCGGCTCGCTGCCCGAGGAGTTGCGGGAGGCGGTCGGCGGCTGCCTGCTGAAGGAACCAGGCGACCGGCCGACGCTCGGCGAGCTCACCGCCCTCCTGGGGCCCGAGGAGGGCGGCGCGGGCCCCGCGGCGGCCGCGGACTGGCTGCCCGCCCCGCTGCCCCGGATCATCGCCGAACGCTCCACCCGGGCCCTGGACCTGCCCGCTCCCGAACCCACCCGGATCGACGCCCCGGAGCCCGCCCGGCAGTTCACCCGCAGGAGGCTGCTCGCGGCCGGCGGAGCCCTGGTCGCCGCCGCCGCGCCGATCGCCTGGTTCACCACCCGGGGGCCGGGCGGCCGCGGCGCCCCGCCCGCCGACGCCGGCCGGGACCTGCCGGTCCTGACCCTCGGCCTGCAGGCCGACCTGACCGGGCCCGGCAGGGCGACCGGCCAGGCGCACGAGCGGGGCATGCGGCTGGCCGTGGACCGGCACAACACCCGGGCCGACGCAGCCTTCCGGCTGGCCCTGCGGGTCGCCGACGACGGCGGGGACCCGCAGCGCGCCGCGCAGGCCGTCAAGGAGCTGGTCGCCGATCCGGCCGTGCTCGCCCTCGTCGGCCCCACCTGGGACGCGGCCCTGCCGGAGGTGGCCGGCGCCTGCCTGGCCGCGGACCTCGCCCTGGTGCTGGTGTCGGTGAACAGCCCGGAGAACGCCACGACGCTCTGGCGCACGGTGTGCGCCACCCGCCCGAGCGACGAGGGCCTCGGCCTCCCGGCCCTGCACTACCTGTCCCAGGTGCGGATCTCGCGCCGCACGGCGGTCGTGGAGGACGCGGCCGACGGATCACCGGCGTGGCAGGTCACCAGGGTGTTCCAGCAGAGCCCCCCGGCCCGGGGCACGGTGAGCGTCCACCGCGTCCCCGAGGGCGGGTCCGACTTCGCGGACACCGTGCGCGCCCTGACCGAAGCCCGCGCCGAGGGGGTCGTGTACGTCGGCGCCTCGCCGCAGCGCGCGGCCGAGCTGGCCCGCACGCTGACCGACGCGGGCTTCCCGGGACCGCGCGTGGGCCTCCAGCACGCCATGGAACCGGCCTTCCTCACCGCGGCCGGTCCGGCGGCCGAGGGCTGGGTGTTCAGCGCCCTCTACACCGACCCCCTGGTCACCCCGGCCGCCGAAGAGTTCGTCGCGGCCCACCGGAGCGCGTACGGCGAACCGCCCGCCCGCTGGGCCACCGAGGCGTACGACGCGGTGGGCCTGCTGGCCACCGCCCTGACCGGGCTGGAGGGGGAGGGGCGCGGCCGGGCGGGACTGTCCCGCCGGATCTTCCGCACGACGTACCAGGGCCTCGCCAAGACGGTCGCCTTCGACACCGGGACCCGGGCCCTGAGCGGAGACTCCCTCGCCCATCTCTACCGGGCCGAGAAGGGCGCGTTCCGGTACCTGGGCCCCTACGCGGACGTACGCACCGACCCGTGAACGGCCTACTCGAACCGTGAGGTGTCCCCGGCCCCCCGGCGCACGATCTCGACGTCACCGCCGGAGAAGTCGATCACCGTGGTCGGCTCGGTGCCGCAGTCACCCGAATCCAGTACGGCGTCCACCTCGTGGTCGAGCCGCTCCTTGATCTCCCAGCCCTGCGTCATCGGCTCGGCCTCGTCCGGCAGCAGCAGCGTGCTGGACAGCAGCGGCTCGCCCAGCTCCGCGAGCAGGGCCTGGGTGACCACGTGGTCGGGGATGCGGACGCCGACGGTCTTCTTCTTCGGGTGCAGCAGCTGGCGCGGCACCTCCGAGGTCGCCGGGAGGATGAAGGTGTAGCTGCCGGGCGTGGCCGCCTTGATGGCGCGGAACACGTTGTTGTCGATCTGCACGAACTGCCCCAGCTGGGCGAAGTTCTGGCACACCAGGGTGAAGTGGTGGCGGTCGTCGAGATTGCGGATGGACCGGATCCGGTTGATGCCGTCCCGGTTGCCCAGCTGGCATCCCAGCGCGAAGCAGGAGTCCGTCGGGTACGCGACGAGCTTGCCCGAGCGGATCATGTCGACCACGTTGTCGATGGTGCGCCGCTGGGGGTTCTCGGGGTGCACGTCGAAGTATTTCGCCATCCGCCGAGCCTACGCGGTCGTGGCGGGGCCCGGTCACGCCCGCTCGGGACGCTTCCCGGCGGTTTCGGGGGGACGATGAGAGGTAACCGTGCGCCTCGGACCGGCCCGGACCGCCCCGAACGGGGGGCCGGAACGGCCCGGGGCGGGTGGCCGCCGGGCCGACGGTGCCGGAAGGGAGCATCGCCGATGGGTGCGATCGACGGGTCGGGGGGCAGTGGGAGGCGGCCCGCCACGGCCGGCCTCGCCCCGCCGAGCGGGCTGCTCGACGTCCTGAACGTGGCGGCCGTCGTCCTCGACGCCGAAGGCCGGGTCGCCCTGTGGAGCCCGCAGGCCGAGCAGTTGTTCGGCTGGACGGCGGCCGAGGCCCTGGGCCAGCCCGCCGCCCGGCTGCTCGCCGCCCCCCAGCACGTGGGCCTGGTGACGGAGCTGTTCGCCCGGGTCATGGGCGGTGCCGGCGACTGGGCGGGCGCCTTCCCGGTGCGGCACAAGGACGGCAGCACACGCCTCGTGGAGTTCCGCAACATGCGGCTGCTCGACGAACGCGGCGACCTGTACGCCCTGGGCATCGCCACCGACCGCACCACGCTGCGCCAGCTGGAGCGGGACCTCGCCCTGTCCGCCCGCCTGGTGGCCCAGTCCCCGATCGGGCTCGCGGTCCTGGACACCGAGCTGCGCTACGTCCTGGTCAACCCCACGCTGGAGCGGATCAACGGGCTGCCCGCCTCCGAGCACATCGGCCGGGGCGTCCGGGAGGCGCTGTCCTTCCTCGACGACACGGAGGCCGCCGAATCGGCGATGCGCCAGGTCCTCGCCACCGGCACGCCGCTCCTGGAGCAGTTCACGGCCGGCCGCACCCACGGCGGGCACCGCGCCGAACACGCCTGGTCGGTGTCCTACTACCGGCTGGAGGACGCCACCGGCCGGGTCCTGGGCCTGGCCACCTCCGTGGTGGACGTCACCCAGAGTCACCAGGCGGCCCTGGAGATCGCCCGCAGCCGCCGCCGCCTCGCCCTGATCGCGGACGCCACCGTCCGTATCGGCACCACCCTCGACCTGGACCAGACCGCACGCGAGCTCGCCGACGTCGTCGTGCCGGAGCTCGCGGACATCGCCGCCGTCGACATCCTCGACTCGGTCCTCGAAGGCCGGCCCACCCTCAGGTCCTCGGCCCACGAGCCCGCGGTGTTCCGCGCCCTCGCCGTCGCGGCCGCCTACCCGAGCGAGGCCGTCCGCGCCGCGGACCCCCCGGGGGACATCGCCCGCTACGCCGCCGACCGGCTGGTCACCCAGTCCGTGACGACCGGCCATCCCGTCCTCGTCGCCCACGTACAGGCCAGGGACATCTCCCGGATCGCCCGTGACAGCAACGCCGCCTCCCTGCTGACGCGCGCCGGCCTGCGCTCGTACCTGGCCGTGCCGCTCATCGCCCGCGGCGAGGTGCTCGGCGCCCTCGACCTCAAACGCACCCGCAACCCGCTGCCCTTCAACGACGACGACATCGTGCTCGCCGGCGAACTGGCCGCACGGGCCGCCGTGTGCATCGACAACGCCCGCTGGTACCGCAACGCGCACCACACCGCCCTCGCGCTCCAGCACCACCTCCTGCCCCACCACCCGCCGGCGACCCCCGGCCTGGAAGTCGCCTCGCGCTACCGCCCCGCCGCCGCCAGCAGCGAGATCGGCGGCGACTGGTTCGACGCCATCGCGGGACCGGACGACACCACCGTCCTCGTCATCGGAGACGTCATGGGCAGCGGCATCAACGCCGCCGCCAGCATGGGACAGTTGCGCACCGCGACGCGCACCCTCGCCGAACTCGCCCTCGACCCGCCCCAGGTGCTCCAGCAACTGGACCGCACCACGGCCGCCCTCGAGGAGACCATCGCCACCTGCGTCTACGTCGTCCACGACCCGCACCGGGCACAGTGCCGCATCGCCGTCGCCGGCCACCTCCCTCCCGTACTCATCCGCTCCGGCCAGGCACCCCGGCTGCTCGACCTGCCCACCGGCGCACCGCTGGGCGTGGGCGGCATCCCCTTCGAGGCCACCACCGTCGCCATGGCACCGGGAGACCAACTGGTCCTCTACACCGACGGCCTGGTGGAGACCCGGAACCAGCCCATCGACGAACGGCTCGACCTCCTCCTGGACCTGCTCGCCGACACCGGACGCCCGCTGGAGGAGACCTGCGACCGGCTCCTGGACTCCCTGCGCCGCCCCGACGACCACGACGACGTCGCCCTGGTCATCGCCCGCGCCAGGTCACTGACCCCGGGCGACGGCTCGCCTCGCGGCCCCACCGGTACGGGCCTACGCTGACCGTGCATGCCTTGCCCTGGTCCTCGTACCGCAGGAGGCATTGGTGAAAACGACGCACACACGGCTTCGCCGGGCCTGCGCGGCCACCGCCGCGGCGGGCCTGCTCCTCACCGGGGCCGTCACGGCCACCGCGTACGGGGCGCCGACCCCCGGACCGTCCGTTTCCGCCACCCCCTCTCCCGACACGGGCGGGGAGTTCAAGCAGCTCACCCCGGCCGTGGCGCTCCAACTCGACGCCGCCGTCCGGCAGGTCATGCGCGAGGCCGGGGTGCCGGGCGTGATCGTGGGGCTGTGGGCGCCCGGCAAGGGCAGCTACGTGAAGGCCTTCGGCGTCGCCGACAAGGCGACCGGCGCGCCCATGCGGACCGACTTCAACACGCGCATCGGCAGCCAGACCAAGACGTTCACGGTCACCGCCCTCCTGCAGCTGGTCGACCAGGGCAAGGTCGGCCTGGACGACCCCATCGGCGACTACATCTCCGGCGTGCCGAACGGCGACCGCATCACCCTGCGCGAACTGGCCGGAATGCGCAGCGGGCTGTTCAACTACAGCGAGGACCCGGCCTTCGACAAGGCGCTCACCACCGACCCCGACCGCCGTTTCACCCCGCAGGAGTTGCTCGACTACTCCTTCAAGCACCCGGTGCAGTTCGCGCCGAACGCACAGTTCCAGTACTCGAACACCAACCTGGTCCTGCTCGGCCTGGTGATCGAGAAGGTCACCGGCCGGCCGCTCGCCGAGGTCATCGACAAGGACGTCGTGGAGCCGGCCGGACTGAACCGCACCTTCTTCCCGACCGGCGCCGAGTTCCCCCGGCCGCACGCGCAGGGCTACACCGACCAGACCGCCACCGGCAAGGTCGAGGTTTCGACCGACTGGGACCCGTCCTGGGCCTGGGCGGCCGGGGCGATGATCTCCGACCTGCAGAACCTGCGCAGCTGGGCGCGGACCCTCGCCACCGGCACGCTGCTGACGCCCGCGACCCAGGCCCAGCGCCTGAAGACCACCTCGGTCGGCATTCCCGGTGCCGGCTACGGCCTGGGCCTCTTCGACGTCCAGGGCTGGATCGGCCACAACGGCTCGCTGCCGGGCTACGAGAGCCTCGGCGTCTACCTCCCGCAGGCGCAGGCGACCATGGTCGTCATCCTCAACACCGACATCCTGCACGACGGCCAGGAACCCAGCACGCTCTTCGGTGAGGCGATCACCAGCATCGTGACCCCGGGCAACGTGTACCCCGGCCACAAGCCGTCCGAGCCGAAGTCCGGCTGACCGGGTCGGATGATCCGACTGTTAGGGTCCGAGGTATGCCCGAGCTCATCGCCCCCACCCCCCGCCTGCACGGATCCTGGACCGCCGCGCAGGAGGAATGGGGGGCCGACGCCCACATGGACGGCGCGGGGCTCGGCTCCGACGACGACGTCGACAGCCCGGAGGGCTTCGCCGCCTGGACGGAGAAGCTGCGCCGGTACGAGGACCGCTCGGCGCCGGTCGACCACGGGCGCGTCCACGCGACGTACTGGTGGATCGCCGAGGGCGACACCTACCTGGGCGCCATAGACCTGCGCCACTACCTCAACGGCTTCCTCCTCGACGCCGGCGGCCACATCGGTTACAGCATCCGCCCCTCCGCCCGCAGGCGGGGCCTCGCCACCTGGGCCCTGTCCGCGGTCCTCCACGAGGCCCGTGTCATGGGAATGGACCGCGTCCTGCTGACCTGCGACCCCGGCAACGAGGGGTCGGTCCGCACCATCGAACGCGGCGGCGGCGTACTGGAGGACGTGCGCGAGACCCTGATCGGCCCCAAGCGGCGCTACTGGATCACCCTCTGACGATTTCCCGCACCCGTGTCGTGAGGGTGCCGTACGGCCCTGGTGGGCCGATAGTGGGGCTGTGAGCGACTGGTCGCAGGGAACCGGGCCGAGCGGTGGCGCCCCCGAGGGCACCGCCTGGTCCGGCCATGAGGGCGCGCGGGCTTTCGCCGCCGTTGAGGCGGCCACGGACTGGCTCCTCGGCTACCCGTTCGTCCTGCGGGCACTGGCCGGACACATCGGCGCCGGACAGGTCCTGGTGGACTACGGCTGCGGACCGGGCAAGGTGGCCGACCACGCGGCCCGCGTCCTGGGCGCCCGGGTCCTCGGCGCGGACACCTCCCCGGAGATGCTGGACCTTGCCCGCGCCTCGGCGACCGCGGTGGCGGAGTACCACCTGGTCGAGAACGGGCGCGTGACGGACCTGCCCGACGGCTGCGCGGACGCCGTGATGTGCAACCACGTGCTGGCGTCCCTGCCGACCGAGGACGCCCTGCTCGGCGTGTTCACCGAGATCCGCCGGCTCCTGCGGCCGGCCGCCCCGCTGGTCCTGCTGACCACCGATCCCGCCTGCAGCGGCACCGAATACGCCTCGCTGCGGATCGGCGAGCCGGGCGAGACCTACGCGCCGGGCGACCCGGTGACCGTACGGCTCCGGCGCACCGACGGATCCTGGCAGGAGATGCGCAACCACGCCTGGCCCGTCGGCCTCTACCCGGCGCTGCTGGAGCGCGCCCGCTTCCGCGACGTCGCCCAGCACCGGCCCACCGTGGACGAGGCGGTCGCCGTCGCCGACCCGGACCTCGTCGCCGCCCGGCCATGGCCGGCGGAGCGGGCCGGGCCGCCCCTGGTGATCACCACGGCACTGGCGGCCCGATGAGCGCACAGACCGTACGGCAACCGCACGCGGACCGCCATGCCAGCTGGCTCGAACTGTTCTTCGACCTCGTCTTCGTCGCGTTCGCCGCCCAGCTCTCCCATTCGCTCCACGGGGATCCCGGGCCACGGGACTTCGCCGTCTTCCTGGCCCTCTACTTCCCGCCCTGGTGGATGTGGATCAACCTGACGGTCTCGGCCAACCTCTTCGAGGACGACAGCCCGCGCCGCCGCCTGCTGATGCTCTCCGCGATGTTCTGCCTCGCCGCCATGGCCGCCGCGGTTCCCGAGGCGGCCGGTGACGCCGGCCGGGCCGCGGTCTACGCGCTCGGCTACGCGGGGACCCGGCTGGTGCTGCTCGGACTGTGGTGGCCCGCCACCCGCCTCCCCGCCGCCCTGCGCGTCCCGCGCTGGCGGCCCCTGAGCTACTGCCTGGTCTCCGCCCTGCTGTGGGCGGCCTCGGCCGCCGTGTCCCTGCCCTGGCGGTACGCCGTCTGGGCCGTGCTGCTCACCGCCGAGATGGTGCTGCTCCTGACCGCCCGGGGCCGCGGCGTCACCGGCCGGCTGCACACCGGGCACCTGGTCGAACGCGTCGGCCTGTTCGTCATCATCGTGCTCGGCGAGTCGGTCATCGCCCTGGTCACCTCCACCGACCACGCGTGGACGGCGCAGGCCGGCGCGGTGGCGACCCTGGGCTTCGTCCTGCTCGCCGCCCTGTGGTGGTCGTACTTCGACTTCGGCTCGACCTCGGCCGAGCTGATGCTCGGCTCGGCGGAGGGAAGCCGCGCCTACCTGCTCGCCCGCGACGTGAGCGGCTTCCTGCACTTCTTCGTCACCGCCGCCGTCATCAGCATGGCCGCCGGACTGGCCACCGCCGTCGAGGAGGCCGGCCACGCCCACCTGCCCCGCGGCGCGGTCTGGGCGCTGGCCGGCGGCCTCGCCCTCTACCACCTCGCCCACGCCGGCATCGCCGTGCGCTTCGGCCGCCCCCTGCGCGCCGTCGCCGTGTGGGCCGTCCCCGGAATCGCCGTTCCGCTGCTCGTCGTCCTCGGCGCCGGCACGCTCGCGCCCTGGCTCGTCGTCCTGCTGCTCGCCGCCGAGGCCGTCGGCCACCTCCTGTACGCCCGTGCGCTCGCCCGGCGCCGCTCCCGGTGATTGCGGACGGCGGACCCGGCGAATTAGTGTCGCGTCCATGTCCAAGGCCGAGATCGACAAGGTGACCGCCGAGTTCTTCGGCTCCTTCGACAACCGGGGCGGCAAGGCCGCCGACGTGGCCCGGATCCGCAGGCTCGCCCTGCCCGGCGCGGTGATCGTCATGACCGGCCCGCGGTTCACGGTCTACACCGTGGACGAGTTCGTCGAACCCCGCCGGGAACTGCTCGCCGGGGGCCGGCTGGTGGAGTTCTCCGAGTGGGAGACCTCCGAACGCACCGACATCGCGGGCGACATCGCCTCGCGGTTCGGCGAGTACCGCAAGTCGGGGGTGCTGGACGGCGAACCGTTCGAGGGCGGCGGTACCAAGACCATCCAGTTCGTCCGCACCGCGGAAGGCTGGCGGATCGCGGCGTTCTCCTGGTACGACCGGCCCTGACCGGGCGGCCCGCCACGCGACGGGCGTGACCGGCCGGGGAAACCGTTTGACCCCGGCCGGTCCCGACGGGTCGGATGACTGTCGTGAGCACAGGACAGATGCACCCCGGGCAGCACCCCGTCGACGAAGACCTCGTACGGCGGCTGCTGGCCGGGCAGTTCCCGCAGTGGGCGGGGATGAAGGTGGAGAGGTTCCCGTCCGGCGGCACGGTCAACGCCATGTACCGGCTCGGCGAGGACATGGCCGTACGGCTGCCCCTGTGCGAGGGCGGGGCCGAGGACGTGGTGACGGAAGGGTACTGGCTGCCGCGCCTCGCTCCCCGGCTGCCGACGGCCGTCCCGCAGGTGCTGGGGGAGGGCGCGCCCGCGGAGGGGTATCCCTGGCGGTGGTCGGTCTGCCGGTGGCTGGCGGGGGAGAACCCGGAGGCGGGGGCCCTGGGCGGGCCCGTCGCCCAGGCGCTGGCCCGTGATCTGGCCGCCTTCGTCACGGCGATGCGGAGCATCACCCTTCGCGGGGCGCCGCGGGCCCACCGCGGCGGGCCGCTCGCCTCGCTGGACGCGGCGACCCGGGCGGCGATCGGGGAGCTGAGGCTGATCCCGCAGGAGGGCGTCGACTGCGACGCCGTGACGGCCGTGTGGGAGGACGCGCTGCGGGTCCCGGAGTGGGACGGGCCGCCGGTGTGGCTGCACGGCGACCTGATGCCGGGCAACGTCCTGGTGGACGGCGGCCGGCTGACCTCGGTCATCGACTTCGGGTGTACGGGCGTGGGTGACCCGGCGTGCGACCTGTTCCCGGCGTGGAACCTGCTGCCCGCCGCCGTGAGAGGGGACTTCCGCGCAGCGCTCGGCGTGGACGACGCGACCTGGATCCGCGGCCGGGGACGGACGCTCTCGCAGGCCGTGATCGCGCTGCCCTACTACCGGACGACGAATCCGGCGATGGCGCGCAACGCCCGTCACGTCATCCGGGAGGTACTGGCGGAGGGCTGACGGTACCTGGGGTGGTGTGGGCCGGGCGGGGGCGTGACCCGCACGCCCCCGCCCGGCCCCGCCCCGCCGCGTCGCTCATGCGTCGCCCCTGAGGCGGTCGCGCTGGAGCTGGCGGGCGACGGCCCGGCGCACCGACGCCGGGGCCGACCCGGCGACAGCCGGCTTCGGGCCCACGTCGAGGCCGCGGCTGATCTCGTCGTACGCGGCCCGGAAGGCGGCGGGCAGCCCGGCGGCGCCCCGCCGCAGGTCCTCTTCGAGGAGGCGTCGCAGTTCGTCGGAGCTCTCCGGCGTGAACCGCTTGCGCCCCCTGGCGAGGGCGCCGACGAAGCGCGTGCAGCGCGCCGCGTCCAGGGTCTCGGAGACCTCTTCCGCGAGCGCCCACAGGCGCCCTTCGAGCCATGCCGCGTCGGGCTGGTCGAGGGCGAGTCCCAGGAGCGGCGTCGGTTCGCCGGCCGCGCACCGCGCGATCTGCTTGGACACCGCGGGCTGGCTCATGTCGGTGATCCGCGCGATCGTGTCCTGCGTCCAGCCGAAACCGGCGAACAGTCTGATCATCTCGGTGCGCAGCCTGCGCATCTCCTCGCCCGCGCGGATGACCTCGTTCATCCCGGCGAGCATCCGCGCCGCCTCGTCCTCGGTCAGCGCCTCCGGCCCGTGCCGTCTTCCGTCTTCCTCTTCCACAACCCGGTTATACACCCCGAGCGCCCTCTCGTCATAACCAGGTTGTACAACCTGGTTATGACTGTCAGGATCCGCGTCATGGCACCCTCCACCTTCACCGCACGCGACGGAACCCTCCTCGCCTACCGCACTCACGGCCGCGGCGAGCCGGTCCTGTGCATCCCCGGCGGACCCGCGGACTCCACCTACCTCGGCGACCTCGGCGGCCTGTCCGCCCACCGCCGCCTGGTCGTCATGGACCTGCGCGGCACCGGCCGCTCCGCGGTCCCGCGGGACACCTCGTCCTACCGCAGCGACCGTCTCGTCGACGACATCGAGGCCCTGCGCGAGCGTCTCGGCCTCGGCCGGATCGATCTGCTCGCCCACTCCGCCGGGGCCAACCCCGCGACGCAGTACGCGGCCCGGTACCCGGACCGCATCGGCCGGCTCGCCCTGATCGCACCCGGCACCCGGGCCGTCGGCACGGTGATCACCGGGGACACCCGGCGGGAAGTCGCCCGGCTGCGCGCGCACGAACCGTGGTTCCCGGCGGCGTTCGCCGCGCTGGAGGACCTCATCGAGGGAGCCGGCGGCGACCGCGACGCCATCGCCCCCTTCTTCTACGGCCGTTGGGACGCCGAGGCGCGGCGCCACCACACGGCGGGCCGTCCGGACAATCCTGCGGCCGTCGCCCACTTCGGAGCCGAGGGCGCATTCGACCCCGAGGCCACCCGCACCGCTCTCGCGGCGCTCCGCGCCCCGGCCCTCCTGCTCGCCGGGGAGTTCGACCTGAACAGCCCGCCCCGCGCGGTCGCCGAGTGCGCGGAACTGTTCCCCGACGCCACGCTCGTCGTACAGCCGGGAGCGGGCCACTACCCCTGGCTCGACGACGCCGGCCGCTTCGTGGCGGCCACCGCGGCGTTCCTGCGCTGAGCCCCCAGCCCCAGCCCCAGCCCCAGCCCCAGCCGCAGCCGCAGCCGCAGCAGCCGCCCGCGCGCTGCCGCCCGTACGCCCCCCGTACGCACGGCGACGGCCCCGGCCGGATTCCCCCCGGCCGGGGCCGTCTTCAACGTGCGGGCGCGCCGCCGCGCGCCGGCGCCGTCACCAGAGGACGGGGAGCCGCTCCGGCAGACGCTTCATGAAACGGGTGCGCCACACGAGCTGGTCGAACGGCACGGCCAGCTGCAGGTTGGGCATCTTCTCCAGCAGCACCTCGATGGCGATCTCCGTGTGCCGCTTGCCGAGCGCCGTGGCCGGGCAGTAGTGCGGTCCGCCGCCGAAGGACAGGTGCGTACCGGCGTTCGCGCGGTCGATGTCGAAGACGTGCGGGTCGGAGTAGACGGCCGGGTCGGTGTTGGCGGCCTCGACCAGGACGAGCAGCAGCTCGCCCTTCTTGACCTCGACGTCGCCGAGGGTGACGTCCTCCAGTGCGAGCCGCGGCAGGCCGTCGGCGATCGACAGGTTGACGCGCAGGAGCTCGTCCACGGCGGAGGGGATCTTCTCCGGGGACTTGCGCAGCTGCTCCCACACGTCGGGGTTCTGCAGGAGCGAGACGATCGCCATGGTCAGGAAGCCCATGGTCGAGATGACTCCGGCGCCGAACAGCGTGACGCCGACGGTCGCCAGCATCTCGTCCGTCAGGTGCGCGTAGTCGGGGTCCTCGCGCAGCGCGGCGAGTTCGGCCATCAGCCCGACGGTGGCCGGGTCGTCGAGGCGCTCCACCATGTAGGCCATGTCGCGGTCCCAGTTGAGCTTGGCGCCCGTGACGGGGCAGGCCGAGTTCATGAACGCGATGTCCAGGCTGGCGGCCAGGCGCGGGGCGTCGGCCTCCGGGATGCCGAGGATGCGGCAGTGGAGGTTCTCCGCGTACGGGTTGGTGAACTCTCCGCGCAGGTCGACCGGCGCACCGCTGCGCAGGATGCTGTCGACGAGGGTGTTCGCCTGGTCGCGCATCCAGCCCGTGAGGTTGTCGGTCTTCGGGTTGATCGCCTTGAGCACGGCCTTGCGCAGGCCGGCTCCGGTGATGTTGCCCATGTTGTTGACGACCTCGGGCGGGATCGTCAGGGCGTACTGGCGGGGCACGCCGGGGGCGGAGGTGTCCTTCAGGCTGAACCGCGGGTCTTCGAGGACCTGCTTGCAGAGCGAATAGGACGAGACGAGCCATGCCTCGTCGCCGGCTATCGTACGGACGCGCTTGACCGGCTCGTCCCGCAACTGCTCGACCTCTGCGGGGAGTTGGTCGCCGCGCGCGGAGAACGGGAAGTCGAGGAGGGTGTCAGCGGTCATCGGAGTCTCCTTCGGCGGGGGTGATGATGGCGTGGCCCTGGTTGCGTGAGGCACGAAGCCCCGAGCCGCGCGAGTAGAGCAGTTCCGCCATGGGCAGGAGCTGGTGGTAGCAGTTGAGGGAGGAGGGCACGCCCAGGATGGCGGGCGTGTCCAGGAACAGCGGCGCCTCGGCGCAGACGTATTCCAGGCAGACCTCGCGCTGACGGGTGGTGGCCGTCTTCCCGCCCAGCACCTTCGAGGAAAGGAACGCGTCGACAAGGGAGTTGCAGGTCTCGCGGAACTCCGGGTCGATGTCGAGCAGGTTGTTCAGGTGGTTGTGGAGCGTGCGGTACGCCGGGATGTCGGTGAGGGACGACATCGGGCGGGCCCGGAGGCGGGCGCCGGTGGGGTCGGCTTCGGCGGCGGCGTTGTTGACCTTGGCGCGGACGCCGCGCAGGTTCTTCACCGCCTTGCGGCGTGCTTCGTCCTCGCCGTATCCGAGGGCCTCGTACATCTCCGCGACGTGCATGTCGGTGTAAATGAGGTCGACCTGGGCGAAGTTGCGCAGGCCCCACTGGGCGAGGTCGTTGACCCGCTGGGCCGAGAAGTAGCTGTTGCCCGGCGAGATGCCGATGACGGCGTGATCACCTTCATCGGTGATCACCTGGCAGTGCGGGGTGTACGGACGGACTGTGAAGACTTCGGTTGCTGTCGTCAACAGGGGTCGGGTCCTTTGCGCCGCAAGTCCCGTGGGGCCCTGTGCCCCGGGTGTGGCG
Organism: Streptomyces virginiae; assembly: GCF_000720455.1. Lineage (GTDB taxonomy): Bacteria > Actinomycetota > Actinomycetes > Streptomycetales > Streptomycetaceae > Streptomyces > Streptomyces virginiae. The sequence continues at coordinate 106,331 of NZ_JOAK01000006.1, read as the reverse complement.
GCGACGTGATGGAAGGTACCCGAACTCTGAGCGACGTTCCATGTCTTCTGGGTAGTAACTCATCTGGCGGACAATGCAGTTGACCAGGGCATCTTTCCTCGGCCCGGAGGGGCGGCAGTGTTCATCAGCGCTTAACGCGGGAATCAGTAGACGAGCTCCGCGAGGACCGGTGCGTGGTCCGACGGACTGTCGTGCGCGGCGGCCGGACGCGCCTCTTCCACGGTCGGCAGCCGCTCGTGTCCCGTGAAGACCTTCTCCACGCGGTCCAACACGCCCCGGCTCACGAGGATGTGGTCGATGAGTTCCTTCTGGCCCTCGAAGACCCGGGAGAACCCGCCCTTCTCGAGCACGTGCGGAGCGAGGTTCCACAGCCGTCTCGGGTCCCCGAGGTCGGTGTCCCTGAAGCCCCCGGTCCCGATCTGGGAGCCGGGCGGCCCGTACAGGATCTGCGTGGTGGCGGCCTCGAACTCGTCGTTGAGGTCACCCATCACGATCACCTCGTGGGCGGCGCCGTCGCCCTGGAGCAGCCGGTCGGCCATGGCGCGGAGGGTGACGGCCTCCGCGGCCCGCCGGTACAGGGCGTACGCGCCGTAGCGGGCGCGCAGTTCCTCGTCGTCGGTGCTGTGCCGGTTGCCGGGGAAGGTCAGCAGCTTCGACTTCAGGTGGCAGACGACCACGTCGACGCTGTGCCCGGCCACCGGACTCCACCGCACGGCCAGCGCCCCGCGGCCCATCCGCTTGATGGTGGTCCCGTCGTCCTCGACTTGGACCCGGGGCAGGTGCTCCGGGAAGGCGGTGCGGTCCTCGGTGACGGTCAGCGGCCGGCGGCTGAGGAAGCCGACCCGGATGCCGCGGCGGTCGGCGTGCTTCGACAGGGCGGTGTGCCAGTCGCCGTCCAGCCGTTCCACCAGGTCGGCCAGCGCCTCGGGGCCGCCCACCTCCTGCACGCCGAGCAGATCGGGCGCGAGGCGGTCGACGGTGGCGGCAAGCCCCTCCAGCTTCGCCTCGTACGCGGCCCGGTCCTTGGCGGCGCACCTGCCGGAGGGCGGGCTGCCCGGGGCGAGGGGGCGGCAGAGGTTCTCCACGTTCCACGTACCGATGACCACGCCCACAGCGGCTCCCGCGTCCTCGACCAGGTCCCCGTCCCCCGCCAGTGTTCCGGCCGCCCCCGCGGCGGGCGGGCAGGCGGCCGGGACTCGCTCATCTGTTCACCCGATCGGGGCGGCGACGCGTCCGGGCGGCCGTCGCCTACGCGGGCGGTGGCAGCTCGCGCAGCCGGCCCTCGGCCACGAAGGCGACCTCGCCGCCGACCCGTACGGCACGGACGTCCGGGTCCCGGCCCACCGCGCTCACACGCATGGCGCCGGAGCGCCCGGTGAAGCGGCCCTGGCGCAGGATCCACTCCTCGCCGTCGCCGGTACTACGGCCGTGCCGGCGCAGGTACGCCGCGGCGCAGCCGGCGCCGCTGCCGGTGGCCACGTCCTCGACCAGCCCGTCGTTGGTCCAGTGCCGCCCCTCGCGCTCCGCCGCGTCCAGGACGTACGCGAACTCGGCGCCGAGACGGGCCAGCGGCACGTCGAGCGGCGCGGCCACACGGGCGCGGGCCAGGGCGTCGCCGCGCACGGGCAGCACCAGGTAGCGCAGGCCCGTGGAGAGGACCTCCGGGGGCAGGGCGGGGTCCAGGTCGCCGGGTTCGAGGCCGAACAGGGCCGGGAGGCCGCGCGGGTCCGGGCGGCCGAGGAACACGGCCGGACCCTGGTCGAGGAGGCTCGCGTACCGGCCCGGCCCGCGGCGCCGGGTGGCGACCTCCACCGTCCGGGCCGGCAGCCGCAGCGTCCACACCCCGGTGTCGGCGGCGCCGTGGAGGTCGTGCAGGACCGCGGCGGCGCCGACGAGCGGGTGCCCGGCGAAGTCCAGCTCGCCCGCGAGGTCGAAGACGCGTGCCCGCCAGGTCCCTCCGGCCGCCCCGTCGCGGATCAGGAACACGGACTCGAAGTGCCGCAGCTCCCGGGTGACGGCCTGCATCTGCGCGCCGGTGAGCGCGCTCGCCTCGGGGAACACCGCGAGGCTGTTGCCGCTGTAGGGGCGGTCCGTGAAGACGTCGACGTGGTGAAAACGCATGGCCCGACCCTAGGGCGCGCACGTGCCGCATCATGGTGTGCCACCCCCCGACGAGACCTCCGGAGGCCGGCAGTGAACCGACCGTCGCGCCGCGCCGTGCTGGGCGCCGGGTTCGGCGCCGTCGCGGCGTCGCTCGCCGGATGCTCGGGAGCCTCCGGCCCCGTCCGGCGGCTGCGGCTGGCGACGGGCCCCGAGGGCGGCCCGTACAACGCCTTCGGGAAGGCCCTGGCGCTCGCCGTCGGCGCGAGCGATCTGCCGCTGGAGATCGTCCCCGTCAGCACCTCGGCGAGCGTGAACAACCTGCGCGGCCTCGACGAGGGCTCCGCGGAGCTGGCCCTGGCCATGGCGGACAGCGCCGAGGACGCGGTGCTGGGGCGCGACACCTTCACCAGGCCCGCCGCCGTGACGGCACTGGCCCGCGTCTACGTCAACTACACGCACCTCGTCGTCCCGGCCGACGGGCCGGTGCGCGCGGTGACGGACCTCGCCGGACGTCCGGTCGCGGCCGGTGCGACGGGATCGGGCGTACGGGTGGTGGCCCAGCGGGTCCTGCGGGCGGCCGGACCGGCCGACGAACGGCCGCTGGGCCTCGCCGCGTCGGTGACGGCGCTGCGCGAGGGCACGGTCGACGCGCTGTTCTGGTCCGGCGGCGTGCCCACACCGGCGCTGGCCGCACTGGCCCGCGAGCTGCCCCTGCGGTTCCTGCCGCTGGACGCGTACGTGGCCCCGCTGCGGGAACGCCACGCCCCCGTCTACACGGCGGTGACCCTGCCCGCCGGGGTCTACGGGCTGAGGGAACCGGTGGGCACCATCGGCGTCGGCAACTACCTGCTGGCCCGCGCCGATGTGGATGCGGACGTCGTGCGGGGTCTGCTGCGGGTCGTCTTCGACCAGTGGCGCGACCTGCTGCGGGAGGTGACGGCGGGCGCCCGCCTGGAGCCCCGCTTCGCCATCTCGACCGGACAGGTCCCCCTCCACCCCGGCGCGGTCGCGTACTACCGCTCGGTGTACGGCTAGGGCGTGTCGTCCGGCGGAGGCGGGAGGCGCAGTCGTGCGACCAGGCCGTGCGGGGTGTTGGCTGCGATGTCGAGGCCGCCGCCGCTGATGCGGGCGATCTCGTCGGCGATGGCCAGGCCCAGACCGCTGCCGGGGACGTTCTGGTGTCCGGGCGAGCGGGTGAACCGCCGCAGCAGGGTACCGAGCTGCTCCCGCGGCACGCCCGGGCCGTCGTCCGCGACCCGGACGGCCGTGCTCCCGTCCGGCCGGCGCCAGGCGCCGACCTCGACCCGGCCGCCGCGCGGTACGAACTTGACCGCGTTGTCCAGGAGCGCGTCCAGGATCCGGCCGGCCGCGTCGGGCAGGGCGTGTGCCCACAGGCCCTCCGGGACGCCGTCGGCCGCCAGTTCCAGCCCGGCCGCGTGGAAGACGGGGGCCCAGGCCGTCACCCGGTCCCGCACCGCCCGTGCCACGTCCTGCCGGGTCGGTTCGGCCGTGCCGGATTCGACGCGCGCCAGGGCCAGGAGACCGTCGAGCAGCTCCTCCAGGCGTTCCGCCTCGTCCAGGGCGCGGGCGTGCTCGGCGAGGCCGGGCCCGGGGGCGACGTGCGGCTCGACGTTCTCCAGCTGCAGCACCAGGGTGGCCAGGGGATTGCGCAGCTGGTGGGAGGCGTCGGCGACGAAGTCGCGCTGGCGGCCGATGGAGTCGGCCACGGCCTCCGCCATGGTGTTGAAGTGCTGCCGCAGCCGGCGCAGTTCGGGCGGGCCGGTGTCCGAGCCGGCCCGGGCCCGGAGGCTGCCGGCCGCCAGCCGTTCCACGGCCCGGTCCAGATCGAGGACCGGCCGCATCAGCCAGCGGGCGATCCCCGCGGCGACCAGCGCGGCCGCCGCGAAGGAGGTGAGCGCCCCGGCGGCGATGAGCGACCAGCGGACCGTGACGTCCCGGCGTGCGGCGTCGGTGGGGACCGCCAGCAGGACCGCCCCGCTGACCCGCTCGTCGCGGCCCACCGGCTCGGCGAGCACGACACGGCCCGGCCCCCAGGGGCGCAGGGTCGGCAGCCGGTCGGTGGAGCGGCCGGTGAGGGCGCGGCCCCGGGCCTCCGCCGCTCCCGCGCCGGGCCCGGTCCCGGCGCGCAGCAGCGTCGCGCCGGCCGTGTCGACGACGACCACGCCCGCCCCGTACAGATCGGCGTACCGGCCGATCTCGGCCGCCAGCTCGGCCCGGTCGGCCTCGGTGCGCATCCGCTCCGCGAGATCGGCGAAGCGCACGGCCTCCGAACGCCGCTGCAGCAGCAGGTGCTCGGTCCGCCCGCGCGCGTACCCCTCGGCCAGCGGAAGGCACAGGAGCAGCGCCGCCACCCCCATGAGCACCGTCAGCACGGCGAGGAGCCTGCGCCTCACCGCTCCCCGCCGAGCTGGTAGCCGTACCCGCGCACGGTGCGCACGAGTGCGGAGCGGCCGGTCTTGGCGCGGATGCCCGCCACGTGGACGTCCAGCGACCGCGAGGCGGCGAGGAAGGCGTCGCCCCAGATCCGGTCCAGGATCTCCTCGCGGGAGTGCACCTCCTCCGGCCGGGCGGCCAGGAAGGCGAGGACGTCGAACTCCCGCCGGGTAAGCCGTACTTCGACACCCGCGACGGTGACCGTACGGCCTGCCGGGTCCACCTCGACGTCCCCGCGGCGCACCGCCGCCGCGCCCGGGGCGGCCCGGTCGGCGTGTGCGTCCGTACGACGCCGCACGGTGTCGATCCGGGCCATCAGCTCGGCCATCCGGAACGGTTTGACGACGTAGTCGTCGGCGCCCGCCCGCAGTCCCTGCACGATGTCGCGCTCCTCGCAGCGCGCGGTCACCACGATCAGCGGCACGCCGCACACGGTCCGCAGCCGCCGCAGCAGCTCTATCCCGTCCAGGTCGGGCAGCCCCAGGTCGAGCAGCACGAACTCCGCCTCGCGGGTGTGGCGCAATGCGTCCTGGGCCCGCGCGACCCGGCGGACGGTGTGCCCGCGCTGGGCGAGGGCGGTGCCGAGCGCCTGGGCCATCCTGTCGTCGTCCTCGACGAGGAGCGCGTGCATGGGGAGCCTCCTCGCGGCGGGGCGTGCGGCCCGCGCGGCCGCCGACCCAGGCTACCGTCGCCGCTCAGCGGACGGCCCCGGCGGGAGCCGCTGCCGCGTCCCCCCGCTCCGCGCCGCGATCGGCGTCCGCACCGGCCTCCGCGCGGCTGAGGGCCGCATCGCGGGTGTCCGGCATCAGCACGTAGGTCACGAGGGAGATCAGCGCGCAGCCGGAGACGTACCAGAAGAACATGGTCTCGTGACCACTGTTCTTGAACCAGAGGGCCACGTACTCGGCCGTGCCGCCGAAGAGCGCGTTGGCGATGGCGTACGGCAGTGCCACGCCCAGGGCGCGCACCCGGGTGGGGAACAGTTCGGCCTTGACCGCCGCGTTGATGGACGTGTAGCCGGTGATGATCACCAGGGCGAGCAGGGACAGGCCGAGCGCGGACCAGTACGAGGACGCCGAGCCCAGGGCGGTCATGATCGGGTACGTGCCGAGGGTGCAGCCCACCGCGAAGGTGATCAGCAGCGGGCGGCGGCCGATGCGGTCGGACAGCATGCCGGCGAACGGCTGGAGCACGGCGAAGAGCGTCAGCGCGGTGAAGCTGACCAGGGTGGCGGTCGTCTTCGGCATGCCCGCGCTGCCGACCAGGTACTTGGTCAGGTAGGTGGTGTAGGTGTAGTAGGCCACGGTGCCGCCGAGGGTGAGGGCCATGACGAGGCCGGCCTGCCGCCGGTACTGCCACAGGGCCTTCAGCGTGCCGCGCGTGCTGTCGTCGTGCGCGTCCTCGCCGGACGCCGCCTCCTCCTGGAAGGCGTCGGTCTCCTGGAGCCGGCGCCGCAGCCAGAAGACGACCACCGCGAACAACGCGCCGAGCACGAAGGGGATCCGCCAGCCCCAGCTCTCCAACTGCGCGGTGGTGAGGGTGTGCTGCATCGTGATCAGGATGCCCAGGCCCAGCAGCTGGCCGCAGGTCATCGAGACGTACTGGAAGGACGAGCCGAGGCCCCGCCGGTTGCGGGCGGATGCCTCGGTCAGGTAGGTGGCGCTTGCGGCGTACTCGCCGCCGATGCTCATCCCCTGGAGCAGGCGGGCCAGCAGCAGCACCAGCGCGCCGAAGTAGCCGGCCTGGCCGTAGGTCGGGGCCACGGCGATGAGCAGCGCGGCGACCGACATCATGGTGACGGTGAGCGTGAGCGCGCTCTTGCGTCCGTGCCGGTCGGCGGCGCGGCCGAGGATCCAGCCGCCCACGGGGCGCATCAGGAAGCCGACGGCGAAGATCCCCGCGGTGTTCATCAGCTGCGTGGTCGGGTTGTCGCCGGGGAAGAAGGAGTCGGCGAAGTAGATCGCGAAGCTGGCGTAGACGAACCAGTCGTACCACTCGACGAGGTTGCCGAGCGAGCCGCCGACCAGGGCGAGACGGCGCCTCTTGCGCTCGTCGCCGGGCGGCGGGGCGGGGGTGCTTCCGGGCTCGGACCCGGGCGTGACGGCGGACGGGGACATGGCGGCTCCGATGAGAAGTCCCTGATGGGAGAGGGGAGAACGGCCCCGGTGGCGGGGGAGTGTCCAGAGCATGCGGCCGTCGTCGGACCCGGACAAGCTCCGCCGCGCAGATCTAACGTTCCGCTAAGGAAGCGGGGCGGGTACGGGATTTCACGATGGGGTCATGTCCACGTCATGTCTGCTCCATGGTGCTCACCCGCGGATGGCCCACGGTGGGGGCGGCCCGGCCGCGGAGCACCCGAGGGACCCGACTGCGCGGCCGGCCGCACCCCGTGACCCCGTGACCAGGAGGCAAGATGACCGCGATCTCGAGAAGGCGGACGACGGCCGTCGGCGTGGCCGCGGCCGTGGCCCTGGGCGTGATCGCCGTGCCGGCGCACGCCCGCGGGGACCGCGGAGCCCCGCCGTCACTGCCCCCGGTGCCCGCCTCCGTCGAGACGCCCTCCCTCTTCGACGACGAGGCCGGCGGCAACGCCAACGCGGACGACCCCGCGATCTGGCGCAACGCCGAGGACCCCGACCGCAGCCTGGTCATCGCCACCGCCAAGGAGGGCGGGCTGCGCGTGTACGACCTGGACGGCCGCCAGGTGCAGTCGCTGCCGGCCCCGCCGCCGCCCCGGGAGGGGGACGCCCCCGGCCGGTTCAACAACGTCGACCTGATCGCCGGCCTCCGCTTCCCCGACGGCCCCCACGACGTGGCCGTGGTCTCCGACCGCGGCCGCGACCAGCTGCGCGTCTACCGGATCGACGCCCGCCGGACCGGCGCGCCCCTGGTCGACGTCACGGACGAGAGCGCGGCCCCGCTCGTCTTCTCGACCGGCCCGGACGAGGTCGCCGACCAGCGGACCGCCTACGGCCTGGCCGCCTACACCGACCGCCGCAGCGGCCGCTCGTTCGCGGTGACCAGCCGGCGCCACGACACCGCGCTCGCCCTGGCCGAACTCCTGCCCACCGCGCAGGGGAAGGTCGGCTACCGCACCGTCCGCACCACCTCGCTGCCCGCCGCCTTCCCGCTGCCCGACGGCAGGACCTGGACGCCCTGCGGCGAACCGGGCGAGCTGCCCCAGGTCGAGGGCATGGTCGTCGACCCCGACACCGGAGACCTGTACGCGGGCCAGGAGGACGTCGGCATCTGGAAGCTCGACGCCGACCTGCGTTCTCCCGCCCGGCTGATCGAGAAGGTGCGCTCCTTCGGAGTGCCCGGTACCTGGAACCCGCGGACCGAGGAGTGCGACGCGGGCGCCGACCCCGGCTACGGCGGCCGGCACCTCAGCGCCGACGTGGAGGGCCTGACCATCTGGCGCGATCCCGAACACCCGCGCCGCGGCGGCTACCTGCTCGCCTCCAGCCAGGGCGACGACACCTTCGCCGTCTTCGACCGCGAGCGCGGCGACCGTTACGTCCGCGGCTTCCGCGTCACCGCGGGCGGCGGGGCCGGAGCGCTCGACGGCTCGCAGGAGTGCGACGGCGCCGCCGTCACGAGCGCCCCGCTGGGCAGGAAGTTCCCGGGCGGCCTCCTCGTCGTCCAGGACGGGGCCAACACCCCCGCCACCACCGGCCCCGACGGGGAGGCCCGTACCGACACCGACTTCAAGTTCGTGGACCTGGGCCGACTCCGGCGCGCCGTACGCCTGTGACCGGGGCCGGGCGGCCGCACGGAGCCGTGGCCGCCCGGCTCGGTAGGATCGCCACCGCACACGACGGAAGGCGATCATGGCGGACAGTCCCCTCAGGCCCAGCTCGTTGATCAACACGGTCTACGGGGCGTTCCTGCGACGCCTCGGCGGCTGGATCTCCGTCGCCGACCTGCTGACCCTGATGGCGGAACTGGACGTCGACGGACCGGCCGCCCGCTCGGCGATCTCGCGCCTCAAGAAGAAGGGCGTGCTCGAACCGGAGCGCCGCGGCGCCACCGGCTACCGGCTCAGCCCGGGAGCCCACCCCGTCTTCGACGAGGGCGACCGGCGCATCTTCGGCAGCCTGGAGCCGGCGAAGCTCAGCGACGGCTGGGCGATGGCCGTCTTCTCGGTGCCGGAATCCGAGCGCTCGTACCGCTACCAGCTGCGCACCCGCCTGACGTGGCTCGGCTTCGGCAACATCGCCCCCGGCGTGTGGCTGGCGCCCGCCCGGCTCCTCGACGACGCCCGCGACATGCTCGTACGGCTCGGGCTCAGCGAGTACGTCCACCTGTTCGCCGCCGACTACGCCGCCTTCAGCGACCTGCCCGCCACCGTCAGCTCCTGGTGGGACTTCCCCGCGATCGAGGAGCAGTACGCCGGGTTCACCGACGCGTACGGCCCCCCCGCCGCGGCCCTGACCCGGCGGAGCGGCATCGAGGGCGCCGAGGCGTTCCGCCACTACGTCCCGATGCTCACGCAGTGGCGCCGACTGCCCTACCTCGACCCCGGCCTGCCCGCCGAACTGCTCCCGGCCGACTGGAACGCGGTGGCCGCGCGCCAGATCTTCCAGCAGCTCAACGACGTACTCGCCGCTCCCGCACTGCGGCACGTACAGGACCTCACCGGCCTCCAGGAGGAGACGGGGCGGTAGTCCCCGCGAACGCGGCCGGGCCGGCCGGCACCGTATGGCGCCGACCGGCCCGGACCGACGGGATCAGACCAGGTCGAACCGGTCCAGGTTCATCACCTTGTCCCACGCGGCGACGAAGTCCCTGGCGAACTTCTCCTTCGCGTCGTCGCTCGCGTAGACCTCCGCCAGCGCCCGCAGCTCGGAGTTGGAGCCGAAGACCAGGTCGGCACGGGTGCCGGTCCACTTGACCTCGCCGGTGGCGGCGTCACGGCCCTCGAAGGTGTTCGCGTCCCCGCCCGCCGACGTCCAGGTCGTGCCCAGGTCGAGGAGGTTGACGAAGAAGTCGTTCGTCAGCGTGCCCGGGCGCTCCGTGAGGACGCCGTGCGCGGTGTCGGCGTGATTGGCGCCGAGGACGCGCAGACCGCCGACGAGGACGGTCAGCTCGGGCGCGCTCAGGCCCAGCAGGTTCGCCCGGTCGAGCAGCAGGTACTCGGCCGGCAGGCGGTTGCCCTTGCCGAGGTAGTTGCGGAAGCCGTCGGCGGTGGGCTCCAGGGCGGCGAAGGACTCGGCGTCGGTGTGCTCCTCGGTGGCGTCCACCCGGCCCGGGGTGAAGGGCACCGCGATGTCGTGACCGGCGTCCCGGGCGGCCTTCTCCACCGCGGCGACGCCGCCGAGGACGATCAGGTCGGCCAGGGACACCTGCTTGGCGCCGGAGTTGAACTGCGACCGGACGCCCTCCAGGACCCGCAGGACCTGCGCCAGCTCGTCGGGCTCGTTGACCTCCCAGCCGGCCTGCGGCTGGAGGCGCACGCGCGCGCCGTTGGCGCCGCCGCGCTTGTCGCTGCCGCGGAAGGTGGAGGCCGACGCCCACGCGGTGGAGACCAGCTGGGAGACGGTGAGGCCGGAGGCGAGCACCGCGTCCTTGAGGGCGGCGGTGTCGGCGGCGTCCAGGGGCTCGCCCTGGGCCTGGGGCAGCGGGTCCTGCCACAGCAGGGTCTCCGCCGGGACCTCGGGGCCGAGGTAGAGCGACTTCGGGCCCATGTCACGGTGGGTCAGCTTGTACCAGGCGCGTGCGAAGGCATCGGCGAACTCCGCGGGGTTCTCGTAGAACCGGCGCGAGATCTGCTCGTAGACCGGGTCGAAGCGCAGCGACAGGTCGGTGGTGAGCATGGTCGGAAGGTGCTTCTTCGACGCGTCGTAGGCGTCGGGGATGATCGCCTCCGCGTTCTTCGCCACCCACTGGTGGGCGCCGGCGGGGCTCGCCGTCAGCTCGTACTCGTACTCGAAGAGGTTCTTGAAGAAGCCGTTGCCCCACTGCGTGGGCGTGGTGGTCCAGGTGACCTCCAGACCGCTGGTGATCGCGTCGGCACCCTTGCCGGTGCCGAAGGAGTTGGCCCAGCCCAGACCCTGCGCCTCGATCGGCGCGGCCTCGGGGTCGTCACCGACATGGTCCGCCGGGCCGGCGCCGTGGGTCTTGCCGAAGGTGTGGCCACCCGCGATCAGGGCCACCGTCTCCTCGTCGTTCATCGCCATCCGGCGGAACGTCTCGCGGATGTCGCGGGCCGCGGCGATCGGGTCCGGGTTGCCGTTGGGGCCCTCCGGGTTGACGTAGATCAGACCCATCTGGACGGCGCCGAGCGGATTCTCCAGCTCGCGGTCACCGGTGTAGCGCTGGTCGTCGAGCCAGGTGGTCTCGGGACCCCAGTACACGTCCTCGTCCGGCTCCCAGACGTCGGCGCGGCCGCCGGCGAAGCCGAAGGTCTCGAAGCCCATCTGCTCCAGCGCCACGTTGCCGGTGAGGATCATCAGGTCGGCCCACGACAGGCTCTGGCCGTACTTCTTCTTGACCGGCCACAGCAGGCGGCGGGCCTTGTCCAGGTTGCCGTTGTCCGGCCAGCTGTTGAGGGGCGCGAAGCGCTGCTGGCCGGCGCCGGCGCCGCCGCGTCCGTCACTGATCCGGTAGGTGCCGGCGCTGTGCCACGCCATGCGGACCATGAACGGGCCGTAGTGGCCGAAGTCGGCGGGCCACCAGTCCTGGGAGGTCGTCAGGACCTCCGCGATGTCCTGCTTCACCGCGGGCAGGTCAAGGGCCTGGAACGCCGCGGCGTAGTCGAACTCCTCGCCCAGCGGGTTGGCCACCGCGGGGTTCTTGGCCAGGATCTTCAGGTTCAGCCGTTCGGGCCACCACTGGCGGTTTCCGCCGCCCTGGGTGGGGTGCGCGGCCCGCTCGTGCGCGACGGGACAGCCGCCCCCGCCCTGCGCCTTGTCGTCCGTGACGATCGCGTCGTGGTTCTCAGACATGGAAATCCTTCCGTACCAGGGAGATCGCGGTGCTCAGATCGCCGTCCCGTACTCCCGTCGCCCGGGAGTCTTCCTGCCTCTTGGTTATCAACGGAACCGATCCTACGATGGACCCAGTCCAAGTCAAGATGAGCACCAAGCCCATATTCGATCGGATCCGGGCAGCCCGCCGACGCACGCTGCGGGCAGCCCGGAACCTGACGGGGGGAGCCGGTATGAGTGACCTGCTGGAGCGGCTGCGGGGGCGTGGCTGGCGGCTGACGTCCCAGCGGCGGGTCGTCGCCGAGGTCCTCGACGGTGATCACGTGCACCTGACCGCCGACGAGGTGCACGCCCGCGCGGTCCGGCGGCTCCCGGAGATATCCCGGGCCACGGTCTACAACGCCCTGGGTGAACTCGTGGCCCTCGGAGAGGTCGTGGAGGTCACCACCGACGGCCGCGCGAAGCGCTACGACCCCAACGCGCACCACCCGCACCAGCACCTGGTGTGCTCCGGCTGCGGCCTCATCCGCGACGTTCACCCGGACGGCGACCCGCTGGCGGTGCTGCCCGCGGCGCAACGCTTCGGTTTCGCCGTCGCAGGCGCCGACATCACCTACCGGGGGCTGTGCCCGGACTGCGCCTGACGCGGGGCCGCCGGCCCTGGATTGACGTCCCGTATGCCGGGGTAGGCGCCGTGCAGAACCTGGCGAAGCGACGCCGGAACGACCTCGGCGAACGCGGCCACCACCGGTCGCGATGCGCGGAGGGCAGCAGGACGATGGCCTTCACGTACCTGCGCACTGGGAAGAGGTGGTTCCCGATGGCCCCGCCGGCGGACGGTGAGCGATTCGCCTTGGAGGTGCGGTCCGAGGGCGACGTGCTCGTCTTCACCCTGACCGGAGAGCTGGACCACGACACGGCCGAACCCCTGCGCGAGGCACTCGCCGCGGCCGTCGACGGCGGCGCCCGCAGGCTGCTGGTGGACTTCTCCGGGCTGCGGTTCTGCGATTCCACGGGTCTGAACGTGCTCCTGCACAGCCGGCTCTCGCTGCGGGAGGAGGGCGGCAGCATCGCGCTGGCCGGGCTGCGCCCACCCGTCGCCCGAATGTTCCGCATCACCGGTGCGGACGGGATCTTCCCCGTACACCCCGACGTGGCGCACGCTCTGGCCGAGCCGCGGCACGCGTGAGGGAGGAACGCGCCATGGAGCCACGGCCACTCGACCGGAGGCGGAGCCTCCGGCTGACGGGCATGACGGACGTCGTCACCCGCTGCCGTGACTTCACCCGTGCCGCCCTGATCGACTGGAAGTGGATGCCGGGCGCCCGCGACGACGCGGAGGACGTCCTGCTGCTGGTCTCCGAGGTGGTGGCCAACGCCTGCCTGCACGCGGGCGGGCCGCACACGCTGCTGCTGGAGTGCACGGACGACCGGCTGCGCGTCGAGGTCACCGACGGCAACCCCGCCGCCCCCACCCCGCGCTCACGTCCGGATCCGGCCCGCCCGGGCGGCTACGGACTGCTCATCGTGGAGCGGATCGCCCGGCGCTGGGGCACCATGCCCCTCGCGGGCGGAAAGTGCGTGTGGGCCGAGATCGACTCGCCACTGCGGTCCCCGGACGTCCGGGGACCGCAGCCCGTTTCCTGACACACCCCACGAGGGCCCGTGCCGCTCGGCGGCCCTCAGTGCGCGGCGTCGTCCTCCTGCCCCCGGGCATGCGCATGCGTCTGCCCCTGCGTCTCCTCCTCGCCCTCCTGGGCGTCCTCCAGCATCCCGGCGCGCAGCTTCGCCATGATCCGGCTCAGGAGCCTGGACACGTGCATCTGCGAGATGCCGAGGCGCTCGCCGATCTGCGACTGCGTGAGCTCGTCGCCGAAGCGCAGCTGGAGGACCAGCCGGTCGCGTTCGCCGAGCGCGCCGAGGAGGGGCTTGAGCGTCTCCAGGTCCTCGATGCGCTGGTACGCCTCCTCCTCCGTGCCCAGAGAACGCGGCAGGGAGCCGCCGTCCGAGTCCTGGCCGACGGAGGTGCTGAGGGATTCGGCGACGTAGCAGTTGGCGGCCTGCCGGCCTTCGGCGAGGGCGTCGTCGCTGACGCCGAGGTGCTCCGCGAGCTCGTGGTCGGTCGGCCGTCTGCCCAGGTCCTGTTCCATCGCGTCGCAGGACTTCGCCATGTCCAGGCGCAGCTCCTGAAGGCGTCGAGGTACCTTCACCGACCAGCTGGTGTCCCGGAAGAAGCGCTTCATCTCGCCCGTGATCGTCGGCACGGCGAAGGTGGCGAACTCGACCCCTCGCTCGACGTCGTACCGGTTGATGGCCTTGATCAGGCCGATGGTGCCGACCTGGACGATGTCCTCGAAGGGCTCGCTGCGGTTGCGGAAGCGCCGGGCCGCGTACTTGACCAGGCTGAGGTTCAGCTCCACCAGCGTGTTGCGGACGTAGGAGTACTCGGGAGTGCCCTCGGCCAGGGAGCGCAGACGGTGGAAGAGCGCGACGGACAGGCTCCGGGCGTCGTCCGTGCTGACGGCCAGCGGGTTCTCGGGAATCTCGATGCTGTCCACCCGGAGTCCGGTAGGGACGGGGTCCGCCGTGTCGCGGGGCAGGGGGGTCATCAGTTTCCTCCGACGGGTCGGGGGGCTGCGCGGGGCGCAGCGGGGCCGTCGTGGGTTTCCCGTTCGGTTATATACCCGATCGCGGCGCCCTGACCCTTTCCGCGCCACTCAGCCGGATGTCGGGGAGAGGTGGTACACGGCGAAGGCGCGGTCGATGACGGGCATGGCGACGTTGCGTACGCGCACCCCGCCGCCCGTCATTCCGTGTTCCGTGCCGAGGTGCGCGTGCCCGTGGACCGCGAGGTCCGCCCCGGCCCCGTCGATGGCCTCCGCCAGCAGGTAGCTGCCGAGGAAGGGGTAGATCTCCAGCGGTTCACCTGCCAGGGTGTCCGGTACGGGCGAGAAGTGGGTGAGGGCCACGCGCAGTCCGCTGCCCCGGGCGTCCAGCTCGCGCAGCGTGCGGCCCAGCCCGTCCGCGCACGCCCGGGAGTACCGGATGAAGGCCTTCATCTCCGGTTCCCCGAACTCCGTGGCGCTGCGGCCCGCGAAACCCCCGCCGAAGCCCTTCGTCCCCGCGATCCCCACGGTGACGCCCCGGATGTCGAAGGTGACGCAGTCACCCTCCAGGACGTGGACGCCTTCCTCCGCCAGTTCACGGGCCACGAGGTCCGGCGTGTCGCTCTGGTAGTCGTGGTTGCCGAGGACGGCGACCACGGGCACGGGCAGTCCGGCGACCTCGGCGGCCACCACCCGGGCCTCCTCGCGGGTGCCGTGCCGGGTGAGGTCACCGGCCAGCAGCAGCATGTCCGCGCAGTCACCGAGCGTGTCGAAGGCCGGCCGCAGGGAGCCGGCGCTGTCCGGTCCGAGGTGGATGTCCCCGACGGCCGCGATGCGGATCACGACAGCACCTCCGCCGCTCCGGGCGGCCCGACCCGGTGCACGGTCAGGTCCTCGTGCCAGGGCACGCCCTGCAGTTCCTCCGCGACGATCCGCAGCACGGCCGCCCGGGAAGCGGCGTCGTTGACGACGCCCCAGACCATCACCCACGCGCCGCGCGCCTCCACGCGTACGCCCAGCTCGGCGATGTCCTCGCGCGCCAGGCGGTCGCGCAGGTGCTCCACGCGGTAGTCGAAGTTCTCGACGGAAGTCATGAGGTCCCCTTCCCCCGGTCGATGACCCGGAGCCGGTCGAGGAGGTACAGGAAGGCGTCGGGCAGCGGGGAGTCCCGGTGTACGCCGTCCAGCCGGCCCCAGTCGATCTGCTCGCGCAGCATCCGGGCCATCGGCAGCAGGTCTCCGAAGTCGCAGTAGTGCTCGGACAGGGCGGCGAGGAGGCTGTCCATCAGGTCGGTGGGGGAGAGGACCGGCATCCACACCGAGTCCACCGACTTCACCGGTGCCCGCTCCAGCAGCTCCGTACTGACCGGCCGCCGGGCGAGCTCGAAGATCAGGTCGATCTCCTCCCCGCCCGTACGGCCTTTGACCAGCCAGTCCTCCGCGGCCCGGCGCATCTCGATGCCGCCGGCCTCCAGTGCCTCGATCGCCGCGTCGGCGTCCTCGCGGCGCATGCAGAAGTCCGTGTCGTGCTGGAACCGGGCCGGGACGCCGTGGGCGAAGGCGGCCACGCTGCCGGCGAGCGCGAACGGCTGCCCCGACTGCTTCAGCAGCGCCGCGACACGTTTGGTGACCTGCAGGATCGCCTGGGTGTGGTCCTCGGGGAGCCGGCCGTCGGTCATGGTGGGCGGACTCAGGGCCTCCGCGGGAGGGACCCCGCCGGAGGCGTCGGCCGGAGGCTTGTTCACGGAGGACCTCGCTCGTTCGATCCGGCAGGACGGGCCGGGATCCGCGCGCTGACGGCAGGCACCTAACCCGTCCGACGCCGCCGAAACCCCGGCGCGGGGCCCGGGCGAGTGGCCGGGGACGCCTGGGGTAGGCGCCGTACGAGGCGGGGGCACCGACGTCCCCGCACGGTCCCGGCCACCGATCCGTAGGGAGGCGGAAGATGAACCGCGCCGCTCTGTTCGATGTCGACGGGACCCTCGCCGACACCAACCACCTGCACGTCACGTGCTGGTGGGAGGCACTCCGGCAGGCGGGCCACGACGTGGCGATGCACGACATCCACCGCGCCATCGGCCTGCCGGGCGAGGACCTCCTCGCCCACCTGCTGGGGGACGACCGCGACCGCGGCGGGGACGAGCGGCTCACCGCGGCCCACGACACGCTGTACGCCACCTGGTTCGACCGGCTGCCCGGTCTCGACCGCGCCGCCGACCTGTTGCGCGAGCTCGACCGCCGGGGCTGGCGGGTCGTCCTGGTCACGTCCGCGAGCGAGGCCGAACTCACCGCGCTGAGGGGCGCCATCGGCGCCGACGACGCCATCACCGCGACCGCAAGTTCCGACGACGTCAGCCGGGGCAAGCCGGCGCCCGATCCGGTGCACCATGCCCTCGAACTCGCCGGCGCGGCCGCGCGGGACGCCGTGTTCGTGGGCGACACCGTCTGGGACATGAAGGCCGCGACACGGGCCGACGTGGTCTGCGTGGGACTGCTCAGCGGCGGGATCCCCCGGCGGGACCTGGAGGAGGCCGGGGCGCGCGCCGTCTACCGGCACCCGGCGGACCTGCTGGCCGGCCTCGACGACAGCCCCTTCGCCGACGGGTCGGGCGAAGGTGGGAAGTAGTGACTCCGGCCGGTGCGCCGGGGCGGGGCGCCCCGGGCCACACGAAAACAAGGGAGAAAGCATGACGGGCACCACCGAGGGACGCGACGAGAGCACGCAGGAGCGCGCCGACCGGCAGTGGCAGGAGCTGATCCAGGAGATCCGCGTCGCCCAGACGGGCGTGCAGATCCTCTTCGGTTTCCTCCTCACCGTGGTCTTCACGCCCCTCTTCCACGAGCTCCCCCAGACGGACCAGACCATCTACATCGTCACCATCGTCCTCGGCTCCCTGGCAACCGGCGCGCTCATCGGACCCGTCGCCTTCCACCGCATAGTCTCCGGCCGGCAGATCAAGCCCGAGGCCGTGGCCTGGGCCTCGCGCCTGACCTTCACCGGCCTGGTCCTGCTGCTGGCCACGTGCACGGCGGCGCTCTTCCTCGTCCTGCGGGTGGCCACCCACGACGCCCTCGTTCCGTGGCTGGTGGCGGGGGTGCTGGCCTGGTACCTCCTGTGCTGGTTCGCCCTGCCGCTGTGGGCTCGGATCCGCTACACGGTCGAGAACTGAACCGAGAACCGGACGCCCCCGGTCCAGGGCGGCCCGCGAAACGTCGCCAACCGGCCACACCCGAAGCTTCAACGAGAAAATCCTTGACCGCGCACTAGGCTGGTGGGTTGTTCGGCTACAGACCGGAACAAACGGGGTGAATCAGGTCTCAGCCGATGAACCGGACCATTTGCCGGAACGACACGCGAGGGCCGATGCCAGCCACACCCGAACGCACTGAACTCGCTCTCCTCGACGACCGAGGCACCTACAAGGCCACCGACGGAGCAACGGCAACGCACGAGGAGACCGGCAAGGCCGCCCGTTTCACCGCCGGGCCCGCAGCCCCGCCCCGCACCCTCGTCGACATCCTCGAAGCCTCCGTACGGGCCCACCCCGACGAACCCGCCCTCGACGACGGCACCACCCGCCTCACCTACCGCGCCCTGGCCGCCGAGGTCGACCGCGGCCGCCGCGCCCTCGCCGCCGCCGGGATCGGCGCCGGCGACCGGGTCGGCGTACGCGTCCCCTCCGGCACCAACGAGCTGTACGTGGCGATCCTCGCCGTCCTCGCCGCGGGCGCCGCCTACGTGCCCGTCGACGCCGAGGACCCGGACGAACGCGCCGACCTCGTCTTCGGCGAGGCCGGAGTACGGGCCG
The DNA here is from genome assembly GCF_000720455.1 of Streptomyces virginiae. Lineage (GTDB taxonomy): Bacteria > Actinomycetota > Actinomycetes > Streptomycetales > Streptomycetaceae > Streptomyces > Streptomyces virginiae. Next base: position 88,431 of record NZ_JOAK01000006.1, on the reverse strand, counting down.
TGGTCGGCGCCGGACCGCACATCGACGTCAGGGGCGCCATCGGCCCCGGCGGCGACCGCTCCGCCCGCCCCACCCCCGACCACGACGCGTGGATCATCTTCACCTCCGGCTCCACCGGCAAGCCCAAGGGCGTCGCCGTCACCCACCGCAGCGCCGCCGCCTTCGTCGACGCCGAAGCCGCGCTCTTCCTCGCCGAGGAACCGATCGGACCCGGCGACCGGGTCATGGCCGGCCTGTCCGTCGCCTTCGACGCCTCCTGCGAAGAGATGTGGCTGGCCTGGCGCTACGGCGCCTGCCTCGTGCCCGTCCCGCGCAGCCAGGTCCGCAGCGGCGCCGACCTCGGCCCCTGGCTGGTCGAACAGGAGATCACCGTCGTCTCCACGGTCCCCACCCTGGCCGCCCTGTGGGAGCCCGAAGCCCTCGGCGAGGTCCGGCTGCTCATCTTCGGCGGCGAGGCCTGCCCGCCCGAACTGACCCAGCGGCTGGTCACCGAGGGCCGCGAGGTCTGGAACACCTACGGCCCCACCGAAGCCACCGTCGTCGCCTGCGCCGCACTACTGACCGGCGGAGAACCCGTCCGCATCGGCCTCCCGCTGGGCGGCTGGGAACTCGCCGTCGTCGACGGGGCCGGCGACCCGGTCCCGATGGGCGGCAGCGGCGAACTCGTCATCGGCGGCGTCGGCCTGGCCCGCTACCTCGACCCCGACAAGGACGCCGAGAAGTACGCCCCCCTCGCCTCCCTCGGCTGGCAGCGCGCCTACCGCAGCGGCGACCTCGTCCGCGCGGAGCCGGAAGGACTCGTCTTCCTCGGCCGCGCCGACGAGCAGATCAAACTCGGCGGCCGCCGCATCGAACTGGGCGAGGTCGACGCCGCCCTCCAGGCCCTCCCGCACGTGGCGGGCGCCGCCGCCGCCGTCCGCACCGCACGCAGCGGCAACCAGCTGCTCGTCGGCTACCTCGTCACCCAGGACGGCTGGGACCGGGCCGCGGCCGTCGAACGCCTGCGCGCCGAACTGCCCGCGGCCCTCGTACCCCTCCTCGCCCCCGTCACCGAACTGCCCACCCGCACCTCCGGCAAGGTGGACCGCGACGCCCTGCCCTGGCCGCTGCCCGGCCTGGAGACCGCAGGCCCCTCCGAAGAGCTCCACGGCACCGAGGCCTGGCTCGCCGAGCAGTGGCGGGAGATCCTCGGCGCGGCCGTCACCAGCGCCTCCGACGACTTCTTCGCGATCGGCGGCAACAGCCTCGCCGCCGCCCAGCTCACCACCCGGCTGCGCACCCGCTACCCGAGCGCGGCCGTGCTCGACATCTACCAGCAGCCCACCCTGCGCAAGCTGGCCCGCCGCCTGGAGAAGTCCGTACCGGACGCGGGCACGGCACGCCCCGTCGCACCGGTGCCCCTGCGCTCCCAAGCCGTCCAGTCCCTCCTGCTGCTGCCCCTGCTCACCGTGCTCGGCCTGCGCTGGACGGTCGCGCTGCTGGCGCTCGGCAACGTACTGCACTGGTTCGGGCCGTACCCGTGGGCGCCGTCCGCGTCCTGGTGGCTCGTCGCCTCGGGCGCCGTCATGCTCTTCAGCCCCCCGGGGCGCCTCGCCATCGCCGCCGGCGGCGCCCGCCTGCTCCTGCGCGGGGTCCAGGCCGGACGACACCCGCGCGGCGGCAGCGTGCACCTCAGGCTCTGGACCGCCGAGCGACTGGCCGAGTACGCGGGCGCGACCTCCCTGACCGGATCCTGGCTGGAACGCTACGCCCGGGCGCTCGGCGCCAAGGTCGGCCCCGAGGTGGACCTCTACGCGCTGCCCCCGGTCACCGGCATGCTCAAGCTCGGCCGCGGCTGCGCCGTGGAGGCCGAGGTCGACCTCTCCGGACACTGGCTGGACGGGGACCAGCTCGAGATCGGGCCCGTCAGGATCGGCGCGGGAGCCGTGGTCGGCACCCGCAGCGTGCTCTTCCCCGGCGCGCGGATCGGCAAGCGGGCCGAGGTCGCCCCCGGCTCCGCCGTGGTCGGGACCGTCCCGACCGGCCAGCGCTGGGCCGGCGCTCCCGCCCGCAAACTCGGCAAGGCGAAACGCAACTGGCCCGGCGAACGCCCCCCGCGCGCGGTCCACTGGCGCGCCATGTACGGGACCACCGGCTTCTGCCTCACGGTGCTGCCCGTCCTCGCCACCGTGCCCGCCCTGCTCGTGCTCAGCCGGTTCGTGCCCGCGGACGCCGGGCTCGTCGACGCCCTGCGCGGAGCCCTGGTCGCCGTGGTGCCCGCGGCGCTCGCCTTCGGCCTCGCCTACGCGCTGTTGCTGCTGGTCTCCGTACGCCTGCTGAGCCTCGGCCTGCGCGCCGGGAACCATCCCACGCACAGCCGGACCGGTTGGCAGGCCTGGACGGTCACCCAGCTCATGGACCTCGCCCGGGAGACCCTCTTCCCGCTCTACGCCGGGCTGATCACACCGGTCTGGCTGCGCCTGCTCGGCATGAAGATCGGCCGCGGGGCCGAGGTGTCCACCGTACTGGCGCTGCCGAGCCTCACCACGGTGGGCGAAGGCGCGTTCCTCGCCGACGACACCCTTACCGCCCCCTTCGAACTGGGCGGCGGCTGGGTACGGATCGGGCACTCCGCGATCGGCCGCCGAGCCTTCCTCGGCAACTCCGGCATGGCCGCTCCCGGCCGCACCGTGCCGGACGACGGGCTGGTCGGCGTGCTGTCCGCCGCCCCGAAGAAGGCCAAGAAGGGCAGCTCCTACCTGGGCCTGCCCCCGGTCAAACTGCCCCGGTCGGCCGCCGACGCCGACCACAGCCGGACCTACGACCCGCCCGCGCACCTGCTGTGGGCCCGCGGCCTGGTGGAGCTGTGCCGGCTCCTGCCCGTGTTCTGCTCGGCGGCGCTGGCCGTGCTCGCCGTGGCGGCCCTGTGCGCGCTGACCGCGTGGAGCGGCCTGGGCGTCTGGGGCGCGGCGCTGCTGTCCGGAGCCGTCCTGCTGGCTGCCGGAACGGCCGCCTGCTGTGCTGCGGTCACCGCGAAGTGGCTGCTGGTGGGCCGGCACCGGCCCGGCGAGCACCCGCTGTGGAGCGGCTTCGTCTGGCGCAACGAGCTCGCCGACACCTTCGTCGAGGTACTGGCCGTGCCCTGGCTGGCCGGATCGGTGCCCGGGACACCGCTGATGGCCCTGTGGCTGCGCGGGCTCGGCGCCCGGATCGGCCGCGGCGTGTGGTGCGAGAGCTACTGGCTGCCCGAGACCGACCTGGTCACACTGGGCGACGGGGTCAGCGTGAACCGCGGCTGTGTGTTGCAGACACACCTCTTCCACGACCGGATCTTGAGGACGGATACTGTGATCCTCCGCGAGGGCGCCACCCTGGGCCCGGGCGGAATCGTCCTGCCCGGCAGCACGGTCGGGGCGCGCAGCACCCTGGGCCCCGCCTCCCTCGTGATGGCCGGGGAGTCCGTCCCCGCCGACACCCGCTGGCTGGGCAATCCGATCGAGGCGTGGCGGTCCTGAGAGGCGGTGGCGCCGGCCGGACGGAAGCGGCAGCAGGCACGGCAGGGGCACACCAGCACGTCGTACGAGCACGGCGCAGGGAGCGGAAGCGGCAGTGAGCGGCCAGACCACAGCGGTATCGGACCCGTATTTTCCGGCCAACGGGGACGCCCGATACCGCGTGCACCGGTACGAGATCGCCCTGGACTACCGTCCCGCCCCCAACCGGCTGGCCGGAACGGGCCGCCTCAGCGCGATCGCCGGCCGGGCACCGCTCACCGAGTTCCACCTGAACCTGGCCGATTTCAAGCTGGGCCGAGTCCTCGTCAACGGGCGGGCGCCGCAGTACACGCACCGCGGCGGCAGGCTCCGCATCCGGCCGGCCAAACCGCTGCCGGCCGGAGCCGCCTTCACCGTCGACGTGCAGTGGTCGGGCAACCCCAAGCCGGTGCGCAGCCCCTGGGGCGGCCTCGGCTGGGAGGAACTGACCGACGGCGCCCTCGTGGCCAGCCAGCCGGTCGGCGCTCCCTCCTGGTACCCCTGCAACGACCGCCCCGCCGACAAGGCCTCCTACCAGATCTCCGTCAACACGCCGTCCGCCTACACGGTCGTGGCCGGCGGCCGGCTGCTCACCCGGACCACCCGCGCCAGCACCACCACCTGGGTGTACGAGCAGCCCGCGCCGACCTCCAGCTACCTGGTCGGCCTGGCCATCGGCATGTACCAGACGGTGCTCCTGGGCGACCCGGGGCTCGGCGGCGTGACGCAGAGCGCCCACGTGCCCGCCCACCTGCTCCCGCGGTTCGCCCGGGACTTCGCCCGGCAGCCCGCCATGATGCAGCTCTTCGAGGAACTCTTCGGCCCCTACCCCTTCGGCGAGTACGCGGTCGTCGTCGCCGACGAGGAACTGGACGTGCCGGTGGAGGCGCAGGGGCTCTCCCTCTTCGGGGCCAACCACGTGGACGGCGTACGCGGCTCGGAGCGCCTCATCGCCCACGAACTCGCGCACCAGTGGTTCGGCAACAGCGTGACCATCGCCGACTGGCGCCACATCTGGCTCAACGAAGGCTTCGCGAAGTACGCCGAATGGCTCTGGTCGGAGCGCTCCGGCGGCCGCACCGCACACGAGCAGGCGGCAGCCGCGCACCGGTCGCTGAACGCCCGGCCGCAGGACCTGCGGCTGGTCGACCCCGGCCGGAAGCTGATGTTCGACGACCGCCTCTACCAGCGCGGCGGCCTCGCCGTCCACGCGATCCGCCGCGCCCTCGGTGACGAGGCCTTCTTCCGCATGCTGCGCGACTGGGCCACCGTGCACCGTCACGGCGTGGTGAGCACCGCCGCCTTCACCGCCCACGCCGCACGCTACGCTGCCGATCCGCTGGACGACCTGTACTCGGCCTGGCTGTACGAGGCGCCCCTCCCGCCCCTGCCCGTGTAGTTTCCGGTCGCGTTGCGCTCCCGCCCGCCACCTCACCTCGGCGATCGTGCAGGTCACAGGCTCGTCCGAGGCGGCCGGAAGTCGGTGGGGAGGGGCCGGGCCGCCCTTGCCCGGGGACTATGCGGCTGCCAGCATTCAGCGCGCGCCCCGCGGAGGTCCGGAGCGGAGCAGATCCCGGCACCTCCCGTCGCACGGTTCCGTCCGGTGAACAACGAGCCAGGAGTGCATCCCGTGATCCGATCGAAACTGCGTACGCTGCTGCTCTGTGGCGGCAGCGCGGCCGTCCTGCTGGCCACCGCCCTCGCCCCCGCCACCGCGTCCGCCTCACCGGCGCCCGGGGCCACGGCCGCGGCTGCCGGGTTCTGGTCCTGTACCGTCCCGCCCGGCTACACCTTCACCTCCACCCAGCAAACCCTCAACTGCGGGGACAGCGGCTTCCGCACCTACTACTTCGTCCAGCCGCCCGCCGACGGGCTGTGGGCCTGCACCCTGGGCGACGGGTTCACCTACTCCTCCACCCAGAACACCCTCGACTGCTCGACGGGCGGCGGCTTCCGCACCAAGTACTTACTGCGCACCCCGAAGACCGGTCTGTGGGCGTGCACCGTCCCCTCGGGCTTCACCTACACGAGCACGCAGAGCACCCTCGACTGCTCCACCAGCGGCGGCTTCCGCACCAAGTACCTCCTGCGGGCCTTCTGACGCCGCGTCCGGGGCGCCTTTCCGGAGCGGCCCGCACCGGCGCCCCCTACGTGCCCGGGGTGGGGGCGAGCGTCGGGGTGGGGGTGGAGCCGCCCGCGTCCAGGCAGGTCAGGGACATCACCACCATGGCCTGGATGCCCTGCGCCGGCTCCGGGGCCGGGAAGCTCGCCAGAACGGTCCAGTTGCCCTTCGTGAGGGTGAGCGTGCCGCTGCCGAGGTCGGGGCCGGCCTGCCAGCCGTAGTCGGAACGGGCCCGCGCGAAGGCGGCCTTGAGGGCGGAGTCCACCGTCGCGGGGGCATGCCGGCCCGACAACTGCTCGGTGCACCGGCCCGGGGCGCCCGAGGGCTGCCGCGTCACCGTGACGCCCTCCGCCGCGAGGGCCGACGTCATCTCCGAGACCACCGTGTCCGCCGGCAGCGGCGGACCCGAGAAGCGCGGGGGCAGCGGCCCGAGGTCCTGCAGCGCGGTGCCGCAGGCGGAGACCGTCGCCGTCATCAGCGCCGCCATGACCAGGGACGCCAGGGCTGCGCGCCCCCGATGCCTTCGCACGATGGTGTCCGCCCTCTCGGTTCGCCGTCCGGTCGGCCAGTGTGCCATCCCGTCGATCTTGACGAACCATCGGCCACGGCCCCGGGCGCGTCGGCCGGGCAGCCGGCGGTGCCCGCCCTTAGGGAGTGTCCGCAAGGTAGCGTCGGCCGCCCGGAGGGCGGGCGCCGCGCAGGCGGGACTTTGCGGACACGACCTAGGACTGCTTCGTCCAGCGCTGGGACGCCTCCCCGCCGCAGGTCTTCGTCACCAGGCCGCTGCTCATGCCGAGGTCGAGGCAGCCGCCGCCGAGGTCGCTGCGCAGGGCGCCGCCCGAGCCCGTGCGCCACACACGGCCGATGTCCTGGGCGCAGTCGCCGACGAAGACGGCCTGGCCGAGACCGTTGGAGTAGAGGCAGCTTCCACTCTGCTGGTTGACGAGCTTGAAGCTCCCGTCCGACCTGCTCTGTACGGTCCAGCGGGCGGAACCGTTCGCGCAGTCGCCGAAGTCCGAGGATCCGAAGACCTGGGTGATGCACTTGCCGTTGTTGCCGTTGCGGTAGCGGTAGGTGCCGGAGTCGGGGGGCGAGGGGGGCTGCGCCGGGGCCTTGGTGGGGGCCGTCGAGGTCCCCCCGGCGGACGGGCGGGATCCGCCGTCGTTGCCGCCGCCGCCCGCGTTCGCCGAGCTTCCGGAGCCGCCCGGGCCCGGTGGGGCGCCGCCGCCGGGCCCCGGGCCCGCGCTGGGACCGTTGCCGCCCACCGCCGTGACCGGGGCGCCGCCCGTGGCGCCCTGCGCCTGCCCGGGGTCCTGGGCCGGCGGCTGTACGGCCGCAGACGTACCGGACGGGCTGCCGCCGGCCACCGACGCCGGGTCGGCCGGGGCCGTCACGGGAGCCGTCGGGGTGTGCTGTGCCTCGGCCCGCGGCGAGGAGGAGTGCGGCAGGTGCTGGATGGCGAGTGTCGTGCCGCCGGACACGACGACGACGGGGAGGACCGCGAGGAGGACACGGGTCCGGCGGCGCCGCTCGCGCCGTTCGGGTCCGTCCGGGAGGGACCCGACGGCCGGCGCGGGCTCGGGCCCGCGAGCCGCGGCCTCCCCCTTCCCCGCTTCTTCCGCCCCTGCCTTCTCGCCGGCGAGCGGGAGCGTGGGCACGTCGATGTCCTGCACATCGGCGGCGAAGGCGGCCCGTTCGGTCAGGCGCTCGTCGATGGCCGCCGGCCACAGCGGCTGCGTGAAGGGGCCCTGCCGGGAGGCGCGCTCAAGGAGTTCCGGCGCCGTGGGGCGGTCGTCCGGATCCTTGGCGAGGCAGGCCTCGACGAGCGCGGCCAGCTCAGGCTCCAGCTCCCGCAGCGGCTCCAGGTCGGGTTCCTCGTGGACGATGCGGTACAGCACGCCATGCCCCGACTCGTCCCCGAAGGGCGGCCGGCCGCACGCCGCGTACGCCAGGACCGACCCCAGCGCGAAGACGTCGGTGGCGCCGCTCAGCCGCCGCTTCCCCGAGGCCTGCTCGGGGGCCATGTAGGCGGGAGTGCCCACGACCATGCCGGTCCTGGTCAGCTGGCTCTGTTCGGCGGCCCGGGCGACACCGAAGTCGATGAGCGTCAGCCCGTCCAGGGTCAGCATCACGTTCGAGGGCTTGAGGTCGCGGTGCACCATGTCCAGCGCGTGCACCGCGGCCAGGCTCGACGCCGCCTCCCGCAGCAGCAGCCACAGCGCGTCCCCGGGCAGCGGACCCCCGTGCAGCGTGATGGCCTCCCGCAGGGTGATCCCGGGGATGTAGGCGGTGGCGAACCACGGCGGCTTCGCCCCGCGGTCGCTGGCCAGCAGCGGCGCGGTGGCGTCGGCGGGCAGCCGGGCGAGGTTGTCCAGCTCGTGCCCGAAGCGGCGCAGGAAGTCCGCGTCCTCGGCGACGACGGAGGACAGGAGCTGCTTGACGGCGACGTACCGGCCGTCCTGGACTCCGAGGTACACCCGCCCCATGCCGCCGGCCCCGAGCCGCCCCGCCAGGGGGATCGGTCCGATCCGAAGCGGATCCTCCGCCTCCAGCGGCTCGGCCCCGCTCCCCGCCAGCTCTGACACGTAGCCTTCCCCGCCTGCATCGGAAACAGTTTCCGGAAATCTATCCCGATGATCCGAAGAGGGCAACGAGCCTGGTGGGCAGCTGAGTTGGCGCTCCATACCGGGTGGCGGACCACCCTGCGCCACGGGGTGGGCAGCCCCCGGCCGTCCCGGCCGCGCCGACAGGGGGCGGCCCTCCGGGACCCGGCGCGGCTGCATCGTGAGAATCGTTACATTCATCCCTCAATTGCCCCTTTTGGGGGAATCATGATTCGCGGTAACTGTCGTCTATGTGCCGCGCGAGCGCGCGGCACAGCGCCGTCCGGGGACGGTCGGCGCCACTGGGAGTGACATGGGACGCGTGCGCGGCTGGACGGGAAACCGGCGGATGGCCCTGCCGATGGTGGCGGGCGGAGCCGTCGTCCTCGGGCTGGGCGGCCTCTACGTCACCGGACTGGTGGCCGGCGGTGACGTCGACCAGGGCACCCGCGTGCGCGGCGTGGACATCGGCGGAATGACCGTGGCGCAGGCCCGCCAGGCGCTGGACCGGGAGCTCGGCCCCACCGCCGCGGCGCCCGTCGCCATGAAGATCGGCGACCGCGTCGAGAAGGCCGATCCCGCCGCCCTCGGGCTGTCGCTCGACACGGAGGCGACCGCCGACCGCGCCGTACGCAAGGGCTACGACCCCGTGACCGTCATCGGCGGCCTCTTCGCCTCCGGCGAGCGCGACGTCGAACCCGTGATCCGCGCGGACGAGGACAAGGGCCGGGCCGAGGTCGACCGCATAGCCGAGACCACCGCCCGCGCGCCCCGCGACGGGGCCATCGCCTTCGAGAAGGGCGCGGCGAAGGCCGTCACCCCCCTCCCCGGCGTCACCCTCGTCGAGGACCGGGCCCTCACCACCCTCCGTGACTCCTACCTGCGCACCGACACCTCCCCGGTCGTGCTGCCGGTCGAGCGGACCGAGCCGGCCGTCGGCGCCGAGGAGACCGGCCGCGCCATGAAGCAGTTCGCGCAGCCCGCCATGTCGGGCCCCGTCGCGCTCACCGTCGCCGGCAAGAGCATGTCCATCACCCCCGCCGTGCTCGGCGAGCACCTGAAGATGCGGGCCGACGCCCAGGGCCGTCTCGTGCCCGCCCTCGACTCCAAGGGCCTGCTCGCCGACCCCGCCGTGGCCCGCCCGATCGAGGAGGTCAGCCGTCCGCCGCTGGACGCCGCACCCCACGTCGGCCCGGACGGCACCGTGGTCCTGGCCCAGCAGAGCCGTGCGGGACGCAAGGTCACCGAGGACGCCCTCGGCAAGGCCGTGCTGCCGCTCCTGACCCGCACGGGCCCCGCCCGCAGCGGTGAGGTCGCCACGGTAGCCGTCCAGCCGGAACTCACGAGCGAGGCGGCCCGGCTCGGCATCAAGGAGAAGATGTCCTCCTTCACCGTGGAGTTCCCGGCCGCCCCCTACCGCAGCACCAACATCGGCCGCGCAGTGGAACTGATCAACGGCTCCGTGGTCCAGCCGGGCAAGGAGTGGAGCTTCAACCGCACGGTCGGTGAGCGCACCAAGGAGAACGGCTTCGTCGACGGCATCATGATCAATGACGGCCAGTACGTGAAGTCGCCCGGCGGCGGCGTCTCCGCGGTCGCCACGACCATGTACAACGCCATGTTCTTCGCGGGCCTCAAGCCCGTCGAGCACGGCGCCCACTCCTTCTACATCGAGCGCTACCCCGAGGGGCGCGAGGCCACCGTCGCCTGGGGCACCCTCGACCTGCGCTGGATCAACGACTCCGGCCACCCCGTCTACATACAGGCGCAGTCCACCGACACCTCGCTGACCATCACCCTCCTGGGCACCAAGAAGTACGACGAGATACGTGCGACCAAGGGGCCGCGCAGCAACATCACGCCGCCTGCGAAGCGCACCGGGACCGGACCGACCTGCGAGGTCCAGACCCCCCTCGAAGGCTTCGACGTGACCGTCGGCCGTGTCTTCGTACAGGGCGGCAAGGAAGTCCGCAGCGAAGAGTTCAAGACCCACTACACCCCGCGTGACGAGGTCGTCTGCACCCCGGAAACCCCCGGGGCGACGCAGAGCCCGGCCCCGACGGGGCAAGCCGCGCCCGCCCCGTCCGGCACCCCCGCCGGCCACCTCAGCGCGGCGGGCGCACCCGGCTCGTCCTGAGCGACGGCGGGGAACGGGGCGTGACACTCCCGGCGCGAATTGTGCATGCCGGGAGCCATGGAGGCCCGGAAGTGCTACAACTGGGTTCGTGACCATTCCTCGCCACCCGTGCCGGGCACGTCGGTGCGGTCACCTCTAGGCAACCGCTTCAGGAGCGTCGCCGGCCAGGTATTCGTCCTCCAGGTGGCGATCGTGGTGTTGCTCGCCGCCGGAGCGCTCCTGGCCCTCGTGCTCCAGTCGCGGCACGACATCGACCGCGAGGCACGCAACCGGTCGGTGTCCGTCGCCGAGACCTTCGCGCACTCCCTGGGCCTCCAGCCCGCGCTGAAGACCTCCGACCCCTCCGCGGTCCTGCAACCCCTCGCGGAGGAGACGCGCAAGGCCGCCGGCGTCGACTTCATCGTGGTGATGGACACCAACGGCATCCGTTACACCCACCCCCAGCCGGACCGCATCGGGAAACGCTTCGTCGGCACGATCAAACCCTCCCTCGCCGGGAACGTCCTCACCGAGAGCGTCCAGGGCCCGCTCGGCAAGGAGATCCAGGCGGTCGTCCCGGTCAAGGACCCCGACGGCAAGGTCGTCGCCCTCGTCTCGGCGGGCCTCACCGTCAAGAACGTCACCGGCGTCGTCGACCGCCAGCTCCCCGTCATCCTCCTGGCCATCGCCACCGGCATGGCCCTCGCCACGGTGGGCACCTGGCTGATCAGCAGGCGCCTGCGCCGCCAGACCCACGGGCTGGGCACGCAGGAGATGACCCGCATGTACGAGCACCACGACGCGGTGCTCCACGCGGTCCGCGAAGGCGTCCTGATCACCGACGGTGAAGGGAAGCTACTGCTCGCCAACGACGAGGCCAAGCGCCTCCTCGGCCTGCCCGACGACGCGGACGGCCGCCACATCGGCGACGTCCCCGGCCTGGAGCGCCGGATGGCCGACCTGCTGCTCTCCGGCCGCGAGGCCACCGACGAGGTGATCGGCTCCGGCGACCGCCTGCTCGTCGTCAACCAGCGGCCCACCCACCCCCGCGGCCGGCCCGAGGGCGCGGCGGTCACCATCCGCGACTCCACCGAGATGCAGATCCTCACCACGCGGGCCGAGACCGCCCGCAGGCGCCTCAAGCTGCTGTACGACGCCGGCGGCGACATCGGCACCACCCTCGACGTGGTCCGCACCGCCGAGGAGCTCGCCGCCGTCGCCGTACCCCGCTTCGCGGACTTCGTCACCGTCGACCTCGCCGACCAGGTCATCGACGGCGACGAGCCCGCCCCGGGCGCCGACATGCGGCGCACCGCGATCAGCGGCATCCGCTCCGACCACCCGCTCTACCCCGTCGGCCGGCTGATCGACTTCCTGCCGTCCACCCCGCAGGCCCGCGGCTACGGCACCGGCCGGGCCGAACTCGTACCCGACCTGTCCCAGGCACCCGGCTGGCAGGCCCAGGACCCGCCGCGCGCCCGCGCCATCGTCGACTACGGCATCCACTCGCTCATCGCGGCCCCCCTCATGGCCCGGGGCGTCGTCCTCGGCGTGGTCAACTTCTGGCGGTCGCAGAAACACGAGCCCTTCGACGAGGACGAGCTGTCCCTCGCCGAGGAACTCGTCGCCCGCGCGGCGGTCAGCATGGACAACGCCCGCCGCTACACCCGCGAACACGCCCTCGCCGTCACGCTCCAGCGCAGCCTGCTGCCGCGCGCCCTGCCCGAGCAGAGCGCCATGGACGTCGCGCACTTCTACCTGCCCGCCCAGTCGGGAGTCGGCGGCGACTGGTTCGACGTGATCCCGCTCCCCGGCAGCCGCGTCGCCCTGGTCGTCGGCGACGTCGTCGGACACGGCCTGCACGCCGCCGCCACCATGGGCCGGCTGCGCACCGCGGTCCACAACTTCTCCTCCCTCGACCTGCCGCCCGACGAGATCCTCGCCCGCCTGGACGACCTCGTACAGCGCATCGACCACGACCACAACGGGGACGCCGACGACGCGGACGGCGGCGGTGTCCTGGGCGCCACCTGCCTGTACGCCGTCTACGACCCGGTGTCCCAGCGCTGCACCATGGCCCGGGCCGGGCACCTGCCCCCGCTCGTGGTCGCCCCCGACGGCAGCACCGAGATCGTCGAGCTGCCCGCAGGACCGCCGCTGGGCCTGGGAGGCATGCCGTTCGAGACCGCGGAACTGGAGCTGGCCGAAGGCAGCCAGCTGGTCCTCTACACCGACGGGCTGGTGGAGGAACGCACCCGGGACATCGGCGAGGGCCTGGAACTGCTCCGGGCGGCGCTGAGCCACCCCGACCGCGACCCCCACGACAGCTGCCGGGCCGTCCTCGACATGATGCTCCCCGCCCGGCCGACCGACGACGTGGCCCTGCTCATCGCCCGGACCCGGACCCTCGGCCCGGACCGGGTCGCCCAGTGGGACGTGCCCTTCGAACCGAGCGCGGTCGGCGCCATGCGCAGCGTCGCCGCCAAGAAGCTCGACGAATGGGACCTGACGGAACTCGGCTTCGCCGCGGAACTGATCCTCAGCGAACTGATCACGAACGCCCTGCGGCACGGAAGCGAGCCGGTGCGGGTACGGCTCCTGCGCGACCACAACCTGACCTGCGAGGTGTGGGACGGCAGCAGCACCGCCCCCCACCTGCGGTACGCCGCCACCACGGACGAGGGCGGGCGCGGACTGTTCCTGGTCGCGCAGCTCAGCGAGCACTGGGGCACCCGCTACACGCCCGACGGCAAGGTCATCTGGGCGGAACTGGCCCTGCCGGGCACCCCCGGCGGCGAGGCCGTCCTCTCGGCCTTCCTGGACGTCGACCCCCTGTGACGGCGCACCCTCAGGGGGTGCCCGTTCGGAGAGCAGGTCGTCGACCCCTGGTGCCCGGGCCGCGCCGCGCGGCGGATGACGGCGTTCAAGCAGCAGGCTCGGCATCCGGCCGCTGAACCGGAGCAACACCGCTGCCCGCGCCGTGACCACCCGCACCCTTCCACGGACGTGATCCAGGCGGGAACATCCTGGTGACGGTGGACGGGGGTGGCAGACCGTGGGGCGTGGACGGGGTGCGGGGGCCGGGTCGGCGGTAACGGGAGGGGCCGCATTGGTGGCGGCCCTGCTGGGGCCCGTGACCAACTACGCCAGTGACGCGGTGCCTGGCTGGGCGGCGCAGGCGTGGGTGATCTGGCCGGTGTTCGCCGTGCTGGTGGTGGTCAGCATCGGGCTGTTGCTGTGGAGCCGGCATCTGGATGCCGCACCAAGGCCCCCGGCGCGGCCGGCACCGGTGAGCCGACTGGCCCGAGGCCGTCACGCTTCGTTACGTCCCCCGCATGTGCAGCGCGTGCGGGGGCGTGAGGGAGAACTCGCCGTGCTGGCAGGCATGCTTCGGCGGCCACAAGGCCGGTTCGCGGTGCTGTGCGCGGTCGGCGGGATGGGCAAGACGACGGTGGCCGCGCAACTGGCCGCCCAGGCCGAGGCGGCGGGCTGGCGAGTGTTCTGGGTGCGCTGGCGCGACGGTGCCGAGCTGGCGCAGCAGATGGTGGAGACGGCGCTGGCCTGCGGCCTGCCAGAGGCAGAGCTGGAGGCCGCGCGAGCGGGGCGGGCGAGCCTGCCGGATGTGGTCTGGCGACAGTTGGGCCGGGTGCGGCGGTGGCTGCTGGTGGTGGACAACGCCGACGAGCCGCACGAGATCGGCCCGGCAGGGGAACCGGTGGCCGAGTATCGCGGCTGGATCCGTCCTCACGGCCGGGGCCTGCTGGTGGTGACCAGCCGGGACGGCAGCGAGCAGACCTGGGGTCCGTGCGCACAGCTGCTGCCACTGGAGCCGCTTCCGGCGCGACCCGCGGGGCAGGTCCTGCTGGACGCTGCTCCCGTGGCCGGCACCGCCGAGCAGGCCCGGGAGCTGGCGGCGCGACTGGGCGGGCTGCCACTGGCGTTGCACGCGGCCGGCACCTATCTGGCCGGACCCACCAGCCGCTACCGCACCTTTGCCGCCTACCGCCAGGCCCTGGACCAGGAACTGCGGTCCTTGTTGGGAGCCGCGCACCCTCATGCCTCCCATCCGCAGGTCGCCCGCGCCGTGGTGCGGCACACCTGGGAGGTGTCCTTGGACCAGCTCGCCGGGGAGGGCGACGCTTTGGCCCGCCCCTTGTTGCGACTGCTGGCCCTGCTGGCTCAAGCCCCCGTCCCACTGTCGCTGATCACCCCGGACCTGCTGTCCGTCGTCACCGGACACGACGTCACCGCGGCGGCCCTGGAGGCCGCGTTCGCCGGCCTGCACCGCTACGGTCTCCTCGGCCTGCCCCACTCTCCCGGCAGCACCGGCCCGGCGCCGGGCAGCAGTGAGGGGGCGCAGGTGGTGCTGCACCCCCTGATCCGAGAGATCAACGCTGTCGCCCTCACGGCCGAGACCTCCGATCTCGCCGTGTGGCACCGGGCTCTTGCCGAGCGGCTGACCACGGCTGTGCACGAGGCCAACCAGCGCGGGCGCGCTGGTTGGCCCGCAGCCGTGCTCCTCGCCCCCCACCTGCCGCTGCTGCTCGACTACGCGGACCCGAGCACCGCCACGCACCACCGCACCACTCTCAACACCCTGGCGCAGGTGCTGCAGGAGGCCGGCGCTTTCGGTGCGGCGCGCCTGCTGCACGAACGGGTCCTCGACGTCGAGACCCGCCTGCTGGGCCCCGAGCACCCCGACACCTTGACCAGCCGCAACAACCTGGGCAATGCCCTGTTCGGAATGGGAGAGCCGGCCGAGGCAATACGTCTGCTCAGGCAGACCCTGGAGGACCGCGCCCGCGTCCTGGGCCCCGTGCACCCCGATACCTTGACCAGCCGCAACGACCTCGCATGCGCCGTGGACGGGACGGGTGGGCATGCCGAGGCGGTGGGCCTGCTGCGGCAGACCCTCAACGACCGAACCCGTGTCCTGGGCCCCCAGCATCCGCACACCCTGGCCAGCCGGGACAGCCTCGGTCTCGCGCTCGACGGGACGGGCGAGCACGCACAAGCAGCGCGCATCCACCGGAGCACCCTGGAGGACCGCATCCGGGTACTGGGCCCCGAGCACCACCTCACCCTGCTCAGCCGCCACAACCTCGCCAGCGCCCTGACCAGGGCGGGGCAGCAGACGGAAGCGATACGGCTGCTGCGGCAGGCGCTCAACGACCACGCCCGCATTCTGGGCGACGGGCATCCGCACACACTGGCCAGCCGGGACAGCCTCGGTCTCGCGCTGGACGGGCTGGGCGAACACGCACAAGCAGTGCGCATGCACCGGCAGACTCTGGAGGACCGCACTCGCGTCCTGGGCCCCGAACACCCGGATACCCTTGCCAGTCGCCACAACCTCGCTCTCGCTTTGACCAGTGCAGGTGAGCAGGGCGAGGCGATAGACCTGCTGCGCCGAACCCTCGATGACCTCGTCCGCATCCTGGGCGCCGAGCACACGCACACCTTGAGCACCCGCAACGCGCTGGAGACAGCGCTGGCCATGTCCACCCAACGGCCCCAGAGCCGGTGGTGGCACCGGCTGCGGCGCAGGAACGTCGCAGCCGGTGGCGGTTGAGGAGGCCCCTTGTATCCCCGAGCCGCCGCCAAGGGACAAGCAACACTCTCTAATCAGCGTTGCATTGCGTGAGCGCAGCGGTGGTGGGGTCCACGGCTGCGAGTGTCGTGCCCGTAAAAGGCCTGCTCGGCGCGGGGCGTGATCGCTACCATCGCCCGGTGCACCGTGAACCCGGCTGGTCCCCCTATCCCAAGATCCCCGCGAACACCCGGCTGGGCGAGGCCCGCGGCCGGACCTGGGTGGCCCACGAGAAGATCCACGGCGCGAACTTCGCCGTCGTCTGCGACGCGGCGGGCGCCCACCCCGCCAAGCGGCGCGAGCTGCTCGGCGACGGCGGACTCGACGACTTCTTCGGCGTCGGCCGGATATGGCCCGCCCTGGCCGTCGCGGCGACCCGCTGCGCACAGGCCCTGCGGGAGGCCACCGGCGCGCCGCAGACGGCGGTCGTGACCGTGTACGGCGAACTGGCCGGCGGCCGCTACCCCCACCCCGACGTCCCGGCCGTGCCGGGCGCGGCGGCCGTACAGACCGGCGTCTGGTACGCCCCCGATCTGATCTGGCTGCCCTTCGACGCGACCGTCACCGACGAGGACGGCCCGTGCTGGGTCGCCGACCGTGCCCTGCGCGCGGCGGCGCAGTCGGCGGGCCTGCTCTGCGTGCCGCTGCTCGCCGAGGGGCCGCTCGCACGGCTCCAGGAGCTGCCCGCGCTCTTCCCGACCCGGCTGCCCGGCCTGCTCGGTCTGCCGGTCCTGCCCGAGAACCTCGCCGAGGGCCTCGTCGTCAAACCCGCGGGGGAGTCCCGGGGGCACGCCCGGCCCATGGCCAAGGCCAAGCAGCCCGCCTTCGCCGAGGACGAACGGTTCGACGGCGCGCGCCCCTACCAGGCACCGGCCGAAGGCGCCGCGGGCGTCCCCGGCTGGCTGCTCGCCCACGGCACCGGCCTGCTCACCCCGGCCCGCGCCGCGTCGGCGGTCAGCAAGCTGGGACCCCGGACCCCGCCGGGGGACGTGGCGGCCGAGATCGCACGGGACGCCACCGAGGAGGTCGCCCAGGCGCTGGGCGGCCTGGACGGGGCCGTGCAGCGCGCCCTGGAGGACTCCCTCCACGCCGGCGCCCTCGCCCTGGCCCGCTTCGACGCATCCGACCGCAGGGCCTGACGCCACAGCCGCCGGAATCCGCATCCGGCGCACGACTCAGCGGCCGCTGCGGTGGTTCGTGCCGATGCGGGCCGTCAGCAGGGCGATGTCGTCGTCGGCGGACGCCGGGACGAGGTGGGCGATCAGCGAGTCGCACAGGTGGTCGAGAGGCTGGAGGGGCTCCGTGAGGAGGCCGGTCAGCTCGCCCAGGCGCTCGTCGATGTCACGGTTGCGGGCCTCGATCAGCCCGTCGGTGTACAGGACGAGCAGGCTGCCCTGCGGCAGGGTGATGTCGGTGGTGGTGAAGGTGACCCCGCCGACACCCAGCGGCGCACCGGGCGGCGTCTTGACCAGGTAGACGGTGCCGTCGGGCTCGGCCACGGCGGGCGGCGGGTGACCGGCGCGCGTGACCGTGCAGTGGCCGGTCGCCGGGTCGCACACCACGTACAGGAACGTGGCGAGCATCGGCTCCGCGAGGTCCGCGAGGGTCGCCTCCAGCTGGTGGAGCAGCGCGGCCGGCGGCATGTCGAGCCGTGCCAGGGCGCGGACGGTCGCGGAGAGGCGCCCCATGACCGCGGCGGCCGCGATGCCGTGCCCCATCACGTCGCCCATGAGCAGGCCGGCCCTGCCTCCGGTGAGGGGGACCACGTCGTACCAGTCCCCGCCGACCTCGTTGACGTCGCTGGCCGGCAGGTACCGGTGGGCGATCTCGATGCCCGGGGGCGGTGTGACGTGCTGCGGCAGCATGCTGCGCTGCAGTACGACCGCGGTCTCGTGCTCGTGGTGGTAGAGGCGGGCGTTGTCGATGCTGATGGCGGCCCGGGCGGCGAGCTCGCCGGCGAGGGTGACGTCGTCGGAACCGAACGGCTCGAAGGGCCGGGTGCGGAAGAAGGAGGCCACACCGAGGACGAGACCCCGCGCGATGAGCGGGACCATCAGGAACGAGTGCACGCCCGCCTCTATGAGCTGCGCGGGCCGGGGCGTGTGCCGGGAGGCCGAGGCGACCGTCATGGCGTCGAGGTGGGCGACCAGGTAGGGCTGACGGGCCGCGAGGGCCTGGGTGTACGGGGCGGTCGCGGGGAAGGTGAGGGTCCTGCCCAGCGGCGCCAGGATCTGCGTGATCGCCGTGCCGGCCAGCGGGGCCTTGCCCAGACGGCGCAGCGCGACGCCCCCGGTCAGCCCCATCCCCGGTTCGTTCCCGCACGCGAGCGAGTCCAGGACGTCCACGGTGACGGCACTCGCCAGGTGCGGGACGGACAGGTCGGCCAGCTCCTGCGCGGTGCGTTCGAGGTCGAGGCTGGCGCCGATGCGGGAGCTGGCCTCCGTGAGCAGGGCGAGCCGGCGCCGCCCCGCCTCGGCCTCGGAGTGGTCGCGCTGCTGCGTGGTGATGTCGAGCAGGGAGGCGATCACACCGATCGGCTGACCGCCGGGGTCCTCGGCCCGTACGTACGAGCACGCCCACACGTGGTCGTGGTCCGGGTCGGCGGGGGTCCGGCCGGTGCGCAGGCGGTTGAGGACCGGCTCGCCGGTCTCCAGCACCTGCCGCATGGCCTCCTCCATCTCGCCCGCGTTCACCTCCGGCAGCACCTCCGCCAGACGCCTGCCGACATGGGCCGACTCCGTCAGACCGTTCATCGCCTCCAGCGCCGGATTGACCTGCAGGAACCGCAGCTGCGTGTCCAGGACGGCGATCCCGACGGGCGAGCGGGCGAACAGGCCGTCCCACACCGCCGAGGCCCCCCGGATCCGGCGAGCCGCGTGCGCGTCCGCGGCGAACACCAGCACGGCCGACGCGCCGTGCCGGCGATCGGGTACCGGGCAGGCCCAGATCTCCAGTTCCAGCGGATGACCGTTGCGGTGCCAGGCGGTGACCGTACCCATCACCCCGCGGCCGGTCGCGGCCGTCTCCCACAGGGAACGGCCCAGACTGCGATCGGCGCCGGGGTGGAGGAGGTCGGCGATGTGCCGTCCGATCACCTGGGGCGGGTCGTAGCCCAGCAGCTCCTGCGCGCCGTGGTTCCACCGCACGATCATCCCGTCGCCGCTCGTGGCCACGAGCGCCACCGGCAGGGCGCCCAGCCACCCGCCGGCGTCCTGGGCGGCGCTGCTGATCAGGTCCTGCAGCGGCATCTCCTCATGCATCCCGCACCCGCTCCTTCCGGGCGGACCCGGCCCCGCCGCACGGCCGGCCCGTGTCGCGGCGCAGCTCCCGGCGGCCGCTCGCCGAGTGCGGTCCGCGGCTGCGTCTGTTCCCCTTCATCACCTTCATCCTCGCTCCGGGCGACGGGCGGCGCCCCCCGGCCGCCGCACTCGGGTGCGGCGGACACCCGTGTGCGCGGGCCGGCCCGTCCGGTGGAGTTCATCCGGTCGGCCGAGCACAGCAAGCCACCCGCGCCACGCCGGGCCACGCTGTGGGCAAGGACCGCCACCACCGCACAGACGAGGACCGCACCATGTCCCACAGGCGTCGTATCGGCATCATCGCGGGGGCCGCAGCGCTGCTGCTCAGCGCCACCGCTTGCTCGGGTCTGGGTCGGACCACGGTCGGCCAGCTCAGCTTCCGCGGCCATGACTCGCCGGTCGAGATCAGCTACTCCAACAGCCTCGTCACGGGCTGCCACCGGATCGCCATCCCCGACGGGGCAACGCACGTCGAGAACAACACCCTCGTCGACGTCATCCTGTACCAGAACTTCGACTGCAAGCAGACCGACGAGCCGAACAACGGGATCTACGTGGCGACGACCCTCTCGAACGTGACGGCGCCCAGGACCCGACCCTGGCGGAGCTTCAGCGTGGTCCACTGACGCCGGCGAGACGCTGACCGGCCTCCTCGTCCCACGCGGCCGGGATCCGGTCAGGGGCCGGCGGCGGCGCGCCGGATCGAGTCCAGGGCGCGCGCCACGTCGTCGTCGTTCGTCGACCAGTTGCTCACCGAGATGCGCATGACGCGCCGGCCGTGCCAGGTGGAACCGCTGATCCACGTCGTACCGTCGTCGAGCAGCCGGGTGAGTACCCGCTCGGTGCGCTCGTCGTCGCCGAACCCGGCGCACACCTGCGTGAACACCACCTCGTTGAGCACCCGGGCGCCGTCGATCGCGGCGATGCCGTCGGCGAACGCGCACGCGTGCCGGCACAGTCGGTCCACGAGTTCGGCGACCCCCGAGCGGCCGAGCGACCGCAACGCCGCCCAGACCGTGAACGCCCGCCCGCGGCGGGAGAGTTCGGGGACCTTGTCGACCGGGTCCCCGTGTTCGTGCTGGATGAGGTAGTCGCCGCGCAGACCCATCGCGGCCCGGAGCGCGGACGGGTCACGCACGACGGCGAGACCGCAGTCGTAGGGGACGTTCAGGGTCTTGTGCGCGTCCGTCGCCCACGAATCGGCGTACCCGCAGCCCTCGGTCAGGTGCGCGTGGCGCGGCGACGCGGCCGCCCACAGCCCGAAGGCCCCGTCCACGTGCACCCAGGCGTCCGCCTCGCGGGCGGCGCGTACGGTCTCGGTGAAGGGGTCGAAAGCGCCGGAGTGGATGTCTCCGGCCTGGAGGATCACGACGGTGGGACCGGGCCCGCCCGCGGCCAGGACGCGCCGCAGGGCCTCGGGATCCATGCGCCCCTGCTCGTCGGCCTCCACCAGCGCGGGGGCGCCGAGCCCCAGGTAACGCAGCGCCAGGTCCACGGCCATGTGCCGGTCCTGGCCGGCGACGGCCCGCACGGGCGGACCCCCGACGAGGCCGTCGTGGGCGACGCTCCAGCCGGCGCGCCGCAGCACCTCGTCGCGCGCGGCGGCGAGGCAGGTGAAGTTCGCCATGGTGGCACCGGTGGTGAAGCCGACTCCGCTGTCCCTCGGCAGCCCCAGCAGATCGAGCAGCCACGCTGCGGCCACCTCTTCCACCGCCGCGTACGCGGGCGAGGCGGCCCGCATCACGGAGTTCTGGTCCCAGGCGCTGACCAGCCAGTCCGCGGCGAGGGCGGCAGGCTCCGTACCGCCGACCACGAAACCGTAGAACCGGCCGCTCGGGAACGCGGTCAGTCCCGGCTCGCAAGCCGTCGCCAGCAGGTCGACGACGTCGGCCGGAACACCGGGGGCGTCGGGCAGTTCGGTGCCGAGCGCGCGCACGATCTCGTCGACCGAAGCGCGTGCGGGAACCCGCCGCTCGGACAGGCTCGTCAGCCACCGGACGGCATGCTCGTGCGCCCGCCGGAGCGCGGCCTCGCGCGCGTCCATACCTCGGACTATGGGACAGGAGCCGCCGCCCCGCAAGCCGCGACTCGTACGTACGTTCTCCCTCGGTGGTCCGGGCGGTCCGGGCGGTCCGGGCGGGTCCGGGCGGTCGGTCCGCGCCGGTCAGTGCTGGAGGGCGGTGTGGTCGAGGCCGGCCAGGGCGGCGGCCCAGGGGAAGGGGGCTGCGTCGGCGGCGGTGTTGTCGTACGGGAGGAGCTGGACCCCGGCGCTCCGCAGCGTGGTGAGGGAGATCTCGTACTGCGGGTGCGCGGCGAGGGCGCTGTTGGTGCAGGAGATCGCGGTGACGGGGGTGGTGTTGCCGAGGGCTTCGGCGGCGAGACCGACGGTCAGCCGGTCGGTGAGACCGAGGGCCCAGGCGTTGACGGTGTTGAAGGTGGCGGGGGCGTAGAGGAGCGCGTCCGGGGCCGGCCACTGCTCCGGTTCGCCCGGCAGCTGGTACTGCCAGAGGACCGGGTGGCCGGTGAGGGCGGCGAGTCCGTCGAGGCTCTCCGCGAGCCAGTGTGCGGCGGTGGGGGTGAGCCCGAGGCACACGTTCCAGCCGCGGGCCTGGGCGTCTTCGATGACGTGGGCGACGTCGAACACGGGTGGGGCGGCGGAGCAGAGCAGGTAGAGGGTCTTCGTGGTCATGCGGCATTATGATCATATCGCGCAACCTCAAGTGTGGTTGAGGGAGCAAGATCGAGCCCAGGTTCCCCTGTCGCCGCGCAACCGCCGGTGGGGGACAGTGGAGCTGTGGTCGATGCCGACGCGGTGGCAGCCGAGCTGTACGGGCTCAGGCCGGAGGAGTTCACGGCCGCCCGGGACGCTCACGCGGCCGCCGCCCGCAAGGCGGGGCAGCGGGCCGAGGCGAAACGCATCGCCGCCCTGCACAAGCCCACGCTCGCGGTGTGGGCCGCGAACCGGCTCGCCCGCGCCGACGCGGACCAGGCCCAGCATCTGCTGGAACTCGGCCGGGGGCTGCGCGAGGCGCACCGGACCCTGTCGGGAGAGGACTTGCGCAAGCTGTCCCACCAGCAGCACGTGGTCATCGCGGCGATGGCCGGCGAGGCCCGGCGCCTGGCCGGCGAAGCGGGGCAGGACCTCTCCGCCGGGGTGCAGCGGGAGGTGGAGCAGATCCTGCGCAGCGTCCTCGCCGACCCCGAGGCGGCCAGCACCTGGGCGCGCGGGGTACTGGAGAAGGCGCCGCCCCCGGCCGTCGGCTTCGCCGAGGTGGCACCCGCACCGGGTACGGCCCCGCGACCGCAGCAACCCGAGCGGCGGATGGAGCCCGAGCCCGAGCCTGAACCGGAGTCGGAGCCGGACGACACGCAGGAGGCCGAGCGGACGAGCCGGGAGGCCGAGCTGGCCGAGGAGGCCCTGGCGCTGGCGGAGACGGAGCGGGAAGAGGCACGCGCCGGCCTCGGCGCGCTCGACGAGCAGATCGCGGGGCTCGAGGAGCGGCTGGGCCGTGCCCGAGAGGAGCGCGAGCGCCTCGCGGCCGTCGCGGAGGCCGCCGAACGCAGCCACAAGGACGCCGTACGGGAGGCGAAGAGGGCTCGGACGGCGGCCCGGAAAGGCCGGCGTCGCTGACCGGAACACGCATCAGTACAGGTGTACCGCCACTGCGCACAGGCCGAGCCCGTTCCGAGCGGCGTGCCGCCACATCCGCAGCGGGCCGTCGAGGCCCCGCTCCTCGCCCGGGGTGCAGGAGAGCCAGTCCTGGGCGTCCGCGGCGGCGCGTTCGGCCGGACCGGAGGACAGTGCGCGCTCCACGGCCCCCAGGTACTGCCGGACCTGAGCGGAGGTCAGCAGGAAGTTTCCGCACAGCCCGGACGCGACCGGGTACTCCTTGGAGTGCACGGAGACGAACACGTCCTCCTGCGCCTGCTCCGCCCACACGTCGTCGACCGCGTGGAAGGGCGGGTCGGCGGTGCCGTCGCGGACGGCGTCGGTCCCCGGCGGCGCGTACCGGGTGGCGCGGTCCGGCAGCGGCGCCCGCTGCCGGCGCCTCCAGTGCTCCCGCGCGCCCGACGCCACCGCCCCGCACCGACGTCGGTGTCACCCCCTAGTGTCATAGGCATGATCATGAAGACTGAGTTCAGCGACGCGTTCCTGCTGGAAGCCGAACGGCATGCGGCCTGGGGCGCCGCGCAACTGGAGACCCTCACCGAGTTCATGCCGACGGGACCCTGGACGGCGGACCTGGAGGCGTGTCTGTACCGGCAGGGCGATCTGGAGCTCCGGGTCGCCGTGCTGGGCACGTACGACCTCCGGGAGCGGTCCTGGATGTGGGGCTGGGCCAACCCCGGGCTCCGCGGCAGCGAGGTCGTCGCCCTGACCGGCGGGATCGAGCGCTACGGACGGGCCCACGCCATCGCCGAGTTCACCGAGGAGGTCCTGGACCTGTCCGGCTTCGAGGACCCCCGGCGGGCCGCCGAGACGCTGGCCTTCGCGGGCATGGGCGTCGCCGAGGCGCCCGGCTACCTGGGCCTCCCGGCGGGACCGGACAGCCAGGTCTACTTCCTGCCGGACGATCCGCAGGTCCCGCGGGCCGGCCTCGACGCGGTGTCGCTGCCGCGCCAACTCGTGACCGGCACGGGCCTGATCGGCCGTTCGGCCCGGCGGGTCGTCACCGGCTACCTGGATCACCACGGCCTGCCGTCCCGGGAGGACGGGAACCTGATCCGGACCGACCTTCCCGGCGGCAGCGCGGCGGAGATCGAGTTCGACGACGCGGGCCGCATCGCCGCCGTACGCTTGACCGCGGTCTGACCGCGGTCTGACCGCGGTCTGACCGCCGGGCCGGCACGCCGGACGCACCGACGTCGCGCTGACCGGCGCGGGCGAGGCCGCGGCCGGCGCTCTGGCTCCGAGGCCGGCCCACCGCCGTCCGGTGGCCCCCACCACCGCGGCGAGACGCCCGCGCCGGTGGCCGTACGCACGGCGACCGCGCGCTCGTGCTCACCGTGCGCCGGCTCCGCCTCGACGCATCCGCGAGCCGTTTCCCGGCCGCCCGCATCCGGCACTCTCCGCTTCCGGGCCGGCGAGGACGGGCAACCGCCCCCTCCGCCTGGAACGTCCCCCAGCGGGTGGCTTGCCGATCAGGCCGGGCTCGGGGCGCCCGGCACCGCTCCCGCATCCGACCTTGAAGACGAGACACCCCCCGGGGCAAGGCGGCGCCGTCGGCATCCCGTCACGGTCGCGGACCACCGACCCCGACGGGGCGACCTCCAGGGCGTCGCCGGGCCTGCGTACCCGCTTTCCGGACCGCGCCGACCGGCCCGCATGCCTCGCCGCCCGCCACGGCGGCACGTCATCCCGTCCGGTCCGGCCAAGTTGCCACCGCCTGCCTCGCGGTCCGCCCGTCCGGGCCGGTCCGCCGGCCCGCCGTCCCACCTGCGCCGCGACGGATCGCCGCCCGACCCCGCAGGCATGAAACGCCAGGGGCCGCTGCGCCTGCTGGGGCCGGCGTGGTCGCAGCCCGCCCACCGAACCGGGCCTTTCCGGTCCATCGTGGGCATCGCCACCGGACGGGGGACAGGCCACCGGCCGTCGCGGCCGGACGGGCACCGCCGAAGCGGAATTCGGCCAATGGGCGGGTGCGCGCACCGCCTCGGGGCGGTTGTCCATATCCCGTCCTGTCACCGCACCCGCCCCCGTGGTGGCATGTCCATGCCGAAATCGGATCGGCGGCCCCCGATGAATGGAGAAACAAGGATGTTGCTCCGCAGGCTTACCGTCGGCGCGGCAGTGGTGGCGTTGTCCACCCTGGCGATGCCGGCACAGGCCCACAACGTCACGTATCCACCCGGGAGAATCACGGTCGACGTCGTCGGCGTGAACGGTTCAGGGTGTCCCCAGGGAACGGCGAGCGTCGCCGCCGCCTCCGACAACACCTCCTTCACGGTCACGTACAGCGACTACCTCGCGCAGGCCGGCGCAGGCTCCGGCGGCACCGATTTCCGCAAGAACTGCCAGCTGGCCCTCCAGATCCACGTACCGCAGGGCTTCACGTACGCCATCGCCCGGGCGGACTACCGCGGCTTCGCCCACCTCCAGCGCGGGGCCTACGGCCAGGAGCGCGCCAACTACTACTTCCAGGGCATGGCCCAGACGACCCGCAGGACCCACCAGTTCAACGGCCCCTACTCCGACAACTGGCAGGCGAGCGACCAGACGGAGTACGCCGACCTGGTCTGGGCGCCGTGCGGCGAGGAGCGCAACCTCAACGTCAACAGCGAACTGCGCGTGTACGCCGGAACATCGAGCCCGCAGACCCTGAGCTTCATGAGCATGGACTCCACGGACGGCAGCGTCAGCACGGTCTACCACTTCGCGTGGAAGGAATGTCCCGCGGTCTGACACGGCGTGAGCCTCGGAACCAGCACATCACGGTCAGGAGTGACAACGATGTCCCACCCCCTGCCCCGCACTCTGTTCACCGGCGCCGCGGCCGCGGCACTGATCGCCACGGCAACTCCGGCCGGGGCCGCCGGGCCCACCCCGCAGATCACCGCACCGCCCGACAAGATCGTGATCGAACTCGCCACGGTGAACGGGTCCGGCTGTCGGGAGGGCACCGCGGAAGTGGCCGTCGCACCCGACAACACGGCCTTCACCGTCACCTACAGTGACTACCTGGCCCAGGTCGGGCCCGGCTCCCCGCCGACCGGATTCCGCAAGAACTGCCAGCTCAATCTGCGGGTCCACGTTCCCTCGGGATTCACCTACGCCATTGTCCAGGCGGACTACCGCGGATTCGCATTCCTCCAACCGGGCGCATGGGGGCAGGAGAAGGCGAACTACTACTTCCAGGGAATGCCGCAGACCACCCAGCGCACCCATCAGTTCAATGGCCCGCTCAATGACAACTGGCAGGCGACCGACAGGACGGAGTACGCGGATCTCGTCTGGGCGCCGTGCGGTGAGAAACGCAATTTCAACATCAACACCGAACTGCGCGTCAACGCGGGCACGTCCAACCCGCAGTCGGCCACCAGCTTCATGACCATGGACTCCACCGACGCGAGCGTCAGCACGCTCTACCACCTCGCCTGGCAGGCCTGCCCGGCCCCCCGGCCCCGTCCGGGCCAGGCCCCGTCCGGGGCGGCATCCTGAACGGTCTCACGACCGGGTGAGGCAGCACGGCGGTACGGGCTCCACGGGCCAAGGGCCCGTACCGCCGTGCGCGGGCCGCTCAGGCGGTGCGCCGGGGCGCCGACGGGAAATGGGCTCGGGCCCCGGGCAGGTGCATGGGGACGACGGCGGCCGCCGCCAGCACATCGGGCAGGGCGTTGACCACGGCCCACCAGGCGGGGTCGATCCCGTCCATGCCGAGGCCGCCGACCCGGAAGAGCAGGAACACCGCACCCACGACCGTCAGCACCGCCCGGGCCCAGCCCCGCCCGGCCCGCATCCGTGCCGCCACGAACAGCCACGCGCCCAGGAGCACGGCCAGCACACCGGCGGACCGCACGAGTTGGGTGACCGCGGCGCTCCGCCCGGCGAACTCGGTCAGCTCGTCCAAACCGGTGGGCGCTACCACGAACACCCCCAGCACCCAGACCAGGACCTCCGCCGCGACGGCCGCCAGGGTGAGCGCCCACGCCGCCTCCGTCTGCTTCGGGCGCTCTGGGCCCGCACTGCCGGTACCTGTCCTCATGACGGTCTCCTTCCGGGGTACGCCCCGTGAGAGTGCGAACGGGACCCCGAGGTTCCCCTCGTCCGCCGTGGGCGTGCGCCGCACCGGTGATCGGTTAGGTTGGCGCGATGTCCGAACTGCGAACCGAACGCCTTGTCCTGCGCGAGTGGCGGGAGTCCGACCTGCGACCCTGGGCGGCGATGAACGCCGACCCCGAGGTCCGCGAACACTTCGACGGAGTGCTCACCCGTGAACAGAGCGAGGCCTCCGCGGCCCGCTTCCAGGCCGCCATCGAGCAGCGGGGCTGGGGCTGGTGGGCCGTCGAGGTGCTGGACACCGGCGAGTTCATCGGTTTCACGGGACTGGACCCGGTGGACGAGGACATGCCGTTCACCGGGGTGGAGGTCGGCTGGCGGCTGGCCCGCTCCGCCTGGGGACACGGCTACGCCACCGAGGCCGCCCTCGCCGCCGTGGCCTTCGGATTCGACACCCTCGCGCTGCCCGAGGTCCTCGCGGTGACCACGGCCACCAACCTCCGTTCCCAGGCGGTGATGCGCCGCATCGGGATGACCCGCGACCCGGCCGACGACTTCGACGACCTCACCGTGCCCGACGGGCCGCTGCGTCCGAACGTGGTGTACCGGCTCCCGGCGGAGGGCCGCCACCCCGTCGGGAGGTGACCGTAGGCGCAGTCCAAGCCGGTTGACCTGCGCGGGAGACGGCGGCACCGGGCCGGGGCCGTGTACGGCCCCGGCCCCGCGGCGGGTTACCGTGTCCCTTCATTCGAGGGGGAAACCACAGATGTCGCACAACACGGGGTGGGCACAACACCCGGGACAGCCCATGCCACAGTGGGGAGGCGGCTGGGTGCCGCCGTCGGCCCCGAAACCGGGCGTCATACCCCTCCAGCCGCTCAGCCTGGGCGACATACTCGGCGGCGCCTTCTCGGCCTTCCGCCGGAACTGGAAGGCCCTGGTCGGCGTCATCCTCGCCGTGCAGGGGATCGCGATCCTGCTCGTGACCCTCGCGGTCGGCATCGCCGTCGCGGTCGTCTTCGACAGGTTCTCCGCCGTCTTCGACCTCGGCCCGGGAGAAACCGCCGCCGACGAGGACGTGATGGCCCTGCTCCTGGCCTTCGTACCGGCCGCAGTGCTCCTCATGGTCACGCTGACGGTCGGCGCGGCGATGATCAGCGCGCTGGGTCCGGCCGTGATCCAGGAGGCCGTCGTCGGCCGCACGACGACGTTCGGTGCGATGTGGCGCCGCTGCTGGTCCCGGCTGCCGGCGGTGCTCGGCACCGTGCTGCTCGCGGGGCTGATCGCGGGCGGGCCGATGCTGCTCGTCTACGCGGTCTGCCTGCCGCTGGTCATCATGTCCGCCGACGGATCCGGGCCGCCGGCCGCGCTGATCGTGCTGATCCTGGGCGTCCTGGTCTGCGTGCCCGTCTCGGTCTGGCTGGCGACGCGGTTCAGCCTGGCGCCCGCCGTCGCCGTGTGCGAGGGGCTCGGCACCGTCGCGGCCCTGCGGCGCTCCGCCCAGCTGGTCAAGGACGACTGGTGGCGCGTGTTCGGCATCTCCACGCTGGGCTACTTCGTGGCGATGGCCGTGGGC
This sequence comes from Streptomyces virginiae, assembly GCF_000720455.1. Lineage (GTDB taxonomy): Bacteria > Actinomycetota > Actinomycetes > Streptomycetales > Streptomycetaceae > Streptomyces > Streptomyces virginiae. Next base: position 59,896 of record NZ_JOAK01000006.1, on the reverse strand, counting down.
TACGTCATCCAGATGCCGTTCACCTTCGTCGGCATGGCGGCGTTCCTGCCGAGCATGCTGGAGGCGGGCGACGCGAGCGCGGACCCGGAAATGGTCATCGCCGGACTCGGCGTGTACGTGATCTGCATCCTGATCGGCGGTCTGGCCAGCGGGCTCTTCCAGTTCGGCTTCCCGCCGCTGGTCCTGGCCCTGCTCTACGTCGACCTGCGGATCCGCAAGGAGAACCTCGCGGAGTCCCTGATCGCGGCGACCACCCCGACCGACGCCCGGACCGACGCCCCGACCCCGCCCCCGGCGACTCCGGCACCCGATCAGTCCTGACCCTGCCCGCCGCGCCCGCTCCTGCGCGACGCGCGTGACCGAGGGGGAGGGCGTCGGCCGAGCGCAACGGGTCCCACCCGTATCGGTGTCAAACATCGAACGCACAACGGCCTTCGCCCTTCCCGTAGGGCCATTTCCTGAAGTGGTGGCGGTGATCGCCCGCGCTGTCGAGGCGACGGGGTCGGCCGAGCGGATCGGCCGGCTTCGCCAGTACAGCTAGGCCGACTTTTTTCGTCAACACTTTTCACAAGGATTGAAGAAACTCCGAGTTCACAGCCCTGCCCCGCATATGACGTCCCATCCGGCCTTCGCTTCGTGAACGCTCAAGCCCTTGACGGTCTCCCCGGCGGGCAGTTCACTCACGCTTCGATCCCCCCGGATCCACGACGTCAGGAGCACCCCACATGCCTCCACGCCCCAGGCCGTCCCTCGCGGCGGCCCTCGCCGCCGCGCTGGTCGCCGCCCTCCTCGTGCTGCTGCCCGGCAGTACGACCGCCCAGGCGGCGCCCGTTCTGCTCTCGCAGGGCAGGCCGGCCACCGCCTCCAGCACCGAAGGCGCCGGCACCCCCGCCTCTGCCGCCGTCGACGGCGACAACGGCACCCGCTGGTCGAGCCAGTTCGCCGACCCGCAGTGGATACAGGTCGACCTCGGCGCCGCCGCCCGGCTCAGCCAGGTGGTGCTGCGCTGGGAGACCGCCCATGCCAGGGCCTACCGGATCGAACTGTCCACGGACGGATCGAACTGGACCACGGCCCACTCCACCACCGCCGGAACCGGAGGCGTACAGACCCTCGACATCACCGGCACCGCCCGCCACGTGCGGGTGTACGGGACCGAGCGCGCCACCGCCTGGGGCTACTCGCTCTGGGAGTTCCAGGTCTACGGGACCACCGGTACCGGCCCCACCCTCCCCGGCGGCGGCGACCTCGGCCCGAACGTGATCGTCTTCGACCCCTCCACCCCCGGCATACAGGCCAGGCTCGACCAGGTATTCCAGCAGCAGGAGTCCGCGCAGTTCGGCTCCGGCCGCTACCAGTTCCTGTTCAAGCCCGGGACCTACAACGGCCTCAACGCCCAGATCGGCTTCTACACGTCGATCTCCGGCCTCGGCCTCAGCCCCGACGACACCACCATCAACGGCGACGTGACCGTCGACGCCGGCTGGTTCAACGGCAACGCCACCCAGAACTTCTGGCGCTCCGCCGAGAACCTGGCCCTCAACCCGGTCAACGGCACCGACCGCTGGGCCGTCTCCCAGGCCGCGCCGTTCCGCCGGATGCACGTCAAGGGCGGCCTCAACCTCGCCCCGAACGGCTACGGCTGGGCCTCCGGCGGCTACATCGCCGACTCGAAGATCGACGGCCAGGTGGGCAACTACTCGCAGCAGCAGTGGTACACCCGCGACAGCTCGATCGGCGGCTGGTCCAACGGCGTCTGGAACCAGGTCTTCTCCGGTACCCAGGGCGCACCCGCGCAGGGCTTCCCGAACCCGCCGTACACCACCCTGGACACCACGCCGGTCTCGCGCGAGAAGCCCTTCCTGTACCTCGACGGAAACGAGTACAAGGTGTTCGTGCCCGCCAAGAGGGTCGATGCGCGTGGCACCTCATGGGGCAACGGAACCGCTCCGCAAGGCAGTTCGATCCCGCTCAGCCAGTTCTACGTGGTCAGGCCCGGCGCGAGCGCCGAGACGATCAACCAGGCGGTCACCCAGGGCCTGCACCTGCTGTTCACCCCGGGCGTCTACCACGTCGACCGGACCATCCAGGTCAACCGGCCCGGCACCGTGGTCCTGGGCCTCGGCCTCGCCACCATCGTCCCGGACAACGGGGTGACCGCCATGAAGGTCGGCGACGTCGACGGGGTGCGCCTGGCCGGCTTCCTCATCGACGCGGGCCCCGTCAACTCGCCCTCGCTGCTGGAGATCGGCCCCGCCGGCACCACCACCGACCACGCGGCCGACCCGACCACCGTGCAGGACGTGTTCATCCGCGTGGGCGGCGCCGGTCCCGGCAGGGCCACCGTCGGCATGGTCGTCAACAACCACGACACGATCGTCGACCACACCTGGATCTGGCGGGCCGACCACGGCGACGGAGTCGGCTGGGAGACCAACCGCTCCGACTACGGCCTCCGCGTCAACGGCGACGACGTACTCGCCACCGGGCTGTTCGTGGAGCACTTCAACAAGTACGACGTGCAGTGGAACGGCGAGCGCGGCCGGACGATCTTCTTCCAGAACGAGAAGGCGTACGACGCCCCCAATCAGGCGGCGATCCAGAACGGCTCGATCAAGGGCTACGCCGCCTACCAGGTGGCCGACTCCGTCGCCGTCCACGAGGGCTGGGGGCTGGGCAGCTACTGCTACTACAACGTCGACCCGACGATCCGTCAGGAGCACGGCTTCCAGGCGCCGGTCAAGCCGGGCGTCAGGTTCCACGACCTGCTGGTGGTCTCGCTCGGCGGCAACGGCCAGTACGAGCACGTGATCAACGGAACGGGCGCCCCGACCTCGGGCACCTCCACCGTCCCGTCCACGATCGTCTCCTTCCCCTGACCCCCTGACCCCCTGACCCCCTGACCCCGTGACGGCGCTGCGGGGCGGCCGGAGCCGCCCCGCCGCGCATTGCCCGCAGCCGCCGTCACCCGGTCCGGTGGGCGGCGATGATCCCGGCGTAGTGGCGGCCGCTCGACTTGATGGTGCGCCGCTGGGTGGCGTAGTCGACGTGGACCAGGCCGAAGCGCTTGTCGTAGCCGTAGGCCCACTCGAAGTTGTCCAGCAGCGACCAGGCGTAGTAGCCCGCCACCGGCGCGCCCCGGCGAGCGGCACGGGCGCAGGCGGCGAGATGGGCGGTGAGGTAGGCGGCCCGTTCCGGATCGTGCACGGTGCCGTCCGGGGCGACGGTGTCGGGGTAGGCCGAGCCGTTCTCGGTGATGTGGACGGGCCCGGCGCCGTACTCCAGGTGCAGGCGCATGATCAGGGCTTCGAGGCCGCCGGCGTCGACCTCCCAGTCCATGCCGGTGCGGTGGACGCCGGGACGCACGACCTGCCGGGCGTACGGGGCGGGCCCGTCCGGGTCGGCGGTGACGACCTGCGGGAAGTAGTAGTTGAGCCCGATCCAGTCCAGCGCGGTGGCGATGGCGGCGGGGTCCCCGGCGCGCTCGGGGAGGTCGACCCCGTACACCTCGCGCATGTCGGCGGGGAAGCCGCGGCCGTGGACCGGGTCGAGCCACCAGCGGTTGACGTGCCCGTCCATGCGGCGGGCGGCGGCCAGGTCGGCCTCGCGGGGGGTCGCGGGCTCGACGGTGGAGAGGTTGTTCACGATGCCGACCCGGGCGCCGGGCGCGGCCGCGCGGACGGCGCGGGCGGCGAGACCGTGCCCCAACAGCAGGTGGTAGGAGGCCCGGACGGCGGCGGTCAGGTCGGTCAGTCCGGGGGCCATCCGGCCCTCCAGGTGGCCGATCCAGGCGGAACACAACGGTTCGTTGAGGGTGGCCCACTGGGTGACGCGGTCGCCGAGGCGCGCGGCCACGATCCCCGCGTACGAGGCGAAGTGCTCGGCGGTGTCCCGTAGGGGCCAGCCACCGCGGTCCTGGAGGGCCTGCGGCAGGTCCCAGTGGTAGAGGGTGACGGAGGGCTGGATTCCGGCGGCGAGGAGCCCGTCGACGAGGCGGTCGTAGAAGTCCAGGCCCTTGGGATTGGCCGGGCCGTCGCCGCCGGGGACGACGCGCGGCCAGGCGACGGAGAGCCGGTAGGCGTTGGTGCCCAGCTCCCGCATCAGGGCGATGTCCTCGGGCCAGCGGTGGTAGTGGTCGCAGGCGGTGTCACCGGTGTGGCCGCCGTCGACGGCGCCGGGGACACGGGAGAAGGTGTCCCAGATGGAAGGGGCCCGGCCGTCCTCGGCGACGGCTCCCTCGATCTGGTAGGCGGAGGTTGCGGTGCCCCACAGGAAGTCGCGGGGGAGGGCACCGACGTCGACGGCGTCCATGCCGGTGCTGGGAAGGCTTTCGGAGAGGGTCATTTGACGGCTCCTGCCGTGAGTCCGGCCACCAAGTACTTCTGGAGCAGAAGGAATCCGGCGACGACGGGGATGCTGACGACGAGCGAGGCGGCCATGATCTGGTTCCAGTAGACGTCGTTCTGCGTGGAGTAGCCCTGCAGGCCGACGGCGAGGGTGCGGGTGGCGTCGTTGGTCATGACGGAGGCGAAGAGGACCTCGCCCCATGCCGTCATGAAGGCGTAGACGGCGACGGCGACGATGCCGGGCACCGCTGCCGGCACCACGACGCGGAAGAGGGCGCCGAGGGGCCCGCAGCCGTCGACGGTGGCCGCCTCGTCGAGGTCGCGCGGCACCGAGTCGAAGTAGCCGATCAGCATCCAGATGGAGAAGGGGAGGGAGAAGGTGAGGTAGGTGAGGATCAGCGCGCCGCGGGATCCGTAGAGGGCGATCCCGGTGGCGTTCCCCACGTTCACGAAGATCAGGAACAGGGGCAGCAGGAAGAGGATCCCGGGGAACATCTGGGTGGAGAGCACCGTCAGGGTGAACAGGCGCTTGCCGCGGAAGCGGTGGCGGCTCACGGCGTAGGCCGCGAAGACGGCGATGACCACGGACGCGACGGTGGCGGTGCCCGCCACGATCAGCGAGTTCACCAGGTACTTGGCGAGCGGGACGGTGTGCCAGATGTCGGTGTAGGGGCGCAGCGTGAGCCCGCTCGGGATCCACCGGAACCCTCCGGCGACGTCCTGGAGCGGTTTGAGGGAGCTGGTGACCATCACGAAGACGGGCAGCAGCGTGAAGGCCGCGAGGACGGTGAGGAAGACGGCCCGCAGCGCCCGGAACGAGGCCGGCGGATCGAGCGGGCCGCGGGTGCGGCGGCCGCCGCCCCGGGAGGAGTGCGTACTAGCGGGCATCGGCGTCCTTCCGGCCGCGACCGGTCAGGAGGAGGTACGCGGCGGTGACGAGGAGCAGGAAGAGCAGCAGCAGGACGGACATGGCCGATCCGGTGCCGAAGTTCCAGGTGACGAAGCTGGATTGGTAGATGTGGACGGAGACGAGGTCGGCGGCCTCGGGGGCCGATCTGCCGAACAGCAGGAAGGGGGTGTTGAAGTCGTTGAAGGTCCACAGGAACAGGACGAGGACGAGGACCTGGTTGACGGGGCCGAGCGAGGGCAGGGTGATGCGGCGGATCTGCTGCCACACGCCCGCGCCGTCGAGCGCCGCGGCCTCGTACAGGTCCCGGGGGATGTTCTGCAGGGCGGCCGTGACGATGAGGAAGGCGAAGGGCCAGCTCTTCCAGACGGAGACGGTCAGCATCGCCCAGAAGCTGTTGTCGCCGATGAGCCAGAAGGTGTGCTCGGCGCCGCCGAGGCCCAGCTGGTCGTGGATGACGTGGTTCACCAGGCCGTTGTCCCGCTGGAACATGAACGCCCAGGTGATGACCGCCGCGTAGGCGGGCAGGGCGTACGGGACGAAGAACAGCGCGCGCAGCAGACCGCGGCCGCGGAAGGAGTGCTGGGTGAAGACGGCGGCCGCGGTGCCCAGCAGCCAGCACAGGGCGACGGAAAGGAAGGTGAACAGGCAGGTGGTGAGGAAGGAGTCCAGGAGCGCCTTGCCGACGGGCCGGTTGACGTCGACGGCCAGCTCGTAGTTGTCGAAGCCCGTCCACGGGGCCCGGGACCAGTCCTGGATGAAGAACTGGGTGAGCTTGCGGAAGCTCATCAGGATGCCCATCACCATCGGGACGAGGTGGACGAGCAGTTCGAGCAGCAGGGCCGGCAGCAGGAGGAGGTAGGGCAGGGCGCCGCGGCGGGCCCGCCCCGGGCGGCGGGGGCCGCCGCCGGACCGGCGCAGGCGCGCGGCGACGCCGCCTCCGGTCCGGCCCGCGGCCGTCGGCCCGGCCGTGGGGGCGCTCTGGGGTGCGGTCCCCGGGGGGACCGTGCCGGGCGCGGAGGTCATGGGCGCGGAGGTCATGGCCGACGGCTCAGTTCGCCATCTGCTGCTGGGCCTTGGCGAGCTTGGCCCTGACCGACTCGGTGGTCACCGGCCGGCCCGCCGCGGCATCGGCGAAGAGCTCCTTGACGGCCGTGCCGACGGTCGTCTCGAACTGCGACTCCTCGGGCACCTGGGGGAGCGGGGCGGCGCTGGTGGCGAGCGTGTCGCGCAGGACGGTGAGGTCCTGGTCCGCGAAGGCGGGGTCGCCCTGCGCCGCCTTGACGGGCGGGATGGAGCCGTAGGTCCTGTTGAGGACCTTCTGCTCCTCGTCGCTCGTCATGAACCCCACGAACTTCAGGGCGCCGTCGAGGTTGTCGGTGTTCTTGAAGACGGCCATGTTGATGCCGGCGACCATGGAGTTGACGCTCGCGCCGCCCGTGCCCGGTGCGGCGCCGGCCGGGACCGGGACGGGGGCCGTGCCCCAGTCGCCCTCCTTCATGCCGTGGGCCTTGAACGAAGTGGCCGCGCTCTGCCACAGCACCATGGCGGTCCGGCCGCTCGCGAAGTCCTGGAGGGACTGGTTCTTGTCGTATTCGGCGTTGCCCGGCGCGACGATCCTGTCCCTGGCCATCAGGTCGACGTACTGCTTGACGGCGTCGACGTTGGCGGGGGTGTCGAAGGTGGGCTTGCCGGCGGCGTCGAAGAAGGAACCGCCGTGCTGCCGGGACAGGACGAAGACCTGGTGGATGTTGTTGGCGAGGTTGGCGCCCTCGGCTCCCAGCGCCCACGTGCCGGACGTGCCGCCGCCGCTGATCCTCCGGCCGGTCTCGACGAGCTCGTCCCAGGTGGCGGGCGGCTTCTCGATGCCCGCCTCCTGGAACATCCTCTTGTTGTAGTAGAGGGCGTACGCCATGGAGTAGAGGGGGACGGCGGCCGGGTCCTGGCCGGCGGCCCCGGCCGAGCCCATGGCGGACGCGACGAAACGGTCCCGGCCTCCGATGGCCTGGAAGTTCTCGGCGGTCCAGGGCAGCAGGGCCCCGGTGGCCTGGAGCGATGCGGACCAGGTGTTGCCGATGTTCAGGACGTCGGGGCCCTGCCCGGAGGCGGTCGCGGCGAGGATCCGGTTGAGCAGATCGGACCAGGGGATGACCTCCAGCTTGACCTTGATGCCGGTCCGCTCCTCGAACTTCTTCAGCTCCGGGCCGAGAGCCGCCTGGTCCGCGGCGATGTCGGCGCCTTGGTTGGAGGCCCAGTACGTGAGCTCGTCGGGGGCGGAGTTGGAGCCGGCGCCGTCGGTGGACCCGCCGCCGCACCCGGTGGCGGTGGCGAGCAGGGCGGCGACGGTGACGGCGGCGGCCGCGGCTCTGGCGGCGGCGTTGACGGCGGCGTTGGCTGTGGCGGTGGCTGCGGATCTGCGCATGACGGCTCGGTCCCTTTCGGAAGGGGTCGGGAGGAAGGCCGGTGTCCCGCGGCAATGCCTGGTGCGCTGGACCGACCGGTTTGGCCCAGGGCTTAATTTAGGACGTGAGTTAAGCCTCGTGGAAGGGTCGCGTCAAGTGGTCGCGCAAGGGTATGTTGCGAGCGGTGTCACGAGGACGTGACGGTGGAAGGGGCCAGATGACCACAGGGCGAAGCGGACGCACGGTACGGGACCTGCGGCGCGGCAACCGCAGTGCCGTGCTCCAGCGGCTGTACTTCGGGGGCCCGATGAGCCGCCAGGAACTCGGACCGGCGACCGGGCTGAGTTCCGGATCCGTCAGCAACGTCGTCGGTGAACTCGTCGCCGACGGGCTGCTGGAGGAGGCCGGCGTCGTCGACTCGGACGGCGGCCGGCCCCGTACCCTGCTGCGCGTCCGCCCCGGCAGCGCGTACATGATCGGCGTCGACGTGGGCGAGACCCGGGTCCGCGTCGAGCTGTTCGACCTGGCCCTGACCGAACTCGCCCGCACCGAGATGCCGTTGCTGCCGCGCGGCTGCTATGACGTCGGCCCGGTCGTCGACCACGTCAGGACGGGCATCGCCACCGTCCTGGCCGACGCGGGGATCGGCGCGGACCGGCTGCTGGGCGTCGGGGTCGGCGTGCCCGGCATCGTGGACCACGACGCACCGGGCGGATCCGTGGTCCACGGCCAGACCATCGGCTGGGACGCGGTCCCGCTGGAACGGCTGCTGCGGGCCACCGGGGCGCTGCCCGAGGAGGTCCCGTACCTCATCGACAACGGCGCGCGCACCCTCGGCCAGGCGGAGATGTGGTTCGGCGGCGGACGCGGGGCCAAGGACGCGGTCGTCGTCCTCTTCGGCTCGGGCGTCGGCGCGAGCCTGATCACCGACGGGTCGCCGGACGGCGGCACCACCGAGGGGACCCCTCTCGAATGGGGCCACCTGACCGTCTCGGTGCGCGGCAGGCGGTGCCGCTGCGGCGCGCTGGGCTGTCTGGAGGCCTATACGGGCGCGGAGTCGCTGCTGGCCCGGTGGGCGGAGCGCGGCGGCGGCCCGGCGCGGCCCGGGGCGGTGGACGAGGAGGAGGCCCTCGCGGAGCTGCTCGCGGCGGCGCGCGCGGCCGATCCGGTGGCCGTGGAGATCCTCGACGAGACGGCCGAGTACCTGGGTGCCGGCCTGTCGGACCTGGTCAACCTGTTCCAGCCGGAGCGGATCCTGATCGGCGGCTGGGCGGGGCTGCTGCTCGGCCCGTACATCCTGCCGTCGGTCCGCGAGCACGCGGCCCGCTACTCCCTTCGCCACCCGGCCGGACGGGTCACGGTGGGCCTCGGCTCGCTGGGACCGGACGCGGTCACGGTCGGCGCGGCCACGCTCCCGCTGTCGGCCTTCTTCGCCACGGGCGGACGCCGGGCCGCGCCGGAGCCGGCCGCGGAACCCCCGGCCTGGCACACGTCGCTCTCCACCCGGGCGGGCGGAGCCTGACGGAGCACGCCCGGTCCGGCACGCCCGGTCCGGCGCGGCGCGGTCCGTCACGGCACGGCACGGCACGGCGGACGGTGCACCACGCGCACGCGGCCGATCGAGGGGACAATTGCCCCATGGCTGACACAGGGCTGTCACCGGACGGCGCCGGATCCCCGGACGAGGGGCGCTACGGCGAGCGGGTCTTCCGGCCGGACCAGGGGGGCGAGGGCGACCGGATCGACCTCGGAGCCCTCACGTACGACGACACGTCCATGGCCCGGCTCCGCACCCTGGGGGCGGGCCCCGGCTGGACCTGCCTGGAGGTGGGGGCGGGAACGGGCACGGTGGCCCGCCGCCTGCTGGAGGAAGCGGGCGTGGCCGAGGTCCTCGCCGTGGACCGCGACGTCCGCTTCCTCGCCGCGCACCCCGTGACCGGACTGTCCGTGCTCCAGGCGGACGTCACCGCCGACGACTTCACCCCGGGCACCTTCCGGCTGGTCCACGCCCGCTTCGTGCTCATGCACCTGCCCTCCCCGCGCCGGACGGTCGCGGGGCTCAGCCGGCTGCTCGCCCCCGGCGGCGTCCTCGTCGTCAGCGATGCGGTCGACCTGACCACGGCCTCCGCACCCGACACGCCCTACACCCGTGCCATGCGGGCCATGTGGCAGGGGCTGCGCGACAGCATCGGCACGGACGTCACCCAAGTGCCGCGGTACCCCGAGCTGTTGAGGGAGGCCGGCCTGGAATCAGTGGCGGCCGAGATCCACGTACCGCCCCTCCAGCCGGGCAGCCCGATCAGCAGGTTCTGGGCCGACACCTGGGAGCGTGCCCGCGAGGCGATGGTGGGCACCGGCCTCGTCGACGACGGACAGCTGGACGAGGCCGTGCGCTACCTCGATTCCCCCGGATGCACAGGACTGTCCGCGGGCATGCTCACGGCCTGGGGCTGGAAGCCCGTGCCCGAAGGGTCGTGAACCACGACGCGCTCCACGGCTCCGCGGTTCCACGGCTCCGCGGTGCCAGGGGGCCTTTTCGCGGGGCGGGCGTCGAACGCGGGCGTGAGGGACCATCGACGCGGCGGGTGCGGCCGCCTATGATTCCGACGCCGTACCGCACCTCGAACACACATACCCAGCACGGGGGTTGAAGGCGCCCGGGACTCCTGCCGGAACCGCCCACGCCACCCGACGAGTTCGGAGGTCCTGTTGAGTACACACTTACGCACCCCGCGCAGACTGGCGGCCCTGGCCATCGGCCTGGCGGCCCTCCTGGCCGCGCCGACGGGCACGGCCCTCGCCGCACCGCAGGCCGCCGCCACCGGCGTCGTCCTCCGTGACGAGGCGGCCGCCCTGGCCGTGGTCAACCCCGGTAACCAGGTCGGTTACCAGTGGGACAGCGTCCGCCTGCAGATGAAGGCCACCGGCGGCGCCACACCGTACAGCTGGTCCGCGTCGAACCTGCCGCTCGGCACCTCGATCAACGCTTCGACCGGCCTGATCTCGGGCGTCCTGCGCGGCAGCGGGACCCGTACGGTCACCGTCACCGCCAGGGACGCCGCAGGCGCGACCGCCTCCACCACCTTCACCTGGCGCGTCATCCGCGACGCCTGCCCCCTCTGCTGAACGCGCCGGGCGGCGGCGCGGCGCGCAGCAGTGCGCGACGACCGCGGCGCCGCCGCCCGGCCCGCCCGCGGCGCGAGATCTCGGGCAGGATACGCACGTGCAGACGACGACGGAGCTGGTGGTGAGGGCGGCCGCGCTGGCCGGGCGGGGCGGCCGGCGGATCCTCGGCGTGGCCGGACCGCCGGGCGCCGGCAAGTCGACCCTCGCCGCCCGGCTGGCAGAGGAACTCGGTCCGCGAACGGCCGTGGTGGTCCCCATGGACGGCTTCCACCTCGCCCAGGCCGAGCTGGACCGGCTGGGGCGCGCCGACCGCAAGGGCGCCCCGGACACCTTCGACGCGGCCGGGTACGTGTCGCTGCTGCTCCGCCTGTGCGCCTCCGACGGCGCCACGGTCTACGCGCCCGCCTTCGACCGCTCCGTCGAGGAGCCGATCGCCGGGAGCATTCCCGTCCCGCCGGACGTACCGCTGGTGATCACCGAAGGGAACTACCTGCTGCACGACGCGGGGGAGTGGGCCGGTGTGCGGCCGCTGCTCGACGAGATCTGGTACTGCGCTCCGGACGAGGACACGCGCGTCCGTCGCCTGGTCGAACGGCACGTGCGCCACGGCAGGGAGCCGGCCGACGCGCGCGCGTGGGTGGCCCGTTCGGACGAGGCGAACGCCCGCCTCATCGCCCGCGGCCGTCACCGTGCCGACCTCGTCGTCGACACCGGCTGACGGCGGCCGGGGGGCCCGCAGGGTGCGGGCGTGGCGGAATGGCGTTGTCCGAATCCGCTGTTAGGGTGACGTGTGCTCGTCAAGGCGGGCGCATTTCGGTTCCTGATATTCCAACGGGGTTCAAACGTGAAGTTTCGTCATGTTCGTGCGATAGCCGTCTTCGGTATCGCCGTCGTCGCCCTGACCGGTGCCCGTGGTTCCCACGGCGCCAGCTGTGGCGGCGGCAGCCACTCCAGCTCCAGCTCCAGCAGCTCCGGCGGCAGCAGCGGCGGCAGCTCCACCAGCGGCAGCAGCGGCAGCAGCGGCAGCGACAGCACCAGCGGTACGAGCGGTACGAGCAGCAGCTCCGGTGGCACCACCACCGGCGGCACCAGCAGGGACAAGGCCGAGCGCGACATCAAGATCGACAGCTGCAAGCTGGACAGCACCGGCAAGAACCTGGTCGCCCGGCTGACCGTCACCAACAGCGGTTCTCTGGACCAGACCTACAGCATCACCATGAAGTTCAACCCGGCCGCCGGCTCCAGCGCGGTCGCGGCCCAGGCCCGGGTCACCGGACTCAAGGTCAAGGCCGGTGCCTCCCAGCAGACCGAGGCCACCGCGCCGTACACGGGCAAGGGCGACGGCAGCGAGTACAAGGAGTGCGTCGTCTCCACGGCCTCGAAGAGCTCCCTCTGACACACCGCTGACGTTCCGGCCGGCCGCCACGAGCGGCCGGCCGGGACGCTCGCGTCAGACGAGGTCGAACCGGTCGAGGTTCATGACCTTGTCCCAGGCCGCCACGAAGTCACGGACGAACATCTCCCGCGCGTCCTTGGACGCGTACACCTCCGAGATGGCCCGGAGCTGGGAGTTCGAACCGAAGACGAGGTCCACGGCGGTCGCGGTCCACTTGGGTTCGCCGTTGGAGCCGCGGCTGCGGCCTTCGAAGACGTTCTCGTCCGTGGCCGACACCTTCCACTGCGTGCCCATGTCGAGCAGATTGACGAAGAAATCGTTCGTCAGCGTCTCCGGCCGGTCGGTGAACACGCCGTGCGCGGACCGCCCGAAGCCGGTGTTCAGGGCCCGCATACCGCCGACCAGCACCGTCATCTCGGGCGCCGTCAGGTTCAGCATGCTGGCACGGTCCAGCAGCAGGGTCTCCGGCGACAGCTTCTCTCCCGCCGGCAGGTAGTTGCGGAACCCGTCGGCCCTCGGTTCGAGCACGGCGAAGGACTCCACGTCCGTCTGTTCCTGCGTGGCGTCCGTACGCCCCGGCGCGAACGGGACCGTGATTTTGTGCCCGGCGTTCTTCGCGGCCTGCTCGACCGCCGCACACCCGCCCAGGACGATCAGGTCGGCGAGCGAAACCTTCGTCCCGCCACCCTGGGAACCGTTGAAGTCCCGCTGGATCCCTTCGAGCACCCGCACCACTTCGGCCACCTCGGGCAGGTCGTTGACCTCCCAGTCCTTCTGCGGCGCGAGCCGGATCCGGGCGCCGTTGGCCCCACCGCGCTTGTCGGTTCCGCGGAAGCTGGCCGCCGACGCCCACGCCGTGGTGACCAGCTGGGAGACGGTCAGCCCCGAGGCGAGGATCCGGCCCTTGAGGGCGGCGACGTCCCCGGCCGAGACCAGCTCGTGGTCGACCGCGGGGACGGGGTCCTGCCACAGCTGCGGTTCGGGGATCCACGGGCCCAGGTACCGCGAGAGCGGCCCCATGTCGCGGTGCAGCAGCTTGTACCAGGCCTTGGCGAACGCCTCGGCGAGCTTGTCCGGGTTCTCGTGGAAGCTCTTCGAGATCGGCGCGTAGACGGGGTCCACCTTCAGCGCGAGGTCCGTCGTCAGCATCATCGGGGCGTGCCGCTTGGCGGGATCGTGCGCGTCCGGCACCGTGCCCTGCGCCGAAGCGTCCTTGGGGGTCCACTGCTGCGCCCCGGCCGGGCTCCTCGTCAGCTCCCAGTCGTACTTGAACAGATTGTCCAGGTACCCGTTGTCCCACTTCGTCGGCTCGGTCGTCCACGCGCCCTCGAGCCCGCTGGTGATCGTGTCGACGCCCCTGCCGCTGCCGTACGAGTTGTGCCAGCCGAGGCCCTGCTGCTCCAGCGGGGCGGCCTCCGGCTCCGGACCGATGTACTCGGGGTCGACCGCACCGTGACACTTGCCGAACGTGTGGCCGCCGATGATGAGCGCGACGGTCTCCTCGTCGTTCATCGCCATGCGCCCGAACGTCTCACGAATGTCCCTGGCGGCGGCGACCGGATCCGGATTGCCGTTGGGGCCCTCGGGATTGACGTAGATCAATCCCATCTGCACCGCGCCGAAAGGACCGGTGAGTTCCCGGTCGCCGCTGTAGCGCTCGTCCCCGAGCCAGGTGTCCTCGGAACCCCAGAAGACCTCCTCGGGCTCCCAGATGTCCTCCCGTCCGAAGCCGAATCCGAACGTCTTGAACCCCATTGATTCCATCGCGCAGTTGCCCGCGAAAACCAGAAGGTCGGCCCAGGAGATCTTCCGGCCGTACTTCTGCTTGACCGGCCAGAGCAGCCGGCGCGCCTTGTCCAGACTCGCGTTGTCCGGCCAGCTGTTGAGGGGGGCGAAGCGCTGCGCGCCGGAACCGCCGCCGCCGCGGCCGTCGGCGATGCGGTAGGTACCCGCGGCGTGCCAGCTCATCCGGATGAAGAGCGGCCCGTAGTGGCCGTAGTCGGCGGGCCACCATTCCTGCGAGGTCGTCATCACCTCGAAGACGTCCCGCTTCAGCGCGTCGACGTCGAGGGTCGCGAACTCTTCCGCGTAGTCGAAGTCCCCGCCCAGCGGATTGGCCTGGGGCGAGTTCTGGTGGAGAACCTGGAGGTCCAACTGATTCGGCCACCAGTCCCGGTTCGTCCTGGGACGAGTGGGCGCGGGGGTCGGGGAGGGGATTGCTGGGTTCTCGCTTTCGCTGCCGGACACGTCCGTCCTTCTTCCTGTCTCGGTGCTTCCAACTGCTGGCTGCTCGCTCTTGACGGCGTCCGTATGGTCGCGCACCGCAGACCGCGTGGCGGAGAGAACACGCAGGGCTTGCCCGCCCAACCGGCTTTCCCGGTTTCCGCCCGCGCGGGAAAGGGAGAGAACGAGGAAGATCGTATGATCATCGTTATCGGCCGGCCGTTATGGAAAGCCCCGCCCGCATCATCGCCGGGTAACCTGTACTCGCTTTTCGGGCCCGTGACAGGTCCGCCGACTTCCTTTGTCCCGCCGAGCCCGAACTGGTGAGCCGAAATGAGTGACCTGCTGGAGCGGCTGCGGGGGCGCGGCTGGCGCATGACGTCCCAGCGACGTGTCGTCGCGGAGGTCCTCGACGGAGAGCACGTGCACCTCACCGCCGACGAGGTGCACGCCCGTGCGGCCCGGCGGCTGCCCGAGATCTCCCGGGCCGGCGTCTACAACACCCTGGGCGAGCTGGTAGCCCTCGGCGAGGTCGCGGAACTCTCCGCGCACGGGCGTGCCAAGCGCTACGACCCCAACGCGCACCGCCCGCACCAGCACCTCGTGTGCTCCGGCTGCGGCCTCATCCGCGACGTCCACCCGACCGGCGACCCGCTGGCGGACCTGCCGGCGCAAGAGCGTTTCGGCTTCGCGGTGTCCGACGTCGAGATCGTCTACCGCGGGCTGTGCCCGTCCTGCACGGCCGGTCCGCCGCGCGCGTGACCACGGAGCGACGGCTACCACTCCGGGTGGACGTCGTGGCTGTCGTAGCGGTCGCCGGCGGCGGTGATCCAGGGCCGGAAGCGGCCGGGCCCGGTGCTGTCGTGGGCGTAGCCGACCGGCTCGCGGGTTTCGTCGGTCACGATGACGGCCCCGGCCCGCTGGGCACTGCGCAGGGCATGAGTCCAGTGGCGGCCGCGGTGGCCGGTGCGGTAGTCGGGGATCTTGCACTGGGACATCTCGGGTCTCGCCGTCTGCGTCTCTTCATCGGATTCGAACAGGACGTATACCCCCGTTCGACCCGGTTCGAACATGTATGTCCGGGCGGACGGCCGTCCCGCGGACCGGGCCCCTCTCGTGCCGGGCCCGTGATTGCCCCAGAGTGGTCGATCGCACCTCCTGCGCGTCCGCCCGCACCACTCGACCCATGGAGTTCCGCCGTGTCCACCACCTCCGAACCACCGGGGACGACACCCGCCGCCCCGCCCGCAGAACCGGCCGCCGTCCGGATCGAACGGGACGGTCCCGTCACCACGGTGATCCTCGACCGCCCGGGCGCACGCAACGCGGTCGACGGCCCGACCGCGGCCCGGCTCGCCGACGCCTTCCGCGCCTTCGAGGCGGACGAGGACGCGGCCGTCGCCGTCCTGTGGGGCGACGGCGGTACGTTCTGCTCGGGCGCGGACCTGAAGGCCGTCGGGACCGACCGCGGCAACCGGGTACGGGCCGAGGGCGACGGGCCCATGGGTCCCACGCGGATGGAGCTGACCAAGCCGGTGATCGCCGCGATCAGCGGGCACGCGGTGGCGGGCGGGCTCGAACTGGCCCTGTGGTGTGATCTGAGGGTGGCCGAGGAGGACGCGACCCTCGGTGTGTTCTGCCGTCGCTGGGGAGTACCGCTGATCGACGGCGGCACGGTGCGCCTGCCCCGCCTGATCGGCGAGAGCCGCGCCATGGACCTGATTCTCACCGGCCGCCCCGTGACCGCGGCCGAGGCGCACGGGATGGGGCTCGTCAACCGCCTCGTACCGCCCGGGGAAGCCCGCTCCGCGGCGGAACGCCTCGCGCACGAGATCGCCGCGTTCCCGCAGACGTGCCTGCGCCACGACCGGCTCTCCGTACGGGAACAGCACGGTCTTGGGGAGCGGGAGGCCCTGGCGGCCGAGTACCGGCACGGCCTCGTACCGCTCACCACCGGCGAGACCCGAGCCGGCGCCGACCGGTTCGCGGCCGGAGCGGGCCGCCACGGCTCCTTCACCGGGTGACCGGGGGCATCATGGCCGTGTGAACGTGTCCCCGGCCGCCGGCGGCGCAGCCGGCGTCCCCGGTTTCCTCGGGGTGGCCCCCACGCCCCGGACCGCCGTGGTGTGGCTTCCGCCGGCCGGCCTGTGGCCCGCCGTCCAGGGCATCCGGGCCGAGCACGACCCCCAGATCCGCCGCTGGCCCCCGCACGTGAACCTGGTCTTCGGTTTCGTCCCGGAGACCGACTTCGCCCGGGCCGCCCCGCTGCTGGCGGCCGTGGCAGCCGGCATCGAGCCGTTCGACGTCAGGCTCAGCGGGGTGCGCGCCTTCCGGCACCGCGGCTACGCCACCGTGTGGCTGGACCCCGCCGCGGCCGGCCTCGCCCCGTGGACGGCGCTCCAGGAGAGCCTCGCGGAACCCTTCCCGGCATGCCGCGGCCGGTTCCCGGAGTTCACCCCGCACCTCTCGCTCGGGCGTACCCGCGACCCCCGGGGCCTGGCCGCGCAATGCGCGGCCCGCCTGGGCAGCACCGCGGCACGGGTCGAGGAGGTCGTGCTGCTCGCCCGCCGCGATGACGAGCCCATGCGGCCCCGTGCCACGATCGGCCTGGGCACGGGCACGACCACATGGTCAGAGCGGTGACGCCGGCAGGGTGTCGCGCAAGCGCTCCAGGAGCGCCCGCGCCGCAGGACTCGCGGGCCCGGTGGCCGGCCAGACCAGGACGATGCGGCGCAGGCCGGGCTCCACGATCCGCAGCGAGCACAGCCCGCCGCCGGGCCGGGTCCCGCTTCCCCGAAGGGCATCACGGCGATGCCCAGGCCGCGGGCGGCGAACTGTGCGAGGACCTGCGGTGACGCCGCCTCGAAGGCGACCCGGGGCCGGAACCCGGCCCGGGCGCAGCCGCGTTCGAGTGACGCCCGTACGCCGGTACCGCGCGGCATGCAGATCAGCGGCCGGTCGCGCAGCTCGGCCAGGGGGACCGTGGTGCGGCCGGCGGGGACGAGCAGCGGGTCACCGGATGCCACGGCGGCGCAGAGCGGCACGTCGATGACCGTCCGGTGGGTGAGGCCGGGCGGAGGCTCCTCCCACGTGGGTCCGAGGAGGGCGATGTCGATCTCACCGGCCAGCAGCGCGGTCTGCATCCGCTCCGAGGTGTCCTCGGTCAGGGCGATCTCCAGGGCGGGATGGGCGCCGTGGAACTCCGCGAGGAACGCGGCCACGCCTTCGACGTCGAAGGCGTGGCCGGTGGCCCCGGAGAGCAGCCCGAGCGTGACCCTGCCGCGCAGCAGCCCGGTGCTCGTCCATGGTCTGCCGCACCGCGTCCGCGGCGGCCAGCGCCGCCCGCGCGTACGGCAGGACGGCCCGGCCACCTCGGTCGGCGTCACCGACCGGCCGGACCGGTCGAGCAGCGGCTGCCCGAGCTCCTTCTCCAACTGCCGGCTCTGGGCGCTGAGTCCGGGCTGGGCCAGATGCAGCCGGGCGGCGGCGCGGGTGAAGCCGCCCTCCTCGACGACGGCGACGAGATAGCGCAGTTGGCGCAGTTCCATAACCGGTGATGTTAGTGCGGAGCACATCAATCTATTGGAGCTATGGCGGAGTTGGCCGCAGGCTGGATCACATGGCGGACACGACTTCTCACCGGGCCTTGATCGCGGCGGAACGCCAGGAGCCGGCCGATCTGCTCGACGGCCTGCGGGAGGACCAGTGGAACGAGCCGAGCCTGCGCCGGCTGGCGGGTGCGTGAGGTCGTGGCCCACATGTCGATGGGGTTCCGGCTCTCCCTGCCCGCGACCATGGGCGAACTCGTCAAGGCGCGCGGGAACCTGCACCGCATGACCGACCGGGTCGCCCGCAGGGACGCGGCCGCCCATTCGACGGCCCGGCTCTCCGCGTTCCTGCGGGACGGCGCCCACCACCCGTGGACCCCGCCGGTCGGCGGGTCCGCGGCGGCCCTCGGCCACGACGTGGTGCACGGACTGGACATCACGGTCGCCCTCGGCCTCGACCGGCGCGTCCCCGAGGACCGGCTGCGCGTCCTGCTCGCCTTCGGCCGCAGGCTCCCGCCGGGCCGCCTCCACGGAGCCGTCCGGGACGGCCCCCGGCCGGTGTGCTGGGGCTCTGCCCCAGACCCCGCGCCTCAATCGCCGGCGGGGCTTGATGGTGCGGGCGGGTCGCGGGGCCGGGGAGGGGTGTCTCCTCGGCTCGGCGCGTCCGGGCCTTCTCGGTTGTGCTCGGGGGTTGCGCGCTCGTCCTGCGGGGACACCCCTCCCCGTGGGGGCACGGCGGAGTGTCCCCGCAGGACGAGCGCGCACCACCGGGCACAACCGAGACAGGCAGCACCGCGCGAGCCGAGGAGACACTCCGGCGGGGCCCCGCCCCACACCACCCAGCCCCGCCGGCGATTGAGGCGCGGGGCCTGAGGCAGAGCCCCAGAACACCAGCCGAGGCCCGGCCGCAGCCGGACCCGTTCAGGAACGCGCGAAACCAGCCCGGGCCGGCGCGGGGGCGGCCGGCGCCGGCTGGCGTCGCGTACGGAGGCGGCGCTGAAGGGGGCGCCGCAGCGGGGTCAGCCCTGGGGCGGCGGCGGGTTTCCCTGGTCGCGGCGCAACTGCTCCTTGAGCTTGTCCTGGGCGGTGTCGACCTGGCTGCTGTACTTGCTCTGCGTCCTGCCGTCGACGTAGTCACCGGCCTTGTCGATGCCCTGGTCGGCCTGGCTCTCGTGACCGCGCAGCATCTGCTTCAGCTTGTCCATCATTGACATGACGGCCTCCTTTGCGTCCGTCCCCCAC
This sequence comes from Streptomyces virginiae, assembly GCF_000720455.1. GTDB lineage: Bacteria > Actinomycetota > Actinomycetes > Streptomycetales > Streptomycetaceae > Streptomyces > Streptomyces virginiae. Next base: position 40,706 of record NZ_JOAK01000006.1, on the reverse strand, counting down.
GGCAAGGGTTGCCGATGATCGACCGGGCCGCATCTGCGAGGCTCTGACCTGGGCGAATACCCGTTCCGGTCGACGTCTGGTCAGAGGTCGACGCGGCTCGGTCCCCGGCGGACCGCACGGACGATCAGGCCGAGCAGGAAGGCCTGGAAGAGGTACGAGAACGCCAGGATGCACCAGATGGTGGCGTCGGTCTGCGCCCACGACCCCATCGAGTTGACCACCGAGAGCAGTACGGCCCCGGTGGGGACGGCCAGCATCAGGGCGAACAACCCGGCCGTCTGGTCGCCCCCGTCGCCGGCGCCGATCAGCAGCAGGAACGCGGCCAGGCCGAGGTACGCCCCCGACAGCCAGTTGCCGAAGGTGACGACGGCGAAGGTGCGCACCGGTCCGGAAAACATGGAACTCCTCGTGATGCCCGGGTGGGACGGTCGTGGGGCTTGATGATCACCATGGTGGGGCCGCCCCGCCGGGCGCGGCAGAGTACGCGTACTCAGGGCAGGTACTCAGGCGCGCCCTCCCACTCCACCCGGCCCCGCACCGGTAACGGACGCCGAGCCGGTGCCCGGAGCAGCCGGGACGGGTGCCGAGGGCGCCGGGTTCCGACGGGTACGGACAGCACCCGGGCGCCCGGCCGGCTCTCGGGGTCCGGGGTGTCATTGCGGACGGCCGACGCGCTGCCAATGGGCGGGACACGGCGGTCGGCATGGAACGATCTCCGCATGACAGAGAGCATGAGCCCGTACATGTCCTCGGCGCGGGTCACCGTCCTGGGGGTGCAGCCCGGCGACCCGCCCTTCCGGATCGTCGAGATCGACGGGGAGGTGGTCCGTATGGCGACATCCATGACCGACGTGATCCTGGCTGCCGCGGACGCGGGGATCACCATCCACGACCTCGACGATCCGGACGCGGTCCACTGGGTCGGCGGCGGAAAACTCACCTGGCGGCTGCACTAGCCGTACCGGGGCCCATCGGAGCCGTACCGGGCCCCTGGGAGCCGTGCCGGGCGGCTGCGCCGTGCCGTCGCCCGCTTCCAGGTCACGCACACCACCGAGAAAGGATCGGTGACCGGGGGGGGGCGGTCGACGTGCACGCGCGCGAGCGCCGGCCGCTGCCGGGCAGGCGGTGAACGCGAATGCGCCGCGAACGGGTGGTGGATCGGGTGGTGGATCAGGTGGCGCGTCCGTATCGGACCGCTTCGCTCCAGATCCGCTCCAGACGCACGGTCGTGCCGGGACGGGGAGCGTGCCAGATCCTGTCGTCGCCGGCGTAGATGCCGACGTGGGTCATGGTCGCTCCGCTGGGGAAGAAGACCAGGTCACCGGCCGTTCGATCGGCCTTGGGGATGTGGCGTGTGTGCTCGTACTGCTGATCGGCCGTGCGCGGGAGGCGTTTGCCGGCCTTCTTGAAGGCGTAGAGGGTCAGGCCCGAGCAGTCGAAGCGTCTGGGGCCGGTGGCGCCGTAGGCGTACGGCGAGCCCTGTTTGGAGGCGGCCACCTCGACGGCTTTCGCGCCGTACGACGGTGCCGCGTGGGCCGGGTCCGTGGGGCCGGCCAGGGCGCCGGCCGCGAGGAGCAGTATGAAGAAGACGGCACGTGCTCGGGGGCAACAGCACATCGGAGAAGTGCCCTTGAGGGCCTTCCGGAAGTCGGTCCTGGAGCAGGACATCGTGACACCTCCGCAATCGGTTGGCAGGCGACAAATCAGATCAGCGGCCTGGTCCTGTTCTCGGTGGCAGTCGTCTTGGCTCTGACGGCGGACCAGTTTTCCCGGACGCCCTGCCCCGGCCGCATCGGACACGATGTGATTTGTCCCGATTTTGCGTTCGATTCGAGATGATAGGAACGGATGGCCATCACACCGCCGCCGATGTGCTGAATCAGGACGCCGACAGGCATCGGCCGGCCGCCGAGCGGGCACGCAAGCCGGGTGACCCCGACCGAACTGCTCCCGGCGCCGCCACCCCACGCCGCGGCCCGCCGGGCCCTGCTCGCCGGCTCGGCGGGCAACCTCGTCGAGTGGTACGAGTTCGGCGTCTACGGCTGCTTCGCCACCGTCATCGCCGCCAACTTCTTCACCCCGCACCCGGGAACCCCCGGCGGCGGCGCCGAAGCGCTGGTCGCCACCTACGCCTCGTTCGCCCTCGCCTTCTTCTTCCGGCCCCTCGGCGCCCTGTTGTTCGGGCGCATCGGTGACCGCTTCGGCCGCCGCCCCGCCCTCGTGCTCGTCATCGGCCTCATGACGCTCGCCACCACCCTGATCGGGCTCCTCCCCACGCGCGCCGACATCGGCGCCGCCGCCCCCTGGCTGCTCACGTTCCTGCGCGTGCTCCAAGGGCTCTCCGCCGGAGGCGAGTTCGGCGGCGCGGTGTCCTTGATGGTGGAGTACGCCCCGCCCGGCCGCCGCGGCCTGTACGGCGCGTGGCAGTCCTTCACCGTCGCCCTCGGCCTGCTGGCCGGCGCGGGAACGGCCGCGGCCCTGGCCGCGGTCCTGCCGGCCGAGGCGCTGTACGCATGGGGGTGGCGGATCCCCTTCCTGCTGGCCCTGCCCCTCGGAACGGTCGCGCTGTGGCTGCGCACTGCGCTGGAGGAACCCCCGGGCGCGCATTCGCCCGGCCCGCCCGGCCCGCCCGGCGCGGCAGACGCGACCGGCCCGACCGGCCTGGGGGAGCAGGCCCGTGCCGTCGTACTCGGCATCGGACGGATCATGGGCTGGTCGGCGGCCGGCTACGCCTTCCTCGTCGTCCTGCCGTCCCATCTCCAGTCCGCGCTCGGCGCGTCGTTCCGCGACGCCCTGCTGGCCACCGCCCTCGTCAACCTCGGCTTCGCCGCGTCGATCCTGCCCGCCGGACTGCTCAGCGACCGTGTCGGGCGGCGCCCCGTCATGCTCGGCGGTGCGCTCGGGATCGCCGTACTCGCCCACCCCCTCCTGCACTTGCTCCAGTCGCCGGGGGCGTCCCCGCCGGCCCGGGCCGCTGCCGTGCTGACGGCCGGCGTGCTGGTCGGACTGCTCGCCGGGCCGGGACCGGCCATGCTGGCCGAGATGTTCCCACGACGCGTCCGCTGCACCGGGCTCGGACTGTCCTACGCCCTCGCCAACGCCGTGTTCTCGGGCTGCGCGGGGCTCTTCATCACCGCGCTCACCGCCCGGACCGCGGACACCGCCGTCCCCGCCCACTACGCCGCCGGCGCCTGCGCCCTCAGCGCCGTGGCGCTGCTGACCCTGCGCGGCAACGACCACCGGGAGCCGCTGAGATGAGGGTGATCGGCCTGATGTCCGGGACGTCGTACGACGCCGTGGACGCCGCCGCCTGCGACCTCGACCACCGGCCGGAGGACGGCGTACTGCGCCTCACCCCGCTGGGCATGGTCAGCGAGCCGTACCCGGCCGACCTGCGGACCGACCTCGCCCGGGCCCTGCCCCCCGCCCCCACCACACTCGCCGACGTGTGCCGCCTCGACACCCGCATCGGCCGGGCCTTCGGGCGGCTCGCCGTCCGCGCCGACCGTGAACTGTGCGAAGGCCGTGCCGAGTTGGTCGCCTCACACGGGCAGACCGTGTACCACTGGGCCGCGGACGGACGGGTCCACGGCACCCTCCAGCTCGGCGAAGCGGCCTGGATCGCCGAGGCCACCGGCCGCCCGGTCGTCTCCGGCTTCCGCACGCGCGACGTCGCCGCCGGCGGGCAGGGCGCACCGCTGGTCAGCCTGATCGACCTCATGCTGCTGCGCGGCCGCCCCGGAGTCCCGGCCGCCCTGAACATCGGGGGGATCGCCAACGTCACCGTCGTGCCCCGGCACGCGGACCCCGTGGCCTTCGACACCGGCCCGGGCAACGCACTGATCGACGCCGCGGTACGCGAACTGAGCGGCGGACGGCTCGCGTACGACGAGGACGGCGCGCTCGCCGCCTCCGGACGCGTGCACGAAGGCCTGCTGCGACGGCTGCTCACGGAGCCGTACTACCGGCTGCCCGCGCCGCGGACGACCGGCAAGGAGCTGTTCCACCAGGGGTATCTCCGTTCCCACCTGGGGGAGTTCGGGCGGCTCCCGCCGCAGGACGTCGTCGCCACGCTCACGCGTCTCACGGCCCGGACCGTCGCCGACGCGCTGCGGCCCCTGGGAGCCACCGAGGTCTTCGCCTCGGGAGGCGGGGTGCGCAACCCGACGCTGACGGCGATGCTCCGCGCCGAACTGGCCGGTACGCGGCTGCGCGCCTCGGAGGAGCTGGGGCTGCCCGCCGCGGCGAAGGAGGCGTACGCGTTCGCCGTACTCGGGTACCTCACCCTGCACGGCCTCCCGGGCAACGCGCCCGGCTGCACCGGGGCCGCCGGCCCCCGGCTCCTGGGGGCGATCACCCCGGGCCGCCGTCCGCTCCTGCTGCCCGCGCCGCCGTCGCTCGCCCCGCATGCACTGTCCGTGCGCGCGGACGGGCAGTGTTAACGTGCCGGTATGCGCGCTCCCATAGGGCCCTTCGACAACGCCGTGCCTGCTCCCGACTGCCTCGCGGAGCTGGTGGCGCCCGTCGCCCGGGCGGTCGAAGGATGGGCCGGGGACGTCCCCGCCGACCAGATCCTCTACGTCGACACCGACCCCGCCATCGCCGACACCGGCGCCTTCGTCGCGCACTACGGGCAGGACCTGCTCGGCCGGTCGGCGAACTGCGTGGTGGTCGCCGCCAAACGCGGCGGCGCGACCACCCTCGCGGCCTGCCTCGTGCCCTCCGCCGGCCGGGCCGACGTCAACGGCGCCGTCCGGCGCCACCTCGGCGCGCGGAAGGCGACCTTCGCGCCGATGGACATGGCCGTGGAGCTGACCGGCATGGAGTACGGCGGCATCACCCCGCTGGGCCTGCCGGACGGCTGGCCCGTCCTGGTGGACCCGGTGGTCGCCGACATGCCGTACGTACTGGTCGGCAGCGGCCGGCGCCGCGGCAAACTGATCGCTCCCGGCACGCTGTTCGCGCAGCTCCCCGGCGCGGAACTCATCGAGGGCCTCGCCCTCTGACGTCCCGGCCGGGGGGGCCGTCACTTCCCCACGATCTTGCGGACGTTCTCGATGCTGCCGCAGTCCGACGCCAGCTGCTTCTCCCGTTCCTCCAGGAACGCGGCACCCAGCTCCGCCCGGCGCTCGTCCGGGACGTTCTCCCTGGCGCCGTTGAGGATGGTCCGCTCCTCCTCGTCCAGGTGGTGGGTGACCGCCTTGACGAGGTCCTCCAGACGTTCGTCCCACTGGTCGGAGCCGACGTCTTCCACCTCCAGGAGCTTCAACAGCGCCTCGTTGCCCTCGGCGTGCTCCTCCTTGCCGTGCTCCACCTCGTCGTCGTCGACGCCCCGGAAGCGCTTGAGCGCGCCGTAGACCTTGGCCTCCTCGGCCTCACCGTGTGCGATGAGCAGCGCCGAGAACTGGTCCCGGGCCGCGGCGCGGTCCGCCTCGACGCTCCGCATCCGGCGGAACAGCTCCTCCATCGTCCGGTGGTCCTTGAGGATCACCGCGACCACGTCCTGGTCCTTGCCCTGGCCCGCCATTCCACACGCTCCTCGATCGGGGTTCGGTCACCTGGCGCTTGCTCGCTCGCCGCGGTCTGAAACATCCCGACCGTAGCCCGCCGTCAGCGGCGGAGCACCTTGCGGGACACCAGGTTGCCGAGCAGCTGGGCCGACTGGACCAGTGCGATCAGGACGAGCACCGTCACCACCATCACCGAGGTGTCGAACCGCAGGTAGCCGTAGGTCATCGCCAGGTTGCCGACGCCTCCGCCGCCCACCGTGCCGGCCACCGCCGAGAAGTCGATCAGGGCCACGAGCATGAAGGTCAGCCCCAGGACCAGCGGGCCGAGCGCCTCCGGGACGAGGACCGTGAGCAGGATCCGCAGCGGGCCGGCGCCCATGGACCGCGCCGCCTCGATCACCCCCGGTTCGACGGCGAGCAGGTTGGACTCCACGATGCGGGCCACCCCGAACGTCGCGACGACCGTCATGGGGAAGATCGCCGCGTTCGTACCGATCATCGTGCCGACCACCCCGCGGGTCACCGGAGCGAGCGCGACGATCGCGATGATGAACGGGACCGGCCGGATGATGTTGATGAGCGTGCCCAGGACCGCGTGCACGAACCGGCTGGGCAGGACACCGCCCTTGCGGGTGGCGTACAGCGTGAGCCCCACCGCCAGTCCGCCGACGGTCGACAGCGCCAGCGTGATGAGCACCATGTAGACGGTCTCGCCGGTGGCGTCGAGGACCTTGGGCCAGAACGTGCTCCAGTCGGCCTTCACCGGGCACCCGCTTCCGCCAGGCCGGGTACGCGGAGCCCGGCGACGACGGCTTCGACCGCGGCGGGTCGCCCGCGCAGCTCCAGGGTCACGCTTCCCAGGGGCCGTCCCCGGACCTCGCCGACACCGCCGTGCACCAGTGCGAAGTCCACGCCGTGGAGCTGCAGGAGCTCCGAGAGGCCCTCCAGGGCGGGGCTGCCGTCAGTGACGGGCAGGGTGACCAGGCGTCCCGGGTGGCGGGAGCGCAGCCGCTCCATGAGCGGTGCGTCCGGCTCGCTGTGCCGCTCGGAGCGCACGAAGGCGGCGGTGGTCGCGTGCCGGGGCCGCGCGAAGACCTCGTACACCTCGCCGCTCTCGACGACCTTGCCGTCCTCCATGACCGCGACGCGGTCGCACAGGGTCCGTACGACCTCCATCTCGTGGGTGATCAGGAGGATCGTGACGCCCAGCTCCCGGTTGACGCGGCCCAGCAGGGCCAGCACCTCTCCGGTGGTCTGCGGGTCGAGGGCGGAGGTCGCCTCGTCGCACAGGAGGACCTTCGGGCGGGTGGCGAGCGCGCGGGCGATGCCGACGCGCTGGCGCTGTCCGCCCGAGAGCTGCTCGGGGTAGCGCCCGCCGTGGCCGGCCAGTCCGACGAATTCGAGGGTCTCCTCGGCGCGGGCCCGGGCCGCGGCGCGGCCCATCCCGGCCAGGCGCAGCGGGTAGAGGACGTTGCCCAGCACGGTGCGCGAGCGGAACAGGTTGAACTGCTGGAAGATCATGCCGATTTCGCGCCGCAGGGGGCGCAGCCGGCGTTCCCCGAGCGCCGAGATGTCCTGGCCGTCCAGCAGGACGCTGCCCGAAGTGGGCTCCTCCAGGCCGTTGACGAGGCGCAGCAGCGTGGACTTTCCCGCACCGCTGTGGCCGACGACCCCGAAGACCGTGCCCGCTTCGACGGACAGGCTGACGCCGTCGACGGCGCGCGCTCCGCCCGGGAACTCCTTGGCCACGTCGCGCAGTTCCACGGCGGCGGTCATCGCCCCAGCTGCTTCTGGATGCGGGCGACCTCGGCCTGGAGGTCGGCGGCGGGCAGCTCGACGTGGTGCGCGGTGCCGTTGCTGGTGCGGCGGACCTCGTCCTGCACGGGCTGGGAGGCGTACAGCTCGACGATCTTCCGGTAGTCCGCGTTGTCCTTCTGGTCCGCGCGGGCGGCGATGACGTTGAGGTAGGGGACGGACTGCGGGGCGGCGGGGTCGTCCTTGAACAGCGCTGTGTCGGCCTTGATCCCGGAGAGTTCGGCGACCCCGTCGTTGATGACGGCGGCGTCCGCGTCCTGGAGGGTCCGGGGGGTCTGCTGCGCGTTCACCGGGGTGATCTTGATGTGCTTGGGGTTGGCGGTGATGTCGTCGGGGGTCGCGAAGAGTCCTGCCTCCGGGCGCAGTTGGACCAGCTTCGCCTGCTCCAGCACGCGCAGTGCGCGCCCCTGGTTGGCGGGGTCGTTGGGCAGGGCTATCTCGGCCCGGTCGGGGAGGTCCGCCAGCTGCTTGTGCTTGCCGGAGTAGAGACCGAGGGGGACCACGGTGGTCGCGGCGATGGGGGCGATGTCGGTCTTGTTCTCGGTGTTCGACTGCGCGAGGAAGACCAGGTGCTGGAAGGCGTTGAGCTCGATGTCGCCCGCGCTGAGGGCCTTGTTGGGCAGCGAGTAGTCGTCGAAGACGACGGTCTCGACGGTGAGGCCCTGCTTCGCGGCCTCCTTGGCGAGGACGTCCCACTCCGGCGAGTCGCCGGACACCCCGACCCTGATGCGGTGGCCGTCCCCCGCGCCGCCGCCGCAGCCGGACACGAGGAGCGCGAGGACGGTGGCGGCGGAAGCGGCGATCAGGGTACGTCGGCGCGGCAGTGCAGAAATCATTGTGTGATCCATGTGCAGAGGAAGAACCAGCTAAAGGGATGGGTGGATCGTAGATCGAATTCGCCTTCTTGCCTTCGAATGTGAGGTTCTGTTCATGAATGTGCAATGAATGGAAGGTCGTCGGCTGGAAGGGTGGCGCGGACCTCGTCCGCAGCGCCCGTCAGGGCCGGATGGGCCACGGCCGCCCGCGCCCGGCCGTGTCTGCGCCGGCATCGCCGCGGCCCCTGCCATCGTGGGCCACCGCGCTCCGTGTCTCCCCTGGAGGTTCCGCCGTGTCCCCACGCCCGTACGGCCACGCCCGCAGGATCCGTCCGTCCCTGCGTCTGGCCGCCGCCACCGCCGTGTGCGGCGCCCTGCTCGGCGTCTGCGTACTGCCCGCGCAGGCCGCGGCGGACCGCAACCCGCCGTCGCCCACCGCGGCGGACCTGCGCCGGGAGCTCCGGGAACTGGTGGACAGCCCCGACGGACCCCCCGGAGTCATCGCCGTCCTGCGCGACGGCGACCGCAAAGAGGTCTACCGCGCGGGCGTGGCCGACCTGGAGAGCGGCAGGCCGCCGAGCGCGACCGACCACATGCGCATCGCCAGCGTCGCGAAGGCCTTCAGCGGGGCGGTGGCCCTGAGCCTCGTCGACCGCGGCCGGCTGGACCTGGACGCCACCATCGGCGAGGTCCTGCCCGATCAGCCGGCCGCGTGGCACGAGGTGACGCTACGTCAACTCCTCAACCACACCAGCGGACTGCCCGACTACTCGGCCTCCCGGGAGTTCATCGACATCGTCTCCGCGGACCCCCGCCACCACTTCGACTCCCGGCGCCTGCTGGAGTTCGTCGCCGGCGAGGACCTCGAATTCCGGCCGGGCAGCCGCTACCACTACTCCAACTCCGACAACATCGCCGTCGCCCTCATGGCCGAGGCCGCCACCGGACGACGGTACGAGACGCTGCTGCGCGAGCTGGTGTACTGGCCGCTGGGCCTGACCGCCACCAGCCTGCCCCAGGACTACCGGCTGCCCGAGCCCTTCCTCCACGGCTACCAGATCGACCCGCAGGAGGGGCCCGTCGACGTCAGCGAGGCCGTGAGCGCTTCCGGAGCCTGGGCGGCAGGGGGCATCGTCTCGACGCCGAAGGACCTGACCGCCTTCATCCGCGGCTACGCCGGCGGCACCCTCGTCTCGGACCGCACCCGCCGCCAGCAGTTCACGTTCATCCCGGGCGCGCTCTCCCAGCCCCCCGGCCCCGGCCGCACCGAGGCGGGCCTGGCCATCTACCGCTACACCACCCGCTGCGGAAGGGTGTACGGCCACACCGGCAACACACCCGGCTACACACAGCTCGCGGCGGCCACGGCCGACGGCAGCCGCTCCCTGACCTTCACGATCACCACCCAGACGTCCCTGACGAACAACCCCGAGCTGCTCGCGCGGGTCCGGGCCGTCCAGGAGGACTTCGTCTGCGCCCTGCTGCGAAGGTGACCGCCACGCAGGCGGCGTAACCTGGTCGGACCGCCACTGAAAGCGCGCGCCGGTACCGGGTGCGCGCACCCGTACACCCCGCCGCGAACGATCCAGGGAGGCGGCGAGTGACCGATCCGTTCGGCTTCCTCAGGATCCCCCGCGAGCCCGTCCCGGCCCGCCCCGTCGAGGAACGGCTCGGCGACTGGCGCGAGGTCCACGCGGGCCAGGCCCTGCTCCCGCTCGTCTCCCGGCAGGCCGACCGCTGCATGGACTGCGGCATCCCCTTCTGCCACACCGGCTGCCCCCTGGGCAACCTCATACCCGAGTGGAACGCCTACGCCGCCCACGGGGACTGGCGCGCGGCGTACGAGCGGCTGCACGCGACCAACAACTTCCCGGAGGTCACCGGACGGCTCTGCCCGGCTCCCTGTGAGGACGCCTGCGTCCTCACGATCAACGCGGACCCGGTGACCATCAAGAACGTCGAGCAGACGATCGCGGACGAAGGCTTTCGGCGCGGATACATGGGGCCGAGGCCGCCGGAGCGGCACAGCGGCAAGTCCGTGGCGGTCATAGGCTCCGGTCCGGCCGGCCTGGCCGCGGCGCAGCAGCTGACCCGGGCCGGTCACGCGGTCACGGTCCACGAGCGGGCCGACCGGATCGGCGGCCTGCTGCGCTACGGCATCCCCGAGTTCAAGATGGAGAAGGCGCACCTGGACCGCCGGATCGAGCAGATGCGCGCCGAGGGCACGGTGTTCGTCACGGGCCACGATGTCGGAACCGCGGCCGACGCGAGCACGGATGCCGACGGCGGTGCCGACGCCGCCGAGCTGCGCGGCCGGTGCGACGCCCTCGTCGTCGCGATAGGAGCCGGCGAGCGCAGGGAACTGCCCGTCCCCGGCCGCCGGCTCCACGGCATCCACCAGGCCATGGACTACCTGACCTGCGCGAACCGGGTACAGGAGGGCGACCGGATCGACTCGCCCCTCACCGCCGAAGGCAGGCACGTGGTCATCGTCGGAGGCGGCGACACCGGATCCGACTGCATGGGGACGGCCCTGCGGCAGGGCGCGATCTCCGTGGTCCAGCTCGACATCAACCCGGAGCCCGGCCCGGACCGCACCGACGACGAACCCTGGCCGGTGTACCCGAAGACGTACCGGATCTCCCACGCCCACGACGAGGCCCGCGGGCGCGAGGGCCGCGACCCCCGGCTGTTCGCCTGCGCCACCCTGCGCTTCGAGGGGGACGACGCGGGCCGGGTACGGGCCCTGCGCCTGACCGCCGTCGAGCCGGTGGGCCGCAGCCCGCTGGCGGGTACCGAGCGGGTCCTGCCGGCCGGGCTGGTACTGCTGGCGCTCGGCTTCTCCGGCCCCGAGCGGGCGGGCGGCCTGCGCGAGCAGCTGGGCCTGGAACTCGACGAGCGCGGCAACTTCGCGCGGGACGCCGCCTTCGCGGCCCGCGGCGGGCGGGCGCCGGGGGTGTTCGTCGCGGGCGACGCGGGCCGGGGCCAGTCGCTGGTGGTCTGGGCCATCGCCGAAGGCCGTGCGGCGGCGGCCGCCGTGGACCGCTACCTCACCGGCTCGACGTGCCTGCCGGCCCCGGTCGCCGCGCACGACCTGCCGATGTCGGCGCTCGGCCGCATGCGCTACGGGGACTACTGAAAACGGCACGCTCCGGCCGGCCCGAGGGGCCGGCCGGAGCGCGGGTCACTGACGGCGGGGCGGCTGCTCAGCCCGCGGCCAGGAGCGTGAGGGTGTCGATCACGCGGTTCGAGAAGCCCCACTCGTTGTCGTACCAGGCGACGACCTTGACGTGCCGGCCGTCGACGCGGGTGAGCTCCGAGTCGAAGATCGACGAGGCGGGGTTGCCGGTGATGTCCGACGACACCAGCGGGTCGTCCGAGTACTCCAGGACACCGGCCAGCGGTCCCTGCGCTGCGGCGCGGTACGCCTCCAGGATCTCCTCGCGCGTCACCTCGCGGGCGACGGTCGTGTTGAGCTCCACGATGGAACCCACCGGGACCGGCACGCGGATCGAGTCGCCCTGCAGCTTGCCGTCCAGCTGCGGCAGCACCAGGCCGATCGCCTTCGCGGCGCCCGTGGAGGTCGGCACGATGTTGACGCCGGCGGCGCGGGCGCGGCGCGGGTCGCGGTGCGGGCCGTCCTGCAGGTTCTGCTCCTGCGTGTAGGCGTGCACCGTCGTCATGAAGCCGTGCTCGATGCCCGCGAGCTCGTCGAGGACCGCGGCCAGCGGGGCGAGCGCGTTGGTCGTGCACGACGCGTTCGAGACGATGGTGTGCACGGCCGGGTCGTAGGCGTCGGTGTTCACGCCGTAAGCCAGCGTGACGTCGGCGCCGTCCGAGGGCGCGCTGACCAGTACCTTCTTCGCCCCCGCCTTGAGGTGGGCGCGAGCGGCCTCGGCCGAGGTGAAGCGGCCGGTGGCCTCCAGCACGATCTCGACGCCGAGCTCGGCCCACGGCAGCTGCTCCGGCTCCCGCTCGGCCAGCACCGTGATGCGGCGGCCGTCGACGACCAGGGTGTTGCCGTCGACCGTCACCGGGCGGCCGAGCCGGCCGGAGGTGCTGTCGTACGCGAGGAGCCGCGCGAGGGCCTTCGGCTCGGTGAGGTCGTTGACGGCGACGACCTCGAGGTCGCTTTCGCGCTCGAGCAGCGCGCGCAGCACGTTGCGTCCGATGCGGCCGAATCCGTTGATGGCGATGCGAGTCATGAGCGAGTCCCTTTCGTTCGCCATCAGGTTCGCCGCCCGCGGCCGCCCACGACAGCGGCGTGATCGCCACTGTTCAAAAGGATCTCGCCAAGCGGGGTGGCGGGATCCTCACGGGCCCCGCACGGGTCCTACTCGCCCTTCGTGAAGGTGCGCCGGTACTCGGTCGGGGTGGTGCCCAGGATCCGCTGGAAGTGCAGCCGCAGGTTCGCGCCGGTGCCGAGGCCGACGTCGGCGGCGATCTGCTCGACGCCGCGCTGCGAGCGTTCGAGCAGCTCACGGGCCACGTCGATGCGGGCCCGCATGACCCACTGCATCGGCGTGTACCCGGTGTCCTCCGCGAACCGCCGCGAGAACGTACGGGGCGACACCCCGGCGTGCCGGGCCAGGGACTCCAGGGTGAGCGGCTCGCCGAGGCGGATCAGCGCCCACTCCCGCGTGGCGGCGAACCGCTCGCCGAGCGGCTCCGGAACACTGCGCGGCACGTACTGGGCCTGCCCGCCGCTGCGGTAGGGGGCGGCCACCAGGCGCCGCGCCGCGTGGTTGGACGCGGCCACACCGAGGTCGCTGCGCAGGATGTGCAGGCACAGGTCGATGCCGGAGGCGGCGCCCGCCGAGGTGAGGACGCTGCCCTCGTCGACGAACAGGACGTTCTCGTCGACCCGGACGAGCGGGTGCTTGGCCGTGAGGGCCCGGGCGTAGTGCCAGTGCGTCGTCGCGCGCTTCCCGTCCAGCAGGCCCGTCGCGGCGAGCGCGAACGCGCCCGTGGAGATGGCGGCGAGCCGGGCGCCCCGCCCGTGGGCCGCGATCAGCGCGTCGATGACGGGCCGCGGCGGGTCCTCGCGGTCCGGGAATCGGTAGCCGGGGACGAAGACGATGTCGGCCCAGGCGAGGGCGTCCAGCCCGTGCGTCACGTGGTAGGAGAGCCCGTCGCCGCCGGCCACGAGCCCGGGCGCCGCCCCGCACATCCGTACCTCGTACGGCATGCTCGCGCGGGTCGTGAAGACCTGCGCGGGGATGCCGACGTCGAGCGGCTTCGCGCCTTCCAGGACGAGGACGGCGACGCGGTGGAGACGGGAGGCTGGCACGGGGTCGAGCCTACGCGGCGCCCGGAGGCGGATCGCCGCATCCCCGACCGGGCTCCCGCAAGGCATGCGGGAATCGAAAGCGCAATCAGCGATTACGGGCAAAGAAATGCGAGGGGCCATGGCCCGTCAGGTAAGTCAAGACTTACCTTCGGGGAATTTCAATCGTATGGTGTGGCTCGAATCGAAGGAGCCCCCTGTTGTCGAAAATGAATGGTCCTGCTGTGCGTGCGATTGAATCGGAGCGGGATTATGTGTCCTCCTTATACGAGCTGCTCACCGAGCGGATTTCCGAGACGCGAGAACAGTGGTCGAATGCGCTGAAGGCCCCGGCGGAAAACGCCGGTGAGGCATACGAGAGAGAAATCGCCGCCGAACGGCTGGCCAAGGAAATCAGCCGGCTGGAAGGCGCCGAAAAAGGGCTGGTCTTCGGGCGCATCGACTGGACGGACGGCACGGCCCTGCGCATCGGGAGGATCGGACTGCATACCGAGGAGGACGACCTGCCCCTGCTCGTCGACTGGCGCGCGAACGCCGCGCGGCCCTTCTACGAGGCGACACCGGTCCACCCGATGGACCTGCGGCGGCGCCGGCACCTGCGCCTGGAGGACCGCACGGTCGTCTCGGTGAGCGACGAACTGCTGGACGGGACCGCCCCGACCGACGAGGACGTCGTGGGGGACGGCCCGTTGACCGAGGCGCTGTCGGCCCGTCGTACGGGCAGGATGCACGCGGCCGTCGCCACGCTGCAGGCGGAACAGGACGAGATCGTCCGCTCCGCCCACCGCGGGGTGACGGTGGTGCAGGGCGGGCCCGGCACCGGCAAGACGGTGGTCGCCCTGCACCGGGCGGCCTATGTCCTGTACGCGTTCCCGCGCGCCGCGGAGGAGGGCGTCCTGGTGGTGGGCCCCAACACCCGGTTCCTCGACTACATCTCCCAGGTCCTTCCCTCACTCGGGGAGAACGACGTCGTTCTGGCGACCTGCCGGGAACTGGCCGGAGTGTCCACGGACACGGCGGACCCGTTCGACACGGCACGTCTGAAGGGCGGCTGCGACCTCGCCGACGCCTTGGCCGGCCTGTTGCGCGTCCACCAAGCCCCCGCCGGTGGCTTCACCGTGCGGGTCGGACAGGAACCGGTTCACCTGTCCGCCGAGGAAGTCGCCGCCGCACGCGACGCCGCCGTGGCAGCCGCACCGGGGCACAACACCGCGCGCCAGGTGTTCAAAGAGCTCCTGGTCGACGCCGTCACCGACGCGATGCAACGGGACATGGGCGACCTGTTGGAGCAGATCGACGCCGATGCCGAAAGGATGACGGGCATCAACCTCGACCGGTTCACGGGAGCAGCCCGGCGCCGCGTCGAAGGCGCGGCCGACGCGGGTCCGGCCCACGAGCTGGACCTGGACTCCCTCCGAGCCGATCTCCTCGAAGACGCCGGCGTCGACCGAGCGGTCGAGGCGCTGTGGCCGCGGCTGGTACCCGGTGACCTCGTGAAGGCGCTCCTGACGAACGCCGACGCACTCGCCGAGCGCCTGCCCCGCCTGACCACGCAGGAACGGTCCCTCCTGCTGCGGGCTCCGGACGACCCGTGGACCGATGCCGATGTGCCGTTGCTGGACGAGGCGGCGAGCCTGGTCGACGGCCCTCCCGAGCGGACGTACGGGCACGTCGTCGTCGACGAGGCGCAGGAACTGACCGCCATGCAGTGGCGGATGATCGTCCGACGCTGCCCGGCGAGGGCGATGACGCTGGTGGGTGACTTCGCCCAGGCGGGCCCGGTGGCGACGGCACGCGACTGGAAGGAAGCCCTGGGCCCCCACGTCGGACCGCGGTTCGAACTGCACCACCTGACCGTCAGCTACCGCACCACGCAGGAGATCCTGGAGAGCGTCCGGGACCTGCTCACGCGGATCGCTCCCGACCAGAAGCCCACACAATCCCTGCGCAGCGGCGAGCGCCCCCGCACCGTGACCGCGCCCCCGGACGGGTCGGCCGCCGCCGTCGTCCAGGAACTCCGCGCCCAGAGCACCGCGCACCCGGGCGAGCTCCTGGGAGTGATCTGCGCCGATGTCAGGGTGGGCGAACTGACGGCCCAGGGCATCGCCCACCACGCCCGCATCGTGCCGGCGTCCGAAGCGCGCGGCCTGGAATTCGACGGCGTCGTCGTCATGAACCCCGAGGAAATCATCACGGCCCGCCCCGGTGGGGAAAGGGACTTGTACGTAGCCCTGACCCGGGCCACCAAGCGCCTCTGCACCGTCACGGCCCGGCCCGCCTGACGACGGGGTGATCCCCCCAGAGGGTGTCTCCCGGGGCGGTCGCCGCCGGTGCGGTATACGTCCCCTGGGGATCGCCCGATCCCCGTGGAGGGAGTGGTTGTCGTGGAGCGAACGACCTGCTGCGTGGTGGGGGGCGGCCCGGCCGGAATGGTGCTGGCGCTGCTCCTGGCCCGCGCCGGTGTGGAGGTGACGGTACTGGAGAAGCACGGTGACTTCCTGCGCGACTTCCGGGGCGACACCGTGCACCCCACCACCCTGTCGCTGCTGGACGACATCGGCCTTGCCGAACGCTTCGCCCGGCTGCCGCAGCGCCGCGTCACCACGGTGCAGCTGCCCATCGGGCCGGACCGGTCCCTGGTCACCGTCGGGAACATCGGGGCCCTGCCCGGGAAGTACAACTACATCGCGATGGTGCCCCAGTGGGACCTCCTCGACCTCCTCGCCGACGAGGCGGCCCGGGAACCCTCCTTCCACCTGCGCATGGACACCGAGGCGACCGGCTTCCTCGTCGAGGGCGGACGCGTCAACGGCGTGCGCCACCGCACCGCGGACGGCGCCGCCGGCGAACTCCGGGCCACCCTGACGGTGGCCTGCGACGGCCGCGGCTCACTGGCCAGGGCGCTGCCCGAACTCGGCCTGGAGCACTTCCCGTGCCCCATGGACGCCTGGTGGTTCCGCCTGCCGCGGCATGAGCACGACCCCAGCGGGCTCGTGGGCGGCCTGGGCGACAGGTTCTTCACCGCGCTCATCGACCGCGGCGACTACTGGCAGTGCGCCGCGCTCATCCCGAAGGGCACCGACGCCGAGCGCCGCGCCGAAGGCCTGGAGCGATTCATGACCCGCTTCGCGGAGGCGGCCCCCTGGCTGGCCGACCGCAGCCACGCCGTCACCTCCTGGGACGAGGTGAAACTGCTCGACGTACGACTGGACCGCCTGCGCCGCTGGCACCGCCCCGGGCTGCTGTGCATCGGCGACGCCGCCCACGCGATGTCACCGGTGGGTGGCATCGGCATCAACCTCGCCGTGCAGGACGCGGTCGCCGCGGCCCGACACCTCGTGCACCCGCTGCGCGACGGCAGGGTGGGCCTGAACGACGTGCGCCGCGTCCAGTTCCGCCGTTGGCCCACCACCGTGGCGACGCAGCGCCTCCAACAGCTGGCCCACACCCAGGTCTTCGAACCCCTCCTCGAAGGCCGCACCGCCTTCGGCAACCCCCGACGCGCCAAGCGGATGACGGAACTCATCACCGAATCGCCCTGGCTGAACCGCGTCCCGGCGTACTTCATCGCCTACGGCGCCCTCCGCGAGCGCCCGCCGGCCGAATCCCTGCGCTGAACGCCAGGTCCCCGTCCCACGGGCTCCCCGACGGCCGCCACGGACGGTTGTCGTGGCGGCCGCCGGGGACGGGCCGCTACTGCGCCATCTCGTAGGCGCCGGCGAGGGCCTCGACGCGGGACCACACGCGGGCCGAGCGGGCCTCGTCGATGACCGGGCGGCGGACGGAGGCCAGGGCCCACGTCTGCTGCTCCGGCGTGCTGGAGTCCTTGCCGTGCAGCTCGACGGCGTGCTGGGAGAAGTCGCGCACCAGCACCGAGAACAGCTCGTCCAGCACCGATTCGTCCAGGTCCGTCAGGCGGGCCTGCTCCAGGATCAGCTGTCCGTGGACGACGAGGGCGAACAGCTGCCCCACGGCGAGGAGGAAGTCGAGGTCGCGGCCCTGCGCCTCGTCGGGCGCGATGGTGGCCGCGAACTCGGCCAGGGCGTCGGCCTGTTCGCGGAAGCGCGCCACGTTCGGCACGGCGGCGTAGGCGTCGTACGCCGGGCGCCAGTCGTGGAAGCGTACGGAGCCCAGACCGCGGGCCGGTCCCTGCCGGAACAGGAAGTCGTCGTCGGCCGCGTCGAGGCGCGTCGGGACGGGCGCGTACTCGGCCGGCTCCAGCAGGTGGTTGCGCATGAACTTCAGGATCAGCGCGAGATTGACGTGGACCGTGCCTTCCAGCTTCGGCAGGCCGCGGATCTCGACGGCCGCCTGGGCGAAGTAGTTGTCCTTCTCGAAGCCCTTGGCGGCGATCACGTCCCACATCAGGTCGATGACCTTCTCGCCCTCCGTCGTGACCTTCATCTTGGTCATCGGGTTGAAGAGCAGGTAACGGCGGTCGTCAGGTCCGGCGGAGCGGAAGTAGTCGACGGCGCGGTCGCTGAACAGCTTCATCCCGACGAGGCGGACGTAGGCGTCGGCCAGCTCGCGGCGCACGTGCGGGAAGGCGGTGACGGGCCGGCCGTAGAGGATCCGGTTGTGCGCGTGCGTGACGGCCTCGTACATCGCGTGCTCGCAGATGCCGATCGAGGCGGTGCAGAGGTTGAACTTGCCGACGTTGACGGTGTTGAGCGCGGCGTCGAAGGCGGCGCGGCCGGTGTGCAGGACGTCCTCGGTGGCCACCGGGTAGTCCTCCAGGCGGAACTCGCTGACGTACTTGGAGGAGTCGACGACGTTCTTCACGAGCCGGTACGCCGGGTGGCGGCTGTCGGCGGCGAAGAAGACGTAGCCGTCGGGACCCTCGACGTCGGTGCGGCGGCCGAAGACGGAGACGAGCCCGGCGGCGTTGCCGTTGCCGATGTAGTACTTGGAGCCGCTGGCGCGGAAGCCGCCGTCGCCGTCCGGCTCCAGCAGCATGTCGGTGGAGTAGATGTCGGCGCCGTGGGTCTTCTCGGACAGGCCGAAGGCGAACACCTCACCCTCCGACAGGAGTTGCGCGGCGCGTTCGTGGGCGGCGGCGTTGTCGCTCTGCCAGACCGGGCCGAGGCCGAGGATGGTGACCTGCCAGGCGTACCAGTAGTCGAGGCCGTAGAAGCCGAAGATCTCGTTGAGGGCGGCGATCCGTGCCGTGTCCCAGCGCTTGTCCGGCTCGTCCTCGCCGGCGGCGGCCGCCGGGGTCAGGAAGGTCGCGAAGAGCCCTTCCTTGGCGGAGAAGGCGAGGAAGTCGGCCAGCCAGGCACGGGTGCGGTAGTCCTCGATGATCCGCCGCTTGCCGCGGGCCTCGAACCAGTCGACGGTCGCGCGCAGCAGCCTGCGGGTCTCCGGGTCGAAGTGGGCCGGGTCGTAGGTGTGCGGGTGGAACAGCAGAGGGTCGGACATGGCGGATCACCTTCCGAGGGGTCGGAGTCGGGGTTCGCGCGGGTGCGCGGAGGGAGGAAGAGGAGGCGAGGGGGTGGGCCGCGGCGGCTCAGCCGGTCGAGGTCGGCGTGCTCCGGCCCAGCCGGTGGAGGGTGGCCAGGACGTCGTCGAGCCAGGCGATCGTCATGCGCTCCTGCGCGATCCCCCCGCGCAGCACGACGTGCTGGAGTTCCTGGCCGGCGTCGAGCGGTGCCGGGGCGTCGGGCCCGGTGAAGTCACGCAGTTCCCCGGCGAGATAGCGCGCGAGACGGTCCCGGTGGGCCTGCTGGTGCCGCTCCACCTCGCGGATCAGGGAGGCCGGGTCGTCGAAGGCCGCCCCGCGGATCTTCACGGCGAGGTCGTGCCGCAGGCTCTCCGGCTCGATCGGCTCGTGCAGCCACTGCGCGAGCGCCGCCCGGCCGGGAGCCGCGGCCGAATACTCCTTCTTGTCCGGCCGGCCCTGTTGCGGGACCGTACGGACGGCGAGCATGCCCTCGCTCTCCATGCGTTTGAGCACGCGGTAGATCTGCTGGTGCGTCGCGGTCCAGAAGTAGCCGATCGACCGCTCGAACCGGCGGGCAAGCTCATAGCCGGAGCCCGGCTTCTCCAGCAGGGAGACGAGGATCGCGTGTTCGAGCGCCATGCCCCGATCCTGCTATGCAACTCGTTGCATAGACAAGCGGCGGCGCCCAGGTGAGACGCGGCTCACCCGGGCGCCGGTCGATCGCCGGTCACGCGCCTGATCAGGCGGCGGCGTCGGGGATCCAGGAGCCGTGGATCATGGCCGGGACCCGGCGCGGCAGGTGGATCGTGGCGACCGGCGGGACGGTCAGGTCGGAGGCGTCCAGGACGAGCAGCTGCGAGGCGTCGGCGTCGAGGTCGCTGACCACGGTCAGCAGGTACCCGGCATCCTCCTGCGAGGAGCCCGCGCCCTCGGCGGGTACGAAGACGGCCTCGCTGGGGAGCCGGCCGGCGCCGAACGGCAGCAGCTGCCGGGCCCCGGTGGTGCGGTCGTACTTCACGAGCGTGTGGGCCGCGATCCCCAGGTCGTCGGGGAAGGCGAGCGCGTACTGGTAGCGGTGTTCGATGCCGAGGAAGGCCTCGTTGATGGTCGGGAACTCCACGGTGAGGTCGTCGGTCACCTCCTCCTTGACGGCTCCGGCCGCCAGGTCGACCGTCCAGCGGGTGCTGCGCGAGCCGTGGTTGGGCTCGGCTCCGCGGTCCTCGGCGCCGACCCACCAGTTCCAGGACCGCTGCCAGCCGTCCCGGCCCACGCTCGGGCCCTCGACGACGATGCGCCCGTACGCGTCCTCGTAGGCGTTGGCGAAGTGCATGCCGTAGCCCTGCCGGATCTCGAACCAGCGGATCTCGCGGGCCCTGCCGCCCGCGCCGGCGGCCGTGCGCGGCATGACGCCGATGCGCGCGATCTGCTCGTCGTTCCAGCTGTAGGGGATGCCCGAGTGCTCGGCCGGGTCGAAGGTCACGGAGCCCTCCAGGAACACCACGTAGTGCTCGGTGAGGGCGAAGTCGTGCTTGAGCGCCGCGCTCGCGCCCGGTACCTCCTGGCTCTCCAGCACCTTCCCGTCGGCGGAGGCGACGTGGTGGATCAGGTACGGCGGGAAGGGGGAGGAGGCGAAGAAGTGCAGTTCGCCGCTGACCGGGTCCTCCTTGGGGTGGGCGGTCATCGCCGAGGTCAGCCTGCCCCCGAAGTCATAGGCTCCCACGGTCTCCAGATCCGCCGTCAGTTCGAAGGGCAGGGCCGCCTCGCTGAGGGCGAGGAGCCGTCCGGCGTGTTCGATGACGTGGGTGCCGGCCGTGCTGGCGGTGAGGTCGGGGCCCTTCTCGGTCATGTAGGGGGCGCCGTCGAGGGCGGGGGTGTGGACCCAGCGGTTGCGGTACCACTCGGCCTGCCCGTCACGCAGGCGGATGCCGTGGACCATGCCGCTGCCCTTGAACCAGTGGGTGGGGGTGACGCCGGGCTTCGGGTTGTGGCTGTTGCGGATCAGGCGGCCGGTCAGCTCGGGCGGGATGGTGCCCTCGACGGTGAGTCCGGTGGCGGTGATCTCGTCGGTGACGGGGGTGTAGTGGCCGGTCAGGTAGGGCTTCGGGGTGCTGGTCATGGCGTGGTCCTCGACTCTCGGGCGGCGCAACGAAACGATCGGGAAGCGGTGCGTGAAGGGGCGCGGTGCGGTCAGTGCCGTTCGGCGGAGGCGGAGGCGCCCGCCGCGGCCTCGGCCCGGGCCTTCAGGGCGGCGAGCCAGGCGTCCAGCGACTGCCGCAGCACCTGTTCCATCTCCGTGCGGCGGGCCTCGACGGGCGCACCGCCCCAGGACTCCTCGGTGCGGACCGTCACGGTGCCCGGCGCCGTCTCCTGGAACGTCCAGACGTGGATCCCGTCGATGCCGTGCGCCGGGCCGCCCCACACGATCCGCTCGCCGGGGACGACCTGGTGGACGGTGGAGGTGATGTCGAGGCCGTGGGTCAGCCAGCGGAACGCGGTGCCGGGGGCCAGCGGGCCGGCGTACTCCACCCGCTCCACGTCCGTGTTCCATTCGGCCCAGGCGGCGATGTCCGTGCAGGCCCCAGACGGTCGCGAGCGGGGCGTGCACGGTGGTCTCGACGCGGACGACGACCGGGGCTCCGGTGTCGACGGTGGTGGGGTGCGTGGTCATGGGAGGTACTCCTTCGACGGTGTGATCAGCGGGTTCGGGAGGACGGGCGGAGGGCGGCCGGCGCCGGGGGAGTGGCGGGGACCGTCTCCGGCACCGGCCGGGCCCTGCGGGCGAGCAGCGGGGTGAGGGCCGCCCCGACGCCCAGGACGGCGGCCGAGAGGAGGAAGGCGCCGCGGTAGCCCTCGGTCAGGGCCGCGGTGTGCGGCAGGCCGGGCGGTGCGGCGGCGGTACGGGCGGCGGCCAGGGTGCCCAGTACGGCGAGACCGACGGCGCCGCCGATCTGGCGGGTGGTGTTGACCAGGCCGCCGGCCAGTCCCGCGTCGGCGGGCTCCACCCCGCTGACGGCCGCTCCGGTGAGCTGGACGAAGGCCACGCCGAGGCCGGCTCCGACGAGGAGGACGGGGCCGAGGAGGTGGACGAGGAAGGTGCCGTCGGCCGGGATCCGGGCCAGCCACAGGAATCCGGCTGCCTGGACCGCCAGCCCGGCGAGGAGGGTGCGGTGCGGGCCGACGCGGCGGGACAGTACGGGCGCCAGGCCGGAGCCGATCATGTTCGCTGCGGCCAGCGGCAGTTGGGAAAGGCCCGCTTCCAAGGGGCCCGCGCCGAGGACCTGTTGCTGGTAGAGGGGCAGGAAGAAGAACAGGCCGACCCAGACCGCACCGAGCAGCGCCATGACGAGGTTGGCCGGGCCCACGGCGCCGCGGGTGAGGAGCCTCGACGGCAGGAGCGGGGCGGGGTGCCGCCGTTCGACCCGTACGAAGAGGGCCAGCAGGACGGCCGCCGCGCCGAAGGAGCCGAGGACGAGGGGGTCGGTCCAGCCGGAGCGGCCCGCGGCCGTGAGCCCGTACACGAGCGCGACCAGGCCGGAGGTGACGGTGAGGGATCCGGCCACGTCGAGCCGTGGGCGGGGCCCGGTGGCCTCCTTCGGGTCGGCGGGTACGAGCCGCACCGTGGCGGCCAGGACCGCCGCGGCGCCGATGCCGGAGGCGTGGAACACCCAGGGCCAGCCGGGGCCTTCGGTGAGGATCCCCCCGAGCAGGACCCCGGCCGCGCCGCCCGCGCCGGAGACGGCGCCCCAGACGCCGAGGGCCCTGGCGCGGGCGGGCCCGGGCGGATGGAGCCGCATGACCAGGGAGAGGGCGGCGGGCGCGATCGCGGCGGCGCCGACGCCCTGCGCCGTGCGGGCGGTGACGAGCATCCAGGGGGTGCTCGCCAGTCCGGCGGCGACGGCCGCCACGGCGAAGAGCGCGAGGCCGGCCGTCAGGACGCGGCGCCGCCCCAGGAGGTCGGCCGCCCGGCCGCCGAGCAGGAGCAGCGCGCCGAAGGCCAGGCCGTACGCGTTGACGACCCAGGACATGCCCGCGTCGGACAGTCCGATCCCGTCGCGCACGGCGGGAAGGGCGACGTTCACGATCGAGGTGCTGAGGGTGACCGCGAACTGGGCGGCGGCCAGCGCGGCGAGGGTTGCCGCGGCGGTCGCCGCGGAGGGGGCGGTCTGTCGGTCGGGCGGTGTGGCGTACATGCGCGATCTCCTGTGTGTGGTTGACCACTCACTTTTTTGTCCGAAAGGAGGGCGGACCGTGTGGGTCCGCCCGAAGTGGTCCGCTAGTAGTGCCGGATGCCGGCCGAGAGCGTCCGGGACCAGGGCGCGTCCACTTCGTGCGCGTCCAGTGACACCAGGAGGTGGCAGAGCATGCCGGTCGCGAAGAACTGCTGGACGTCGGCCTCCGCCGCGCCCGACGCGCCGCGCACGTACTCAACCATGCGGGCGTACCCGGCGCGCACGGCCTCGCGCACGGCGGTCTCGGACACGGCCGCCGCCTGGGCGTGGGTCAGGACGAGGAGCAGGTCCTTGTCGGCGATCAGGTGGGCGTACGTGTCGCCCATCGTGTGCAGAACCGCCTCGGGGTCGCTGCCCTGCGCCCGGGTGGCGCCTTCTTCGAGGCTGGCCCGGACCCGGGAGAAGCAGCGCTCGACGACGGCGGTGAAGAGCGCCTCCTTGTTCGGGAACAGCCGGTAGACGTAGGCCTGGGAGATCCCGGCGGCCTTGGCCACCTCGGTGGTCGTCGTACCGAAGTAGCCGCGGGCCGCGAAGGCCCCGATGGCCGTCCGCAGGACGGTCTCGCGGCGCTCTTCGGCCGAGGAGAGTTGGCGTCGTCGTTCCGTGTTCATGTGAGTAATAAACCACTCACACTTTGGGCTGTCAACGCCCCGTGCCGCATTCGGGGGCGGATACTCAGGGGGCCCGGCCGGCACCTGAGTATCTCCGCTCAAGCGGCGCCGCAGGCGCTCCGCATAGCCTGCCGTCCATGAGTTCCCTGAAGCAGGACGCCGATCCCGCGCACCAGGAAGACCCTCGGAGCCGCGGCACGGGATCGCTGGTGCTGGGCGTCCTCGCCGCCGCCGCGTTCGGCTGCCCGTTCCTGCCCGAAGCGCTCCCGCCCCTGGTCCGCTACTTCCCGCTCTACCTCGTCCTCCCCCTCGGCATCTGCGCCGTCGTCTGGGGCCTTCCCGACCTGTGGCGGGCGTGGGGCACCGAGGACTCCAGTCCGGTGCGCGCCCGTACCGGGGTCCTCCTCGGCGCATTGGCCGTCCTGGCGCCGCTCGTCTGGCTCTTCTTCTACTTCGGCGCCGGGTGACCGGAGCGACCGGCGACCGGCCCGCCGCCTCGTTGGCGGGGTGACGCGCGGCGGGGGAAGCTGAGGACATGCGATGGCGTGTCCCGGGTGCGGTGGTGGCCACCATGGCCGCCGTCCTGCTGGTGGCCGGCACACCGGCGCCGAGCGGTGGCGGGGACAGCGAGCAGCGGGTGGACATCGGCGGCGGGCGGAGCCTGTACCTGCGCTGCTCCGGCTCCGGGAGCCCGACCGTGGTGCTGCTCTCCGGACTGCACGAGGCGTCCGACCCGTGGTCACTGACCGACACCGCCCCGCCCGTGCCGAAGGCCCCGGCGGTGCTGCCGGGCGTCGCCGCGTTCACCCGCGTGTGCACGTACGACCGGCCCGGCACCATCCGCTACACGCAGCCGCCCACGCTCACCACCCGCAGCACGCCCGTGCGCGGCACCCGTACGCTGCCCGCCATGGTCCAGGACCTGGACCGGCTGCTGACCGCCGCCCGCGTACCCGGCCCGTACCTGCTGGTGGGGCACTCCTTCGGCGGGATGCTCGCCCTGCGGTACGCGCAGGAGCACCCGGAGCGCACGCGCGGACTGGTCCTCGTCGACGCGCTGGGGCCCGCGCTGAAGCCGGCGATGGGGGCGGACTGGACGGCGTACGTCGAGGCGCTCCGGCATCCCGGCACGCCGTTCGACGCCGACCCGGAATTCGAGCAGGTCGACATCGACGGCGGGGTCACCGCCATCGACCGCGGCGGCGCGCTCCCGCCCGTTCCCGTCGCGGTGCTCAGCAAGACCGAACCCTTCGCCGCACCGTCCACCATGTCCAAGGACCTGCTGGCGAAGCTCGAGGCTGCCTGGCCCAAGGCCCAGCAGGCACTGGTGGGCATGCGGCCGCAGACCCCCCACCTGCTGGCGACCGGCAGCGACCACTACGTGCAGCTCCACGACCCGGATCTCACGATCGCGGCGGTACGCCTGATCGTCGACCGGTCGGCGGCGGCCCGGCCGTAGTCGGCCCGGCCCTGTCAAGTCCCGAATGGTCGCGACATGACGCGGCCCGGGGGCAGCGGGCTTACTCAAGGGACGGGCTCACACCCAGTACGTGGCCCCATCGATGTCGCAGGTGATCAGACGGCCCCGCCGGGGTCGTCCCTTCGCCGACTTCTGCTTCGCGGCACCGGTTTCGAGGTTTCCCCTCCGGGATGTGGAGGCGTTGACGGCCAGAAGGAGCGAGCGCATGCGAGTCCGAGTCCGAGTCACCATCGTTGTCCCGGTGCCCCCTGTCAGGGGGCGAGTGTCGTGAGTTCCATGCCTTCTTCGTCCGAGCACCCCACGGGCCCCCCGCCCGGCCCGCTGTCGGGCCGGGGGTCGCAGCCTCAGCCCGCGCCCCCACCGGAGGCTCCACCGCCGGTGCCGCCTCCGCCGCCTCCGTCCCTCACGGGACCCTCCGCTTCCCCCGCCGACGGCGGGGAAGCGCGGCCCAAGCGGCGTTGGCGGTCGCGCAGGACCCTGGTGAGTGCGAGCACGGCGGCCGTCGTGGTCTCGGCGGCGGTCGTCAGCTTCACGGTGCTGGGCGGCAACAGCGCGGCCGGCGGCGAGGTCTTCCTGGAGGCAGCCGCGGCGGCCGGGCTCGATCCGTTCACGCCGTCGACGGCCACGGACTCCGAGGAGGCCGTGGCCGCGCCCCAGACCACCGGGACGGTACAGGGCGGTACGAGCGGCGCGCGCACCCTCGAAGTCGACGGCGGACACCCGGGCCTGTACGGGGGCACCCGGAACGTCGCCAGCTGTGACGTGGAGAAGCAGATCAAGTTCCTCACGAAGCACACGGACAAGGGCGGCGCCTTCGCCGCCACGCTGGGCGTCCGGCAGGCAGGGATCCCCTCCTACCTGCGCTCGCTCACGCCGGTCCGGCTGGGCTGGGACACCCGGGTCACCAACCACGGGTACCGGAACAACGCACCCACCGGCTACCAGGCGATCCTGCAGGCCGGTACGTCCGTACTGGTCGACGGCCGTGGTGTCCCGCGGGTCCGGTGCGCCTGTGGCAACCCTCTGACACCACCTGTCGCGGTCCAGGGCAAGGCCAGGCTCAGCGGTGCGGAATGGTCCTCGTTCCGGTCCGCCGAGCTGGTGGCGGTCAGGCCCGCCGCGAAGCCGGTGAAGGCCGTCACGGTCTTCGACGCGGGCAGCAAGGCCTGGTACGAGCGCCCGGGCGGCGCGGCGCGGGGCCGGACCGACCGCGAGGTCGAGCCGCCGCCGGGCCGGCCCGCCGGCTCGCCGTACCCGGCGCTGCCCCCGGCCCACCAGGGATCGGTCCGGACGAGCCCCGCGGACGCGGACACGAAGCCGGCGACGAACCCGGACGGCGCTCCCGACCCGGCTCCGGGGGTCGCCCCGGGCCGAAACCCCGACCCTGAGCGGGAGTCCGGCGACGAACGACACCACGGGGACACGCGCAAGGCGCCGAAGAAGGCTTCCCCGAAGCGGCCCGACAAGGCGCCGGACGACTTTCCGCACGAACGACGCCCGCACCATGACAGGGACTCCGTGAAGGAGCCGGGCACGCACCAGGGCAGGGAACCCGGCGGAGAGTCGGGCAAGGCTCCGGGTCGGGAGTCGGGGACGGGCCGCGGGAAGGACCCGGGGAAGGCGCCTGCGAAGGTGCCGGACAGGGACCGGGAGAAGGAGTCCGGTCAGGACACCGGCGAGCCGCCCGCCGAGGCTCCGGGTCGGGAGTCGGGGACGGGCCACGGGAAGGACCCGGGGAAGGCGCCTGCGAAGGTGCCGGACAGGGACCCGGTGAAGGAGTCCGGTCAGGACACCGGCAAGCCGCCCGCCAAGGACCCCGGCAAGCTGCCGGACGAGGCTCCGGCGAAGGAGCAGGGCACCGACCAGGGCAACGATCCGGCGAACGTTCCCGGCAAGGTGCCTGGACAGGAGTCAGGAACGGACCCTGGCAAGGCACCGGGCCAGGAGCCGGGCACCGGCCACGGGTCGGACAAGGCACCTGGGTCGGTGCCGCAGGAGCCTGGCGGGGTGCCGGAGAAGGGCACGGGCAAGGCGCCCGGTCAGGAGTCCGGCAAGGGCAACGGCCAGGTGCCGGGGCAGGGATCGGGCACGGGCCAGGGCAAGGCCCCTGAGAAGAATCCGGGACGGCAGGAGCCGGGCTCCGGCGACCAAGGGTCGGGCCAGGCACCCGGGTCGGCGCCGCAAGAGCCCGGAGGAGTGCCGGACAAGGGCTCGGGCAAGGTGCCGGGCAAGGGTTCCGGCCGGCAGCCGGGCAAGGGTTCCGGCCGGCAGCCGGGCAACGGATCCGGCGAGGGCACGGGCAAGGCCCCCGGTCAGGGTTCCGGCGAGGGTACGGGCAAGGCCCCCGGTCAGGGCGCCGGGAAGGCGCCCGGCCAGGAGACGGGTACCGGCAGCGGCAAGGTCCAGGGCGGGGGACAGGGACAGGGGTCGGGGCAGGCGCCCGGCAAGGCAACGGGCGGCCGGGACCAGGGCCGGGGGACCGGGCGGGATTCCGGCCATGAGCCCGGGAGGGACCGGGTCCAGGACGGCCCTGTCGAGGGGGGTGCGCAAGAGCAGCCGAGCCGATCCGACGGTTCGGGGAGCCGGGAGGAGGAGCCGCTGCTCAGGTAGCCCCCTGGATGCCTCGGCCGAGGCCGCCGTGACTCCCGGAACGGGTCCCGAACCCGGTGGCGAGCGCAACACGGTCCGAGCGGCGTCGACAGGGTTCACGGCACGCACTCCGAAGGGAGAGATATGGCGGTTTGAATGTCTTGGCAATCCTTCACTCCGTTCGTCACGAATCTGTGGTGACGCTCCAGATGGTGAAGGAGCCGACGAAGCCGAATGCTTGATGAACCTGATGAAAGGGAGGAGGTGAGCCCGATGACCGCTTCTCCGCACATGAAGCGCGTGGTCGTCGGTGTCGCATCCGCCGGGCTGCTGGCAGGCGGTTCGCTGCTGGGTCTGTCCGGTACGGCGAGCGCCGCCCCGGCGGCGACGAACTCCATGCCAACCGGCACCAGCACCAGCACCAGCACCAGCGACCGTGATCACGACCGTGACAACCGGCATGACCGCCGGGACCGCCGACACCACGATCGGTGCACCTGGATCGAGGGCCACTGGACCACCGGCAAGTGGGGCAAGGGCCACTGGGAGTACAAGTGGCACTCGGGCAGCTGGCACCACGGCTACCAGGACCACCACGGCAGGTGGCACGACGGCTGGTGGAGCAAGGGCCACTGGAAGCAGCACTGGGTGCCCGGCCACTCGGTGAACCACTGGGTGCCCGGGCACTGGAACTGCCACAACAAGTGGTAGCGCCGCCCCGGGCCCGGCGGGGGTCCCGAGGCCACGGCCCCGGACCCCCCGCCGATCCGCCCCCTGTCGGATCAGGCATCAGGAACCACCATGAACATCGCCACCGCCACCGCCACCGCCACCGCCACAGCCACCGCCACCACCGCCATCGCACCGGCACCGGCACCGGAAGCCGAACCCCCCACGCGCCCGTCAACGGTGCACCACCCCCTGCCACCAGGCCCGCAAGCCGCCCGAGAAGCCCGCCGCGTGGCGTCGTGGCTGCTCGCCGTCCACCCCGTGGGCCGCCCGCACGACACCACCGAGGACATCCTCGTCATCGTCTCCGAGCTGACGTCCAACGCCGTCCGGCACGCCCGACCGCCCTACGCGCTCACTCTCAGCGTGGAGTCGGGCCGGGCCGGGATCGCCCTCAGCGATGCCTCCCCCTCACTGCCCCGGCAGCACGACGGCCGTGGTCCGCTGGCCACGCGCGGGCGCGGCCTCGCGATCATCCGCGCCCTCGGCGCCGAACTCTTCGTCAGCCCCGCACCCCTCGGCAAGCAGGTCATCGCGGTGCTCACCTGGCCCGAGTAGCGACAGGCAGAGTCCGGCAGGGGCAGGCAGGCAAGGCCGACCGGCAATCCCACGGGCCCCGCCGACACGCTCATCTGCTCCATTTGCCAAAAGTCCGGCCATCCGTACGCACTTCCGCTACGAAGAACCCGTCGGACACACCTCACGGCCCGGCTCCACGTACCAAGAACGAGGACAAGGACAAGGACCACCATGCGATGGACACCCCGCCCCCGGCAGGCCGGCATCGGCTGCCCCTTCGTCTTGTCGCCGCAGCCGGAGCCCGCCCCGTGAACCAACCACTCCCGTTCGGTCCAGGCCGCACCGGCCGTGCGAGTCACGCCGGCCGCAGCGACCTCTCCGAGGTCATGGACGAGGTCGCCCACGGTGACAAGCAGGCCTTCTCCACCCTCTACGACGCACTCGCACCCATGGTCTTCGGGATCGTGGTCAGAGTCGTACGCGACCGGGCCCAGTCGGAGGAGGTCGCGCAGGAGGTCATGATCGACCTGTGGCGGCAGGCCGCCCGCTACCGGCCCGACCACGGCAGCGTCACCGCGTGGGCGGCGACCATCGCCCACCGGCGGGCCGTGGACCGGGTCCGCTCCGCCCAGGCGTCCGCCGACCGGGAACAGGCCCAGGCGGCGCGCGAGCACCAGACGGCGTTCGACGAGGTCTCCGAGCAGGTCGAGACCCGCCTGGAGAGCGAGCAGGTACGCCGCTGCATGCGCGGCCTGACCGAACTGCAGCGCCAGGCCGTGACCCTGGCCTACTACCGTGGCCTGACCTACCGTGAGGTCGCCGAAGCCCTTCGCACACCGCTGCCGACCATCAAGACACGCATGCGCGACGGGCTGATCCGGCTCCGCGACTGCATGGGGGTGACCACATGAAGCAACACCACTCCGACGTCCACACCCTCGCCGCCGCCTACGCCCTCAACGCCCTGGAACCCGCCGAGCGGAAGGCGTTCACCGAGCACCTGCCGCAGTGCCAGGCGTGCCGCGAGGAGGTCGCCGAGTTCGAGGCCACCGCCGCGCGCCTGGCGGACGCCACCGCGCAGTACCCGCCGGCCGCGATGAAGCACCACGTCATGGCCGCCGTCGACGGTGTGCGCCAACTGCCCCCGCGCGTCCCGGACACCGCGCCGACCGCGACCCTCGGCAGCGCGCTGCGACGCCGGGCCGTACCCCTCGCGCTGGCCGCCAGTGTGGTCGCGGCCGCGTCGTTCGCCGGTCTGGCCGCCTGGCAGAACCAGCAGAGCGAGCAGTACCAGCAGCGGGCCACCCAGGCCGAGCAGCGTCTCGACGACGTCAGCACCGTCCTGGCCGCGCCCGACGCCCGCACGGCCCACGGCCGGGCCAGCAACGGAGCGGCCACCACCGTCGTCGCCTCCGAGCGGCAGAACAGGGCCGTCTTCACCGCTTCCGGCCTGCCCGCACCCGCCCCCGGCAAGACCTACCAGCTCTGGCTCGACCACGACGGCACCATGCGCCCGGCCGGTTTCATCCGCCAGGACGGCACCGTCCTCATCGACGGGGACACCGCCGACGCCGGCGCCGTCGGACTCACCATCGAACCGGCCGGGGGTTCCCGCCGCCCCACCTCCGCCCCGCTGCTCCTGATGGCCCTGCCCACCTGACGGAACGCCGCCCCGCCCCGGCGCGTACCCCGCCGATCCGCCCACCCGGCGATCTCCACCAATCCGCCCGCCCCTCCGCTGCGAAGTACGGGTGCGCGACCGCACCCGGCGGCGCGGTGAGTGGCGGGAGTGCTGAGGTGGAACACCGGAAAGCAGCGGTGATCGGCGCCGGGGTCGCGGGCCTGACGGCCGCCCACGTCCTGGCGCGCTCGTACGAGGTCACCCTCTACGAGGCCGACGGCCGCCTCGGCGGCCACGCCCACACCCATGAGCTCACCGGCCCGGACGGGCGGCCCATGGGTGTGGACTCGGGGTTCATCGTGCACAACGAGCGCACCTATCCGACCCTGCTCCGGCTCTTCCGCGAGCTGGGGATATCCACCCAGGACGCCGAGATGAGCATGTCGGTCCGGTGCGACGGCTGCGGCCTGGAGTACGCGGGCGCCCGCGGCCCGGCCGGCCTGCTCACCGGCCGGGCGGCGCTGCGCGGCCGCTACCTGCGCCTGCTCGCGCAGGTACCCGTCTTCCACCGCAAGGCCCGCCGGCTGCTCGCCGACCCGCCCTCCCACCACGTCACCCTGGGCGACTTCCTCCGCGAAGGGCGCTTCTCCCCGTACTTCGTCAGCCATTTCGCCCTCCCGCTGGTCTCCGCGGTGTGGTCGTGCCCGGCACGCACGGCGCTGTCCTACCCTGCCGCCCACCTCTTCACCTTCCTCCACCACCACGGCCTCCTGTCGGTCACGGGCTCCCCGCAGTGGAAGACCGTCACCGGCGGGTCCGCCGCCTACGTCGAGGCCGTGGCCAAGGGCGTGCACCGCGTCCGCACCTCCAGTCCCGTCCAGGCCGTCCACCGGGCCGCACGCGGCTCCGGCGCCTGGATAACCACCGAGAACGGCGCCACCGACGGCTACGACGCCGTCGTGATCGCCACCCACCCCGACCAGGCCCTCCGCCTGCTCGCCGACCCCACCCCGGACGAACGCAGGCTCCTCGGAGCCTTCACGTACGCGCCCAACCCCACGGTCCTGCACACCGACACGAGCCTCCTGCCCCGCTCGCCCCGCGCCCGCGCCTGCTGGAACTACCACCTGCCGGCCTGCGACCCCTCCGCCGAGGCCGTCCGCGTCAGCTACGACATGCGGCGCCTGCAGAACCTGCCCGACGGCGCCGACTACGTGGTGACCCTCGGCGCCGACGACCGCGTCGACGCGGACCGGGTCGTGCGCCGGATGCTGTACGAACACCCCGTCTACACGCCCGCCTCGGTCGCCGCGCAGAAGGAACTGCCCCGCCTGAACACCGGCGTGACCGCGTACGCCGGAGCATGGCACGGCTGGGGCTTCCACGAGGACGGCTGCCGCTCCGGCGTGGCAGCCGCCCGCGCCCTGGGGGTGCGCTGGTGACCCGGGAAGCGGCGGCGCCCCCCGCCGCGCTGTACGAGTGCGTGGTCGTCCACACCCGTACCGCCCCCCTGCGTCACGACATCCGGCACCGCACCTACCTGTGGTGCGTGGACCTCGACCGGCTGCCGGTCCTGCCCCGCCCGCTGCGCCCGCTCGCCCGGTTCGACCCGCGTGACCACTTCGCGGGCCGGGCGCCCACGATCCGCGCCGGACTGGAGGAGTTCCTCGCCACCCGCGACATCGACATCACCGGCGGGCGCGTGGTGATGCTCGCCCACGCCCGCGTCTTCGGCTTCGTCTTCAACCCCCTCAGCGTCTACTGGTGCCACGACGCCTCCGGGTCCCTGGTGTGCGTCGTCGCGGAGGTCCACAACACGTACGGGCAGCGGCACTGTTACCTGCTGCACCCGGACGCGGGCGGCCGGGCGCGGGCGGAGAAGCGGTTCTACGTCTCGCCGTTCTTCCCGGTGGAAGGCCACTACCGGATGCGCCTGCCGCTCCCCGAGGAACGCCTCCACCTGACCGTGCACCTCGACACCGAGGCCGGCCGGCCGTTCACCGCCACCGTGCGGGGACGCGCCCGCCCCGCCACGGCCCGCGCCCTCCTGCGGGCCGCCGCCCGCCGGCCCTGGTCGACCGCCGCCGTACGGGCGGGGATCCAACTCCACGGCATCCGCCTGCTCCTGCGCGGCCTGCCCGTACAGCCCCGCCCCCGGCACACCCCGCAGAAGGGAATGGTCCCGTGACCCGCCCGGCCACCACGCCCGACCACCAGCCCAGGACGTCCGATCCGAACCCCGGGGCGCCCGGCCGCGCCGCCGCGATCCCCCGGCAGGCGGGCGCCGCGCGCTGGCCGGACGTCGCCCGGCTGCCGACCGCCCGGCCCGCCCGGACCGCCGTCGCCGCACACCTGGTCGGCCGGGCCCTGAACAGGCTCCCCCTGGACGTCAACGCCGGCCCCACCCGCGGCCCCGACACCACCCGCCGCCCGGACATCACCCTCCACGACCCGGACGCCTTCTTCCGGCGCATCGGATGCGACGGCCTGATCGGCTTCGGCGAGTCCTACATGGCCGGCGAGTGGGACAGCGACGACCTGACCGGCCTGCTGACCGTCCTCGCCACGCACGTCGACGACCTCGTCCCGGCCCCGCTGCGCGGACTGCGTCCGCTGTGGGTGTCCGCCCGCCCCGGCCGCGACCGCAACACCCGGCGCGGCGCGCGCGAGAACATCCACCGCCACTACGACCTGTCCAACGACCTGTTCGCGTCCTTCCTCGATCCGACCCTCACCTACTCCTCCGCCGTCTTCACGGCCTTCCCCGCCCGGGCCGAAGACCTCCCAGCCGCCCAACACCGCAAGATCGACCGCCTGCTGGACCTCGCGCACGTCACGGACGGCACCGAACTGCTGGAGATCGGGACCGGCTGGGGAGAGCTCGCGCTGCGCGCCGCCGCCCGCGGCGCCCGCGTCACCACCCTCACCCTCTCCGCCGAACAGGCCGGACTGGCCCGCGCCCGGATCCACGCCGCCGGCCTCACCGACCGCGTCGACGTCCAACTGCGCGACTACCGTGACGCCGAAGGCCGGTACGACGCCGTGGTCAGCGTCGAGATGATCGAGGCCGTCGGCGCCGAGTACTGGCCCTCCTACTTCGCGGCCCTGCGCGGCGCGCTCCGCCCCGGCGGCCGCGTCGCCCTCCAATCGATCACCATGGGACACCGGCAGATGCTCAACACCGCCGCCACCCACACCTGGATCAGCAAATACGTCTTCCCCGGCGGCCTGATCCCCTCCCGCCGCGCCATCACCGAGCACGCGGCGGCGGCCGGCCTGCGCACCGTGTCCGACGAGGGATTCGCCGAGCACTACGCGCAGACCCTGCGCCTGTGGCGGGAACGGTTCACCGAGAGCCGGCAGACCGTCACCGACCTCGGCTTCGACACCGTCTTCCAGCGGCTGTGGGAGTTCTACCTGGCGTACTCGGAAGCCGGATTCCGCTCCCGGTACCTGGACGTCCGCCAGATCGTCCTCGCCGAGAAGCCGCCCACGGCGGAGCGGTCGTGACCGGCACCGCCTGGGGCGCCCTCGGCACCAGCCTCGCGGCCGGCGCGGCCGTCGCGACGGCCGTACTGCTCGCCGCGTTCGCCGTCGGCACCCGCCTTCGCCTGCACCGCGTCGTCGACATCGCCTGGGGCATCGCCTTCAGCGCCGTGGCCACCGCCACCTACCTGCTGTCCGCCGGACACGGAGACCCCGAGAGACGGCTGCTGGTCGCCGCGGCGACCGTGGTGTGGGGACTGAGGCTGTCCGCGCACATCGCATGGCGCTCCCGCGGCCACGGGGAGGACCCGCGCTACACCGCACTGCTCGACAAGGCACGCGGAAACCGGACCTGGTACGCGCTGCGCACCGTCTACCTCCTCCAGGCCGCGCTGGTCTGGCTGATCTCCCTGCCCGTCCAGGTGGCCTCGTACGCGGCCGTCCCCGTGGGAGCCCTCGGCGTGCTCGGGCTGATCGTATGGGCGGCGGGACTCGGCTTCGAGGCCGTGGGCGACCACCAGCTGGCACGGTTCAAGGAGGACCCGGCCAACCGGGGCCGCATCATGGACCGCGGCCTGTGGGGCTGGACCCGCCATCCCAACTACTTCGGCGACAGCCTCCTGTGGTGGGGCCTGTACCTGCTCGCCTGCACCAGCCTCCCGGCGGCGCTGGTGAGCCTGGTCTCCCCGGTCGTCATGACGGCGCTGCTGACCGTCGGCAGCGGCAAACGCCTGCTGGAGAAGCACATGGCGGACCGCCCCGGCTACGCCGAGTACGCCGCCCGCACGAGCGGGTTCCTGCCCCTGCCACCCCGCCGTCACCCCGCGGAGCGCAGGAGGTGAGGCGGTGAACCCGTCACATGAGCCCACCGGCGGACGCGGCGGGGAGCCGGCCCGCGAGCCGTCCGGGCCGGCCCTGATCCCCGCCCGGGGCCACCGGCTGTCGCGGCGGACGGACGCCGCGGTCCTGCTGCTGCACGGCGGCCGGGCGGACGCGCCGGAACCACCGCCCCGGCTGAACCTGCCCGCCCTGCGCATGCGGCCGTTCGCGTCCGCCGTCACGCGCGCCACCGCCCACGCCGACGTGCTCGTCGCCCATGTCCGCTACCGCCACCGCGGCTGGAACGGCCACCACGCGCATCCGGTCGCCGACGCCCTCCGGGCCCTCGACGAACTCCGCGCCGTCGCCGGCCCGGTCCCCGTCGTCCTCGTCGGCCACTCCATGGGCGGCCGAGCCGCCCTGCGCGCCGCCGCGGACCCGCAGGTGGAAGGAGTCGTCGCACTCGCCCCCTGGTGCCCGCCGGCCGAACCCGCCGCCCACCTGCGCGGTCGCGCGGTCGTCGCCCTCCACGACGAGCACGACCGCGTCACCCGGGCGGCGGACACCTGGGCGTACCTCACGCGCGCCCGGGAGGCTCGAGCACGGGTCCACGGCGTCCGGATGCCCCGCGGCGGCCACGCCATGATCGCCGACGCCGGTCTGTGGCACCGGATCACCGCCGGAGCCACCGCGGCGCTCCTCGGGCTCACCCCGTTCCCGGCAGACCTCGCCGGCCTGGCCGGCCCCGCCGGGGACCCGACCGCAACGCCGTGGCCGGCCCGGTGATCACCGGGCCCGCGCCGCCGGTTCGGTGCGCGGGCCGGTTCCCCGGCCCGGCCGGGACAGCGCGCTGGGCCACCAGGCGCGCGGGCCGATGTCGATGATGAGGGCCGGCACCAGCAGGGAACGCACGACGAGGGTGTCCAGCAGGACTCCGAACGCGACGATGAAGGCGATCTGGACGAGGAAGGCCAGCGGGATCACCATCAGCGCGGCGAAGGTCGCGGCGAGGACGACGCCGGCGGAGGTGATGACCCCGCCCGTGGTGACGAGCCCGCGCAACACGCCCTCGCGGGTGCCCGACCGGACGGTCTCCTCGCGCACGCGGGACATCAGGAAGATGTTGTAGTCGACGCCGAGGGCGACCAGGAACACGAAACCGTAGAGCGGCACGGAGGCATCCGTGCCGCTGAAGCCCAGCAGGTGCCCGAAGACGAGCGCGGACACGCCGAGCGTCGCGAGGAAGTTCAGCGCGACCGTCGCCACCAGCAGGACGGGCACGAGCACCGACCGCAGGAGCGCGACCAGGATCAGCAGGATGATGCCGAGGACGATCGGGACGATCACGGTGCGGTCGCGTGCCGAGGTCTGCTGGGTGTCGAACTGCTGGGCCGTGTAACCCCCGACGAGCGCGTCGGCCCCCGGCACCGCGTGCACGCGCTCGCGCAGCCGCTGCACCGTCCGCTTCGCGGCGTCGCCGTCGGCCGAGGCCTCCAGCGTGGCGTCCAGCCGCACCCGGCCGTCCACCACGAGCGGAGCGCCCGGGCCGCCCGGCCGGCCGCCGCCCGCGGTGACGGGTACGACAGCCGCGACCCCGTCCGTGCCCTCGGCGGCCGCCCGTACCTCGGCCGCCCGGTCGGCGTCCGCGATGACGACGGCAGGATTGCCCGAGCCGCCGGGGAAGTGCCGGGCGAGGGTCTGCTGCGCGCCCACCGAAGGGGCGTCATTGACGAAGATCTCGTCCAGCGGCACCCCCTTGGACGAGAGCGCGGGCGAGAAGCCGGCCAGCACCACGAGCAGGACGGAAGCGGAGATCCACACGCGCCGCGGCGACCGGTCGATCAACCCGGCGATACGGCGCCACACGCCGTGGCCCTCGCCCGCGGCGTCGGCCGGCCCGGGCACGGCGGGCCAGTACGCGGTCCGGCCCAGCAGGACCAGAACCGCCGGCAGGAAGGTCAGCGAGCTCAGCACCGCGCAGACGATCCCGATCGCACCGACCGGCCCGAGCGCCCGATTGTTCGTCAGGTCGCTCGCCAGCAGGGCCAGCAGCCCCAGCGCCACGGTCGCCGCGCTCGCGGTGACCGCTCCCGCCGACCGGCGCACGGCGGCCAGCGCCGCGTCCGCCCGGTCGCCCCGTACGGCGAGTTCCTCGCGGAAGCGCGCCGCGACGAGCAGGGCGTAGTCGGTCGAGGCCCCGATCACGAGGATCGACAGGATCCCCTGGACCTGGCCGTCCACGCGGACGGCGCCCCGGTCGGCCAGCGCGTACACCACCGCGCAGGCCAGCCCCAGGGCGAACACCGCACTGATGATGATCACCAGCGGCAGCAGCACGCTGCGGTAGACCAGCAGCAGGATCAACAGCACCGCTCCGAGGGCCACGCCCACCAGCAGCCCGTCGATACCCGCGAACGCGTCCGACAGGTCCGCCTGGGTGGCCGCCGGGCCGGCGATCCCCACCGAGGTTCCCGGCACCCGCTGCGCCGCCTGCCGCACCTCGTCCAGGACCGCCGGAAGTTCCTCGCCCAGGTCGGGCGCGAGCGGGACGACAGCCTGGACGGCCAGCCCGTCGGCGGAGACGACCGCCGGCGAGGGCGGCCCGGTGACCCCGGGCCGACCCGCGAGGCCCCCGACGGCCCGCGCCGCGGCCTGCTGCTGCCCGGCCGTCACCCGGGCCCCGTCCGCAGTCCACACCACGATCGCGGGAACGGACTGCGCCCCCTCGAACGCCTTGCGGGCTTCGAGGACCTTCGTCGACTCGGCGCTGCGCGGCAGGAACGCCGCCTGGTCGTTCGTCGCGACCTCGCGCAGCTTCCCCGCGTACGGTCCGAGCGTCCCGCCGATGCCGAGCCATACCAGCAGGAGGGCGAGCGGAACGATCCAGCGGGCCCAGCGCGGTGCGTTTCTCAATGCGAATCCTCGGGTCTGGACAGGTGTGTCGGCCGGTGAAGACCGTCCCAGGCAACGACCCTCATCTCCCCTTCCGCGCGAGCACCCGATCGGGTTGCACTTCCTGCGCACACCATGCCGGGAAAGTGCCGGGGGTGACGCAGCCGCCGTGCGGGTGAATGGCCCGGGTACCGGCCACCGGGTGCCCTTGGATGGGTCCGTACGCGAACGGACGGACCGACCACCAGCTCCCGGAGACCGGTATGAGGAAGATCAAGGCGCAGCTGTTCATCTCGCTCGACGGCGTCGTCGAGGCACCCGACCAGTGGCACTTCCCCTACTTCAACGAGGAGATGGGCGCCGCAGTCGACGCCACCCTCGGCCGGGCCGACACCCTGCTCCTCGGGCGCAGGACCTACGACAGTTTCGCGGGCGCCTGGCCCGAGCGGGAAGCGGCGGGCGGGGAGGACGCGCCCTTCGCCAAGGTACTGGGCGACGCCCGCAAGATCGTGGTGTCGCACAGCCCGCTCGACTTCACCTGGCGCAACTCCGAACAGCTCGCGGGCGACCTCACCGAAGGGGTCGCCGCACTCAAGGAGGAGCCGGGCGCCGGGGCACCCGTCTGGATCAGCGGCTCGGTCTCCGTCGTGCGCCGGCTGATCGCCGCCGGGCTCCTGGACGAACTGAACCTCCTGCTGCACCCGATCGCCGTGCGCACCGGCATGCGCCTGTTCGAACAGGACGCGCCCCCGGTCCCGCTGGAGCTGGTGTCCGCCGAGACGTTCCGCACCGGTGTCCTGAACCTCTCCTACGCCCTGGCCGCCGCACCCGGCGAGGCGACGTACGACGACGCCAAGACCCACCTGCCCCAGCACTAGGTGGTGACTGTCGCGGACCGGGGGAGAGGCGGCCGCGCCTTCGTCGTCGCGGCGCTCGCGGGATGTCTGGTCGGGCTGGTCGGCGGCGGCTTCCGCTGGTGCCTGGACCACGCCGACCTGCTGCGCACGGCACTGCTCGAAGCGACCGCCGGACAGAGCGGTGCGGGCCGCCTGGTTCCCGTCGCCCTCACCGCGGCGGGCGCGGCCGTGGCCTGCGCGATCGCCCGGCGGGTCCCGCACGCCCCGGGCAGCGGCATCCAGCACGTGGAAGCGGTGTGGCGGCAGGAGTCCGAGGCAGGTCCGGCCCGGCTGCTGCCCGTGAAGTTCCTCGGCGGACTCGTCGCGATCGGTTCGGGCCTGGTGCTGGGCAGGGAGGGGCCGATCGTCCACATGGGCGCCGCGATCGGCTCCGGGGCGGGCCGGCGCGGCCGGCTGGACGCCGAGGACGCCCGTATGCTGCACACCGCGCTCGGCGGGGCCGGCCTGGCGGTGGCCTTCACCGCCCCGCTGGGCGGGCTGTTGTTCGTCTGCGAGGAGATCACCGGCACGGTGCGGCCCCGCCTGGTGCTGCTGACGCTCGTCGGCACCGTCACCGCCGTGGCCGTCTCCCGGCCCATCGTGGGAGACGCGCTCGTCCTGCCCATGGCGGCCGTCCCCGCGCCACCGCTGTGGATGCTGCCGGTCTTCCTGCTGTGCGGTGTGACCGCCGGCGCGCTGGGCGCCGCGTACAGCGCGCTGGTCGTGGGGACCCTGGAGGCGTGCGACCGGCTGACCCGGGTACCGCTCGTCGCCCGGGCGGCCGCCATCGGGGCCCTGGTCGGCGCGCTGATGGCCTTCGACCCGCTCCTCACCGGCGGCGGCGACCAGCTGAGCGAGCGCCTGCTGGCGGGCGGAGGCCTGACGGCGGCCGCCCTGACGGTCTGTCTCGCCGTACGGTTCGCGGCCGGACCGCTCAGCTACGCGGCCGCGACGCCCGGCGGGCTGTTCGCCCCGCTGCTGGCCCTCGGCGCCCTCTGGGGGACGCTCACCCATGCACTCGTCTCCCCGCTGCTCCCGGCCGGTGCGGCGGGGCCGGCCGCGTTCGCGGCGGTGGGGATGGCCGCCGTGTTCACCGGCGTGGTGCGGGCACCGCTCACCGGCACCGTCCTGGTGGCCGAGATGACGGGTGCCGGCGTGCTCCTGCTGCCCTTGCTGACCGCCTGCTTCGCCGCCGCCGTGACCGCGGACCGGCTGGGGAGCGAACCCGTCTACGACACCCTGCGGCGCCGGATGCGGCAACGGACCTGACGGGGGCCGCCGGACGCGAGCGGGGACGCGAGGCGGGGGCGCCGGTTCCGGACGGGGCGGTGACCGCTACCGTCGTGCTCCGAGGAGGGAGCCACATGCCCCGTACGTTCAGCGTCCACGACTCCATCATCGTCGAGGCCGACCCGTCGACGGTCTACCAGCACGTCTCCGACCCGGCCCTCATGGGACGTTGGAGTCCGGAGAACCTGGGCGCGACCCCGGCCGAGGGCCCCGGCACCGCGACCCGCGTCGGGATGGTCTTCGACGGCCACAACAAGCGCGGCCCGTTCCGCTGGACGACCCGCTGCACGGTGACGGCCGCCGACCCGGACGAGGTGTTCCGCTTCAGGGTCCACGCCATAGGCCTGCGCCGCCCGTGGGTGCGCGGCCCGATCGCCACCTGGGAGTACCGTTTCGCCGCCGTACCCGGGGGCACCGAGGTGACGGAGACGTGGACCGACGACCGGCGCGGCTGGCCCGACCCGGTGGCCAACACGTTCGACAGGATCGCGACGAGCGGACACACCTTCGCCGAGTTCCAGCGCAAGAACATCCGGGCGACCCTGCGCAAGCTGAAGTCGGAGCTGGAGGCCCACCCCGCCTAAAGGGTGTTGCAGAAGGCTCAGTCTTGGGCATTTTGCCTGTATGGGTGGGGTGTTGCGGGCTGAGCCGGTGTGGGTGGAGACGTTCACGGGCTTG